>NZ_AOIO01000014.1 GCF_000337555.1 Natrialba asiatica DSM 12278 | reverse complement strand
GGCAAGACCATCTCCGACGTGCTCGACATGAGCGTCGAGGAGGCCTACGAGTTCTTCGAGTCCTCGAGCCAGATCCGCCGCCGCCTCAAATTGCTGCAGGACGTCGGGCTTGATTACATGAAACTCGGCCAACCCTCGACGACGCTCTCGGGCGGGGAGGCCCAGCGAATCAAGCTCGCGGAAGAACTCGGCAAGAAGGATTCCGGGGAGACGCTGTACCTGCTCGACGAGCCGACGACCGGCCTGCACTCGGCCGACGAGCGCAAACTCGTCGACGTGCTCCACCGGCTGACCGACAACGGCAACACCGTCGCCGTCATCGAACACGAACTCGACCTCGTGAAAAACGCCGATCACATCATCGACCTCGGCCCCGAGGGCGGTGAAGACGGCGGCAACGTCGTCGCCACGGGCACCCCCGAGGACGTGGCCCGACTCGATGACTCCCACACCGGACACTACCTGCGCGACCTGTTGCCCGACGTTGAACTCGACGGACCGCGCGGCGAGCGCGTCGAGCCGGTTTCGGCACCGATGGATGACGACTGAGACGGTCTGCTGTACCGATTTCCCGGCGCTACCCAGGACGGGGCGCAGCTGTGCCGGCACTGACTGCTAGCAGTCCGTCTGATGCCGCGCTCTACGCCGTCTCGTGCACCGCCGCGAAATCCGAACGATTACCGAGGTCGACTACAAAGACGGATGAAGAACGTCGAATGTCGATACTTACGATGAACTCGCTTCGACGGCGACTCGGTATGTGCGGGGTAGTGACGCTTGCGGTCGTCGCCGGATTGTTCGCGCTCGGCGGCCCGACGACGACGATCGATCTGTTTCTGATCGGGTGGCTCGCATTCGGCGGCCTCACACTGCTTGTCGCCGGGCTCCGCGATCGTATCGCGCTCGGCGTTATGACGGTCGGTTGGCCGCGAGTCGCTGCAATCGGACTGGCCGTCCTGTCGGTCGCAGCGAGTTCAGTTGGCTTCCTGCAACTGCTGACTGCGCCGAGCGTCTGGGGAGCGCTCATCGCCTGCCTCGCGCTCGGGACCTCGCTAATTCTCGCGTTCGGGGCGCTCGAGTGCGGGTTGGGCGGAGTGCAACTCGACGAGGAACTGTTTACCGTCGAGTAGCCGGGTCGTGCATGCGAGCGCACCGCGACTCGTTTGAGGATCGAACGCCTACGACAGTGTATGCGTATCGCTATCGCCCTTCGGGATCGGCTTCTCGTCTGTACGAGTGACGCTGCAGCGCAGTCTTCGTCACGGCTCTCGGCCGCGTCGAACGCAGCCACCGCGTCGGAAACGGGCACGCAGAGAACGGTGGCAGAAACGAACGCCAACCGGACGACGACCGCCCGGCTCTCCGGCCACGAACTCCAGTGCGTCGCCGCCTCCCCCGACGCGCCAGACCGACTGTTCGTCGGCACGTTCGAGCGCGGTCTCTTTCGAAGCACGGACGGCGGCGAGACGTTCGACCGACTCGAAACCGACGACGTGTTCGCGAGCGAAGCCGTCATGTCGCTCGCGATGAGCCCGCACGATCCGGCCGTGCTCTACGCCGGTACCGAACCCAGCCGCGTCTACCGTAGCAGGGACGGCGGCGACTCCTGGACTGAACTCGGCGGACTGATCGACCTGCCGTCGGAATCGGAGTGGTACTTCCCGCCGCAACCCCACACGCACCACGTCCGCTGGCTCGAGGTCGATCCGTTCGATCCGGATCGCCTCTACGTTGGCATCGAGGCGGGCGCGTTCGTCTACAGCACCGACGGCGGCGAGACGTGGCACGAGCGACCCGACGGCTCGCGGCTGGATAATCACAGCCTGGCGACGCATCCCGATCGGGAGGGCCGACTCTACGCGGCGGCCGGCGATGGCTACGCCGAAAGCGATGATGGTGGCGAGCACTGGGCCCATCCCCAGGAGGGGCTCGGCCACCGCTACTGCTGGAGCGTCGTCCCGAACCCCGCCGATCCGGACCAAGTGTTGGTTTCGAGCGCGAGCGGCGCGTCGACGGCCCACACCGCCAGCCGCGCCGAGTCGTACGTCTATCGAAAACTGGGTTCCGGCGACGGTGACGGCGGGAACGAATGGGTACGCCTCGACGACCACGACCTTCCGACCGGCGACGGCGTCGTCCGGACCGTCTTCGCGACGACAGGCGACGACGACACCGTCTACGGCGTAAACAATCGAGGGCTGTTCGTCACCGCTGACTTCGGGGACCGATGGGAGCGGGTCGACATCGAGTGGCCGTCGGAAGCCGCCACCCAGACGCCGCAGGGACTGGCAGTGGTCAAAGCGTAGCTACGGCTTTGACGGCCCGCGACCAGCCCGCTATTGCGCCGGTGTTCGAACAGCGACACCAGCGCTCGCGGAGGTCCCAGCAGGATCGCGGCCGTTGTGCCGACTCCGCCGAGGAGGCGTCTTCTGGAGGGCATTCGGTACCCGGTTACACCAGACAGATAACACGTCTTTCCCCCTAGTCGAGAGGTGGAAAACCGAACGCCATCGTCTCCTCGGCCGCCCAGTGCTCGATAAAAGCGACTGCAAGGACCTTATCCAGGGTGGGTCGGCCGAGCGGCAGTCACTGGTCGCTTCGAAATCCTTTTAGGCGCTACACGGGGATAGTAGGGTAACTGAGTGATATCATGGACGTCGACATCATCTCCGAATCGGAGAACCCCATGTTGCACCGGACGGACGTGACGTTCGAACTAACCCACGAGGACGCAACCCCGGAGCGACTCCAGGTTCGTGACAGCCTCGCAGCGAAACTGAACAAGGACGCCGACGAGGTCGTCATCCGCAAACTCGAAACCAAGTTCGGGATGCGAAAGACCGTCGGCGAGGCCAAGGTCTACGACACCGCAGACCACGCCCGCGACGTCGAGCAGGAACACATGCTCGAGCGAAACAAGATCGGCGTCGAGGAAGAGGCCGAGGCAGACGCTGATCCGGAGGAAGCATAAATGGCGCGCTACGAACTCTACGGCGACGACGGCAGCATCGAGGGCGAGCAGTGTCCCCGCTGTGGCGACGTCTTCCTCGCCGACCACGGCGACCGCAAGCACTGTGGCAAGTGCGGCTACACCGAGTGGGCCTAACGACGAGCACCGCTGAGTCGTGAGTCCGAGTTCAGCCCCGCGAGTACTCGGCATCGAAGGCACCGCCTGGGCGGCCAGTGCGGCCGTCTTCGACGCCGAGACCGACGACGTTTTTATCGAAACCGACGCCTACGAGCCGGAAAGCGGCGGGATTCATCCCCGCGAGTCAGCAGAGCACATGCACGACGCGATTCCGGCGGTGGTCGAACGGGCACTCGACCATGCCCGCGAGACGTTCGACGGCCCCGACTCGGAGCCGCCGGTCGACGCCGTCGCCTTCTCCCGCGGTCCCGGGCTCGGCCCCTGTCTGCGAACCGTCGGAACGGCCGCGCGGGCGCTGAGCCAATCGCTTGGCGTCCCACTCGTCGGCGTGAATCACATGGTGGCCCACCTCGAGATCGGCCGCCACACCGCCGACTTCGACTCGCCCGTGTGTCTCAACGCCAGCGGCGCAAACGCCCACCTGCTGGCCTACCGCAACGGCCGCTACCGCGTCCTCGGAGAGACGATGGACACCGGCGTCGGCAACGCGATCGACAAGTTCACCCGCCACGTCGGCTGGTCCCACCCCGGCGGGCCGAAGGTCGAGGCGGCCGCGGAGGACGGCGAGTTCATCGATCTCCCCTACGTCGTCAAGGGAATGGACTTCTCGTTTTCGGGGATCATGAGCGCCGCAAAGCAGCGCTACGACGACGGTGTGGCGGTCGCAGATATCTGCTACTCGCTCCAAGAGACCATCTTCGCCATGCTGACCGAGGTGGCAGAGCGCGCGCTCTCGCTGACCGGCAGCGACGAACTCGTGCTGGGCGGCGGTGTCGGACAGAACGCCCGCCTGCGCGAGATGCTCGCGTCGATGTGCGAGCAGCGCGGAGCCGACTTTCACGCGCCCGAGCCGCGATTCCTGCGGGACAACGCTGGGATGATCGCCGTCCTCGGCGCAAAGATGTACGCGGCCGGCGACACGCTCGCGCTCGAGGATTCGCGGGTCGATCCGAACTTCCGCCCCGATCAGGTACCGGTCACGTGGCGAGGGGGGTCCGAGCGAAGCGAGGACCTCGAAACCGCAAGCGGTGACGGAAGGACCCGCGAGCAGGGCGAGGAACCCGAACTCGCCCCCGGACGCGGCGCTTCTCGCGACGATCAGGTCCGCGGTGCCGAGGCGCTCGTCGACCTCGATCCCGCAACGGGGCGGGTGCGCAAACGCCGCAAGCCGAAGACGTACCGCCACCCGAACCTCGACGACCGTCTCCGCCGCGAGCGGACGACCCTCGAGGCCCGGCTGACGAACCTCGCGCGTCGCGAGGGCGTCCCCACGCCGGTGCTCTCGGATGTCGATTCGCGGGAGGCGCGACTCGAACTCGAGTTCGTCGGCGCGGCTGATCTCCGCGACGAACTCGGTAGCGACCGCGGGGTCGCGTACGTCCGCGATGTCGGCCGCCACCTCGCACGATTGCACGAGGCGGGATTCGTCCACGGCGATCCGACGACGCGAAACGTCAGGGTGAACGCGGATCGGACGTACCTCATCGACTTCGGACTGGGCTATCACACCGACCACGTCGAGGACTACGCGATGGATCTGCACGTCTTCGATCAGAGTCTCGTCGGCACCGCGGACGACCCCGAGCCGCTTCGGGACGCCGTCCGCGAGGGATACCGCGATGTCGGTGACGAACGGGTGCTCGAACGGCTTCGAGATGTCGAGGGTCGGGGACGGTACACCTGAGTTGGGCCGCCTTCGAGCGACCGCATCGAGACTGTTCGTGACCGGTGCCGGCCTGGTCGACACCGGGGCCCGACAACTGACTGCCGAGACCCTGGCACTATTGTGGCGACGCCGAGAGTTCCGCAACTGATGACCGCCGACACGGAACCCGACACCGCAGACCCCACCGTCCTGCTCACCGGCTACGAACCCTTCGGCGAGTTCAGCGCGAATCCCGCCTCGCAACTGGCAACGCGACTCGACGGGCTCGACCGCGAGACGTACACGATCGTCGGCCGCGAACTGCCGGTCGTCTTCGATCGCGCGGCGGCCGAACTCACCGCTGCGATCGACGAACACGACCCTGAACTCGTCTGTGCGCTCGGACTGGCCGCCGGCCGGCCCGCGTTGTCGCTCGAACGCGTCGGGATCAATCTCCGCGATACGAGTTCGGCCGGCGTGCCGGACAACGACGAGCGGCGCGTGGTCGACGATCCCGTGGTCGCGGACGGGCCTGGGGCGTATTTTGCGACGCTGCCGCTTCGGGCGATGAAGGCGGCAATGCGGGACGCCGGAGTACCGACGAGGCTGTCGACCGACGCCGGCACGCATCTCTGTAACAATTTGCTGTATACCGCTCGTCACGTTTCGGAGACGGCGGCTACGAACCACGAGTTCGGCGCCGGCTTCGTGCACGTTCCGCTCTCGCACGAACAGGCGGCGGCCCGCGATGAGGGCGAGCCGAGTATGGCACTCGAGACGATGCGGGAGGGAGTCCTCGTGGGACTCGAGGCGGCCTGTAAGCACGTATCTCGTCCTGACGGGCGTGCGCGAGCGGGGGCGGAGTGATCAACGCGCGAGAGAGACCAATTTCCATAATCGAGGCGAGCACACAATACTCTTAATACGGGAGGTCGTACTGGTGGGCATGGCAGACAAACCGACCTCCGGTGAGATTCTCGGAGTACCGTACAACTTCGAACGGCCGAGCATCGGTCGCATGCTCTCGTCGTACTGGCAGCCGGGCGAGGGAATGCTCGTCGAGAAGCCCTTCGGCGTCGGCTACACGCTGAATCTCGCGAACTGGCGCTCGTGGATCGTCGTCGTTGTCGCCGGTGCGCTGCTGTGGCAACAGGAGCAGGGGTCGTCCGCGGACGCCGAAGCGCAGGAAGACGAACCCGTCGAAGTCATCGTCGACGACGATCACTGAGCGGCGAGTTCAGTCGCACACGTCGGTTCTCTCGGTTCTCCGGTGACTATGTAGTGGTAGGGTAGTACTGTCACACCGCTCGTGAGCGGGGCGTCTGTGCGTTCGATTTCGCTCTCACGGTCGTCCCGTTTCGAGGTCTACTCGTGTCGGTTCGAGCGGTCGGTTGCCCGTCAGACACCAGTGTGACCCGCAGCGGGCGCAACCGACGGCTATATTCCCGCGGCGACCGCTGCCTCGAATATGGCCATTCGGTTCGTCACCGGTAACGACGGGAAGGCGCGCGAGGCCCAGTCCTATCTCGAGGGGATCACCACCGTCGAGCAGGTGCCCTACGACTACACGGAAATCCAGAGCGACTCGCTCGAAGCCATCGCGATTCGCGGCGCGGAAGAAGCGTTCGCTGAACTCGAGGGCGGCGGCCCGATTCTGGTCGGCGACACGGGGCTGTTCGTCGACGCGCTCGGGGGCTTCCCGGGGCCGTACTCGGCGTACGTCGAGGACACGGTCGGCGTCGAGCGCCTCTGGCGACTCGTCGAGTCGGAGGACGACCGCAGGGCACGGTTCAAGACGGTTCTCGGGTTCACGGACGGCGATCGGACGGAAACGTTCGAGGGAACGCTTGCCGGGACCATCGTCTCGCCGCGCGGGGACGGCGGCTTCGGCTACGATCCGATCTTCGAGTTCAACGGGCAGACGCTGGCCGAGATGGACGTCGAAGAGAAGAACGCTATTTCACATCGGGGGCGGGCGCTGGCGGCGTTTACGGCGTGGTACGCCGATCAGTAGTCGGGCGGTCGTGTACGCGCCGTCGTCTCGTTTCACGATACCTTCCCGAATGCTCTCTCAGACCTGTCCCCATCAGTCAGTGTCCGCCTGATCGACCCGCCATCCACGTCCCACTCTGGCCCACACCACGTAGGCGACGGCGTACAGCGTGTTCGCCAGAATCCCGCCGAGAAAGGCGTGCATAAGGAAGGCCAGCCGTAACGGAACGAATGCGAAGAGGAGGGCCAACGCACAACAATACAGCAGGATGACGGCCATCCGGCCGTCGATTCCGATCCCTCGGAACCACCGGCCGAGAGACGCCGCGAGCCCCGTGTTGGCCCCCGGTCCGAGTGCGAGGAGGACCGCGACGAATCCGACGCCGACCGCCTGCCACGACAGTGGCCGTCGAAGCGGAACGTTCGTGAGGAGGAGCACGAGGCCGACTCCGATCATGCTGACATCTCCCCACGTCGGGGGTCGATCCGGGAACCACGTCGACAGCCCAACTCGACCGCTCATACGATGATCGTTTACCTAATTGTCAATACTGTTTCTGTTTTCGATCGCACGTCGACTCCTCGCCGAGAACGCGCTACTGAAACCAACGATCGATCCGCACGCGTACTTCTCGAATCGCTCCGCCCACGGACTTCCCGATTTCTCCGTTCGAGGGTTTCAGTTTCGTGCCCACCCTGAACGACGAACTCGTGTTACCGATGGCTGTTATTCCCGCGGGTCGCGGTCCGGCCCCGGATACGAACCGCCTTCGACCGCCGGATAGAGGTTCTCGGGATCGAACACCGTCGCGAAGGCGTCGGGAGTCCGCACGCTGAGCGAGAGTCGCGGCTGCATGGAGAGTCCGGCGGCCGCCGAGTTCAGTGACTCGTCGTAGGAGAGCAGGTGCGCCGCCTCGCCGCGGTAGGCCGAGGCGAGCGCCGGGTGATCGTCGGCGGGGTGGTCGACGGGAACGCGATCGGCTTCGAGGCGCGCCCGATGGTCGGCCGCGAGGTCGGGGTCGGCGAGGGCGGCGACGAGGCGTTCGGTCGCCGCGAGCAGGTGATCGCTCGCGACGAGGTCGATCCAGGAGTGGCGGCGGACGTGATCCAGCGCCCTGCGGGCGTCGCCGTCGAGCAGCAGATCGGCGGCGAGAACCGCGGGATCGGCGGCGATACGGGCGGGGTTCGGCTGCGCGGATGTCTGATCGGGGTCGGAGTCCGGATCGGGATCAGTCATCCCGCTCACCCGAACTCGACGCCGGATGGTCGTCCAGTTCGTCGGCGGTCGTACGGATCCGGTCGAGGTCGACGTCGTAGGTCGCTCCGCGGTCGAAGAGGTCGCCCCAGGTGGTGGTCATCGGCGGTGGTTTGTCCTATCGGGAGAAAAGTCGCCCGGGTTTTCGCGCCCGGTTTCGCGCCGCGTTTGGGGACGATTCATACGGACTGCTGTAAGTCATTTCCGTCGCAACCGCGCCCGTCCTGCGGTTGCGCCGGTAAATCGTTACAGCAGACCGTATCACGCGTAACGCGACAACAGCCAGAACGCGACGGCACCGAGGACGAACGCGACGCCGACGTTCGCCGCGAGGCCGACGATCCCGACGCCGACGACGAGGCAGAGTGCACGGGTGTCCGCGGCGGAGATCGGGTCGAACGCCGCGCGGCCGAGTTCGATCGCGACGACGACGAGCAAGACGCCGAGCAGGGCGACCGGGAACGCGGCCAGCAGCGCGCCGGTCGCGACGAGGGCGAGGGCGACGTATCCCAGGCCGAGCAGGACGTTCGCGCCGGCGGTTCGCGCGCCGAAGGCGTACTTGCCGGCGAGGCCGCCGCTGCCGTGACACATCGGAACGCCGCCGAACGGGATCGCCGCGAGACAGGTGACGCCCATACTCTGTGAGAGCCTGTCGGCGGAGATGTCCCGGTCGTAGAGGTCGCCACAGAGTAGCGCGGTCGCGATAGCTGCATTGCCGACCGTCATCCCGAGTTGGGCGACGGTACCCTCGATCGCCGCGGCGGAGAGCGTCGGCGGACCGGCGGGGAAGAGTTCGGCTGCGGGAACGCGGGGCGTCGGAACGCCGGCGGCGAGGACCGCGGCGACGCCGCCGAGCGCGAGGACGACGAGGACGCTCGACTGCCGGTAGCCCGCGAGGGCGAGCGCGCCGACGACGGCGAGGCCGGCGGCGGCCACGCCGGGCGCGCCGACCGAGAGGTCGACGGCGGCCTCGAACAGGAGCAGGGCGACGGCGAGTTGGACGCCGCGGATCACGGGTTCGCCGACGACGCGCTGGAGGCGGCCGACGAAGCCGAGCGAACCGACGCCGAGCAGGACGACGCCGGCGAGCAGCCCGGCCGCCGCGAGTTCGGCGTAGGAAAGCGACCCGACGATCGCGAGTCCGATCAGCGCTTTCATCGGCTCGACGGAGAGCGGCAAGCCGTAGTACAGCCCCCAGACGATCTGGAAGACGCCGAACCCGACGAGCACGTGGGGCAGCGAGACGGTCGTCGTTGCGGCGAGGGCGACCAGCAGCGGCAGAACGGTAACCGAATCACCTAGCGCACCCGAGAGTTCGCTGGTCGAGAACTCGAGGTCGGACCGAGTCGGCGACGGGAGCGAGTACGCCATTCACACGCTCTTTGGCGGGGATCGGTTTCACTGTTTGCAGAAACCGGTTGCGGTTTCCTGTTCGGCGCGAGTGAACCGTCGGTGGTTACGCCGCGTGTCGGACTCGTGGACGAACGGAAACGGTTCGCGTCGGCAGCGAGAACTCGTCCGGGGCGGGCGTGCACGTCGGCGATCAGTACGCTGAAGGCCGGTCGGCCGGCTGGTTTGCGTATGACCGACCTCGGGAAAATCGACCGCGAGTTCTTCGAGCAACGGATCGCGCCGAACCTGGGTGCGTCTCGGGACGATGTCGTGATCGGGCCGACTCACGGCGTCGATTTCGGCGTGCTGGACGTGGGTGGACGGGCGCTCGTCACGGCGACGGACCCGCTCTCGATCCCGCCGGCGCTCGGCTTCGAGCGCGCGGCCCGGTTCGCGCTCGATCTCGTGCTCGCGGACGTGGCCGTCAGCGGCGTCGCGCCGTCGCACCTCTCGATCTGTTTCACCCTCCCCGAGACGATGGCCGACGACGAGTTCGCGACCGTCTGGGAGACGATCCATGAGGAGTGTCTCGACCTGGGCGTGAGCGTCGTGACGGGGCACACGGCCCGGTACTCCGACCCGTCTCACCCGTGGGTCGGCGCGGCGACCGCGATGGGCGTCGGCGAGCACGACGCGGTCGTCCGTCCCGACGGCGCGCGCGTCGGCGATCGGCTCCTCCTGACGACCGGACCGGCCGTGGAGGCGGTCGGCCTCCTCAGCACCCTCTTCGGCGACCAGTTGGATCTCCCAGAGAAGGTGATCGCCGACGCGCGGGACCGCCTTGACGAGGTCTACGCGGTCAGGGACGCGCTTACGGCGGCCGCGGCGGGACCGGTCACCGCGATGCACGACGTGACCGAGGGCGGGCTCGCGGGCGCGCTGAACGAGATGGCGGCGGGTGCCGACGCCCGATTCGTGGTCGACCGGGAGGCGGTGCCGGTGCGCCCCGGCGTCTCCGAGGTCTGCGAACTCCTCGAACTCGATCCCTGGGCGATGACCAGCTGCGGCTCGCTCGTCGTCGCGGTCGACCCGGACGGCGTCGACGCGGTGCGAACGGCGCTCGAAGACCGAGGGACCGTCGTCGCGGACATCGGCCGCGTCGAATCGGGGACCGGGGTCGCGGTCGATGGCGAACGACTCGCGCATCCGCGCACCGATCCGTCGTGGGCGGCCTACGCGGAGCTTGCAAGTGAGTAGCACAGACTGAACCGCTTCCGAGTCGTCGAGCCGACCGATGACGTCTCACTCCATCCGTCCACCGAGTTCATCGATCCGGCCGGGTTTCGGACCACTATCGATTTGTATAACCAGCGAATACCCCCGGCTATGAGAACTCCAGCACCCGACGGTCGCCCCGTCGCGCTGACGATCGCGGGCAGCGACTCCGGCGGCGGGGCCGGCATCCAGGCCGACCTCGCGACGATGACCGCCCACGGCGTCTTCGGCACGTCGGCGATCACCGCCGTCACCGCCCAGCACACCCGCGGCGTCGAGCGCTCGTTCGCCCTCCCCGCCGAGGAGGTCGACGCCCAGATCGGGGCGGTCGCCGGCGACTTCGACGTCGGTGCCGCGAAAACGGGCATGCTCGCGACGACCGAACTCGTCGAGACCGTCGCCGAGCGCGCGAGTTCGTTCGCGTTCCCGCTGGTCGTCGACCCCGTGATGGTCGCGACCTCGGGGGATCGGTTACTCGAACCCGAGGCCGAACGGGCCTACGAGGACCTCTTATCGGAAGCGACGCTCGCGACGCCGAACGCGGACGAAGCCGAGGTGCTGACGGACATCGCGGTGACGGGCGAGGAGAGCGCCCGCGAGGCCGGCGAGAGGATTCGCGAACTCGGCGTCGACGCGGCGCTCGTCAAGGGCGGACACGTTCCCGGCGAGACTGTTCGAGACGTGCTCGTCACCGACGCGGGCACCACGACGTTCGAACACCCGCGCATCGACACGACGGCGACCCACGGCTCCGGCTGTGCGCTGTCGGCGGCGATCGCAGCCCGCCTGGCGACGGGGGACGACCTCGAGACGGCCGTCGGCGGCTCGACCGATTTTCTCGTTCGGGCGGTGCGCTACGCCTACGACGTCGGAGAGGGCGACGGAGCGGTCAACCACGCCGTCGAATTGCGAAACGCGGCCGCCCGGGAGGCGACGAGCGAGGAAGTGCAAACCATCGTCGACCGACTCGTCGACGCCTCCGTCTCCGAACTCGTCCCGGAGGTCGGGATGAACGTCGTCGGGGCGACCCCCTACGCCGAAGCGGTCGACGAGACGGCCGCCGTCGAGGGCCGAATCACGCGCACGCTGTCGGGAATCCAGCCCAACCGCGGCGTTCGGTTCGGCGCATCGAGCCACGTCGCCCGCTTTCTCCTCGCCGCCCGCGAGTTCAGCCCCGACCTCCGGTTCGCCGTCAACTGCCGGTTCGGCGCGGACGTGGAGGCGGCGCTCGACGAACTCGGCTGGGAGCGCGCCGAGTACGACCGCGCCGACGAGCCGACGGCCGACGAGGAGGGCGAGACGATGGGGTGGGGCGCGCGGCAGGCGTTCGGCGACCGAGAGGAACCGCCGGCGGCCGTGATCGACCGCGGGGCGGTCGGCAAGGAGGCGGTGACGAAACTGCTCGCGGACGATCCCGCGACCCTCGCCGAGCGCGTCGTCACGCTCGGTTCGGAGGTGCGCCGATGAGCGCACCCGGCGCCGCGGTCGAGACGGCGACCGAACTCGACGTCGGCGTTATCCTCCCCCAGTACGGGACCGAGATCGACGCGGTCCGCGAGACGGCGATTCGGGCCGAATCGCTCGGCTACGACGCGGTCTGGCTCGAGGACCACTTCCAGTCGTGGATCGGCGACCCGCGTCGCGGGGCCCACGAGTGCTGGACGACGCTCAGCGCCGTCGCCGAGGCGACCGAGCGAATCCGCGTCGGCACGCTCGTCACGAGCCAGTCCTACCGGCAGCCCGCGCTGCTGGCGAAGATGGCGGCGACGGTCGACCGGATCAGCGACGGCCGACTCGACCTCGGCCTGGGCGGGGGCTGGTACGGTGACGAGTACGACCGGTTCGGCTACGAGTTCAGGGAGCCGCCGGCAGAGCGGCTCCGGCGGCTCGCCGAGACGGTCGAGATTCTACGGGGGCTGTGGACCGCGGAGCGCTACAGCCACGAGGGCGAGCATCTCGATATCGAACTCGAGGGCGCGTTCTGCGAGCCGCGGCCGGTTCAGGACCCGCACCCGCCGATCTGGATCGGGGGCGGCGGCGAGGAGTTCACCCTCCGGTACACGGCCGAGCTGGCCGACGGCTGGAACTTCGGGACCCTCTCGCCCGAGGGATTTCGGGAGAAACTCGACGTACTGCGAGGCCATTGCGAGGACGACGCGCGGTACGACGAGATCCGCAAGTCCGCCGAACTGTTCGTCTTCGTCGGCGAGACGACTGCGGATGCGGAACGCAAGCGAACAGCGTTCGCGGACGAGTTCCTCCCTGACGAGCCGAGCGAGCCCCGGGAGTTCTTCCTCTCCGGCTACGTCGAGACGGCACCGACGGGGACGCCGGCGGAGATCCGCGAGCGCCTCGATGCGTACGTCGACGCCGGAATCGAGACGGTCATGCTGGCGGTGCCGGACGCGGCGGCCGCCGAGGACGAGAGCCTGTCGCTGCTGGCCGACGAACTGCTCGCGTGAGTCCGCGGTCCGGACGCCTCGCTGCGGTCCGCAAGACTACCGGAAACCGAACGCTCATTCTCCGGGCGGACGATAGCACTGCGCATGGTCGAGAGTCCATTCGACGTCGAGATTCGTGTCGGCGAGGTACTGGAGGCCGAACCGTTCCCCGAGGCGAACAAACCGAAGATGACCAAACTGTGGATCACCCTCGGCGAGGACCACGGCGAGATTCAGTCCGCAGCACAACTCGATCACCACTACGAGCCGTCCGAACTCGAGGGCCGGCGGGTGCTGTGTGCGACGAACTTGGGCTCGGTGCGGATCGCGGGGTTCAAATCCGAGGCGCTGACCGTCGGCGTCCCCGACGAGGACGAGTTCCCGGTGCTGGTCGAACCGGATCGGGATGTGGATGTCCCGCTCGGCGGGTCGCTGTATTAACTCGACACCGATCCCGTCTCGGGTACTGATCGGGCTGTTCGGGTCGTTTTCCGGTGAACTTTTCACCGAAAACGTATTTGAAAGTGGGAAATTTTTCGATCCGAGTTCGTTCCTTCGAAGAGAGCGTGTTCCCAGTCAATGAAGGAACGTAGCGGCCGGTCAGTTCCCCCAAGATCAGTCGACGGTGGAACAGTCAAATGATCTCCAGATACTGAGTGCAGCTCCACTGTCTCCTCGTGCATCACCAATATATACCCGCACCTGAACACATTCCTGATCGTACGCAGCGAAATCAAGAGTTACGGCATCTTCCTTGGATTGATCACCTCGCCACGTGTGTAAAATATACGAACCTGGCTCTGTCGGATAGCCCTCAAACGCTACTCCGCTCCACTTACCGTCTCCTAATCCAGTCGATTCATCCGCAGCTGACGGGATTTCGACCGCCCTCTCGTATACCGCCTCACCGCTCTCAGTTATTTCAACAGAGAGACTATACGCGTCAGATTCATGATTGATCGCCTGAAGTTGCATCAAACGGGTATCTACTGTGGAACTCTCGCGGCCGGAACAACCAGCGAGTACCATAGGGAGACCACCGCCCATCAACAGTAGAGTTTGCCGCCGCGTACGGAGGGACATACGAGTGAAACTCGTAGATGTTACATATATTTTCCTAAATGAATTGGTTTGGGAAAGACGATACTAACCGTTAGAAGGGGCGGTCACGGTTGTGGACGAGAGAGGAGAGGCGAGATTCTTTGGGGAGTGATTCGGGCGCTATCCCGGGTGGGCGTTTCCGGTCAGTTCCGCTCGAAGAGATCTCGTCCACTCGACAGGTGTCCTGCGTTCGGTTTCGATCACTTCCACTACGGATCCCGCAGGGTTTTTGTGATGGAAAGCCAGGCTCCGAGTATGACAGAGGCGACGGGCATCGTCGGCGAGTTCTTCTCGCTCAAGGAGGGCACCGACGCGGAGCTGTTGGCGATGCAGTGTGGGGATTTCTACGAGTTCTTCGGCGAGGACGCGGAGACCGTCAGCGACGAACTCGATCTCAAGGTCTCCCAGAAGTCCTCGCACGGCTCGTCCTATCCGATGGCCGGCGTGCCGTTAGACGATCTAACGCCGTATCTCAAGGCCTTAGTCGAGCGCGGCTACCGGGTCGCCGTCGCCGACCAGTACGAAACCGAATCGGGCCACGCGCGCGAGATCCAGCGGGTCGTCACGCCAGGGACGTTGCTCGAGACGAGCGACGCCGACGCGCAGTACCTCGCGGCGGTGGTCGACGGCGGCTCCGGCTCCGATCCGCGCTACGGCCTCGCCTTCGCCGACGTGACGACGGGGCGCTTTCTCGTCGCCGAGGCCGCGGACACCGACGCCGCGCTGACCGAACTCTACCGGTTCGATCCCGTCGAGGTGCTGCCCGGCCCCGACAGCCGGACGGACGACGACCTGTTGGGGACGGTCCGCGAGCGCATCGACGCGGCGCTGACGCTTCACGAGACGGAGGCCTTCGCCCCGAAGCGCGCCGCACACGCCGTTCGCGAGCAGTTCGGCCGCGAGACCGTCGAGCGCCTGTCGGTCGGCCCCGAAGCGACGGCCGCCGCGGGTGCGATTCTCGCCTACGTCGAGGAGACCGGGGCCGGCGTGCTCGCGTCGATGACGCGCATTCAGGCCCACCACGGCGACGATCACGTCACCCTCGACGCGACGACTCAGCGCAACCTCGAGCTCACCGAAACCATGCAGGGCGAGCGCGAGGGCTCGCTGTTCGCGACGATCGACCACACCGAAACCAGCGCCGGCGGCCGGCTGTTGAAGGAGTGGCTCCAGCGCCCGCGTCGCGCGCTCGAGACGCTGGAGCAACGCCAGGAGAGCGTCGCGGCGCTCTCGTCGGCGGCGCTCGAACGCGACGAGATCCAGGATACCCTCGACGAGGCCTACGACCTCGCGCGCCTGGCGTCGAAGGCGACCCACGGCAGCGCGGACGCGCGGGACCTCCTCGCGGTTCGAGAAACCCTCGCCGTGCTCCCGGCGCTCGCGGAGACCATCGACTCGACGCCGAATCTCGCGGACTCGCCGCTGGCCGGCATCATCGACCGGCCGGACCGCGCCGCCGCAGCGGACCTTCGGGAAGCGCTCGAAGACGCCATCGCCGACGACCCACCTTCGACGGTAACCCAAGGCGAACTCCTCCAGTACGGCTACGACGACGACTTAGACGAGGTCATCGACCGCCACGAGGAGGTAAAGCAGTGGCTCGACACGCTCGACGAACGCGAGAAGCGCCAGCACGGCCTCTCGCACGTGACCGTCGACCGGAACAAGACCGACGGCTACTACATCCAGGTCGGCAAATCCGCCGCCGACGGCGTCCCCGACCACTACGAGCAGGTCAAGACCCTCAAGAACTCGAAGCGGTTCACCACCGACGACCTGGAGGAAAAAGAACGCGAGATCCTCCGGCTCGAGGAGCAACGCGGCGAACTCGAGTACGACCTCTTCGAAGCGCTTCGCGACGACGTAGCCGAGCGAGCTGAACTCTTACAGGACGTCGGCCGCGCCCTCGCGGCGGTCGACGCGCTGGCGAGTCTCGCGACCCACGCCGCGGAGAACCGGTGGGTCAAGCCCGGTCTGCACCGCGGCGACGCGCTCGACATCGATCAGGGCCGCCATCCCGTCGTCGAACAGACCACCGAGTTCGTCCCGAACGATGTTCGGCTGGACGGCGAGGACCGGGGCTTCCTCGTGGTCACCGGCCCCAATATGTCCGGGAAGTCGACGTACATGCGACAGGTCGCCTGCATCGTCCTGCTCGCCCAGATCGGGAGCTTCGTCCCGGCGAAGGAAGCCGAGATCGGTCTCGTCGACGGCATCTTCACCCGCGTCGGCGCGCTCGACGAACTCGCACAGGGCCGCTCGACGTTCATGGTCGAGATGAGCGAACTCTCGAACATCCTCCATACGGCGACCGAGGAATCGCTCGTCGTCCTGGACGAGGTCGGGCGCGGAACCGCGACCTACGACGGCATCTCGATCGCCTGGGCGGCCACCGAGTACCTGCACAACGAGGTCGCAGCCAAGACGCTATTTGCGACACACTACCACGAACTCACCGGCCTCGCGGAGAACCTCCCGCGGGTTGCCAACGTCCACGTCGCCGCGGATGAGCGCGACGGCGACGTAACCTTCTTACGAGCCGTGCGTGACGGCCCCACGGACAGATCCTACGGCATCCACGTCGCCGACCTCGCCGGCGTTCCCGGTCCCGTCGTCGACCGCGCACGGGACGTTCTCACGCGTCTCCGCGAGGAGAAGGCCATCGAAGCCAAAGGCGGCGACGCCGGCGAGCCGGTCCAGACGGTGTTCGACGTCGGCAGCGGGCAGTTCCGCGGCCCGGCGAACGCCGACGGTGGTGAGACGAGTACCACGGGTCAAACGGCAGAAGACCATCGGTCCTCCGGAAGTGAGCGAGCCGGCGGTTCGCGATCCTCGTCCGAGGCCTCCGACGGCGCGCCGACCGATACCGCAGAGTCCGACGACATCGACCCCGAGACCGAAGCCGTCCTCGACGACCTCGAAGAACTCGACGTGAACGCGACGCCGCCGGTCGAACTGATCACGAAGGTTCAGGAGTGGCAGGAAAAACTATCTGAGTGATGCTCGACGGGAGGGCGCACAAATCCATCCATTGTACGGTTTTCTATCGGATACGTTTCCATCGGTAACTCTATAGGCGGCTGCGGCATCCAGTAGCACGATGCACGAACCAGACTACGACATCGCGGGCGAGACCGCCATCGTCACGGGTGCGAGTCAGGGAATCGGGAAATCGATCGCTGAGACGCTCGCCGCGAGCGGGGCGAACGTCGCGATCTGCTCGCGCTCGATCGACCGCGTCGGACCGGTCGCGGAGGACATCAACGAGGCCGAGGACGTGCCGGGAGAGGCCCTCGCCGTCGAGTGCAACGTCCGCGAGCGCGAGCAGGTCCAGTCGTTCGTCGACGAAACCGTCGAAGCGTTCGGCGACATCGACGTACTCGTCAACAACGCCGGCGGCGAGTTCGTCGCGAACTTCGAGGACATCTCGGAGAACGGGTGGAAGACCATCGTCGACCTCAACCTCCACAGTACCGTCCACTGCACCCAACTGGCCGGCGAGGTCATGCGCGAGGGCGACGGCGGGTCGATCGTCAACCTCTCGTCGGTCAACGGCCAGCACGCCGCACCGGGCGAGAGCCACTACGGGGCCTCGAAGGCGGCGGTCATCCGGTTGACGGAGACGCTGGCGACCGAGTGGGCCGGCGACGGCATCCGCGTCAACTGCATCGCACCGGGATTGATTCAGACGCCCGGCGTCGCCGAGACGCTCGGCATTCAAAGCGAGGACATGCCCTCGCGCGAGAAGACCGAGCGCCGGATCGGCCACGCCGAGGAAATCGCGGACGCCGTCCAGTTCCTCGTCAGTCCGGCCGCGTCGTTCATCACCGGCGAGACGCTCACCGCGAAGGGCGTTCCACGCGCCGGGAACTCGATGTCGCAGGACCTCGGACTGGAGTAGGCCGCTTCGAGACCGCCCGCGGTCGACTTCCGCGCTTGCACCGACACAAGACGTTTTGTCGACAGCCCCGGAAGACAGGGTATGCCAACTACCCTCACTGCAGCGCTGTCCGGAATCACCTGTCCGCTCGTGACGCCGTTCGACGAAAGCGGCGACGTCGACGGCGACGCGTTCGGCGACCTCGTCGAGTTCACCGTTGACGGCGGTATCGACGGAATCTTCCCTTGCGGAACGACGGGCGAGTTCGCGAGTCTCTCCCCGGCCGAACGCCGACGCGTAACTGAACTCGCGGTCGACCATGCCGGCGGCGAGGTCCCCGTTCTCGCGGGGACGGCCGCGACGAGCGTTGCCGAAGCCGTCGCGGCGATCGATGACGCCGCCGCGGTCGGCGCGGACGCGGCGGTCGTCACGCCGCCGTACTTCCACGCCGCGAACGACCCGGCGGGCAATCGACGGTTCTTCGAGGCCGTCGCCGACGAGTCGCCGCTGCCGCTGCTGTTGTACAACATCCCGTCCTGTACCGGTCGGGGACTCGCGCCGGAGACGATCGAAGCGCTGGCGGCCCGCGAGGACGTGATCGGACTGAAGGACTCGAGCGGCGACCTCGAGTTCGTCCGCGATGCGATACGGCGGACGCCAGCGGAGTTCCGCGTGGTGCAGGGCTACGATGCGTTGCTCGTCCCGGCGCTTCGGACGGGGGCCGACGGCGGGGTGAACGCGCTCGCGAACGTCGTTCCTTCGGTCTACGCCGAAGTGGTAGAACGGGCCGACGACGAGCGCGGCGGCGAGTTGCAGGCGGCCGTGTCTCGCCTGTTCGACGCCTGCGGCGAGTACGGGTTCGCGCCGGCGACGAAGACGGCGCTTACCGTCCGCGGGGTGATTCCGACGGACACGGTTCGCCCGCCGCTGGTCGAGGTGCCGCCGGCGGGCCGGACGGCGATCGAGAACAGCCTCGAGGAGCTGCTGTCGCTGCGCGCGGAGGGGAGCGAGGATCTCGTCTGACTTTCGTCGTTCGTCGGGGGTGCGGAACCGCAATTCTGACCACCCTCGAGCACCAGTAGGTACTGTACACCGACCGATCGGAACGACGGGGCGACCGACGAGTTCACGACGCCGCTCGGGGTCGTTCCGCGTTCGGGAATCACCATCACCACCCCATCCATCACCATGAGCGACACACAACCGCCACGAGACGAGACGGACATCCGCCGGCTCGACGACGATACCGTCGCCCGCATCGCCGCCGGCGAGGTCGTCGAGCGGCCCGCAAGCGCCGTCAAAGAACTCGTCGAGAACAGCCTGGACGCCGACGCCTCGACCATCGACGTGACCGTCGACGCCGGCGGCACCGAACTCGTCCGCGTCGCCGACGACGGCCGCGGCATGTCCGAGGCCGACGTTCGGGCGGCCGTCCGAGAACACACGACCAGCAAGATCGACGGGCTCGGCGACATCGAATCCGGCGTCACCACCCTCGGCTTCCGCGGCGAGGCCCTCCACACCATCGGCTCCGTCTCGCGGCTCACCATCCGGTCGCGCCCGCAGGACGGTGACGACGCCGGCACTGAACTCGTCTACGAGGGCGGCGACGTCGAGTCGGTCGAACCCGCGGGTTGTCCGACGGGAACGACCGTCGAAGTCGCGGACCTGTTCTACAACACGCCCGCCCGCCGGAAGTTCCTCAAGACGACCGCGACCGAGTTCGCCCACGTCAACCGGATCGTCACGCGCTACGCGCTCGCCAACCCGGACGTGGCCGTCTCGCTGACCCACGACGGCCGCGAGGTCTTCTCGACGACGGGGCAGGGCGACCTCCAGGCGGCCGTCCTCGCCGTCTACGGGCGCGAGGTCGCCGCCGCGATGATCCCCGTCGAAGCCGAGGGCGACGAACTCCCGCCGGGACCGCTGGAGGGGGTCTCCGGGCTCGTCTCGCATCCCGAGACCAACCGCGCGAGTCGGGAGTACCTCGCGACGTACGTCAACGACCGCGCCGTCACGGCGGATGCGGTCCGCGAGGGGATCATGGGGGCCTACGGGACGCAACTGGGTAGCGATCGGTACCCGTTCGTCGTCCTCTTTCACGACGCCCCCGGCGAGGCCGTCGACGTGAACGTTCACCCCCGAAAGCGCGAGGTGCGCTTCGACGACGACGATGCGGTCCGCCGGCAGGTCGATGCGGCGGTCGAGAGCGCGCTGCTCGATCACGGCCTGCTGCGCTCGCGGGCACCGCGTGGCCGATCCGCGCCGAGCGAGGCGCGAGTGACGCCCGACCGGCAAACGCCCGAGCGGGAGAAAGGCGGGCGGGAACCGGATCCGAGTTCAGCTAGCGACGACAGCGCGACTGGGAGCGAGTCAAGCGGTGGATCCGCACCCGACGATTCCGAGAGCCGGACCGAGGCGACGCCGACGGGGACCGCGCCCGACGACACCGAACGGGGCGGCTTCGAGTCAGCGGCCGAACGGCGAGAAGCTGATTCGGCGGGCGCTCGGGGATCGGCGGAAACCGATTCCGCCGACCGCGCGGCGGGGCAAAAGCCGGGGCGGAAGCCGGATGACGGCAGTCCCGCGTCGGCCGACGCGGCAGGAACACCGTCGACCGCGGGACCGGATTCGAACGCGTCGGCACGGCAGAACTCGAACGCGTCCCCGGCGCGGACCGATTCCGACGCCGATGCGGGGGGCCCAGCGCACGGCCGACGAGCGCTCGATCCCGAACGCAAGTTCGACGCCGCGACCGAACAACGGACGCTCGCGGGCGACGCCGCGACGGGTGCGGGCGACGACCACGAGTTCAGTTCGCTTCCGCCGCTGCGGGTGCTCGGGCAGTACAGCGACACCTACCTCGTCTGTGAGACCGACGACGGCCTGGTGCTGATCGACCAGCACGCCGCCGACGAGCGGGTGAACTACGAGCGCCTGCAAGCGGCCGTCGCCGAGGACCCGTCCGCCCAGGCGCTCGCCTCGCCGGTCGAACTCGAACTGACCGCGGCCGAGGCCGAGGCGTTCGCGGCCTATCGCGACGCGCTCGCGCAACTCGGGTTCTACGCCGACCGGGTCGACGACCGCACGGTCGCCGTGACCACCGTTCCCGCGGTGTTCGAGGAGACGCTGGACCCGGATCGGTTCCGGGACGTGCTCGCCTCGTTCGTCGAGGGCGACCGCGAGGCGGGTGCCGAGACGGTCGACGCGCTGGCCGACGAGTTCCTCGGCGACCTGGCGTGTTACCCGTCGATCACGGGCAACACCTCGCTGACCGAGGGCTCGGTCGTCGACCTGCTCGCCGAACTCGACGACTGCGAGAACCCCTACGCCTGCCCGCACGGGCGGCCGGTGATCGTCCAGTTCGACGAGGGCGAAATCGAGGACCGATTCGAGCGGGACTACCCGGGCCACGGTGGCTGACGTGGTCCGCGAACTCGACGGCGCGAACGCCGGTGGTCAATTCCTGCGAACCGCGCTCACACTGG
Source organism: Natrialba asiatica DSM 12278 (assembly GCF_000337555.1). Lineage (GTDB taxonomy): Archaea > Halobacteriota > Halobacteria > Halobacteriales > Natrialbaceae > Natrialba > Natrialba asiatica. The sequence continues at coordinate 38,432 of NZ_AOIO01000014.1, read as the reverse complement.
CGGTTCTCGAGCACGAGCCCGTTCGCATCACGAACGTTCGCGGCGACCGCTCGACGCCCGGGCTTCGACACCAGCACCTGGCGGTCCTCGAAACGCTCGCCGAACTCGCGTCTGCCGACGTGTCGGGTGCCGAACTCGGCGCGGAGACGGTCGAGTTCAGCCCGGGCAGAGCGCGACTCGCAGGCGGCGACTACGCCGTCGACATCGGTACCGCCGGCAGCGTGGCGCTGCTGTTCGATGCCGTCCTCCCGCTCGCGACCGAACTCGAGTCGCCGCTGTCGCTGACGGCAACCGGCGGGACGGACGTGGCGTGGTCGCCGCCGCTCGACTATTTTCGGCGCGTGAAGCTCCCGCTGCTCCGGCAGTTCGGCCTCGCGGCGGCCTGCGAGTGGAGTCGACGCGGCTTCTACCCGGACGGCGGCGGGCGAGCGACGCTCCGTCTCGCGCCCTCGACGCTCGAACCGATCGAGTTGACCGATCGTACACGGCCGACCGCGATCCGCGTGCACTCGACGGAAGCCGCCGCGCTGTCGGATCGAAACGTCGCGCATCGGCAGGCCGAAGGCGCACTCGAGCGACTCGACGCGCGCGACTGCGAACTCGTCGAGCGATCCGAGACGACGGCGGCCAGCGACTCTCCCGGATCGGCGGTCGTGCTTGTGCTTCGGATCGACGACGGCGAGCGGGACAGCGAGGAGAGCGGGGGTGCGCTCGCCGGGTTCGGCGCTCTCGGCGAGCGCGGCGTGCCGGCCGAGCGCGTCGGCGAGAACGCGGCGGACGCTGCGAACCGGTTTCTCGACGGCACGGCCCCCGTCGACCGACACATGGCGGACCAGTTGCTCGTCTTTCTCTCGATAGCCGGCGGGCGCGTTCGCGTTCCCGCCGCCACCGACCACGTCGAGACGAGTTGTGCCCTCCTCGAATCGTTCGGCGTTCCGGTCGAGAAGCGCCCCGAGAACGACGCGGTCGTCATCGCGGTCGACCCAGTCGCACCCGAAGCGGACGCAGACACCTGAGCGCGCTGTCACGCGGCCACGTGACACCGGAACAACTTATACCGGGAGCGTTCGATTGTCCCGACATGGTAGCCACAGACGGTTTCGACCAGTTCTGGAGGGCCGAGCCGTGAGTGAACTCGTCACCTTCGGCGAGACGATGCTCCGGCTCTCCCCGCCCGGCAAGCAACGACTCGAAAACGCGAGGGAACTCGAGGTTCACGCCGGCGGCGCAGAGAGCAACGTCGCGATCACCGCCCAGCGACTCGGAACGCCCGCGACCTGGCTGTCGAAGGTTCCGGAGACGCCGCTCGGTCGACGTGCCGTCGGCGAACTCAGACAGCACGGCATCGACACGGACGTCGTCTGGAGCCACCGCGGGAGACAGGGGACCTACTACGTCGAGCAAGGCGGCTCCCCGCGCGGGACGAACGTCGTCTACGACCGCGCGGACAGCGCCATCACGACCGCCTCGGCCCACGAGTTCGATCTGGACCGAATCCAGGACGCGCAGGTCTTCTTTACGAGCGGGATTACGCCCGCCCTCTCCTCGTCCCTGCGGGATGCGACGGCGAACCTGCTCAAGGCGGCGAGACAGGGCGGGACGACGACCGCCGTGGACTTCAACTACCGGCGCAAGCTCTGGTCGCCCGAGGAGGCCGAGGGAACGATGACGAAGCTGTTTCCGGGCATCGACATCCTCGTGATCGCGGCCCGAGACGCCCGAACCGTCCTCGGATTCGAGGGCGATCCGCGACAGTTGGCGCACAAACTCGGCTCGCAGTACGACTTCACGACGGTCGTCGTCACCCGCGGTGACGAGGGGGCGATCGCCTGGCACGACAGCGTCGTCCACGACCACGACGCCTACGAGACCGACACCGTCGACGCGATCGGGACCGGCGATGCGTTCACCGGCGCGTTCATCGCCCGCCGACTCGACGGGGACGACGTGCCGACGGCACTCGAGTACGCGGCCGCAACGGCGGCACTCAAGCGGACGATTCCGGGCGACGCCGCGCTCGTCACCGCGGAAGAGGTCGAAGCGGTCGTCTCCGAACACGGGCAGGATATCTCTCGATGAGCTCTGGTAGCCACTGACGGCCACTGCACGTCGACACCGGATCGCACGACGCACGAGGAGTGTGCGATCGGTGTGGAAATCGCTTCGGTGGTTACTACAGTGGACGGCTCCGAGCGGGGCGACCGCCGCGGGCGTTCGAGCGAAACCCGTCTTTCTCCCGAACTCGTTCGCTGGTTCCGTGTCGCCGGACTACGGGAGAGAGACACGAACACAATTGGACGGTTCTGCCACAAGCCGTTTTTACCCCCGCACTCACCGGTTGGTTACGATGAATCGACTCAGTGCCGTCGTACTCGCGGTTCTCGTCGTCGCGTCCTTTCCTGCGACCGCCGTCGCTGGAGGCGCATCGGCTTCCGACGAATCGAACGCAAACCTTGCCCGCGGTCAAGCAAACGCGGACGCCTATACGGGCACACACGTCGAGTTCGAGACTGCGGCCGATTCGGTCGTCGACTACCGTGTCGACGGCGAGCAGGTCTTCGAAAACGTCACTGTCGCTTCCCGAAACGACGCCGAGGACGGCACAAGCGGTAGCGCCGGCGCTGACCTATCCGCAGCCGTCGATCTCGAGGGGATCGGCATCGACCTCGACGTTCGGAGCGAGACGCGCGCCGAGATCGCCACGGAGAGTTCAGCCTCGCTCACCGCACACGACACCGACCGAGGCATTCTGACCGTCGACGCCGGCGAGGAGTCCCAGTCCGTCGTGCTGAATCTCTCGGGTGAGAGCAACGCCGAGGCGGCGCAGGAAAGCGACGCTCGTGTCCTCGTCGAGACCGACGATCGGACCGGCGCGCTCATCGTCGTCGGCGACGGTAACGTGACTGTCGCCGAGCAGGGCACCGTCACGGCCGACCTCGAGAGCGACTCGACGCTCGTCTTCCGCTCGTACGCGGACGGCGAACGCACCGACGAGGCCGAGGCGCAGGAACGATTGATCGCCGAGGGCGTCGCAACCGCCGAAGTCTACGCCGACGAACGCGACGGCGAGCGGGTCGCCGACGTTGCGACGTACGGCCAGGACATCGCGGTCGACACCGCGACCGACGCGAGCGATCGCATCGAACTGACCGCCGAACGCGCTCACGGCGAAGGTACCGTCGTCATCACCAGTCTCTCCGAGGCCGCGCTCGCGGCCGGCGAGAGCGCCGCCGATCTCTCCGTAACCGTCGACGGCGAGGCCGCCGCGAAAGCGTCCTCCTACAGCGAACTCGAGGGTGGGATCGGCGAGGAGCCGCGGTACATGGTGACCCAGTCGAGCGACGCTTCGGCCGCCGCCGACGTGCTCATCGCGGTCGATCACTTCTCCGAACGAGAACTGACGATCCGGAGCGCCGACGAGGACGGCAGCGGCAGCGACGGTGACGACGAAGCGGGCGACGACAGCCTGCCCGGATTCGGCGTCGTCACCGGTCTGGTCGCCGTGCTCGTCGGCGTCGCCGCACGAGTTCGGAGCTAACCGCTGCGACGACGGGGTCGGTAATTCGCCGGCCCCAAAGCGGGCCGTCGCCAGCGGGTCAATATTTTTGTTATATTAGATACGGGTAGGCGTATGGACTGGACGGTTCGCCGAGCGACACCCGAACTGGCACCGGCCGTTCGCGAGATCGCCCGCGAGAGTTGGCACGCCGCCTACGACGAGTTCCTCGGCCCGTCGCAGGTGACGACGATGATCGACGACTGGTACGCACTCGACGGACTCGAGGAGTCGATCGCGGACGCGGGCGATCGGGAGGACGTATCGTTTCTAGTGGCCGTACCGGACGACACCGACACTGGCGCCGATATCGGTACCGGTGACGAACGATCGGGGGACACCGCCGTCGGGTTCGCTCACGCCGGCATCCTCCCGGACGAGCGGTCGACCGCGTATCTGAGTCGACTGTACGTGCGACCGTCCGTCTGGGGAGACGGTGCGGGCACGGCCCTGATAGGGCGCATCGAAGCCGACGTGCGCCCGCACTGTGATCGCCTTCGCCTGAGCGTCCTCGCGAACAACGAGATCGGCATCTCGTTCTACGAGTCCGCGGGATTCGAGCGAGTGGAAACGCACGCATCGGATCTGGTTAACGTCGACGGAACCGGTGAACTCGAGGAGTTCACCTACGAGAAACGGCTGTGAACTCGGCGATGATCGATCGCAAAACTGACTCGAGTTCGGATTACAGCGTCTTCTCGGCCTCGCTCTCGTCCACAACTTCGACACCGCGATTGTTGACCGCCATCGGATCGAGGCCGACTTCTTGGAGGAACTGTTTGTACTCGCGCTCGCACTGTTCGGCGTCCTTTTGCTTGTCGCTCGCGCGGTCGCAGAGTTCGATCAGGTTCTCGGGCACGTCGTTCTGGTAGACGATCCAGTGGTTGATCAGGTCCGAGAGGCGGCGGATGGGACTGGTGAAGTGGCCGTAGATTTCGAAATTCAGCGCGTGGTGGCCGCCGAAGGGGTCGTTCATGTACTTCGCGCGGGGCATGACCTTCATCACGGCCCACTGGATCTTGTCGAGCTGGCGGCCGGGCGCTTCCTCTAGGGTGGCGTTGACCGCTTTCCGAGGGTCGTCCCAGGTGTCGCCGGGAATCGAGACGCCGTCCAGATCCTGGATCTCGCGGAGGGCTTCGGACCACTCGTCAGGGCTTGGCTGTGGGTGGACGCGGTACATCGCCTCGACGCCGCGGTCCCACATCAGCGTGTGCGTCACGGCCTTGTTGGCCTTCAGCATGCACTCTTCGATGATCGTGTGGGCCCGGTCGCGGGAGGGGTTGAGTACCAGCGAGCCGTCTTCCTTGCGCTGTTCGTGCATCCGATCGGCGAGTTCGTGGACGAGCGTGTTTTCCTCGTGCAACGGGGCGTCGGGGTCGTCGAGACGGTTCTCGGCCTGGGAGTAAGTGAGCCGTTCGTCCGACTCGATGACGGACTTGTAGATCTCGATGTTCTCGTAGCCCAGATGCTCCTTGTCCAGGTGCATCTCGACGGTGTGGGCGAGTCGCTCCTCGTTGGGCACGAGCGAGCAAACGGTTTCGGCGAGCACCGGCGGCAGCATGTGGATCGTGTAGCCGGGCAAATAGACCGTGTTGCTGCGTTCGACGGCCTCCTCCCACATCGCCGATTCGGGGTGGACGTAGTGGGTCACGTCCGCGATGTGCACCCAGAGGACGTACTCGTCCTCGCGTTCTTCGATCGAGATCGCGTCGTCGAAGTCCTGGGCGTCGATCGGGTCCGTCGTCCAGGTCGTCAGATCGCGTAAATCCGCCCGCTCGTCGATCTCGTCGGAAATTTCGGCCTGAACGTCCTCGGTTCTGGCCTCGGCCTCGTCGAGCACCGCCGACGGGAACTCGTCGCGGATCTCGAACTTCTCGAAGAGTTCGTCGCGCTTGTTGTCGAGATGGCGGGCGAGGTCCTCGGAGATTTCGACGGGACCTTGCCCTTCGGCCGTGCCGGCTTCGGCCTGTGCGTCGTCGCTCATGACGTGGCCTACGGACGTAAGGGTGAAAGTCGTGTCGGGATTGACGTCGAATCGAAGGCGTAACAGCGAACGGAAAGACTGCGGGAGCGATGAGCCCGGAACGGCAACAGAGCGAGTTCAGCGACGGTGTCACTGCCGACGGCCTTCACGAGGAGTCGGTCACCGCCGGAAGCGTAAAGGAGAACGTCGCTCCCTCGTCGAGTTCGGATTCGACCCAGATGCGCCCGTCGTGTCGCTCGACGATACGCTTACAGAGGGCGAGTCCGATGCCGGTACCGGAGCGCTCCTCGTGGCTGTGGAGCCGCTGGAACACCTCGAAGATCCGCTCCTGATCGTCCGGATCGATTCCGATCCCCTCGTCGTGAACGGAAAGTTTCCATTCCGACTCCTCCTCGTTCTTCTCGACGGTAATCGTGATCTCCGGGCGCTCCTCGCCACTGTACTCGATCGCGTTCGATAGCAAATTCTGAAACAGTTGCCGCAACTGATCGGCATCGCCTTGCACCCGAGGCAGCGACCCGGCTTCGATACTGGCCTCGTGCTCGTCTATCATCATTCGGAGGTCCTGGCGGACGTCCGCGAGGACGCCGTCCAGTTCGGTCGGCGTCAGCGGATCCCCCTCCGTATCGATCCGCGAGTACTCGAGCAAGGCGTCGATCATGCTCCGCATGCGATCCGCGCCGTCGATGGCGAACTCGAGGAACTCCTCGCCGTCCTCGTCGAACGTGTCCCCGTAGCGTTGTTCGATAAGCTGGAGGTAACTCGAGACCATCCGCAGCGGTTCCTGCAGGTCGTGGGAGGCTGCGTAGGCGAACTGCTCGAGCGACTGGTTCGAAGCCTCGAGTTGTGAGATGTAATGGAGAAGATCCTTCGACTGCTCGCGACGGACGAGCAACGAGTTCAGTCGGCGCACGAGCAGCGCCCGGTCGATCGGTGCGTCGACGATGTCGTCGACGAGGTAGGGCGGATCGCGCTCGTGGAGGTCCGGCAGCGTAACGTGGGGATTCCTGTCGGCTCGACGGATGAGGACGACGGGACAGAAGACGGGATCGCTTCGGTCGACGCGCTTCTGGAGGGCGGTGTGGTACTCGGGAAACGTGTGGTCGTCGACGAGATAGAGATCGGCCTTGCCGATCGACTGCGTCGCGCGGATCTCGTAGTGATCCTCGAGGAGTTTCCGGAGCGCGGCGCGGTTGCCCGTCTCTTCGATGAGCAACTGGACCGTGCTCGTTGTCGGTTGCTGATCGTGCGGGCTCAGCGTCATGCACGATCACTGGTGTGAGAGACTGCACACACACGACTGGACAACGTCCGACTGCGACCGCAATCGCGGGCGAGTTCCTGTCGTCGTGTCATTCGTATCGATCGAGATCCGTCGGTCCGCCGGTTCGGGGAGCGCCCTGAAGAATGCCGTGAAGTCCGGTCAGCGGATTGCCGACGCGAATCCCCTCGGACGTGATTTCGAACTCGCGGAGGTTGGGCTCGAAGTTGCCGGAGCGTTTCTTCAGGATCCCGACGACTTTCTGGAGACTGCCGTCCATTTCGACGTAGCTCAGGAACAGGAGATTGTCCGCGACGTAGCTCAGGTTGTTGCTCGTCGCGTTCGAGATGCCGGTGATCTCCGAGATTTCGTTCGTCACCAACACCGTTATGCCGCGGTTTTTCAGGTACCGGGTCAGCGCGTGGAGCTTTCTGACCAGTTTTTCCTCGTTCCCTTGAATCGAGGTCGTATAGCCGTTGAGGCCGTCGATCATCACGATATCGGTTCCCCGCTCGTCGATCTCGTCTTTGACCGTATGGGCGAACTCCTCGCTCGAAAGCGTTCGCGGCTCGATTTCGGTCACCGAAAGGAGGCCGTCATCGCGCATCTTGGCGACCGGCATCCCGATCGACTCCGAGCGGTGTTCGTACGTCTCGATATCCTCTTCGAAGAGATAGACGGCTGATTTCAGCTCGTTCGCAGCCGCCTGCGTAAGCAACTGCGTGCCGGTCGAGGTCTTCCCGGCACCGGTCGGACCGCTGATGAACGTCGCGGTACGCTGGTCGAATCCGCCGCCGGAGAGTTCGTTGAGACCGGGGATACCGAACTCGAGTTGGTTCGATTCGAGGGGATGTTCGTACCGATCCGGGGCCAGTTGCGGGAACACTTCGAGCCCGTTTTCGCGGATTTCCATCGCGTGGTCGCCCTTTCGCTGCCCGAGCGCCCGGTGTTTTGCGACCTTGATTCGGCGGCCGCCGTCGCCGCGCGTGAGTTCGATGATGCCGTCGCTGAGCGAGCGAATTTCGGTATCGTACTCCTGTTCCGTCGAGGGGGTTGCAGTCGTGAGAACGGTTATCTCGCGCTGTTTGAGAAAGCGCATAAACGCGAGAATGCGCTTTCGGAACTGGTAGTCGTTGGCTTCGACGTACCGGAGCTGTGTGATCGGATCGACGACAACCCGATCGGGATCGATCTCACGGATTGCCTCGTGGATGTCCTGCGTGTAGCGATCCTGCTCGATGTCGCTCGGATCGACCAGGTCGTAGGAGTAGTCTTCGGTGAAGAACTCGGAGTCGGGGCCCAGATCGAGAAACTCCGCGCCGGAGACATCGATATCGACCGCGTCGCCGTTCATGCGGATCTCGTCTTGTGACTCTTCCCCGTGAATGAAAAGCACCGTTTCGTCGGTGGTCAGTCCCTCTTGAAGAAAGTGCATTCCGAGGAGCGTCTTCCCGGTGCCGGGTTGGCCGTGAACGAGATACATGCGGCCAGGAACGAACCCGCCGTGAAGGATATCGTCGAGTCCAGCGACCCCGCTACTCAATGGGGTAACACGATGGTCCATGTGAGCGTTGAATGCGCTTAGCAACTATTAATATCTCGCTTGCGTCACGTTACCGGCCGCCCCACCATGCTGTCTGGAACGAATTCACGATCAGCAAGCGTTACAGCGTGTAGATTTCGCCGTCAAGCGCCAGCGGCTCCTCGAAGGCCTCGGCTGCCGGATAGAAATGGGCGAGGTGGACCAGGCGGGTCCGTGTCGCGCTCAGTTCGTCGGCGAGCGCCAGTGCCCCCTCGCGGGTCATGTGTTTCGTCCCGAACGTGCGGGGTACGCCGTCGTCGTCCTCGTGTCTGCCACCGATCGGATGTGCGTCGCAGAGCGCCGCAGGGACGATGGCGTCCGCGAGGAGCAAGTCCGGTTCGGCGAGCACCTCGCGCGAACGGTCGGGAACGGCGTAACTCGTATCTCCAGACAGCGCTAGTTTCGCACCGGTCTCCGGATCTTCGATGGCGAGTCCGTAACACCTCAACGGGGGATGGTCCACCGGAACGAGCGTCACGTCGAACCCGCAGATCCGGACGGGTTCGAGCGGCGTCGTCGGAACGACCGTGATGGGATCGAGATAGTCGTAGTCGTCGGCCACCGTTTCCGCGACGCTCTCGCCCGTCTGCGGGTCCGTCTCGTTTGCCGCGTACACGTCGAGTTCATCGAGTACGCGAAAGACGTTGCCGAGACCGTCGAGGTGGTCGAAGTGGATGTGAGTGATGATGGCGGCGTCGGGGAGCGGAACGGACTCGCGAAGGAACTGGTAGCGAAAGTCGGGGCTAAAATCGACGAGCAGCGCCTCGCCGGTGCGCTCGTTCTCGACGTGGACCGAAAAGCGGGTTCGCTCGACGCCGCGCTCTCGGGCGGCCTCGCACGTATCACAGTCACAGCCAACGGTCGGCGTGCCGGTGGTATCGCCGGTTCCGAGGAGGGTTACGCGCATCAGTCGTCTCCCTCGAGTGGAACGAGTGTTGTTGTTGTTGTTGTGCGTGTGCTTGTCCCCGAGAGCGCGGCGAGACTGCAAACACCGAGGCAATGCGGCGAGTTACCGCTCGTTGTCCTCCGGAGTCGGCGAGGTGAACTCGGTCCCCTCCGCGATGGCCTGTTCGATGAACGGATGGTCGGCGTTCGCTTCGAACCGTTCGACCGGCAGAACGTGTACCGTGAGGACGATACCGCGTTCGAGCGCGACGTCGTGTGCGAGTTCGGTGAGTGCGCGCTCGCAGTCCGTCTCCTCGTTGGCTCCTGTCGCCACGTCGGCGTCCTCGATAACGGCGAGCAAATCGGCTTCCGTCCGGAGGGCACCGTCGCCGTGGACGGCGGGACCGAACGCGATGAGACGGCGAATCGACTCGCTGAACTCGGTTCGAACACGGGCGGCGATAGTTTCGATCGGACCGTCGGTTCGTGCGGGTTTCCCGGGCTGCGTGTCTTGTCCGGCCGGTGTCCGTTGGGCAGTCTGGGTAGTCCGGGACGTTTGCGCAGTCTGAGCAGTCTCGGCGGTCTCGAAAGGCAACCCATCATCGGTCATCGCCTGCACATTCGAAGCCATCGCATAAAGGCTGTTCCCCGCAGCCATCGGCGACTCTCACGCGCGGTCAGCGAAACGAGCGTCCGACGGCCGGTTAGTGGTCGTGGTCGTGATCGTCGTGATCGTCGTGGTCGTGATCATGATCGTGATCGTGCCCACCATCACTCGCCTTCCCGATATCGCCACCCGCGACGAGCGCGTCGTGGTCGCCCTCGATCATGTCCATGTTCTTCAGGTTGTCTCGCTCTTCGAACTCCTCGACCGCGTTGAGCAGGTCCTCCTGGGTCAGCGTCGTCCGATCCTCGGTCAACGCCTCGAGCACCGCCTCGCGAAGCACCATCCGGAGGTCGCTGCCGGTCAGCCCCTGCGTCGACTCGGCGATGAGTTGCGGATCGAACTCCTCGATGTCCATCGTGCGCGTGATGACCTGCAAAATGTCCGCTCGCATGCCGTAGTCCGGCTTCGGGAAGTTGATGATCTCGTCGAAGCGCCGCCAGGCCGCATCGTCTAACTGATCCGGGTGATTCGTCGCCCCGATCAGCAACACGTCGTCCTCGATCAGCGAAATGTTGTCGATGCTCTTGAGCAACGTGTTGACCGCACGCTTGAGCGCCGCGTGCTCGTCGCTGCGTCGAGTTTTGGCCACGAAATCGAACTCGTCGATGAACAGAATACAGGGGGAGAGGCGCTTTGCTACCTCGAAGGTCTTGTCGACGTTTTTGGCCGTCTCGCCCAGGTACTGGGACGTGATCATCGAGAGTTTGACCTCGACGAACGGCAGGTCCATATCCCGCGCCAGCGCCTGCGCGGTCGAGGTCTTGCCAGTCCCCGGCGGGCCGACGAACAGCAACTTGCCGATCTCTCGAAGGCCGATCTCGGCGAGGTAATCCCGGTGTTCGATCGCCTTCGAAATCTTGTCGATTTCGGCCTCCTGATCCCCCGTGAGGACCAGGTCGTCGAGCGTCACGTCGACCTCTTCGGGCGCGCGAACGTCGACGAGGTCGAGCATGTCCTCGTCGTCCTCGTCGTCGAAGTACTCCTCGAGCAGGCTGTCGATCCAGACCCGATCCGCCTGAATCGGACGGTTCTGCTCGCGAGCCGCCTCGTGGCTCACCTCGCCATCGAACGCCTCGTGATCCTCGAAGTGCTTCGCCAGCGTCGGGTTCTCTCGTAATCGTTCCGTATCGACGCGCTCTGCGAACCACGATTCGGCCATCTCCTGCTGGGTGAGCGAAATCGAGCCGGAGAACTCGTCGCGCTCGGTGAACATCAACTCGGAGACGGCATCCCACGGTCGGTCGACGCCCGTCGCCTCTCGCGCGGTACTATTCGTCGTCGAGAGCGGTCGACGAATCCCGGCGTGGCGGCGACCGGCGTTTGCACTCCCGCTCGCGCCAGCGCCGCCGGTATCATCGTCGCCGCTCTCCTCGCCGTCACCGCTCTCATCGACGCCACCGGTCCAGAATACCCGGCGGAACGACGGCGGAAGATCGTTCTCGTCAAGCGTCCTGTCGTCCGAATACACGCTCGTCGTGAGCAGAAACTCCACGACATCGAGCGCCGCATTACTCATTCGGTCATCGTATTCACCACACGCTCTTAACAGCGTCGTCACGCAATCGTCACGTACCCGGGCACACGACAGTCCCCATCAGAGACTTTCCGAAAAACGCCACCGAACTCTCTCGTCGCGGCGTGGGGCGCTACCGCTCGGCGGGAAACGACCTCGCGACAGCCATATCGCCGTACCGCCTTTCCGCTCTCGGACCGCGATCCCGGCATAACGACTTTCGTCCCCCGGCCCACACCCATCCGTATGAACGTACTCGTGGGACTCGGCGGCAGCGACGAATCGATCAAAACGCTCCGCCAGACCATCGACCGAACGCAGACCGTCGGCGACGACCTCACCGTCGCCGTCCTCGAGAAACCCGAGGCCAAACGCAGTCAGGACGAAATGTACGAACAGGCCGACACGCTGCTCACCGAGGCCGACATCGACGCCGAGCTCGTCCGACTCGAAGGCGACCCCGGCAGCGCCCTCGTCGACTACGCCGAACAGGGCGAGTTCGACCAACTCGCCATCGGCGGCGGCACGCTCAGCCCGATGGGAAAAATCCAACTCGGCCCGATCACCGAGTTCGTCCTGCTGAACTCGCCGACGACGGTCAAACTGGTGCGATAACGATGACTCCGACGCGAATCTACCCCGACGACCGCTCGGGACCGTTTCCGTCGCCACCGACGACGATCGACGATCGAGAGGGGCGAACCATCGAGGTCCGGGCCGCCGACGATCTGACGGCCGAACTCGAGGACGTCGTCGTGATGTACGACGAGTTCGATCCGAGCGATCGAGCGCAGGGGATTCCGCCGACAGGAGAAAAGCGGATTCGTGACTGGCTCGAGACGATCGCCGAGGAGAGCGTCAACGTGATTGCGCGACACGACGGGACCGTCATTGCCCACGCGACGCTCGTGCCGGACGTGGACGAACCGGCGGCGATCGAGGAGCGAAACGAGATCGAATGGGAACTCGCGATTTTCGTCCTGCAGGCGTACCAGCGGGCGGGGATCGGGACGCAACTCTTGGAACATTTGCTCGGGCACGCGAGCGATGTCGGTATCGAGCGAGTCTGGTTGACCGTCGAGCGCTGGAATAATCCGGCGATTGCGCTCTACGAGCGGGTCGGATTCGAGGCGACGGGATCGGAGAGTTTCGAGCAGGAGATGGCGATCGTGCTAGAGGGCGAGGACGGGGACGGGAGCGGGTAAGCCCTCGTAGAAAGCGCGACTCAGACGGAGAGCACCGGCTGGCTCGCGTAGGAGAGGACGTACTCGGCGACTTTTTCGAGCACTTCGGCGGACGCGGTGTCGGTCACGGGTTCGCGCGGCAGGACGATGAAGTCGGCGTCGATATCGTCTGCGGTATCGAGAACGACGTTCCCCGGGTGTCGCGTCTTCCGCGTCTGTGAGAAGCCGTCGTCGATCGATGTCGAGAGGGGGACGTCGCCATCGGCGGCGATCGACTGGATGTCTTCGAGAAAGCCCCGGCTGCTGTCTGCGACCTCCGTTTCGTCGACGGTACCGACGTCCATTCCACGGATAACACCTCGTCCGAGGATGTACAGGACGTGGACGGAGGCGTCGTAGCGGTTTGCGATGGCGACGGCGTACTCGGCGGTGGTCGCGGATTCGTCGCTGCCGTCGACGGGAGCGAGAACGGTATCGACGGCAAACGGCTCGCTGTCGTCCATGCGGGGAGATGTGCGCGCAGTCGACAAAAAGGCTCGGCCCGGTGGCAGGCTGGTAGAACCGATTCGCTCGGCGGGCGATCAGCCGTCTTGCAACTGCTCGATGCGATCGAGTGCGGCCTGCTCGTGTTCCTCGGAGTGGCCTTCGGAAACGGCGTAGAAGGCGGCCCCGAGTACGCACCAGAGCAGGACGATCGCCCACTCGTAGGGCCACAGCAGCGCGGATTGACCGCCGGGTAAGTAGAGGTAGACGAAGAAGACGGTCAGTCCCAGTCCGAGGAGCCCGACGGCCATGCCGCCCGGGACCTTATACGGGCGGTTCATGTCGGGTTCCCGGAAGCGCAGAACGAGGAAGGAGACGGCGACGAGGAGCCAGGCGACGACGATACCGAGCCCGCCGGCGTTGACGACCCAGGTGAGCATCTGCTCGCCGAACAGCGGCGCGAGCGCGGAGAGGCCGCCGATGAAGAGGATCGCGTTACTCGGCGTGTTGTACTCGGGGTGGATCTTCGCGAACGGTTTCGGGAGCATTCCGCTCTCGGCGAGCGCGAAGATGGCGCGGCTGCCGCCGATGATGAAGGCGTTCCAGCTGGTGAGGATGCCCGCAACGCCGGCGAGCGCCATGAGCTGTCCGATCGTCTGACTGTCGAACAGTGCGGCCATCGCTTCGGCGGCCGGGAGCGAACTGTCGACGAGTTCAGCGCCGGAGAGACTGCGGCTAGCGCCCCAGATGACGGCGATGTAAAACAGCGTCGCCAGGCCGACGGCGGCGATGACGAGGAGGCCGAGCGAGCGCGGGGAAACGTCGGCTTCTTCGGCCGATTGGGGGATCACGTCGAAGCCGACGAACATGAACGGCGTCTGGAGGACGACGGCGAAGATGCCGGCGGTGCCGGCGGTGAGCGCGGGGTCGGGGGAGGGAGAGCCGTTGCCGATCGCGCCGGCGATGAGGACGGCACCGGCGAGCGCGATCACGAGGGTCATGACGATCTGGAACTGGACTGCGGGGCGGATGCCGACGTAGTTCAGGGCCGTGATGAAGACGGTGCCGAGGACGCCGACGAGAATCCAGGTGCCGTAGACGGGGTCGCCGGCGACCGACCAGAGTTCGATCGCGTCGAAGCCGGGGACGAGGAAGGCCATCGCGGAGGGCAGGGCGACGGCTTCGAAGGCGACGACGGTAACGTAGCCGAAGACGATCGCCCACGTACAGACGAACGCCCCGAGCGGTCCGAGCGCACGTAAACTGTAGACGTGTTCGCCGCCGACGAGCGGCATCGCGGAGGCGAGTTCACCGTAGAGGATGGCGACGACGCCGACCATGAAGCCGCCGATGACGAAGGCGATGATCGCGCCGAGGGGGCCGCCCTGGTCGATCCACGTGCCCGAGAGGATGATCCACCCCCACCCGATCATGGCTCCGAACGCGAGGACTAACGTATCCCGTTTGGACAGCGTGCGTGCAAGTCCGGTCTCGGTAGTGTCTGACATACACGTGCTAATCAGAACAATTGCATAAAATGCTATCGCTACTGGTGTTATTAGACATCGTTCTATATTCTATATGAGTAATGGATTATAGACAATCAAAATTTGTCAATTCGATCTACCGGGGAGTGAACTCGTTCTGCGGTCAGTGCCGGCGAGAGAAACAATTACAGCAGTTGCGCAGACAGAGTAGAGAGAGACCAGTGTCGTCCCGCCGCAGGAGGACGGACACGGGAGGAACCCACAATGAGCGATGACACAGGACGCGATACGGTCGACCTCGACGAAAAGGACGTTCGAATCCTCAAGGCTGTCGCATCGACGGGCGTCACCAGCCCCGACAAGATCCACCAGGAGACGGGCATTCCGAAATCGACGGTCCACTACCGACTCGATCAGTTGCAAGAGGCCGGCGTGCTCGAGAACGACCGCTACGACATGAACCTCGAGAAACTGGGGCTGTCGATCACGCTCGTCTCCGAAATCTGGGCGACCTTCGACGAGGGCTATCACCAGACGGTCGGCGAGAAACTCACCGCCATCGAAGGCGTCAACCAGGTCTACTTCACGATGGGCGAGACTGATTTCGTCGTCATCGCCCACGTCCCGAATCGGCAGATGGTCGAGTCGCTCGTCGCCGATTACGAGGCCATCGACGAGATCCGCCGCACGAGTTCGAAGTTCGTCATCACGACGCTCAAAGACGAGCCGCTGGCGGTCAACGACTTCGAGTACGAGACGCTCGTGAACGCGCTCACCGACGCCGAACTCGACGGCGATACCGCCGAGTGACGCCGCAGGGGGTGCGAACGGAGAATTGTTCGGGGGCCGTGAATTTATACCAGCCGCCGTCCAACCATCGCCCATGTTCGATACCGTCGTCGTCGCTACGGACGGCTCCGACAGCGTCACGCGGGCCGTCGACGTTGCGCTCGACCTCGCAGACCGGTTCGACGCCGAAGTCCACGCACTCTCGGTCGTCGATGCCAGCGAAGTCGACGCCTCCCCGCAGCAACTCCGGGACGAACTCCGGACTGCGCTGGAGACGACCGCCGACGCCGCGCTCGCGACCGTCGAGAACCACGCAGACCGCGCGATCACGACTGCAACTCGGAAGGGACGCCCGGCAGTCGAAATTTGCGAATACGCCCGCGAGGTCGATGCCGACGTCGTCGCGACCGGTACGCGCGGTCGCCACGGCGAGAACCGACTGTTGCTCGGCAGCGTCGCCGAACGAATCGTCCGCACCTCCCCCGTCCCGGTGCTGACGGTGCGACAGCTCGAATCCATGCGACAGTCGAACGCGGATGCGGACGAGTCGGCGACCCCCGTCTGAACGAGTGCGACGAGATCCGGACCGGCCACGGTATCCGTCACGGTTCGTCCACGCGTTCAGATCCCGACAGGCTACCGGAGACCAGCGAGTACTTCCCCCTCCACATCCGACTATTCGCCATGTACGACGAACTCATCGACAGCGGCGACCTCCCGCTCGCCCGCAAGTCGGTCCTGCCCGGCACCGGCTTCTTCCTCCCCGACGAACTCGAGGAGGACATCGAAGACGAACAGATCGAAGCCGTACTCGAGGGAGCCGACGCCGCCGTTATCGCGGACCCCGACGCCGACGGCCTCGCCTGCGTCGCGCTGATTCGAGAAGCCTACGACGACGTGCAGGCCGTCCCGGAACCGGACGCCGGGACGGATGACGACGGCCAGGTCGCGGACGCGGTCGACGACGCCGACGAAGAAAGCATCGCACTCACCGCCGGGGACGCCGACGAACCCCTCGAGGAACCCGAGCCAACACCACACTCCGTCGCGCTCGTCCCCGCCAGCCCCCACAACGTCGAGGACGCACTCGCCCGCGTCGCCCAGTTCGGCGACGACGGCATCGATCTCTTCGTCTGCGACCTCTGTCCCGACCGCTACGAGTACGTCGCCGACGAACTCGACGCCGCGCTCGAAACCGCCGGCAGCGTCGCCTGGTACGACCACCACCAGTGGGACGACGACGTGGCCGCGGCCGTGCGGGAGGCCGGCGCTGAACTCGTCGTCGGCGACTCCGACGAGGAGTGTAGTGCAGACGTCGTCTACCGCTCGCTCGAGTTCGAGTTCGACCAGATGTACGAAGAACTCGCGGCGGTGACGCGGGACCACGACCTCTGGCTCCGCGAGGACCCGCGCAGCGACGATCTGGCGGATTACGCCTACTGGACCGATCCCGCGGAGTACGTCGAGGTCGTCCGCGAGTACGGCGTCGACCTGCCCGAGTGGGTCACGGCGTTCATCGCGGAGCGGCGGGTCGAAAAGGAACAGCTCATCGAGCAGGCGCTCGGGCGGGCCGAGTTCCGCGAGATCGGCGGCTACACGGTCGGGATCACCTACGGTCGGTGTTCGCAGAACGAGGTGGCCGAGGCGATGCGCGAGGACGGAGCCGACGCGTCGGTGATCGTCAAGCCCGCCGGCTCCGCGTCGATCCGCGGCACGGACGAGTTCGACCGCTGCCACGAGGTTGCGGGGAAGGTAAACGGCGGCGGCCACCCGAAGGCGGCGGGCTGTAAGCCCGATATCTACGACGACATGCTCGATTACGCGACCCACTGGACGTCTCGCGGTGCGGTGACGAAACAGGTGATCCTCGATGCGTTCCGGACTGTCGTCGCGACGGATGACGGTGAAAGCGACGACGATTCCGACGACGAATAGGGTGAACTCGGCGACCCGCTACTCCTGGGAGAGCACGTACCGCAACACGAGCTGGAGCACGTGGACGAAAACGCCGGCGACGGCGATGTAGACGCCGATCGTCTGCAAGCCGATCGAGGCGTTCCGGTTGTCTCTGACTTGCCAAATCTCGTAGCCGAGTCGAAGCAGAAAGCCCAGGAACACCAGCACGAAGCCGACGAGCAGCAATTCCGGAAGGACGAAACTTCCGATCGCGATGGCGCCGATGCCGCCGAGGAACGCGAAGTTGGCGAACCGTCCCCAGTGTTCGAACGTGGCACTGCGCGCGTAGACGTACCCGGAGATCAGCGCCGTCACGACGGCGACGACGAGCGCCGTCAGCCCGAGAACCTGAAGTTGTACGTCTGCAGGGGCGATCGAGAGGACGCCGGCGCCGAAGACGCCGAACGCGAGTTGCAGGAGGACCATTCCGACGAACGCGATTCCCGTGTCGCCGTTGGTGACGCCTCGTTCCGCGACGAGCTGGCCGCCCGTGATCGCCGCGCCGTAGACGACCACGCCGAGAATCGGCGCGATGCCGAACAGGTAGTCGTTGACGACCGCGAGCGGCGTCGCCACGAAGGCGTACATCAACGCGACGTTGATCGCCATTAGCACGCTCGCACCGCCGATGACGCGCACCTCTCGGCCCGAAAGGCCGAATCCCCGCGCCGTCTCGTGTGGGGTTTCGACGGAACTCATTTGTCGTGCGTACCTCGCCCGCGGGGAAAAGGCTACACCTTACGGGCGGCCGACGAGCGGACGACAACCGGCCGAGTTCAGCGTCCTATCGTGATGACCGACGGTCGCGGCCGAAAGACTGTCGGCACCGCCGCGGAAAGACTCGCTATCTGCGATGACACTACTTGACGACCTCTCCGGCTACGAATTCGAGGATCTGATGGTCGACGTGTTCCGTCACCGCGGCTACGAGAACGTCAGCCAGTCAGCACGGACGGCGGACGAAGGACGGGACATTCTGATGGAGGTTGTCGACGGCCGGGTGATTCACCGCGCGGGCCCGGTTCGTTATCGGTAGGCGGCGTCGGACCAGCGATCCCCGCGTTCGGGAGCGCTCGCGTCGAAGCCGTCGGCACGGAGCTCCGCCGCGAAGTCCCCACAGCGGTCGCCGTGATTCACGAGGATCGTCTCGTCCCGATAGGACTCGATGAACTCGAGGAGCCCCGTTCGGTCGGCGTGGGCGGAGAAGTCGAACTGTTGGACCCGGGCGCTGACGGGCATCCGCCGGCCGTCGATCTCGGCACTGCCCGTGTCGAGCAGGTCGCGGCCGGGCGTTCCCTCGACTTGGTAGCCGGTCATGGCGATCTTGTTGACGGGATTCGAGCGGATCGCCGGGACGTAGGTCATCGCGGGGCCGCCGTGGAGCATCCCACTGGTGGTTATGATCGCCGTGTTCTGCTCCGCGATACGCTTCCGTTGGCCGTCCCGCCCGGTGACGAACCGAGCGTGAGATTTCGCCCGCTGAAGCGCGTCTGCGTCGCGGACGAACGTTGGGTGGTGCTGCAGCATTTCCGTGATTCGTTTTCCCATTCCATCCACGTAGCAGGGGATATCGTGTCGCTCGCAGAGCAGCAGCATCTCCTGGGTGCGTCCGATAGCGAACGCGGGGATCACGACGGTGCCGCCCTCCCAGAGTGTCCGCTCGACGCTTTCGACGAACCGGTTTTCGACCGTCGATCGTTCCGCGTGTTCGACGTCGGAATAGGTGCTCTCACAGACCACCACGTCGGCGTCGGGGCGGGCGGTCGTGGCGGACACTAACTGCTGGTCGTCAGTGTGGAAATCGCCCGTATAGAGTAGTCGGGTCTCCCCGTCGTCAACAAGCACGTGTGCCGAGCCGGGGATGTGACCGGCGTCGAAAAACGTCACCTCGTGGCCAGCGGCCTCGAACGGCTCGCGATAGCCGTGGGTCTTCGAGACCTGCGTCACACGCTGGACGTCCGTCTCGGTGAACGGACACTGGAGAGTGCCCCCGTGCAGTTTCAACGTGTCCCGCGCGAGGGTTAGTGCGAGCTCGCGCGTCGGCGGCGTCCAGTGGATCGGCGGCCGGGCGCTGCCGCTCAGCAGCGACGGGATCGTTCCCACGTGGTCGAGGTGGCCGTGGCTCGCCACGACCGCTTCCGGGTCGACGTCGCCCGGGAACTGCGGCTGGTTCCCCGATTTTATCCCGTAGTCGAGCAGGAGACGGTCGTTAACCAGAACCGCACTCCGGCCGACTTCCCCTGCACCGCCCAGGAACCGAATATTCATTGCGGACAGCTAGCGATTCAGGCCGTTTGATACCGTCGGTTAGTCCCAATTCGGGCGCTACCTCACCCTGTCCGCGTCGACCGGTAGTCGAGTTCGTCCCGATCACAGCATGCAGCTACGAGTTAGACGTCGTCGGGTCCTCGGACGATCGGGCCGTCGCGAGGCCGAGCAGATAGACGTCGAGAAGGCAGACCAGTAACACGGCGAGCGGGACTGCAACGTCGGTGTAGGTCACGGCATCGAACTGCAACGCGGTAACGACGAAGGGGTCACCGGGTTCGAACGCACCGGAAACCGTCCGTGCGCTCAGGAACGCAAGCGCGAGCACGTAGAGCCCGAACCAACTCGCACCGCGTTTCCAGTAGCCCAGATACCAGTGTCCGAGGCCGGCGATAAATGCGGACAGCAGGTATGCGGGCCAGCGTGGCCGATTGGACGGTTGGAGCTGAATCTGTGACATCGGTAGTGGTAGTGGTATCGGTGTGGTTCCCGTCGCAGTCAGTCTCGTCTGCCGTGATTGCTGGCGAGTTCAGTCGCCGATCTCGAGTCCGAGTTCGAATTCGGTTTCGGGTTCGGTTTCGACACCGGTTTTTCGTCGGCGCGGTCAGTCCGCATCATCGCTGACAGCCCGTTCTTGCTCGTCGTCTGACCCGGCCGGTTTCCCACTCCCATCTGCTTCGAATGGAAGCCGTGTCGCCCGGTCAAGGAGGTCCCGGAGCTGCCGAACGTCGGATGCCCCCGCAGCCTCGACAGTGATCGTCTCGACTGCCTGCCGTGCACGGTTGAGGGCATCAGTACTCACCCCACGTTCATCAGCGGTGTCCATCTCTCTATCGGTTTCGGAAGGCGCAGTCGCTGACGTTGATCCTGGTCCTGTCCCCGCCCCCGCCCCCGGCTCCGGCGAGTGGCCCACCGGCGGCACCGACTGCGAAACCACTGCCAACGAGGGCCAGACCGACAACGCGGGAGTCCCGCGACCCGAGTTCAGCGCTCGTAAATCTCGATCTCGACCCCGACCCCGATCCCGATCCCGGTTCGCGGCTTCAGATCCATCCACGTCGTCCCCCGCTCGCTCGGCGCTCTCCCTTTCAGTGTAGGAAACGACGGTGAACTCGTCGGCGACGGCGGACTCTGACCGTCCACGGTCGTCCCGTCCCGAGAGTTCACGGAGCGCGATCTCGAGGGGGGCTTCGTCGTCGGTTGCGATGGAGCGGGCGGTGAGCGCAGCGAGAAGCGAGCGGCTGTAGGTTGCCACTGCAGCTCTCGTCTCCTCCGTTGCCCCGACGGCGGTGGCACCGAGTTCAGCAGCGGTTGCGGCGAGGGTGGGTATCGGATGCGCGGACAGCCTGGTGGCGTCGGAACGTGACCGCGAGGACGGAGACGGTGTGCGATCCGTCTGAGTGTGGGCGTGAGAGGACGGCTGCTGTGATCGGTCGGAGTGGTCCCCGTGGGAGGGTGAGTGGACACCAGACCGTGAACTGGAGTGTGGCACTGCTGTCTGTCGATCGAGAGCGACCGTAGCGTTCTCGGCCGACTTCGGCTCTCGCAGACGGTCTCCCGCCCGTGTCGATTGGGGGGACTCGGTCGAGTCGACGAGCGTCAGTAGTTGTCGGGAGAGCGTCGTCGAGGCGGACGTAAGCGTTCGGTAGAGATCGAGCGTCCGAGCGTCGGGAATCGGGGCGTCAGCGATCGCTTCGTACGCGCCAGCGTGGAGGTAGTCACTCGCGAGGATGGCAGTATCGCGAGACCGGTCGCCCGCATAGCGGTCACCAGCCAGCAGTTCGAGCCTGAGTCGGACGTACCCTTCAAAGAGCGAGACGGCGGTCGTCACCGACTCGAGAACGGGATCGGTGGGAGACGAAGAGCCGAGTTCAGCGGCGAGGTGACAGAGCGTAACGGGAAGCGAGCGCTCGTGCGGTGGTACTGCATCGGCTACGACGCCCCGCATCGGGGAGGAAAGGTCGGAAAGCGGGTCGTCAGAGGTCCGAGTCGGCTCGTCTGTGGAGGGGTGGTCGCTCATAGCTTACTGGGTACGTGGTGGCTAGTGGGTTGGTCTGCCGTCGGTCATTCCGTCGGATCACTAGTGTCGGGGTTCGTCTCTTGGCCGCTGGCGGTGTCGCCGGCATTGTTTTCACTCTCACTCTCGCTCTCGACCGTCGTCTCGCCCCCATCACTGCCCTCGCCCTCGGCTTCCGTTTCGTTTTCAGTCTCTCGCTCGCTCTCTGAAGCGGGCTCGACGGAGACGTGAGCGGGAGAGATATCGTCGCGAGACAGTTTGGACGGGAACTCGATGTCGGGCGCCAGAACGTCTGCAAAGAGCCGCGTGACGGTGCTGGCACGCACCTGGTCGAGATACCGATCACGGTCGAGCGTGAGTTGCCGAATTCGTGCGCCGTCGAGGGTTGCGATCAATAACAGCGCCATCTCCTCCGTATCGTGGTCGACGAACTGTCCCGCCTCGATTCCGTCCGCGAGGATTTCCTCGATCGTCTCTCGAAGATGGTCGTCACTCCGGCGGAGTTGCTCCAGATACTGCTCGTTGTGCGGCGCCTGGGTCCGAAGTTCGAGCATCGCCGTGTGAAATGACCGGCGTTCGTTGTCGGCGTCGGGCGACCCGTAGAGGAACCAGTCGACGATCATCGCTAGCCGATCGACGGGCGGTTGGCCTGTCGTCTGGGTGACGCGTTCGTCGAACCACTCGGTCAGGTAGCCGATAAAGTCGGCAATGAGATCCTCCTTCGAGTCGTAGTGATAGAACAGCAGGGACTTGCTCTTGTCCGTCCTATCGGCGATGTGCTGGGCCGTGAGATCGGTGTAGCCGTGCTCACACAGCGCCTCGTAAGTTGCGGTCATGATCGCGTCACGAACGTCGGTCTCGGTCACTACTGACCCTTTGGTCAGGAACGCATAAAAGGCGTTTCGTTCCCCACCACTGTCACGTTCGATACCGCTGAATACTGAACCGTTCGTAGCCGCCAAAGGCGAGTTCGAGCGAGCCCATCCACCAGTTCCATCGCTCGGGGACCGTCCCCGACGGCGCATCACCGAGTTCAGCTACGACGAGGCCAGCAGTTACCGCTGCGCCAACGTCAGCCTCGTACTGGCCCGCTTCCGCGAGATCGACCGCCTGGCGGACGACGATCCGAACCTGTGGTTCCGTCGCGCTGAACTCGTCGTGAAGGCGATTTTCGAGTCGGTCCGGATCGAGTTGCATGGGCAGTATAGGGGTTCGAGACACCTACGTCTTGGTTGCGACCGGCGTTTGCCGTGATCGTTGATCTCTGGCCGCGGATCGTGTTGTGTCGACGGTTCTGTGTGGGGAATCGCTGCGTGACCCGTCCGTGAGCGAGCCAGCGGTTTCCGGTCGGCGGCGCGGTGCCGTCGAGTCCGCTCGCTCACGCGGGTTCGATTACCGCCGTCCCGACGCGATGTGGCTCATGTTTCGATGTGTTTTTGAGCACTGACCGTTTTTTCCCGTGCATGGCAAGTTTCACTGTTGTCGTTGGCGACCCCGACTCCGGGTCGTCCTACCAGCTCGAGGCAGCGGAACAGGACGCAAACCGATTCGTCGGGAAGGCCATCGGCGAGGAAGTCGACGGCACCGCCGTCGGCCTCGACGGCTACACGCTCGAAATCACGGGCGGCTCGGACGACGCCGGGAGACCGCTCAACGGGGAGGTTGCCGGTGCGAACCTGACGGAAGTCCTGATGGAGGACCGACAGACCGGTTTCCGTCCGTCCCGCGACGGTGAACGTCGTCGGATTACCGTCCGCGGTAGCGAAGTTTCGGACGCCGTCGCGCAGATCAATGCCGCAATCGTCGGCCGCGGCAGCACCGACATCGACGACCTCCTCGGCGACGACGCCGACGAGTAACGACCCGCCGACAATTTTTCCGCCAATGGCAGATCGAATTGCGAGCGACCACCCGTCAGTACAGACGGTTCGGTCGACGTGTACGGAGACCGCAACGGGCGTCCAACTGGAGCTTCCCGCCGATGAACGGGACGCGTTCACAGCGGACGAAGTCGTCAGAATCGTCCTCGACGGTGACGAACTGTTCGCCCGTATCGAGCGCGCGTTAGTCGACGACACCCTCATCGTTACCGGCATTTACGAGACACCGTCGCTCGCCCGTGAGCCGAGCGGCGGTACCGACCGACTCGTCGAGTGGGCCGATGACCACAGCATCGATCCCGGCAGTTCAGTGCTGGTCGATATCGTCGAACCGGACTACCTCTACGGGCTCCGCGAACCCGGCGCAACGGCGTACTACGACGCGTACGAACCGCCGAGCGAGAGCCTCTCGTCTATCGCGGAGGATCTCGACGAGTAGCGGACGAGAAAAGGCGCACTCGAAAACGAATCACGGGCCTCAGTACCGCGCCAGAAACGCAGAGAGCAACAACCCGAACGCCAGTTGTTGGATCATCGTCTCTTCGATCATCGACTGAACGGTCGCGTCCTCGGCGATCGAGTACTCTTTGGTCCGTACCTTCCGCTGCAATGTGAGGTGCCCCGCCTCCTCCAGGGCGTGTAACGCCGGATACACCGTCCCCGGGCTCAACGTCGCATCGAAGTACCGCGACAGATCCGACAGGAGTTCGTCCCCGTGGGTGCCATCGTGAAGTGTGATAAGCACCAGCAGGATCTCATCGAGGTTCTCTTTGATTAGTTCGTCAGTGAACTCGATGTCCTCGGTCGGCAAGACTGAAAGCGCCTGTGCCAGGAGGTCGTCGAGTTCACGCTCGACATCGTCAGGTGGGCCGTTGGTTGCGGCGGGAGACGGCGATTGCCCCCCTGCCGTCTCGGCCGCAGCCGTCTTCGAGAGTGCTTCGAAGACGGACTCAGTGTTCTGTGTATTCTCACGCATGCACGATCACCCATGTGTGAATGGTATCGCCCGTCACCCGGCCACGCACTGCCGAGAACGGCGAGTACCAGTCACGCCGAGTGAAGGTCTGGTTCTACCGGTGTATAAACGACAGGGAACCGACCATACAGAACGCAGATAAATCAAGAAACGTGAATTAACATAATAACTGTTGGTTGTCTTCGATAGTGGATATTTAACGCTATCTGGGATTTTATTCACGAGATGTTTTCTTATTCACCCAACTGCACCTTACATGTATTGATTCTAGGCAGATTAGATTTATTTTGATAAGTGTTATGGCCGATAAGAGAGTAATTACCACTGACAACCAGTGTAGCCACGATACCGCGCGCCTCTGGAAGCCATAGCGTTCGTGCTGAATTGACATTCGTACGCTACCGGACAGATCGGGAACGGTGAGTCGAGAGTTCGGGTTCGGGTTCGGGTTCGGTTCTCCGGTAACGGTCGCAGTATCGTGACTGCGTTGCAGAGTTTTCTCTGCCAGTCTCAACCGACTGGTGGTTCTCGAACTGCACACCACACCATGTCGACCGACAACAGCGGCCTTTTCCACGTCCAGAGCCAATTGATGGGCATGACGACCGCACGCGAGGAGTTCCTGGCCGGTGACCGGCCCGACGATATCGCACTGTTTCTGGCCGACTCGTACGTCTCGGACGACCGACTCGAATCGTTCGGCCAGGCGGTCGACAACGGCGTTCTACTCGTCGTCGACGGGGAACGCGGCCGGAACGCGTTCCAGGCAGCGACCGGAAAGCAAGCCATGGAGTTCGCCCAGTCCGCGATGAGTCTCGAAGGGGTCGTCGACAGCGATCTGACGAGCGGACGGTGTCCGGACCGCGAAGCGAACGATGAAACAAAGGCGGAGACTACCGCCTCCGACGACACTCACGACCCGCAGTTCATTTTCGCTTTCGCCGAGGAGCAAAACGACGACGTTGGCGGCATCTACGCCGAGGGAGATGTCGTCCACGCCTACGCGCAGTGTTCCTGTGGAACGGCTTACTCCGACCGCTGGGCGCTGCAGGACTAACTCGCCGCCCCTTTTCACGTTTCACTGCGAACGACCGAGTCACCGCGCTAGACAGTCGATCGAACTCGTGACTCGGAACGCGATGAAATCGGTGTCCCGAACCGGGGGTTAGCCTTCTACCGCCTCGTCCAGCGAATCCGCCTCGTCGGCGTTCGCGTATCACTCGAGAGGATTCCCGTAGCCCTGCACGGCGAGTTCGTACGCCTCCCCGAGATCCGCGATGGGCGTCTCGCTCGTCTAAGGGAGGATTCGTGGACGCAGACACTGAACGACATCGAGCGGGGACACGAGTTATCAAAAGCGGTCGCATACTGCGTTCACACGCGGCCGGCGTCCTCAATCCGTTTCAATCGGTTGAAAATTGCCCGACAATCACCGTTGGCTGAGAGTCCGTCTGACGTAAGAACTATACTGGCGGCCCCGGTGGGTAACGCCAATGGGACTTATGAGCAAAATTCTCGGCGGCAGCCAGTCCCGGACCGCCGAGGATTACGTCGAACTGGATCTCGACGACGTTTCGGCGAGTTCAGCCGACGCGGCGGCGATGCAGGTTCACATCGCGGAAGTCGGCAGTCAGGCTGATGCGATCGATATCAAGGACGCGATCTACGACGGCGATATCGTGATTGCGGACATCACCCGACTGCGAACCGAGGATAGTACGGTCGAACACATCGTCGACGAACTCCGGCAGGTGGCACAGGAGGTCGACGGCGATATCGTCCGCAAGGGCGACGACCAGATGATTATCACGCCGACCGGCGTGCGCATTAGTCGCGAGAAGTTGGGTCAGCAGTTGTAATCCGTCGTCTCTATCGCTCCGTCGCGGTCGAGTTCTCTACCGGGCTGCACCCGCTTTCGCCGCCCACGTTGTCGCCTGCCGTAGCGTCGCGATCGTCGGTAGTGCTTTGCCACTCGAACGCATCACCGAGACGCATGGATGTTATCCACACGGCGCTCTGGACCTCGGATCTCGACCGAACGCGCGAGTTCTACTGTGACGGACTCGGGTTGGCCGAGAACTGGTCGTTCACGACCGACGACGGCGTCGAAAACGTCTATATCGGCGGCGAGAACGCGGAATTCCAGTTCAAGTACGACCCCGAGGGCGGCCCCGATATCGACCCGGGAACGATGGCCCACGTCGCCGTCGGCGTCGATAGCACGGACGACACCTTCGAACGCCTGCTCGAACGAGCGGACCCGCCCGTGCAGGCGGAGCCGGAGACGATGAGCCACATCAACCGCCGCGTCGCGTTCGTCGAAGACCCGAACGGGTACGTCGTCGAACTCGTCGAGCGACTGGATCGGTGACGATTCGGCCGATAGCCGCCGTCCGGCCGAAATCCGCGGCAGCGAATCAGACACGGTATGTCCCCACAAACCATTGTGAGGAGGTCTCAACGGCCATAAATCGGCCAGTATACCGGATAGCAGCAGATCTGACCGGTAATAAGGAGAAAACGATAATACTTTTCCATGGGCGACGGAAATTCCAGGGTATGGCAGACGACCTTAAAAAAGGGCTCGAGGGCGTACTGGTCGCAGAGTCCGACCTGAGCTCGATCGACGGTGACGCGGGACAGCTGATCTACCGCGGCTACACGATCGAGGATCTCGCCCGTGGCGCATCCTACGAGGAAGTCCTCTACCTCCTCTGGCACGGCCACCTCCCGAACGCGGATGAACTCGCGTCGTTCACCGATGCGCTGACCGAGGAGCGGACGGTTAGCGACGACGTGCTCTCGACGATGGAGCGCCTCGCCGACGCCGAGGAACGGCCGATGGCCGCGCTCCGAACTGCCGTCTCGATGTTCTCGGCGACCGAACCCGAGTCGGACGCCGATCCGGAGGACCTCGATGCGACGCTCCGGCAGGGACGCCGCATCACCGCCAAAATCCCGACCGCACTCGCCGCCTTCGAACGCTATCGCCTCGGTGACGAGCCGGTCGATCCCCGCCCCGACCTGGGACTGGCTGCCAACTTCCTCTACATGCTGACGGGCGAGCAACCGGACGACATCGCCGCCGAAACGTTCGATCAGGCACTCATCCTGCACGCTGATCACGGCCTGAACGCCTCCACCTTCACGTCGATGGTGATCGGTTCGACGATGGCCGACATCTACAGCGCCGTCACCGGCGGCGTCAGTGCGCTCTCCGGACCGCTCCACGGCGGCGCGAATCAGGACGTCATGGAAGTGTTGATCGAAATCGACGAGAGCGACCTCGATCACCGCGAATGGATCGAACAAGCCACCGAGGAAGGCCGTCGGATTCCGGGCTTCGGCCACCGCGTCTACAACGTCAAAGACCCCCGAGCGAAGATCCTCGCAGAACGCAGCGAAGAACTCGCCGAAAACGGCGAATCCAAGTGGTACAACTACACCACGACCATCGAACAGTACCTCACCGAGGAGAAGGGCTTAGTCGAGAAGGGCATCGCCCCGAACGTCGACTTCTATTCGGGCTCGGTCTACTACCAGCTCGGCATCCCGATCGACATGTACACCCCGATCTTCGCCATGAGTCGTGCCGGGGGCTGGATCGCACACGTCCTCGAATATCAGGAGGATAATCGCCTCATCCGCCCGCGAGCCCGCTACACCGGTCCGGACACACGGGAGTTCGTCTCGATCGACGACCGATAACGAGCGTCGCGTTCGACCGACCGATCGTTCTTTTTTAACGAGGGACGAGCGCCGACGCATCGGGTTGCACTCTCGTACCGGCGAGGGAGAGGTGCACCGTGTTCGAGATATCGCACCCCTTTCAGCCGTAGATGACAGTCGTCCGCCGGACGTCTGACGCCTCAGATCCCCCGACGCCGTCCGCCGATTTCACTTTCACTTTGGAGGGATGGGTTTTATGGTTCCTGCGTTCTCGTCTACACTCGCACGTCACACGCCGTGCATTCCCTGTTCCCTGTCGTGTTGCCGGTCCGGCAACACGCTCCTGTCCTGTCGGGGTGGGGGTGGGCCGCCCGCTCGAGTCTTCCCCGACAGTCTTACAGTAGTTGCCCGATAGTCACGCATATGCTCGATCTTACTGCCGTTCTCGAGGCTCTCGACCGAGTCCGTGAAACATCCCGACACACACCGCTGGAATATTCACACACCTATTCGTCGATGACCGGTGCCGAAGTCCACCTGAAACTCGAAACCTTCCAGCGCACTGGCTCGTTCAAGATCCGCGGCGCGACGAACCGCGTCGCGACGCTCTCGGACGCCGAGAAGGACGCCGGTGTCGTCACCGCGAGCGCAGGGAATCACGCCCAGGGCGTCGCCCTCGCCGCGACACGCTCCGGCGTCGATTCGACGATCGTCATGCCCGAGCACGCCCCCATCTCGAAGGTCAAGGCGACCCGCAACTACGGTGCCGAGGTCGTCCTCGCCGGCACCGACTACAACGAGGCCGCCCAGCGCGCACACGAACTCGAACGCGAGGAGGATCGGACCTACGTCCACGCCTTCGACGACGAGTTCGTGATGGCGGGCCAGGGAACGATCGGCCTCGAGATTCTGGAGGACTGCCCGGATCCCGACACCGTGGTCGTCCCGATCGGCGGCGGCGGACTCATCAGCGGCGTCGCGACCGCAATCAAGGAGCGCAAGCCGGACACCCGTGTCATCGGCGTCCAGGCGGACGGCGCCTCGAGCGCGGCGAAATCGCTCGAGAAGGGCGAGCGGATCGCGCTCGACGGCGTCGACACGATCGCCGACGGAATCGCAACACGGAGCGTCGGCGAGAAGCCGTTTCGCCACATTCAAGAGCACGTCGACGAGGTCGTCACCGTTTCGGACCCCGAAATCGCCGTCGCGACGGTCTACCTGCTCGAACGGTCGAAGACGCTGGTCGAAGGCGCTGGCGCGGTCCCCCTCGCCGCCCTGTTGTTCGAGAAGTTCGACTACGACGAGGGCGAAACCGTGGTCCCCGTCCTCTCCGGGGGGAACATCGACCTCAACACGCTCACCAACGTCATCGTCCGCGGCCTCGTCGAAACCGGTCGCTACCTGAAGATCCGGACCGTCCTCAAGGACCAACCCGGCGCGCTCGAACAACTGCTCGAAATCTTCACCGAGTACCAGGTCAACATCTACGCGATCCACCACGACCGCACCTCGCGTGAGGTCGAGATGAGCGATACCGAAGTCGAAATCGAACTCGAGATGCGCGGTCCCGACCACGTCGATGCGTTTCTCGAGGCGCTTCGCGAGGACGGCTATCCGGTCGATACGCTGGCGTAACCACGCACCCCGTCGCGGGGCGGAGCCGTTTCGCTTGCATTTAAGGTCGATCGTCGAGAGTTGGTGCCTGTGAAACGGATCATCGAAACCGACGAGGCACCCGCCGCGGTCGGCGCGTACAGCCAGGCGACGACCGACGACTCGCTGCTGTTTACGGCCGGCCAGATTCCGCTTACCACGGACGGCGACGTGCTCGACGACGAACCGATCGAAACGCAGGCCGAGCAGGCGCTCGACAACCTCGTCGCGGTGCTCGAAGCCGAGGGCGCGGCTCCCTCGGACATCCTCAAGGTCACGGTCTTCCTCGACGACATCGAGGCGTTCGACGCGATGAACGAAACGTACGCGAGTTATTTCGACGACGAGCCGCCGGCCCGGAGCGCGATCGAGGTCGCCGCGCTGCCGAAGGGCGTCGGGATCGAAGTCGAAGCGATTGCGTCGCTCGAGTGACCGGCCAGCGACTCAGTCCAACTCCAGTGGAGCGCATGAACCCACGTCTCAAATCCGCCCTCCTGTGGGGTGCGGTCGGCGCGATGGCGTTTCTGACCCTCCTCCAGGGGTACGCCCTGGTCGTCGAGCCGCTGGTGTCGATCGGCACAGGAGTCGTCATCGCCGTCTGCGTCGGAACCGCGGCGGGTATCGGTGCCTACGTTCTGGAGCACCGTCTCGCAGCGCGGGCGACGGCTCGGTCGGACCCCAAATCGTCGTCCGACGGTAAAAGTAAGAGTTAAACGACGGACGTGGTTACGGACAAGTGAGCCAGGATGGCCGAACGGTAAGGCGCACGCCTGGAAAGCGTGTTCCCTTTGGGATTCAGGGTTCAAATCCCTGTCCTGGCGCTTTCCATTATCTTCTCTGCGAGGGTGTTTGACTCCGAGCGAGGTTGCCCGTCAGCACCCTGTCTCATACCCGTGGCGCAGCGGCGGTGTAAAGCCTCACCGCTCGAGTTCGGCGGGCGCGTCCGTTGCGATCCAGCAGTTTGCTTCGTCGCGGTCTCTGATCTCGAACAGTCCGTCTTGCCTGACCACGGTTTCGTAGCGGCCGCCCTCGGTCTCGGTTGCGGTCATCCTGTCGCGAACTCCGCCGAGGATCCCTATCGTAACGATGGCCCTACGATCGGCGCTCGTGACGGTAAGGGAAACATACGCGGAACGAAGACCGTCTTTAGCTCGCGATTGTCCCGCGCGGAACAGTATCGCGCTCGCGAGCGGACAACGCTTTAGCCGTGCCACGCGATGGGGACAGTATGTGCGGTCGCTATACGCTCACCCTCCAGCAAGATGAACTCGAGGATCGATTCGGGGCACGGTTCGCGCCTGGGGCCGACGCGACGGTCGACTCGAGTTCGGGATCGGAAGTCGAAGCGTTCGCGCCGCGGTACAACATGGCACCGGGTCAGCAACTGCCGGTTATCACGAGCGATGCACCGACGACGATCCAGCGCTTCGAGTGGGGACTGGTGCCGTCGTGGGCCGACGACGGTGCCGGCGGGATCGTCAACGCGCGTGCGGAGACGGTGGCCGAGAAGCCGAGTTTTCGGGATGCGTACCGACAGCGGGCTCCCGGTGGTGGAACGGCGGAATCCGGAGTCGGGTCCGACGCCGGTTCCGAATCCGAATCCGAAACGCCGGCTGCAGGTCGCTGTCTCGTGCCAGCAGACGGCTTCTACGAATGGGCCGAGACCGACGACGGCAAACAGCCCTACCGGGTCGCCTTCGAGGACGACCGGCCGTTCGCTCTGGCCGGACTGTGGGTACGACGCGAGCCGGATCAGGGTGGCGAGACGACCCAGGCCGGCCTCGACGCGTTCGGCGGCGGTACAGCTGACGCGCCCGAACGCGGTCCGCTCGAGACGTTCACCATCGTCACGACCGAGCCGAACGAACTCGTGGCGGACCTGCACCACCGGATGGCCGTGATTCTCGATCCGGCCGACGAACGGCAGTGGCTTTCGGACGACGACCCGTCGGACGTTCTCCGGCCCTACCCGACCGAAGAAATGCGCGCTTATCCGGTCTCAACCGCGGTTAACGACCCGAGTGTCGAGTCACCGTCGCTCGTCGAATCGACGCGAGCGTGACTCGGCCATACTTAAATATGGTGGCGTTTTCCGTTCTGTGCCCCATCCTCGTGCGTGAACGAGTTCATCGCTGTGGATCGATCACCGGCGCGCACTACTGTGGTTTTCTCGTCTGCGAGTGGGTCTCGTTCGACAGTTGAAATCCGTCGATAGCGATGGATTTATGTAGAAGCACAATCAATGGTTCGGCTGACTATGAGCCAGCGAATGCAGCAGGGACAGCCGATGATCGTCATGAGCGAGGACTCCCAGCGCGTCAAGGACAAGGACGCGCAGGATTACAACATCAGCGCCGCTCGCGCGGTCGCTGAATCCGTCAAATCGACACTCGGCCCGAAAGGGATGGACAAGATGCTCGTCGACTCGATGGGGTCGGTCACCATCACCAACGACGGCGTCACCATCCTTCAGGAGATGGACATCGACAACCCGACGGCCGAGATGATCATCGAGGTCGCCGAAACGCAGGAAGACGAGGCCGGAGACGGCACCACGACCGCCGTCTCGATCGCCGGTGAACTCCTGAAGAACGCCGAGGATCTCATCGAACAGGACATCCACCCGACGGCGATCATCAAGGGCTTCCACATGGCGAGCGAGCAGGCTCGCGAGGAGATCAACGACATCGCGACCGAAGTCGACACCGAGGACGAGGACCTCCTGCGCTCGGTCGCCGAAACCTCGATGACCGGTAAGGGGACCGAGGTCAACAAGGAGCACCTCGCCGAACTCATCGTCGAGGCCATCCGCCAGGTCACCGTCGAGGACGACGAGGGCAACAACGTCGTCGACCTCGAGTTCCTGAACATCGAGACCCAGACCGGTCACAGTACCGGCGAGTCCGACCTCCTCGAGGGCGGCATCGTCGACAAGGACCCGGTCCACGACAACATGCCGAACGAGGCCCAGGACGCCGACATCCTGCTGCTGAACGAGCCCATCGAGGTCGAAGAGACCGACATCGACACCGAAGTCTCCGTCACGGACCCCGATCAGCTCCAGCAGTTCCTCGACCGCGAAGAGAAACAGCTCCAGGAGAAAGTCGAGCAGATCGCCGCTCTCGGTGCTGACGTCGTCCTCTGCCAGAAGGGAATCGACGACCTCGCACAGCACTACCTCGCCAAGGAAGGCATCCTCGCCGTCCGCCGCGCGAAAAAGAGCGACCTCGAGTTCCTCTCGGAGGTCGTCAACGCGGCCATCGTCTCCGACCTCGGCAGTGCGACCGCCGCGGACCTCGGCCACGGAGACCTTACCCGCGACGATGAAGACGAACTGTTCTACGTCGAGGGCGAGAACGCCCACGGCGTTACGCTCCTGCTGCGCGGCTCGACCGACCACGTCGTCGACGAACTCGAACGCGGCGTCAAC
Source organism: Natrialba asiatica DSM 12278 (assembly GCF_000337555.1). Taxonomy (GTDB): domain Archaea; phylum Halobacteriota; class Halobacteria; order Halobacteriales; family Natrialbaceae; genus Natrialba; species Natrialba asiatica. The sequence goes on along the minus strand of NZ_AOIO01000014.1, from coordinate 5,192 downwards.
GACGCGCTCGACGTCGTCGCTCAGACCGTCTCCGACGGCCGCGTGCTGGCCGGCGGCGGCGCAATCGAAGTCGAACTCGCCTCGCGCCTGCGCGACTACGCCGACTCCGTCTCGGGTCGCGAACAGCTCGCCGTCGAGGCCTTCGCCGACTCGCTCGAACTCGTCCCGCGCGTGCTCGCCGAGAACGCCGGACTGGACTCCATCGACACGCTCGTCGACCTGCGTGCGGCCCACGACGAGGGCGACGTCGAAGCCGGTCTGAACGTCTTCACGGGCGACATCGAAAACACCAACGAGACCGGCGTCGTCGAGCCGGCCCACGCCAAAGAGCAGGCGGTCACGTCCGCCGCTGAAGCGGCGAACCTCGTGCTCAAAATCGACGACATCATCTCCGCCGGCGACCTCTCGACCGACAAGGGCGACGACGAGGGCGGTGCCCCAGGTGCCGGCGGCATGGGCGGTATGGGCGGCGGCATGGGCGGCATGATGTAATTCAGGCCGCGACACTCACTACTCTACGCTCACTCGACACTCGCAACCGAACTCGTCCCGCGTTTCGATCACTTCGTATCCGGACCCGACGTGGCATCCGTGTTTTTTGTCCGTACTCAGTACTGACTGCAGCACTCGCTTCGAACGCTTCGGCCGCTCCAGAGCGAAACCAGACGGACTGCGACTACCGAACCGACAACCCCGATCCGTCCTCGGCCTCGCTGAACTCGAGTTCAATTTCGAGTTCGCGCTCGCGCTGTTTCGTGAACTCGATTTCGACTTCGATGGGTTCGCGGTAGTCGAAGGGGATTTCCCAGTCCGAGCCGGCGACGGTAACGGTCGTCTCTGCCTCGAGTTGATCCGCGAGGTCGCGAAGGAACGTGGCGGTCTCCTGTCGGGACAGGTGAATTTCCCGTTCGAAAAAGCCGTCCGTAATCGTTCGGGAGTCGTGGTCGGTGTCGTCGGGGACGTTGACGCGGTCGCTCATACGAGCGGGATACGACGACGACAGGCATAAACCTGGACCGACGTACACGAAATCCGGTAAGTACGAGTTCCGTACCGACACAACGCTTCTGTGGGCGCGCATCGAATGTGAACGTATGTCACTCATCGAGGCGATGGGCAACGGCACTCGACTCGAGATCCTGCGGGAACTCTCTCGGGAACCGAAGTACGTCTCGGAATTGACGGACGTGATCGGGATGGACGGCAAGACGGCGGCCCACCACCTCTCGACGTTAGAGGAGGCCGAACTGGTCGATTGGTATATGCGGGGGAATCGGAAGTACTATCGGCTCACGGCGGCCGTGGAGTTGCAACTCGCGCCGCCGCCGGAACGAACGTTCGTCCTGCAGGCCGATCCGATCAGCGAGACGGATTAGTCCAGTTCACAACCATAGGTTATCGAAGGGTGCGACCGCTCGTCTCGGCGGCGTTTCACTGCCGTGTATAGAATTCCACTGAACTCGTCTATACGGGCTGATAGCTATATGCGCTCTTTCGTCGTGGAATAGGGTATGATCGAGGCCGTGCTCGAAGAGATCATCGAGTCGCAGGGGGCGTGGATGGCGTACGTGGTACTACTTCTGGGGGCCGTCGTACTGACGTATAGCGTCGAAAAGCTCATCAGCTATCTCACGCGCGCAGCGCTCGGCTTGGGCGTCTCGATTTTCGCACTGGCAATCGTCTTTACGGGCATCGAGTTCGACGACACGGCGATCGCGCTGGTGTTCGGTGCGGGAGAACTCGAGCAGGTGGCGCTCGGAACGGCGCTCGGAACTGCGCTAGCGATTACGGGGATTACGCTCGCCGGTGCGGCGATCTATCGACCGTTCCCGGCCGAGATTCCGCGGGATTATCTGCTGTTGCTCGCCGTGTCGCCGCTCGTACTGGTCCCGTTCCTGTTCGTGGAGACGCTGGCCGTCGTTCACGGAGTGGCGCTTGTCGGCATCTTCATCGTCTGCTTCGGGTATATCGTGTACCGAGAGTTCCAGCGCGACGTGCCGGTCTTTCGGGACTCGGAGATCGCGGAGCGCATCGAAGCGGACGGTGGCGTTGCCATAGACGAACTCAAGATTTCGGATATCAATATCAGGACCGTCCTGGAGGAAATCCCGGAGGATCGATACGTCGCCGACCGGGCGTACGAGGGGCTGTTCTGGCTCGGACTGGCGATCGTCTCGCTCGTCGGTATCGTCGCAGGGGCGATCCTGCTCGAGACGGGTTCGGAAGTGATCGTCGAGGCGTGGGGGATCGAGGAGACGGTGTTCGGTGCGACCGTCCTGACGCTGGTATTGACGTTCGAGAACCTTCTGTTGACGATCGAGCCGGTCCGACGGGGCATTCCGGAGATCGGGATCGGTCACATCGTCGGGAGCGTAATCTTCTCCGTGACGGCGAACGTCGGCGTCATCATGTTCGTCGGCGACGTGGTGATCCCGCGCGCCGTGATCGTCTTTCACCTCCCGGCGGTGATAGCGATGACCGGACTTGCCGCGTATTTCGTCTCGACCGGGCGACTCCGGCGGTGGCACGGCTACACGCTCGTCGGCCTTTATGGCGCCTACTGGATCGTCGCGCTGCTCGTCTTCGGCGGGATTCCGGCTCCGGGCTAAGGACGTTTCGCGTCGTCTCGAAACGTCTTGTACCGTCTCGAATCGGCTCGCAGCGTGTAACCGATCGGCTCGCAGGTCGACGCTCTCGAGTCGGCGTTTCGAATTAAGTGTCTCCCCACGTCTAGACGCGTATGGTCGCCCAGGAAGCAGCCTTCCTCGGTCTGTTCCTTCTCGGGGTGGTGACGGTCATCTACTCCGTCGAGGTGTTCATCGACGCCGTCGCCCGGAGTGCGGTCTCACTCGGCGTCTCGGGGTTCTTCCTCGCGGTCGTCCTCGCCGGCGTCGACCTCGAAAACGGCGTTCTCGGCGTTACGGCGGCCGCGGTCTCCCTGCCCGATCTCGCGCTCGGAACCGTCTTCGGTGAGGCGCTGTTCGTCCTCGCCGTCGCCGTCGGTATCGCCGGGCTGCTCGTCCCGTTCCGCATGGACGTTCCGACCGTCTATCTGGCGCTCCTTATTCTCGCTCCGCTCCCGGCGTTCGTGTTCTCGCTCGGCGGAACGATCGATCGAATCGACGGCGTCGCGTTAACGGTGTTGTTCGTCCCGTTGCTGGTCGGCATCTACTGGTACGAGCGACGATCCGAGACGACGTACCTGCTCGCAGACGATCTCGAGGGCGTCATCACTTCCACGGACGAATCGAACGACCGAACCCCACCGACGGAATCGGCCGACCGCGAGACGCCCGTCGAGTACGACGGCTCCGGCAACGAAGCGGACAGTCACCCTCCCGCACCCCAGGACGCTACCGATGATCGACCACCGGCGACCGACGACGAGCAGTCGGAACCGGGCGAGGCACACGACAAGAGAGACTTCGATCTCGACGAGTTCATCCTCGTCCCGAACCTCGACGACCGCAGCGGCGCGTTCGCCCTCGGCGTCGCCGTCGTCGCGACCGTCGGTCTGACTGCCGGCTCGCTGCTCACCGTCCTCAGCGCCGAAGCCATCTTCGTCGCGTTCGGCGTCTCCGAACTCGCCTTCGGCGCGACGGTCCTGAGTTTCGTCGCCTCGATCGAAGAGCTCGCACTCACCGTCGAACCGGTCCGGCGACGCCGTCCCGAACTCGCGGTCGGGAACATCGTCGGGAGCACGGTCTTCTACGTGACCGCAAACGCGGGACTCATCGCCGCCCTTCACCCGGTGGACACGACGGGTGCCGTGATGACCGTCCACTGGCCGGTCTTTCTGGTCTGTCTGGTCATCGTGACGGGTATGCTGGCGCGCGGCCGCATAACCCGTCTCGGCGGCGTGGTACTGCTCGTCATCTATGGCGGCTACTGGGTCGTGAACTACGCGTGATCCCGTGCGGTGACAGTAGCTGCACACGATGGCCGTTCCGTGACGCTGTTACCGATAGCTGTCGGATCCGGGAGATCATGAACTCGAGAGTTTCCGATCGAACAATTCGGACGATTGTGACCCGAGCGGTCCGTTAGGAGCGGTCGACGTCGAGTTCGAACTGTTCGTTCTCGGAGACGGCGTTGAGGACGACGCTCGTGTTCGAGGCTTTGATGTCCGGGTCCGTCAGTAGCTCCTTGATCTGGTCGTTCATGCCGTCCGTATCTTTGAACTTGCCGATAGCGATCACGTCGTAGTCACCGGTGACTTCGTAGACGCTGATCATCTGGCGGTGGTCACGGAGCGTGTCCGTGATGTCCGGGAGTGCGTTCCCCTCGACCTGCAACTGGATGACGGCGGTAACGTCGTAGCCGACCGCATCGTAATCGATCCGAGGGGTGTAGCCCTCGATGACGCCTTGGTCCTCCAGATCCGAGAGGTGGTTCGAGACGGTCGTCACGGAGACGTCGAGTTCTTCGGCGAGGCTGCGGAGGCTCGCACGTCCGTCGCCCAGAAGGGCATTTACTAATTTTGCATCGAGATTTTCGTACGTCATCACGTCTATCCACTCAGCCTGGCCTTTAGAAATTTACGAATATACAATTCCGGCGGAGTGATCGAAGATTTGCTTAGAGCAGTAGGGTTTTAGTCGGCGAGTTACTTGGCTACCACGACGAGAAAGATGACAAGCGGAAACATTACGAGTGCCGAACAGGAGGTTCTCGACGAGATCGAGGCGAACGATATTGACTTTCTTCGTCTCCAATTTACTGATATTCTTGGAACGGTAAAGAACGTCTCGGTCCCTGCCCGTCAGGCCGAGAAGGCGTTTACCGAGGGCATCTACTTCGACGGTTCTTCGATCGAGGGGTTTGTCAGGATTCAGGAATCGGACATGCGACTGACGCCCGATCCGGAGACGTTCGCAATCTTGCCGTGGCGCGATCGCGACGAGGGCGCATCCGCTCGCCTGATCTGCGATGTCGTGAACACCTCGACGGGTAAGCCGTTCGAAGGCGATCCGCGCTACGTGCTCAAGCGCGCTCTCGACCGCGCCGAGGAGATGGGGTACACGGTCAACGCCGCGCCGGAGCCGGAGTTCTTCCTGTTCGAGGAGGACGAGGTGGGTCGCGCGACGACGACGACGAACGACGCGGGCGGCTACTTCGACCTCGCGCCGAAGGACCTCGCGAGCGACGTGCGTCGGGACATCATTTACGGCCTCGAGAGCATGGGTTTCGAG
>NZ_AOIO01000013.1 GCF_000337555.1 Natrialba asiatica DSM 12278 | reverse complement strand
TGACGTTCATGTCCAAGCCGATCCCGAAGATCAACGGCTCGGGGATGCACACCCACCTCTCGCTCTTTACGGAGGGCGGCGAGAACGCGTTCCACGACGGCGACGACGAGTTCGACCTGAGCGACGAGGCTCGCGCCTTCACCGCCGGCATCCTCGAGCACGCGCCGGCGATCACGGCAGTCGCGAATCCGACGGTCAACAGCTACAAGCGGCTGGTACCGGGCTACGAAGCGCCGGTCTACGTCGCCTGGTCCGACCGCAACCGTTCATCGTTGATCCGCAAGCCGGCCGCGCGCGTTCCCGCCGCCTCGCGCGTCGAACTGCGCTCGCCGGACCCGTCGTGTAATCCGTACCTCGCCATCGCAACGATGATTCACGCGGGTCTCAACGGGATCGAGCAGGACCTCGAGTGTCCCGATCCGGTTCGCGAGAACATCTACGAGTTCGACGAGGAAACGCGCGAGGAGTACGGTATCACGACGCTGCCGTCGAACCTCGGCGAGGCCGTCGACGCCTTGGAAGCGGACGAGGCCATCGTCGACGCCCTCGGCGAACACGTCAGTTCGAAGTTCGTCGACGCAAAGCGCCAGGAGTTCGAAGAGTACCTGGTCGACGTCTCCCAGTGGGAACTCGATCGGTATCTCGAGACGTTCTGAGGACGTACCTGGAGAGAGTCGGAGTAGAAGTGGGAGTGAGAATGGGAATGGGAGTGGATTTGGCGTCTTCGTATTGGGTATCGTACCCGAACACGTGGTCTGTTCTTTTCTCGCCGTCGGGTTCGTTCCGACAGCCGTTGTAAATCGCCGTTTCCCGCTTAGGACCGCCACTGACCGATCCGATTTCGCAACCGGCCCGGCAAGCCGAGCAGCGAGACGCCCGCTCCGATCAGGACCATGAGGATATAGACGCCAAGCGTCGACGTCCAGACGACGAACATCGCGAGAATCGCCCACCCACCGTCGAGAAATCGAAACGCGGCGATCGCCAGGAGCGTTCCGTAGAGCAAGACGAGATACGGCCCCCAGCCGTGGGCGTGGCTGTGTCGAACACGGCCGCGAACGTACCGCTTGAGTTCACCTTCGAGAGAGTCGCGCTCGACGGTTCGGCGCTCGACGTTCGACTCAAAGGTATCGACGCGGTCGCGCAGGCGCTCGATCTCCTCGCGGAGCGCTTCGGGGTCGTCCGAGCGATCTCGCGTTCGAGCGCTCGCACGCCTCTGGCCGGCGCGACTGAACTCGTCAGTCGGTCCGTCCGGTCCGTCGCTCGCGGTCGTTTCGGTCGGGTCCGAGCGGTCCGCCGGCGTCCCCTCGTCGGCCCCCGTGGCGTCGTCGGTCATCGCTTCTGGTCGAATCTGTCGAGCGCCGGGACTTTGTAGCTGCCGATCCACTTCACGGTCGGCGAGGACCGCGTTGCAGACCGCCCCGAAGACGAGGATAATCGCCCCGGCGTACAGCCAGATGAGGACGAGAAAGACGGCACCGAGCGCGCCGTACAGTGCGTATCCACCGGCGAAATCGACGTACAGCGAGAAGGCGTGACTCAGCACGTACCAGCCGACCGCGGCGAGAAGCGTCCCCGGCGCCGCCTCGCGAACGTCGACGCCTGCGTCGGGAAACACGACGTACAGCGGGAGGAACGCGACGAACAGTCCGAGCACGATAAACAGCGGCCCGATGACGCGGATCAGTGGGACGAACTCGACCAGCACTTCGAGCGTGCCGACCAGCGTGAGCCCGACCGCGATCACGAGCAGGACGACCGCCGCGTCCCAGAACGTATCCAGAAACGACTTCGACGCCACCGTTCCGTACACCGCCGAGAACGCCCGATCGAGTCCGCGGAACACGCGACTCGAGCCCCAGAGCACGCCAAGCGCCCCGACGACGGTCGCGCTCTGGCGACCCGTTTCGTCGACGAGCGTTTCGGCGAGCAACTCCTGGGCCGCCGGCGTGAGAACGTCGTTCGCCGCGGCCGTGATTCGGTTCGCGAGCGTTTCGCCGCCCAGCGTCGCGGCGATCCCGAGTGCGAGCAACATCAACGGGACGAGGGAGATAAACGCGTAGAAGGCGACGCCGGCCGACAGCAGCGTCAACTGTTGGGTCCGTGCGAGGCTGACAATCCGTTTTGCTGTCTCGAGTTCAGCTTCCCTGCGGTCGAGCACACGCGTCTAGACGCGGGGCGCGACCAAATACGGGTGGGGCGTCGGGGCGTCACTCGAGGGTCGCCGCCGTCGCCTCGCGGATCTCCCCGACGCTCGCATCCGTCTTGAACGTCGTGCCGCCGTAGTGAGCCCGGGAGGCCGCATAGCCCGCTTCGCGCAGATCGGTTAGGAACTCGTCCATCGCGTTCGCGGGCAGGCCCCAGTTGCGACAGAGTTTGTGCTGGTCGTAGTGGGTCGGCTCGTCGAGTTCGGTTTCGAGCGTCGTGCACAAGTCCCGCGCCTTCTCCGCCGTGCCGAACGCGTCGGGAATTTCGTCGCGAACCGCGGCGACGAACGCGGCGTCGCGGATCGAGCCGAGCCAGACGGGTCCCGCGGTGAGCGTGCGATTGCCGCCGCAGTGGGGGCACTCCTCGATCGGATCGGCGTGCAGTCCGAACTCGTGCTCGCGGTAGAGGCAGTCCTCGCAGTGGGAGATGTGGCCGAGGGTGTCGACCGCGGCGTCGGCGGCGGTGGCCTTGTGCTCGAGTTCGAGGTAGGTGCGGACGTAGTGGCTGGTCGCGTGGGTGAGGATGGGTTCGACGCCGACGTCGAAGCGGGCGGCGCTGCGAGCGAGCGCGGAGAGGAGGATGCGGACGCCCATCTCGGCGTGGTAGTCGGTGTTTCGCGGTACTGCGGAGTACGAGCGAACGCCGCTGTTGAAGTGTGCGCCACACAGCGGGGCGGTGTCGGTCGCGGTGACACAGACCAGGTCGCGACAGTTCGCGAACGCGGCGTCGGCGAAGGGCATCGGCGTCCCGTAGGGGTCGAGGTCGATCACGTCGAAGACCTGCTCGTGCATGAGGGCGTTGCTGTTGCGGTGTTCGACGGTCGCCTCGCAGTCGTTGCGCTCGAGGTTCGCGCGAGCGAGTTCGACCGCGTCTTCGTTGACGTCACAGCAGGTCACGTCCCAACCGTCTGCGGCGGCTCGAACGCCCCGGATTCCGCTGGCGGTCATCGCGTCGAGATAGGTCTCGGCGCGGTCCTCCCGCTTGCGGTAGGCTCGCAGCGTCGCGATCGTCAGATCCCGATTCAGTTCCTGGCGCGGGTTGTAGAACACCGACTCCTCGATACCGTCCGTCTGCTCGCCGGGGACCTCGAGTTCGAGTTCACCCTCGGTGACGCGCATGGTGGTTCTCGTCGGTAGCGGACGAAAAGCGACGTGGTCTGGCCTGCCGGCGTCGGTGGCGCGCGGACAACCAAACCGACTTTACAGTCGGGGACACAGTCACGGTTGTGCCGGATGCGACGCCCGTCGAGCGCTGGCAGGCCCGACTCGAGGAAACCAGCGAGTTGACGCCCGAACTCGTCGATCGAATTTCGCGTCTCCACGGCGATCGCGGCGTCCAGGCGATCGAGGCCGTCGGCGAGAACCGGGTCAAGACCTACCGCGACTTTACGATCGTCGTCGGCTACGACGACGAGTACATTGTCGAGGACGGCGGCTGTACCTGCAAGGATAGCGAGTTCAATCTCGATGCCGACGACCCGACCGACCTCTGCTGGCACGTTCTCGCGGTTGCGATCGCTCGCCGGGTGGGTTACGTCGACTATCACGATATGTGGTATTCGGACGTTCGTGAACTCCTGTGACCGTGAGCGGGACCGTAACGATGACTGTGACCGGATAGGAGCGCGTGAGAGCGGGCTGGTGAGGTGAATTTTCCGCGGCGCAGCGTCAGTGGAGAGTGAAAAAGAGCTGGACGTACAGCACCGAGAAGATCACTAGCACACCGCTGACGATGACCGTTGTCGCCACTTCGACCGGAAACGAATCGGTGTCAACCATTTCCGCAGGAGGCTCCCGAGTGAGTCGAACGGCCCCAAACACCAGCGTCGCAACGGCGACGACAAGGGCCACGAGCCCGGACACCATCGCCGGTCGAACTGTCGAAAGCAACGGCCCGATCCAGCCGAGCGCCAGCAGGCAGAACCCGACGTTCATCCACCGCCACCAGCCGATCTCTCTCCCCGCGAGCCGTACCGATTCGCGCCACCCGGCGACGAGCAACGAACTCGTCCCGAGGAGGACCAGTGCAGCTCCGGCGACTGACAGCGGCGCGAGTGGCGCGCCCTCGGGATGGATCGGTCTGTCGGCCCCCGCATCGCCGCCGGTTCCGGTTCCGAGTTCAGGCAGCGGCATGAAGCCCCGCTCGACCGCAAGCAGATCGCCGATGATGGTGACACCGAAGACGGCGAACAGGACGAGTCCGAGCACGAGGCTGACTTGGCGCTGGAGCCGATTCATGGTATCGTCCCGTATGCACGTGAGAGGCAAAAACGAGCAGCCATCGTGAGCACGCATCGTCGCCCGTCGCGGGCGCACTCGCAGAACAATTATCACCGTTGTCAGATAATCGCGGATCCATGGACGGATTTGGGCCCGCCGTGGACGGGTACATCGACGTTGCCGACCAACTCCCACGATACATCACACAGCGGGCAGCCGCACATTTCGAAGCCGAGCGCACCGAGAAGCGGTCGATCGATTCTCGCGCTGCGTTCGAGGAACGGCGCAACCGGCTGCGAACGCTGTTTCGCTCGCGTCTCGGCGGCCTTCCCGACCGCGTCGCCGAGCCGACAGTCCGGACGGCTGAACTCGTCCGACGGGACGGCTACCGCATCGAGTCGGTCGTGTTCGAGAGCCGACCGAATTTCCACGTCACGGCGAACTGCTACGTTCCGACCGGCGACGGGCCGCACCCGGCGGTGCTCTTTCTCTGTGGCCACCACGACGCTGCGAAGGCGACGCCGGAGAATCAGCGTGCGTGTCACGAACTGGCTCGAAACGGCTTCGTCGTCCTCATCGTCGATCCGATCGCGCAGGGTGAACGACACCAGTACCGGGACCTCGAGACGGGCGAGCGACTCGTCGGAGGCGGCGTCTTCGCCCACTGCCACGCCGGGCAGAAGTGCTTCTACGCCGGCACGACCCTCGCGCGATATATGATCCACGACGCCCGGTGCGGTCTCGACTATCTCGCGGACCGCCCGGCCGTCGATCCGGATCGGATCGGCGTCGTCGGCTCCTCCGGCGGCGGCGTTCAGACGGCGTTCCTCTCGTTGCTCGACGAGCGGGTCGCCGCGGCCGCGCCATGTTGTGCGATTACCGAACGACGCGAGTGGCTGCGGACGGGCAAACGGATCGACGCCGAACAGGCCGTTCCCGGCGCGATACCGGCCGGCCTCAATTTCGACGACTTCACCACCGCGATCGCGCCGCGTCCCGTCTGTATCGGCGCGGCGGTCTCGGACGGCCACTTTCCCATCGAGGGCGTCCGCGAAACGGTCGACAGAACGCGGCGCGTATACGAGCGCTACGACGCGGCGGACAACGTCTCCCTGGTCACCGCCGAGACGACCCACTGTTCGGTATCTGAACTCGGGACGGGGATCTTCGAGTGGTTCTGCGATCACCTCGGCGATGCAGCCTACGAACCGCACGGCCGCGGGCCGGTCGTCGACGCGTCCGTCCTGCAGTGCACGCCCGACGGCAGCGTCCGCGAGGCGTACGCCGACGAGCGAACGATAGACGATTTGCTCCGAGCGGACATCGACCGGACCGATTCGGGAGTGGGGGAGCGCCCGGCGGTCGACAGCGGCGATGTGACTGCCGACAACAACAACGGCAGCGGCAGCGACGACGGCACCGACGGCAACAACGACGACGCCCGTGACACCGACCGGATTCGGCGGACGGTCGTCGACAGACTCGATCTCGACCGCGAGCGGTGCGACCCGTCCCCGCGGTTCATCTCGCGGACCGCCGAGGACGAGTTCACCGTCGAGCACGTCTGGTTTAAAACCGAGCGAGACCCGGATATCGTCGTTACGGGTGTGCTCGTCTCGAACGCGGACTCCGCCGCCGAGTCGACCGCCGACGCGCCGGCCGTCGTCTGCTACGAGCGCGGAACCGAAGCGCTCCCCGATCGCACGGCGGACGTCCGGTCGCTCGCCGCCGAGTACGGAACGGTCCTGATCTTCGATCCGCGGGGCGTCGGGGCGGTCAAAACCCGATCGATCCCGATCCCCTCGTGGGTCGAGGACTACGACGGCGTGTACGGGACCGAGTTCAAGCTCGCCTACGACGCGTTGCTGTTGGGAACGTCGCTACTCGGCATGCGCGTCTTCGACGTGCTCCGGGCCGGCGAGTTCCTCCGCGCGGAAACCGGGGCGGATCGCGCGTCCTTCGTCGGCGAAGGAATCGGCGCGTACCACGCGCTGTACGCGGCGATAGCCGCCGACGGCGCCGACGGAGACGGTGTCGGCCGGGTCGTGACGCGCGGTCTCGGGCCGAGTTTCGCCGAGATGACCACCAGCCGGCTGCCGCCGTTTCACCCACGGCTCACCGCGGTCGGTATGCTCGGAACGTGCGATACGCCGCAGGTGGTGGCGGCGCTCGAGCGGGGCGGCGTTCGAGTTCGGCAGGAGTCGCGGTGAGACCTCGATCGATCGCTTCGAGTCGCTCCCGTTCCAGGATCCGTTCCGAACGAAAACAGCCGCTCTGTCGGATGCGCCTACGAGTCGGTATCGGTGCCGGTGTCGGCGTCCGCGCAAATCTCCACGAAATTCCGTAGGATCCGTAATCCCGTCTCGCCGCTCTTCTCGGGGTGGAACTGCGTCCCGAAGACGGTGCCCGCCTCGTTGGCAACGATCGACGGGAACTCACGCTCGTAGTCGGTGCTCGCGAGCGCGCTGAACTCGTCGTCCGGAACCGCGTAGTAGGAGTGGACGAAATAGGCGTACTCCCCGTCGACACCCTCGACGAGCGGGTGGTCGCGTTCGACGGCGAGTTCGTTCCAGCCCATGTGCGGGACTTTCTGTCCATCGTCGAATCGGACGTTGGTTCCGGGGATGAGGTCGAGTCCTTCGACGGCGGCCTCGCCGTCGGTTGCGCCCTCCTCGCTCGCGGTCAGGAGCATCTGCATGCCGAGGCAGATGCCGAACAGCGGCTGACCGCGCTCGGCGACCGCAAGGAGGTCCTCGCGGATCGGGGCGGCGTTCTCGACGCCCTCGCGGAACGCGCCGACGCCGGGCAACACGACGCCGTCGGCGTCTTCGAACGCGTCCGGATCGTCGGTAATCTCGACGTCGGCACCCGCCCGTTCTAACCCGCGCGTGACGCTTCGCAGGTTCCCCAGTCCGTAGTCGACGACGACGACGGAGGCCAGGGACTGCTCGGTGTCACCAGCAAGGGTGCTCATACCCGAACTCGGCGCGGCGCGTTGAAGTGTATTGCCATTCGCGCAATGTTCGACTCTCGGCTCGCAGTTTACGACTCGCAACTCTCCCGCAACTCGAGGAGAAACACAGCCATTAGGCTTCCCGACAACTATGCTCCCGTATGGCCGATACCGACACTGATGCCGCCGACGCCGACCCGGAAGCCGTCGTCCGCGACTACTACGACGCCGTCGACGCCGAACGCTACGACGAACTCGTCTCACTCTTCACCGACGACGTTCGGTACGAACGGCCCGGCCAAGTCGCGATCACCGGTCGCGAGGAACTCCGCGAGTTCTATCTGACCGGCCGCCCCCTCGAGGACGGCAGCCACGAAATCCACGACGTCCTCGTCGACGGGACCGCTGCAGCGGTTCGGGGCACGTTCTCCGGCGTGCAGGACGGCGAGCGCGTCGAGTTCGGCTTCGCCGACGTTCACGAACTCGAGGAGGGGCAAATCGCCCGGCGGTATACGTTTACGGATCGGGACGAAGTATAGAGCCGTTAGAAGCCGTCGAGTCGGGTCTGTCCACCGGCGCTGCCGTCGACGCCAGCGAGGTCGGCGGCGCGTTCGAGCGCCGATTCGAACGTCTCCTCCTGGCTCCGATCGTACAGCGTCGCCGCCGGATGGACGCAGATCAGCAGCCGGCGGGGCGCGCCGCCGAGACGAACCTCCTCGACGGAGCCGGCCTCTTTCGTGACGGCAACCGAGCGGTCGAGCAGGTGTTCGCTTGGAACCTTCCCGAGCGTGACGAGTACGTCGGGGTCGAGCAGGTCGATTTCTTGCTCGAGGTAGCCTCGACAGTTCTCGAGTTCATCCGTGTTGGGATCGCGGTTCTCGGGCGGGCGACAGCGAACGCAGTTTGTGATGCGAACCGAGTCGCGATCGAGGCCGACGATTCGGAGCTGGTCGTCGAGGACGGAGCCGCTGCGGCCGACGAACGGTTCGCCCTGGCTGTCCTCCTGTGCACCGGGACCCTCGCCGACGAACAGGATGTCGGCATCTTCGGGACCGGTGCCGTTGACGATTTGGCTGCGTGAGTCGACGAGTGCTGGACAGCGCGTACACTCGGTGACGCAGAAGTCCTCCATCTCTCCCATGCGTGTGGGTCAGACGGCCGCCTACTACGTCTTTCGGGTCGCAGCCGCTGCCCCGGTGGCCGGACCCTCGCCGTTTAGCTCGCGTGTCCGCTCGGCCGCTCGAATCGAGTCCCCGTTCGTCCAGGCGGGCGAGAACGGATTACACGCACCCTGTCTCGTGGTATCCGATCGGGCTCGATTACGGCGAACGAACCACGACCGTCGCACTATAATCGGCAAGAGAGAGTGCACGCTGGTACCGAACTGCTGTTCACCGATCGGTGTCGAAATTGGACTGTCCGTCCATTCTGCATACGTGTGACTTGATTGTTCGTAGAACGGGGTAACGACTATCAACGAATCCCCAGGAGAACAAGCAGAAGTCACTTATTTCGCATCATTGTCGCCACGATTATGTCCATCGACTGGTCCCGCCGACAACTCCTCGGTTTCTCCGGACTGTGCGCGCTCGCCGGCTGTCTCGATACGGGCGGATCAACGGGGTCGCCAAACGAGACGGAAACGGGCTCGCCCGACGGTGAAACCGCCGACGAGGACGGCGGTACCGACGACGAAACGATTCACGAGGACTACGAGACGACACCGGTTCGCGTCGTCACATCGGACGGAACCGAACTCGGCTCGGTGACGGCGGCGATCGCCGACACGGAAGCCAAAACCTCCCTCGGACTGAGCGATACCGACTCGCTCCCGTCCGACCGGGGGATGTTGTTCGTCTTCGACTCGGTCGACGACCACACCTTCTACATGCCGGATATGGATTTCGGCATCGACATCGTGTACGCGGACGAAGACGGCACGATCACGCGAATCCATCACGCGTCCGAACCCGGACCGGACGAAGACGGAGCCGACCAGACGTACCCCGGGCGGGGACGGTACGTGCTCGAAGTCGTCTACGAGTGGACGACCGACCACGACGTAAGCGAAGGCGATGTCCTGGAGTTCGACCTCGACGAGTGATCCGCACTCGCTGGTGGCTCGCGGTGACTCACTTCTGCGCGCTTACTCGGCCCCGACCGTATCGGCGTACGAATCGCCGGCCCGTGCCGCAAGCCGCGCGACGCGGAGCGGCTCCGGACGCCCGCCTTCCGGCGTAAACGCTCGAAGAACGGAGACGGCCTCGTCGCGATCACATCCCAGATACCGCGCGTAGACCGTCTCGTCGTTGACCGTCAGTTCGGTTCGCGACGGCAGACGCCGATAGACCGCGAGTCGCTGCCGGAGTTCGGCACCCGAAAACGCGTCGCAAAGCCCCGCTTCGAGTCCCGAACTCGACTCGAACGTGACGGCGATCACCGGACGAGCTGCGGCCTCGTGAATCCGTTCGAGGTCGAAAAAATTGTACCAGGCCGGGGCGATGGCACCGAGCAAGACGTATTGCACGTCGGGCCGAGCCACCGTCTCGAGGAGCGAGCCAACGCTATCGGTTGCATCGGTTCCGCCGACGCGACAGCGCTCGTAGGCCAGGCCGTCGACGACGCAGTCTGCCCGAACGACGGCACCTGCGAGCGTACTTCGGTCGCGGTCGCTCGTCGGATCGTGACCGTGGTCCCTGCGATACGACTCGGCGATACCCAGCGCCCGTACCCCGGGTTTCATCGGCACTGACTGAAATCGAGTTCGGCGTTAGTCGTCGTCCTCGTCTTTGATTTCCTTGAGGCGGTCAAGGAGTTCGTCGCTGGACGCGCCGTTTTCGAACTCGATTGTTCCGTCGTGGCTGTTCTCTCCGGATTTGACAGCGTCATCGTCGTCAAAATCAGCATCCACTTCCTGTTGCTCGGATTCGTCGTAGCTCCCGAATCCCATACAGTATCTACTTGGGCCTACCGGTTCAAAAGTTCCGGGGGTACACGTTTATATTCGTTTATGAAATCCCGGATAGTGAGAGAGATACCGAGAGGAACGTCGGAGAAGCCATTCCAACGGGAAGCCGACAGGCGACCGCGGACGGCACGATTTTGATGCCGGGTCTCGACTGTGGACGTATGGAGGTCCACCACGTTACGGAAGACGCAGAAACGTTCACGTGTAACGCGTTCCTCGTCGTCGGCGACCGAACGACGCTCGTCGATGCAGGCGCGTGGGACGGCGTTGTCGATGAGATTCGCACGTACACGGACGACGTCGATGCCGTCGTGATGACCCACCAGCACGGCGACCACGTCGGTGAACTCGAGGCCGTCTGCGATGCCTTCGACCCCGAGGTGTACGCCTACGGTCACCATCCCGAACGGGATCACTCGATTGATGACGGGGATACCGTTCAGATCGGCGACGACGAGTTCACCGTCGTCTACACGCCGGGTCACGCCGACGATCACGTGTCGTTCGTCTCGGAGACGGCGCTGTTTTCGGGAGATGTGGTCGTTCACGACGACGGCGCGTTCGACGACGGTAGTTTCGGGCGCACCGACATGGCGGGACAGTCACGCGACCGACTCATCGAGAGCATCGACCGACTGCTCGATCGACTGCCGGAGAGCACCGAGTACATGTACGCGGGCCACGGCGGCGTCTTTCAGGGTGACGTTCGCGATGTCGTCGAGACGGCACTCGACCGGGCGGAGAAACGCGAGCCGAAGTATCCGGACGAGTAACGCTAGCCCTGCCTACCGCCGGCCCTGCCCACCGTTCGTCGCACGCGTTTTCCGGCGGTATGAGCACCCAGCGATAGCGGGGAAATCGGTGGTCAGTCGTCGTCCGAAACCGCCGCTGGATCGGCGCGCGATTCTGGGGACTGGGCGAACCAGTCGTCGGCATTGGCAGCGACGTATTCCTTGCCACCCCAGCCGAAGGCGATGCCGATCGCGAGGGCGATGGCCAGCCCGGCGGCGAACGCGAACGCCCGGCCGAACGCGTAGAGAATCGCCACGGTGAGCCCCATCGTGTCGAGACCGATGACCGTGGAAGCGAGACGCTATCGAGTGCGAGAGAAAGCGGAGAGAGACGGTCCGATTATGCTGCGCGCGGTTCCTTGGCCTTCGGTCGAAGGTTCTTGTAGCCGCACTTGCGACAGCGGTCGGATTCCGGTGCGTTTCGTGCGTTACAGCGCATGCAGATCAGTTTCTGGAGCATCCGATCTTCGGCCGCGTCGAAACTTGGCATGTCGCTCCGTTCGCTCGTGGTGCATATAACCGCTGTGGTCCTGTCCTGGCTCCGTGATCGCTCGGAGCAGGCGTTAGCTTCTGCCCTCCTCGCCGGAAGAGGGCTCATCGTCGGCCAGGTAATCGTTCTGAACGGCGACGACGTCGCTCGAGTTCACACACTCGCTGTACCGGCGCAGCGGCTCTTCGTTGAGCGTCAGGAACGTCTCGCCCCAGCGGAAGGGTTCGAGAAGGTCTTCGGCCCGGGTCCGGTCGCCGAAGATACAGCACGCACCGGCGAGCGCCTCGACGGTCGTGAGCTGAAACGGCCGGCCGTAGTTGACCGGGTTTGCGGCGACGAGGAAGGGAAGGGCCCGGTGGACGCCGTTCATTTTGAAGGAGGCTGCTTCGGCGGACTCCCAGGAGCAGTCGAGGGCGACCAGCGTCCCGAGGCCGTCCTCGGCGTCGGCCGGCGAGAGTGCGCGGTCGGCGTGGGGGTTGAGGACGACGCCGTAGGGGACCCGCCCCATCGTGCGGTGAAGCGTCGCCTCGTCGAACTTCTCGAGGCGGCGGGCGGTGCACTTCTCCGGGTCGTCGTCGCCCTCGTAGTAGATGTGACACTCCACGTGCGTGTCAATGCAGGGGTGAACCAAAAGCGCCGCGACCGACGCCGATGTTGACGCTCACGCCGATGCTGACGCTGACACTAACACTGACGCCGACGGCGTGCACCCCACTGATCGTCCGATACCGGCTTACGCTTCGTGGATCGTCTCCCCGCGATTGAGTCGCGCGGCGATCGTAAACGTCTGTTCGGCCTCCCGACGCGTCGGGAAGTGGGCGGCCATGTAGCGGGCGGTCGCGATCAGCGGGACTCGCCGCCGCTGCTCGCGGCTGGGGTCGAACTCGTCGCCGCCGTCGCCTCCGTCACCGCCCTCGCCGCCGTCTGCCAACGCGGGGGCAGACGACGATTCGACGAGTTCAGCCTGCCGGAACGCCGCCTCGACGTTCTGGAGCGTGTGGAAGCCGGCGTCCTCGCGCAGCAGGCCGTGGCCGAGCGTCCGTTTCAGGTCGGCAGCGTCGCCGCCGCAGTCGAAGAACTCGGCGACCAGCCGTCCCGCTGTATCCACCTCGCCCTCGGCGTCGAACGTCTCGAGCAGGTCGTCGAGTACGGCATCGGGCTCGCGGCCGGTGTCGTTGTCGCCCACCGCCGGAATCGGCGCGGGCGGCGTGTTGAGAAACCGATCCAGGTAAACCGAGAGCGCGCCGTCGAAGACGCCGCGGTAGAGTTCGATCGCGTCCGTTCGGCGCGCGAATCCGTGGACTGCGTTGGCGTAACTGAAGGTGTGGTGGACGGTGTTCCAGTCGTTGAACTCGTTTGCGGTGCCGAACTGGACGACGCGCGTCGCGGCGGCGTGGGCGACCTCGGCGGCGAGATGTTCGGGCGTCGCCCCCCGTCGGATTGCATCGGCGAGCACGTCGACGATGGCCTCGGGGTCGTCGCCGAGGAGCGTTTCTTGGAGGTCGGCGGGCGGGCTCCACGAGCGGTCGTCACCCGCTGCCGCGAGTTCTTCGAGACCGCTCGTCTCGGTGACGCTGCCGCCGTAGGTGTCTTCGAGCAGGGAAATGAGATCGACGGGTTGTCGCCAGGACGATTGTTCGTCGCTGCGCGAAGCGGTGACGAGCGGTTCGACCAGGCTCGCGAGCGTCGTATCGGCGTGGTCCCAGTCCGTGTGCTCGAGGCTCTCGAAGGCCTTGTTCGCGAAGTCGAGGACGTGGCCGGTCGTGAGGTAGGGGTGGTCGGTCGCGCCGGCGACGACCAGTTCGGCGACCTCGGCGTTCGAATAGCCTGCCGCGACGGCGGTGCGGAGGCAGCGCTCGGCTCCGTCGGCGTCTCGAACCTCGATGCAGTCCCGGAACCAGGATTTCAGGCGGTCGAAGGTGACCTCTGTCGTGTCGAAGGCGGGCTGGTCGAAGCTCGGCGGTTCGCCCGCGCAGTCGTCCGCAACGTGGCGAACGCCGGTGTACAGCGCCCGCTTTCGGTCGTCGAGGTCGATGTCGCCGCTCAGGTTCGCCATACAGCCGAGAATCGTGAGTCCGGGTCCCCAGCCCGAGTCCCGATATTGGGTCCCGAACGCGAGCGTCGTCGCCACCGGTTCCTGGTAGTCGACGCCGGCGTCGACCAATCCGATCGTGGACTTTGCGGTGACGAGTCGCAAGTTCTCCTCGAGTCCCGTTTCGAGGCGGTCGGCCCAGTGCTCCGCGGGCGGCAACTCGTGCGTCGGCTTCGGATTCACGTAGACCGTCCCGTCCCGGATCTCGACGGGATAGGTCTGCACGTCGTCGGCCCAAGGATCGAACGTATCGCCGCAGGAGAGTTCGAATCGCGCGTGGTGCCAGTGGCAGGTGAGGATGCCGTCGTCGACCGTGCCCTCGACCAGCGGGAACCCCATGTGCGGACAGCGGTTGTTTACGGCTCGAATCTCGCCTTCGTGGTGGAAGATGGCCAGCGGCGTGCCGTCGATACTCGCCAGTTCGCGGCCCGCCTCCTCGAGTTCATCGAGTGCGACGACGGGACTGAACGCCTCGTCTGCTCCGTCGCCGTCTTCGTCGGTTGTTGCCATATCGAACGCATCGACGCAGACCCGTGTAAACGTTCGCTGAACGTCGTTTTGGTATACTATCTGATGGTATCGTCTTTCGCAGGAGAACGTAGCCGAGTTTGGGATTCGGAGATTCCTGCGAGAAGTGCGGGACGTAGTCGTCGCGTTCACTCTTCGGTCGTCTGATGTAACCCGAATACGCACTCCAAACTGAACATGACGAGTGCCATCGTGAGAGCCTGAATAAGGGCGAACTCGGCACCCAACAGTAGATTGACGGCGAGAACGCCGGTGCCTGCCGACAGCCCTAAGAAGGCCGCATACGACGCGCGAGAGAGCCCCTTCGCCCATTCATCAGCGCGATTGTAGAGCCCCTTCACAGCGTTCATATTAACGATAGGTTTGACACCGGAAAATATGTTACGGGAGGACACGCACGTGCCGAATCAATCGCCTTGGTTTGAGGCGGAATTCTAAATGAGAAAATCAGATCGGCGAGGCGGTTAGGCGTAGAACTGGCCAAGGGCCGCAAAGACCCAGACGAGGACGTGTGCGCCGGCAACGGGAACGAGCGTCCGCCGACGGAGGTAAACCACGGTGAGAACAGCGGCAACCAGTGCGGTCTGAAGGAGGTTTCCCAGCGGCCAACTCATAGCGTGTGCAACCGTGAACATGATCCACGTGATCCCGCCGGCGACAAGCGAACTCTCCGTGTACGCGAGCAGTCGCTCGATGGGGTATCCTCGGTACAGAATCTCCTCGACGATCCCGACCGTCACGGACTGAGCGAGCGCCATGCCGATCCCGACACCTGCTCCCATCGTGCCAACACCCTCACTCACCGGTAGGCCCAACGCCTCGATGAACGGTGGCGTCACGATGTATACGAACAGGATGCTGACGCTCGTCACGAGGATGTATCCGAGATCGACGAGGGCTGGTCGCCGGAACCCGAGGTCGGGCAACGAGAGGCCCTCGCCGCTCACGGCGATCCCGATAACGGTGAGAGCCAGTGCCCAGTAGATTCCGATAGTAACGACCGGCGTGATCTCTGTATTAGTCGCTCGTAGCAGGATAACAACCAGCGGTAATCCAAAGAGGGCGAGGGCCAGATTCCCGATTGTGAGCGTCGGGAGGCGAGTCACGGCGACCACAGAGCGGTATCCGTTTTCCTCCATGTTCGCATATTGACAACACACTTGATTAAATTTTTGATATATTGAAAGTCTACCGTTGTACCGTTGTACTACCCACGAGTTCAGGGCCCGCCTGCAACCGAAGCCGGTCACAACTGCCGGCACCACTACCGCAGGCGCGCATCCTTTTTACGGTCGAGCCGAAAGCAGCCAGCTATGGACGCCACCGGTCTCGTTCGACGCTACTACGACGCGCTCGACGCCCACGACTACGGCGAACTCGAGGCGGTGCTCGCTCCCGAGTTCACCCAGCGCCGTCCCGACCGCGCCTTCGAGAGCCGGGCGGCGTTCGTCGCGTTCATGCGCGATGAGCGGCCGAACCCGGATACGACGCACGAACTGGAGGCGGTGATTGCGACCGAGAGCGGGGACGGCGACGGTGCGACGGTCGCCGTCCGCGGACGGGTCCGCGATGCCTCGACAGTTCTGTTCGAGTTCGCGGATTTCTTCGCGGTCGATGAAGGCACAGCACGGATCGAACGTCTCGAGACGTATTCGCGCTAACGTGGCCTGAGCCGGTTTCGGGTGAAACCCATTTTAAGCGCCCGTTCGACCCCGAGTCCGAGCGCGACGACGGCACCCGAGAGCACGAGGAACAGGCCGACGATCTGGGCGAGTTCGCTCGTCGTCGCGTTCGCGAAGACCACCAAAACGGCGGTGATCACGCCGCCCAGGAAAACGAGCGGGATAGCGAACCAACGAATTACGGGATGCTCGTCGAGAAACTGCCGGAATCGGTGGCGTCGATCTGACACGCTCTGTGATACCATAAGACACACGGAGAAATGACAGTACAAAAACTCATACTTTCGTCTCACGCCGAACAGTTGTTCGGACCGAGTTCGAGTTCGACTCTGTCCTCGGGAGCCAGTTCCAGTTCGCCGCGGTTGCGGTCGATGATCTCCTCGTAGTTCGCGGGTTCCTCGCCGGCGTCGGCCATGCGATCGACGAACGCCTCCTCGTCCATCGCGAGCAGGTCGATACCGGTTCGCGCGTCGCGGACGGTCGTCGCGATCGGGTCGCCGGGCGCGCCGTGTTCGAACTCGCCGTCCGACGTGACGGTGACGTGGCCCGGCAGGACGACGACACCCTCGGGCTCCGCGAGGATGGTTCGATGGAGCGTTTCGTAGAGCATCCGTGCGCCTTCCTCGCCCTCGTCCTGATTGAACTCGAGTTCGGTTCGCCCCGTCGAGTCGACGTGTAACGTGTCGGCGGTCAACAGCGCGGCGTCGTCGACGAGGAGGTTGATCATCTCGCTCGTGTGACCGGGCGCGGCGAGGGCCTTGAGTTCCCGCTCGCCGACGGGAAGCACCTCGTTGCGCTCGAGTCCCGTGAAGTCGAACTCGACATCGCGTTCGTCGGCTCTCGCGCCGAGGTAGTAGGGTACGTCGAGGCTGTCCGCGAGGTCGCGGCCGCCCGAAACGTGGTCCGCGTGGACGTGCGTGTCGATCACGCCGACGATTGAGAGGTCGGCCTCTTCGGCTGCGACCTCGAACTCGTCGACGTCCGCGGTCGGGTCGACGACCACGGCCTCGCCGGTCTCCGCACACCCGACGAGGTAGCCGAGACAGCCCTTCGCCCGGCGCTGCAGTTGGACGATCGTCAGTTCGCGCTCGTCGAGTTCGAATTCGAGTTCAGCGCCGAGGTCGACGTGGTCGTAGACGCCGCTCCAGCCTTTCATGCCGCCGTCGACCGTCTGGACGTCGTATTCGTCGGTGGCCGACTCGAGTTCGGTCGCGAAGTTCCCCGAGGAGAGGCCCTTCGCGCAGATGGTGATCACCCGCTCGGCGTCGCCGACCGTCTCCTCGAACTCCGAGAGCCGGCCGTCGAGTGATTCGTCGAGCCCGAACGGGAAGTTGATCGCGCCGGGAGCGTGCCAGGCCTCGTAGCTGTCCTCGGGTCGCGTATCGACGAGGGTGAACTCGGCACCTTCGTCCCGGAGTTCTGCGAGCCGATCGGCGGAGAGTGTGGTGACCATAGCGACTCGTACGGTCGCAAGTGACGTAAGTTTCGCCGCGCAGGTGCCACGATGCCGGAAACTGGTCGATCGGACCCGTCCGATGACGTTGTCCGTCCGAGCGGGAAACCGAAAAAGAGGCTCCGTGCTATCGATAGGTTCGTTTAACTGATACAGGTTCGAAGGCAGGGTATGTCTCTTTCCGATGCCGTCGGTGCAGTCGTGTCGGTGTTCCGGCGTCGTCCGTCGGATCTCCTCCCGCTGTACCTGCTCGGGGCCGCGGCTCCGGCCGTCGTCCGCGTCGTCCCGATGGCCGCACTCCTGATCGGGGTGCTCTACCTCGCGGGAACCAGCCGACTCGACTCGCTGTTGAATAGCCTGCAGGAGATGAATCTTGGACCGCCGCCGAGCGACCCGGAATCCGCGGCGTTCGAGGCCTGGGCGAGCCAGTTCGAGCCGCTCGTCGACCTCCTCGTGACGCCGGCGACGATCGCCCTCCTCATCGTGGCGGTTTTCGTCAGTCTGGTCGTCGTGGCGCTGCTGTACGCCATCACTTCGGCGGCACAGCTCGGGGCCTGTTACGGTCGCGTTCGCGACGAACGCGGACTCATCGCCGGTATCGCCGGCGCGCGCCGCTACTGGCTGCGCATTCTCGGGCTGTTCATCCTCGAGTTCATCCTGTGGGTTGTCGTGGCCCTCGGCGTCGGAATCGGGACGGTCGTCGCGACGGGTGCGGTTGCGGTGGCGACGGATGCAACGGCGCTCGGCGTTCCAGTCGTCCTCCTGGGCGGGCTGGTCACGATCGCGCTGCTCGCACTCGTTCGCGCGCTGTTTGCGTTCGCCCCGGTCGCCGTCGTCGTCGACGACGCGGGCGTTTTCGGCTCGCTTTCGAAGACGGCGGGATTCATCCGGTCGGAACCGATCGGCGCGCTGTTCTACTACGCCCTCGCCGTCGGCTCGCTCATCGCGCTGTCGACCGTTTCGGGCGTCCTGTTTCGCGTCGACGTCGTCACGTTCCCCTCGCTGGTGACGATGCTCGTCCTGCTACCGGCGTTCGACTTGCTGAAGACCGCCCTCTACGTCGGGTACCGGGGCCGGCTCACGCCGCCCGCCGCGCCGGACCGATCGGTTCCGTCACAACTCCGCGCCGGTCTGGGCCGCGGCTGGCACGAGATGACCGCGTACGTTCGCCACACGCCGCTCCTCCAACTCACGGTCGTCGCACTCGCCGTCGCGAGCTTCTGGGTCGGCTGGCGGGCCGGTGCCCCCCTCGCCGATTTCGGCGTCGAAACCTCGATCGCCGCCCGTCTCCAGGGCCACCTCCCGCCCGCCGCGGCCCTCGAGTTCTTCGCCAACAACTGGCTGGTCGCGATCACGACCGCCTTCGGCGGCCTCGCGCTGGTGCTCCCGACGATCGCCTCGCTCGTGTTCAACGGCGTCTACATGGGATTCTACGCCCAGACCGAGACCGAACTCGCCGATCTCGTGACGTTCGTCCTCCCGCACGGCATCTTCGAGATTCCGGCGATCTTCATCGCCTCCGCGGTCGGCATCTCGCTCGGACTGACCGGCTGGCGCGCGTTCCGCGGACGAACCGGCCGCGTCGCGTTCGCCGACGAACTCGAGCGGGCGTTCTGGGTTCTCATCGGCGTGGGACTCCTCCTCGCGATTGCGGCCGTGATCGAGGGCTTCGTGAGTCCGTACTACTACGACCTGCTCCTCTAGGCTCGGCTCTCGATCCTCCGACTGCCGGCTCGGTCCCGACTGATCGTTCTCGCCGCTACACGGCCGTTTTCGAGGGAACTATTATATGACACGGTGGCGATAGGTTTTCCCATGGTCCTCGCACTCGGAGCCCTGGTCGAAACCCGATCCGACCTCATCACGACGCTCGGCGTCCTCGTCGCCCTCATCGCCGTCGTCGGCACACAAGTCCTCGGCTGGGAGTGGGGCTCGACCGAACTCGTGCCGACGGTAATCGGCGTCGCTGCGGCGGTGATCGCCGTCTCATACGCCGTGTATCGTCGCTCGCGCTGAGTTACTCCACGAAATGGTCGAGGCGGCGGACGGGCCGCCTCCGCTCTCAGTCAGGCGCGATTTGGCCGGTACGCATCGAACTCTTTGCCGAATATCAGGAAGTACGCGGTGCCGATCAGTCCGATAATTGTCGCGATGGTGAACGCGAGCACCGGATCGCCGGTGAGGACCGCGTCACCGGTTAGCGGGTCATCGAAACCGTCCCAGAGCAGCCCGCCGAGCGCCGCGCTCGGAATGACGATCAGGTTCCGCAACAGGTAGTACGCACCGGTTACCCGGCCGCCGGCACCCGTTTCGGCCGGACCGACGATGAGCGCTTTGTGGGCGGGCAATCCGGCAAAGCGCAGCCCCGAGAACGCGAAGAGAATCGCGAGAACGGCGGCGTTGGCCGGTGCACTGATGAGCAGCACGGGGAAGACGGCGTACACCGCGAACCCGAGCACGACGACCGGCTTGAGCCCGATTCGTTCGGCCGCCTTGGCCGCCGGCACCATCACCAGCAACGCGACGAGCATCTCGATCCCGAGAAGGATGCCGAAGTACGACTGCGGCGAGAGTTCAACCGTCCCGGCCACGGGTAGCGAGAGCGTGAGCCCGACCTCTCGAAACCGGGTCACGACGATGACGAAGAAGACGTAGACCATGCCGTTGGCGAAGCGGACGAGCGTATCCCCGATCAGCAACGGGCGGAGTTCGGCGGGCATTTCTCGCAGGTCGGTGACGAGTTGGGAGGCGCCCTCGAACTCCGTGCCGAAGCCGTCCTCGTCGGCCTCGTAGAGGAGGTGCTGGACGATCGTGCCGAGGACGCCGAAGACGACGGCGACGACGAGGATGAACTGGAACGCGAGTCGCACCTCGCCGTCGGTCGAACCGAACGGAAGGAACAGCGCGGCGGCGAGCAGCGGGCCGACGAGAAAGGCCGTTCGGCGAAACGTTTCCGTGCTCGCGAAGCCGGCCGCGAGTCGCGAGGGTGCGACGGCCTGTTTGACGATCGCGAAGGAGGCGCCGAGGCCGAAGGATTTCCAGGCCTGCGAGAAGATCAGCCCGACGAAGACAGCGAGGATTCCGAGCGAGGTCGGCCCAACGGCGACATCCATCGCCAGCGGCGCGGCGAGCCAGACCGCAAAGCCGAGCGTCGAACAGAGCCCGAACGCGGTGAGGGCGTACCGCGAGCCGATCCGGTCCGAAATCGCGCCGCCGGGATAGGGGTAGACGGCGCTGATGATATTGCCGAACGTCCCGAACAGGCCAACGACGAACGCGGTCCCGCCGAGAGCGAACATGTACTCGCCCATGTACCGGCTCGTCATCTGAAAGCCGAGACTGAACGCGAACATCGCGACCGAGAGCACGAGCACGTCCCGTTCGAGCGCGAAGAACTGTCGAAAGGCGTCGAACGGGTCGGCCTCGTCCGTCTCGGAACGATCTTGCTCGAGGCTCATACTCGGATATGTCCGGTGCAGTGGCTTTTGTGTTTGTATCAGATGAGTGCCACGACGTTCCGGGATGACTATCGAACGGCCAGTTGCCCGAGCGGTTCCGAACGATCACTTCGCGCTCGATCCGCGAACTGGACGGAAATTCGATGTCGAAGGACAGTATAAAGACGAACCGGTCCGTCGTCGGGAATATGACGACGACGCTCGGAACGGCGAGTGCAGGCCCCGGTGAGATCGACACGGGCCGTCTCGAGGTGGGTGAAACTCGAGATGGCAGCCCGTTCGGCCTCCCTGTCGCCGTCATCAACGGCGAGCAACCGGGACAGACGCTCTACATGCAGGCGGTGAGTGACGGCGACGAACTCAACGGCGTCGGCGTACTTCAGCGGGCCGTCCCCCAGCTCGATCCGACGACGCTGTCCGGGACGATCCTGATCGTCGGCATCGTCAACTACCACGCGTTCCAGGTCGCCGAACACCGGAACCCGATCGACGACACGAAGATGAACCGGGCCTATCCCGGCACCGAGACCGGCACCTCGAGCGAACGCATTGCCGCCGCGACCTTCGACATCGCGACCCAGGCCGACCTCATCCTCGATCTCCACCAGGGCTCGACCAGTCGCATGCTCGACGAGGTCCGCGTCCGCTGCGGAAAACGCCACCGCCTCCACGACGACTGTCTCGAACTCGCGAAAGCCTTCGGGTGCGGCTACGTCTTGGACCAGAAGGGACCGGACGGGCAACTCGCCCGCGCCGCTCCCGACGAGGGCATTCCGACGATCGATCCCGAACTCGGCGGCTGCGTCGGCTGGGACGAAACGAGTATTCAGAAAGGCGTCGAAGGCGTCTTCAACGTCCTCGCTTACTACGACTTCATCGACGGCACGACCGAACTCGAGCGCCAGACCCGCGCCAACGGTTTCGAACAGTACGGCTCGCCCAACGGCGGCCTCGTCAGCTTCGAGAAAGACCTCGGCGAGCAAGTCGCATCCGGCGACGTGCTCTTCGAGATCACGACGCCCTTCGGCGAACCGAAGGCGACCGTCACCGCCGACAGCGACGGCATCCTCTGGCGAACTCGCCGCCTTCCGCAGGTCGCGACCGGCGAGTACGTCTGCTCCGTCGGTACCGACATCGACTCCTACTGAGACTGCTCGAAACACCATCACCGATACTGACACCCCACCGACACGACACTACGACACGCTAACACTACCACCGACACAGACTATGCCAACCGATCTCATCTGCCCCGCATGCGAGACGACGTATCAAGCCGGTCCGGACGAACCGTGGCGCTGTCAGTGTGGCCACGCACTCGAGTTCAGCGAGCGTCCACACCCCGAAGGCGACCCGCTTTCGCTGTCCCAGCTCGACACGAGCGACGGCCTCTGGACGTTCTTCGAGTTCCTCCCGATCGAACCGCACGTGACCTTCCACGAGGGCTTTACGCCGCTGGTCGACGACGACGAGTGGAACGCCCAGTTCAAACTCGAGTACGTCTTTCCGACCGGGTCATTCAAGGACCGCGGCGCGACGACGACGCTCTCTCGCGCAGTCGAACTCGGCGTCGACAAAATCGTCGAGGACTCTTCGGGAAACGCCGGGGCCGCGATCGCGACCTACGCGGCGCGAGCCGGCATCGAGGCGGACATCTACGTGCCGGCGGGGGTCAAGCAGTCGAAGTTGATGACGATTCAGCGGGCCGACGCGCGTCCGGTTCGGATCGAGGGGAGCAGACAGGACGTGACCGATGCCTGTATCGACGCGGTCGAATCCGGCGACGGCTGGTACGCGAGCCACGCCTGGAACCCGGCCTTTTACGCGGGCACGATGACCTTTGCGTTCGAGGTTGCGGCCCAGCGCGAGTGGACCGTCCCCGATGCGGTCGTTCTGCCGGTCGGCCACGGGACGCTCCTGCTCGGTGCCCATCGGGGCTTTTCGTTGCTGAACGAGGCCGGCATCGTCGACGAGATGCCCCGATTGCTCGGCGCGCAGGCGGCGGGCCACGCGCCCATCGTCGAGGCGCTCGGCGGCGATCCGGCCGGCGAGGGCGACGAGGGGGAGGGCGACACCGACATCGCCGACGGCATCCAGATCGAACTCCCGGCGCGCAAGGACCAGATAATCGAGGCGATCACGGAAACGGGGGGCGAGGTCATCGCCCTCGGCGACGATCCGATCGAGGCCGCGCTCGACCGCCTCCACCGCAACGGCTTCTACGTCGAACCGACGAGCGCCGTCGCCCCCGCCGCCCTCCAGCAGTACCGCGAGGACGGCACGCTCGCCCCGGACGACGACGTCGTCGTTCCGCTGACCGGCAGCGGGTTGAAGACGCTTTGAGCGGCCCTTGCAGCGTGGCGTCTTCAGGTCCAGGCCCGTCGTTGAACTCGTTTCCGCCGCCCCGGAGTACGGTCTTCGTTTCTGACAGCATCGGTCTTTGCGAGCACTGTTTCGATCTTCGATCGCACTCCCAGCGCGATCGCCCGCCATAGACGCGACGGAGACACGACGAGTGCAGATCATCGGATTAATGTCGCCAACCGACCTGGATCGGACGATGAGTATTCCGTCGTTCGCCATCGGCATCGCCGGCGGGACGGGTGCCGGCAAGACCACCGTCTCGCGGACGGTCGCCGAAACCGTCGGCGAGGCCGTCACCCGGATTCCGCTCGACAACTACTACGAGGACCTTTCTCACCTCAACTACGAGGAGCGCGCGAGCGTCAACTACGACCACCCGAACGCCTTCGAGTGGGAACTGCTTCGGGAGCAACTGAACTCGTTGCTCATGGGCCAGTCCATCGAGATGCCCCAGTACGACTTCGAGCGCCACGTTCGGATGGACGAGTGCATCCACGTCGAGCCCTCCGACGTGATCGTTCTCGAAGGTATCCTCTCCCTGCACGACGAGGCTATCCTCGAGATGCTCGACCTGCGCGTCTACGTGATGACCGACGCCGACGTGCGTATCCTTCGGCGCATCGAGCGCGACGTGGTCGAGCGCGACCGCGACCTGGAGGGCGTCATCGACCAGTACCTGGGGACGGTCAAACCGATGCACGAGCAGTTCGTCGAACCGACGAAGAAGAACGCGGACGTGATCATCCCCGAGGGCGCGAATCGGATGGCCGTCGACCTGCTCATCGAGAAGGTGCAGGCCGAACTGAGCGGCGAGCGCGTCGGACCCGAGGACGAACCGGGTCGCGATGAGGCGGGTGAACTCGAACTCCCCCTCTCGGTCGCCGACTCGTCGGAGTAGACTGAACTCGCCCATCACTCCGTTCTCTCGGTTGCCGTCTCCGTTTTCCGTTCTCTCGGTCCCGTTTCGCCGTTCCTCACGCAATCGCCGATCTGTGCGCCGATTCGATCCGGCCGTGACAACGACGAGCATCGAGGACTCAGTTACGCGCTGCCCGTCGAATCTGCTGCAGTAGTCGCTGAAACGAACGCCGGTTTGCCCTATCGCACAATCGTCGAACTCGGGCGATCCGAACCGGCGACGAAACCCGACATTCCTTTACTTGCCCCCTGAATACGGGCGGGTATGTTCCTTGCCCTACGCGAAGAGGTCGAGGGTGCACTCGAGTCCGCGCTCGCCGAACTCGAGTTCCCCACGGACGACCTCGGGATCGAAGAACCGCCGGAAGACGTCGAGAGCGTGCTCGCTTCGAGCGTCGCGTTCCGACTCGCCGGCGAGGCCGGGGCGGCCCCGCCGCAGGTCGCCGCGCAACTGGCGGACGAGATCGACAGCGACGAACTACACTACGTCGCCGCGGTGCAGACCCAGGGGCCGTACCTGAATTTCCTGCCGAGCGACGCCTACCTCGCCGAGACCCTCGAGACCGCGATCGAGGCCGATTACGGCCACCTCGCGGATCGCGAGGAGTCCGTCATCGTCGAGCACACGAGCGCCAACCCGACCGGCCCCGTCCACGTCGGACGCGCGCGGAACCCGATCATCGGCGACGCCGTCGCTAACCTGCTCGCCGCCGCCGGCTACGACGTCGACCGCCACTACTACGTCAACGACGCCGGCCGCCAGATCGCGACGTTCACCTGGGCCTACGAGACCTTCGACGAGGAGGACCTCGAGACCGAACCCGAACGCGACCGCATCGAGTACGACCTCGTGCGCTACTACCGCATCGGGAACGCGTTCCTCGAAGACGGACCCGAGGACGAGGTCGAAGCAGCGGAAGCCGAAATCGAGGCCATCATGCAGGGGCTCGAGGAAGGCGACGAAGAGGCCTACGAGCGCGTCAGCGAGGTCGTCGACCAGGTACTCGGCGGCATGAAAGAGTGCCTCGAACGCCTGCCCGCCGAATTCGACGAGTTCGTCAAGGAGACGCGGTTCATGCGCAGCGGCGACACCGACGAACTCGTCGACCGCCTACAGGAATTCGACGAGGCTGTCTACGAGGACGACGCCTGGCAGCTCGAACTCGACGAGTACGGCATCGACAAGAACCTCGTCTTCCTGCGCTCCGATGGCACCACCCTCTACACGACCCGCGACCTCGCCCATCACGAGTGGAAGTTCGACAACTACGATCGCGCCGTGACCGTCCTCGGCGAGGACCACAAGCTGCAGGCCGACCAACTCCGACAGACCCTCGAACTGCTTGGCAACGATACCGACCAGCTGGATAACGTCATCTTCTCGTGGGTCAATCTCCCCGGCGGACTCGGGATGTCTACCCGCGAGGGCACCGGCGTCGACTTGGACGACCTGCTCGACGAGGCGATCGACCGCGCCCGCCAGGAAGTCGAGGACCGCCTCGACGACCGCATTCGCGACGACGAGCTGACCGCTGACGACGTCGAGCGAATCGCCCACCAGGTCGGAATCGGTGCCGTGCGCTACGACATCGTCTCGAAGCAGGCAACGAAGGCGATCACCTTCGAATGGGACCAAGCACTCGATTTCGAGGCCCAATCCGCACCCTACGTCCAGTACGTCCACGCCCGCTGCTGTGGCATCCTGGCGGAAGCCGGCTTCGACCCCGCGGAACCGCTCGCCGCCGACGGCCAGCGCGCTGAACTCGATCTCGACGCGCTCGACGCCGACCTGCTCGACACGCCCGCGGAACAGGCGCTGCTCGAGGCGATCGCGCGTTTCCCGTCCGTCATCGACGAAGCGGCAGCCGACCTCGAACCCCACCAGATCGCGACCTA
This sequence comes from Natrialba asiatica DSM 12278, assembly GCF_000337555.1. Lineage (GTDB taxonomy): Archaea > Halobacteriota > Halobacteria > Halobacteriales > Natrialbaceae > Natrialba > Natrialba asiatica. The sequence goes on along the minus strand of NZ_AOIO01000013.1, from coordinate 87,696 downwards.
CACGCGCGAGTTCGCCGATCGGTTCAACGCCTTCTACCGAGAGTGCCCGGTGCTCGCGGACGACGTCGATCCCGCGGTTCGCGAGACGCGGCTGGCGCTCGTCGCGGCTTCGAAGCACACGATGGCGAACGCGCTGTCGATCCTCGGTGTCGCTGCGCCGCGGTCGATGTAGCGCGGCGTCGCAGCTTCCAGTTCCGCTTTGGGGTCACACTCGATCGTGCCAGCCGCGCCGGTCAGCATCGGTCACGCTCGAGTCGAGTCGAGTTGCGGTGTGGGTGTCTCTCGTCGCCCCACACGCACGTCCGACAGAATAGCGGGTGTCCGCGGTCAGTCCGCCGACGCGCGGATCCTGTCTGCCAATTCTTCGCGCGAAATTTCGTCCGCGAGGTAGTCGAAGACCCACTGGACATCGACGTACAGCCCGACAACTCGGCTGCCCTCGTATTCGAGGACCCACTCGACGGTATCGATCTCGTCTTTGAACGTATCGGGGTCGACGATCGCGGTCGCGAGGTCTTCGGCCACGCTCTCGATTTCCGCGTAGAGTTCTTCGGTCTCGGTGACCTGGGTGCTCACGAGGATATTGACCGTCCCGCCGCTTCGGTTGATCTCCATGACGGACAGCTTGTCGCTGCTGAGATCGAATCCGTCCTTGTCGAAACCGGGGACGTCGTCGGAATCGGAGTCCGAGTCCGGATCGGAATCCGACGACCCGTTGCCGCCGGTTCCGGAACCGCCGTCGTCGGAACTGCCGTCGTCGGAGTTCGGTTCGTCTGTTTCGCTACTCGAACAGCCTGCGAGTACGGTTGCGAGTGCGGCGCCACTGCCGAGGAGGATTTTTCGTCGCTCCATACACGAGCCATCGAGAACGGGTAGAATTAGTAATTAGCTCGTACCGTTTCTCTAGCTGAAAAATCGATTTTGCGGGGATCTGAATTTGTAGAACACCGGGTAGAGCGTTTTTATGCCCGCATAAGGGCGTATCCAGAAGTTCACGAGACCGAATCAGTCAGTTCCAAACACAGTCGTAAAACGACAACAGTCCTTTCGCGACTGTAGTCATTGAATCCAACAGAACGACGCTGTTGGCGGCGATTTCAGCTGTTCAGGCGGTGCCTACCGACCGAAATATCCCAGATGACTGTGTCGATGGGCGCGGTGCGTAGCGAAATGCGAGTTCAGCGGACGACGTGCGTTCGGCCGTTCGTTAGTGATCCGATTCGGCTTCCGTGATCGCGCTCGAGATGTCATCGGTGGCGGTCGTCTCGGCGGTGCTCCCGGAGTCGTCCCCGTCCTCGTTTTCCGTCGCATCCGTGTGTTCGGCGGTGGCCGTATCGGTGTCGGTGGATTCGGGTTCGCCGGGTTCGCCTGTCGTGTCCGCCTCGTCGTCTTCGTCGAGTTCGATGCCGGCGAGTTCAGCGGCGAGGTGTCGGTAGGCCGTCGCGGCGGGGCCGTTCGGTTCGTAGGCGACGAGGGGGGTGCCGGCGTAGACGCTCTCGCGGGCGGCGCTGTCCTCGGGGATGGTTTCGAGCAGTGGGAGGTCGAGTCGGTCGGCGAGGTCGGGGTGGGAGATGTCGCTGCCGGGATGGGTTCGGGTGAGGACGAGTCCGGCGACGGTGCCGCCGGCGCGGGCGGTGAGCTCGATCGTCTTCCGCGAATCCTGGATTGCGGCGGGTTCGGGCGTGGAGACGAGCACGACGGCGTCTGCGAGCCCGAGGGGGAGGATGGTTTCGTGGCTGATGCCGGCGCCGACGTCGAGGAGGACGTAGTCGTACGTCGACCGGAGTTCGGAGACGACGTCGCGCAAGCCCTCCGGCGAGGTCTCCGCGTACTCGTCCAAGCCGATGCCGCTCGGGACGGCGACGATGTTCTCCGCCAGTCGATAGGTTGCGTCCTCGACTGGTTCGTTGCCGGCCAGTACGTCGTGGAGTGTCGTCGAGTCGGGTGTGAGGCTGACGAATCCGGCCAGATTCGCCATGCCGAGGTCGACATCGACGATGGCGACGCGCTTGCCCGCCTGTGCGAGCGCGGTTCCCAGATTGACCGTCGTCGTCGTTTTCCCGACGCCGCCTTTCCCGCTCGCGATGGAATATACCGTCTCGTGAGACATATTCGATTACTGTCCGGACAGTGGAACGGGAACACCTTAAATCGTCACCACAGCGGACCGCCCCTGACTCCCGTCGAATCCACAGCGATCCGTCCTCGACTCCCGTCGAAGTCACAACAGCCTATCACGACTCGCCATCGAATCAGCGTTGTATAGCGGCGTGTTTCCCGGTACTGTCCCGCATACGGCCGGGTGCGTGTCAAAGAATACTTACCCGCAGCTCCGCTTTGTATGGATAATGAGCCAGGAGGGAGAACAGGAGCAATCCGACCGGAAGAAATACGAGTTCCGGAAGGTCATCGAGGATCTCAAGGATTACGATGGCTCCGGGACACAACTCGTCACGATCTATATCCCCGACGATAGACAGATCAGTGACGTCGTTCAGCACGTCACGCAGGAACACAGCGAGGCGGCGAACATCAAGTCCAAGCAGACTCGAACGGCCGTTCAGGACGCGCTGACGAGCATTAAGGACCGCCTTCGGTACTTCGATACGTTCCCGCCGGAAAACGGCGTCGTCTTGTTCTCCGGGGCGGTCGACTCCGGCGGCGGACAGACCGAGATGGTCACTCGCGTCCTCGAGAGTCCGCCGCAACCGATCGAGTCGTTCCGCTATCACTGCGACTCTGATTTCCTCACGGAGCCGCTAGAGGAGATGCTCGCGGACAAGGGCCTCTACGGCCTGATCGTCCTCGACCGACGCGAGGCGAACGTCGGCTGGCTGCGCGGCAAGCGCGTCGAACCGGTCAAGTCCGCCTCCTCGCTCGTCCCCGGCAAGCAGCGAAAGGGTGGTCAGTCAGCCCAGCGATTCGCCCGCCTGCGCCTCGAAGCGATCGACAACTTCTACCAGGAAGTCGCCGGAATGGGAAACGACCTGTTCGTCCCCAAGCGCCACGAACTCGACGGCATTCTCGTCGGCGGACCCTCGCCGACGAAAGACGAGTTCTTGGACGGCGATTACCTCCATCACGAGATCCAGGACAACGTGATCGGCAAGTTCGACGTGGCCTACACCGACGAGTCGGGACTGTACGACCTCGTCGACAACGCGGAGGACGCGCTGGCCGACGCCGAGGTGATGAAGGACAAAAAGCAGATGGAAGAGTTCTTCGAGGAACTCAACGCGGGCGACCTCGCTACCTACGGGTTCGACCAGACGCGACAAAATCTGATGATGGGGGCGGTCGACCGACTGCTGATCAGCGAGGATCTGCGAAAGGACGTCATCACCTACGAGTGCGGGGAGTGTGGCAACACCGACCGCGAGGTGATCGACCGGCGCAAGGCCACCCCCGAGCACACCTGTAGCGAGTGCGGAACCGATATCGGGGCGACCGAGGAGGACCGCGAAGACGCGATCGACCACCTTATCGAAATCGCCGAGCAGCGCGGTACCGAGACCAAGTTCATCTCGACCGACTTCGAGAAGGGCGAGCAGTTGTACAACGCGTTCGGCGGCTTCGCCGGCATCCTCCGGTACTCGACCGGCGTGTAAATCTCTCCTTTCTCCCTCACCCCGTCCTTCCGTTTGCGACTGCGTTTGTCTCTTCGGTCGCCTCGGTGGACGCGAACCCGGCACACGTTCGTCGCATTGGCAACGTTCGTAACGGCCAGTACGCTCTTGGCTCCCGAGCGGGAGAACGCAAACGTCGTTTTCGATGCACCAGTCGAACCCGACCGACGATGTCGTTCGGACGGTCATTCGCCGAACGGAGCTACTCGCGGCGCTCGCCGAGCAGCCACAGTACAAACGCGACCTCGTCGAGACGCTCGCGTGTTCCCGTTCGACGATCGACCGTGCGATTCGTGAACTCGAGGGACTCGAGTTCATCGCGCGGACGGAGGCGGGGTATCAGTTGACGGCTGGGGGACGGCTGGCGCTGTCGGAGTACCAGCGGGTGGAGCAGGCGTTTACGGCGATCGAGGAGAATGGGAGTCTGCTGCGGTACGTGCCGGCGGGAGCACCGCTGTCGACGACGTTGCTGGACGACGCACGGACGTACGAGGTAAAGCCACACGCGCCGATCGAACCGCTTCAGGAACTGGTTTCGCGCTTCGAGGCGGCGACTCGGGTTCGAGGGTTTGCCGCGGCGGAGCGGATTCCGGCGACGCGAATGCGCTTGTACGAGCGAACTGTCGAAGAGGACCTCACTGTTGAGGCGATTTTCACCGAGGATCTCGCGGAGTTTCTGTTCGCGGAGTATCCCGAGCAGGTGCGCAGTTCTGCGACGGAGGGGGCGTTCGACATGTACGCGATCGAGTCGATTCCGTACGAATTGACGCTTATCGAGCAATCGGATGCACAGCGCGTGTTCGTCTTCGTGTTGAACGAACGGACGGAGATACAGGGGGTGATCAGCAACGATACGCGGGCGGCGTTCGAGTGGGGTGAGTCCGTCTTTCGGAAGGTGCGTTCGGCTGCGAGATCGGTGTCACCGCCCGAGTGATGGCACCCGTCTGAGGGCGGTCAGTAGTCGATAGCACGCGTTCAAAGCGTCCCGCGAAGTCGAACGGCGTCGTCGGTGATCTCCTCGATGCTGCCCTCGTCGAGGGGGTGGGCGCTCTCGGTTATATTGCCCCAGCCGAGTTTCGACTTGATGGTTTTCGTGACCGTCGGCTCGGGATCAACGTAGCCGCGCCCGTCCTCGACGGCGACGATTCGGCCGACTTCCGTCCCGTCGATATTCAACACTCGTTTTCCCTTGTCGGCGGCCGTGAGCGTGTGAGCGTCCTGAGTCATAGCAGTGAGCAGTGAAGTGCCGGGTCGGGGCGTCAGTAGCGGATACGGCAAGTGACAGCGCACTGTCGCCCCGGCGTTCGCGGCCCGTCACCACAGAGGGAAACGAGGGCAATAAATCGCACAAACCGTCATGCTGGCCCACTGAACCGTTATACTGCAACGCGACAGTAAGTAGTGATTACCGGACGGAGGCTGGCGTGTACCCACCGCCTACGCTCGCTCGCCATCGAGCGAACCGTTCGGTTGCGATGGTAATCAGTCCCTTCTCTCGTCGATACGAACACAACGGAAGCGTTATGGCGCTAGTCCCGTATTACTATTCGATCGATGGACGAGTCCCCGTTTTGTCCCGAATCGGTCGACGACCCGCGGATTACCGGGCAATTCTGCCGGCGCGTCTCCGGCCCGGCCGGTGACTGCTACCTCCTCGGCGTCGTTCACGACCACCCCGCGAGTATCAACCGCGTCATGCGCGTCGCCGACGCGGTCGATCCCGCCGTGCTCGCACTCGAACTCCCGCCGGCAGCCCTTCCGCTGTACCGCGTCTACGCCCGCGACGGCGACTCGAGTGCGTCCGCTACGCGTACCGCGCCCGCGACGGATACCGACCCCGCCCGCTCGACCGACACGGCGCAGACGACCCACCCGACACACACCCCGCCAGCACACGGCGGCGAAATGAGCGCCGCAATCTCCGCCACCGACGCTGAACTCGTCGGAATCGACGCCCCGAACTGGTCGTTCTTGCGGCGACTCGCGACGCGTCTCGTTGCTGACCGCGTCTCGGCTGGAACGGCCCGTCGCCTCCTTTCGAGCCTCGGCGGTGCGACGCGAGATGCACTGCGCTGTCGCGTCGCGGCAACGCTGACACACGCCACCTCGATGACGATCACGCGAGGCGACCAGATCGAATACGACTGCGACTTCGATGACCCGCCGGAAACGCAGGCCGCTCACGAGCGCGCTCACGTCGCGAGTGTCCAGGCACTTCTCGGAAGCGTCCAGACGGACGATAGTGCGCTCGCCTACCGAGACGAGACTCGCGAGCGCTGTATGATCGACCGACTGACGGAAATCCGCGCGGAGAACGACGGCGCCGTCCTCGCTATCGTCGGTATCGACCACCTCGAAAGGCTGGCTACTGCGCTCTCGGCCAACGAGGCTGCGACTACCGAGACGAGCAACCGCACCGACTCGTCGCCGCTATCACCGTAATCGCGCTCGCTTCTGACCGTCATCACGCTTGTTTCTAACCGAGGTCGGAATCCCGACGACCGTCCGTGTCCGCAGGTACACGTGTTACCGCCGTAACGTCGTCACACAGTTCCAGCAGTACGTATACGTCTGATCGGCTACGTTCTGCGCCCCACAGTGAGGACACCGCATCGTTTCCCCGTCGAGTTCGCGACCCGTGTTGCGAGCCGATGGGTCGCCGGCGTCGCTGGCATCTCCGGATTCGTCAGTGTTCCCGGTATACCGATCGGCGTGGCGCGAGGCGTGTGAGGGGCCGCGGTTGGGGTCGGCAAGCGAGGGTGATCTCGCCTCGTCACCGTCTGCACGACGTACATAGACGTAGTACAATAGCAGATGGAGGAGGGCAAACACGATCACGTATCCGATGAGCCAGCCCCAGCGTTCCATCACCGTGACATAGGTTCTCAAGGCACTTGGATATTCCCTGATTCACCAGTAGCTGATGGTCCCGTCGAACGGACGGTCCCGATTCGGTACCGATCACGAGTCAGTTTTGGGACCGCAGGTCGCGGCGAAACTCATCGAAGACCTCGAGTTCGTCGGGGACCGAGTAGGGGAGGTGACGCTCGTCCTGACGGTTGACGCCGGCCTCGTCGATGGGGGTGGCGACTGACTCCCAGCCGGGTTTGATTTTGACGCTCGTCGCAGGCATGCCGACGGCGATGTGGTGGGCGGGCACGTCGTGTTGGACGACGCCACGGGCACCGACGATGGCGTTTTCGCCGACCTTGTTACCGGCGCGGACCATCGAGTCGTAGGTGAGACGCACGTCGTCTTCGACGATCGTGTGGTAGTTTCGGACCTCCGTTTGGTCGACGACATCGTGATCGTGGCTGTAAATATGAACGCCGTCGGAAATCGAGACGCGGTCGCCGATGGTTAACTTCCCGCGGTCGTCCAGATGAACGTCGTCGTGAACGATCGTGTTGTCGCCGATGGTGATGTTGTGGCCGTAGGTGAACGAGATACCCTTGAAGAACCGGCAGTTCTCCCCACACTCTTCGAAGAGGTGGTCCGCGAGCATCCGCCGAAACCGCAGCGCGAACTCGACGTTGTCCGCGATCGGCAGGCTATCGAACTGCCGCCAGAGCCACTGGAGGTGCTTCGAACGCCGAAACAGGTCTTCGTCTTTCTCGGCGTAGTACTCGCTCTCCAGGGTCGTGTTGCAGGGATCGTAGCTCTGCAGTCGAACCCGTTCTGCTGCCGAAACCGGTTCGCCTGCTTGCCAGCGATCGTAGGCCTCGCGATCACCGGACAGATCGATCAGTACGTCCTCGACGACCGAACACGTGCTCTCGTCGCTTGCAAGCCGTCGGTCGACCTCGTCGATGAACTCGCGCATGCCCGCCTCCGCCTCGTCGGGAAGCGAGACGTACCGCTTTGTCATACACCGGGATATTGTCCGCGGAGTTGATAGGGGTTCGGTTGTGCCGCTGAATCTGCCGAGATCGTCGCCCTACTGGCGCTTTCCATTGGATATTAGTGTAGCGAAATCGGCGGTCGGTTTCAACGAAACGCGACTACTCATCAGTACCGTGCCACTCCGCAAACAGTAGTGCCGGGAGCGAAATCGTACCGATTAGCAGCAATGCTGTGACGACGACCGTTCCCAGAGTGACCCGGTGCGGACTGATCTCGAGCTGGATCGCCGCAAGCGGCAGGAGCACGACGACGGCGAGGACGACGCCGAGCAGCCATCGCCCGGTCGTCGTCCGACAGATACCGACCATACGTAAACGTCTCAGTGACAATACAAGAGCAATTCGACTCGCCGCTCGGGTAGCACAGACGGTTCGATCAGTTGATCACCGTCATCACGGAGTCATGGAACGGTTTGCGTACTCGTCCGTGCTATCGAACAAATCGCTCAGTACAGAACGGGTATGTACGGAAGCCGAGGAAACCTTTCGACAGCGTTAATCATGTTGTAGGGGGACATACAGCGATGACGGAAGTCACCCTCGCTCGTGCTCGTATCGAGGACGGGAAAACAGACCGACTGCGCTCGTGGTTCACGGAATTACACGAACGCGAGCCCGAAGTCAGAGAGACACTCCAGCACGAAGGAGTCTACACAGAGACAGCGTTCATCCTGTCGTCTGACGATACAGCGTATCTCTACGTGTATATGGAGGCCGAAGACCTGGAAAAGGCGGACGAAGCTGGTGATAAAGAGAAGCACGTCATCGACGAAGAACACCACGAGATGTTGCGAGACACTCTAACCGGTGACTGGGAGACACTGGAGACGATCGGTCACTTTACAAACCCCTCCCTTCGTTGACCTGATCGCGACTGAGCCGTCAGCACGCTTATTTGTCTGCTAATTCAGCGGAACACGAGCGGAACGAATCTTTGAGACGAGTTCAGGTCACGTTCCACCGTCGCGCCAAACCATCGCCGAATCCACCAGCATGACCGAACAATAGCAACCCCGAACGAGTTCGGATTCCGCGCTCGCACGTTCCGTACCCCATAAGTTCCCTCGCTACGAAGGCCCGAACATGCAGCACAGTGAACTCGGTGACTCCGGTGTCGAGGTGAGCGAAGTCGGGTTCGGTGCGTGGACCGTCGGCACCGACTGGTGGGGCGATCGTTCCGAGGAAGAGGCGATCGAGATGCTCCGGTACGCCGTCGATCAGGGCATCACCTACGTCGACACGGGCGACGTCTACGGCCACGGCCGCAGCGAAGAACTGGTCGGAAAGGCGCTGGCCGACGTTCGCGACGAAGTCACGATCGCAACCAAAGTCGGCTACGACTTCTACAACAATCCGCAGGCCGGACACGGCGAGATCCCGAAGCAGATGAATCCCGAGTACCTCCGGGACGCCGTCGAGCAGAGCCTCGATCGGCTCGGAATGAACTCGATCGACGTCCTCCAACTCCACAACGCCAACGTCGACGAGATCACGCCCGACGTGCTCGAACTCCTCGATGAACTCGAAGAGGAAGGAAAGATCGACGCCACGGGACTGGCGCTTGGCCCCTCGATCGGCTGGCTCGCCGAGGGGGACTTCGCCATCGAAAAGGAGTTCGACTCCGTCCAGTTGGTGTGGAACGTGCTCGAACAGGAAGTCGGCACCCACTTCCTCGAGACGATTGAGCGTACCGGCTCCCAGACGAGTCTCATCCCGCGAGTCCCGCACTCCTCCGGCATCCTCAACGAGCAGGTCACACCAGAAACCGAACTCGGCGAGGGCGACCATCGCGGCTTCCGTCCCGACGAGTGGTACGAAACCGGGTGGGAGAAACTCGAGAAACTGCGCTTCCTCGAACGCGCGGAGCGTGGCTCCGCGAGCGAAGCGAGCGGAGAGCAGCGAGACGGAAGCGACCGCGAGCGGACGATGGGCCAGGCGTCGATCGCGTGGCTCCTCTCACACGACGCCGTTGCGACCGTCACGCCAACGTTTCGGACGACCGACGACATCGACGAATGGGCGGCGGCGAGTGACGTACCGAAACTCTCGGCCGAGGAACTGGATCGCGTCGCTGAACTCTACGAGAACGACTTCGGAATCGACCGCGACGACGGCATGGACTCCCTTCGTACGTCGGTCGACGGTGCTGACATCGAGTCGGCCGGACTGGACAAGCTTGCGGCTGACTGATACGGACTGCTGGTAGTCGGTGCCGGCGCACCCGCGACTATCCTGCAGATTCGCGGGAAATCGGTGCAGCAGACTGTATGACGGGCGACAGTGACCGCGGTTGCGTCTTGATTCGACCGGACGTCCTTCTTGTACTCGGATGCTGGCTCGCTATCGATTCGTTTATCGTCACGCGCACATCCATGAGTGGTTGTGACTATCGAGGTGGAGCCGATCCGATGAATGTGCTACGACTGGGAGAGCGAATCGGTGCGTTCACGAGCACGTACTTCGTCGTCTGGATCCTGCTCGGGTCGGCCGTCGCCCTGTACTCGCCGGCGACGGTCACCCCGCTCGGTGACCACATCGCCCTGTTCCTCGGCGTCATCATGCTCGGGATGGGACTCACGCTGACGCCGGCGGACTTCCGGCGAATCCTCGATCGACCACGGGACGTTCTTATCGGTGCAATGACCCAGTGGATCTGCATGCCGGTGTTCGCGTATCTGCTCGTTACTCTCCTCGATCTCCCGCGGGAACTCGGCATCGGACTGCTCCTGCTCGGGGCCGCACCGGGTGGGACGGCCTCGAACGTGATGACCTACCTCGGTCGGGGCGACGTCGCCCTCTCGGTGACGATCACGTCGGTGACGACGCTTGCCGCTCCGCTCGTCATGCCGGCGTGGATCGTGCTGCTCGCGGGCGAGGAAATCACAGTCACCTTCAGCGCGATGGCCGAAGAGATCCTGCTGATCGTCCTAATTCCGGTCGTCGCCGGGCTGGTTCTCCGAGTGCTTCTCGATCGGTATGCCCCGGCGGTAGCGAAGGCGGGGCTCTCTATCTTCCCGGCGATCAGCGTGCTGACGATCGTCCTCATCGTCGCGGCAATCGTCGGTCTCAACGTCGACGAGATCTACAGCGCGAGCGCCGTCGTCTTCCTCGCTGTCATCGTCCACAACGCGCTCGGCCTCGGAGCCGGCTACGGCGTCGGCTCTCTAACCGGGATGAGCGAGGACCGAGCGCGGACCTGCGCGTTCGAAGTCGGTCTCCAGAACAGCGGCCTGGCAGTCGCGCTGGCCGTGGCGTTTTTCGATCCCGTTACCGCCCTCATTCCGGCGCTGTTCAGCGTCTGGCACAACGTCACCGGTCCGGCGCTGGCGACGGCATTCGCTCGTACTGATGGAACGCCGGTTCCGACAGCTGACGGAGCATCGGCGGCGGATTGATACTGTGGTAATACGTTCCCCAAAATAATCACACACAACCAATTATAGAACCAATACCTGTCATCTATGAAACATTATGTGCGAATTCCCTCAGATTTTCTTAACCTCCTTGGAGGTATGCTTTTCACGCTGGTCGTTGCGAGACGTGGTAGCATGGCGGACTCCACGTATGGAAGGCATGCGCCTACATTACTCGCGAATCCGGCGATTTACTGGTGTTCGAGGGGCCGGAACACGACGACCTTCAGATTCCAAAGGGGCACTCGAACCGGGTGAAACGCCACGAGAAGCGCTGTTCCGGGAGGTTATCGAGGAGAGCGGCCTCGGATTGACGCGCTTCGCCCGTTGCTACGGGCCATCTGCCAGCCACACACTACGTCGAAAGCGCTCGTTTGACTGCCGTCGCGACGGTCGTTGCTTTCTCTGCGAGTGCAGCCGAGACGAGGCCGTCGTCGACGGCGGCCTCGAGTTCAGCTTCGTCGACGACGTCGACGGTTCCGTCGGGGGTGCGGATCACGTCGACGTAGAGGTCGACGTAGCGGACCGTTTCGGGGAAGAGTTCGACCGGCGTGCAGACGTTGACGTAGGTGCCTTTCGCCGAGCCGTCGGCCGCCGTGTAGGTCGTCGGATACCACCAGCGGCCCTCGCGGAACTTCGTAACGGCGGTGTCGCCCGCTTCCTTCGGCGTGTCGAGGGCGTCGTAGGTGCCGCCGCCACTCATCGTGCGCTCGAGCGTGAGTTTTCCCTCGGGGTCCCAGTCGGTCACGTCGCCGTACCCGAGCGAGATGCGTCTCCCGTCGGGTTTGCCGTGGCCGATTTCGAGCCGGTCGCCAGAGACGGGACCGAACTGGCGAGCGACGGCGTCGAAGGGGAACGCGCCGTCCGCGTCCGCGTCCGCGTCTGCGCCCAGGGTATCCGTGACCGAGCCACAGATCGCTTCCGCGAAGTCCACGGCTGAACTCGCCGCCCTGTCGGTGGCCTTGGTCCGGTGGTGGCCCGGCATCGTCGTTTCGACGGCGCGGCGGGCGTCGTCCAGGGCGAATCGCGATTCACGGCCGAACCAGAGCCACGCGGTCGTTCGAGGGGCAGCGAGCAGTTTCGGTTCGCCGGGCTCGGCGGGCGCGTCGACGAGTTCAGTTTCGAGGTCACGGGCGCGCTCGACGAGGCGTTCGAGGCCGGCTTCCATCGCTTCGAGATCCGCGTCGGCGGCGGCGTGGTGCCAGCGGAGTCCCCAGTCGTCCGGAACGTCCGCGGAGAGCAGGTCGGTCATGCCGACGAGTTCGTCGGCGCGCTCGCCACGAAGTGCGGCTGAAACGCCGGTTCGGTCCCGCGAGAGGGTTCCGAGGCCGCTGCGAACGGCGAGGGTCGGGGTGACCCGCGGCTCGTCGTCGGCCCACGGCGGAGCGGGTTCCGTGACCTGCACCCGGTAGCGGTTTCCGGTGTCCGCGTAGCCGTCGACGTCGTCGTAATTCAGATAGCCGCGGCGACCGTCGCCGAGGTCGACGACGGCACCGCTGCCGCCAGCGGCGTCGATCACTTCGGCGTCGAAGACGGCTCCGCGGGGAACGGTCGCAGTCCACCGGAAGGTATCGATCCCGACTGTGAGCGTGTCAGCAACGGGTTCGACGGCATCGCCGTCGCCCGACACCGAAATACCCTGTCTGTCTCGAGTCGTCTCGATCGCCACGTCCGCCGGCGCGGCGTCGAACGACTGTGCGAAGCGCTCGCGGATCGGCTCGGATGCCTGGACGACCCTGCACTCGTTCTCGGCGTCGTTCCCACCCGCGTCCTCGAGCAGATGCGTTACTGCCGTGGTGTAGATGCCGCGAACGCGAACCGTCGTCCCGGTCATCGAAAGCGAGCCCCCGCCGTCGCGTCGGTCGCAATACGGGCAACCGCAGTCGTGGTAGCGGTGGAAATCGGAGCTGCGACCACGACGATCACCGCAGCGTCTCGCGGTCCGCCGCGAACCGAACGCGGCCGTTGATCGTCGGCCCGAGCGTCAACTCGACGTACTCGCTCTCCGCGTCGAGTACCCGCCCGTCTTCGACGTAGACGCCCCACGTACCGAACCGGAGCCAGCCGCGCATCTCGGCTGCGTGCGTCGTGATGTCGATGAACTCGACCGTATGTTCGGGGTAGTCAGAGGCCGAGTGAGCCATGTCTATGTCGGAGTAGACGGTGTCGTGCTCGTCGAAAAACGCTTCCAGTGTCCTCGCGTCCTCCTCGACGGACTCGACGACGGCGTCGGACGCCGCCCGGAGGTCGTCGGTGTCGAGACCGACTGCCCGCAGTGCCTGCTGCGTTCGCTGGTCGAAGTGCATACCGGCCCGTTCGGACGGAAGGCCTTTGTGAATTCCGAGTCCGTCTCGCGCGACGGACTACTGGACGCTTGACTCAGTCGGCGGACAGTAGCTGCCGATCGTCAGTCGTCGGCAGGAGCCGACTCCGGCGTGTCGGTGGTGTCCGACCGAGACCGCACGGCGGTGGCAGGATCTGCCCGCTCGCGACCGGCGGTGGCTGTCGTGTCGTCATCATCGCGTTCACCGTCCGGATCCGGTGGGGCAGTGTAGTGGATACCGCGACGTGCATTGTACATGGTATCGGTCATGGCCGGTGAATCAGCATAAACATCGCCCTTATACGAACATGAGACTCAATATCATACTAGGATTCCTGACGGCGAACGCTTACCGGACCGGCCGTTGTATCCCCGCTCATGCAACGGAGGCGTGACCCAGTCGAACGAGCAGCCGACGAGTCGGAGGATCTGTACGATATCTCGACGTGGGAGCCACGGTCAGTCACCGACCGGCTCGCCTACTCGGTCTACAACGGGCTTAACTACGGCCTCCGCGCGATCGTCCTCATCGTCGCCACTGCGATCACGCTGTTCGTCCTCGTCCAACCGGCAATTCTCGTCACCGAAGACCCGTCGATAGCCGTCTTCTTCGGCCTCTCGATCATCCCCGCAGCCGTCCTCGCGGCGTTCATCTGGTACTCGGATATCACGACCAACGAACCGCTCGGCGTCCTCGTCGCCACGTTCGTCCTCGCCGTCCTCTTTACCGCGTTCGCCGCCCTCGTGAACTCGACCGTCGGGCTTTGGTTCCGGACGATTCCGGGGATCGGAACGATCCTCTTTTTCTACCTGATCGTCGGTCCGGTCGAAGAAACCGTCAAACTCCTCGCCGTCCGCGTCTTCGCCTACCGCCGCGAAACCTTCGACGCCGTCATCGTCGGCGCGGTCTACGGCGCGGTCGCCGGCCTCGGCTTCGCGGCGATCGAAAACGCGACCTACATCGCCAGCACGGTCGCCGAAATTCAGGCCCAATCCCAGACCGGACTCGGCCCGACCGCCGCGGCGACCGGCATCACGGCCCTCCGCGCACTCGTCGGTCCCGGCCACGTCATCTACTCCGCCATCGCCGGCTACTACCTCGGTCTCGCGAAATTCAATCCCAAATACGCCGGGCCACTCGTCGTCAAGGGCCTCCTTATCGCAGCGTTCATCCACGCCACCTACAACGTCACCGTCGGCATCGTTCCCGACCTCCTCGCCGCCGTCCTCCCCATCGGCTTCGGCCTAGCGTTCCTCGGCTACGTCATCGCGTACAACCTCGGTGCCGGCTACTTCCTCTATCGGAAACTCTCCCGCTACCGCCGGCACTATCGGGAGATCAGGGACGACAGGGCACCTTCGCCGCGGTCCGAACTGACCGAGTTCGAGCCCCCCCAGCGGTAATCCCGCCGCCGCTCGACACAACAATCGTTCTTTTACACCGTGGCCCGATGACTCGCGCATGAGCGAAGAGATGGTCCGGACGGCGTTCCCCGAACTCGATGCTATCGACGACGACGACCTGCGGGTCCGGGTCGTCGATGCCTGGACGACAGCTATCGCGGAAAACGAGATCGACGACCTCACCGCAATTCCCTGGCTTCCGCCGACACAGCGTGAACTGGGGCTGAACAACGAGTTCCTGGTCGATCACGTGCGAGACGTGACCGCCTGCGCCGTCGCGCTCGCGGAGACCCTCTCGGAGCGACGAGCGCTCGCCCTCTCGCTGGATACGGTCATCGCAGGCGCACTCGTCCACGACGTGAGCAAACTCGCCGAGTTCAACGGTATGGACGAGACGGCCGTCTACGGCCTCCTCGGACACCCCTACTACGGCGTCCACGTCGTCGCTCGGGCGGACTTGCCGATCGAACTCGCACACATCGTCCTCTCGCACACGAGTCGAACCGCGGTCGAACCGGCGACGATCGAAGCCGAACTCGTCAGGCGGGCCGACGAGGTCGCTGCGGCCGCCATCCGCTCTCGAGCGACTGACGACCTCCGAACCGTCTGAGAGAACAGAGCGGTCCCGACGCGACCGCTCTCACCACCGCATCACCCACGCGCCAGCAACGTCACTCGAATCGCGACTCGAGCAACCGCTCGACGTACTTCGAAAGCACGTCGACCTCCAGGTGCACCGGGTCGCCGACCGCCTTCTCCGACAGCGTCGTGAACTCGTAGGTCGTCGGAATGATCGCGACCGTCACCCGGGCACGCCCGTCCCCGTCGGTTTCCAGGTCGGCAACGGTCAGACTGATTCCGTCGAGCGTGATCGACCCCTTCTCGACGACGTACCGGCCGTACCCGTCGGGGAGTTCGAACTCGAAGAACCAGTCACCTCCCGATTCGTCATCGATCTGTTCGTCCGAAGTACGTGGTGCTTCGCCTTCCGCTACGGATTCGATTTCCGAAATCGTCGCCACCGTATCGACGTGACCCTGCACGACGTGCCCGTCGAATCGCCCGTCCGCCGGCATCGCTCGCTCCAAATTAACCGCGTCACCCTCCTCGAGTTCACCGAGATAGGATCGGTCGACGGTCTCGGTCGCGAGAAAGACCTCGAACCACGCGCCCGCCTCGTAGTGTTCGACCGTGAGACAGACGCCGCTGACGCTGATACTCTGTCCGTGTTCGAGGCCGGTGGCGACCTCGTCGGCGGCGATCCGAAGCCGGAGCCCGTCGCCAGTTCGCTCCCGTCCGACGATCGTCCCGGTCTCTTCGACGATTCCCGTGAACATACTCGAAGGTGCCAGTCGATCCCTAAATCCGTTCCGATACCGTCATCCATCCCAGTTCTGTGATGGAGCACAGTCGTCGACCTTTTGATGACACCCACCGTAGCCCGGCGCAATGGCCGGCATCCTCGATACGATCAAGCTCGCGGGCGTCCTCGTCCTGGCGATTCCCGCCGCACTCGCCGGACTCGAGTTCGCCCTCGTCCGCGGCGACCCGACGACGGGCGTAATCTTGCTCGGGTTGGCCGCCGGACTCGTCGTCGTCGAACGATGGATAACGATGCCGTCGGATATTCCCGAACTCATTGCCAGCCGCGTCGTCGGATCGGTTGTCACGGATCCAGAGTCGGCAGACGATGAGAACGAGACGGAGACGACTGATACCGCGAACGGGCGCTAGTTGGACGTTCGTTCTTGATTCCGAATCGATCGACCCGCCGAGTTCTTACGAGTTCGGTTCTCGAACGGCGTTCGGATCGAGTGATCGCGACGGTGCGGAGAGCCAGTCGGTGGGAGTGGATTCGCTGTGTTCGCCGGCATCGCCATCCCTCTCGGATACCTCACCGACCGCGAGTAGATCCGCGATCCGAAGCCAGGCTTCGTCTGCGACGCGAACCGCCGATTCGAGTCGGACGACGTGGCCGGGTTCGATATCGTCGCCGACGGCTCGCGGGAACTCGGTCGGTTCGAGCCCGACACCCGAGACGCTGGTCGTGACCGCGTCGGCCTCCTCGAAGCCGAACGCGCGGACCTCGGCCTCGAGATCGGCTTCGACGGCGCCGACCGTTTCGGTGGCCGCGGTCAGCATGGCCCGTGCCGAGCGAAACGACTGCGTGACGCCGACGTGTGCCCTGCGCTCGCGGCCCCCGTCGCTGTCGACGACGAACGTGCGNCCTCGCGCCATCAGAGATGTGTATAAGAGACAGACGCCGACGTGTGCCCTGCGCTCGCGGCCCCCGTCGCTGTCGACGACGAACGTGCGGACGAGCCCCCCGTGGTGCCCGGACGGGCTGCGGGGTGCGGCCTCGATGACGATGAGGTCGTCGGGGGTAAACGCGGTTTCACCGTCCGTGGCGGTTGTGGACGCGTGGCCCCGTTCGAGAGTAACGACCGTATTGCCGGCGGGGAACGCGCCCGCTGCGACGATGGCCTCGTCGACCGCCGTTCGAAGCCGCTCGGCGGTCAGTGGGCTGTCGTCGTCGACGAGTTCGCCGCCGCGTACCGTCGCCGCCGCGAGCAGGGTTGCTGCTCGTCGGATGCCGGCGCTTGCGGCCGCCTGCGCGGCCGCAATTTCCTGACGTTCGGATGGTGTCTTCTTCGCACGGGCGCGCTCGAGAACCGTCGTCGAGGCGAGCGCGAGTCCGGCGTTCTCGAGGTAGAGCGCGGCATCGTGTGGAATCGAGGGTGGCGTCAGCACCGTCGCAGAGCCGAGGCGCTCTGCCAGCGTCGTGGCGAGTTCGGAAGCGGGATGGGGCGACGAGTCGTCGGTCGGAGCCCGAGTGCGGACGAGCCACCGGCCGGTCGATTCGACGGCGGACCGGCTCTCCGCCGGCCGAACGAAGGCGACTGCGACGAGCGTCGATGGCGCCGGGGCGGACGGAGACTGGAGTCTCGGTCTCGATTGCGGTTTCGAGTTCGAAACGAACTCGGGTCCGGCGTCAACGCCGACTCCGCTGTGTGCCACGCAGTAGCGACTCGCCGGTTCGCGAAGCGGTCCGACGTGGACGAACGCCGCGGCCTCGCGTCGCTCGACGGCGTCGCTGAGGAGTGCACCGCCCCCGTCGTTCGGGTCGAATTCGTCCACGGTCACAGTGTGGACTTACGGCGCTTCGGCTTCGAGTTCGTCCTCGCTCGTAGCGTCTGCATCGGTCGGTTGCTGGGCCGTTTCGATCAACTCCTCGAGCGGCGTCTCGGTGAGCCGGTTGTGGAGCAACACGTCGATCGGCAGCGTCGGAGCGCCATCGACCAGGTTTTCGAGTATGACGAGTCGTTCGCGGGCGCGGGACATGCCGACGTAGAAGACGCGACGTTCGTTGTCCGTCAGGACAGGGACGGGCGAGGTCGTCTTGGTGAACTCCTCGCAGCCGGGAACGTCCGTGGGGTCGTCGACGGTTGCGACCATCTGTTCGACGACCTTCTCGGTGAGATCGGTGCCGACGATGACGTGGTCCGCCTCACGGCCCTTCGCGGAGTGGATCGTGCCGACGCGGACGCGGTCGGTGTCCATGCCGGTGTACTCCCCGATACCGAAGTACGATCGGATGCTCTTCTTCTGGAAGTTCGTCACCTTGCGCACCATGTCGCCGGCCGAGGACGGGCCGGGCATGAACGGCGCGTGGTCCTCGATGACTTTGGCGGGGATCATGAGTTCCTGCAAATCGTCGATCCCTGCCTCTTCCTGGCGCTCGTCGATCGTATCGAACAGCTCGTCGCGCTCGTTGGTCCCGAAGGCCGACTCCTGGAGCATGTCCGCCAGGCGACGCGCCTGCAGGCCCGTTACGTCGTCGCCCGCGTCGATCGCCTCGACGGCGCGAACGTACTGGGTGAGTCGATCGGTCCACATCCGCTGATCCGTCAGCGAGGTAAACGGCACCCCTTCGGTGATGAACTCGTCGATGAACTGGAACATCTGGTAGCGCGCCCGAAAGAGAATCATGATCGTCCCGGCGTCCGCGGCGAGGGTGCGCCGGACCATTCGGACCACGTCGAGCATCGATGCGTTCCGTCGCGCTTCGACTGCGCCGCCTTCCTTGCGCGGCTTGAGGTCTTTGTCTTGCCGGTGATCGATGTGGCGAATCTCCTGGTTGACCGCGTTGAGCACGTTCGACGGCAGCCGGTAGGAGTTCGGCAAAATCACGTCGTCGTCGACCGATTCTTCGAGCAGGAGCGCGGGGTCTGCGCCCTGCCAGGAGTAGACGACCTGGTCGTCGTCGCCGGCGATCAGGACCTGCTCCATGTGGGATTTCCACTCGTCGTACACGTCGTACTGGAGCGTGGTGATGTCCTGGAACTCGTCGATCACGAGGTAATCGACGCTCGGGAGCAACGATCGCTGTCGGACCCGCTCCAGCATGTCTGCAAAGCCGATCTTGCCCTGATCGCCCTTGTACGAGCGCCAGGCGCGAATCGCTTCCGGAACGTCGATTCGATCGTCGTCGCTCGGCCAGGTCGGCGTGTACTTGTTGCCTTCCTGTGCGTTCGGGTCGATCTCCGGCGGCAGTCGGACCTCCTCGTCGTCCCACTGGAACGGCACGTCGTACCAGTCGGAGACGTCCCGTCGCGTTCGCTGGAGCCACTGGCTCGTCGCGATAACCTTGTTTCCGATCGTCGTCGATCGGGCGGTTCGGCGACCGGCACCGCTGTACTCGTCCTCGAACTCGAGACCGTAGTCCTCGCAGAACTCCTCTTTGTCCGACTCGCCGATAACGTCGCTCCGAGAGAGATCGAGAAGATCGTAGGCCTTGGCGTGCATCGTACAGACGTTGCCCTGGAGCGCACGCGGACTCTCGCCGAGTCGGTCGGCCAATCGTTCGCGAACCTCCTGTGCTGCCGCTCGCGTATAGGAAACGACGAGGATGTCCCGGAACGTCACACCGTCCTGCTCTAGAATCTCTTCGACGTGGTCGAGAAGCGCCGTCGTCTTCCCGCTTCCCGGACCACCGAACAACCGGGTCACCTTCGTCTCCGTGGTAGCCATTATCCCTGTTCAGGGGCGCGACACCCATAAGTGACGTGGGTTTTCCCCGAGCGCTAGATGGCCTGTACACGCTTCTCACGGCCGGACTCCGGACTACAAGCGCCAGCACTCAGACGGCCTGCTGACGGGTAGTTCCGGCGCACCCGCGATCCCGTCCCGCGATTACGCGAAGAAAGTGGTACGACAGACCGCCTCACCGCCGATACCGACAGCCACGACTCACGCATTCCGCGATGAACGAGCGGTTCGAACGTCTGCTCCGTCGCGAATCTTGTCCTCACACTCCGGACAGACGCGGGGCTCATCGACGTTACGGGGCGTAAAAACGCGGGCGTACGCATCCGTTACGAACGACCCACAGTTCTGGCATTCCGGCATAGGTCTTCTTCGGTGACCTATTGGTGAACTATCCATTATAATTGTATCGTCACCGGCTGGCGGAAATTACCGGTGTCGGCCGGCGTCAGCCAGCCCTATACCGATGGCTCCCACCCACAGACTGTACACGAACTCGCAGTCAGGTCGTGCAACCCGCTACACTCGGGACACTGTTTCTTATTATATTCGCGTTCCCAGCCGACTTCATCGACAGCGTGCCCGCGGTCAGTAAGGAACTGGTCAAAAACGTCACCGGCATCATCGGGTGCGGATGCCATAGGTGTGTGAAAGACAAGCACGGACTTAAATTGTGGGGTCGCTGAAGACGCTGCCGATATCTTGGGATTACAACCCACACATACGCACACCTACTCGAACCAACTCCGGAGACGCACCGACGGACACCACTACGAGACAGCGACACCGCGCACTCACTCCGTCCGACCCGCGAACTTTTCCTGCTCTCGGCCGAACACTCGACCATGAGCGACCTGCGTCTGGGTGCCACCCAACTCGATCGCTACTCGCGACACGTGATCATGGACGAAATCGGTCCGGAGGGCCAACAGCGCCTGCTCGAAGGCAGTATCGTCGTCGTCGGTGCAGGCGGTCTCGGTGCCCCAGCGATTCAGTACCTCGCAGCCGCAGGCGTCGGCCGCCTCGGCATCGTCGACGACGACGTCGTCGAACGGTCGAACCTCCAGCGACAGATCGTCCACCGCGACGACGATGTCGGCCGCCCGAAAGTCGACAGCGCCGCCGACTACGTCACCGCGCTCAACCCCGATATCGACGTCGAAACCCACGAAACGCGTCTGACCGCGGCAAACGTGACTGAACTCGTCGCCGACTACGATCTCGTCCTCGACGCGAGCGACAACTTCGCGACGCGCTATCTGCTTAACGACCACTGTGTACTTACCGAAACGCCGCTCTGTCACGGTGCGATCTACCGATTCGAAGGACAAGTGACGACGTTCACGAACGAACGCAGCGGCGACGACGACCCACCGTGTTACCGGTGTATCTTCCCCGAGGCACCCGAACCCGGAACGGTTCCCGACTGTGCGACCACCGGCGTCCTCGGGGTGCTCCCCGGCACCGTCGGCTGCATCCAGGCGACCGAAGCCGTCAAGTATCTACTCGGGAAGGGCGACCTCCTCGAAGGCCGCCTCCTCCTCTACGATGCGATGGACATGACGTTCGAGACCGTCGACGTGCTGTCGAATCCATCCTGTCCCGTCTGCGGCGACAATCCCGAGATCGAATCCGTCGAAGATGTTTCCTACGATGGAACCTGTACGATCTCGGCCGACTAAGCACTCGCTCGCCGGACGCTCGCAGACCCCATTGTGAGTTCCCGTCCGTCACTCGCCCGGTGCGGCCACAACGTCGCGCACTTCTTCGAGACCGACGAGGACGATACAGGAGACGAACGCAGTCGTCCCGAGTTTGCCGCCCGCACCGGCGACCGCCGGCGTCACCGCGAGATAGACGAGCCCACACAGTCCGCCGGCAACCCCAACGTGACCCACCGTCGCCAGTCGCTCCGTACTCGACATGCCGACGAAAGAGGCACAGAACGCGACGGTTGCGAGCGTCGTCCCGAGTTCAGCGAGCGCGAGCGGGAACGCGATTCCGGCGACGGTTCCCACGAGCGCGGAGCCGACGACGGCACCCAGTTCGAGGCGGAGACTCAGGACGACGGTCGCGACGGCGGCGACGGCCGCGACCGGAACGACGATCGGAACGAGATCCCACGCGGGCGCGCTCGTCGCGCCGTATTCGAGACCCAGACACGCGACCGTTATGATGCAGCCGAAGAGGGCGATCGTGCCGAGTTTGCCGCCGAAGCCCCCGAAGGACTCCGCCGTCGCCACGAACGCGAGGCCGGCAAGCAGGCCGGCGACCGCGACGAACTCGGGGCCGGGAAACACCGCCGGCGAGGCCATGCCGACGAACGACCCGCAGTAGAGCGGGACCGCGACCCGCGGGAGGGCGAGGCCGGCAGCCAGTCCGACCACCGCGGACGCAAGCACCGGCCCGAGTTCAGCGCCGACGCTCGCACCGTAGGTGACGAGAGCGCCGACGGTGACCGCGATCACGTCGCTGCCGTCCGTTCGGTCGAAGCCGGCGGCATCGAGAGCGAACTCGTCGACGACGCGGTCGCGTTCCGCGGCGGCCGCGACGGTTCCGGTGAGGGTGAGCGCGATCCCCGTCTGTACGCCGAGGCTTCCCGCGGAGAGACTAGGAAGACCGGCGACGGCGCTGGCGAGCAACGCGGCGGGTGTCAGCAAAAGCGCGACGTAGCCTGCGAACTGAATCGGCCGATACACAGACGCGAATTCGGGTGCGGGCACGGACTCTGACACACGCCCCACTCCCCGGAGGGCGACCGAGTACGTTACGATCTGTGACGCTCGACCGAACACCGACTAGCTGCGTAACAACCCCCCGTCGACCGGCACTGCTGCCCCGGTAACGAAACTCGCGCGCGAACTCGCGAGGAATGCGACCACATCCCCGAGTTCAGTTGGCTCGCCGAGTCGCTCCATCGGTACGTCGCGGTCGAGTGCAGTGGTGTCTTCCTCGGTGTCGGTATCGGTATCGGTATCGGTATCAGTGCCGGCGTCGGCCTCGACCTCAACCCCGGCATCACCCCCACCGCTGACGGCACCACCGGGGACGCCCTCACCAGACGTTTCGAACCGTCCCGGCAGAACCGCGTTCGCGCGGATCTCCGGCGCGAACTCGCGGGCGAGCGTCTTCACGAGACCGATAACGGCCCGTCGGACCGAGTTCGACAGTACCAGTCCATCGCCAACCTCACGAACGGTGTGTGCGGTGAGACAGGTGATCGAACTGTTCGCCCCAGCGAGCAGGTGCGAATGAGCCGCCTCGACCGTCCAGACGACGCTCATCACGAGCAGGTCGTAGGCCCGGTACCAGTCCTGTTCGTCCGTTTCGAGAAACGTCGTCCGCGGCGGCCAGCCGGCGTCGGTGACGAGGTGGTCCAGCGAGCCGAACTCGTCGGCGGTCCGACTCACGAGTCGCGAGATCGCGTCGGGGTCCGTGAGGTCGGCGTCGAGTGCGAGGACGTCGCCGGCCCCTACGGCGTCGAGTTCATCGCGTGCATCCGCGAGGCGATCCGCGTCTGGGCCACAGATGGTAACGTTCGCGCCCTCCCTGGCCATCGACCGGGCGCTCGCGAAGCCGAGATCGCTGGCGGTGGCAGTAACCAGTGCCGTGTCATCGGCCAAATCGAGGTCCATAATCAAGCGACGACGCGGAGAACCAAATTGATCGGGGGCTGCCGGCGTCGAATCTCACGTTCCCGTTCTCGCCGTTTGTCCTCATCCTCGCCGTTCGGTCCCGCTCGCCGCGGTACTCGCTCGCCGCGGTACTCACTCGCCGTCCTGGTGGCGAACGCGAACCATCCCCTCCGAGGTCACACCGATGATCAGCGGCGTCGAAATCTGTCGTCCGGTGACTGCCGGCCCCGCCGCATCACTGACGACCTTCATCAGATCCGGTGCGGTGTGATCGACTTTGACGCCGGCGTCGTCGCAGGCGTCGTAGACTCGGTTCGGGACATCGTAGAGGTCGGTACCGGCCGGAACGCGAACGCGAACCGGCGCACGAAGTGCCTCCGCAAAAGCAACCGTCTCGCGGGCTTTTTCGACGTTTTCGCGGGCGCTCGCCTCGATCGAAGAGACGTTCGCCCGCGAGGTCCCGAGTGCGGCCGCAATATCGGCCTGGGAAGTCCCCCGCTCGCGCAACGCAAGCACCTGGGCTTGCCGATCGGTCAGCACGCTCGTCTCGGCTTCGAAGCCGATCTCCGCGAGCAACTCGTCGATCTCGTCGATCATGGATATCGTGACCGCCTCCGTGCACCGGCACCGCTACCGACGGGACGGCTCCTCTCGTCCTGAACTCGCGTGCTCATATGGCGTATTCGAACTAAACGGTGGCGGGATCAAAGCTCTCCCGGTCGCTTCCCCAGACTGACGCTCTCGGGAACGAACCGGTCCGCCAACGGGTCGCAGAATCGAGTTCACCGACCGCATGACTGTCCAATTGTGGGCTGCGCGCGGATGGCCGGTGACGATGATGGGGAATCGGTGGCTACAATCGGTGTCCGGTGTCCGGTATCCGGTGACCGACGGTCGACTGTCCACTCGAGACGTGTGATCCCGGACTCGACGGGCCGATCAGGAGCCCCAGAAGTTCTCGCGACTGCCGAGACGTTCACGGGTCTGGCCGCTGTCGGTGTCGGTCTCGGTCTCAGACTCAGACTCGGATTCAGTCTCAGTATCACCGTCGCCATTGTCGTCCGCTGTGTCGTCCGAATCCGTGTCTGCAGCCGTCTCGTCGGTGTCGGATTCGTCTCCATCCGACCCGTCGAGTTCGTCATCCATCGGCAGCAACTCACGTTCCTCTGCGCGGGCGTGATTGCTGTGTACCCGCGTGATCTCCACGCGAGCGCGCGCTTCCGGGAGCACGCCGTCGACCATGACGATGAATCCGTCCTCGGTTCGTCCGACGCCGGCACCGCTTTCGTGCATGTCGACGACGTCGATGACGACTTCCTCGCCGGCTTTGACCGGCTGGGTCTTTAGGTCCTCGATCGGCTGGCTGTAGTGGTTACACCACTCTTTACCGCCACGGTCGCCGTAGTGTTGACAGCCCATTCCCGAGATCCGTTCGGAGAAACTCGGACAGTCGTCGGCCAGTGGACAGTCTGCCATACGGTGTACTACCGGTGGCGGCGTTAAACCGTTTCCGTCTTGTGTGCGCGTGGTGGCCGTCAAGCCGCCGATCCTCGTCGCTCGTGTGTCCGCTGGTCGATGCCGGTCACGCGGATTCGTCTCTCGGCCACGAACGCGGACGGGACGGACCGAGATCGACGTGTCAAGTGAACGCCGACTCCAATACTGTGCGTTTCGAAAACGTTTACGGGGGTGACGTGCGAGTGATAAACGATGAAGATCCTCGTTACGGTCAAGGAAGTTGCGACCGTCGAAGACGAGTTCGAAATCGAGGGAACGGAGATTGCAGATCAGTACCTCGGTGCCGATCTCAACGAGTGGGACGATTACGCCGTCGAAGAGGCCGTGCAGCTCCAGGAAGCTGGCGTCGCCGACGAAGTCGTGACGGTAACCATCGGCCCCGAAGACTGCGAACAGACCATCCGCCAAGCACTCGCCAAGGGTGCAGATCGAGCGGTTCGCGTCTGGGACGATTCCCTCGATGGCGTCGACCTGCTCGATGTCGGTGCCAAGACCGAAATCCTGCGCGCCGTCGTCGAGGAGGAGGACCCCGACCTCGTGCTGACCGGCGTCCAGGCCGGCGACGACAGCTTCGGTGCGACGGGCGTCTCCCTCGCCGCGGACATCGGCTACGAGTGGGGCGCTGTCGTCAACCACCTCGAACACGAGTTCGACGGCGACGCCGCCTCGGTCCGACGCGAACTCGAGGGCGGTGTCGAGGAACTAACCGAGATCGAACTGCCCGCCGTCTTGACGATCCAGACGGGTATCAACGAGCCCCGCTACGCGAGTCTGCGCGGTATTCGCCAGGCTCAGCGCAAGGAACTCGACGTGCAGACGCTCGCCGACCTCGGCGTCGACGAGAGCGCCGTCGAGTCCACCCTCGAACTCACCGATATGTACGAACCCGAGAGCGAGAGCGACGTCACCATCTGGGAGGGCAGCGCCGACGAGACGGCCGCGGAGTTAGGTGAACTGCTCCGCGACAAGGGGGTGGCCCCATGAGCGACGTTCTCGCAGTCACTGACCACCGCCGCGGCGAACTGCGCGACTCCAGCTACGAACTCGTTACCGCGGGTCGCCAACTCGCCGACGAGACCGGCGGCGACCTCCACCTCGCGGTCATCAGCGGCACCGTCGACGAGTTCGCCGAGAAGATAAACCGCGAGGGCGTCGACGCGATCCATACCGTCTCCCACGGCGAGGAGTTCAACCACGACGTCTACACCCAGGCGATCACGCAGCTCTACGACGAACTCGCGCCGCAGTACGTTCTCACGCCCAACAGCGTCAACGGGCTCGACTACGCGCCCGCCGTTGCAAACCGACTCGGACTGCCGGTCGTCACCGACACGGTCGACCTCGCGGCCAACGGCGAGACGCTGACCGCGACCCGCGAGATGTACGGCGGCAAGGTCGAGACGACGAACGAACTCGACGGCGAGGCCGTCGTCACGATCCGCGAGGCGGAGTGGCCCGCTGCGGAAGGAACTGGCGATGCGGCCGTCGAAGCGTTCGACGCCGACATCGACGAGGATGCGGTCGGCTCCACCGTCAACGGCTTCGAGGAAGTCGGCGGCGGCGACGTCGACATCGGCGAGGCGGACGTGCTCGTCTCCGTCGGCCGCGGGATCGAGGAAGAAGAGAATCTCGACATCATCCGCGATCTCGCGGACGCGCTCGACGCGACGGTCTCCTCGTCGCGCCCGATCGTCGACAACGGCTGGCTGCCGAAGAACCGCCAGGTCGGCCAGTCCGGGAAGGTCGTCACGCCCGACGTCTACATCGCGATCGGGATTTCCGGTGCGGTCCAGCACGTCGCTGGCATGAAGGGCTCGGATACGATCGTCGCGATCAACACGGACCCCAACGCGCCGATCATGGACATCGCCGACTACGCGATCCACGACGACCTCTTCGACGTCGTCCCGGCGCTGACCGAGGAATTCCAGTAACGAACTCTCCTCACCGCGGCTTTGTGGCGGTTGCGCGATTGCACGGGAACGAGTACGAGTACGGACACGGTGTCGAGCGAATGCAATTGCGTGAGTGCTGATCCGCCCCCCACTAGTGGGGATAGCTGAGGATTAGAGGTGAGGATTTTTGCAGGAAACCGTCTATAGAACATCGTTTTCGCACTGCTGGTTTCGTCTCTCGGACATTCATGTATATCGTTACCGCTGGACAATGATTAATCACTCGAAGAGAGTGTCAGATATATTTATACAGTTTTCGGTGACTGTACAGCACAATTATAAACCAGTAATCTGATAGCACGGATATGACGTTCCGACCGAAGCGCCGGGAACTCTTGGTGGGGGCCGGTACCGCATCACTTGGTGGGCTTGCCGGATGCCTTTCTGACGTTCCCGTGCTTGGCACGGATGAACAAGCCGACGACAGTGTCGGTGGTACAGACAGAACACTCAAACTCGGGATACTGAGCCCGCTCAGCGGCGGTCTCGAGGGGATCGGTGCAGCGACTCGAGATGCTGCGTTGTTACCGATCGAGCGATTCGAGGACGAAACAGACCTCTCTATAGATTATCAGGTCGGCGACACGGAGACCTCGCCCAGCGCGGGCGTCCAGAGCGCGAACGACCTCGTCAACGCGGGATACCCGATGGTCAACGGACCGCTGGCCTCCGACGTGACGCTGCAGGCGACCCAGCAGGTGCTAATTCCGTACCGGGTCGTCAACTGCTCGGCCGGCGCGACCTCGCCGACGATCACCTCGGTGAACGACGCCGGACTGAGCTTTCGAACCGCGCTATCGGACTCGTTACAGGCCGTCGCGCTCGCCGAACAGGCCGTCGTAGACTTCGGCGCCGAGAGCGCGGCGTCCCTGTACGTCGACAACGACTACGGCTGGCAGCTCACACAGTCGTTCTCGCAGGCGTTCGAATCCGAACAGGATGGCACGGTCACTGCTAAAGTGGCCATTACGGAGGGTGCGGACTCCTACGACGATGCGCTCGATACCGCACTGGCGGACGACCCTGAACTCTTGGTCGTCATCGGCTATCCCGACACCGGGGCGCAGCTGTTCGACGACCTGGCCGACCGCGGTGCGCGCGGCGATGTCGACATCCTCGTCACCGAAGGGATGCAAGAGAGCACGCTCCACGAGCGTACCGAGCACTCGCTCGACGGAATCCGCGGGACGGCACCGCTCGCCAGCGGGCCGGGCTACGACGAGTTCAGCGAGCAGTACGTCGACGCCTACGACGAGGAACCGGAGCTCTTCACGGCGCACTCCTACGACGCGTCGGCGGTCCTGTTGCTCGCGAACGCCTACGCCGGGCAAAACGACGGGACGGCGATTAGAAACGCGATGCGGTCCGTGACGTATACGCCGGGGGAGACGATCACGCCGGCGTCGCTCGGCGAGGGACTCGAACGCGCAGCGCAGGGTGAGAACGTCGCCTACGAGGGCGCCTCGAGTTCGGTCACGTTCGACGAGAACGGCGACGTGATGGGGGCGAACTTCTCGTACTGGGAGTTCGACGAACAGGCAGATGGCGGTATTACGGAACTCGAGCAGGTGAGCGCCTGATGTCGAGACTCGCTACACTGGTGCCGTCGTTCATCAGACGGCGATACCTGTTCAAGTTCGTGATCTCGATCCTGGCGGTCGTGCTCGTGATCGGTGCCATCGGTGCGGTCAGCTACGCCCAGATCGACCAGACGGTACGGGACGATTCGAGCGACCAGCTCCAGTCGACCGCCGAGTTACAGGCTGAAGCGATCGGCGACTGGGTCGCAAACATGAACGTTCAGACGCGGACCGCGTCCGCAACGCCGGCCGTCCAGGACGGCGACGTGCAGGCGATCCAGGGCGCGATCGTCGAAGAACAGGCGCGGATGGGCGTCGACGTGCGGGCGATCCACTACGTCGATACCGGCGAGGGTGAGGTCCTCACGAGTACGGACGCCCAACTTCGCGGCACCGAACTCGACGCCGTCGAGGACCCGTGGTCCGAGACCGACTTCGAAGACGAACTCGCGCTCGACGAGGACGTCTGGAACTCGGAGCAGGCCTACGAATCCGCGGCCCTGAACGATCAGGTGATGGCCTTCGCGAGTCCGGTCCCCGAGCGGGACGACCACGTGATGGTCGTTATCGGAACGCTCGAGTACC
Organism: Natrialba asiatica DSM 12278; assembly: GCF_000337555.1. Classification (GTDB taxonomy): domain Archaea; phylum Halobacteriota; class Halobacteria; order Halobacteriales; family Natrialbaceae; genus Natrialba; species Natrialba asiatica. Next base: position 58,709 of record NZ_AOIO01000013.1, on the reverse strand, counting down.
GCGTCGACCAGCTTCAGCAGGACGGGGCAGCCGGATCGACGGCGATCGTCGACCAGCGCGGTGATGCCGTGCTCCAGACCGGTTCGAGCGAGTTCACGAATCGGACCGACGAGGACGCGATCGAGGGCGCTCTCGGCGGTCGGTCGAGCCAGATCGAAGACGAGGACGTCGTTCAGGCGTACGTCCCCGTCGGGGACACCGAGTGGGTCGCGGTCACGACCGTCCCGACGGAGCAGGCCTACGGCGTCGCGAGCGACGTCGGCACGAACGTCATCGTGATGGTCCTCGTGAGTCTGGTCGCGCTCGGACTCGTCGGCGTCGTGCTCGGACGGCAGACCGTCGTCCCGCTCACCGAACTTCGCGACCGGGCGGCGGCGATGGAAGGCGGCGATCTCGAGGTCGACCTCGAAACGTCCCGCATCGACGAGATCGGTCGTCTCTACGACGGCTTCGACAGCATGCGCACGTCGCTGCGAGACCAGATTCAGGAGGCCGAATCCGCCCGCGCGGATGCCGAGAAAGCACGCGCCGAGACCGAGGCGATGAACCACCACCTCGAATCGAAGGCCGACGAGTACCGCGACGTGATGGAACTGTGTGCGGAGGGCGATCTCACGCAGCGACTCGATCCCGAAAGCGATAACGAGGCGATGACCGACATCGCCGTCGCGTTCAACGAAATGGTCGACGAACTCGAGGAGACGACGGCACACGTCAAGTCCTTCGCGGACGAGGTGGCCGCAGCGAGCGAGGAAGTCACGGCGAGCGCCGAAGAGGTTCGCTCCGCGTCCGGGCAGGTCAGTCACTCCATTCAGGAGATTTCCGACGGCGCGGACCGACAGAACAAGAACCTGCAGGCGGTCTCCGACGAGATGAGCGGCCTCTCGGCGACAACCGAACAGATCGCCGCCTCGTCGAACCAGGTCGCCGATATCGCCGAGCAGACGGCCGAAACCGGTCGATACGGTCGCGAAGCGGCCCGCGAGGCGATCGAGGGCATGCACGAAATCGAAGCCGAATCGACCGAGACCGTCGAGGCCATCGAGGATCTCACCGCCGAGATGGAACAGATCGACGAACTGATCGAGTTCATCACGGAGGTCGCCCGCGAGACGAACATGCTCGCGCTGAACGCGAACATCGAAGCGTCCCGAAGCGGCAGCGGCGACAAGAAAGGCGAAGGGTTCGCCGTCGTCGCCGCCGAGGTCAAGGAACTGGCCGCCGACACGAAGGAGACGGCCGAGGACATCGAGACGCGTCTCGAACGGATCAACGACCGCACCGAACGGACGGCGACGGAGGTCGAGAAGACGGCGGACAAGATTTCCTCGCACGTCGACGCGGTCGAGAACGCCGCGGAGGCGCTCGACGAGATCGCCGACTACGCACAGGAGACCAACGACGGCGTCCAGGAGATCTCCGCGACGACCGAACAGCAGGCCGCCTCGACCCAGGAGGTCGTCGCCATGGTCTCGACGGCGACCGACATCTCCGAATCGACGGCGACCGAATCCCAGCGCGTCGCCGCCGCTGCGGAGGAACAGACCTCCGCCCTCTCGGAAGTCACGAAAAGCGCCGGCTCGCTCGCCAACCAGGCCTCCCACCTGAACGAGATGCTCGACCGGTTCAACACTGAGTCCGAAGTCGAGTCAGCCGGCGTCTCGCCCGGCGAACTCGTCGACGGCGACTACGAGCCGACGCTCGAGTTCGACGAGACCGATCTCGAAACCGACGCCGGTACCGACGACGCGTCGGCTGAACTCGCGGCGACCGATGCGACCGGTGGCTCGGGCACGATACTGGACGAATCGACGAACGACGAGACAGCCGATACCGAGACGGCAAGTGGGGCGGAACCGGAACCTGAAACTGAATCCGCGTCTGAACCCGATTCCGACTCGAACGACGTTGAAACCGAATCCAGCGACGATGCCGACGCCGAGACGGATACAGACGACGGGACGGCTGCGGACGACGAACCCGTCGATCCGTTTACCTACGACGAAGTCGACGACGGGAGCAACTGACGACTCGAGTCGCGTGAACGGGGCGAACTAAGACACGCACTCACGAACCGTCGACCGAACCGTCACGTACTTTTTCCCACCTTCCCAAACGCTGCCAATGGAACTTCTGGAGCGCAGACGGGCGCTAATCGAGGAACGTCTCCACGACGTGGTCGAGGGTATCGACCCCGAGGCGCTCTCCGAGGAAGTGCGCCACGTCACGCTCTCCGGAGGCAAACGCGTCCGGCCGATGGTTACCATTCTCGCCTGCGAGACCGTCGGCGGCACCGCCGAGGACGCAGTCGAGTTCGGCGTCGGCATCGAACTCGTCCACACCGCCTCCCTCGTCGTCGACGACATTATCGATCGCTCGGAACTGCGCCGCGGCACCGAAAGCGCCTGGGCCGCCTTCGGCTACGGCCCCGCGATCATCACCAGTGACGGCCTCCTCGGCGAGGCCTTCGATCTCTTCGCCGCCGATCCCGACGCGATGCGCGCCGTCACCGATGCTATGGTCGAACTCGGCATCGGTGAGGCAACCGAACTCTCCGCCCAGCCCGCCTCCGAAGCGGAGTACATGACGCTCGCGAGACGAAAGACCGGCGCGCTCTTCCGAGCCGCGGCTGAACTCGGGGCGATCGCCGCCGACTCGGACTCGGAGACGGTTGAGGCGCTTGGCGAGTACGCCGAACGAGTCGGCGTCGCCTTCCAGATCAGAGACGACGTGCTGGACGCAGTTGCCGATGCCGAGGAATTAGGAAAGCCGACCGGCCACGATGCCGCCATGGAGCGCCCGTCGGTCATCCAGGTAACCGACCTCTCGCCCGAGGAGGCGAACGCCCGTGCGCAATCGGAAGCCGACCGAGCGTTAGCGGCCCTGGATCGAGTCGAGGCTGCCGATCCAGAGGCCAGCACGTATCTGCGACAGTTGGCAGAGTTCGTCGTCGAACGGGAGCGGTAGCGGTCGATATGGACCGCGGTGGGGGTGCAACTGTAACGTGTGCCAGGTGTGACGACGGTAGATTATCGAGGGTGTTGTGACGATGGTGGATTATCGAGGGTGTTGTGACGATGGTGGATTATCGAGGGATATCGGGACTATCGAGGGTTGTCTGTCGCATGTCGCTCCTCCGATTCCGCCTCAGTTTCCGACTCCGTATTCGTCACCGATCTTGCGTTCAGGTGTGAGTTTGCGTTTGAACTCGGCTCCGGTCCCGGGCCCGGGCCCGGCCCAAGATCCGAGTCCGACGGGGAGCCCGCACCAGTTTCGGTTCCCCTCTCCGATCCCGCGTTCGAGTCGGAGAATTTCGACTCGGCGACTGCAAAGAGGAGGGTGCTTCCGATACCGAGGAGCGTGCCGGCTGTCAGCGCCGTTGCGAGATACGTAATCGTAACGACACCGAGGAAAAAGGCGCTCACGGCGTGGAGGACGATCGCAATTGAGAGCACGTAGAACGGTGCGTTAAGGTAGCGCCACTCGAAGGTCCCCGCGATGTACTCGTCAGTGATTTGGCCGAGACTCGTCGTAATCCCGGCCGCTGCGAGCCACTGAATCGTCCCGTAGACGAGAGCGGCGACCATGACAGGCGCGCTCACGCGGCCACCGGCCTCACGCTGCACTCGTTCCAAGGTGTTCAGTCCGTTCATCCCGCCGAGAGTGAACAGCGCGGCGGCGACGACGTAAGCGAGCAGCGTCGTCCGACCGGCATACAACGACCGGCGGGCGCGCTCGACTGCCGCGTCGAGTCGTTCACCGAGACCCAACCCGCGCGAGATGAGATAGAGACCGAGGAGTGCCGAGGTCGTTCCAAGCACCAAGCCGGGCATCTCGAGAGCGCTCCCGACCAGTGCGAGCGGGTAGATGAGCAGGAGGATTCCGAGCGGGATCAACACCGTCCCCCGCGTTTCGGGGTCGTCGAGCACCTGCTTGATGGTGTAGTACATCGACTCCAGATTCTGGGCTTGCCTGACCACGACCCGACGGACGCCGTCGATCGGAACTCGCGAGCGGATGATCGGAATCACGGATTCGTCCTGTGCACCGTCGGTGACGACGAGCGTGGTGACATCTTCCGCGGTCGAGAGGCTCGCAAGCACGGTATCGACCTCGTCGCCGACCTCCCGGTTGGCCTTGACATCGCCCTCGTCGTTCCCGGTGACAACGGCGACCTCGACGCTCTCGTCGCGCTCGTCTAAGTCGTCGTAGATGTGCAACCCCTGGAAGATGACGTTGACATCCGAGTCCTCCGGGTCTGCGGTCGCGAGCGCGACGGCCGCCTCTTCGACGGGCTCACGGCCGATAACCGGCGTCGAAAAACCCGTCTTGCGACCGAGGTCATCGTCGAGGTCGACACACAGGACCAGCAGCATCGATCGGATGTTTGTCGGCGCGGTATATGCCTTTTCTGGGCTGACCGAGCGGAACAGAAACCGCCACGCTGTCCCAAACAGGTCACCCGGTCCGATCCGTGCAGTTTTTGAACGCGGCCCGACAAGCCGATATACTGAATGATATCGAAGGGCTGTGAGCAGTGCGCGAAGGGTGGCAAGATGGTGCTGTTCGTCTACGGCTACTGCGACCAGCGCGACTGCTTTTACTGCCCGCTCGGCGAGAACCGCAAGAACGTCACCGACGTCTACGCGAACGAGCGACTCGTCGAGAACGATGAAGACGTCCTCGAGCAAGCCCACCGAATGGACGCGCTCGGAACCTCGATTACGGGCGGAGAACCCCAGGAGGCTCTCGACCGCACCTGTCACTACCTCGAGTTGCTCACGGACGAGTTCGGCGAGGATCATCACACCCACCTCTATACGGGCATTCCCGGCGGCCGCGAGAACATGCGCCGCCTCTCCGAGGCCGGACTCGACGAGATCCGGTTCCATCCGCCGTACGAACAGTGGGGCGACCTCCACGGCACCGAGTGGGAGGACATCCTCTATATCGCCCGTGAAGAAGGACTCACTCCGGCCTTCGAGATCCCCGGTATCCGCGCCGAAACGGAGTTTCTCGACTTTCTCGACGAGGGCGCTGCCGACTTTTGCAACGTCAACGAGTTCGAGATGTCCCAGGGGAACTACCGCCGGATGCAAGAGCAAGGCTTCGAACTCAAGGAGGGCCACATGAGCGCCGTCGACGGCTCCCGGGACGACATCCTCGACGTGATGGGAGACCACGAGCGGGTCTACTTCTGTACCTCGGTGTTCAAAGACGCCGCCCAACACCGCCGCCGACTCAAGCGCATGGCCCGAAACGTCCGCCGCGAGTTCGACGACGTGACCGACGACGGGACGCTGGTCTACGGCAAGACCTACGCCGCACCGGAGCGCTTCGCTGAACTCGGGGTGCCGGAGGAGTTCTACACCGTCAAATCGGAGCACGTCGAGGTCGCCTGGTGGCTGTTAGAGGAGATGATCGAGGAGGGCGACTTAGAAGAGGGTGAAATCGTCGAGCAGTATCCGAGTTACGACGGACAGGTCGTCGAGCGGACGCCGCTGGCCTGACCGCGACCGAGACGACAGCAAGGCGTTGTGCCCTTTTGCGCGCTGTGGGTGATGAAACAGGGAACGGCGACCCAATCGAGCGCCGTCCACTGCAACGCTATGAGCGTATGCGAACAGGAACGGGACCCGGCGAGTAAACGACCACGGGTCGGGTGACCCGTTGCACTCTCGGTATTCTCTTTACTCTGTAGACCCAACAGACTGACCGTTCCACAACGACCAACACTGCAGACCGGTCGGTTCAAGCCGAAACAAGCCCGTCAGCCGACAACCGAGCCAGTCTCGCTTATCCACGTCGTAATAATGGCCCGTCGGCGTGATCGAACGGTTACGATGCAGTTCAGGAAACTCGCTGTCGTCGCGGTTGCACTACTCGTGGTCCTCTCCGGGTGTAGTGCCTTCGGTGGATCACAGCCGGACGCGTCGAACGAGTCGACGGCAGACGACACTGATACAGGCCCAAATGTAGATGGCGGTACAGGTGACAACGGAACCGAGAATCGCGACGACACGACTCACTCGAACGGGACGACGGGTTCGAACGAGACGACGAATACGGAGCCCGACAACAGTAGTGACGACACAACCAGTGATGGGGATGGAACCGCAGATGGCGGAGATGAAACGGCCAACGCGGACTGGTCGCCCCCTCAGGAACCGAACCGGCCACTGGAGGACAAAAGCGAGGATCGGATCGAGAGCGTCGAGTTCGTCGACACGGAGCCCGCAGCGAACGGCGAGGGTTACTCGAACTTCAACCTCGAAGTCGTCGCCAATACCAGCATGGAGAACGTGGACCCACCGGAACACGGCGACGTGATCGGTGAGCCGTACTTCTTCGTCAAGATCAACGAGGGGCCGGGTGAGCGAAAACTCATCGAACGAACCGGCCAGGTCCAGATGACGGACAACGGCACGTACCACATCGACGTTCGACCGGCCGGAATCGAGGAGTTCGCCGACAGGGACCTTTCCCTTGAGGTCTTCTTGATGGACGAGGACAAGGACTGGGACGATATCTACGACGCCGTCGGCACGAGCATTCAGTTCAGTCCGGAGACGGAGGCCGAAACCGGGACTGAGAACGAAACCGAAACCGAGACTGAGACGACAACTGACTCGACGTCGAACGACCAGTAATCCGCCGTAATTGGAGATCGATTCCCGTCCCGATCAGTCGATTTCGGTCGGGTCCACTTCCGGCAACGTAATCAGGTTCTCGCGCCCGATCCGCAACTTCTCGATCTGATCGTCCTCATCCATCTGTGAGAGCAACTGCGAAACCTTGGCGTTCGACCACCCCGTCTCCGAAACGATCGCAGCCTGTTTCATCCGCCCACCGTTCCTGGTGAGCATCCGTTGCACCCGCTCTTCGTCGCTCAACAGCTCCGGATCAATATCCTCGTTTACCCGCTCGCTGAACTCGAACTGCGCCCCCTGGCCTTCCAGCGGCGCATCTGCAGCCAGTTCCCGTTGGGGCTCGGTGTCGCCCCGAACAGCGTTTGAATCGGCTGCGACACCCGGTTCGCCATCAGGATCCTCACCCCGTTCAAACGAAAGTACCGCTTCGAGCGATGAACGAACCTCGTCCCACGTCTCCACGTTCCGGGATGCCACCCAACCCAGGACGGCAATTGCGAGAATACCCAACAACGCAATGACCGCCAGTACCGGTCCATCGGCAATCAGACCCCAAATACCGGTACCTGGCTGGGCACCACGGAGGAAGACAATTTCGAGTTCGTTCTCACTGAACTCGTGGGGACCGTTCCAGGTGAGCTGCGTTGGCGTGTCGAGGCCGTAGTTGTCCGGCGATTCGATGACGAGCCGCTGGCCGTTAGAGAGCGTCGAGATTACGTAATCGTTCGACTCAGTTTCTAGGGCCTCGCCGAAGTGTACTCGGTCACCGTCGACCGTCGCGAAGTTTGTCCACGTGAAGGTATAAGTAATAACACCGACTTCGTCAACGTCGCCGCTAGTACTCGCCGTGGATTCGACGACTTCATCGTATGGTTTCACATCGTGTCCGCCCCACCCGGTATCGGTAATCGACATCTCCCGGTTGGCATTTTCGCCGGCCGCAGATGCCTGTTGGCGTAATTGCTGGATCAGAATCCCGAGGTCGGAATCGGAGTCGGGTTCGGTCGCGGTAATAGACTGTGCGTACTCGGTGAACGCTTCGGTGGTGACCCCGTCGTCGTTTTCCAGCGCGAGTCGGTATTCGATAGTCCAGTGTGCATCACCGTCGTCCGTGACGTTGATGCGGATCACCTGATTCGTCCCCAACTGATCGTCAGCGAATTGCAGTTGCGTCGGCGATTGACGCGCGTATACTGCTTCTCCGCTACTATCGGCCGGCCTAGTAGAGTCGACCGCGGTGGGAGATGACGACTGGTCAAGTATCGGCGTCTGGCTAGTTTCGTGACCGGCTGAACCAGCGCGCGCCGATGGCACCACAACCACCGAACCGAGCGTGGCTGTAGTAAGGAGGGCGATGAGGGCAAGTGTACCGGCGGTGGACAACCGCATATCTATCACCTGGTGGTTTCCCGGGGGAAAAAACGCTTTCCATCGACAAATACACCGTTCTCACGACGTAAAACTGATCTCTTCGTCTGACAGCGGTTCGTAATCTGATGATTTCACGTTGCGAAACGCTTGTCTGAAACGTCTCACCCCGGACTATTGTCCGGCTAAACTGACGTAAAACGTTACGGTCACTGCACGTCCTTCGACTGTTCGGTATGCACTGATACTGCCGTCTGTGCCGGGTGAGGGCCCCTGCCGAACGAATCAGTCGGATTGTTGTGTTGTGTTGAAAACCGGTGATTTCTCGAGTGCGACTCGTTTTTATATCAGGAATTCATAGGGCCACACAATGAACAACGCGGCTCCCGCCCTCCTCGCGTTGCTTCTCGTCTGCTCGTTGCCTGCAATGACGGTCGTCGCAGCATCGCCCGAACGAGATGTGAGTACCGACACCGATAGCAGTGCAACCGACAACTATCTGCTGCAAGAGCAAACGCAAACGACGCCGGTAGAGATCGAGAACACGACGAACCAACTGCCACTCACGGGGGATATCCGAGGATCGTACGCTGAAACCGGAGCAGACCTCGGTGCTGCGCTCGCGAGCAGTAGTATCCAAATGCAGGTCGACTACGAACGATACGCGCTCTTCGAACGCGAGTTCGATCAGGCAACTCCCGAAGAGCGAGCAACGATAATCGAGGACACACACAGTCGGCTTAAAGAACGGATCGATGCGCTCGAACCGCGCGAGCAAGAGATGGTAAAACGTTACGCGGCGGGTGAGATGACCAAAACGGTGTTTTTGCAGCAGCTATCCCGAAACCACCACGAAGCCGTCGCTCTGCAGAACGCGTTAGACGAACTCGAAAATCACCTCGTTCGATACTCGGTGCCCGGTGAACCGCTGTCCCGCCAGCAGTTGCGTGCTGACCGATCAATTCTCGATGCCTATACGACCCCGATCCGTACGGAGATCGACGCGATAAACAAAATGCAGAGTCCGAATGAGCGATACGAGTACCGGATTCAGGCTTCTCAGGACGGCTATCGCCTCTCGGCAATCGACGGGGATTCGTACGTTACCGAGACGATCAGATTTGACAACCGGGATATAGATGGAGTAAACCAATACCAGGCTCTTAATGGAACCAACGGAGTAATTACTGATGTATCCTCTCTGTATCCATGGCCGAACGTTCCCGGCGCTGCGGACTATCACGATCGTAGTCGTGAGAACCTCTACGTGATGGATGCTGCACACGATGGCGTCAGTATCGATGTCTATTTCGATGGCGCAACCGGTGCGGTATACCGTGAGATACAAAGTGTGCCGATTAATTACCTTCCCGCAGTAGAGGTGGAAACCAAATCGTATCCCAACCTCAAGGTTGTCATCAATAAGACTCCCGCAAATGGGCCGATCGAACTGACTGCTATCGATACCGAAACTGGCGACCCGGCGCAAGAGACGATTCTCGTAAACGGTGTTGAGATCGGCACTACCGACGAGAGTGGCACCTTGCAGTATCTCCCTCCGACGGAACAACATTCGATTACGATCAACCGGACCACACGCCAGATTTCATCCGAGTAGCGGTATTTTCAACCGCGGTTACTAGTCGATCGGTGTCACACTTTATATCAGAAACCGAACCCACTACGGGTCGTGTTCACCGCGTTACCGACCGGAGAACGAGCTACCAGAACGCGTCTCAAGAGACACGACATTCGCGCTGTTAGTCCAGTCGTCGGTATCGTCGCACTTCTCGCTGTCACGGTCTGTCTCGTTGCGGTCCTCACTGCCGGCATCGCAACGTGGTCGATCGACTCGCCGGTTCCGACCGCAGCATTCGAGTTACAGGCCGATAGTGATGAGGGAACGATCGCACTCGAACACGAAGCCGGCGAAGATATCGACATCGAGCAACTCTCGCTGACCGTCGCGATCGAGGGCACCGAACTCGCGAACCAGCCGCCGGTTCCGTTCGTCGGAGCCGACGGATTTCGCGGGACGCCGGACGGCCCGTTCAATGCACGATCCGATCCGGTTTGGCAAGTAGGTGAGCAGGCCGGTCTCACCGTCGCTGGAACGAACGCGCCGGCGCTGGACAGCGGTGACACCGTGACCGTAACGCTCGCGTTCGACGGAAAACTTCTAGCAGAACTGGAAACAACGGCGACCTAGGGTCGGTTCGGGTGCGGCGAACACTTCGTCGACATCGAAGTCGAGGTGCGGCTACTTCGGCGCGCGTCCAATCGTCGTAATCGCAGCGTCCGTGTTGTACGACGGTCCGAGGAACGCGTGTTTCACCTCTTCGAAACCGGCTCGTTTGAACATCCGGTCGGCCTCGTACTCGTCGTAAAACAGCATGATCGAATCGGCCAGTCGCTGTGCCAGTACGTTATCAGGATAGTTTGGCCCGACAACCAGCACCTGGCCGCCGGGTTTGAGCACGCGGCGGATTTCTCTGAGCGCGAGGATCGGATTCGGCCAGTACTCGATCGATCCGGAGGACCAGACGACGTCGAACGTGTCGCTCGCGAACGGGAGGCGTTCGGCGTCGCCACGGTGGAAGTGGATCGGGGGTGCGCGTTTCCCAAACTTCGCGTAGGCCTGTTCGAGCTGATGGCTGCTTTGATCGAGCGCATACACTTCCTCGACGTGGTCGAGGAGGCCTTCGGTCGCGAAACCGGTTCCACAGCCGAGGTCGAGTACCGTCATCTCCGAGTCGAACTCGAGTAAGGAAAGCGCGTCCTCACGCATCTCCTCGTTCCAGATGAACGGGTTCACCCGATCGTAGACCGTCGAGAGGTACTTATAGAACAGCCGTGCCCTGGCTTTGTTCTCGAGGATTCCCATTGAGAGTTCGGTTTTCGTCCGACCGGGATATGTCTGCTGTTCCGTCTCGCGGTGTCTGACCAGTGGACCGGCTGGCGTTCGACTAAAGATGATCGTACGTGACACAGAGATCGAATTTCGAGGCCAGTAATCCGAGACGCTTTCGCAACTACCATATACGCGCTGTCGCAAACGTTCCCTTGCTTAGAGTATGCCGAGGCCACAGGTTCTCGAACGAATTACGTCGGCGGAGGAAGAGGCCGACGAGATCGTCGCATTGGCAGAAAACGACCGCGACGAGCGAATCGCCGAGGCCCGGGAACGTGCCGAGGAGATTCGCACGGAAGCGGAACAAGAGGCGCAAGATCTCAAAGAACGCCGCCTGGAGGAGGCGCGCGCCGAGATCGACGCGGAGTGCGAACGCGTCCTCGAAGAGGGCGAACAGGAGCGCGAGGCGCTCGCCGAGCGTGCCCAAGACCGGGTCGACGAAGTAACAGACCACGTCGTCTCCCTGTTCCAGGAGGACGTCCATGCTCAGACCTGAGCGGATGAGCAAGGTCTCGGTGACCGGTGCAAAGGGCATCATGCCCACGGTCATCGAGACGATTCACGAACTGAATCTGGTCCATCTCTCGGACTACGACGGGTCCTGGGAAGGCTTCGACAACGGCAACCCGATCGAGGGTGCCGAGGGAGCCTCCGAGAAACTCGTTACCGTCCGAGCACTCGAGAGCACGCTGGATCTTGCGGACGCAGATACCCCCGCTCCCCAGGGCGCACTCGAGGAAAACTGGGAACAGCGACTCGAGGAAGTGCGCACCCGAGTCAACGAACTCGACGACCAGCGCACTGACGTTCGGGAGGAACTACGCCAGGTCGACGACCGAATCGACCGCGTGGCTCCCTTCGCCGAACTCGGAATCGATCTCGACTTGCTCTCGGGATACGAAGCGGTCGACGTACTCGTCGGCGAGGGTTCCCACGGCGAAATCGAAGCCGAACTCGATGCCGCCGAGGACATCCGCGCCTACGAAACGTTCACCAGCGGCGATGTCATCGCGATCGTCGCTGCACCGACCGACGCTGTCGAGGCAGCCGTCGATGAAGCCAAAACCGAAACTGAAAGCGAAGACGACGGCAACGTTATCGACGATGCCCTCGTCGGTATCGAGTTCACCCGCTACGGCGTTCCAGACACCGACCAGAGTCCGTCGGGCTACGTCGCCGACCTCGAAGAGCGAAAAACCGACCTCGAGTCGCGTCTCACCGAAATCGACGATGAACTCGAGCGTATCGAACACGAGGACGGTCGGTTCCTGCTTCGACTCGAGGAGGAACTCACGATCGAGGTCCAGCGCGCGGAAGCGCCGCTGCAGTTTGCGACCAGCGATCGGGCGTTCATCGCGGAAGGATGGGTGCCATCGGACGAGTTCGATCGGCTCACCACGGCGCTGCGAAACGCCGTCGGCGATAGTCTCGAGATCGAAGAACTTGAGCGTGCGAGCTACGACCGTCACGGTGCACACTCGCACACGGAGGAGATCCAGAAGGGAACGCCGGAGAGCGCCTCGGAGGCGGACGCGCAGGCTGGCGCAGACGCCACCGCCGACGACGAGGCCGCCGACGGCGAGAAACAGACGGCCGTCACGGACGGCGGGTCGGCGGTTACGATGGGCGATGAGCCCCCGACGATCCAGGAGAATCCCTCCGCGGCCAAACCGTTCGAGGTGCTGGTTCAGGCGGTCAACCGCCCGAAGTACAGTGAACTCGATCCGACGATATTCCTGTTCCTGACGTTTCCGGCGTTCTTCGGGTTCATGATCGGGGACGTGGGATACGGGCTCCTGTACGTGGCCATCGGTGCGTACATGGCCACCCAGTTCGACAGCAAGGGAATTACGAGTCTCGGCGGTGTTGCCATCTGGGCGGGGCTGTTCACGATCCTGTTCGGGTTCATCTACGGCGAGATATTCGGATTACACGTGCTCGGCGAGGTAGTCTGGCACGACACGCTGCACGTCGACTTGCTCCCGCTGAACAAGGGACTCGAGCCGGCGGCCGCCGACTTCGCGCTCGGCTGGATGGTCGTGAGCGTGATCGCCGGCATCGTACACCTGAACATCGGGTACATCCTCGACTTCTACGAGAACCTGAACCACGGCTTCAAAGACGCCGTCATGCACAGCGGCTCGTGGATCCTGATGCTTAACGGCATCTGGATCTGGATCTTCTCGGCACAGGGCAGGGGATCGAAACCGGACTTCCTGTTCAACACGTTCGCCAGTGATGGCCCGTTCCCGATCGGGTTCACCGGGTTCCCGGAGTGGGGGCTCGTGACGATTCCGCTGGGAATCATCGACTTCCTGCTTACGGCGCCGCTGCTCGTCTTCCTGATCGGCTTCGTTATGCTCCTCGTCACTGACACCGTCGAGGCGGTCGAGGCGCTCGACGTCATCGTCAACGTGTTCTCGTACACCCGGATGGGCGCAGTGTTGCTCGCGAAGGCCGGTATGGCGTTCGTGGTCAACCTGCTGTTCTTCGGTGCGTACCGGGACCCGGATGGCGCGTTCCACTTCCTGCGGACCCACGAACCAAGTTACGTCGCCGAACACTACGGCGACGGTGCCGAGGTCATCTTCAACGGCCTCATGCACTCGGGGACCGCAGCGCTTGTGGGCGGACTCGTCATTCTCGTCGTCGGGCACCTCGTCGTGCTAGCGCTTGGCGTGACAAGCGCCGGCTTACAGGCTGTACGCCTCGAGTACGTCGAGTTCTTTAACAAGTTTTATGAAGGCGGTGGAGCGAACTACGAACCGTTCGGACACGATCGAAACGACACTGAGGACCACTACTAATAATGATTGAAAACGCAGCAGACTTCGCAAATATCGTCCTGCAGAATGGTACCGTCGAAGAAAGTCCGTTCCTGACCGACGCCGGGGCCGCAGCGCTTGCCGTCGGTCTCGCCGCGCTCGCATCGGGATACGCAGAGCGCGGGATCGGTGCAGCTGCAGTTGGCGCACTCGCGGAAGACGATGACCTGTTCGTGCCGGGACTGATTATGACAGTCCTGCCGGAGACGCTCGTGATCCTTGCGCTGGTCGTCGTCTTCATCGTCGGCGCGTAACCACACCCCTTCTCTCACCAATGAGTTTGGACACAGTTGTCGAAGACATTCGAGAAGAGGCTCACGCGCGTGCGGAGGACATCCGTGAAACTGGCGAGACACGCGCTGAGGAGATCGAATCGGCAGCCGAGGCCGACGCCGAGGAGATCGTTGCCGAGGCCGACGCCGAGGCCGATCGAGAGATCGAGCAGTTGCGCGAACAGCGACTCTCCAGTGCGAAGCTGGAGGCGAAACAAAAGCGCCTGGAGGCCCGCCGTGACGTTCTTGGCAACGTCCGCGAGGATGTCGAAGCTGAACTCGCGTCCCTCGAGGGCGACACCCGCGAAGAACTCACCCGCGATCTCCTCGACGCCGCAAGTTCGGAGTTCGACGAGAACGACGATGTCAGCGTCTACGGTCGGAGCGACGACCGGGAACTGATCGAGTCGATCCTCGCGGACTACGACGGCTACGAGTTCGCCGGCGAGTACGACTGTCTCGGTGGCGTCGTCGTCGAGAGCGAGCAGTCCCGCGTTCGAGTCAACAACACGTTCGACTCGGTGCTCGAAGACGTCTGGGAAGACAACCTCCGGGAGATCAGCACCCAACTCTTCGATCAATGAGTGTAGGTGCCTCGAATCCGGAATACGTGAACGCTCGCGTTCGGTCCCGCCGAGCCTCGCTGTTCGCAGACGAAGACTATCGGAAGCTGATCCGGATGGGGCCGAGCGAAATCGCGCGGTTCATGGAGGAAACGGAGTACGAACGCGAGATCAACGCACTCGGAACGCGTTTTTCGGGGGTCGATCTGATCGAATACGCCCTCAACCAAAATCTCGCCAAGCACTTCGACGATCTGCTGGAGTGGTCGGACGGACGACTGTACGACCTCATCTCCCGGTACCTCCGAAAATTCGACGTCTGGAACATCAAGACGATTATCCGCGGTATCTACACCGACACCGATTCCGAGGAGATCGAGACGGACCTCATCCGTGCCGGTGAACTCGACGATCGAACGCTCGACCGCCTTCTCGAAGTCGATACGATCGAGGACGCGATCGAAATTCTGTCGGGAACGCTCTTCTACGAGCCGCTTTCGGGAGCGTACGCGGAGTTCGAGGAGACCGAAGCCCTCGTCGCACTCGAGAACGCGCTGGATCGCGAGTTCTACGAGCACTTGCTCGAGGACGTTGGACGATCGCCGGGACAGCTCCAACCCCAGACGCTGCCCCAGGAGGGGCCGATGGCACGCTACGTCGAGTTCTTGCAGGCCGAAATCGACTTCCGAAACGCGCGGAACGCGTTGCGACTCGCCCGCAGCGGTGCGGATCTCGATCCGGCGGCCTACTACATCGACGGCGGCGTCCTGTTCGACGAGTCCGATTTGAACCGGCTCGTCGCAGACTACGATGAACTCGTCGACCATCTCGCGGAGAACAAGCGGTATGGCGACCGGTTGTCGGGCGCGCTGGGTCGATTGCGCGATGCTGACAGCCTTATCCAGTTCGAGCACGCACTAGACGCTGCGTTGCTCGAGTACGCCGATACGCTCTCGAGCATCTACCCGGTCTCGATTTCGGCCGTGCTGTCGTACATCCTCGCGAAAGAACGCGAGGTCGAGAATATCCGTGCGATTGCGCGGGGTCGGGAGGTCGGGCTGACGGAGAGCGAGATCGAAGAGGAACTGGTGATTCTATGAGTCAGGAAATCGCAGTCGTCGGCAGTCCGGAGTTTACGACCGGATTCCGACTCGCAGGCGTCCGTCGATTCGAGAACGTCCCGGACGACGAGAAGGACGCTGCACTCGATGATGCCGCCACGACGGTGCTCAACGACGACGAGGTCGGGATTGTCGTGATGCACGATGACGATCTCGAGTTCCTCTCGCGCAACGTCCGTCAGAACGTCGAGACGAGCGTCGAACCGGTCGTCGTCACGATCGGCAGCGGAACCGGTGGTGGCGGGCTACGCGAGCAGATCAAGCGAGCGATCGGGATCGACCTGATGGACGAGAGCGAGGGCGAAACCGAGGAGTCAGCACAGGCGAACGCAGACAGTGAGTAAACTATGAGCCAGGCAACAGACACCGAAGCCGTCGATCAAGACGGTGTAATCGAAAGCGTGAGCGGTCCGGTCGTGACCGCCACGGACCTCGACGCCCGGATGAACGACGTCGTCTACGTCGGCGACGAAGGGCTGATGGGCGAGGTCATCGAGATTGAAGGGAACCTGACCACGATTCAGGTCTACGAGGAAACCTCCGGCGTCGGCCCGGGCGAACCCGTCGAAAACACGGGCGAACCCCTGAGTGTCGACCTCGGTCCGGGCATGATGGACTCCATCTACGACGGCGTCCAGCGCCCGCTCGACGTCCTCGAAGACAAGATGGGGACCGCGTTCTTGGACCGCGGGGTCGACGCGCCCGGCATCGACTTAGAGAAAGAGTGGGAGTTCACTCCGGAAGTCGAAGAGGGTGATGCGGTCGAACCCGGCGACGTCGTCGGAACCGTTCCGGAAACCGTCACCATCGAGCACAAGGTGATGGTGCCGCCGGACTACGAGGGCGGCGAAATCACGACGATCAAGAGCGGCGAGTTCAACGTCGAAGAGACGGTCGCTGAACTCGATAGCGGCGAGGAGATTCAGATGCACCAGGAGTGGCCGGTCCGGCAGGCCCGACCCGCCGGTGACAAGGAAACGCCGACCGAGCCGCTCGTGACTGGACAGCGCGTTCAGGACGGTCTGTTCCCGCTTGCGAAGGGTGGGACGGCGGCGATTCCCGGTCCGTTCGGCTCCGGAAAGACCGTCACCCAGCAGCAACTCGCCAAGTGGTCCGACGCGGACATCGTCGTCTACATCGGCTGTGGCGAGCGCGGCAACGAGATGACCGAAGTTATCGAGGACTTCCCGGAGCTGCCGGACCCACAGACTGGGAACCCGCTGATGGCCCGGACCTGCCTCATCGCGAATACGTCGAACATGCCCGTCGCGGCGCGTGAGTCCTGTATCTACACGGGAATCACGATCGCGGAGTACTACCGCGACATGGGCTACGACGTGGCGCTGATGGCCGATTCCACCTCGCGGTGGGCAGAGGCCATGCGTGAAATCTCGAGCCGACTCGAGGAGATGCCCGGCGAAGAAGGGTATCCTGCATACCTGGCCGCGTCGCTGTCGGAGTTCTACGAGCGCGCCGGCAAGTTCGAACTCATCAACGGCGGCGAAGGGTCGATTTCGGTCGTCGGGGCCGTCTCGCCACCAGGTGGGGACTTCTCCGAACCGGTCACCCAGAACACGCTGCGTATCGTCAAGACCTTCTGGGCGCTCGACGCAGACCTCGCGGAACGGCGACACTTCCCATCGATCAACTGGAACGAATCCTACTCGCTGTACAAGGACCAACTCGACCCCTGGTGGGAGTCGAACGTCGCCGGCGACTGGTCCGACGTTCGTCAGTGGGCCGTCGACGTGTTAGACGAGGAGGACGAACTCCAGGAGATCGTTCAACTCGTCGGGAAAGACGCACTGCCGGAGGACCAGCAGCTCACCATGGAAGTCGCACGCTACATCCGTGAGGCCTGGCTCCAGCAGAACGCGCTCCACGACGTCGACACGTACTGCGAACCCGAGAAGACCTACCGGATGCTCGGTGCGATCAAGACGTTCAACGACGAGGCCTTCGAGGCGCTCGAGGCGGGCGTTCCGGTCGAGGAGATTCAGGACGTCGACGCTACCCCGCGGCTCAATCGGATGGGTACCGCGGAGGAGTGGAACGAGTTCATCGACGAGATCGAGAGCGACCTCAAGGAACAACTGCGAGCACTGTACTAACGATGAAAGAATACCAGACTATCACGGAGATCAGCGGTCCGCTGGTGTTCGCCGAGGTCGACGAGCCCGTCGGGTACGACGAGATCGTCGAGATCGAGACACCACAGGGGGAGACCCTGCGCGGACAGGTACTGGAATCGAGCGAGGGAATCGTCTCGATCCAGGTGTTCGAGGGGACTGGCGGCATCGACCGCAATGCCTCCGTTCGCTTCCTGGGGGAGACGATGAAGATGCCCGTCACCGAGGATCTGCTCGGGCGGGTTCTAGACGGTTCCGGGAACCCCATCGACGGGGGGCCGGAGATCATTCCCGACCAACGCCAGGACATCGTCGGCGAGGCAATCAATCCCTTCTCTCGGGAGTACCCAGAAGAGTTCATCCAGACCGGCGTGTCCGCCATCGACGGCATGAACACGCTGGTTCGCGGACAGAAGCTGCCGATCTTCTCCGGTTCCGGGCTGCCGCACAACGAACTCGCGCTGCAGATTGCTCGACAGGCGACCGTGCCGGAGGAGAGTGACGGTGACAGTGAGGGCGACGAGGACGGCTCCGAGTTCGCCGTCATCTTCGGTGCGATGGGTATCACCGCCGAGGAGGCGAACGAGTTCATGGACGACTTCGAGCGCACGGGTGCACTCGAGCGGTCGGTCGTCTTCATGAACCTCGCGGACGACCCGGCCGTCGAGCGGCAGGTCACGCCGCGACTCGCACTGACGACGGCGGAGTATCTCGCCTTCGAGAAGGGCTATCACGTGCTGGTCATCCTAACGGACATGACCAACTACTGTGAGGCGCTGCGCGAGATCGGTGCCGCACGCGAGGAGGTTCCGGGTCGCCGTGGCTACCCCGGATACATGTACACCGACCTGGCACAGCTCTACGAGCGTGCGGGTCGGATCGAGGGCAAGGACGGATCGGTCACGCAGATTCCGATCCTGACGATGCCCGGCGACGACGACACGCACCCGATTCCGGACCTGACCGGCTACATTACGGAGGGCCAGATCGTGATGGACCGGAACCTGAACAGTCAGGGTATCGAGCCGCCGGTCAACGTCCTGCCGTCGCTGTCCCGACTGATGGACGACGGGATCGGCGAGGGGCTCACTCGCGAGGACCACGGCGACGTTTCCGACCAGATGTACGCCGCCTACGCGGAAGGTGAGGACCTGCGCGACCTCGTGAACATCGTCGGTCGCGAAGCGCTGTCCGAGCGGGACAACAAGTTCCTCGACTTCGCCGACCGCTTCGAGACGGAGTTCGTTCAGCAGGGGTACGATACCAACCGATCCATCGAGGAGACGCTCGAACTCGGCTGGGATCTGCTCTCTGACCTGCCGAAAGCGGAGCTCAACCGGATCGACGAAGAACTCATCGAAGAGCACTATCGCGAAGACGAGCAGGAAGCCGCCGAAGTCGAGGCCTAAGCGCCTTCAGCCGCTGTTTGCGTTCATTCGTTCGGGTTGCTATTGGTATCTGGCTCGATGACACACCGGTCCCGCGAGCCACAGTGGTAGCGAAGTACCACTGGAACGGTTTACCCGCTCGCACGACAGTTGTGCGATCAGGTGTACACTGACTTGCAGTAGCTACTATCGGGCACCAGTCCGTGAGCCCAGTACTGCCCCAACCAAAACAACCATAATCATTGTTGATACTGGTTGGGGTGTATGCACAAACCACTGCTCGTGACGGATTTTCTCGACCGGGCACGGCGTCACTACGGGGACGAGGAGGCCGTCGTCGCGACAACTGGGGAACGGTTCACCTACGCTGAACTCGGAGCGCGCGCGGACCGGTTCGCGTCGATGCTCCAGGATCGCGGCGTCGAGAAGGGTGATCGCGTTGCAGTGCTCGATCCGAACACGCACTACCAACTCGAGGCGGCCTACGGAACGATGCAACTCGGGGCGGTCCATACGCCACTCAACTATCGGTTGACGTCCGAGGACTACGCGTACATTCTCGAAGACGCGGGCGTGGACGTAATCTACGCCGACTACGAGTTCGCCGAGAAGGTCGAGGCCGTTCGCGATGAGGTGCCGACGGAGACGTTCATCACGAACGACGTCGATGCTATCGGGACTGAGGCCGGCGATGCCGAGACCTCCGCATCGGACGGATCAGACGCAACTGACGAGGCGTGGGAGTCGTTCGACGATCTACTCGCGAACGCGACCGCCGAGTACGACCGCCCGACGATGGCCGAGGACGACATCATCACGATCAATTACACCTCGGGGACGACCGGCGACCCGAAGGGCGTCTGTCGAACCCACCGCACCGAGACGCTCCACGCGTACCTGATCTCGATCCATCAGGACGTTACGGACGACGACACGTACCTCTGGACGCTGCCGATGTTCCACGTCAACGGCTGGGGCCACATCTATGCCGTGACGGGAATGGGCGCGAAACACGTCTGTACGCGCGGGGTCGATGCCGAGTGGATTCTCGAGACGATCCGCGAGGAGGACGTTTCGTACCTGTGTGGCGCGCCGACGGTGCTGAACATGCTGATCGACCATTACGAGGACGCGTCCTCGCCCCCGGAGACGAGCGGGGCGAGCGACGTGCGAATTGCGACGGCCGGGAGCGCGCCGCCGGAGGCGACCATCCGTACCGTTGAAGACGAGTTCGGCTGGCAACTGAAACACGTCTACGGTGCGACAGAGACCGGGCCACTGATCACGACCTCGGATGCCCGGCGACACTTCGATGCCGATAGCGACGGTCGGTTTGCCATCAAAAAGCGCCAGGGGCTCGGCTTTCTCGGGACCGAGGTCCGCGTCGTCGACGAAGACGGCAACGACGTCCCCCGCGACAAAACGACTATCGGCGAGGTCGTCGTCCGCGGTAATCAGGTCATGGAGGAGTACTGGAACAAGCCCGAGGTGACCGCGGAGGCCTTTTCCGACCGTCTCGACGGGTACTTCCACACGGGCGATCTCGCAACTATCGACGAACACGGCATGATCGCGATTCAGGACCGCAAGAAAGACATCATCATCTCCGGCGGCGAGAACATTTCGAGTATCGAACTCGAGGACGCGCTGTTCGACCATCCCGCGGTCGCTGCTGTCGCAGTGATTCCGTCACCGAGCGAGCAGTGGGGTGAAACGCCGAAGGCGTTCGTCGTGCCTGCCAGCGGAGACGTAAACGACCCCGGCGTATCGACGGACGAACTGGTCGAGTTCACCCGCGAGAATCTCGCGGGGTACAAGGCGGTCCAGCGGGTCGAGTTCGTCACGCAGTTGCCGACGACGGCGACGGGGAAGGTACAGAAGTACGAACTGCGCGAACGGGAGTGGGAGGACGAAGAGGGGATGATCGGGCAGGGATAGCGACCAAGCGTGCCGTCGGCCGGATGTTACTCTCGGTCGAATTCCCAGCCGTTTCGTGATTCGGCCGACGGCTCCGTTTTCGTTTTGGAACCGTGCGTTGTCTCGCCGCCGGTAGCAGTGGTCTCCCGCGTCGCACGATTGTCGTCAGTCTCGTGGTCCCGATCGAGTCCGCCCTGTTTCTTTGCTGCCTGTTCGGCCTGTTCTCGGTCCACGACGGTCGGATTCGACGTTTCGCTCTCGACCAGGAGATACATGCCGGCCATGAACGCGAATCCAATACAGAGGACGATAATGATGGTGACAGCCATGGGCGCGCTTCCGTTCTCCGTTCTCACGTAGAGCACAAAACATTTGCTGACGCTCTTCGTCGGATGTCGTATGATCGATTCCAGTGACGGACCCGAACACGGCGACGGGAGCGAGACTGACAGCGGCTGTCCGAAGTGCGGCCACACGGAAACCGAAGTCGACGATATCTCGACAACGGGAACCGGGTTCTCGAAGTTCTTCGACATTCAGAACCGCCGCTTTCGCGTGGTTTCCTGTACGAACTGCGGCTACGCTGAACTCTACAAAGGCGGAAAGACGAGCGACCTGGCCGACCTCTTTCTTGGATAAGCAGGCCGGAGAACAGAACCGTTCGCGAGTGCTACTGTCCGGACGACCGAACCAACTGTAAACAGTTATCCGACTGGGGGCGCAATCTCGCCACAAGATGGCCAACGATGTCAAGCCCACCCGCAAGAACTTGATGGCGATCGAGGATCGCATCGAGCTTTCCGAACGCGGGCACGGGACACTCGAGAAGAAACGGGACGGGCTGATCATGGAGTTCATGGACATCCTGGACAAGGCCCAGGACGTCCGCGGGGACCTGGCCAACGACTACGAGGAAGCCCAGCGGAAGATCAACATGGCGCGGGCGATGGACGGCGACGTTGCCGTTCGCGGTGCCGCTGCGGCACTCCAGGAGCACCCCGAGATTACGACCGAATCGAAGAACATCATGGGCGTCGTCGTCCCGCAGATCGAGTCCTCGCGCGTCTCGAAGGACCTTGGCGAGCGTGGCTACGGGATCATGGGGACTTCGGCCCGCATCGACGAGGCCGCCGAAGCCTACGAAGACTTACTCGAGAGCATCATCCTCGCCGCGGAAGTCGAGACGGCAATGAAGAAGATGCTCCGCGAAATCGAGACGACCAAGCGCCGCGTCAACGCACTCGAGTTCAAACTCCTCCCCGACCTCTACGAAAATCAGGAGTACATCGAACAGAAACTCGAAGAGCAAGAGCGCGAGGAAACCTTCCGACTGAAGAAGATCAAGGAAAAGAAAGAACAGGAAGAAAAGGAAGCGGCGGCCGAGGAGGAATCCGACGACGCAGAAGCCGAGGGCGTCGAGAAAGAGGATATGGAACCGCCGGCGACGGGTGGCGTTCCCGGGAACGACGACTAACTCGGCATGGCCTGTCCGGTGTGTGGCTCGCCGACTGTCGCGTTTGCGGTTCCGGCTGACTACCGATTTGCTTGCTCGTCAGCCGACTCTTCTGCGACGGCTCAGTCGACGGGTGGTGGCGCTGCTGATGTTGATACTGATACTGGCACCGGCACCGACGCCGCTACTGAACTCGTGGCCGAGTTCTGTACGCACTGTCTGACGCTCGAGTGTCCCGCTGACGGTACTGATACGGGCGACGCCGACGCCGACACTAACACTGACACCGGTACCGAATCCGAGTTCGCCGCCATCAGTGAGGCGTTCCCCACGCGTCGATCGCAGGCGATTCCGCTCGCGCTCGCGATCGGACTCGCGAGTTCACTGGCGACGAACCGATCGGCGATCGAGACGCTTCTCAGGGATGTCGAACGTTCCGGGACGGACCCCTTGCTGGTACTGGATCGATTACAGCGTGATCCGTCGGTGGAGCCGGCGATCGATCTCGAGCGTCGACAGCACCAACTCGAACAGTTGCTGTACTGAGAAGAAATCGAGACTCCAGATTCTACTGGGGAATGACGGTTACTTCGCCGTCGGCGTCACTGCATCGCTGACCGCCCGTTTCACCTGCAGTGCCGCGCTTGCAGCCAGTCCACGGGCAACCTCGTCGCGCTCGTCCGCCGTGATGATTTCCTCGGAGATCTCCTCCATCTCCGGCGTAAACCCGGCGCTAACGGCGTGACCGACGGGCGGCCGAACGGCAACCGTCACCTGTGGGCCGGTCGCACTCGTCGAGACATCGGCGTCGACGATGTACTCGTTCGGAAGGAACTCACGAGTTCGGGCGGCGATCCGCGAGACGTCGCGGTGAAGGAGCCGCTTTTGTGAACTCGAGAGGTCGGGGATGTCCGCCGCAGCGCGCTGACCAGCAGCTGTTTCCCCCGGAAGCCCTGCATACGGCGTATTTCCGTTCATGAGAAGCCTGTCTGCTATCAGGGGACGGCGGGTCAAAAGGGTTCGCCTTCGGACACTCTTTGATTTGGTGGGCGTGGTGCCGTAGTGGGATGGCGATAGTGAGACGGACTGCTACCGGCGGGAGACTGGTGTAGTAGTGGTAGTGGTAGTGATAGTGACAAGTAGTAGCTCCGATGACAGTGTCGGGAGTCGCAGCGCCAGGAGTGGTTCTCAACAGATCGGCTCACTCTCACCGTAGACGGCGAGGACGAGTGACGTGGTGTAAACGCCGGACTCGGCCTGGCTGTGTTCGACGGCGACGCGCGGCTCGCCGAACGACCACTCACGGAGGTCCTGACCGGCAGCTAATCCCTTTCGAACGCGGTGCTCGACGTCCTCTGGATCGGTTTCGTCGGCGACCTCGTAGAACAGACCGGGTCCGGAGTCGTCGGCACGGGACCAGGCGAGTGCGGCGCTGACCTGACCGGGACCGGCGGTGGTTGCACAGGCCTCGACGACGGTGAGCCGTTCTCCGGCGGGGCCGAGTTCCGGAGCAGTTCCGACATCTTCGACGGGAACGTCGGCGGGAATCACGGAGGAGACGGAGACGAGGTTATAGTTTTCGACGCCGGCATCCGCGAGTGCGGCGTCGTAGGAGGCCATCGCTGTCGGGGCTTCCCCGGTGCCCTGAACGATTCGAATCGTACTCATTGCTATCGTGGAATCAGCGACGAGCGGCGTAAGGACTTGCGATCCGGCGTCGATACCGATGTTACTGGTAGAAGTAGCCCGCAGAGGAGATAACGTCGCTCGAATCGCCCGTCTCGATCTTATCGAAGGCGTCGACGAAGTCTTCGTGGTGGACCTCGTCGCGGTCGTGTCGGATGGCGAACATCCCTGCCTCGGTAGCGAGGCTTTCGATTTCGGCACCGGAGTAGCCCCCGGTCTCGTCGGCCAGATCGGCGAAGTCGACCCCGTCAGCGATGTTCATGCCGCGCGTGTGAATCTTGAGAATTTGCTCGCGGCCGTCCCGATCCGGTTCCGGCACTTCGATCAGGCGGTCGAAGCGACCGGGACGAAGGATCGCACGATCGAGCATGTCGAAGCGGTTGGTCGCGGCGATGATGCGGATTTCCCCGCGGGCCTCGAAGCCGTCCATCTCGGAGAGAAGTTGCATCATGGTCCGCTGGACTTCCGCGTCACCGGAGGTCTTGGATTCGGTTCGCGTGGTCGCGACCGCGTCGATTTCGTCGATGAAGATAATTGCCGGTTCGCGCTCGCGGGCGAGTTCGAAGAGGTCGCGGACGAGCCGCGAGCCCTCGCCGATGAACTTCCGCACGAGTTCGGAGCCGGCCATCTTGATGAAGGTGGCGTCGGTCTGGTTGGCGACGGCCTTGGCGAGCATGGTCTTCCCGGTGCCGGGCGGGCCGTGGAGCAGGACGCCGCTCGGCGGGTCGATACCGACTTCCTCGAAGCGTTCGGGTTGGGTCAGCGGCTGTTCGACGGCTTCCCGGACTTCCCGAATCTGGTCGTCGATGCCGCCGATGTCCTCGTAGCTGACCGCGGGGCGGTCGGTGATCTCCATCGCCTGTGCGCGCGCGTCGGTCTCGGTATCGAGGATCGACTGGATGGAAAAGGAATCGTTGACGGCGACGCGGTCGCCGGCTTCGACGCGCTCTGCGATGCGCGGGGAGACCTCGGTGAGCACTTCCTGGTTGTTGCCGTGTTGCTTGACGACGACCTCGCCGTCGCCGACGACGTCCTCGACGCTCGCGATGTACAGCGACGAACTCTTGAGCGTCTCGTTTTCGCGTTCGACGGGGTCGACGCGCTCGCGAAGGTCCTCGCGGCGCTCGTCGGTGTCTTCGAGTTGCTCTTCGAGTTGTGCGTTGACATCAACGAGTTCCGTGTAGTGTCCACGAAGCGCCTCGAACCGCTCGTCGTCGGGGAGATCGGGGTCGATATCGCGGTGAGGTCGTTCGGGGAGAGACGGGCTTCGAGACATCTTGACGTGCACGGATAAGTCCCCGACGATAAATGTGCCTTTGGGTCGCGGACGGTTTTCGGACGTCGCGAGTGGTCGGCTGGTCGACCGTTTGCTGGTCGGCTAGCGGGAAGGGGCGCCCAATAGCGGTGAGCGCTCGGAAAGAGACGAGACGGGTGACTCGAGATGAATACGATCGAATGGGGAAACGGCTCCCGTCGGATCGGTCGTCTCGATCGTTTCATTCGTTACGCCGGAGTTCTCTAAGCGTCAGAAGCAGTTCGATCGGCAGCATGTTGCCTGAATAGCGTCCTCGAACGGCTCCGCGGCGTTCGGTCCGTGTGATCGGTCTCTCGATCGGTAACGCCGGCCCAGCGTTCACTCGATCGCGACTGGCGAGCGCAGTCACGAGTGGCCGACGAAGGATCGTTACTCGAGCAGCGCTTCGAGTTCGTCGAGTCGGTCGCCGTAGGTCGAGAGCGCGCGATCGATCGGGTCGGCACTGCTCATATCGACGCCGGCGACCCGCAGGAGGTCGAGCGGATACTCGCGCGAGCCCTGCCGGAGGAACTCGCGGTAGGACGCGGCGGCGTCGCGGTCCGGTTCGCCGCCGGCTCCATCGGGAAGAATTCCGTCGACGATGGCCAGCGCGGCCGAGATGCCGGTCGCGTACTGGTAGACGTAGAACGCGCGGTAGAAGTGCGGAATGCGCATCCACTCTCGGGCGATGCGGTCGTCGACGACCGCGGGCTCGTAGTACTCTGCTTTGAGTCCGCCGTAGAGTTCGTCCAGTCGGTCCGGGGTGAGCGGTTCGCCCGCCTCCTCGAGTCGGTGGGTTTCGTGTTCGAACTCCGCAAAGAGGGTCTGCCGGTAGAGCGTCGAGCGGACGCGCTCTAAGAACTCGTTCAGGACGTGCGTTCTGAACTCGGGGTCGTCGACGGTCTCGAGGAGGTGGTTCGTGAGCAGGGCCTCGTTGACGGTGCTTGCGACCTCGGCGACGAAGATCTCGTAGCCCGAGTAGACGAACGGCTGTTCGTCCTTCGTGAGCTGGGAGTGCATCGAGTGGCCGAGTTCGTGGGCCAGCGTGTACATCGAGGAGATGTCGTCCTGGTAGTTCATCAGGATAAACGGCTGCGTGTCGTAGGTGCCGCTGGAGTAGGCTCCGGACTGTTTGCCCTCGTTTTCGTAGACATCAACCCAGCGCGAGTCGAGTCCCTCATCGACCCGGGACTGGTACGGCTCGCCGAGCGGTTCGAGCGCGTCGACGACGTACTCGGCGGCCTGATCGTACTCGACAGTTGGCCCCTCGTCGCCGGTCAACGGCATGTAGAGGTCCCACATCTGAAGATCGTCGACGTCGAGGGCTCGGCGCTTGAGTTCGGTGTGGCGGTGGAGTTTGTCGAGGTTGTCGTTGACGCTCTCGACGAGCGTATCGTAGACCTCGACGGGGACGTTCGGGCCGTCGAGTGCGGCCTCGCGCGCCGTCTCGTAGTTGCGCGCTCGTGCGGTCTTGACGTCCGCCTTGACGCTGTTCTTATAGGTCGTGGCCACGGTGTTTCGCATCGACTGCCACTCGTCGAAGTACGACTCGTACACGCGCCGGCGGAACTCGCGGTCGGGTCGCTTGAGCAGGTTCGTGAAGTTGCTCTGGGTGATCTCGACGGGCTGACCCGCGGCGTCTTCGACCGTCGGAAACGTCATATCCGCGTTCGAGAGCATATTGTAGACGTCGCTGGTCGCGCCCGTGACCTCGCTCAGGTCCGCGAGCAGTTCCTCGACTTCCGCCGAGCGGGTGTGGGGCTTCATCCGAAGCACGTCGTCGACGTAGTGGTCGTAGGTCGCCAGCTCCGGTTCCGCTTCGACCAACTCGTCGAACGCTTCGCGGGTCAGCTCCTGGAGTTCGGGATCGATAAAGGAGGCCGCGGACTGGGCGTCGGCCGCAAGCGACTGCGCGCGGGCCGCGAGCGCCTGGTACTGCTGATCGGTCGTATCCTCGTCGCGGCGCATGCGGGCGTAGGCCGCGACCGTCGACACCTCTCGCATGATCGAATCGCGCAGCTCGAGGACGGACAGCAGCGTCTCGGCGTCGTCGGTCACCTGCCCCTCGTAGTGCTGTAATTCCTCGACGCGTTCGGCGACCGTTTCGTAGGACTCCTCCCAGTCGTCGTCGCTCGCGTACACGCTCTCTAGGTCCCAGGTGTACTCCTGATCGATCTCTGACCGCTCCGGAACGGAACTCATAGCCGCGGTTTCGGAACGAAGGTGGTAAAGGGTATCGAACCCCGTATCCGGGACCCTCGATTCGATCGGTCCCGTACGCTCACGTGCGCTTTTGTGAGTTCGAACGGATGTCCCGGTATGGACGAACGCGACCCCGGACCGGCCGAATCGACGCCGGTCGAACGCGCGATCGGCCGCGCCTGGATCGACGACCGGCCCTGGAACCTGCTGACGAACCTGACCGAACTCCCGACCCGGATGGGCGGCTCGCCCGGCGAACGCCGCGCCGCCGAGTTCGTCCGCGACGCGCTCGCCGCCGCCGGACTCGAAAACACGCGGCTCGACGAGTTCGGGATGCGATACTGGAAGCGGGGGACCTCGTCGCTCGCGGTCGACGCCGAGGGGCCGTCGGGCGAGCGAGCGTTCGAGACGGTCGCACTCCCGTACTCGCCGGCGGGTGAACTCGCGGGACCGCTGGTCGACGTCGGCTACGGCACGCCGGCCGAAATCGAGGCGGCGGACCTGGAGGACGCGATCGCGGTCGCGAGTACGACGACGCCCGGTTCGCAGCGGTTCGTCCACCGGATGGAGAAGTACGGGCACGCGGTTGCGGCGGGGGCGGCGGGGTTCGTCTTCGCGAATCACGTCCCCGGACAACTGCCGCCGACGGGAGCCCTCCGATTCGACGGGGAAGCGGAGATTCCCGCCGTCGGCGTCAGCGCCGAGACCGGCGACTGGCTTCGCGAGTACGCGGATCGGGGTCGGGACGCTCGCCTTCGCGTCGACGCCGAGACGACCGCCGGCACGAGTCAGAACGTCCGCGGGACCCTCGGTCCCGCCACCGACGAGACGGTGCTCGTCCTCGCTCACTACGACGCCCACGACGTCGGCGAGGGGGCGCTCGATAACGGCTGCGGCATCGCTACCGTCGTCGGCGCAACGGCGATGCTCGCCGCCATCGCGGACGAACTCGACTGTCGGGTCCGAATCGCCGGCGTCGGCTGCGAGGAGATCGGACTTCTCGGCGCGGAAGCGCTCGCGGACGACCTGCATCCGTCGCCGGCGTCGATCCGCGCCGTCATCAACGTCGACGGTGCCGGTCGGTTCCGCGACCTACAGGCATTTTCCCACGGCTCGGGTGAACTCGAGGCGCTCGCGGACGCGGTCGCGAGCGACGCCGGCCAGCCGATCGTCCACGAACCGGACCCGCACCCGTTCAGCGACCACTGGCCGTTCCTACGGGCCGGCGTACCCGCGCTTCAACTCCACAGCGAACCGCCCGCGGGTGGCGAGCGGGGCCGCGGCTGGGGACACACGGCGGCCGACACTCGCGACAAGGTCGACCCGCGAACGCTGCGCGAACACGCCATCCTGACGGCGTTGCTGGTGCGCGAGTTGACGACGACGGAGATCGCGCGGATCGACGAGACTGACCTCCGCGACCGCCTCGAGGGACAGGCGTACGAGCCGGGGATGCGTGCGGCCTCGATCTGGCCGACTGGGTGGAAGTAAGCGGCCGCCGGTCACCGCTGACGACGGACGAATCGTTACCCGCGGAGTTCGACATCGACGGCGGTCCGGACGGCGCGCGCAACGCCTAACATCGCGAGAAAACAGCCGATGAAGACGATCCCGATGAACAGGAGAACGCCGAGCGCAACCGCCGGCGGGTTCGGGTAGGAAAGCAGCGGCGCGACCACGGCCTGCGATCCGAGGGCGACGATCACGATCCCGGCCGCAACGCGAATCGACGCCCGCCAGTACGCACCGTACTCCTCCGGAGAGAGTTCCATAATCCGACGTGTGAACCGCGGCGTAAAAAGGATGCGTCGTCCGCCGGTCTCGTCGGCCTCGGCGACGCGAAAATTCCGGATTACTGGAGTCCGTTCGCGACGGTTCGCGCCACCCGCGAGCCGGTGCGTCGCTCGATCCGTCTCGTCTCGAACACTGCCCGCGCACTCTCGGCCGCCTGCGAATCCACCTCGAATTCGAGTTCGGGATAGCGCACGTCGGTCAGGACGAGCGGCTCCGGCGGTGCTGGGGCGATGCCCTTGTGACCGGGCAGCGGCTCGGGACCGAGCGCGCGCTCGACCTTCTCGAGCGAGGCGTCGCCGGTGCCGACCGCCCGCGCCAGCGAGACGAGTCGACGGACGAGTTCGCGAGCGAATCCGCCGGCGGTGACGGTGACGACGATGAACTCGGCGTCCCGCGTTGCGGTGAGCGTCGGGGACCGCTCCGTGTTGCGGTCGTCCGGCGTGAGGTTGTGGAAGTCGTGATCGCCGGAGAGGACGTGACAGGCGCGCCGGAATCGGTCATCGTCGACGGCGCGGTCGCGGTTGGCGGTGCTGTCGGCGGTGCCCGGCCGCCGTGGTGCGTCGTCCGCGGGCGGCGCGTACAACTGGTAGGTGTACTCGCGGCGGCGCGCGTGGTGGGTCGCGTGGAACTCGTCGGGGGCGTCGGCGGCCGCCCAGGCGCGGATGTCCGCGGGGAGATCGCTGTTCAACGCCCGCGGGGTGAGCCAGTCGGGAGCGTCGAACGCGACCGTCTGGGCGAGCGCGGAGACGCCCGCGTCGGTGCGGCCGGCGGCGGCGTAGCCGGCCGGTTTGTCGGCGTCGGTGGCGAGGACGGAGAGCGATTCCAGTGCGGCAAAGAGTTCGTCCTCGACGGTGGCCACGTCGGGCTGGCGCTGGAAGCCGTGATAGGCGGTGCCGTCGTAGGCGAGTCGAAACGCGCGCATCGCTGGTAGGTCGAGTGAACCGCTCGAGCGGGTTAGCGTCGTCGACTACGAGGCGATCGACGACCGGAATACATTTCAACCAATCTGATTTTTGAACGCGTATGCGCCGCCCATCATCGTCCTCTCGGAGAGCGTTTCTCACCGGAGCCGCGGCGGCCGGAACGGTCGCGCTGGCGGGCTGTTCGACCGTCTTCAGCGTACTTCCGGCTCGAGCCGCGTACGGTCGCACTCGACGACGGGAGATTCCCGACGTTCCCCCGGCCGTCGAAACCACGACCGCGTCTCTCGAGGAAACCGCCGACGAAATCGCCGATCACGCCGCGTCCGGTCTCGCGGCCTGGGACCGGATGGAACAACCTGCTGAGCGGACTACGATTACCGAACGGCAACTCGAGACCGCCGCCGAGTTCGCCGACGCACTCCCGTCGAAGCCGCCGGTCGTCAGTACGGTCGAGTCGGCGGGGTATCACCTCTCCCAGGCGGCGACCGCGGAGGCGTACGCGCGGTCGCGCCTCGACGAGTTCGACGCCGATCCGACCGCGGGCGTCGCGGACGGGCTCGAAGAGGCGGCAGCGGTCACAGAGCAGTTCACCTACGAGACGGCCGATATCGAGACGTTCCTCGCCTACGGTCGGTCCGTCGAGTACAGTCTGTCACAGGCTGAGCAGGGACTCTCGCGCCGGCAAGAGACGGATATCGAGTCTCACGGCCGAACGAGCCGCGCCGAACGGGTCGCGACGGTGTACGGCGACGTCCAGCGGAGTCGGTTGCGCGTTCGCGATGCGAAGGCCTACCGCGACGCGCTTCGCGAACGAGATACCGGCGGCTCCGACGTTCGTGACTCGCTGGCCGAAAGCCGTGCCGAACTGAACGAACGAATTCGCGACCTCCGGGACGACTATCAGGAGTGGGAGACGCGCATCGAAACCGACGAGTTCGCCGACGATCGACGCGACGTTCACTCGGCGCTGTACTCGCGTTCGTCTGCCGGACGATCGGCCACCAGTACCGCCGGCAGACACGTCGAGAACGGATACGAAGTCCACGGTACCGTCACGCTCGCGCTGTCCTGGCTCCGGCTCGCAGCCGCGCGCGACGAACGCGAGCGCATCGAAACCGACGGGACGGACGAACTCGATCCCGCCGCGATCGACGAGGCCAAACGGGAGGCGCTGGACCGACTCGAAAACCGGCTCGAAACCGACCCGAAGCCGCTCGCACGGCTGTTCCTCTCGAAGAGCCGAGACCTGCTCGCCGCCGGGGATCGGGATCTTGAACGCCGTTCGGCGGCCACCGACGAGGAACGGCGCTGGGAACTCGCGAACGGGTACGCCCGGTATCTGCTCGCGAGAGGGATGCTCGACCGGATTCCAGAGACGGCCGCCCTTCTCGCCGACGGAAGCGTGACCGAGTGAGCATCCTGAACTCGCCTCCGGACGGCGGGCGACCGGCGTTTTATCCCTTCCCAGTGCCGACCTCTCCAGTATGTCCCGACCAGTGTTGCTCGATACCGACCCCGGCTGTGACGACGCCGTCGCTATTTTGGCCGCACTCGCCCGCGACGACCTCGACGTCGTCGGCCTCTCGACCGCCCACGGGAACGCCGCCGTCGACGACACGACGGCCAACGCCCGCGCGATTCTCGAACTCGTCGACCGAACCGACATCCCCGTCGCGAAGGGCGCAACGCGTCCGCTGACCGTCGACCTCCGGACTTCGACGGACATTCACGGCCCCGGCGGCATCCTCGGCGATCTGCCCGAACCGACGGCCGCGACCGCCCCCATCGACACGCACGCCGCGCAGTTCATCGTCGAGCAAGCGCGCGAGCACGCGGGCGAGCTCGCCCTCGCCGCGATCGCGCCGCTGACGAACGTCGCCCTCGCGCTCGCGCTCGAACCCGACCTCCCCGACCTGCTCGACGAACTCGTCGTCATGGGCGGCGCTGCGTTCAGCCAGGGGAACGTGACTCCGCTCGCCGAGGCCAACTTCCACACCGACCCCCACGCCGCGGCCCGCGTCGTGCAAGACCTCTCGCCGACGATCGTCGGTCTCGACGTGACCAGAACCGCCACGCTCCCGCCGAACCTGCTCGACTCGCTCCCGCAGGACGACCCGATCGGCCGCTCGATCCGGGAGTGGCTCACCTACTACGACGAGGACCGGTTAGCGAAATACGGCATCGAATCGGCCGCCATCCACGACGCGCTCGTTATCGCCGCCATCGCCGACCCCGCCGTGCTCGAGACGAACGCCTACCACCTCGAGGTCGCCACCGACGGCGACCTCGCCCGCGGCGCGCTGGTCTGTGACGGGCAGGGCCTCACCGACGCGCCGCCGAACGGGTCGGTTGCAACCGACGCCGACTACGACCGCTTTCGCGACCTCGTCGTGAACTCGCTCGAGCAGTACCTCCACCCTGCACCGACGGCCGAGTAGAGAACCGGTTCGCGGACCGTGACGGAACGAGTTCAAACTGTCGGCGGTGCGTGGAGATTCCGGCGCTGCCGTATTATTGTGACCGGTCATCGGCGGCAGCGTCACTGGCATATCCGCGGCGTCGAAATGCTGGAACCGGTCGAACGACGCCGAAGTAGAGCCGATTGACGGCGGTTCCCGCGGCAAGACCGAGGAGCAGCCACGGGATGGCTTCGAGTACGAGCGCGTCGGTGGTCGTCAGCCAGACGAGGACGGCGATGGCCAGGATGCCGACGGCGTTCAGCAGCCACTGTCCCGCCCGCCCTCGGTCTGCGGCGGCGCTAAGCACGCCCGTGATGAGGGCGACANATGCCGACGGCGTTCAGCAGCCACTGTCCCGCCCGCCCTCGGTCTGCGGCGGCGCTAAGCACGCCCGTGATGAGGGCGACGGCGACGCCGACGGGCCACCAGTCGAACGCGAACGCGACCATGCTGCCTAGCAGCAGACAGACAACGAGATTCGAGAGGGCGAGCATCAGATCGAAGGAGACCACGCGTTTTGCGGGCTCAGGATCCGTCTCCATACGCCATCAGTGCGTTACTCGTAGTTAAAATACAGCAAAGAGACATGATGGTTCTCGTTAGCACCGAAACGGCCGTTCCAACCGCCGAACGATGCGTTTTCCATGCGAGCGGACGAACGCAATCCCGTCTATCTTGGACTCGTCGAGTTCGTACCGGGGGCATCGGCCGAGCCGCGGTCCACCCGATAGACCGTCCCGTCGTCGGTCATCGCATCGAGCGCTTCGCGAACTCGAGCGTCGGTGAGATCGCACGTGTCGGCGAGTTCAGTGACGGTCTTCGGTTCGAGCTGGGGTTTAACGCTTCGGCGACGAGGTTGGCGCGGTTCAGCACGAGAGCGGTGGTCACCGAAACGAGGGTATCGACGCTGCGGGTAGTGGTGTAGAGTAGGACGAGAACCGCGGTCATCAGGAGGACGTGTCGAACCGTCCGCGAGCGGGCCGTTCGTCCGTCCGGCCTGCTTCGCCTTCTCTCTCAACCACGTCCTCAAAAGCGGACGCTGAACGTAGCGTACTTCGTGCACTACCGGAGGGAACTGAAGTCCGACAGCGCTACCGTGGAAGACTTAGAGGGAGGGGAATTTAAACGGAGAGTTCAGCACGGCGGTAACGATTTTGGCATGGATGGTAAAAAAGGGCTTTTCAACCCTGAATGTGTACTAGTACCATGGATTTGGATGGCACGACGACACCAATCGACGATATAGCGTACCTCGCACGATCCGAACACCGTGCGCCAACGCTTATCGCGCTCACGGTTCGTCCCCGAAGTCGGTCCGAACTCTGGGAGATGACCGGCGTTTCGGAGTCCACGATCAGACGGACTCTCAGCGAGTTCGAAGATCGCGATTGGGTTTACAGGGATGGATATCAGTATGCGGTGACACAACTGGGTGCCTTCGTTGCGTCAGCGATGGCGGACGTGATCGACCGAGTCGAAACCGAACAGAAGCTACGTAACGTTTGGCGATTGCTTCCGGGTGAAGAAAGCGGTTTCACCATCGACATGTGCTCGGATGCAACCGTAACAGTCGCCGATCCCGAGGGCCCATCCCGGCCGATTACCCGTTTCTGTTCACTAATCCAGGAGACGGATCGGCTGTGGTTTACCGGCCTCGACGTTGCCATGCTCGATTCGTGTAAGAACGAACTCTGTCAGAGAATTATCGATGGGATGGAAACAGAACTCATCAATCCACCGAGAGTGGCCGACTACATTCGCTCGGACTGCCCGGATCTGTTCTCGGAGGCATTAGAGAGCGGCAATCTCGATGTCCGATTACACGATAGTTTACCGCCGTTCGGGGTCAGCATATGCGACGACCGAATCGCAATAACCGGGTACGACACCGAAGGGGTTACGGTTCGAGTCCTGGTCGACACCGACGCAACAGACGCGCGTGAATGGGCGAAATCAACTTTCGCTTCCCACCGACGAAAGACTCCAACGCTCCCCCTCGAAAACGATCTTTGAGGCGGTGGTCGGACCGGTTAGTGTTCTTCGTTCCCCTGATCCGGGGAATCCTCCAGCTAGATGCTAGGCGAGACCATCGGGACCGCTGGAGGACAGTCGGAAGCCGTTCGTAGCGGAACCAAGAGATAGCTGTGACGGGTGATATCCCGCCGTGTTTCCGGTCACCTCGTTTCCAATGACGACGTGGTTTTTCAACACCTGACCGATCGTCAACGGCTGCAGAACTCGCAGACTTCACATGGGATGGTACCTGCTACGCAAATGGCATCAGTTACCTATCTAACCTTGTGGCACGTTACCACATATGCCGCAAGGCAACTGATACCACAATGGCAGACGCGTACAAACTCGACTGTGAATCGGAAGCGGTCGATTGCCGGTTCATCATCCAGTCGGAGGACGAAACCGAAGCGATCGAACTGGCCAGGACCCACATGCGGGAGGACCACGGCCACGACTACTCGGACGACGAACTCCGAGAGAAGCACCTCCAGGTGGTCTAATCCATGACGTCCGGACGAGAGGCCACCCACGGCGTCGACACCGAGGAGTTCGCTGCGTTCGCGGAACACGCCGCCGAGAATCCCGAGGAAGTCCGACTCGGGCTAAGCGCCCGGTCAACTTACGAGGGAACCTGTGCCCACAGTCTGGCGACGATAGACTCGTACGATCTCGGCGGCGAGACGATCGAGCGCGACACCCGCGCGTACACGATCCCGTACGGGGGATGGAAGGAAGTGCTAGAGGCCGGCGGCTGGGCCGGGGCGACGGATCGAATGGAGCCGATCGAGGTTGCGCTCTCCGCGCTTGCCTCGTGCATCAACGTCGGCATCACCATCAACGCCGTCGCAACCGGCGTCGACATCGCTCACCTCGAGACGCGCGTTCGCACCGACTTTGACCCCGGTGTTCTCTTCAGCGTGGAGGATCTCGGGAATGCCGACACGGTGTTCGAAAACTTGGTCGCCGAGATCGAGGTCGAAAGCCCTGACCTCGACAAGGACGAGGTCGACGAGTGGGCTCGGCGGGCGCCAGTCTACACGCTCGTCTCACTCGAACAGGATATCAACCTCACGGTGAATACGCCTGCTGAGGTGGGTGCCGACGACTGAGGTGGGGACGAATGACGAACTCACTCGATGTCGACAAACTGGAACAAGCGGTGAAATCAGTCTACGAGGACGTCGCGGAGGACCCCGACAAAGAGTACCACTTCGAGATGGGGCGAGGGCTGGCGGAACGTCTCGGTTATCCGCCGGAGCACCTCGATCGAATCCCCGTGGAGGGAATGGAATCGTTCGCCGGCGTTGGATACTACTTCGATCTCGCTGCTATCGAGGACGGAGACGACGTCCTCGATCTCGGCAGTGGATCGGGCACGGACGCGTTCGTCGCAGCGCTTCACACGGGGAACGCCGGAAGCGTGACCGGCTTAGACATGACGGACCAGCAACTCGAGAAAGCTCGCACGTTGCGCGACGATGCGGGAATGGAGCACGTCTCGTTCGAGCATGGCTACATTGAGGACGTTCCCTTCGACGATGGGAACTTCGATGTCGTCATCTCGAACGGGGTCATCAACCTCTCACCGGACAAGCCGCAGGTGTTCGAGGAAGCCCATCGGGTGCTCGCCCCCGGCGGTCGGCTTGCCATCTCTGATATCATCAGCGAGGAGCTAATGCCGGAGAGCATCAAAAACGACGAAGACCTCTGGGCGGCCTGCATCGGCGGGGCCGAGCAAATCGACCGGTATACGACGTCCATCGAAGCGGCTGGCTTCTCGGTGACGGACGTCCGAGAAAACACGCAGTACGAATTCGTCTCGGAGCGGGCGGCGAACGCGTGCCAGAAGTACGGCGTTAAGAGCATCTCGCTCGGGGCGACCAAACGATCACCATGACGATGAATCACACCGTCGCGGACGAACGGGAAGAACAGGCCCAGATTGAGCCGCAACTTCGGAACGGAGCGCTGTTGATGGCACTCGCCGGGATCGCGTTCGTCGTTTACGGAGTCGTGTTTCTCGCGATGAATTTCGTGGGGGATGGCTTCGAACTCGGCGTCAGTACGCTGGGTGGGATGACGAGCGCCGAACTCGATCCGACGGTAGCGTACTACATCAGTCACCTCCACGTCGCCACCGCCGCGTTCATAATCTCGACGGGCATCGCCATCACGGGCCTCTCGTGGTACGGCGTGCGCCAGCGGCTCACCTGGGCGTGGGCAACTGCGATCGTCACAGCCGTCGTCGGCCTGGCGCTCGCGTTACCGATGCATTGGACGGGAAATGCGTTCTCCCACGATTGGGTAACGCATCTCGGACCGATCTACCTCGCGACGATCGTGTTCATCGTCGGGGTTGTGCTGTCGTACCGAGGAGTTCGCACCGCGTAGCTGATTCGACCGATCCATGTTTTCGCTTATCGGTTCACCAGCGTTCGTCGTACTGCATACGGGACATAGCGTGACCCTCGTAGAGTTCCTGTTCCGGGTCTTCGTGTCCCTGCTGGCCTTCGGTGGTATCGGCGTCACCATTTTCTGTGCTGTCCGAGTGATCGGCGTCGTTCATTCGACGGTCAGCAGGCGCGGAAAAACCAACGAGAATGAACCGTAAATCGCAGTTCAGTGGACCGACACGGTCGACTCACCGCCGACAAGTCCTGCTCCCGACGACCCGGTAGACGGCCCTGCTGGCCTGCACGTTGGTCTTCGTGTTCGTGCCATCCCGTACGCACTCGCCCCCGCGCCTTCGTCTGGGTGGGGCCCGACGCTACTACTGGCGGTCGAAGTTCGACGTGGAAATCATCGAGTAACGCAGAGTGGGGCACCCTGTTACACTGGCCGATACAGAATGGACCGGCTCGTGCTGAACACGCGGGTGTATCTTGCACGGCGTCAGGGGAACAAATCATAGTTGATGTGTAGATCGCGGCGTTTCACCTCCCCTCACGGCTGAAACTCTCCACCCTTCTGACGACCCGTATAACACCAACCGAGACGCGGGAAATCTCGCGAGAGTTCGGACCGGGAAGGTGTACAGCGGCCCATCACGATATCGTGAAACACCTGCAAGTTCCGGGCTGGTGACCTTCCCCATGTGAAGCGGAGATACGCTATCCATGGCGGAGCAAACCCAGCGTGAGTCGAATTCGGGTGAATCGGAGTCACATTCTACGGTTCGGAACGTCGTTCTCGTCGTTCTCGATACGGCACGGGCGCGGCGAGTCGCCGGAGACTGGGATCAGACCAGTGAGAACGAACGGGACGAGAATAACGGGGCTGCAGCCACCCACGATCGAACGACCCCGGAGCTGCACCGGCTCGCCGAAACGGGAACGACGTTCGAGAACGCGTTCGCGACGGCACCGTGGACGCTCCCCTCCCACGCCTCGATGTTTACCGGGCTCTACGCCTCCGAGCACGGCACCCACGGCGACCATACGTATCTCGATTCCGACCTGCGGACGCTCCCCGAGGCGTTCGACGACGCCGGCTTCGAAACGATCGGCGTCTCGAATAATACGTGGATCACCGAAGAGTTCGGCTTCGACCGCGGCTTTGACGACCTGCGCAAAGGCTGGCAGTACATCCAGTCCGAAACCGACATGGGGACCGTCGTCCGCGGCGAGGACCTCCACGAAAAGCTTCGGGCGACCCGTGATCGTCTCTTCGACGGAAACCCGGTCGTCAATGCGGCGAACATCCTCTACAGTGAACTCTTCCAGCCGGCGGGCGACGACGGGGCGTCCCGCTCGGCGGACTGGGTCGAAAAGTGGCTCGCCACCCGCGACGACGACCGGCCGTTCTTCCTGTTCTGTAACTTCATCGAACCCCACGTCGAGTACGACCCGCCGCGCGAGTTCGCGGAGCGGTTTCTCCCCGCGGATGCGACCTACGA
Organism: Natrialba asiatica DSM 12278; assembly: GCF_000337555.1. Taxonomy (GTDB): domain Archaea; phylum Halobacteriota; class Halobacteria; order Halobacteriales; family Natrialbaceae; genus Natrialba; species Natrialba asiatica. The sequence goes on along the minus strand of NZ_AOIO01000013.1, from coordinate 19,843 downwards.
AGAGGCGACCGCGATCAGACAGGACCCGCGCGCCTACGACTGCGAGGACTACGAGATCACCGACCGCGAGTTCACGCTGCTCCGCGGCCTGTATCGCGCGTCGCTCGCGTACGCCGACGCGCAGGTCGGCCGGCTTCGGGAGGCGCTCGAGACGAACGACGAGTGGGAGGACACGCTCTTCGTCGTCTGCGGCGACCACGGCGAACACGTCGGGGATCACGGATTCTTCGGTCACCAGTACAACCTCTACGACAGCCTGCTCAACGTCCCGCTCGTCTGTCACGGCGGCCCGTTCACCGACGGCAACCGCCGCACCGAACTCGTGCAATTGCTCGACGTGCCGCTGACGATGCTCGAGACCACCGGCGTTGACGACCCCGAACTACGCGAGCAAGCGGCCGGCTACTCGCTGTATCCCGGCTCGACGACGGACGCGCCCTCGCCCGGAGCGACATCGGCAGCGGCGACCGTCACGACTGGGACGCCGAAACCGGAAGCGACGGCATCCACGACAGCGCCGAACTCGCGAGACGCCGTCTTCGCCGAGTACGTCGCTCCGCAGCCCTCGATCGAGCGGCTCGAAGCGCGGTTCGGCGACGTTCCGGACCGCGTCCGCGAGTTCGACCGGCGGCTCCGGGCGATTCGGACGACCGAGTACAAGTACGTCCGCGGCGACGACGGCTTCGAGCGGCTCCACCACGTCGAGACCGATCCGCACGAACGGACGGACATTTCGGACGCGGAACCGGAGACGGTTCGGCGACTCCGGCAGCGCCTCGAAGACGAGTTCGAGCCGCTCGGAGAGTCGGTTTCGACGGGCGAGGTGGCGATGCGAGAGGGAACGAAGGAACGACTCGCGGATCTCGGCTACCTGTAGCGTCGCCCCGCGAATCGAGCGCGAGTCGGCCACGAACACCGAGCGATCGAACCAGCAGACGGCGAACGACATGTCAGCTACTGAGCCACACTCCGGGTCGGAGCCCGGTGCCGACGGATTCGTCGACTTCGTTCGTGCCTACACCAAGACGTGGGTCCACGCGCTCGCCGCTGCGGCGCTGACCGCCTTCGGGACGCTGACGGTCGTCAACCGCTGGTTCGCCGCGCTTGCACTTGCCTCCTATCTCGTCCCGCTCGTCGTTCTCTACGCCCGTTGGCGAAGGACCAGCGGTGAACTCGGAATGGGACCGGGTGCTGCTGATCAGTCCGCAAGCCGTCCCTCGAATGCGTCTCGGGACGATCAGCCCCGGACCCAGGAGGACGAACCGCCCGCTGCGTCAGCGTCGGTGAGCGAGGATGGGAGTGATGCTGCGACTGCTTCGGATACCGATGAAACCGCGAGCGACAGTTCGCATCACGAGCCGGCGGTAGACGCCGGTACCGCGCCGGACGAAGAGCAATCGACGGCGGACGTGCCCCATTCCCGTCCGGACCGAGACGGCGAATGGACCACCACCGACGCGCCCACCGGGGCACCGCTCTCCGACGTAACCATCACTGACGACGGGCACAGCTATGCCGTCGGCGATGGTGGCGTCGTCCTTGCCAGTTCGGACGCCGGCGACTGGCACACCGTCCTCGAAGACGGCCCCGCCGCCGCCGGCAACGATCTTACCGGTGTCGCCGCAACCGACGACGGCGGTGCCGTCTGGATCGACGGCGACAGCGGGACCGTCGCCCGGATCGATACCGCCACCGACCGCCACACCGATTACACGGCCCCGACCGGAATCACCGACAACTGGCTCGGAATCGCCGTCGGCGGCGACGCCGGAACCGAGACGATCCTGCTCAGCAACGGCTCCGGGGAAATTCTCCGCGGGCGCTACCGACGCGATCCGACCGGCGCGGACGACACCGCGGCGAGCGGGTCCGGTGAACTCGCGTGGGACGAGCCGCTCACCCCCGGCAGCGGTTCCAGCCTGAGCGGCGTCGACCTCGCCGACGACGCGGTGGGCTACTGCTGCGACACCAACAACGGCGTCTTCGAGACGACCGACGGCGGCACGTCGTTCTCCCGAATCGGCCTCGACGATGCGGCGGGGACGTTCACGAACATCGTCGCGGCTACCCCGGCTAGTCCGTCACCGGTACTGGTCAGCGCCGACGACGGCGTCGTCCACCGATACGACGGCACGACCTGGACCCCCGAGCGCATCACGGACACCGCAGTGACCGGCCTCTCGGTCGGCGGCGAGCGACTGCTCGCCTGTACCGACGACGGAGCGGTGTTCGAACGGCAACTGAACTCGACCGAGTTCAGTTCTGCGACTGGGATAGCTGACTCGCTGCAGGCGGTTGCGGTCGGGCCGCCGCGAGCGATCGCCGTCGGTAGCGACGGCACGATTGTGGAGCGCCAGCGCTGAACGGGGTCTCGGGATCTTGGAAGGCTCGGCGTACGCCCGAGTACGGGTTGCTTTCTCCCGGTGGTTGACGGCGCTGTACCGGTTCGGCGGTGGTTCTCGCTGTATCGTCCCGTGTCTCCGTACGGGAGCGGCGACTCCCCGCGAGTGAAGTAGCGACGACATAACATTTCCACCCGAGGTCGACGGCCCACTATGAGATCGAACGCCCCGGGTGAGTGCCAGTCGGTCGTCGTACCAGGGATTACCGCGCCGAGTTCAGTTGCGTGTGTTCGATCGCTCACTCGGCGCGATATTCGGACGATCGTCGTCTCGAGCGACGAGCGAACGCCAGCCGCGAAATCGCGGTACTGCGACGAGGCGGTCGTCGTGCCGTCTCCCTACGAGGATCTGCTCGCCTATCGGGACGCGCTGCAGGCGCTTGCGATGCGGCCGGACGTGCGGACGATAATTCCGGTCAGAGAGCCCGACGTGTACGTTCTCTCGAAGTATCGCGACGAGTTCAGCGAGCATATCGGAACGCCCTGGCCCGAGATGGATACGCTCGCCAGGGTACAGGATCGAGTCGAACTCTTCGAGGCGGCGGCGAACGCGGGTGTTGGCGCGCCGGAGACGGAGTCGTGTACGGAGATTCCGGAATCGGGCGAGTGGATCGTCAAGCCGCGGTACTCGGTATTGGGTGATGAGTACCTCGATCGGTACGGCCCGGAGACGTGTATCGCGCCGCCCTCGACGCGGTATCTGGAAACGGAGGGTGACGGGACAGCATCCGGTACGGTGGCGGCTGCGACTGCCGGCACGACGGCGACGACGAGTACGACCGGGTCGACGACCCGGACGGCTATCGACGTGAACGAAAGCATCGAGGACGGTGGATCGAACGTCGATGTGGCCGTCGAATCGACCGACGAGCGCGTTTCGAAGACGAGCAGTACCGTTACGGCGTCGTCCACGGCGACCGAGCGCGCGACCGGTTCCAGTACGGCCAAGACGGGCACAAGCACGAACACGAGTACGAGTACGAACACGGCTCCGAACGGCAGGACCCCCGACGCGCCCTCCCTTGAAACCCTGCGAACCGAGATGGGACACACGCCGATTCGCCAGGAATACGTCCCGACGACGGACGAATACGGCTTCTTCGCCCTCTACGACCACGGCGAGCCGGTCGCCACGTTCCAGCACCGCCAACGCCGGGGTTACAGCTACGCCGGCGGTCCGAGTTCCTACCGCGAATCGGTTTGGATTCCCGAACTCGAACGCGCGGGACGTGCGCTGCTCGATCACCTCGAGTGGCACGGCCTCGCGATGGTCGAGTTCCTTCGCGACGAGGAGACGGGCGAGTTCAAGCTGATGGAGGTGAACCCGCGGTTCTGGTCGTCGTTGCCGTTTTCGGTCCAGACGGGGGCCGACTTCCCGTACTACTACTGGCTGCTCGCGGGAGACGAGCGCGAGCGGATCGACCACGATTACGAGGTCGGGATGGGCGGCCACCTCGTCCGCGGCGAGCTGTTGCATCTCTACTCGATCCTGACGGCCGACGTGCCGCTGGTCGAGAAACCGCCGTTTCGGACCGCGCTCTGGGACATCTGCCGGTCGATGGTGACCGAGCGACGGTGTGACTATCTCAGCCGTGACGACCCGCGGCCGTTCGTGCGGGATCTCGCGAACGCGGCCGCCGAGTTCGATCCGCGGTAGCGAGCGCGCGGCCGTTTTCCGGGCCGATCGGACGCCGAGGACGAACCCATCGAGAGCGGAGAGACACCGTTATTTGGCTCGCCCCGCGAGATCCGTTGTGGACGACGATGCCGAGCGGTCGACGGCCGGCCCCACCCCCGGATCGAGCCGCTGTCGACTCTGCGGGACGGCGCTGACGCCCGCCGAGAGCGACGGCGACGAGCAACCGCGGAACGACACCACAGCCGCGAACGCCTTCTGTTCGACCGGCTGTCGGCAGATCACCGAGACGCTCGCTCCTCCGGAACCGGACGAACGGAACGCCGCCGGATCAACCCCCACCGTCGATACTGCAGACGAGTCCGCGGCCACGTCCGCTGACGCCACGGCACCCGACCGAACCTTCCTCCGCGTCGACGGCATGTACGCCGCCACGTGCGAACGCCACCTCGAATCGGTCGCGAAATCCCAGGACGGCGTCACCGACGCCGCCGCGAGCTACGTCACCGAAACCATCCGCATCGATCACGACCCCGCCCGCATCTCCGCCGCCGAACTCGAGGCGGCATTGACGACGACCGGCTACACCGCCTACCGCCGCGAAGAAGCCTCGAGCGACGCCGAAACCGGCGGCACGCGACGCTCGCGCGAGATGTCCGGCCTCCGAAAGCGACGGACGGACGATATGCTCGAAGTTCGGTACGTCATCGGCATCGTCTTCGGATCGTTCCTGCTCATCCCCTACGCCGCACTCCTGTATCCGACGTATCTCGCCTCGGTCTTCGACTGGCGGTTCCTCTCCCTCTACGACGAGGCGTTTACCGGATTCGGCGGCCTGCTCTTTTTGCCGCTGTTTTTCACCGTCACCGGTGCCGTCCTCTATCTCACCGGCATGCCGCTCTTACGGGGTGCCTACGTCAGCCTCAGACACCGCCAGCCGAGCACCCAACTGCTCGCGTCGCTCACCGTCGTGAGCGCCTTCTGCTACGGCACCATCGCCTTCGTCTCCGGTCGCAGCGACCTCTACTACGACCTGACGATCATCGTCGCCGCCATCGTCATGGCCGCGCTCTTCTACGAAGCGATGGTCAAGCGCCAGGCCATGGACCGCCTCACCGAACTCACGATTTCGCAGGTCGACACGGCCCGCGTGTTCGACAGCGCCGGTTCGGAGGCCGGCGACGCCGAACGCACCTCCGACCGGGATTCCGAACGAGCCTCCACTCTCGACGACTCCGACGACCCCGGTAACCCCGACGATCTCGACGACTCCGACGGCCCGGACAACTCCGGCGACTCTGACGACGCTGACACGCCGACAGCGGCCACCTCCGAACCGTCGGCACCGAGCCAGCACACTCGAACCATCCCCGTCACCGACCTCTCCGCCGGCGACCGACTCCTCGTCCGGGCCGGCGAACGCATCCCCGTCGACGGCGAACTCGTCGCGAGTTCGTGTACGGTCGACGAAGCGGTCGTCACCGGCGAGTCGCTCCCGATCTCGAAAACCCCCGGCGACGCGGTCGTCGGCGGGTCCGTCGTCACCGGCGACGCCGCGATCGTCGCCGTCGGCGACCGAACCGACAGCAGCATCGACAGGCTCACTCGAACCGTCTGGAACCTCCAGAGCGCAGCCCACGGCATCCAGCGGCGCGCCGATGAACTCGCGGCGATCTTCCTCCCGGTCGTGCTCGGCGCTGGGGCACTCGTAGGCGCCTGGAACGTCTTTCAGGGGAACGGACTCGCGTCGACGACGACGGTACTGGCCGTGCTCTTGACGATCATGGTAGCGAGTCCGTGGGCGCTCGGCCTCGCAACGCCGTACTCGGTCGCGTCGAGCATCCGCGAGGCCATGGATCGCGGCATCGTCGTCTTCGACGAGACCGTCTTCGAGCGGTTGCGAGAGATCGATACCGTCGTCTTCGACAAGACCGGGACACTGACGACGGGCGAGATGACGGTACTCGAGGCCGACGGCTCGCCCGCTCTGCTTCGAGCGACCGGCCGACTCGAACGACACGCATCCCACCCGGCCGCCGCGGCGATTACGGCGGCGTTTGCGTCGAACGGAGGCCCCGGTTCCTCGGGTGCCTCGGACGCGGTCGACGACCCGACACCCGACGCCGGCACGGTCGACGATTCGACGCGTTCACGAGACGAGACGGACCCCTCCGACTCGGCCGGCGACGAGTTCGTCCGCGAGTTCACCGACCACGGCAACGGCGTCTCGGGCGTCGTCGACGGCGACCGACTCCTCGTCGGCCACCCCGACCTGTTCGATGACCGCGACTGGGACCTCGATCCTGAACTCGGGGGGCGCGCGAGCGACGCACGCGAGGCGGGGAATCTCCCGGTCGTGATCGGCCGGAACGGCCGCGCCGAGGGCCTCGTCGTCGTGGGTGATGAGCCCCGGGACGACTGGGAGGAAACCGTCACGGCCCTCTCCGAAAGCGATGTCTCGGTCGTCGTGCTCACCGGCGACGAGGGTCGAGCGACCGAGACGTTCGCGCAACAGCCGGGCGTCGACCACGTCTTTACCGGCGTCCCGCCGGACGGCAAAACCGAGGCCGTTCGCCGACTCCGCGCCGACGGCCCCGTTGCGATGGTCGGCGACGGAACGAACGACGCCCCGGCGCTCGCCGCGGCGGATCTGGGGCTCTCGCTCGGCGGCGGCACGGCGCTGGCCTCCGACGCGGCCGACCTCGCCATCGTCGACGACGACCTCTCCGGCGTCGAGCGAGCGTTCGCGCTGGCACGGACCGCCCGTCGCCGCGTCGTCCAGAACCTGGCGCTCGCACTCAGCTACAACGCCATCGTCGTCCCGCTCGCCCTGACCGGCCTCCTGAATCCGCTGTTTACCGCCGTCGCCGTCGGGATTTCTAGCGGCCTGATCGTCCTGAACTCGTCGCGGTCGCTGCGTCCGGCGTGAAGCGTCTACCAGACTCGGTGGAGCCGGACACGAGAGATGGACGAACGGGCTGCAGAACCGGGTCCTGGAACCGGCCCTCACTCGAGTTCAACCGGCGCGCCGCAGGCGGGACAGACGAGTTCGGCCTCGTCATCGTCGCCGATTCGCAGGTGGTCGTGGTCGCAGTCGGGACAGGTGACGTTCCGATCCTCGAGTACCGGAATGCGCGTAACCCGCACGTCCTCGCTGTCCCGGGGTGCGCCGAGCGCGATCGCGACGACGCGGTCGTCCGAGTCGTTCCGGCCGGACTGGAACTCGCCGGGGGCGAACCGGACGGCCTCGAACTCGCCCACGACGAGTTCGTGTTCGTCGCCGGCCGCGTTCTCGGCTGCCGCGTCGGCGGCGCGGTCGCGTTCGATCTCGAACGTCGCTTCGCCGGCGAGCACGACGAAGACTTCCTCCTGATCCGCGTGCGCGTGTATCGACCCGCTGAATCGTTCGCCGGGATCGAGAACGTAGCGCGTGATCGCGAGGTGCTCGGTCTCGAGCGGGGCCGCGAGTTCGCGTCGATCCGAGTGATAGTCGGTCGAACGCGGATCGATATCGTCGATCGAGACGTGCTCCATACCGGGCTGTTCACGAGCGCTCGCCATGAACTCGGGGGCCGTCCGACGAGTTAGTAGCGGCGTCGGATCCGACCCCGGTTTTCGTCGGGTCCCGTAGGAGCGCCCCGCCACCTCTTTGCTCGTCGGCGGATTCAGGTCCCCACATGTTCCACGGCGAGGAGTTCTGGCTCGTCCGGCTGCTGTTCCAGCGAGGCCTCGCGCTGTTGTACCTGCTCGCCTTTCTCGTGGCCGCCTTCCAGTTTCGCCCGCTGGTCGGCGAGGACGGCCTCCTGCCGATCGAGTGGTACGCCGAGGGCGCGTCGTTCCGCGAACGGCCGAGTCTCTTCTATTTCGTCCCGAGCGATCGGGCGATCGGCCTCGCGGCCTGGAGCGGCGTCGCCGTCTCGGGCCTGGTGCTGCTCGGCGTCCCCTACTGGCTCCCCGCCGGCTATGCCACGCCCGCATCGATGCTCCTCTGGACGGTGTTGTGGCTGCTGTATCTCTCCTTCGTCAACGCCGGACAGACGTTCTACGGCTACGGTTGGGAGTCGATGCTGCTCGAAACCGGCTTTCTCGCGATCTTCCTCGGTGCTGGCTCCGTCGCGCCGCCGTTTCTCATCATCCTGTTGCTCCAGTGGGTGCTCTTCCGAAACATGTTCGGCGCGGGGCTGATCAAACTCCGCGGCGACGACTGCTGGCGGGACCTCTCCTGTATGGACTATCACTACGAGACCCAGCCGATTCCAAACCCCGTCAGCTGGTTCGCCCACCACCTCTCGAAACGAGTTCACCGCGTGGAAACCTTCGGTAACCACGTCGTCGAACTCGCGGTGCCGTTTCTCTACTTCGCACCGCAGCCCGCCTCGGCGCTGGCCGGGATCGCCACGATCGGCTTTCAGGGGTGGCTGATGATCACCGGGAACTTCGCCTGGCTGAACGCGATCACGATCGTCCTGGCGATTCCGACGTTCAGTGACGGCGTGCTCACGGCCGTACTCCCGATCTCCGCGCCGACGGCTGCCGCGACGCCGCTGTATCTCCAGACGCTCGCCGTCCTCGTCACGCTCGTCGTGGTCGCGATGAGCATCCGTCCCGTCGAGAACATACTCTCTGCGAGCCAGACGATGAACACCGCGTTCGACCCGCTGCACCTGGTCAACACCTACGGGGCGTTCGGCTCCATCACGAAAACGCGCTACGAGATCGTCATCGAGGGGACGACCGACGAGACGGTTACCGACGAGACGACGTGGCGCGAGTACCGGTTCAAGGGAAAGCCGACCGATCCAGAGCGCCGCCCGCCTCAGATCGCCCCGTACCACCTGCGCCTGGACTGGCAGCTCTGGTTCGCCGCGATGGCTCCGACGCCGCGCCGCCACCCCTGGTTCCTGCGATTTCTCGGGAAACTCCTCGAGGGCGACGCGGAGGCGCTGGCGCTGCTCGCCGAAGACCCGTTTGCCGACTCCGAAGGGCCGGCCCACGTCCGTGCAGTCCGGTATCGCTATCGGTACACGACACCCGAGGAACGCGCCGAAACCGGTCGGTGGTGGCACCGCGAGCGCGTCGGCTCCTACGTCCGCCCCGTCTCGTTGACCGACGTGCGGCGGCGAGCGCCCGGCTGGTCGGCGGACTAACGGCGTCCCGACCGGACTCACGCGTCGCTGCACCCGGCGTCAGGACTCCCGTCTGGCCGGCGGGGTCTTCGAGACGATCTTTCCGAAGAGGTCGCGGTTGTTCGCCACCAGTTGGTAGCCGTGTTCGCGCAGCCGGTCGTACTCCTCGAAGTGGCGGAGGAACTGGACGAACTCGCGCGCCGGACCGTCGATGTCAGAGCGCAGGAAGGCCTGCTCGATCGAGACCCCGCAGGAGTAGACGTCCTCCTCGGTAAGCAAGTGCGAGCAGTCCTCGTAGCTCTCGGGGAGTTCAGCCCGCAGTTCCGGCGTCAGGTCGCTGAACCCGACGAGCCGGATCGATGATCGTTCCGAGAGGTGGTCCGCCCACCAGGTACAAAACCCGCAGTCGTCGTCGTAGACGAGCGTCGGTCGTTCCATACCCGGACACACGTCCCGTATCCACTAACGTTTACTGCGGCGTCGGTCCGAAGCCGGCCGTCTCCGGCACGCCGGCGACGCACCGAACCGTCGAGTTCACTTCGCGTCGACCCCAACATCCATTCCCCTTACCCGCGAATACCGGCCCGAGAGAGCGATGGAACGGTTCGTCACCCTCATCGTCGCCGGCGGGCTCTGTCTCCTCGCCGGCCTCTGGCTCGCCGAACTCGTCGCGCTGGGCTCTCCGCCCTGGCTCGCCGGCGCGGCGCTCGCGCTCTGTGGCACCGGTGCCATCCTGGCCGGAATTCGGCGCGAACTCGCCGTCTCGCCGTTCGCGTGAGTCCGACCCGTCGGCGAGCGCGGCGTGACGGTGACAGTGCACCACCCCATCGTAGCGGTCGCCAACGCTCGGCGGGATCCGCGACGCGGACCGCCAGAACACTCTTTGCGGCCCCCTCCGATGCAGCCTCATGAGCAGCGCGGCTCGCCCGCTCTCGGAACCGCAGGTCCTCGCCCACGCCAAGCAACGGCTCTTTCCCGCGGCGAGCGACCGTTCCTACGTCGTGGCCGACACCCAGTTCGCGCGCGAGGAGTGGCTCCCCGGCCAGCCCATCGATCCCGCCGTCCGCGACCGACTCGCCCCGTTCAACCACGTCGAAATCGGCGGCGGCTTCCCGGACCTCGTCGGCGTGCACGAACCCGATGAACTCGATCCGGAACTGCTCGCCGTGGACCGCCTCGGTGACGACCCGCCGCTGCTCGCCATCGAAGCCAAGGGGTACGCGAGCGGCGGCGTCGATACCCGGCGCGGCATCGTTCAGGCCTACGATCGCCTCCACGAGGCCAACGCGGCGTACCTCGCCGCCCCGGTAGAGGCGGTCACGGACACCGACCGAACGCTCGCGCGGGAGTTGAACGTCGGCGTCCTTGGCGTCGACACCACGGGAGCGGTCGACGTGCTCGAATCCCCGCGCCTCGTCGGGAACCGAACCACGACCGAGGCCTCGGCGCTGCGGTTCCAGGCCAGCGCTCAGGGCGTCGCGGAGAACTCCTTCGGATTGAACCACCCGAAAAACTATCTCGGCTACCCGCTCGCTCACTACGCCGACGGCGACACCGCGTGCCTCCTCTCCGAGTTCAACGTCGTCGGAGCGGTCCGAGACGCCAGGCGCGGGGCCGCGTTCCTCGGGCTGATCGAGGACCGCGAACGGGTCGCGCTGACCGCCCTCGGCGAGGAGGTGATCCGCTTCGGGAAAGCCCGCTGTGGCTCGGTCGAAGCGGCGCTCGAAACGTTCGCCGACTGGTATCGCTCGCGAAAGCGGTTCATTGAACTCGCGCCGGCGTGGGGGCAGTTGGCCCGCCGCGTTCTCTTCGAATACCCCGCAACGGAACTGCTCGTCAACGAACTCCAGACGATGCACGACGACTGGATTCCCGAGCCGTCGCTGGTCGACCTCGTCACCCACCTCCACGAGCTCCATCCGACGTTCGCCGTCGAATTGTTCGTTCGCGGCGACGAGGCGGTTCGCCGTCGAGTGCTGACCGCCGAGGGCGACCTCCGGCGCGCTGAACTCGAGGACGGCGACATCTACCACTCGCCGACGGTGTTTCAGTTGAAGACGATGCTCTACCACGTCGGCATTCTCACGGCGAACGGGACGGAACCGCACCGGCTCGACCCGACCGCGGATATCTGGGCGCTTCGCGAGCCCGTTTGAGCGCTCGCTACGAGTATACGAGTTTCCGGGAGACGCACCGTTATGCCGCGCGCCCCACATCCGTTACGTATGAGCGAACCGACGGGCGAAGCGGCCGACGCGAACGTCTCGGTCCACGAGGGCATCACCTACGCCGACCGCGAGGCCGGCGAAATGGAACTCGACCTGTACCTCCCTGACGAAGAGCGTCCGCCGCTGGTCGTCTACGTTCACGGGGGCGGCTGGATTGCCGAAACCCGCGATAACGTCCCCGATCCGGAGCGCTACGCGGCCGAGTGGGGCTGTGCAATCGCCAGTGTGAGTTATCGTCTGGCCGAGGTTCCCGACGACGCCGGGCCGGAGATACAGGGGATGTACGATCCGACCAACCCGACTCCACGGGGGGCGTTCCCCGCACACTTCGTCGACGTGAAGGCTGCGATTCGATGGCTTCGAGCCACTGCTGCGGAATACGGCTACGACGCGGAGCGCATTGCGGCGTGGGGGTCCTCGGCGGGCGGTCATCTAGCCCTGCTCGCGGGCGTCGTCAAGGACGTGATGGATCTGGGAGAGACGTTCGACGGAGAACTGACAAAGTCCGTCGCACCCGACACTTCAGGGGCGGTGCAGGCGGTCGTCAGCTGGTACGGTCTCACCGACTTCACGTTCGCGGCGGACCACGCACCCGGCATTCCCTCACTGCTACTGGGCGGTCCCGCGTCCGACCACCCGAAGCGGTTCGAGCAGGCGAGCCCCCTCACCCACGTCTCCGCGGACAGTCCACCGACGCTCCTGATGCACGGGCGAGCGGACGAGGTCGTGGCCGTCGAACACAGCCGGCGGTTCTTCGATTCGTTGGACGAAGCGGGTGTGAACGCCGTCTTCTACGAGTTACACGATCGCAACCACGTCTGGGCAGAGCGCATCGAGGACATCGAATCCGAACGGGTGGCGATGGACCTCCTCGCGACCGAGCCGACGCCCAGCCAATCGGTGTACAGCGCAACTCACGTCGACGAGGGCGAGACGCCGGAACCGCTCCTCGATACCGCGTTACCGGCTGGCCCGGCAGCGATCGAGCAGTTCCTCGCCCGCACTATCGAATGACGAGCGGACACGCGCCCGCACCTACCGGTTAGCTGTAGCGACTGCAAGCCGGGTCGGCCACGGTTCAAACATCTCCGCCGTCGCTGCCGCTCACGGGGAGATTTCGCAGCAAAACGACGGGCGCGGAGGGATTTGAACCCCCGACATCTTGGTCCGGAACCAAGAACTCTGTCCACTGAGCTACGCGCCCTCACTCCGCCCTACTGCAACCGCCGGCAAAACGGTTCCCTTTTCGATTCTTCCATCGCTGTCACCGGGCGTGGCTGACCGTCACACGCCGCCTGCAGAATTAAATCGTGGATTCCGTGTTGAAAACGTCGCCCGCCCCCTCGGCGACCGTTCCGGGTTCCGCCAGCGAGATCTCGACCGTATCTTCGGGCTGAGAATCGGCTCGTACAGTTACGTTCCGACCGTGATAGCTGAACTCGAGGCTCGTAAATCCGCTACTCGATTCACAGAGCGAATCGAGCATATCCGGGTCGATAACGTCATAAAGCGGCTCGAGTTCAATCGGATCTGTCCCGGATTCGCGGGCGACGAGGTCGACGATAGCCATGCTTGGTCGTTGATCCGTTACCGTGACTTCCATCGAACGTGCGCACTGCGAGTTCATAACTGATGCTGTGGGTTCCGGTGATAAAGAAGGTGACCCAATATTTCAGGAGGCGGAGTCAGGAGAGAACGATTGTTCAGAATACGCGACCGAATATCGCCAGATAAGCGGCTAAAACCGCCGATAGTCGAACACGGATGGCGGGAACTGATGCCGTACAGATAAGAGAGAAGACAGATATTGCTTCAGAAGCGGCTATTACGGAGTGATTTTGAACGGTGGTTCTGAATAGTGAGTAGTAATGGGGCACGGCAGTCAGTGGCTGAACTCGGTGCGGACTATGGCACCAACTGCAACGTGTTACACGCCGGTCGCAGAGCCGTCGTGCGATCGGGTGTGAAGCGACTTGCAGTGGCTACTAGAGTCAGTCGCGTCGGGGGACTTCGTGTCGGCCGAAGCCGTACCGGAGGCGGTTGGCGAGTCGTCGCGAGAAGCGGCCGTCGTCCGCGCGTGAGCCGAACCGTTCGGAGAGTGCGGTGTAGATGAGCGGTAGTGGGACCTCCTGTTCGAGAGCTTCCTGAACGGTCCAGGTACCGGTGGAGCCGCCTTCGATGCGGTCTGCGACGGTGCCGAGGTCGGTTCCTTCCTCGCGGAACGCTTCCTCGCAGAGTTCGAGGAGCCACGAGCGGATCACCGCGCCGTTGTTCCAGACCGAGGCGACGGACTCGAGATCGAGGTCGTATCGGCCCTCGTGGAGGAGTTCGAAGCCTTCGCCGTAGGCTTGCATGAGTGCATACTCGACGCCGTTGTGGATCATCTTGACGTAGTGGCCGGAGCCTGCGGGGCCCATTCGCCCGTGGCCGTCGGGACCGGTTGCGACGGCGTCGAAGACGGGGCCGAGTTCGTCGTAGGCCCAGGCCGGGCCGCCGATCATGAGCGAGAAGCCGAGTTCAGCGCTGGCGGGGCCGCCGGAGGTGCCACAGTCGAGGTAGGCGGCGGGGCAGGCGTCGGCTCGTCGAACTGAGTCTTCGAAGTATGAGTTGCCGCCGTCGACGACGATGTCCGTCTCGTCGAGGTGCGGGTCGAGTTCGTCGAGCGTTGCGTCGACCGGCTCGCCGGCGGGGACCATGAGCCAGATGCGCTTGTCGGTACCGAGGCGGTCCGTGAGATCCGAGATAGAGTCGGCGGGTTCGGCCCCGGCGTCGGCGGCCGTTGCGACGGCTTCGGGATCGAGGTCGAAGGCGACGATGTCGTGGCCCGCTGCGAGGGCACGTTCGACGACGATCTGTCCCATACGTCCGAGTCCGATAACGCCCAGTTGCATAGCGGACCGTCCGCGATGGAGTGAGGTAGGGGTTGTGGTTTTCGTGGCTTCGGGTTGGGTTATGAGTGCTGAGAGTGAGTGTCCTCTCGTGGGAGCAGACTCACGACCGGGGTCCACACTGTGCCGAGAATTATGCGCTCGCGATTGCGCCGTGCCCCCTCAGGTCGTCCTGACCAGTGACCCTTCGGACCGTACCGCTACTGCAGTGGCTCCTTGAGATGCGCCCAGCCGATGGCGTCCAAGACGATGAATCGATCGTCGTAGTGGACGTAGACGCCGTTGTATTCGTGTTCCGTTCCCTCGTGGTACGGCAGTGAACCGCGAATCGTATCGACGACGGACCAGGCACCGTCGCGTTCCAGCGTGACGTGTTCCCACTCCTCGCGTGCACGGCGCCGGATCGCACGATTGATCGCCCGCCGTGCACCGGGAATCTCGTCGAGTTGGCGCGAAGAGGCGTCGACGATGGTCGCGTTAGCAGGAACCTCGTCCGGGTCGATGATTCGCGCGCCGAGATTGGCCTTCGATCGGGACGTCGAGTTCTTCGAGCGGTTCGAACTGAGCACGTAGCCGGCGAGGGCTGCCGTGCCAACGGCGAGCAACGAGAGTGCAATTCCTTTCGTGCCGCTCCTCGCGACGGTCGTGTTCGCGTTCGCCCCCCCGTTTCCGGTTCTGTTCCCAGTCCCCCTGAGCATGGGAGTATCTTACAGTAACCGACTAAGTATCTTTCGCAAGAATGGTAGTTCCACGATCGGTTCCCAAACCGACGAGTTCGAAAGCGCCTACAAAGAGAGGCTCGCTGCAACGTTCGTCGTGATCGCCCCGCCAACGACGAGCAACGCGATTCCGACGAGTGCGGCCGCCCGATACAGTCCCAATGCATCGGCCGCGGGTTCGCGAAGCTTCTTCCCGTTGAGACCGCTCTCGAGTCGTTTCGAGCCAATTTCGACGAGGGTGGCAAGCAACAGCCAGAGAGCGACCATTAGCAGCACCAAGTGTCCCCTGGTCGAGCCGAACAGGCTCGCGGACGTGTACCGCGCCTGTGCGAGATGACCGCCCGTAAGCAACAGGACGAGCGCGCTGACGCGCGAAATCGTCGTCAACTTGCCGGCGATTGCCTCGAGCGGCTTCGTCGTATTGAACTCGCCGTCGCGAGCGAGCGGCAGTACGACGAACGCGACGTAGAAGACGCTGCCGGCCCAGAGTGCCCCAAAGACGAGATGGAGGGTCTGCGTAACGAACGTCTCGACCATAGTACTCTCTTGGAGACTGGAGGTATCAGGGTTCCGACTTGCGGCGGGCCGGCTGCTTGCTACCGTCACCAGCTTACTCGAGCCACTCCCAGTCAGCGGTCCACCGGATCAATCGTCGTCGAAGAAGCGCGTAGGCTATCGAGACGCCGAGACCGCCGAGCACGACGATCCTGACCCAGCCGTCGAAGACCACGAGGGCCGGCAGTGCGAGGACGAACGCGAGAACGGCATCCTCCGGTGCACCGTCGTATCGGATCCATCGCTTCGGACGGAGCCATCGACCGTGGACGTGGTCGTAGACGGCGCGTTCGGTGCGGTTTCGCCAGGGGTCCATCTCCGGCCCGCCGCCGAAAACGTCGGTCGCGGCGTGGAGCCAGGCTGCGACGACGAACGCGGCGATAGCCAGCGTTGGCGCTGTCGGCGCGGAAAACGCGAGTCCGACCGCCAGAACGACCCCGACGAGTCCGACAATCGGGAAGTGAAACGTCCGGCGGTGGGTGAGCGGCAGGTCGAAGTCGGGAGCGAGGCCGCCCACGAGCGCGCCGAGCGCGAGCGGCGCAGAGAACTCGGGCACGAGGTATGCGATCGGAGACACAACGGTGAGACCGGCGAACGCGTGCGTCGTCGCCATCATCGGGTGCGATCACCGGCCATACCGACGGTTCGACGGACGGTACCAAAAGTGGACCGTCCGGTGGTCAGCAACTGCTCCCGTCGATGTTCTCGCCCTGATAGCTGCCGTCGTAGGTGTCCTCGTGATTCGACTCGGCGAACACGAGCTGGGCGATCCGCGCGTCGCGTTCGATCTCGACGTCGTGGTGGACCTGCAAGAGCCCCTCTCCGCGGCCCTCGTAGCCGGCGTCCCAGACCGCCGTATTGAGCATGCAGGAGTTTCGCATCAGCGACGAGCGGGGATAGACGAACCCGATGTGCCCGTCCGGAATCGCGATTTGTTCGTTGTAGCGCGCGACGTACGCTCCCTCGGGCAGATAGTACGTGTCGGGCGCTTTCTGCTCGAGTTCTTCGAGCGGGCGGGCGGCTCGGTCGCCANCTCCCTCGGGCAGATAGTACGTGTCGGGCGCTTTCTGCTCGAGTTCTTCGAGCGGGCGGGCGGCTCGGTCGCCGATCTGCTTGCCGTCCCGGCCGATCCGGCCGGGTTCGAGCTGATCGAAGACGATGTCGAGGGTGAGGTCGACGCCGTTGGGTTGGACCTGTTCGGAGGTCGTCGGCGAGACGTGGTCTGCAACGAAGGTACCGGAACGGAACATAGTCGGCGTTGGTTGTCCTGCTACCAAACGCTTTTCGAGTCGGCCCGAAGGTTTCGCGAATGCACCTATAGACGAAGAAATAGAAGCGCTCCTCGACAGTGGTTATCCTATCCCTCAAGAGCGGCTTGACCATCGCATCACTCCGACAAATCGCTGATTGAATGTGGTAAAGTAACAAATGTTTATATATAAAATGATGCTACTACAGAAAGCAATGTCAAACCAAGACAGCTGTAATTCGAATAGCAGGCGAAGCGTTCTCAAGCAATTGGGTGTCGGTGCGGTAGGAACGAGTCTCTTGGCCGGAACGGTCGTCGCCGACTCGGGAACAAACGACCAAGAAGAAGGCTCCCAAAAGACGGCTGAGTCCCCGGTATCGGCGTCGATGGAGGTTGATCCGAGCACACGGGGGCTGACTGACGGCGAACGGACCGCGTTCGTCAACGACATGAGCGACAAGTACGGCCAGGAAATCGCCGAGAGAATAGTGCCTGATGGACACGAATCGGCGGACGGTGGAGATATCGGAACGCAGGGCCAGATGCCTGGTCTCGAGCCCGGATCGCTCGTTTGGGATGACGACGAGCATCTAGAAGTAGATAACCCGTACGGCCAGACGCTTGTGGAATCAGACAATTATGCCGCACTTTACGAGACAAATGTTTACAAAGACGGTGGGAACGACCGATACTACATCTATTGGCTCTGGTCGGCGGCGCAGTCTATCGACCATATCAACATCACGGGGAACATCAAGGAATTTTGGAACCACATCGATCTTACGAACTCTGCCGACGTCACGGTCTACGACCCCGGCGGAGACGTCACGAAAAATGGCATCCCGGTTACAGTCAGCGCCAGCGTTTCCGGGACGAACTCGAGCGGTTCGGTCGGAGCGTCAGCTGGTATAGAAGGAGAGTTCTATCTCTCCGAAGATACCGTTGGCCCTCATCCGGACAAGACGGGCCAAGATACCGACGAGTTCGCCGTTCGGTGGGACGGTAACTATGAGGGATCACAGGAGATCAACGGGACGCTTGTCGAGCGACGAGATACCTGGGACAACAGGAGTTTCACGTGGTCCGTCTATCTCGACGGTGCCGGCATATAACAGATATCGCGTTCTGAAGAACACATCCTCTCCGATAGTCTTCTTATTGTAGGAGAGATTATATGGCTTCAAATAGTGCTAGTGGGTAATGACGAAAACGACCGGTGAGACGCGCAGTAGACGGGTGTTTCTCTCGCTGATCGGAGGAACGGGAATTTCGGCGGTTGCGGGATGTAACAGCCACCTGATCGGACAGTCGGAGTCATCGGTGCGTACGGCAGATGAATCGATATCCGTGGGTCCTGACGCAACCGGGTTAACGGATGACAAACGCGAGCGATACACCGACCGGATGGCGGAGACGTACGGGTTGTCGGCCGCCGAGAAGATTATCCCCGATATCGCCGACCTGAATCGACGACTGCAACCGGGACTCGCGCTTTCGAATCTCGTCTGGGACGATACACAGTCACTCACCGTGACCAACTCGTCGGGCGCGACGCTCGTCGAATCGGACAACTACGCTGCGCTCTACGAGAACGAACAGTCCTCCTCGTCGACCGAAGGACACTACGTCTACTGGCTCTGGTCCTGTGCTCGTCCGCAAGAGGCGAACGAACTCCGCGAACTCTGGTCTCACATTGACGTGACCGGCGGCGGTGACGTGATGGTCTACGATCCGGGTGGGGACGTGTCGGACAACGGGACGGTCGGTCCCCACCCGGAAAAAACGGGTCAGGACACGGACGAATTCGCCGTCCGATGGACTGGCGAACACGACGGTCTACAGACCGTGACCGGAAGCCTCTCTGAGAGGCGCGTCGACGGCGATGAACGCGGCTTCGAGTGGACCGTCTCACTTGCGTGCGCTCCGAATCGCTAACCGATATTCTCGCCTGGGTGAATTCGCCCGCAACTCGAGTGGTTAGTCGTCGAATGTTCGCGCAAGAATTGCTCGAAAACTGCGCGCATGGGCGTATCTAACACGGTCGATCCTCAAGGAAACACGCTGGATTTATCAGGACGGACGGCCGAGATTCGGATGCTATGGGACAGACTCTCACCGAAAAGATTCTCGACGACCATCTCGTCGAGGGCGATCTCGAGACCGGCGAGGAAATCGGTATCGAGATCGATCAGGTACTTACCCAGGACACGACCGGAACGATGGTCTGGCTCCAGTTCGAAGCGATGGGACTGGACGAGGTCCAGACCGAAATCGCAGCCCAGTACTGCGACCACCAGACCTACCAGTTCGACTTCAAGAACACTGACGACCACCGTTTCCTGCGTTCTGCGGCCGGTAAATATGGCGCTTATTTCTCTCGCCCCGGCAACGGTATCTGTCACAACGTTCACCGCGAAAACTTCGCCGCACCCGGCAAGACGCTGCTCGGCTCCGACAGCCACACGCCGACCCCCGGCGGCCTCGGTGAACTCGCCATCGGTGCCGGCGGTATCGACGTGACCGTCGCGATGGGTGGCGCACCGTACTACATCGAAATGCCCGAGATCGTCAACGTCCGTCTCGAGGGCGAACTCCCCGAGTGGGCCACGGCAAAGGACGTCATCCTCGAGATGCTCCGTCGCCTCTCCGTGAAAGGCGGCGTCGGCAAGATCCTCGAATACACCGGACCCGGCGTCGAGACGCTCACCGCACCCGAGCGGATGACGATCACGAACATGGGCACCGAACTCGGCGCGACGACGTCGATCTTCCCGACCGACCACCAGACCGAGGACTACCTCGAACGCGTCGGTCGCGGCGACGAGTTCGCCGAGATCCAGCCCGACGAGGACGCCGAGTACGACGACGAGATCGTCGTCGACCTCTCGGACCTCGAACCGCTGATCGCCCAGCCGTCGATGCCGGATAAGGTCGTCCCGGTCCGCGAAGTCGCCGGCCAGGACGTCTCCCAGGTCATCGTCGGTTCCTGTACGAACGGCGGCTACGAGGACATCCTCCCCGTCGCCAAGATGCTCGAGGGT
>NZ_AOIO01000012.1 GCF_000337555.1 Natrialba asiatica DSM 12278 | reverse complement strand
GAGGCAACCTGCGGTGCCTGTATCGGGATCGGCCACGTGCCCGCCTCCGATTCCATCTCGCTGCGGACCTTCAACCGCAACTTCGAGGGCCGCTCGGGAATCGAAGACGACAACGTCTTCCTGTGCTCGCCGGAAGTCGCCGCCGCCGCGGCGATCGCAGGCGAAATCGTCGACCCGCGCGACCTCGCCGAGGAAGCGGAAGGCCTCGAGGCCCCCGGCGTCGAACTCCCCGACGAATACGACGGCTCCAAGACGGACCTCATCACCCCCGACGAGGCCGTCGACGACGAACTCATCAAGGGTCCGAACATCGGCGACGTGCCGCTGAAGGACCAGCTCAGTGCCGACGTCGAGGGTGAAGCGCTGCTCAAGATGGAGGACAACATCACGACCGACCACATCATCCCCGCAACGCAGGACATCCTGATGTACCGGTCGAACGTCCCCAAGCTCTCCGAGTTCACGCTCTCGCGCGTCGACGATACGTTCGCAGAGCGCGCACTCGACGCCGACGGCGGCTTCCTCGTCGCCGGCGAGAACTACGGCCAGGGCTCCTCGCGCGAGCACGCCGCCCTCTGTCCGATGTACCTCGGCGTCGAGGGCGTCCTCGCGCAGAGTTTCGCACGGATCCACCGCGCGAACCTCTTTAACTTCGGGATCGTCCCGCTCCAGATCGACGAGGACACCTACGAGAACATCGACCAGGGCGACGACGTCGAAATCGTCGACGACGTCTACGACGCCGTCACGAGCGGGCAGGAAGAGTTCACCGTTCGCATCAACGGCGAAGACGAGTATACGGCGGTCCTCGACGCCTCCGAGCGCGAACGCGACATTCTCGCGGCCGGTGGCAAGCTCGCCTGGACGAAAGAACAGGCCGAGGGCGCAAGCGGCGCGGCTCCGGCTGACGACTGATCTGATCAGTCGGTTTGCGGACGTATTTTTTTGCACGCAGTGCTCGTGACCCGCTGAAGTATCTGTCTCGAAGGGCGAGCGCGCCCGAGTAGTCTGTTCGGACCTCGGTTTACCCGCTTCGTGTACGAGTGAATCTAAGACGTAAAGAGGCGAGTCGCTAACTAGGTACTATGGACGATCCTTCGCGTGATTTCCTCACCGAACTGCTCGAGACGCCCTCCCCATCGGGCTACGAAACCCGCGGACAGCAGGTCTGGGTCGACTACGTCGACCAGTTTGCGGACGACGTTCGAACGGACGCTTACGGGAATGCCATCGCAGTGCACGAGGGAACGCCCGACGTATCCGATGCACCCGAAATCGTGCTCGCCGGCCACGCCGACGAGATCGGCTTCATCGTCAAATCGATCGACGGCGACGGCTTCGTCAGACTGGGGCGAATCGGCGGCTCCGACCCTTCCGTTTCGAAGGGCCAACACGTCACGATCCACGCCGCCGACGGTCCCGTCGAGGGCGTGATCGGGCAGCACGCGATCCACCTCCGCGAGGACGAGTCGGAGACCGACATCGAGGACCTTTGGATCGACATCGGGGCCGAAAGCGAGGACGAGGCGCACGAACGCCTCGAAATCGGTGACCCGATCACCTTCTCTTCGACGGTCTCGTGGCTTTCCGAGACGCGTCTCTCCGGCCGCGGCCTCGACAACCGCGTCGGAACGTGGGCCGCGGCCGAGGGGTTCCGACAGGCCGTCGAGGCTGGAACCGACGCGACCGTCTACGCCGTCTCCACCGTCCAGGAGGAAGTCGGGTTCAACGGCGCACGGATGGTCGGGTTCGACCTCGAACCCGACGCCGTCGTCGTCGTCGACGTCGGTCACGCCGTCGACTATCCCTCCGCGCCGAGCGAGAAGACGAGCCGGATGGAACTGGGCGGCGGTCCGGCNGGTCCGGCACTCGGTCGCGGCAGCACGAACCACCCCGCCGTGTTCGACGCGCTGCGCTCGGTCGCCAACGAGCGCGAACTCGAGGTACAGATCGAGGCGCTCGGGGTCGGGACCGGGACGGACGCCGACGGCTTCTTCACCGCGGCGGGGGCGATTCCGTCGCAGGTGGTCAGCGTTCCGAACCGCTACATGCACACGCCCGTCGAAGTGATCGACACCGACGACCTCGAGGAAATTGCGACGTTGCTGGGTGCGTTTGCGAGCCGGGCCGACGAGTTCACGCCGTTCGCGGTCGATATCTGATCTGCACCCGAATCGGCGGCCTCGCGGACCGAAGCCGTCATCCGCCCGTGACCGATAGCTCGAGCGAATGCCGACTGGACACGAAAACGAGGGGTACCGACGGTTGTTCGAGACGGACGGACTCACGTTCGGCGCTGGATTTCCGCTTACCGGCGCGAACCGGTCAACGCCCGAGCCCGAAGCGGAGATTCGGCTCGCGAAACGCGCCGAGGCGGTCGGCTTCGACGGCCTCTGGGCGCGCGACGTGCCGACGTACTGGCCGAAATTCGGCGATGCCGGCCAGACGTTCGACCCCTGGCCGTGGCTCTCGCACGTCGCCGCCCACACCGACGAGATCGCGCTCGGCACCTCGAGTATCGTCCTCCCGCTTCGACACCCGATCCACGTCGCGAAGTCCGCCGCGACGGTCGACCGACTTTCGGACGGCCGGCTCGTCCTCGGGGTCGCCTCCGGCGACCGCGATCCGGAGTACCCCGCCTTCGGCGTCGACCGCGACGAGCGCGGCGCGCTGTTTCGCGACCACGTCGAAACCCTTCGCACGCTGTGGCGCGACGAGTTCCCCGAGCGCGAGGGATGGTGGGGCCGCCTCGACGGTGCACTCGATGTCGTGCCGAAACCGACGGCGGAGACGATTCCGCTGCTTCCGACCGGGAACGCCCGTCAATCGCGCGAGTGGATCGCCGAACACGGCGACGGCTGGCTGTTCTATCACCTTCCCGAGCGCACGCTGACGGACTACATCGACGACTGGCGAGAGGCCGCCGGAGAAAAGCCGTTCGCGATGGCCGTCCGCGCTGAACTCGCGGACGACCCGACGGCCGGTCCGGAGCAGTTACACCTGGGCTACCGGGCGGGCACCGAGTGGTTCCAGGACTACTTCGGACGGCTCGCCGAACTCGGCGTCGACCACGTTATCGTCTCCATCGAAAACGACGATCCGGAGCGGGGAATAGAGCGGTTTGCGGCGGCGATTATCGACGCGGACTGAGCGGGACACCTGCTCTATTTGCTGGCAGGGCTCCATCACTGCTCGCGCAATTCGTCGTATTCGAGTTCAACGTCCGGCGACGAGGTGCGGATCCGAAGGTGGTTCCGGTGGGCGTAGTATCGGTGGGCGAGCGCGAAGCCGCCGAGGGTGATGACGACGAGCCCGGACCAGGCGGCAGCCGGGAGTAGCGAAAACGGGACGATATCGAGGAGCGATCCGGCGAGAACCACGGTGACGAGTGCTGTCAGTCCAAGATAGTAGTCGTTCCAAGGTATCTTTCGTCCGTGCACGATGTCCATATAGATCTCGACGTTCTTGAGTGCCGGCGTCGGCTTGACGGTCCCTCGGTCGCGGTCGAACTCGAGGACGCCGGCGTTGTCCATCTTCGGCAGGTGGGACTGTTGAAGTGCCGTGTAGACGCGTTTGCGGTCGCTACTCGAAACCTCGTCGAAGGCGAGGTCGTCTTCGCTGGCGGCGATCGACTGTGAGAGAGCCCCAATATCGATCCGTTCGTCCCGGTAGATGAGCGTCTGAAGGATGTGCCGTCGACGGCGGTTTGCCAGTAATTCGAAGAGTTCGTCTTCGGTGAGTTCACCGTGTGCTGACTCCGGTTGTGGGACCTGTCTCTCCATCACGAGTTCTACTCCGACCCCCGCATCAGTTAGAGAGTCTACATTTCCCTAGATAAAACTATCTATCGAAGAGAGAGTCCGGAATTCTTTAAGAGAGCAGACGGTGACTGGTCGATGGATCAGGAACGCTGTGCTTGCATTGGGCCGTCACGTAGCGGAACGTAGTGATCGTCCCTGTCCGTCGCCGTCGATCAGGATACTCTCGACAATTTCGAGGTCGTGTCAGGCAGAGAGAATCTATTTGCGACGGGAGCGGTTCCTCGCCACGCAACGGTTCGAGGTGGGAGCGTTCGAGCGATCGTGTCGTTTCGACACCGAGACCGCATCAGCGTCAGGGATCGCCGACTTGACCGGTCGGCTTCGGAGTCGTCTGTCACGCGCGAATGAGGGGGGTGAAATCACGGATTGTGCGCAGAGAACGAAAGTCAACGCCAGCAATACTCGGTTCCGGTGATGGAAGTCTCACATTTCGACTCGTCGGTACCGCGGTCAACGGTCGTATTACAATGACCCCACGACCGTTCGGCGTTCTCGTAGAGCTAACGCACGGAGTGGGCCAACGGTGTGGCATCCGCCCGCCTCACCGTTCAAGCGGGTGTCTCGACCGGTCCAGCCGTGCGTTCGGCAGCAACTACAATCGATATGCTCACTGCTATGCACGAAGACGGACGCACGTCGACAGAAGACGGGACCGACACCGATCAAATTTCACTCTACGTCTACGAGTTCGAGACCGATGAACTCGTGGACGCGATCTACGATGCCGAATCGGTCGTGATTCCCGACGTCGGTGATCGCGTTTCGTTCGTCGAGGCCCGCGCGGACGGGGATCTCGATACGGAATCGGTCAGTTACCAGGAGCGCTCCGACGGGGAGACGTACGTCGTCAGACAGCGCGAGATCACCTACATCTCGGTCGACTACGACATCGATGGACTTCAACAGAGCGACGCATTGGTTTCCGAAGTCAAACTGTGGGTGAGCACCGAATACGCGGACCGAGAGCCGGGTCGGACTGCTCAGTGACAGACGGGCGCGCGGCAAACGGCAACTGTCGCATGACGGTGACGAACGTGATACGCTAGGGTGATGTTTCGGGGTGATCGTCGCTGACGGCACCGCCATCAGATAGGGAGACGGGTGAGAGTGATATCGACGTACTTCGATCCAACTGGACCGGGAGGCGTCGATCAAAACCGATCCAGCGCGAACATACCGATCTCGTGGTCCGTCTCGCCCTCGAGCGCCAGATCGGCCATGATCTCGCCGACGACGCTGGCGAACTTGAATCCGTGACCCGAGAAGCCGGCCGCGACCGATACCTGCGGATGCGCAGGGAGGGTATCGATCACGAAGTGATCGTCCGGCGTATTCGTGAACAGACAGGTCTTCAACCGCATCGTCGGTCCCGCCCCCGCCGGGAAGTACTGCTCGGCGAACTCGCGCAACAGTCGCTCGTCGGCCTGCGTCGGTTCGCGTTCGAAAGCGTCGGGATCGACGATCTCCTCGCGGTGGTTGTACCGGCCGAACTTGAATCCGGGAACCCCGTGAACCGGAAACCCGTAAAACCGCCCCTCGGGAACTTGCAGGTTCCAGACGGGGAACGCCTCGGGGTCGAAGGCGGCGGGTTCTTCGGGCTGGAGCCAGGCGAGCACCTGGCGCTCGGGGACGGCCAGCCCCTCGAGTTCGTCGATGAACTCGGCGGCCCACGCGCCCGCGGTGACGACGAGTTCGTCTGCCTCGTAGGCGCGGTGGTCGGTTTCGACGCGGACGCCGTCGTCGTCGGTCGGTTGCCAGTCGACGACGCGTTCGCGGGCGCGGACGGTCGCGCCGTGTCGGTGAGCGCGGTCGACGTGGGCGACGATACACTCCTCGGGAACGAGAAAGCCGCCGTCGGGCTGGTAGACGGCTTCGTAGTCTGTCGGGAGTCGATAGCCAGGATAGCGGTCGGAGAGTGTCGCGCTCGAGAGGACCTCGTGGTCGAGGTCGTGGTCCTCGCAGGAGCGCGAAGAGCCCTCGACGAGCGGGTCGCCGCGCGGACCGGCGTCGATGGAGCCGGTGCGGTACAACAGCCGACGGTCGTGGGCGGCCTCGAGTTCGGACCACAGTTCGTCGGCGCGACGGAGCAGCGGGACGTAGGCCGGGTGTTCGTAGTAGGCGAGACGGAAGATGCGAGTGATGCCGTGCGAGGACCCGTAGCCGTGGGGCACGTCGTAGCGTTCGAGGCCGAGAACGTCGACGCCGCGTGCGGCGAGGTGGGCGACCGTTGCGCTTCCCATGCCACCGACGCCGAGCACGATAACGTCGTACCGGTCTGTCATGCGCGGTGATACGACGGGGGTGTCGAAAATCCTTCTTCACTGTCTCACCAGTTACCGGGAGTCTCGTGCTCGCTCGCGGAGGTGGTGCTGTTGGCGACGTTCGCTGACGTGGGCGAGGCCGTCGGCCAGTTCGTCTCGAACGGCCGTTTCGAACGTCTCGACGTCGGTGAGAAATTCCGCGGAGAACTCTTCGACCAGTTCGTACGACCACTGGTCGTTGATCGCGCCGGCGGGGAGGTGCTCGTCGCGAAGCTGGTTGGCCCACTCATCGTGGCCGGCGTTTCGAAGTTCGGCTTCGGCGTCTTTCATGCGGTCCATCGCGTGCCCGAGTTGGTGGTGGAACTCGAGGAGTGCGCCGTAGGAGCGATGGAGGTTCTCGATGCCGAGTTGGAGATCGTGGAGGGCGTCGAGTTCGTTGTCGGTGAGGTCGAGTTCGAACGCGGGATGAGTGTCGTTCGGGGACGTGTCTGTGGCCTCGTCCGAGGCGGCGTTTGTGTCCGCGGCTGTGTCGGTGGTGTCAGTTTCGGACCCGGAATCACGCGCGTCGTTCGGTGTCGGCATAGCTAGCCGCCCCACGAATAGAACCAAGAGCGTTGTGGGCGCAAGTGAGGGGAGCGCCCGGCGTTCCGTTGGAGAACGGCGGCTTCGCCGATTCTCGTGCGATTGCGGATGCGTCCGGTCGTCTACGCCGTGAACTCGTACAACTCGTCGCCGACGTGATGTAGCGAGTCGACGACTTTCCCCTCGTTACCGGCCATCTCCGCGCCCTCGACGCGCGCCCGGCCGACGGCCAGCACCTTGCCGTGGGTTTCCTCCGCGATGACGACCAGATCGTCCGGTGAGATGTCCTCGGTGGCCTCCGTGATTCCCGGCCGCATCACGTCGGCACCGTCGCTGACGAACGAGATTGCGCCGGTATCGACCGTCACGAGTCGTCGATCGGGTTCGTAGGCGTTCGCGCCGCGAACCGTCAGGAACGGTTCCTCGCCGAAGAAGGCGACCCGAGGCTCGCCGTCGATCAGGATGACTTCGCGATCCGCATCCTCGAACTCGACGCGCTCGTAGGCGTCGCCGTCGAGGGAGACGCCCAGTTTGTCGGACAGATCCGTTTCGAGTTCGGAAACGTCGTCGCTGCGAAGGTGGTGACGGGATTTAACTTGCATACCCGCCCTACCTGCTATACCCATTTAACGCAATAGGTTTAGTGCGGTGATTCGCCGTCTCCGTCGGGATGTTGATGGCGCACATGTCGTCAGCCATCTTCTCGCAGACATCGTCGAACTCCCGGGGAGAATCGGGATAGCTGTCGGCCGGCTGCACCGCCAGCCCATCGGCGAACGGGGACAGGGACAGACCAACTGCCCCGAGGCGTGCTCGGAGATATCGGGGAAACCACTATCCTCCCGTGGCTGGTAGTACCCCGGACCGCGTTCGATGGCCAGCGAATACGTCTTCATCAGCGACCTCCACATGGGCGGTGACGAGCAGCTCACGACACTCGATTTCGAGGCGGAACTGCTCGACTTTCTCGCTGAACTCGAGGAGCGCGGCGGCGACGTCGAGCTGATCATCAACGGCGACGCCTTCGGACTCTGGGAGTACGCCGAAGTGACGGGAACGGCGAAGCTCGACCGGGTGATAGACGACCACCCGCGCGTCTTCGAGCAGTTCCGCGCGACCGGCGAGGTGATCGACATTACTCTCATCCCGGGCAATCACGACTACGACCTCGCCTGCTATACCTCGTACATCGACCGCCTTGCGGCGTACAACATCGCGCTCGAACCGGCGGTTTCGATCACGCGCGAGGTCGATGTCGCCGGCGGTGACGGGGACGAAACGCCGCGAATTTGGATCGAACACGGCCAGCAACACGACGCGAACAACCGGATGCCGGACTGGGGAAATCCCGACGCGCTCCCGGTCGGGTACTTCGTCGTCCAGCGGATCGTCGCCGCCGCCGGCCGTTACTCCGGGCGAGCCAGAGGGGACTGGCTTCGCGACATCCAGTCGGTCGCGCCGATGGAGGAGATTCCGCGCTGGCTCCTTTCGAACTACTTCTACCGGGAGATGAGTCCGTATCTGCGAGCCGTCGTCGTCCCGCTGTTGCTGTTTTTCAACATCACGCTCCTCTACCTGTTCGGGACCGTCCTCGAGGTGGTGGGGATCCTTCCGTCGGCGTTTTTCACCGATAATCCCGTCGTCCACGCACTCGGTATCGGCGCGGTCGTTCTGGAGTTCATCGTCGCGATCAACAGCGTCATTATCGCGATTCTCCTGTTGCTCGCGATTCCGCTGTGGCTGTTCAGACGCGATCTCAGACGGACGCTGGATCGCTTCGGGATTATGCTGTCGGGCGTCCGTGTGGGGCAGGGGGACGAACCCTTCTTGCGCGCGGCAAGGGACGTTCTCGAGGCCAATTCTGATGTCGCCGTCTTCGTCTACGGGCACACGCATCGGGCGTCGCTCACTCGGTGGGGTGACCGACTGGTCATCAACACCGGGACCTGGCTGAAAAAGCTCCAGCACGTCGAGACCTGGTTTTCGCGGCTTCCGGGCATCTACTATCCCTCCTTTCGTCTGAACTACTTCCGGATCTTCCCCGAGGGAGATCAGATTGTCGTCGAGTACGAGGAGATAGAGACGGACCAGTCGCTGGATCTTACCCGCTTTCAGCGACTGGTCGCGCGCCGTCCACCGGCGGCGGAACCGATACCGTCGCGAACGGTGATCGACCCGAACGGGACGCTTGAGATGCCCGATGGCACGTTCGAGCGCGATTCCGACGCTGGCACTGATGTTGACGCCAATTCCGGGAAACAATTCGCGACCGTCGACGGAAGCGACAGCGACCGTGCAGACGCCACCGACCGGACGAGCGAGGAACGCGACTAGTCCGGTCCGTCGAGTGGGTACCGTCTCGCCCGATTGTCAGGTGGATGCGGCCGGTCACGGCGGCGGGGATGGCTATTCAGCACCTCGCGTCGAGAGATACCGGTATGGTCAGGGTACTCAGCGGCGAGGGAACGGATCGAATGGAGGGGCTGAGCGACGGCGTCTTCGCGATCGTTCTCACGCTCCTGGTGTTGCAGTTCGAGGTTCCGGACGTTCCCGCGTCGAGGCTTCCGGCGGCGGTCGGCGACCAGGAGACGTTGCTGGTCAGTTACCTCCTGAGTTTCGTCGTCGTCGGTCTCTACTGGATTATCCACCACAACGTCTTTCAGTCGATTACCGATCACGACCGCGTGCTACTGTGGCTGAATCTTCTGTTCTTGCTCTCGATTTCGTTTCTCCCGTATCCGACGGAGATCATCGGAAGCTACGGGACGCAGTTCGCCTGGACGGTGTACGCCATCAATTTCGTCCTGGTTGGCGTACTCATGACGAGCATCTGGGCCTACGCTGCCCGCGCCGGATTTACGGACGACCGGATCGACGAGCGGGATGCGCGACTGGTCACGATCCGCGGGCTCATCTCGCCGGCCGTGTTCGTGCTCTCGATCATCGTCGCGACCAGCAGCCTCTCGCTGGCGTTTTTCACGCCGCTGCTAATCATCCCGCTACAGTGGGTGTGGGTCCGGTACTATCAGCGACGGACGGGCGCATCAAACGTCTTCCAGGACGCTGAATAGTCCCGAGTGAAACCGATTGACTGACCGGACACTCGCGTCCGAGCGAACGTGTGACAATTGCTAAGTAACCACATGGCCTTCTCGTACCTATGTGGCCATGGTCCTCTCGCTTCCGTACCGCGACGGTCACGTGTCTCGCCTGCGGCGATAACGTCTCACGGTCGACCGCCCGCGAGTACGACAAATACGGCGACCGATGGGACCGCACGGACAAAGCGTTCGAACACCTCTGTCCCGACTGTCACACCGACCTCTGTCACCACCCGCGCGATGAACTCGAGGACCTTCTCGTCGAACTCCGCGCCGGCGAGGAGGAGACGGAGACGTTTCTCGAAGGGTATCTCGCTGCTGTCGAGGACCGCTATGGCCGCGTCGAAGAGGAATCCTGACGCCACGTTTCGGCGTCGGACAGCTACCGTCCTCAGCCGAATCGGTCGAGCCCCGACTGGCGGCGGCGCTTTCCGGCGGGATTCCGACGCCAGGCCGTCCGCCTATCGCGTTCGGCCTCGAGTTCGACGTCGGAAGCCGGTCCGGAATCGTAGCCGGGACAGGACGGTCCGCACTCCGAGTTCGCGTCGACGAGTCGGTCGCGCCACTCGCAGTACGGCAGCGTCGCGCCGTCCGAATCGGTCGGCGTGCAGGCCTCGCAGTCGGGAAAGTCGTACGTCCGCCAGCCCTTGCCGTAGGCTCGTTCGGCGAGTCGGCGGCGTGCCCGGGCCTTCGCAGTCGCCGTTACGGGTTCGATTGCCGCGTGACCGGGCTCGAACGCGAGCGGTTCGATACCCGACTCGTCGGTCGGGAGCGGCGTCGGTTCGCGAACGACCTCGATTTCGATCTCGGCTGCGGCCGGACCCGAATCCGTGCGGTGAACGCGCCAGACGCCGACTTCGTCGGGAATCCGATTCAGGTGCGCTCGCGTGACGTAGCTCTCCGTCGCCAGCACGACCTCGTCGACCAGCGCGAGGCTCACGTCCGTGCGCAACTGCGCCTCGAGATCCCCCGGTCGGCCGAGATCGGGCTTGTTCTCGATGCCGACGATGCGGTCGTACCAGTCGGGATAGCGCGCGACCTGTCGGACGAACTCGCGGCCGTTGCGGCGTTCGCGCTCGAAAAAGCCGACCTCGCAGGCCCGGTCGATCGCCCGACGCGCGCGGTCCGGGTGACAGTCGAAGGCGCGCTTCCAGTAGCGGGCGCGACCGGGACCGACAGCGGACTCGATGGCTGCGTCGGGGATCTCCTCGCTCGTGATCGCCGCGCGGTCGTCGAACTCCGGCCCGGGTTCGACACAGACCACGTCGAGAATCCGACCGCCGGGATCGGCGACGCTCCCGCCGAGTTGCCGGGCCACGAGTGCATCAGTGCTCGCAACCGGTTGCTCGCGGGACTGCTCTAGGTGCGCACAGAGCGCGAGTTCAAATGCGAACTCGGTCACGAGGGATCACTCGTACTGTGGGTGGCGAGCGAGAAAAGGAGTCGGATTCGCGGTTACTGCCGGCCGTTCGTCGGTTTGAGCGGAGCATCGGGCGGTACGCCGATTACGCGACGAACCGGTGTCTCACCCGTCTGACGACGAGGAGGCTTGCGACGAACGGGCCGACACCGCCGAGGAACACCGCGAGAACGACCAAAGTGGGGTGGTCGCCGATTACGGTGACGATCGTGAACGCGATAAGGGCCGATGCGACGAGCAGGAACGACAGCCCGAACGCGATACCGGCGGCCGCGAGAAGACCGTACCCGAGAAGCGGATCGATCGGACGAGGGGCGATCGGTGCGTGCATCATCTCTCGTTTCGATCGAGGCGTCGCTCGCCAATGAGTGTAACCTGAAAAACATTTCAGTACGGGCGCTAACTGAAATCCGTTTCATACGGACTGCTGTAAGTCATTTCCGACGCAACCGCGGATCGTCTTGCGGTTGCGCCGGGAAATCGTTACAGCAGACCGTATCAGTCGTCGACGGTACGAGTCTCCAGCACCTCGAGATCGCCGTTCATCGTCACCCGCAACTCGTTGCCCGCGAGCGGAATCCGAACCTCGAGTTCGAGCGGGTCGCGCGAGACGAGCCGAGTGAACTCGTCGGCGACGCACCACGGCAGCGTCCAGTACGGCCGCTCGTCGAGCGAGACGCCGCGCTCGCGGTGGAACGAGACGACCGCGGAGTGATCGAGCAGCCGGAGGCCGGCGGCCGAGCACAGCGTGTGTTCACACTGGCGACACTCGTGGTCGACGCGGAGGTTGACGCCGAGACAGCAGTCGTCGTCCTCGACGATGTGTGTCTCCATGCGCCCGCTGCACTCCGGACAGACGCCGTCGGCGGCCAGACAGTGGAGGTGGCGAACGCGCTGGTCGAACGCGTCGGCGATCTCCGCTCGCGTTCGGTCGGTCAGCCCGCCGGGCGGGAACGCGTACTCGCCGTGTCCGTGGCCGCAGTCGACGCAGGTGATCGCGAGCCGTTCGTCCTCGTAGCTCGCGGCCAGCGAACTTCCGCAGGTGACACACTGGCCCGCCACGGGGAACGGTTCGATCGACGGGTGTTCGTTGAACGACCCCGCGATCACCGAGCGGACGACCTTCTCGCCGGCGTGTTTGAACGCGTAGCCCTCCGCTTGCTGGGTGACGAAGTGCCCCGTGAGCTTTTGCAAGTGGTAGTTGAACTGTGCGGAGTCGCGCATGCCGACCTCGCGACGCAGCGTCGAGAACGAAACGGGCGACTCGTCGGCGGCCCACAGGGCTTCGAGAATCGACAGTCGAACGTCGTTGGCGATCAGTGCGAACGCTTCCGCGGGATCGAGACAGTCCGTGCATTCGAGGACGCTCTCGCGCTCGCCCGTCGTATCCGGCTTGCTCATACCCGCTCGTATGCGGGCAGTATGCAAAGTAGTTCGCTCAACGCCGTTTTTGTATATTTACCTATATGAATGCGGGAGATGTGCATGCAGGCACCCAGTCGAGCCGAAACGAGTCCGAGACAATGACACTCAGGAATGCGACCGTCGACGCGGTAAAGACGCCCTCAGAACAGTAGGTTTATCAATCGCACGGGGGAAGCCCTATCTAAGATTACTCATCGTCTTATGGCAGGAACTCAACAACCGGAGGTGAACATCGGGCTCGTCGGCCACGTCGACCACGGCAAGACGACGCTGGTACAGGCCCTGAGCGGCTCGTGGACGGACCAGCACAGCGAGGAGATGAAGCGCGGAATCTCCATCCGCCTCGGCTACGCCGACGCGACGTTCCGCGAGTGCCCCGACCGGGACGAACCCGAACGGTACACCGTCGAGGAGGAGTGTCCGGACGGCACCGAGAGCGAGCCGCTTCGAACCGTCTCGTTCGTCGACGCCCCGGGTCACGAAACCCTGATGGCGACGATGCTCTCCGGCGCATCGCTGATGGACGGGGCCGTGCTGGTCGTCAGCGCCAACGAACCCGTGCCACAACCGCAGACCGAAGAGCACCTGATGGCGCTCGACATTATCGGCATCGAGAACATCGTCATCGCCCAGAACAAGATCGACCTCGTCGACTCTGAGCAGGCCCGACGAAACTACGAACAGATCCAGGAGTTCGTCGAGGGCACCGTCGCCGAGGACGCCCCCGTCGTCCCCGTCTCGGCCGGCCAGGAGGTCAACATGGACCTGCTGATTCAGGCAATCGAAGAGGAAATTCCGACGCCGGAACGCGATCCCGACGCCGACGCCCGAATGCACGTCGCCCGCAGCTTCGACATCAACAAACCAGGGACGACCGCCAGCGACCTCACCGGCGGCGTCCTCGGCGGCAGCCTCGTCGAAGGTGAACTCGAGTCCGATCAGGAGATCGAAATCCGCCCCGGTCGCGAGGTCGAAGAAGGCGGCCAGACCAAGTACGTCCCGATCGAAACGACGATTCGCTCGCTGCAAGCCGGCGGCGAAACCGTCGACAGCGCCACACCCGGCGGCCTGCTCGGGGTCGGCACGGGACTCGACCCCGCACTGACGAAAGGCGACGCCCTGGCCGGTCGAATGGCCGGTCCGCCGGGCTCGCTGCCGCCGACCTGGCAACAGTTCACGATGACCGTCGACCTCCTAGAGCGCGTCGTCGGGAGCGACGGCGGCGAGATCGAAGAGATCAGCACCGGCGAACCGCTGATGATGACCGTCGGAACGGCGACGACCGTCGGAGCAGTAACGAGCGCCCGCGAGGGCGAGTGCGAGGTCAACCTCAAACGCCCCGTCACCGCCGAACCCGGCGCGAAAATCGCGATCAACCGCCGCATCGGCGCTCGTTGGCGGCTGATCGGCCTCGGAACGCTCCAGGAGTAGCACCGATAGCGAACCACTACACGACACGATCACGATGAGCACCCGGGTGGCCCTCGATACGAGCGCGCTGATGATGCCAGTCGAACTCGACGTCAGACTGTTCGACGAACTCGAGCGGCTCCTCGATGCGTTCGAACCGACGACGCCACAGGCCGTCATCGAAGAACTGCGCCGCCTCTCCGAAAAGGGCGGCCGCGAAGGCACCGCCGCGAACGTCGGTCACGACCTGGCGACCGAGCGCTGTCTCGTCGTCGACACCGAGGCATCCTACGCCGACGACGCGCTGGTCGAACTCGCCCGCGAGGGCGCGGTCGACTACGTCGTCACGAACGATCGACCACTACGCGATCGGGTACTCGAAGCGAAGAGACCGGTAATTGCATTACGCGGGAGAAACAAGTTAGCGATCACTCAACCATAGATGTACAAACGGGTTAGATTGAAGGATACGGTGGAGGTACCGCCGGAGGAGCTCGGCGACGTGTCGCCGACGCTCGTCAAGCGACTGCTACAGGACAAACTCGAGGGACGCATGGACGAGGAAGTCGGCAGCATCGTCTCCGTCACCGAGGTACGCGATATCGGTGAAGGGACCGTGCTTCCGAACCGCCCAGGTGTCTACTACGAGGCCGATTTCGACGCCGTCACGTTCGACCCACAGATGCAGGAAGTCGTCGACGGAACCGTCGTCGAGGTCGTCGAGTTCGGCGCGTTCGTCGGGATCGGCCCCGTCGACGGCCTGCTTCACGTCTCTCAGATCAGCGACGAGTATCTGGCATTCGACGCCGAGAACCAACAGCTCGCCTCGAACGAATCGAACCGCACGCTCGGTGTCGACGACGCGATTCGCGCCCGCATCGTCACCAAAAGCATCGACGAGCGCAACCCACGCGACTCGAAAATCGGGCTGACGGCAAAACAGCCCGGCCTCGGCAAGCACGGCTGGCTCGAGGAAGACCACGAAAAGCGCGAAGCGACCGCAGGTGAGTAACAATGGCATCCGACCGTCTCGTCTGTCGCGAGTGTCACCGGGTCAACGATCCGGACAGCGAGACCTGTGACGCCTGTAACTCCTCGTCACTGACGGAGGACTGGGCCGGCTACGTCGTCATCGCCCACCCCGAAGACAGCGAGATTGCAAGCGAAATGCAGGTCACCGAGCCCGGCGCGTACGCGCTCAAGGTTCGGTAATCGCTCCATCCGCCGTGACACCCGACGATAGCAATTCGACCGACGCCAGCGAACGCGACTACGAAGAGCTCCTGGTGTTACCAGCGGAACTCCGTCACGAACTCAAAGAGCCGATGGGGCCGATCGAAACCGACGCCGATCGGCTTCTCGAAACCGTCGACGGCCCACTCATCACCGTCGGCGACGTCGTCACCTACCACCTTCTCGCGGCCGGCCGCGTTCCCGACGTTGCGTTCGTCGACGAACGAACGAAACGCGACGCCGTCGACGAAAAAATCCGCGAGACCGTCGCTACCGAACCGACCCACGAAGTCATCAATCCGCCGGCTGAACTCTCTGGCGACGTGATTCGCGCGCTACGGGAGGGGCTCGCGTCCGACGAGCCCGCGACGGTGCTGGTCGACGGCGAGGAGGATCTAGTTGCGGTCCCCGCAATTGCCGCCGCGCCCGAGGGTGCAAGCGTCGTCTACGGCCAGCCCGACGAGGGGATGGTCCACGTGACGGTGACCGCCGAGCATCGCGCGGAGATGCGCGTTCTTCTTGAACGCTTCGACGGCGACATCGAGCGGTTCTGGGAGTTGCTGGGAACTCGATCGTAAGATCGGAGAATCGACCACACGAACTCTCCTTTGGGCTTCAAATTACGATTCACGATCGCAGTTCGCAGCGATCCAGAAAACGTATTACCTGACGGACGTGTTCCCCACTATGAGAAGGGCGATCAGTGTCGCGCTCGGGATCGGGCTGGCAATCGGCGGGTCGTTATACGTCGTGTTCGATTCGAACCTATTCCTGATCGCCGCCGTCGTCGCACTATACACCGGGTGGGGCTACTTCGCCGTGCGGTATCGCCGATTACTACTGCGCGAGTTCCCGCAGTTCGATCGGTCGATGGATCGACTCGGCTATGCGATCGGGCTATTCGGTGTCAGTATCGGACCCGTCGCGTTCAGCCAGCAGTTTACCGCGAGCGATATCAGTATCACCTTCTTCATTGGCTATCTCGGCGTTGTCGGCTTTTTATCCACCTCAACCGCTGCGGGCAGCGATAGCGAAGCACGCTGAGAACGGAGAAACGCGTGGCTACGTGACGACCGTGTGCTCGAGCACGCCGATCCCCTCGATTTCGAGTGCAACGGTATCGCCGTCTTCGAGCCACCGCCCGAGTTCAAGTCCGCAGCCTTCGCCGACGGTGCCGCCGCCGATGACATCGCCGGGGAAGAGCGTCTCCGATTGGGAGACGTGTTCGACGATGTCGGCGAAAGAGTGGTACATTTCGTCGATAGCGCCGTCGGACCACACCTCGCCGTCGACGCGAGCGGTCATCGGGGCCTCGAGCACGTCGATGTCGGCTGCGGGGACGAGGTAGGGGCCGAGACCGTTCGCGAAGTCCTTGCCCTTCGCGGGGCCGAGCCGTCCCGTCATCTCCTCACCCTGGATATCGCGGGCGCTGAAGTCGTTGAAGATCGTGTAGCCGGCGATGTACTCTGCGGCATCCTCGGCAGGGATGTCCCGCCCTCGCTTTCCGATCACCGCCGCAATTTCGAGTTCGTAATCCATAATCCGCGAGTAGTCGGGCCACCGAACGGACTCGCCGGGACGGACAACGCTGTCCGGGTTGCCCTTGTAGAAAACCGGCATGTCGTACCAGACGTCGGGGACGTCGCCGTCCATGCTGTTCCGGACGTGTTCCTCGATGGCCATGCAGTCTCGCAGCGAGTTCGGTCGCGGTAGCGGCGCGAGCAGGGT
The DNA here is from genome assembly GCF_000337555.1 of Natrialba asiatica DSM 12278. Classification (GTDB taxonomy): domain Archaea; phylum Halobacteriota; class Halobacteria; order Halobacteriales; family Natrialbaceae; genus Natrialba; species Natrialba asiatica. Next base: position 21,272 of record NZ_AOIO01000012.1, on the reverse strand, counting down.
GTACTCGCCGGGGTCATACTGGAGTGTTGCGCCGCCGGGGCCGCGCGTGACGCCGGTTTCAGCGGCGAACTCGAGTGCCGCTCGCGCATCGGCGATGGCTTGATCGCCGCGTTCGAGGAAGGCGACCATTGCGGGCGGGACGCGTGTGCGTGCACGGTCTGCGGGCGCTTGTTCGCCCTCGGACTCGAGGAGCGCGCCGTAGGCGGCGGTGAGGTCGACGAGCGGTTCCGCTCCGGCGGTCGACTGTTCGCCTTTGCTCTCGGCGGCGTCGGCATTGGCGACGGCACCGAGCCGCTCGACGGGACCGACAGCAGTCGGAACTTCGAAGGTGGCGAGCTTCATTCGTCGCCCACCTCGAGTTCGGTCGCCGCGGATTCGTCCGTCAGAGCGTCGTCCTCGACCATGGCGACCGGGCGCACCCAGCCCGCGCTGCCGTTCTCGATCGAGATCGGAAACGCGACGAGCGGAATATCNTACCTCGAGTTCGGTCGCCGCGGATTCGTCCGTCAGAGCGTCGTCCTCGACCATGGCGACCGGGCGCACCCAGCCCGCGCTGCCGTTCTCGATCGAGATCGGAAACGCGACGAGCGGAATATCGGTTCGCCGCGGGAGGGCATCGAGATTCGCCATCTTCTCGATCTGGCAGTACTCGAGTTCGCGACCCGCAACGTGTGCGGGCCAGAGTTCGTCTTCGTCGCCCGAGTGCGCGTAGCGCTCGGCCATCGCCGAGAAGGGTTTATCGAGCCCGTAGGCGTCCGTGCCGATCACGCGGATTCCGCGCTCGACGAGGTATTCGATCCCCGCGGCGCTCATGCCGGGGAACTGGGTGAGGTACTCGGGGCTGCCCCAGCGTTCATCCGCGCCGGTCTGGAGCAGGACGATTTCGCCCGGCGAGAGGTCGTGGTCCAGTTCGGCGAGTGCGGCGTCGATATCGTCGACGGAAATCTCGCTGCCCGGGTCTTTCCACCGGAAATCGAGGACGACTGCGGTGCCGCGACACCACTCCAGCGGGATTTCATCGATCGTCTTCGCCGGTTCGCCGTCGATTTCGGGACCGTAGTGGGCGGGTGCGTCGAGGTGCGTTCCGGCGTGGGGGATCACGGTGAGGTCCTCCCAGGCCAGCCCCTGGCCGTCGGGAAAGTCGCTCGCTTCGATGTCGTAGCCCTGGGCCCGCAGCGTCGCGGCGAGCCGTCTCGCCCCTTCCTCGTGGTCGAACGCGTCGATTTGCGGTGGGGTCGGCTCGCTCGGAACGCCGTCCTCGAGCCCGATGCTCAGATCGATCAGCGTGCCGTCGGTGCCCGGTATCGCGTCGTGCATAGATCGGGAGACCATACCAAGACACATAACAGCACGCGACTGTTTTACAGACCAGTTCGAGAGAGAGAGAGAGAGAGAGAGAGAGGGCGGCGACCCCGCCTGTGGAGGCGGCTCTCACCAGCTAGTGCAGCCGTTCGACAGGCTATTTACCGACAGCCGTGAACGTGACGGACATGTACGATTTCGTCGTGGTGGGCGTCGGCCCCGCCGGCGCGCGGTTCGCCCGGCGGGCCGCCGAGAAGGGCTTTGACGTACTCGCGCTCGAACAGGGAACGATCGGGGTGCCACTCGCCTGTTCCGGACACGTCAGTACCGACATCTGGGACTTTACCGGTCCCGGTGCACGCGAAGAACTCTTTCAGAACGAAATCTACGGCGCGCGATTCCACGTCGGCGGTCCACACAGCGACGCCTACCCCTTCTACATGCGGGACGTCGCCTCGAACGTCATCGACCGCGTCGGCCTCGACCGCCACCTCGCCGAACTCGCACGCGAGGCCGGCGCGGACGTTCGCGAAGAACACACCGTCACCGACGTTCGCGAGCGCCGCGACCGCGTCGAGATCGTCGCTAGCGGCCCCGACGGCACCGTCACCCACGAAGCCAAGATGGTCGCCGGCTGCGACGGCCCCCGCTCGCGTGTGCGAGGTGAACTCGGGCTTCCGGAACCCGACGAGTTCCTTCACGGCGTGCTCGCCTTTTCCGACGAGGCGGACGAGCGGGATTTCGTCGACGTACACCTCACGCCGCCCACGTTCTTCGCCTGGCGCATTCCGCGGGGCGACGCCGGCGTCGAGTACGGGCTAGCAGCGCCGCCGGGCGTGCAGGTGACGAAGCACTTCGAGGAGTTGATCGACGGCTACGAGATCGACGTGTCACACCGCTGTTCGGGTGCGATCCCGATCGGGCCGGCGGATCGCGTGACGAGTCGGCGGGGCTTTCTCATCGGCGATGCGGCCGCGCAGACGAAACCGTTCACCGGCGGGGGCATCCTCTACGGCATGACGAGCGCCGACCACGCCGCCCGCGAGATCGATCCCGATCGGCCGACGACGCTTCCAGCCTACGAGCGCGCCTGGCGCGAGGATCTGGAACGCGAACAGCGATTGGGACACTGGATTCGCCGGGCGTACTCGTTTCCGGAACCCGTCCAGCGCGTCGGCCTTGGCGCGCTCTCCGGCGAAATCGGCGTCCACATGGACCGGCCGACCTCGCTGGCCTCGGTCGAGCACCTGAAGGCGTTGCTTTCCTGGCGCTGAGTGCGGTCAGTACCGCGTTGTATCGTCGTAATTGTCGTAATCATTGTACTCATCGTAATCGTCGTCGGTGCCGTACGTCGCGCCGTCTCGTCCGCGGCGCTTGCGACGACTGCGACGGCCGCCACGCTGCGTCGAACCGTCATCGATCACCGCCATCGCGATCGTCCCGATACCGATACTCGAGATCACGAACGCGACGATGGTGCCGAGGACGGGAACGAACCCGGTGACCCCGGAGACGACGACCGCGACGGCGATCACCACCGACCAGCGCTCGGAGGCGAGTCGGCCGACGGCGAGGTAGCCGAGTTCGCCGCCGACGAGCGCCACGATGGCAAAGACCAGCGCCAGCGGAATGACGACGAGAATCCCGATCACCGTAATCGCCAACATGATAACCGCACCGATAAAGACGATCAGGGTAAGGAAGCCGTAGCCGAACGCGGCCCCCGGTCGGTCGATGGCGGTATCGGTCAACTCCCGCGTCCGCTCGGGTGCCAGCGCGACCAACAGCCCGCCGACGACGAGCGTGGTCAGCGCGCTCCCGATGGCGCTGGTGAACAACGACCCGATCACGGGCTCCGTACCGACGGGAGCGCCGTTCGGATCGGACTGGGCGAGAACCGGTACCGTCGTACCCAACAGGAGGAATATCGCCGCGAGTGTGAACTCGGCAAGCGAGCGAGCGGAGGGCAAGCGCATACAGCAATACTGCGATGTTCCGGTGATAAATCCATTCATTCTGTCATTTCGATGGATCCGGGAGACGGACCCGCGAGATGGTAAACGACAGACCGAAGGAACCGGTCCCGAAACGGACACGCGATGACAGGGCGAGTGACCGGCGTCGTGGCGTTCGTCGCGAGCCTCTTCGAGCGTCTCGGCATCATCGACGCCGAGCGATTTCGCCCGACGATGGAACTAGCGTGGCCGCGGATTATCACCGGCTTTGCGATCATGTCCAAGCAGACGGCCGACTTGGCCATGGTCGGTACCGCCGTCGGCACCGCCGGAACTGCAGGGCTGGCGTATGCACTCGCCTACTGGGAACTCGTGACGATGCTCGGCCTTGGCCTCGCGGGCGGCACCGTCTCGCTCGTCTCGCAGAACTACGGCGGCGAGGCGACCGAGCGCGCGTCGCTCGTCGTCACCCAGAGCGTCCTGCTCGCCGTCGTCCTTGCCCTTCCGGTCGTAGCCGTCTTTCTCGCGTTCCCGAACGCGTTGATCGAACTCCTCGGCTCGAAAGCGGCACCGATCGATCACGGACGGACCTACCTCGTGTTCGTCGCGCCGGCGGCGCTGTTCGAGCTCTGCAACCTCGTCGCCAGTCGCACCTACACCGGCGTCGGCGACACGTTCACGGAAATGGTCGCACGCGCCGGCGGGGCAGTTCTCAACGTCCTCCTGAGCGGCCTGTTGATCTTCGGCTTCGGACTGGGCGTCGCCGGCGCGGCGATCGGGACGACGCTCTCGACCGGGTTCGTCACGGTCGTCCTCGCGTGGGGGATGACCGGCCGCTCGTACGGCTGGCTCGGCATGGCGCCGAGTCCCGTCCCTATCACCGCAGACGGACCGTGGGTCGATCGCGAACTCGTCCGCGAACTGATCGAGATTTCGACGCCCGAAATCGGCCGCCGGCTCGCGGCCGGCGCCGTCGTCTTCCCGCTGCTGTGGATCGCCGCTACCTTCGGGCCGGTCGTCGTCACGGCCCTCGAAGTCGGTCGGCGCGTCCGCGGCCTGATCAACAGCGTCAACTGGGGACTCTCGCTCGCGGCGAGTTCACTCGTCGGCCAGCACCTCGGATCGGGCGAGGAGGGGGAAGCGGCCGCCTACGGAACGGCGATTATTCGGCTCTCGGTCGTCCTCTACGCCGGGATCGCGGCGCTGGTGATCGTCCTCTCGGAACCGATCGCGGTTCCGTTCGTCTCCGAGTCGAGCGAGGTGCCGGCGGCAGCGGCGTTCGTCACCGTCGGTGCGGTGAGCTCGATCGGGTTCGGACTCGACGGCGCGGCCGCGGGCGTCCTCCTGGGAGCGGGCGATACGCGCCTGCCGTTTCTCGCCTCGCTGGCTGGGCGCTACCTGTTCGCGATACCGGCCGCGTTGCTCGGTCCGGTCACGCCGCTTGGCATCGCGGCGCTGTATCTCGCACTCCTGCTCGAGACGTACGTGCCGGGCGGGATCAACTACTGGCTGGTCAGGCGCGGCCGATGGAAGGCCGTGAGCCGCCGCTACCGACCGTCGGCGACCGGGTCCGAAACCGAGGTCGGGGCCGAGGCCGAAAAAGAGACCGAGCACGGGAGTGAGGCCGAAACCGAGAGCTGAACTCGGTCCGCCGGCGGTTACTCGCGCCGCCTCGTCACGCTACGGAACCGCCGTCAGTCGTCGGCTCGCTCCGAGAGCGCCTCGTTTCCGACGAACAGATTCTCCGGATCGAAGGTCGCCTTCAATTCGCCGAGACGCGCGGCGTTCTCCCCGTAGAGCAGCGTCCCGGGATCCTCGTTCAGTCCCGGAAAATTGCCGTACCGGCCCGCGCCGACCGACAGTGCCTGCACATCGGCGATAGCCTCGCGTGCCCACGTCACGTTCGCGTCGTCGTCCGCGGGGTCCTCCCAGTTCGCCTCGACGGCGAACATGTACGGCTTGTCTCGGTGCCAGAACGCGGTCGCGTCCTGCGGCACCTCGCCGACCGCACCGCCCAGGTGCCAAAGATCGACCGTCGAGAGTTCGGACGGCGCGGATTCGTTGTACCGGACCATGACATCGACGAGTTCGTCGGTGACCCCCGTCACGTAGATCGACTTCCAGTAGTACCGAAGCCCGTCGGGGTAGTCTTCGTCGAGCATCGACTGCAGGTCGGTAAACGCCATCGGCCCGCTGAAGTCGACGATCGGCGTCAGCCCCGTTCGGAGCGGCTCAAAAACGGACTCGGCGTCCGCGAGGTCGCCGCGGAACGACCCGAGGAACGCGACCGCGGTCTCGCCCCACGCCGACTCGGGAAACTCCTCGAGTTCAGGGACGTGTGCGGCGACCGCGAGAGCGCCTGCGGTCCGCGGGGCGGTCTCGGTCCATTCCCGGAACCGATCCGCAGCCCGGTGTGCCTCGTCGCCACGGAACCAGGCGAAGAACGCGTACACGTCGGGACCGACCTCGTGGAGGTCGAACTCGAAGGACGTGACGACGCCGAACGCGCCCCCACCGCCGCGAACGCCCCAGAACAGGTCTTCGTTCCGGGCCGCACTCGCCGTGCGAACTCGTCCGTCTGCGGTGACGATGTCGACGCTGACCAGATTATCGAGCGCCAGTCCGTACTGGCGGCTGAGATGGCCGTAGCCGCCGTTGAGTGTCAGTCCCGCCACGCCGGTCTGCGAAACGGCACCGAGCGGCGTCGCGAGACCGAACAGTTGGGTTTCCCGATCGACGTCACCGAGCGTCGCGCCGCCTTCGACGCGGACCGTCCCCGCCTCGCGGTCGACGCGAACGCCGTTCATCGCCGAGAGATCGACGACGAGCCCGCCATCGACGACGGCCGCGCCGGAAACGTTGTGGCCGCCGCCGCGAATCCCGACGCTGAACTCGTGCTCGCGGGCGAAGTTCACTGCCGCAACGACGTCGGCGACGCCCGAACAGCGGGCGATGATCGCGGGATACTTGTCGATCATGCCGTTCCAGAGCCGGCGGGCGTCGTCGTACGGTGGATCCGACGGGAGCACGATCTCGCCCGAAAATTCCGCTTTGAACGAGCGAACGGTATCGCTCGGGAGGCGAGCGAGTGATCTCTCACCAGGTGTATCGGTAGCAGTTGCCATGTGACGGCGTACGCTCCCGGCGAAGATAACTGAGTCGCTATTCCCACGCATACCCGACTGTCTCGGGATATGACGGCCGTTTTAGCCGGTATCGATCCGACAGTTCGCCGGTTTACGCCGTGCCGACGACGCCGCAGGTAATTGACCCTGGATCAACCAGTTCCACGCCGTCGACGGCATCGGTCGGCAGCAACAGGACGGTGTCGTCAGGTAACGACTCCTCGACGCGAATCGGATGGCCGAGCGCGTCCTCGAGTTCAGCGACGGACGAGTCAGCCCCGGTAGCGTCGGTTGGGAGGACGAAGACGAGTTCGGCCGGCCGGTCGTGGTCGGTTTCGGCCATCTCGAGCAGTGCGGACAGCGCGTCGGCGTCGAGCGATTCGAGCGAGCGGATGGTCACGCGCTCGGTGTCGGAGCCGGGTGCGTCGGCCGACTGCGTGCGAACGCGGTCCGCCAGTTCCGCGAAATCGGTGTCGTCGAAGTCGGATTCGGTCATAGTCGACCGTGCACTCTCGCCGCCCTTGAGAATGGTCCCGGCCAGTTCCGGTTCCGGTTTCGGTTTCGGTTCTGATTCTCGTTTGGGTTCCGAGTCCGAGTCCGAGTCCAAGTCCGGTTTTACTCCTGTTCCGGGTCCGACCCGCCATCGACGCCACCGAACCGCGATTACGGATACACCGGCAATCGGGCGGAGTCGTCCGATCCGTCGACGAACGGCAGTTCGGTCCGCACTGCCGGCACCTCTTCGCCATCGACACGGACGGTGACCGCATCGGTTTCGAGACCGAACTCGACGAACGCGAGCGCGATCGGTGACTCGAGAATCGGGCTGACGCCCGCCCGCGTAATCTCGCCGACGGAGGCATCGCCGTCGAAGACGGCCGCACCGGATTCGGGGACGAGTTCGGTCGCCGGTTCGGCCGCACCGGATTCGGGGACGAGTTCGGTCGCCGGTTCGGCCGCCCCTTCGAGCGTCAGCCCGACCAGTCGCCGACTCGGCTGTCCCTGATTTTCGACCCGCGAAACGACTTCCTGACCGACGTAACAGCCCTTCTCGAAGTCGAGGGCGGTGCGCAGGCCGAGCACGTTCGGGATCGTCCCCTCGAGTTCGGTTTCGAACAGCGGGGTGCCGGCCTCGAGACAGAGGCTGTCCCAGGTTCGATACCCGAACGGGGCGGCGTTCATGCCCTGATTCAACAGCGTGTCGTAGACCGCCTCGGCGTCGGCGGCGGCGCAGACGACCTCGTAACTCTCCTCGCCCGTCAGCGCGTCCGTTCGGATGACGGTGACGCCCTCGTCGCCCATCGTGCCGCGGACGAACGAAAAGCGTTCGTCGGGCGAGGCGGCACCGTTTAAGACGCTCGCGACTTTCTCGGTCGCCTTCGGGCCGTGGATACCGAAGATTGCGAACTCGTCGGTCGCGACGTCGATCTCGACGTCCTGAATAAAGACCTTCTCGGACCAGTCGGCGGCGAGGTCCGCGGCGGTTCCGGGCGGCGTAAAGAGCAGGAGTCGCTCGCCGGCGTTGTAGACGTAGAGTTCGATCTCGATGCCGCCCTGTGGGTCGAGGACGAGCGCGTAACAGCCCCGGCCGTCGGTTGCGGGAACGCGGTTCGAGACGACGTTGTCGACATACTCGCGGCGGTCGTCGCCGGTGACGACGATGACGTCGGAGGCGAGTTCGAGCAGTCCGACGCCGTTGCGAACCGCGCGATGGGTTCGTGCCGGGCGTCCGAAGTTCTCGACGATCGTTCGGCCGCCCCGCTCGCCGAACGTCGCTCCGTGATCCTCGTGAACGGACGAAATAAGGCTCATACGTTCGGACAGGGGCCAGATCCCCACAGGCGTTTCGATTCGAATGTCCGAACGGGGCAGTTCGGGTCAGAACGGAAAGCGGTCCCGGAGCCAGTCGCCGATGGATTGGTCGTCGTCCGCCGTCGTCGGCTCGTCGGGAACGACGCGCTCGTCCGGTTTGATTAGCGCCTCGCTCCCGCTCGCTTCGACGACGATCAGGTCGTCGTCTTTCAACGTCGCGAGTGCGTCCTCCAGGTCGTCGATTTCGACTTCGACGGCGGCCCGGAGTTCGAGGACGGACATCCCGTCATCGGTGCGGTCGACGAGCGCGTCGAGGACCGCAACCTCCGTCCGTTCCCGGTTTCGGTACTCCGGCTTTGCTCTCATCGGTGTCCGGTGCTAGCTTCGACGACCTGGGATTTGACGTTTGTTGTTACGGCCGACGGTGACGACGAGTACGGGTTTCCGAGCGTGTCCGTTCGAGAGCAGTCCCGAGAGCCATCAGCGCCGTCACATGACACGGAACGGGACGGTTCAGGCGGTACGTTTTTTATGGCCAGGCTCGGTACGATGGGACAATGGTCCTGCGATGTTCGCTGCTCGGGCACGACTACGGCGAGTCCGAAGTCGACCGCGAGCGCGAAGAACGGGGCAGTGAGGTCGTCGTCACCGTCCAGGAGTACGAGGAGTGTGTTCGCTGCGGTGACAGACACGTCATCAGTGAGAACACCGAGGTGACGAGTCTCTCGGCAGCACGGGCAGCCGATCCCGACGCTCGGAGCGAGCCGAACGAGACTGAGGCGACGGACCAAGAACTGCCTCTCGAGAGCGATACCGACACTGGCACAGACACGAAGACCGAGACATCCGCATCGACAACCCCCCAGCGGGAACACACTGGGCAGGACGGGTCGGTTCACGACCAGGACACCAATCCGGCGTCCGACTCGATTACCGATGACGCGACGATTATCGACGCCGACGCCGACGCCGATCCGGATCCCGATGCGACTGCGGGCAGCGAGGCGGAGTCCGAGCCAACGATCGACGCGAATGCAGACAGTGACAGCGTCGAACGTCCCGACGGCGAGGATACCGACAGTTCGCGAGACGTCCCGACCGACGAGAACGGCGAGCCGATTACCGACGACGGCGAGATTCTCGAAGACGACCCCGAACCCGAACGCAACCGGGACAGGGAACACGGCGAGTGGCCCGACTCCGAGGACGTCGGCCCGCCCGTCGATGACGACCCGAACCGCGGCGAGTGGCCCGACGCAGACGACTACGAGACGGACCCGACCGAGGACGATGCCGTCGTCCTCGAACACGATTCAACCGCGTACGAAGACCAGTCGGCAGTTGACGCCAGAACGGTAACGGCAGATCCCGCCGGCAGTGACGCACAGTTCAGCGCCGGCGAGACGGACTCAGGTGCCGGTGCGAACACCGTTACCGGCGAGGCCAGTACCGGCCGGTCCGGTGAGGCCCCCACGAGCAGTCCGAGTTCAAGCGCCGACACCGGTACTGGCACCGGTATCGAACGCGTCAGCGACGCCCCCGCACCCGGCGACTCGAGCCACCCAACGGAGGACGTTCCCACCGAGTTCTACTGTCCGCGCTGTGACTTCGTCACCACGGGCGACCGCGGCTCGCTTCGCACCGGCGACATCTGTCCGGAGTGTCGAAAGGGATACCTCGGCGAGCGGGCACAGCATAGCGAGTGACGGACTGTCTGGCGAGTGACCGTTCGATCGCTCAGCGCTGACGGGTGCAGCCAAATCGGTTTTGCCGCCCTCCATTTCTCCGACCGCAATCGTCCTCGCAGAACCTGTTGAACACCGACAACATCGAGTATGAAAAGAGGTAAACACTCCGCCGTGTATCTCCAATCCATGAAGGAGTACAAGATGCGTCGCGGTGAATATCTCGAAGAGCGAATTCCTGACATGAAGGCGACAGTCGAGGACTACTTCGGCCCGATTACGGAGACCCAGGAGTTCAAGGGCAGCGACCTCTACGTCATCGGCGAACCCGACAATCCCGTCTTCGAGAAAATCGTCGCCGGCACCGTCGAATACTCCGGCAAGAAGGACAAGCTCGGCGTCGAGTTCCACGAACGCGATCCGACCGAACTCGGACCGGACGAACTCGAGGCCGCCGGCGAGGCCGTCGATGCGAAAAACGACTTCCTGCTCGAGGCAACTGGCCGCGACGCAAAGGCCCGCCGCGATTCGTTGAAGCGGTCGGTCGAAGACGATCCGGACCACGATTTCTAAGCGTTCTCAAGCAGTTTGTCCGCGGCTTGGACAATCGGTACTCGGTTCGAGACGTTCAGCAAGTGGCTCGGCCCGGGATTGAGATGCCTGCAAAGGGGACGCGGAACGGTCTGGAACCGATGTTCCGAAACGGCTATTGGACACACGTCGAATACGCCACTAATGGATCTCGCTGCGTTCGGACTCGCGACACTGACCGCACACGTCGGGTTTGCAGTATTCGTAACCGCCCACGCGTTCCTGACGGATCGCGCGGCGGGTAACTGGCCCTACATCACGCTCGGCCTCGGAATCGCTGGAGTCGCGGGCTACTTCTTCTACGACCGGTCGCCGGCAGCAGGCTCGAACTGAACTCGCTACGACTCCCGCTGTACGTGGGCCGCGGGTAGTCCGTGCGTCTCAATCCATCGTCACGCCGCGCGTTTCACCGCCATCACCACCGGGATCGCCATCAGCCCAGACGCCCTCGCTGAACTCGATCGAGTTCGTCCACTTGCCGACGACGGAGGAGACGGCGAGGTCGCCGGTGACGTTGTTCATAGTCGCGATCCGTCCCAGGATCGGGTCGACGCCGGCGACGAAACCGACGATCTCCAGGGGGAGTCCAACTGCGTTCAGGATGACGGTGAGCATGATCAGCCCTGCGCCCGGAATGCCGGCAGTCCCGATGCTAATGACGATCACCGTAAAGAGGATCATGACCTGCTCACCGAGGCCCAGCGAGACGCCGACCAGGTTCGCCGCGAAGACCGCCGTGACGGCCTGTCGAATCGCCGCGCCGTCCATGTTGATCGTCGCGCCGAGCGGGAGCCCGAACCCGTAGACCGATTCGTCGATCCGCAGGTTCTCCTCGGCGTCCGTGATCGTCACCGGCAGCGTCCCGCTCGAGGAGCGGATCGTAAACGCCGTCACCATCGCGTCCTTCGCGCCGGCGAGAAACGCGAGCGGCGACTGACCCAGAACGCCCACGGTCAGCAAACCGAGATAGGTGACGGTCATGTGCACCGCGACGCCGACCGCGATGACCGCGACGAGCGACGCCAGCTGGAGGAGCGCGTCGGACCCGCCCGAGCCGATCGCCGAGGCCATCAGCGCGAAGACGCCGATCACGCCGTACTCCATCACGCCCCAGACGATCTTGAACAGCGCCTGCGTGCCGGCCTCGACGAACGCGAAGAAGCCGTCGATCGCATCACTCACCGTGTCGTCGGTCGTTTCCGCCCGCACCATCGTCAGCGCGAGTCCGAAGACGATGACGAAGAAGATCGTCGCCAGAATCTCGCCGTTGGCCATCGCCGACAGCGGGTTGTCGGGGACGATGCCGAGTACCACCTCGGTCACCGTCGGCGGGTCGGCCGAGTTCGCCTCCCCGCCGGTGAACTCGACCGCGTGACCGGGATCGAACAGGTTCGCGACCGCGAGCCCGATGACGGCCGCAACCGTCGTCGTCACGATATACATCCCGACGGTCAATCCGCCGACTCTCCCGAGTTTCGACGGCGTCAGCTTGCGCATCCCGCCCAGCAGCGTAAAGACGATGATCGGGATGATCAGCATCTCGAGCAACTGCAGAAAGAGTTCACCGAGCGGCTCGAGAAGCGTCGCCCGCTCGCCGAAGCCCACCCCGACGAGCGACCCCAGAACGAACGCGACCGCGATTCGATAGATGATCGGTATCGACCGATACGAACGCCAGATACGTCGTCCAAGCGACGAGTTCGTCTCGCTCATTGACCGGTGTTAGAGCGGCGTCGATCAACCGATGACGGTTCCGGAGAGTCTGACCGACGCCTGTGATAGCCGGTTCGAGGGAAATACCGGCGGTCGAGCCGGAAAGAAGGGGTGAAACGGTCGATCAGGCCAAAAAGACGTGTCGCGGACGGTCAGCGAGAATGTCACGACCGAACTCGACGGCGTCCGCGAAGGCGTCGCTGCGGAAGAACTGCATGGCGTCCTCGCGGGAATCCCAGCGGCTGGCGATGAACATGTCGTTTTCGTCCTCGCGGTTCGCCAGCAGATCGGTCTTGCGGTGGCCGTCCATGTCGGCAAGAATCGACTCGGCATCGTCGAACACGCCGAGGAAGTCAGAGCGGTGCTCGGGTTCGACGGTGTAGAACATCCCCATGGTTCCCCAGGAGTCGTCCTCGTCGTCGCCGGCCTGGCGGACGATGTCGGGGAGGTCGGCGAGGAAGCCGGCGGCGGTGTTTGCGGCGCGGTCGGTCTCCCAGAGGCTGACGACTGCGGTTTCGGCCGCAGAGTCGCTCTCCTGTGGCTCGTAAACCGCTGTCTTCAGGTGTGTATCGTAGTGGTCGAAGTTCGTCCGGAGTCCCTCAACCTCCTCGAACAACTCGTCGGAGTCGGCCGCGGAGTAAAGCACGACGGCGTGGACGTCCTCGCCGTGGGGTTGGCCCGCGTAGACGCCGAGTTCATCCAGTTCGCTGCGGACGCTGTCGTCGTCGCCCGTATCGCCGCTCTCATCGCCGTGTGGGCTGTCGGCGTCGTGGCCGTGGTGGCCGCCCGAGTCGCCGCCGTGGTCGCGATGGTGATCGCGGCTCTGGCCGTGTCCGTGAGACCCGTGCGAATGCCCGCCGTGCGGGTCCGTCGACTCCTGCGGGACCGGCTCCCCCGCGAGGAACGCCCGCAGGTTCGCCGGCGGGAACCGCCGCGCCGAGAGGAACCGGCCGAACTCCGCGAAGCGTGAACTCGACGGGTCGAAACGCATCTCGGTGAGCAGTTCCTTCACGTCGGTCGGATCGTCCGCGAACAGCGTCACGCCCCACTCGAAGTCGTCCAGGCCGACGCTACCCGAGATGATCTGGGTCACGCGACCGGCGTAGTCCCGACCGATGTCACCGTGAGCCGAGAGGTGCTCGGCACGCTCGTCGAACGGCAGGTCGTACCAGTTATCTTCCGGCCCGCGGCGTTTGTCCATCGGATAGAAACTGACGAACTCGCTGTCCGGGATTTCGGGTTGCAGTCTGGACTCGATGTACCGTTTGGTCCCCGTGTCCTCGATTTCGCCGTCCTCCTCGAAGTACTCCTGGGACATGTACCCCGAGACCTCGGTCACCGAGAGGTACGAATCCGCGCGCTCGGTGAACTCGGCGAGTGCGGTTTGTTCGAACCGGCGCTCGAGGGTATCGAGGTCGGCCAGCGTCGGGCGCAAGTGCAAGACAAGGAGGTCGGCCTTGTGACCGAGCACGGAGAATACCGCAGAATCACCCTCCTCGGCGTCCGCGAGTTCGGTCGCGGCGGTGAGGTAGTCGACTCCCTCCGCGAGCGCCCGCGAGCGACGGTGCTCTGGGGCGTCGCGCCAGCCGTCCCAGTCGATCGAGCGGAAGTCGTGTAAGACGTACCAGCCTTCGTCGGTCTGTGGTGGTTGCCGTCGGTCCATACGCGCAGGTTAGGACGGCGAAGCCAAGAAGGACCGGGTTTCGGGCGGACACGAGTGTGACCGAAACCCTTTACGTACGTCCGTTTAAATCACGTCCCGTATGCGGAAAAGTGGACCGCCGAAGGGACTTATCGCCTATCTCGTCCTCGAACTGCTCGAGGAGAAACCCCGGTACGGCTACGAAATTCTGAAGGAAATCCGCGAGATCAGTGGCGGCCACTGGGAACCGTCCTACGGCTCCGTGTATCCGATCCTCTATAAGTTCGAAGAGAAGGGCTGGGCCGAACGCCTCGAACGCGAGGACGAACCCGACCGCAAGTACTTCGAACTCACCGACGCCGGCGCGAGTGAACTCGAAGAGCGTCGCGAGAGCAGCACGGAGAAGGCGCGGGACTTCGCGGACGTTATCCTCGGTTTTTTCCACGTCTACGCCGCGTTCTCGACGGATGAGCGCTTCGAGATCCCCGAGAAAGAGGGGGAGTGGCAGTTCAACGAGACGTTCAGTCGGTGGGTCGTCGAACAGGTCGTTCGCCATCACGAACACTACTTCGATACCGAATTCGAGCGCCTCGATTCGACGCCCGACGAGTTCTACGAGCGCCACGGGATCGATATCGACGAGTAACTGGGTGCCGTACCGGTGCCGGGTTTTGCCCGACTGTGCTTCCGAGTTCGATTGTATTTCTATTTCTGTTTCTGTTTCCGGATTTGAATTTGAGTTCGGATCCGGTTAGCCGGAGAGCATCCCCGGCGCGAACACCATTGCGAGGAAACTCACGAGCATCGTGAGGCCGACGGAGGTCGTCACAACGCGGACCATCCCGCGGGTTGCATCGATCGGTAGACGTGAGATGATCGCTTCCGTGCTGGTTCGGAGGATGTGACCCCCGTCGAGCGGGAACGCCGGGATGCAGTTGAAGAAGCCGAGCTGGACGTTGATCCAGCCGGTCCAGAACAGCAGATTGGCCAGCATAAAGACGGTGCCATCGCCGAGAGCGCCGAGTGCGCCCTGCACCTCGTAGAAGTTCTCGATGCCGCCGGTGAAACCGGCGAAGTTGAACGGCAAGATGCCGATAACGCCGATCAGCGGTAACAAGAGCGCAAGACCGATCTTCCCGATGAACGTGTCGGTCACAGCGCCGTAGCTGCTCTCGCCGCCGCTTCCGAGGACGGCGAGGTACTCGTCGGCGGGGTACAGTTGGGCACCGAGCGTATCGTTCAGTTCGAACCCGCTGATGCCGGCCGTGCCGATGATACCGAGATACGGGTGATCGGTCTGTTGTGGGTGTTCACCGAGCGTGACGGTCGTCTCCTGGCGGTCATCGCCCGCGTACGTGACGAGCGAGAGTTCATCGCCGGGGTCGCGGTCGGAGAGCTGGGCGGTGAGATCGCTGTAATCGTAGACGCGTTCGCCGTCGACGGCAGTGATAACGACGGATTCGTCTGCCATCCCGGTCGCGCCCGCGAGCGGCTCGTCTTCGAGGACGGTAACGAGCGGTCCGATCGGGACCTCGTGGTCTGTCGTCTCGTCGCTATCCGCCGAACCGACGGTGAGCGTCGCCGTTTCGTCGTCGCCGACGGCGTCGCGGAAATCGCCCGTTGTCGCGACCGGTTCACCGTTGACGGAAACGATAGAATCACCGGCTGAGACGGGTGCTGGCCCATTGTCGACCGACGCGGTGACGAGCAGCGAGTGATCGATCGGAACCGTTCGCTCGCCGTTGAGTTCGACAGAGACCTCCTCGTCGCCGCCCTCGAGATGCGTCGAGAGGTCGGCGTTATCCGCGACCGGCTCACCGTTGATCGCGGTGATTCGATCGTTCGGTTCGATGCCGGCGTCTTCGGCCGGCGAGTTCGGCGCGACGCCGCCGACGGCAGCGCCCGGGGCGACGGCGATCGAGCCGACGATCGGGCCGAACAGGAGGGCGAACGCGAGGATCGTGATCGCGAAGTTGTTCGTCACGCCGGCGGCGAACATTCGCGTCTGCCCGCCGCGGGAAGCGTCCTTGCTGCTCTCCTGATCGGGTTCGACGAACGCGCCGACCGGCAGAACGGCGAGCATCGCGACGCCCATCGACTCGATGTCGATGTCTTCGACGCGACAGAGCAGCCCGTGTCCGCCCTCGTGGACGACGAGGCCGACGAGCAGGCCGACGACGATCCCCGGCGTGGCGGACAGCGGAAGGAAGTCGTTGACGCCGGGAATAACCAGGACGTTCCGGGGCTGCTGGACGGTTCCGGTCGGCTGGGGCGAACTCACCGCCGCGATCCCTGCGAACAGCAAGAAGCCGAACATCGCCACCATGACGACGACGGCGATGCCGATGCCGAGGTTCGCCCAGGCCCGCCAGAATCGCTTCGGACCCGCGAGCCAATCCAGGACGGCGCGGCCGCGTTTAGTGTGGAGGGTGAGGATCGGCCCCTGCGTGCCGACGAACTCGGGGAGGTACCCCGACCTCTGGAGTGCAATGATCCCGACCCAGTAGAGCAAGAGTCCCACGGCGACCCACGTGAGAACCTCCGACCCGAAGAGTTCGGGAACCGAGACAACCGCTGGCGTACCGAGATCCATCGACAGTAATTCAGCGCGGTGCTCTCAAAGGGCTTTTGTCTGTCGTCGCGTCGCGAATTCGAACCGCCGTCGTCTTCGGAAGGTGAACGCGCGAGACGAGAAGCGAAATCGAAACGGGATAGCGAGCGAGAACGGAGCAGCGAACAAGCGAGCGCAACGCGCGAACCGCGACTACCGCTCCCGGCGAAGCCGCGCAACGACGAACTCCCGATCCACCTTCGCCAGAAACGGCCCGAGCTGTGGCCCCTGCTCCTCGTCGAAAAAGAGCCGGTAGCCCGCACCGAAGAACTCGCCGACAGCCACGTCGTGGCGCTTTGCCGTCTCGTAGATCTCCCCCTGAATCTCCTCGGCACCGTGGCCCTCCTCGATGAAGTTCGCGAGCTCGGCGAGCGCCGCCTCGGTCGCCGCGTCGAACTCGTGATCGGGGATCGCCGTGCGCTTGAGTTCGTAGTCGAACTCGTTTTCGGTGCGACGCGCCCAGTTGCGCGCCCGTTCGACGCGAGCCAGAGCGTCCTCGACGGCCCACTCGGGGGCGTCGTCGGGGATGTGGCCCTCGCGGCGAGCGATTTCCTCGCGCAGGTCCGGGTCGTCGGTCATGCCGAGTACCGCGGCGAAGGTGTAGGGAAGCCGGATGCGCTCCTCGCGCGGATCCTCGACAACGAACGGGTAGACTCGCTCTGCGAACGCCCGCTCGTCCTCGGTCGCCTCCTCGACCTCGTCGAAATAGATCGCTTCGAAGCGGTCGAACTCGTCGACGAGTTGGTCGAGGCGTTCGATGCTGAAGTCCCGCGCCCGCGAGGGATCCTTCGCGAAGAAGTACCGGAGGACCTCGGGTTCGAGCAGTTCGAGCACGTCCGAGACCAGAATCACGTTCCCCTCGGAGGAGGAGAACGGCTCGCCGTCCAGGGTGAACCACTCGTAGACCATCGGGACGGGCGGTTCGATCTCGAGGACGTTGCGCGCCACGTCGTCGCCGCTTGGCCACGAGCCCTCGGCGTGGTCCTTGCCGAAGGGCTCGAAGTCGACGCCTAACACCTGCCACTGGGCGGGCCACTCGAAGCGCCAGGGCATCTTGCCCTCTCGAAGCGTGGCGGTGCCCTCGTGGCCGCAGCCCTCGATGGTGCGATCGCCGGCGTCCAGGTCGGTACACCGGTAGTCGACGGTCGGCGTCACATCGCCCGTCTCGCGGCTCGCTTCGCGCTCCGCTTGACTGTCCGAGGAGCGTCGCTCCTCGCTTCCAACGTCGACGCTCGTCACGGTCTCGGTGATCTTCCCGCAGTTCTCGCAGACGGGATTGAAGGGGACGTAGTCCTCGTTGACCTTGTCCTGGTACTCGGCGAGTATCTCCCGAGCGCGGTCCCGGTTTTCGAGGACGTGGCGAGTTACGTCGTCGAACTCGCCGTCCTCGTACAGGTCGGTCGTCGAGACCATGTCGATCGGCACGTCGACAGCGTCGGCGCTGTCCCGGATGATCTGCGAGAAGTGATCGCCGTAGGAGTCACAGCAGCCGAACGGGTCAGGGATGTCGGTGTAGGGGTGGCCGAGATTGCGCCCGAGCGCGCCGGCGTCGACCTCGCCGAGATCGACGAGTTCACCGTCGAGATTACAGAGCGTGCGCGGGAGTTTCCGAAGCGGGTCGCGGTCGTCCGCGGTGAAGACCTGTCGGACCTCGTAGCCGCGGTCGCGCAGGACTTCGGCGACGAAGTAGCCTCTCATAATCTCGTTGACGTTTCCGAGGTGTGGAACGCCGGAGGGAGAGATGCCGCCCTTGATGACGACGTCCGGGTTCTTCTCGTCATCGTCTCGGTCGGCTACGCGTTCCTCGACGCGGTCTGCGACCGTATCGGCCCAGAAGGCGTGGCGGGTCTCGTCGTCTTCGTGCTGGAGCGTGTACGGACTCCGCCCGGCGTCGTCGTCACTCATCTTCGTCCTGCGCCCAGTAGGTCGGTTCTTCGCCGGCACCGTCCGGTATCACGTCGGTGCCGTCGTGTTCGCCGTAGCGGACCGCCTTTGCGATCCGGTCCGGATCGGTGCCGTCGAGGACGATCGTGCGCATGCCAGAGCGCTCGATGATCTTCGCCGCAAGCAGGTCGACGGGCGCGGACGCGCCGGCGTTCATCTCGAGGCCGGCGATGACGTCGACGAGTTCGTCCGCGCTGAGGTCGTCGTACTTGGTCGCGTCGTCGTCCTCGTTGGGATCGGCGCTGTAGACGCCGGGGACGCTCGTGGCGTAAACCAGCAGGTCGGCGTCGATGTATTCGGCGAGGGCGGCACCGACGGCGTCGGTGGTCTGTGCGGGTGCGACCCCGCCCATGACCGAGACGTCGCCGCGACGGAGCGCCTCGCCGGCCTCTTCGTAGTCCTCCGCGGGCGCGGTGACGGCGTCCTCGCCGAGCGCGGCGATGAGCAGGCGCGCGTTGAGCCGGGTCACGTCGATGCCCAGCTGATCGAGTTCGATTTCGTTGGCCCCGAGATCGCGTGCGGCCCCGATGTACTCGCGTGCGACGCCGCCGCCCCCGACGACGGCACCGACGCGACAACCGTCCGCGACGAGGTCTTCGACGACGGCGGCGTGTTCGGCTACCCGATCAGCCCCGGGTTTGGGGACGAGCACGCTGCCGCCGATAGAGACGACCACTTTCATGCTAACCCGGTGTAACCGGGTTGCTATCTTAAGAGTTGCCAACTGCAGACCGACTGTGAGAGTCCACCAGTCGACCGGAAACGGGCGGCGACAGCTACAAAGTCTAACCGACCGATAGCGTACACAACGACGATGTACGTACTCGGAATCCTCGATGGCGGGGGCGGCGACGAGACGGTAGATAGGGTCGTCGACGGCGCTATCGATCAACTCGCGCAGGCGGGTCGCGTCGGCGTCATCCGCTACGACGCGACGATCGCGGACGGAACGCCCGGTGCGCTCACGACGGGCGGCGACGTGACCGTCGATCTCGGGGCCGACGGCGATTGGACCGCAAGCGGAACCGGCCTCTCCGTTCAGCAGGCTCTCGACCGGCTCACGCCCAACTGCGACTACGCCGTCGTCGTCGGCGTCCCCTCGCTCCGATACCCCGCCGTTGTCGTCGGCGACGATCCGATCGCGCGCGAGCACGAGCACACAACCACCGACACCCTCGCCACGATCTCCAGCGCCACTGAACTCGGCGATATCGACCTCCGCGAGCGCCTGGAGGCGACCGATCCCCACCGAACCCTCGACTCGCTCGTCGAGCGCGTCAAGCGCTCCTCCCACGCACCGCGCGCCGGCGCAATCGCGACCTTCACCGGGCGCGTCCGGCGGAAAGACGCCGACGACGACACCCCCACCCAGTACCTCGAGTTCGAGAAGTACGAGGGTGTTGCGGACGAGCGAATGGCCGCGCTCGAACGCGAACTCGAGGCTCGCGACGGCGTCTTCGCCGTCGAACTCTACCACCGAACCGGCGTCGTGGAGGACGGAGAGGACATCGTCTTCGTCGTCGTGCTCGCCGGCCACCGCGAAGAAGCGTTCCGGACCGTCGAGGACGGGATCAACCGGTTGAAAGACGAGGTCCCGCTGTTCAAAAAGGAGGTGACGCTCGAGGACGAGTTCTGGGTTCACGAGCGATCGTAATCGATTTAGTCGTTCAGTCACACATAGATTCGTATAGAACGTTTCACCAACCAAGGAAGTCGTCCAAAATGGATTAGATAGAATATAAGTCGTTAGCTGGAGTTTTAAAACGTCTAAGCTCTCGTGAGAGCCTCGTAAAACAGAACGTGAATCGAAGTGAAACGTCCGAAAGGCGCTGTCACGCTAAACGCAACCGAAATGCTGCTAACCATCCGTCCTTTATAACATAGTGCTGGTCAGAGTGGGTAGTGTCGATGAGTACGACAGCCCAACCCTCCACGGAAAGCAAAGAACACCGCCTGAAACGCTACCTTCGCGAACGTGCAGAAGACGGTGAACTCTACTTCAAAGGGAAGTTCATCGCCGACGACGTTGGTATGTCCCCGAAGGAGATCGGCGCGCTGATGGTCAAGCTCTCGGAGTCGGCAACCGACCTCGAGATCGAAAAGTGGTCCTACACCAGTGCGACCACGTGGCGCGTCGAACCCGCCTGATTCCCCAGTCACACCCGCTTGCCGCCGCGCAGTTGTCCGCCCCCATCCGCTTCGATGGTGGTTTCGGTACTCGACGTCGGTATCGAGATCAGTAATCGAAACTCCGAAATCGTGACGATAGCAATTCCTGACTAACTGCAGTCGATTTATACGAGACGGCAACGAACCTCCGGTGATGGACGACCGTGCTTCGTCCGGAATTGGCCCAGCACGCCGAGCGACAGCGACGGACGAGGCGGCGACAGACGGGCCTCCGATCAAGCGTATCGAGTCCGTATTCGCGGTCTACGAGGTACGAACCGACGGCGACTCGGTCGTCTACTACGGCGACCCGCTGGTTCAGCCGGAGCAATTGCTTCGGGAGGTGTGGCCCGTCTTTCGAGAATACGGCTACGAACCGCAGTTCGAAACGCGCCACGGGGAGCACGTCGTCGTCGCCGAACCGTCGAGCATCGGTATCGACGGGATCCCGTGGACGAACATCCTGCTGCTCGGCGCGACCGTCCTCTCGACGCTGTTTGCAGGCGCGATGTGGTATCACATCGATCCGATCGCGAACCCCGCCGAAATGTGGCGGGCGTGGCCATTCTCGCTCGCGATTCTCAGCGTACTCGGCGTCCACGAGATGGGTCACTACGTGATGAGTCGCTACCACCAGGTCGACGCCACGCTCCCGTACTTTCTCCCGGTGCCGACGCTCATCGGGACGATGGGCGCTGTGATCAAGATGAAAGGCCGGATGCC
>NZ_AOIO01000011.1 GCF_000337555.1 Natrialba asiatica DSM 12278 | reverse complement strand
CCTCCCGCCAGTCGTGGCCGGAGACGCCCTCGTCCAGGACCCGGACGCGATTCAGATTCAACTCGGCTATCCCCCGTTACTCGAGTTCCTCGCCGCGATCACCGACCAGCCGCTGTACCGCGACGATCCGGCGACGGCGGTGAATCCGGTCGTCATCGGGGGCTGGGTCGGCATGTTCGTCACGTTTCTCAACCTGATTCCGGTCGGGCAACTCGACGGCGGCCACATTCTCCGAGCGATGGCCGGCAGCTTCCAGGAAACGATCGCGGCGTTGGTCCCCGGCGTCCTCTTCGGACTCGCAGCGTACCTCTACTACTGGAAGGATTACGGCGGGAACGCGGTGGTTATCTGGGCGTTCTGGGGACTGTTCACCGCCGTCCTCGCCTCGGTCGGCCCGGCCCAGCCCGTGCGAGACGACGCGCTCGATACCGGCCGGTTTCTCCTCGGGCTCGTCACCTTCGGCCTCGGCACACTTTGCTTCATGCCGGTACCGGTCGCGGTCGGGTAACGAGTTCAGTTAGTACCACGGCCGTTCGCACGCTCACGCTTCGCCGTGCGTGAATCCGCGGTCCTCGAGTTCGGCACCGTCCATCGTGATTCCGTCCTCGCGGGCGGTGACCGTTCCGAGTACCGAAACGGGGACCGCGGTCGCCTCGCGGACGGCGTCGAGTTCGGATTCCGGCACCGTGGCGACGAGTTCGAAATCCTCGCCGAAAGTGATCGCGCGCCCGAGCGCGTCTTCATCGTCGTCCGTGTCGGTCGTTGCACGGACCGCCTCGTCGATCGGGACGCGGTCCGACTCGATCGCGAAGCCGCAGTCGCTCGCCTCGCCGAGTTGGTGGAGCGAGCGCGCGAGGCCGTCGCTCGAGTCCATCAGCGCCGTCGCGTGAGCCGCGAACGCCCGGCCGGCCGCGATCCGCGGCTCGAACTGGAACAAGTCGTTCGCCCGTTCGACGTCGCCGCGCTCGAAGAACTCGAGTGCGGCCGCGCTGCGGCCGAGCGTTCCGGTCACGCAGACGAGTTCGTCCGTCCCCGGATCCGCACCGTCGCGCGTAACCGGGTCGTCTACGAGGCGACCGATCGCCGTCGTCGCCACGGTGAACTCGTCGTGGCCGTCGAGGTCGCCCCCGACGTACTCGGCGCCGACGAGGTCGCACACGTCGCTCGCGCCGCGAACGAACGCGAGCAGGTCCGCGCGAGTGAACTCGGGGACGGCGTAAGCGGCGACGGCGGCCGTCGCCTCGGCACCCATCGCCGCAACGTCCGAGAGGGAGGCCCCGACGGCCCGCCAGCCGGCCGTATACTGCGTCGTGCCGTCCGGAAAGTCCGTCCGCTCGTGCAGCATGTCCGTCGTCACCACGAGGTCGTCGACGACCGCAGCGTCGTCGCCGGCGGCGTCGAGTTCACCCGAGAGCAGCGCCAGGGCGGCCCGTTCGTCCATACCCCCCGTTTCGACTCGAACGCGAAAAACGGTCCGGGATGCCCGGGACGAGGCGGAGCGGATACGATGGTCTTAAATGCCGCGGAAGGGAACCCAACGGCAATGGCTACGATGTACGACGTTCCGGCGGACGACCTCATCGAGGCGCTCGCCGCGGACTTCGAGGACCGACTCGACGAACCGGAGTGGGGCGAATTCACCAAGAGCGGCGTCGACCGCGAACTGCCGCCGAAACAGGAAGACTTCTGGGCGACCCGCGCCGCAAGCCTCCTGCGCAAGGTCGCAGACCGCGGTCCAGTCGGTGTCGAGCGACTCGCAACCGAGTACGGCGGCAGCAAGAACGGCTCCAACCGCTACCAGGTCGCTCCCGACAAGCGCGCCGACGGCTCGCGCAACATGATCCGCACCATCCTCCAGCAGCTCGAAGAAGAGGATCTCGTCGAAACCGCCGAGGGCGAAGGTCGCCGCATCACCGCCGAGGGCCAGAGCCTGCTCGACGACACCGCCGGCGGCGTTCTCGAAGACCTCGACCGTCCGGAACTCGAGCGCTACGCCTGAACCGGTTTCTCTGAACTCGTCTTTCAAGGCGCGTTTTCGCCGATAGCGGGCGGACAGTAGGGATAGCCGGCGGACGATCCGTCGCGGCACCGGAAGACGACTGCTCGCGGTTGGGAGACGGACCGACGTGCGGACTCGCCTCGATGTCGTCCGAAATCATTTTCCTCCGTGCGAAACAACTGTCCGTATAGCTATGAGTGGCTCACCTGACGAGGAGAAACTCGAGGAGCTTCGACAGAAGAAAATGGAACAGCTCCAGGATCGCGCCGAGTCCCAGCAGGGCGGCGAGGAGCAGGAAGCGGCCCGCCAGCAGGCCGAGGCCCAGAAGAAGGCGGTCCTGCGCCAGCACCTGACCGACGACGCCCGCAAGCGACTCAACACGGTCAAGATGAGCAAGCCCCAGTTCGGCGAACAGGTCGAACGGCAGGTCGTCAGTCTCGCCCGCAGCGGCCGCATTCAGGGCAAGATCGACGACGAGAAGATGAAACAGCTTCTCAAGGAACTCAAGCCCGACTCCAAGAGCTTCGACATTCAGCGCCGGTAGCGCAGGCATGGATCTCGGACTGCTCTACAGCGGGGGCAAGGACTCGACGCTCGCCGCGCTTCTCCTCGACGAGTTCTACGACGTGACCCTCACGACGGTACACTTCGGTATTAGCGACGACTGGAAACACGCCCGCGAGACCGCCCGCGCGACGGGATTCGCGTTCGAACGTCTCGAACTCGATCCCGACGTGGCCCACGAGGCGGTCGAGCGCATCCGCGAGGACGGCTTTCCGCGAAACGGTATCCAACACGTCCACCAGCAGGCGCTCGAAGCGCTCGCGGCCGACTCCTTCGACGCCATCGCCGACGGGACGAGGCGAGACGACCGCGTGCCGACGATCTCTCGCGCGCAGGCACAAAGTCTCGAGGACCGCCACGAGGTCGACTACATCGCCCCGCTGTCGGGCTTCGGGCGTACCGCCGTGGACCGTCTCGTGGAGGCGCGGCTCGACGTGACCGTCGGCCCGAGCGAGGAGATCGATCGGGCGGATTACGAGGCCGAACTGCGGGCGATCATCGCCGACGAAGACGGCCCGGCGGCCGTGGCCGAACTCTTTCCGGATCACGATCAGACGTACGTGACCGGCGTTCGGTAGCGCCGTCGCTCTCGGCCCGTTCTCGTTTCCGTCGCTTCCGATTCCGGCCCCTGAGCGGTAGATATAAGTCACTACCAATCAACAATTAGAACGGAAGCCACCAAATGGACATGAAATGTCCCGGATGGTGATGACATCCGAGACGTGGCTTCCAAACCCTTCGGGGTTTACAAGCCATGTTTGCGTACATTCTCACGGGATATAAACATCCCGCACGCCCGATGCATCGGCGGATTCGACCAGTAGCGAGTCTCTCCTACGAGGGGACGGGACCAGCGGGGCGCCGGTCGGTATGACCGATCAGACAGACTCCGAGAGCGAAGCCGACGCCGACGGGACCGGTGCAGACACCGCGCAGGACCCGGTCACGACCGGCACAACGGGCGAACCGGCGAACTCGAGCCTCCCTCGGTGTCCCCGCTGTGACAGACCCATTGCCCAGACCACCATGATCGGCCCGGGCGAAGCCGTCGCCGGCCCGTGCGGCTGTCGCGTCGCTCCAAACGTCGGCAAGCGATCCGACTCGGACTAAGCCACCGCGAAACGAGTTCACCCGTGGACGATCAACCACAGGTGAACTCGAGTCGCGGCGGCCAGCCGAGTTGGCGGTGGGCTCGAGGCGGCGACACCACCACACCACCATCGAAACCACCTCGTCCGCCGGCTGAACTCGGTCCGTAATCGCGACGGAAGCGGTAAGGCCGCTTGAAATGAACGGATACAACAGCTAACTCTCTCGTCTCACGGCCCGTAGACAGAGGAAGACCGGCTGCTTTGACTCCTTCTCAAATCGCTCTGGCCGTTGCTCTTTGAAGGCGTCCGTGGGCTGCGGTTCAGTTATCGCATCCACCCGAAAGCCGGTCTCGAGTAGTGGACTGAGTACTTCCGAAAATGGACGCCGGTAGTACGGAACAGGAGGTTCCCACTCCTTCGTTCTCTGCTCAATCTCGAAGTAATCCATATCACCGTCAATATTGTATTCGTCGAGCGGGTGTATCACTGAAAACACGAAGAACCCACCCGGTTTGAGAAGGCGGGCGAATTCAGTGAACGGCCGGTGCCAGTTCTGTACGTAGTCGAGTGCGAGACCGCTCACGATACCGTCAAACTCATCTGCTGTTGCAAAGTCAAGTGGGGCACCAAGATTTGCTTGATGAAACTCTGCTCGCCCGCCACACCGTTCAGTAGCACGAGTAAGCATCTCTGTGCTCACATCGATGGCCACGACCTCGCCTCCCTGGTCGAGTAACCATTCTGTGTACCTCCCGTTTCCACACCCTGCATCGAGAATCTGTTTCCCCTCCACGTCCGGTATAAGAGCCGTCGTTCCCGGGAACTCCAAATGGGCATTATACGCGGAGTTTTCCACGTCCTGTGCGTATGTATCCGCTAATTTGTCGTAGGCATCTTTCGCTATCGGCCCCTCTTCTGTAGTCATGTTCGGCTCCTTACTGGTGTTCAATAATATACTGATGGGTTACGGTACAATATCCGGAACGAGGCTGTTTTTGCGCCGGATTCAGCCTATTGTAGGCGATTTCTATCCGCTGTGCCACTCGGATCGTCCCGCAGAGACCGATGAGTGCTTGTAGCCAAATCAAATAAACCAACTTGTATATAAATCAATCTGATAAATATACTACAAAATACAATCACTTTGTTGATGGGATGACACGAGACAGTCCCTCCGACGAGAAGCACACGCCTGCACGCATGAATCGACGGACGGCGCTCGGCGCACTCGGCGCGAGTCTCCTCGCGACCGGAGCCGGATTCGGAATCGGCGGCGCGGGCGCAACGGATGGGTCCGCCCGTGAACTCGGCGGATTCCGGGTCAGCGGAACGATCGTAACGCGCGCCACGATCACGCCGACGGCGGTCACGATCACGAAGCGAAAGACGAGTTCGGAACTGAAAGAACGGTACGGAGAGCGGGCGGTCGTCGAAGAGCGAACGATCGAGCGACCGGATCCCGAGGCGGACGACCTTCCGGAGAAAGCCAAACGCGAGGAACAGCGAGACTGGGACGCGCTGTACGCGACCGGAGACGAGTGGGAGACGCTGTTCGAAACGCAGCAGGAAACGCTCATGTTCACCGACGACGGCGTCTCGGCGGACGCGTCCTATCCGTCGTACGTACCGAAGTACTACCACGCCCAAGACAGCGGCGGCTACGAACTCAAGGGGCCGGTCAACCTGCTGTCGAACTCGACCGCGGACGCGGACGATCTGGCCGTCGAAATCGACAGCCAGGGCGGGATTCTGTGGAACACCTGGCCCGTCGAATACGGTCGCCACATGTACATCGACGGGCAGTGGATCGAAAACGAAGCCTCCGTCGCGTCGGGTCCGTTCGGCGTCCTCGGTCGAACGCACGGCCGGATCTGGACGGGGCCGTACAGTAACTACGGGATCGTCGGGGCGCATATCGACGATGCGGCCCCCCACGAAGCAACGTCGTATCTCGATGCGGAGCAGGAGATCACCGACATGATGAGCGGGAATTCGGATTACTACGATGCCGACAACGGGGAGCACCCGAGCACGGGCAACAGCCTGCTCGATCACAACGGCGATGTCTCGCTGATCTGACCGGCCGAAACCCACACGCTCTATTTCGGTTGCGCGAACCTCTGGAAGCAGTGGACGAAACGCTCTTGACGGTGAACTCGACATGAAACTGGAACTTAGACGAGGATCACGGCCGGCTCTCCGGCATCGGTGTTGCCGTTCAGGGAGACCGTAGACTATGCCGGAATCCGGCCAGTTCGCCGAGGCGGTCGCGCCTCGCGCAACGATCTTGCTTCCGTTTGCCCTGCTGTGGGTTCTCCTGGGAGCGTATCTGGTGCTCCTCGAGTTCGCCGAGGAGTCGGCGCTCCTCGGAGCCGTCGCGGGAGTGCTCCGGATCGTGATGGCACCGGTCGACGCGCTCGTGCACCGAACGGGCGGATTCTTCCGCGAAAGTGCGGTCGGGGCGGCGATCGGGTACGGACTCCTGCTCGGCTACTTCTATGCCATTGCGACCGTTATTGGACTCGTGATCGAAGCGCTCGCGGGACGCTGAGGGCGACGTTCCCAAACGAAAGGATAGAAGTCCGCCCTCGGTGAACCACCAGTCATGTACGACCGGATCAAGGGCTTTCGCGACTTCTATCCGGGCGAGATGGCCGCCAGACGGGCGTCCATCGACACCCTGGAGGATACCGCCCGCGGCTACGGCTTCCGCGAGATCGGGACGCCGGCGCTCGAACGAGCCGAGATGTGGACCGACAAGAGCGGGGACGACATCGTCGAAGAACTGTACTCCTTCGAGGATCAGGGCGGCCGCCACGTCACCCTGACGCCCGAACTGACGCCGACCGTCGCCCGGATGGTCGTCGCCAAGCAACAGGAACTCTCGAAGCCGATCAAGTGGTTCTCGACCCGTCCCTTCTGGCGCTACGAGCAGGTCCAGCAGGGCCGCCAGCGCGAGTTCTACCAAACGAACGTCGACATCTTCGGCTCCTCGGAGCCCGAAGCCGACGCCGAAATCCTGGCCTGGGCTGCCGACGCGCTAACGAACCTCGGGCTCACCGACGAGCACTTCGAGTTCAGAATCTCCCACCGGGACATCCTTGGCGGCGTGCTCGAGACCTACGATGCGGACGTGGATATCGACGACGCGATCCGCGCGGTCGACAAGTCGGACAAGCTTTCGACGGCGGAGTACCACGATCTGCTGATCGGGGCGGGGCTGACGGCCGATCAGGCGGTCGAGTTCGACGAACTCGTCGGCGGCGGCGACCTAGCGGAAGTCAAGGCGTTTGCAAACACCGAGCGCGTCACCGCGGCCGTGGAGAACCTCCAGAACGTCCTCGATGCGGCCGACGACTTCGGCGCGCGAGAGTACTGTACGATCTCGCTCGAGACGGCCCGCGGACTGGACTATTACACGGGCGTCGTCTTCGAGTGCTTCGACTCCGCGGGCGAGGTCTCGCGGTCGATCTTCGGCGGCGGCCGCTACGACGACCTGATCGAGAGCTTCGGCGGGCAGCCGACGCCCGCGGTCGGCGTCGCACCCGGTCACGCGACGCTGGCGCTGTTGTGCCAGCGCGCCGGCGTCTGGCCCGACGAGGAGGTGACGACGGACTACTACGTCCTCCAGATCGGCGACACCCGACCGGAAGCGGCCCGGATCACCCGCGAGCTCCGCGAGCGCGGCCACGTCGTCGAGACGGACGTCGCCGGGCGCTCCTTCGGTTCACAGTTGAACTACGCGGACTCCATCAACGCCGAGACGGTCGTCATCGCCGGCGAACAGGACCTCGCAAACGACGAGGTGACGATCAAAGATATGAACTCGGGCGACCAGATGCAGGTCCCCGTCGAGGAGTTCCCGGGCGAGTACGAGCGCCCGACGTTCGCGGACTTCGACTCGTAACGCATCGAAAAGCGAGAACGGATCGCCGGCGTGCGGTTCGTCTCAGTCGGTTCCGGTCGGCCGGACGGTATTGTGTGAAACCGTTCACAGAGTAGTCGCACAGCCGTCGTGCGATCGGGCGGACACTGACGTTCAGTGGCGACGGGAGTTTTTCTCGAGTTCGACGGTCGGTTCGGCCTCGGTTTCCGTCTCGCTCCCGGTCTCGATCTCAGTTTCGGCTTCGGTTTCGGTCCCTCTCCCGTAGTCACTTGCAGTCACGCCGTCGAGTTCGGCGGGAATCGGCTCGACGAGATCGGCCCGCTTGATCGGCGAGTGACCGGTTTCGACGTGGTGGTCGATCATCGCCCGATCGAGTTCAGTCGTTGCGTCGTCATCGGCCCGGTGACTCCACTCACATTCCCCACAGGATGCCGTTGGCACGCGTGACGCATTGAACTGGGGCGTAATGAGCGTGCGGGTTTACTGGGAGCGTGTTTATGGGACGCGCAGTAGCGAGCGGGGGTGAGACGAAAACTGAGAGGGAATGGAAGGGCAAGGGGAAGGAGCGAGCGGTAAACGGGAAAGGCGAGGTAATGCGAGGCGAGAGGCGGTACGGGAACGGGAGCAGATCCAGGTCCCATCGTTAACTGCAGCGCCGACGTAACGGGAACGATGGCCGATGCTGACACCAGACCGAACGTCCTGCTCGTCCTCACCGACCAGGAGCGCTACGACTGCAGCGCCCGCGACGGGCCGGTCGCCGACGCCGTCGAGACCGATACGATAGATCACCTCTCGGCGACCGGGATGCGCTTCGAGCAGGCGTTCACGCCGATCAGTATCTGTTCGAGCGCCCGCGCGTCGCTGCTGACCGGCCAGTTCCCCCACGGCCACGGCATGCTGAACAACTGCCACGAGGACGACGCGCTCCAGCCGAATCTCCCGCCCGGCATCCCGACCTTCGCCGGAGAACTCGACGCCGCCGGCTACGACTGTACGTACACCGGCAAGTGGCACGTCGGGCGAGACCAGACCCCCGACGACTTCGGCTTCTCCTATCTCGGCGGCAGCGACAAACACCACGACAACATCGACGACGCGTTCCGCGAGTACCGCGCCGAACGCGGGACGCCGATCGGCGAGGCCGAACTCGAAGACGTGATCTACACCGGCGACGAGCCGCGAGACGACGGCGACGGAACGTTCGTCGCGGCGAAGACGTCGATCGACGTCGAGGAAACCCGGGCCTGGTTCCTGGCCGAGCGGACGATCGACGCCATAGAGGCACACGCAGCCGGCGACCGCGACAATCCCTTCTTCCACCGGGCGGACTTCTACGGCCCGCACCACCCCTACGTCGTGCCCGAGCCCTACGCCTCGATGTACGACCCCGACGAGATCGAGCCGCCCGAAAGCTACGCGGAGACCTACGCGGGCAAGCCCCAGGTGCAGGAAAACTACCTCGCCTACCGCGGTGTCAGCGGCTTCGACTGGGATCGCTGGGCCGAAGCGATCGCGAAGTACTGGGGCTTCGTCACGCTGATCGACGACCAGTTCGGGCGGGTCCTCGACGAACTCGACGAACGGGGGCTGACCGAGGAGACCGTCGTCGTCCACGCCTCGGACCACGGCGATTTCATCGGCGGCCACCGCCAGTTCAACAAGGGGCCGCTGATGTACGACGATACGTACCACATTCCGTTACAGGTGCGCTGGCCCGGCGTCACCCGATCCGGAGCGGTCTGTGACGCGCCCGTTCACCTGCACGATCTGGCGGCGACGTTCCTCGATATCGGCGACGTGTCGATCCCCGAAACGTTCGATTCGCGGAGTCTCGTCCCCCTGCTCGAGACCGGCGGCGATCCCGACGCCCTCGCGACGGAGTGGCCGAACTCGACGTTCGCGCAGTACCACGGCGACGAGTTCGGTCTCTACACGCAGCGGATGGTTCGTACGGACCGCTACAAGTACGTCTACAACGGACCCGGCGTCGACGAACTGTACGATCTCGAGGCCGATCCAGCGGAGTTGCAGAACGTGATCGATCACCCCGGCTACGCGGACGAACGGCGGGAGCTCCGAACGCGGTTGGTCGAGTGGATGGACGAGACGGGGGACCCGAATCGGAAGTGGGTACCGAGCGTGCTCCGGGCGGCGAAGTAGGCGCTCGGTCACTGTGAGGGTATCGCACGAACGGAGACGGGACACCGAGTTTATACCGCGACCGCGGTTATGCTCCCGTATGAACCACACCGCCGGCAACGGGAGGGAGATGCGATGACGAACGGGGCGGACGCGAGTGCGGATCCGAACGGTGACGATGAGCGAACCGAGCGGGCGGCCGAGTACGAGGCGATGGCCGACGCGCTCGAAGACCTGGTGGTCGAGTTGCGCGACGAACCGATCAAGGAGTCCCGGCTCGAGGGACTGTTCGACGAGGCGACGACGAGCGATCCGCGCATCTGGAACACCGTGACGGCGTTCATCGACGTCGAGGACGGCGAGGCGGTCGTGACGGACGAGTCGAAGTTAGCGCAGGGGAGTTGGGCACCGGAGATCGTCGAGGGCTGCGATACGATGGTGACGGTCGACGTTCAGCGCGGGTTGATGCCGGACGACTTCACGTACGCCGTCGGCAAGAAATTGAGCCAGCGGATCGAGGAGTTCAGAGCGAAGGCGGCGGAGGCGAGGGCGGACGACGAGACGGATAGTAACAACTGATTTTCACTCCGTGCGGAGCCGTTCGCGCTCGAAGTAACCGCCGTCGGCAGCCTCGCTATCGTCGCCCGCCGTCCCGGCTGGTGCGCCACCGCCAGTCTCCGCCCGCCAGCGCCACGACCGGACCGCGAACGGGTCGAGCGAGACGATCAGATACGATCGGTCCGTCCAGGTCGCCGCGTCGATATCCGTCTCGCTCGGCCGGGCCGGGCCGCGCGGATGTGAGTGGTAGAATCCGACGATTTCCTCGTCGCGTGCCTCGAGTCGCTCGAAGCGCTCGAGTTGTTCCTCCGGGTCGATCCGGTATCGCGTTCGCGGCGTCTCGGCGACGTTCGTCGCGGAATACTGCGATCGGACGCGACTCCGCTCGGGACCGAACGTCCCGCCGAGAATCCCACAAATTTCCTCGGGATCGCCCTCGCGAGCGCGGTCGCGGATCGCCCGCCGAATCGCCTCAGGGACGACGAGCGCCGGGCCGTCCTCGTCGCAACCTGGACCGGCACCAGCGGTGTCGGCCGCAGCGTCGGGAGCCGGATCGCGGGTCACGACTCCATCCGCGCGTCGAGTTCAGATGCGGCCGTCGAGCGGTGTTCCAGTTCGGCGACGGGGATCGTGAACTCGTCGCCCGCGGGTGCGTCGTCGCTGTCGTCGAACAGGTCGGGCTGAACCATGGGCGCGAGCGCTTCGAGCGTGTCGACGAGCCGCGGGCCGGGGCGGTTGAGGTAGTGGTTGCCGTCCATCGCCCAGACGCGGCCCTCGCGGACGGCGGTCAGGTCCGCCCAGCCGTCGCGCTCGGTCAGGTCGGACAGGTTTGTGGCCGTCTGGTCGAGGTCGAAGCCGCAGGGCGCGACGACGATGCATTCGGGGTCGTATTCGCGGATCTCGTCCCACTCGCGCGGCCGAGAGCGCTCGCCGGGGTCGGCCAGACCGTACTCGCCGCCGGCCCACGAGACGAGTTCGGCCGTCCAGTGGCCGGCGACCATGACGGGGTCGGTCCAGTCGAAGACGGCGACGCGCGGGCGTTCCTCGTCGGTCAGGTCGACGGTGTGCTCCCTGAGGCGGGCGGTCCTGGCTTCGAGTTCCGCGCGGAGGGTCCGCGCGCGCTCCTCGCGGTTCGTCGCGCGGCCGATGCGCGTGACGTCCGAGAGCACGTCCGCGACGCTGTGGGGATCGGTCGTCAGGAGCTCCGGATCGGCGGGAATCTCCTCGATGGCGTCCTCGACGACGACCTCGTCGACGGCGCAGACGTCGCACATCCCCTGCGTGACGACGAGGTCGGGATCGAGTTCGGCCAGCGTCTCGGTGTCGACGTCGTAGACGCCGCCGTCGGCCGCGTCGAGCACCTGTCGGTCGATTTCGTCGCTCGAAGCGTCGGCATCGATTCGCGAGCGGGTGATCGACGGGCGCGATTCGACCCGGGGTGGATAGTCGCATTCGTGTGAGACGCCGACCGGTTCGAGGCCGAGCGCGGCGACGATTTCGGTCGCCGAGGGGAGCGTCGTGACGACGTTCATGGCCTGACCTACACGGCGAGTGAACAAAAACGACAGCCCGGCGGTCAGCGATCAGCGATCAACAATCAGCGGTCAGCACTCACCGTTCGGATCCGGTATCGAACCGCTCGGGATCGTCAGCGGCATCGGAATCGGCGTCGGTGTCGGCGTCGGTACCGGTCCCGGTCCCGACCTCCTGTTCGCGCGTCGCGTCCGTCGACCGGACGCTGTCATCGTCACTATCCCTGTCGCCGTCCTCGGCGTCGATATCGAACTCGTCGGTCGCGAGTTCGTCGCCGTCGGCGACGATGCTCCCGTCCTGGATTTCGATCGTCACGCCGTCCTGGGCCGATTCGTTTCCGAGGAGGGTGTTCGTCGCGGACTCGACTTCCTGGTTGACCGACCAGGCGAAGCGGAGGACCGACTCGAGTTCGGTGCCGGCCTGTCGGGCTCGGGGTCCGGTCGTGAGTTCGCCGAGGCTCACCGCACTTTCGGGGTGGAGGTACTGGATCGGGTGGTCGTTGGGAACCTCGTGGAGGTCGACATCGAACGACCAGAGGTACGGCAGGAACTGGACGGCGTAGCCGCTCGGTTTCGGCGCGCGGCGGCCGGCGGTGGACATGAGCGTTGCGAGGGCGGTCGTCCCCGCGTCAGTATCGTAGTAGACGCCGGGAACGCCCGGAATTGAGAGTCGCATACTCGGTTCTGAGGGATCGCGACGGGTGAGTCTAGACCTGGCAGTGCCAGCCCGCTTTTATAGGACGGGGACCGAAACGCTCCGCCGTCGCCGGACGCCGCTGCGGGACGTCACCGCCTCTCGTCTTCCGGGCCTCTCGCGCCACCCCGCTCACTATTATCCGTCGCGTCCTGGTGGCGAACGCATGGTCGAACCAACCGCATCGTCCCGCGAATGCCACCGGCGCGGGTGCGACGAACCCGCGGCGTTCGTCGTCCTCGAGCGGTATCAGGAAGAAACCGGCAAGGGCGCCGTGGAGGCGGAGGCGGTTCTCTGCCGCGCGCACACCGCCGAGGAACACCCGACGAATCTCGACGGCGTCTACGCGGAGTACGTCTTTCGGGTCGACCCGCTTCCGGGGACCGTCTCCGACGACGCGCCGTCATCGAACCGATCGGACTAGCGACTAGTCAGTAACCACTAGTCACACCGGACCAACTGGATCGAAACGCGGCCGATCGGCTCAGTAGCCGTCGAGGTCGTACAGGTCGCCGTACTTCGATTTCACGTACCCGAGGAAGGGGTCCGCCCCGAGTTCGTCGCCGGTGGCCCGCTCGATCAGTTCGGGCGTCGTGTAGCGCTTGCCGTGCCGGTGGATGTTCTCGCGAAGCCAGCCGTTGAGATCGCCGAACTCGCCCTCGCGGATCTGCTCACCGAACTCGCCCTGGTCGTCCTCGGCGGCGGCGTAGAGCTGGGCCGCCAGTACGGACCCGAGCGAGTACGTCGGGAAGTACCCGAACGAGCCGTGGGACCAGTGGATGTCCTGCAGACAGCCCTCCGCGTCGGTGTCGGGGCGCACGCCCAGGTACTCCTCGTACTTGTCGTTCCAGGCGTCGGGAACCTCCGAGACGTCGAGGTCGCCCGCGATCAGATCGCGTTCGATCTCGAAGCGGATCACGATGTGGAGGTGGTAGGTGAGTTCGTCCGCTTCGGTGCGGATGAGGTTGTCGTCGTACACCTGATTCGCGGCCTCGTAGGCCGCCTCGGGGGAGACCGATTCGAGTTCGGGGAAGCGCTCGCGGGCGATCGGTAGGAAGTACCCCCAGAAGGCCTGCGAGCGGCCGACGTGGTTCTCCCAGAGCCGGGACTGGGACTCGTGTACGGAGAGGTCCCGCGCCTCGCCGAGCGGCGTGCCGTAGCCCTCGTCGGGCAGGCCGAGCGTGTAATTCGCGTGGCCGAACTCGTGGATGGTCGAGGTGATCGAGCCGAGCAGGTCGTCCGGGTCGAACCGGGTCGTCACGCGGGCGTCGAACTGCGTCCCCGTGGAGAAGGGATGCGGTGCGGTATCCAGGCGGCCCCGGTCCCAGTCGTAGCCGAGCGAATCGAGGGCGTCGCGGGCGAGGGCTTCCTGATCGTCGTCGTCGAACGTCCCCGCAAAGGCGTCCGTTTCGAGGTCGGCGTCACTGTCCTGGACGGCGTCGATCAGCGGCACGAGTTCGTCGCGCAGTCGCTCGAGCACCCGCTCTGCGGTCTCGAGGTCGAGGTAGGGTTCGTAGTCGGCGAAGAGGACGGCGTAGGGATCTTCGTCGGGGTCGATGTGGTTCGCGTACTCGCGCTTTAACTCGACCAGTTTCTCGAGGGTGGAGGCGAACTCCTCGAAATCGTCGTCCTCTCTGGCGCGTTTCCAGACCGGGTGGGCGTTCGCGGTCGTCTCGGAGATTTCCGCGACGAGTTCCTGCGGGACGCTCGTCTCGCGGTCGTAGCGCCGACGGACCTCGCGGACGACGGCGGTTTGCTCTTCGTCGAGTTCACTCGACTCGAGTTCGTCGAGCAGGTCGCCGGTCTCGTCGGCGGTGAGGAGTTCGTGACCGACGGAGGAGAGCGTCGAGAGCTGTTTCGCGCGGGCCGGCGTGCCCTCGTCGGGCATCACGACCTCCTGGTCCCACTGCAGGACGCCGGCGGCGTTCGAGACGTTCGCGATTCGTTCGACGCGCGATTCGAATGCGTCGTAGGTGTCAGTCCCCTCGCTCTCGCTTCGGGCCTGATCGGTTGCCATGGGCATTCGGTACGCGAGGGCGAAGTATCAACCTCGTGGTTCCGGGTATTCCGGGTGGTTTCACGCAGGGTTCTTCACATTCGCCCGCTGGAGGGGAGCAGTAGTTCCCGTCGTGAATCGAGTTCACCGACGAGGTGATCACGTGTTCGAACTGCCGCCCGACGGTAGTGTATACGGCGACACTGAACTCGGGAGTCGAGTTTGTGGCAGTCTCTTCTGTCGAACGAGAGGTGGAAATTCCTTCGCATCGGATTTCGCACATCTCAGTGGCGTTTGAACAGTCAGGGAGATCCACTTGACAAGTATATGTACGTACGTATTAATTGAGTAGGTGTGTGTTTCTCAACTACTGTACCGACGGCTCTCGGCAAACCTAATTTTATCAATTGGATACTAGAGTATGAGAAGGAGATTGCTCCGTAGAACTGCACGTTATCCGTAGAAACGATTACTCGATATTTAGCGATGCCGGGGGACTGTTAATCTGGGTGCATCCCACAAAATGACCAACGACAATTCAGATAGCGTCAACCTCCGGCGGCGGCCCGTCCTCGGTGGGCTCGCCGGCACACTAGCGACGGGTGCTGTTGGAACTGCAGCGGCGTCCGGAGACGAGCAACACAGTGAAAGCGACGAGACGTCGCAGGACGAGTCAGCAGACCAGCCGCCAGAGGCAGTCCCCGATGAATTCGGAAACGATATTGACATCCTCAATTACGCTCTGACGCTCGAGTATCTGGAAGCGGAGTTCTACATTCGCGGTCTCGAGAATATCGACGAAACTGCACTCAAACAGCAGTTTGAGGGCTGGGGCCCGATTCAAGATCGAGTCGTTGACCGACTCCGCGTCGTCCGAGATCACGAGATTACGCACGCGGAAGTTCTCGGGCAGACGGTGGCGTCGTTGGGTGGTGAACCGGTCCAGCGTCCTGAATTCGATTTCGGGACGGCCGTGCAGAATCCAGCAGAGTTCATTGCTACCGCCGCTACCCTTGAGGATATCGGCGTCTCGGCATATGCTGGTGCTGCGCCGTATATCGATACGTTCGAACTTGTTGCACCGGCGCTTAGCATCCATAGCGTTGAAGCGCGACACGCCTCGTTCCTCAGAGAACTCAACGGTGACATCGGATTCCCCGAACCGTTCGATGATCCGCGCTCTCGCTCGGAGGTCCTGGAGATGGCGAGCGGTTTCATCGTCGAATAAATCCCAGATACGCTCACTATCTTAGAATTTTTCTCGAGTCGCGAGTTCGGTCAATCCGAGTGTAGACGGTGCCTGTGCACACGAAATTGGCTAACTAAGACGGTCTGCGTTACTACGCCTTCCCGATCATACGGACCTAAACCCCGCAAGACGCCCAGTAACCACTCGCTAGTCCAGTCACTTAGCAGTAGATATAAGTCACCCTACAGCAACGTATTGAACGGAAGCCAAGAAAACCCGTCGAGAGAGTGGGCGTTTATTGAAATGCCCCGGGTGCTGGAACCACCCGAGACTTGGCTTCCCAATCCGCGAAGGAATTGGTCGCCATGCTTGCGTACATTCTACCGGGACATAAACATCCCGCACGACCGACGTATCGCCAGCCAAGAGTCCTGCCACGCTCGCTCACCCACTCACCAGCGCAGCCGACGGCCGGAGGCGACGATGGGCGGTGATCTCGCGGACCCGCCCGACGAACCGACCACCGCCTCGCTACCGGACTGCCCGCTCTGCGGTCAGCCGGTCACGACGGTGACGATCCACGGTCCCGCGACGGCCGTCGCAGCCCCCTGCGGCTGTCGCGCACCGCCCGAAGTCCTGCTCGTCGATCCCGACGCTGCGCTGGACGCTACCGAGGGCAAGAACGCGAACTCGAACACAGGCTCCAACCCCGACACCGAACAGGATCCCGCCGACCCTGACGACCCCGACGACGGGTAACGCCGCAAAGGGATCACAGCAGGACCGAGTTCTCGAATCGCCTGTCGGAAACCCGGTTTCGGTGTTCGGAACGGAGACTGAATCGAACTGTCGACTCCGATGACTGTAATCGTGGCCGAGAACTCGCGCTCGGATCGACAGCCTCGTCGAGGGCTGAGCACTCGCGACGGCGGTGAAATCAGGTGGACATTGCAAGCCCGGGACTATTCGCCCTCGCTGACGGTTCTACGACCATGGTTCTGGAATCAGCCGTCGTCTTCGTCGTGAGCCTGCTGATCGGCGCACTGGGAATCTACGTCGGCGCGCGGATCATCGTCGGCGCGCGGAGCTTCGATCACGCCATCGTCACCGCGCTGTTCGGCGCGATCGTCTGGGCTGTCGTCGGCTTTTTCGTCGGATGGATTCCGCTCGTCGGGCCGTTGCTCGCACTGCTCGCGTACATCGCGGTGATCAACTTCCGATACCCGGCCGACTGGACGGCCGCGGCGATGATCGGCCTCGTCGCGTGGGTCACCGTCCTGATCGTGCTGTACATCCTCGCCGCGGTGGGGATTACCGGGTTCGATGCGGTCGGCGTCCCCGGCGTCTGAGGAGCCGACCCGAACTCGGGCCCGTCACTGCGGCCACCGCTCCGCGATCCGGCGGTAGGTCTCGTAACACCGCTCGAGCGCCGCGATCGACACGCTCTCGTCGTCGGTGTGCGCCTCGCCGGGTTCGGCGGGCCCGTAGATGACACACTCCGTCCCGGCATCGGAGAGCCACCCCGCGTCGGTCGCGTGGGGCTTCGTCACGAGTTCAGGGGCGCCGGACTGGGCGGCGTCGGCGGCCGATTGCACGGCGTCGATGAAGGCCGCGTCGTCACACCGCATCGGCGGGAGGTCCTGCTCGATGGTCCATTCGACGCCCGGACGGTCCGCAATGTCTGCAAGCGGCGCGCGTTCGCCCGGCACCGTCCGCTCGTCGATGGTGAACTCACAGCGGGCGGGGATGACGTTCATCGCCGTGCCGCCCTCGATTTCGGTGACGGCGACGGTTCCTGCGAGCGTCTCGCCCGCGACGGTGACGGTCGGGGGTTCGAGGTCGCGAATCTGTTCGATGGCGTCGGTTGCCCGATAGATAGCGTTCTCGCCGGCTTCGACCTCGCTCGCGTGAGCGGCGCTACCACGGGTGGTGATCGTGCTGCCGCGTCGCCCCTTGTGTGCGACGGCGACGTCCGTGACGGCCGACCCGGAGTAGTTCGTCGACCCTTCGCCGACGACGGCGAACTCGGGTGCGAATCCCTCGTCGATAGCGTGGCGCGCGCCGGTGCCGCCGATCTCCTCGCCGACGAAACTCGCGAAGACGAGTTCGCCGCCGGGATCGGCGTCGCCGGTGTCCGTCCCGGCCTCGGAGGTGCGTCGCATCTCGTTGTCCCGGAAGGCGAGCATGGCGGCCGCGAGCGCGCCTTTCATGTCGGCTGCACCGCGGCCGTAGAGCCGGGCGTCTTGCTCTCTGACGACGTAGGAACCGGTCTCGTCAGTCTGGGGCTCGGCGGGCGCGACGACGTCGTGGTGCCCGACGAGAGCGAGCGTGTCAGCGTTCCGGTCGTCGGTTTCTCCCTCGGCAGTCTCCGCCGTCCGAGGCTCTGACCCGGACGCGATTCCGGTCCCGGACTCGATCTCCGTCTCGGTCTCGGTCTCGCTTTCATCCGCACCTCCGGACTCGTCCGTCCGAGCGAAGACGTTTCCGACCGCATCGCGGCGGACATCGGCATCCGTCTCGCGGCGGAGCCACGACTCGATGAACTCGCCCGCCTCGGTCTCGTCCTCGTGGCTCGGGATCGAGACGAGTTCGCGGGTGAGCGTGACGATGCTCTCGGTTGGTGGCATGGGACGAGATACGGCGGCGAGCGTGTTGATTGCACCGGCTGTCACTCGCCTATCGAAATCGCCGCCGCGATCGGACTGTGCGCGGGTGCCGTCGCGAGGACACCCTTATTGCCGTCGGGAAACCAACGTCCCGTATGAACGTCGTGCCGGATACGAGCGTGGTCATCGACGGCCGCGTTTCGGCGACGATTGACGATGGGCAGTTCGAGGGAGCGACGATCTCGGTACCGGAAGCGGTCGTCGCGGAACTCGAGGCGCAGGCAAACGACGGCATCGAGACCGGCTGGGACGGCCTGGAAGAACTCCAGCGCCTGGCCGACCTCGCCGACGACGGTGTCATCGAACTCGAGTACGTCGGCGAGCGGCCGAACGCCATCGAGCGCGGCCACGCCTCCGAGGGCGAGATCGACGCGCTCATTCGCGACGTAGCCGAGGACCTCGATGCGACCTTCCTGACGAGCGACATCGTCCAGGCCGAGGTCGCCGAGGCGAAGGGCCTCGATGTCGAACACGTTTCCCCGGAAACCCGCGAGGTCGACGTGGGCACGCTCACCGTCGAGAACTACTTCGACGAGTCGACGATGAGCGTTCACCTGAAAACGAACACGGTCCCGATGGCAAAGCGGGGCGAACTCGGCGAGATGCGCTACAAGGAGATCGCCGACGAACCACTTGATGAGGCCACGATGGACGAGTACGCCCGCGAGGTCGTCGACGGCGCGAAAGAATCCCCCGAGGGCTTCATCGAACTCTCGGAACCGGGCATGAAGATCGTCCAGTTTCGGGACTACCGGATCGCCATCGGCCGCCCGCCGTTTGCGGACGGCATCGAGATCACCGCCGTCCGGCCGATCGCCCAGACGAACATCGAGGACTACGAGAACGCCGAGGAACTCAAAGATCGCCTGCTAGAGCGCCAGCGCGGCGTCCTCATCTCCGGTGCCCCCGGAGCCGGGAAGTCGACCTTCGCCCAGGCCGTCGCCCGGTTCATCTCGAACCACGACTACGCGGTCAAGACGATGGAAAAGCCCCGGGATCTCCAGGTCGGCCCCGAGATCACCCAGTACACCGAACTCGGTGGCGAGATGGCCAAAACCGCAGACGCCCTGTTGATGGTCCGACCGGACTACACCATCTACGACGAGGTCCGCAAGACCGACGACTTCGAGGTCTTCGCGGACATGCGCCTGGCCGGCGTCGGCATGATCGGCGTCGTCCACGCGACCCGCCCGATCGACGCCCTCCAGCGCCTCGTCGGCCGCGTCGAACTCGGGATGATCCCCCAGGTCGTCGACACCGTCGTCTACATCGAGGCCGGCGAGGTCGAGACCGTCTACGACGTGCGCACGGAGGTCAAGGTCCCCGCCGGGCTCACCGAGGAGGACCTGGCCCGCCCCGTGATCCAGGTTACGAACTTCGAGACCGGCGATCCCGAGTACGAAATCTACACCTTCAACCGCCAGGTCGTCACCGTCCCGCTCAAAGACGAGGAGGGCGGTCCCGGCAGCGAGTCCGGCGTCGACCGCATCGCAAAGCAGGAAATCGAACGCGAGATCCGCTCGGTCGCCCGCGGCTACGTCGACGTCCTACTCAAGGGCCAGGACAGAGCCGTCGTCTACGTCGAGGAAGACGACATTTCGACGGTCATCGGCAAGGGCGGCGGCCGGATCACGGACATCGAAAACCGACTCGGGATCGACATCGACGTGCGGACCCACGACGAGAACCCGAACTACGGGGCCGGAGCCGGTGCCAGTGCAAACGGCAGCGGTGGCGGGGGCAGCGGCAGTGGCAGCCAAGCCGCAGGCCAGATGGTCACTCCCGAAATCACCTCCCGACACATCGTCATCCCCATCGACGGCAACCACGGCGAGACCGTCGAGGTCCAGGCCGGCGGTGACT
Organism: Natrialba asiatica DSM 12278; assembly: GCF_000337555.1. Taxonomy (GTDB): domain Archaea; phylum Halobacteriota; class Halobacteria; order Halobacteriales; family Natrialbaceae; genus Natrialba; species Natrialba asiatica. Next base: position 65,603 of record NZ_AOIO01000011.1, on the reverse strand, counting down.
ACCTCTTTACCGCAACGGTGAGCCGCGGCGGCGAAATCCAGGTCTCGCGCGGCAGCGCCATCGCGGACGAACTCGAGCAGGCGATCGATCGGAAAGACCCGATCACGGTCGTCCCCTCGTAACCTCGTAACCGGTCCGAACGCGAGCGAGCGACTCTTTCGTAACTGAGCCCACCCGAAGAGACGCCCCTGTGTCTTCGGGTACAGATGGCGGGACCCGTAAGTACGGCGGCCGTATCGGTCGCTTTTCCCGACGGCGTAATCGAGCGAAACTCACCGCAGTGCGGTCGGAGCGCGGTCGAGTACCGGATACGACACCACCTGTCGCTGGCAGCAAAATGTGACGTAGACAGATATCGTATATCTTGGGATATATGTGTGGATTTTTATGCTGTTATTGGCTGTCGATATACATGGCAGTATCTGGCTTGATGCTCGGAGTTATCGGCTACAGTGCTATATTCCTCATTCTTTTTCTTGTCATACGAAAGCAGCTCTACGTAATCCCGACACTAATTATCGTTCCAACGGCTGCCGCCTTGCTCGCTGGGTTCTCGCCGGACGAACTCGCGACCTTCGCCGAGGAAGGGTTGCAAGGGATCGTCGCCATTACGGCGATGTTCGCGTTCGCCGTCTGGTACTTCAGTATCATGCGGGACAGCGGACTCTTCGACCCGTTCATCTCGCGCATCGTCAGTAGCATCATCGACAAACCGGCGTTACTCACGATCGGAACCGTCGGCCTCGCGATGGTCACCCACCTGGACGGGGCCGGCGCAACGACGATGCTGATCACGATTCCGGCGATGCTCCCGCTGTACGATGCGCTCGACATCGACCGGAAAATCCTCGCCGCACTCGTCGCACTGACCGCTGGGACGATGAATATGGTCCCGTGGGGCGGGCAGGTCGTTCGCGGCGTTGCGGCGATCGATCCGGCGACGATCTCGAACGTGTTCAACCCGATGATCCCCGCACAGGTCGCAGGCATGCTCTCCGTCTTCGGTATCAGCGCCTACTACGGCCGGCGGATTCGAGAGAATCTGGACGCGGTAACCGCATTCGAGGGCGTCGACGAAGAATCGCTGATCGACGACGCAGTGGACGGCCGCGAGGTCTCGGTCGATCCGAAGTGGTGGTTCAATTTCGCCCTCACGATCGCCGTCCTCGGGGTTCTTATCGCAGGAATCACGTCGCCGGAAGTCTCGTTCATGATCGGCGTCGTTATCGCACTACTCGTGAACGTTCCGGAGTACGAGAAACAAAAGGAAGTGCTCGAATCCTACGCTCCCGACGTGATGACCTACGTCGGTATCCTCTTCGCCGCCGGCGTCCTCATCGGCGTCCTCGAAGAGAGCGGGATGATCACGGAAATGGCCAATATACTGGTCTATCTCATTCCGGACGTACTCGGCTCGCAACTGCCGCTCATCGTCGCGGTCGTCTCGCTGCCCGCACGATTACTGTTCAGTCCGGACGCCTTCTACTTCGGCGTGCTTCCCGTCTTCGCCGAAACGAGCGCCGCGTACGGACACGACCCCGTCGCGGTCGTCCGCGCCTCGCTCGTCGGCCAAACCGTCGGCTTCCCCGTCTCACCGTTCACGGGCGCTACGTACCTCCTCATCGGACTGGCCGGCGTCGAACTCGGAGAGCACATCAAGTTCACGCTACCGCTGATGGTGATCCCGTCGTCGATCATCCTCGCGGTCGCGCTGCTTCTGGGCGCGATTCCGCTGTAGAACGGCTAACGGCTCACGGCTCACGGCTCACGGCTAGCGGTTCAGGAAAGAAGCGTGTATCGCCGCCCCGGTTTCTTGTGCAGGCCGTACATGCGCTCGTCGGAAATCGCGACGAGGCGGTCACCGACGAGTTCAAGTGTAGCGCCGCAGCCGAGTTCCGCGAGCGGCAGGACACCCCACCAGGGCTCGCCGTCGGCGGTGATAGCAATGAGACCGCAGGAACCGAGTTCAGGGCCGGTCCCCTAGCCGTAGATGCCCTCGGCGTCGGCGACCGGCGCGCCCCGAAACGAGTAGCCCTCGCGTCGCCACTCGCGAGTTCCGGACGCGATATCGACGGCCTCCAGCGCGTCGGGTGCGACGTGATAGACGCGGTCGGTGCCGGGGACGGGGACCGGCGTTCCGTCGGCGGGATCGACCGCGAGTTCGATCGCGGTCCGTTGCTCGCCGGTCGGCGCGACGGTCCGCAGTTCGGGAGCCCGGCTCTCGGCAGGATCCGTGAGTCCGAACACGGCCGCCGATCCGACGGCGGTGAGCCAGCCCACCCGCACCGGCGGGGAGACCATCGCCCGAACGTCGCCGTCGGGCGCGATCCCGAACAATCGCGGGGTACGGCCGCGCTTCGGTCGCCGGAACTGAGCGCCCAGAGTCCGCCCGCCGCGACGACGGTATCGAGTTCGCGGCTGTCGAACGTCTCGTGCGTGAACTCGAAGCGGATATCGCCGTCGTCGATATCGAAGCCGACGAGTCCGTCCCGGTGAGCGCCGACGAGCAGCGACGACTCGACGCCGGGAGCGGCCGTGTGTAACGCGAGCGACGGTCCGTCCCAGGCCGTTTCCCAGCGCGTCGTCGGGTCGGTTGCTTCGGATCGACCGGCGGCGTCCGCGTCGCCGCTGTCGTCGACCTCGTTTCGTTCGAGCGCGACGACGCGTCCGTCTTCGAGGTGGAGATACGCGCGGCCGGCCGCGAACGCCGGCTCGCCGGTGTAGCGGGCATCGGTGCTCCCGCTCCAGGACCGCTCGCCGCTCGAATCGCGAACCGTGAGAAACGCATCGTCGAGGTCGACGAACCCGTCGACGGTAAACGTCCGACCGCTTCGGTTTCGAACGCGAGCGACGAACTCGCCGTCGACGAGCCAGCGCTCGTCGTCGGTCGACGCTCCGCTCGCCGCGAACGAGTTGCCGGAACCGACCGACCGTTCCCAGTCGAGTTCGCCGCCGCCGGGCTGGTAGCCACAGCCGGCGACCGCGGTCGCCAGTCCGGCGGCGGTCGTCGCGAGTAGTCGTCTGCGGGTGACCGGCGGTACGGTTATCGGTCCTCCTCGCGCTCGGAATCGATTGGGCGGGGGTTCGTTGCGGATGCGCTTCCAGATCCAATCTCAGTTCCAGCCCCAGTCTCGATCCCGATCCCGGTCCCGATTTCGGGGTCGGTCCCGCCACGCTCGCGGGCGAACTCGCGCAGGCGCTCGATTCGCCTCCCAGTTGGCGGATGCGTCTCCGGGAAGATATCCGTGCTGAGGAGTTCTTTGGAACCGAACGCGCGATCCTCGAGCGGGGCGAGGTACAGTGCCTCTGCGCCCCCGTCGAGTTTCCGAAGATCGTCGTCGGGCTGCGTTGGCATCTCCGAATCGAGTTTTTCGAGGGCGCTTGCGAGTGCAGCCGGCGAGCCGGTGATCGCCGCGGCAGCGCGGTCGGCGACGAACTCCCGTTCGCGAGAGAGGACGCGATAGAAGAGCACGCTCGCGAGCCAGAACATCGCCGAGACGGTCAGCGTCAGGACCGCACAGACGGTGATGACGACGAGTACAACGAGAAGGCCGCGACCGTCGCTGTTGCCGCTCGATCGGTTCGAATGGGTGCCGGATCCGAGCACGCGATAGAAGCCATAGAGGACGTAGAACGCGGCGACGGCGAGGTAGTACGTGATCGTCGGCAGCAACCACGCGACGGTCATCAGGTTGGCGTCTCTGTTCGAGAGGTGGGCGAGTTCGTGAGCCAGCACCGCCTCGCGTTCGTCATCGGTCAGGAGTTCGAGCAGTCCGGTCGTGACGACGATATGAGCGTGGTGACCGCGCGTATCGTCGTGGTGGTCGCTTCGACTATCATCGTCACCGCCACCACCGCCGGCGACGGCAAACGCGTTCGGCACGCTGCTGTCGACAACCGCGAGACCGGGTTTTGCGACATCGACCTGGGAGGCCAGCCGGGTCACCGTGGCGTGGAGATCCGGATACGAGTCGCGATCGACGGCGCGTGCATCGACCGAGTTCAGAACGACCCTCGGTCCGAGACGATACTGCACGGCGAGGCCGCCGAGGACGACGATCGTCAGGAGAATGGGGGAGATGTAGAACTCGCCGTGATACGGTCGCTCGTTCGCCCATTCGAGCAGCGAGATCCCGACGGTGTTTGCGAGAAAGAGAAAGGTGTAGACGAACGCGAACGGAAGACAGACGACGAGCGCGAAAGCGATGAGCATTCGAAGGCGAAACCCGCGCTGAATAGCTGGAGCCGCCGTCAGCGTAGCCATTTAATCACAGTGTATAGTGATTGATCATAATTGTGTTCTTTTTGCTATGATAACGCGGAGAGTGACGAGTCCCCTGTCTGCAGCGTAGCCCGGGTTTCGAAACCGTGACGACGGTCCGACGATGCCAGATGGAGAGAGTCGCCGGCGAGTAACTGACACACAGGCAAGGACTACTAGCTGTTTAAGGGGCAGCCATATATATGAGACAAATGTTTGAATATACTATCAGAACAATGGTGTTGATGCACTATGTGCGCTGAAAGTAGCACAAACGCCCCTAAAGGAGCGAAAACGCCCTCCGAACCGTTCATTATTGATCGGAGCCGGCTCGAAACGGTTCGGTCGCGGATCGTTCGGTCGATTCAGACGCTCGTCGCCGATGCAAGCGCCGACGGCGTCGTCGTCGCCATGAGCGGCGGCATCGACTCGACCGTCACGGCGGCCCTGGCCGTCGAGGCGCTGGGTGCTGACAACGTCCTCGGGCTCGCCCTCCCCTGTCACAAAGCCGAACGTGCAGGCGCCCGCGACGCCCGGACCATCGCTGACGGGCTCGGCATGGAGTTCACCGAGATTCAGCTCCGGCCACTTCTCGACGCGTTCAAAGAAACCGTCACGAGCGAACTCGAATCCCGGATCGACGACGGTGACCGCCCACACGAGCGAAATTGTGAACTCGGGAACGTGATCGCACGCCTCCGGATGTGCTGTGCCTACTACGCGGCGAACCGCGAACGCCGGCTCGTGCTCGGGACCGCGAATCGCTCGGAGCTCCTCCTCGGTTACTTCACCAAATACGGCGACGGCGCAGCCGACGCTTACCCGATCGGCGACCTCTACAAAACCGAAGTCCGCGCACTCGCAGAACGAATCGGAATCCCGCGACGGATCATCAGCAAGCCCCCGACCGCTGGCTTCTGGGCCGACCAGACCGACGCCGGTGAACTCGGCGCCCCCTACGAAACGATCGATCCACTGCTGCGACGACTCGTCGACGACGACCGCTCGGTCACCGACGCCGCAGCCGAACTCGATCTCGACCAAGAAACGGCGCGAGCGATCGCGTGGCTCTCCGCGGAAACCGAGCACAAACGAACCCTGCCACCGACGCCGGAACTCGACCGACTCCGAACCCCGCTGTAACACCGGTGTGCAGCCGCTCCGAATCGAGTCGGCAACCCGTCACATGAACTCGACGGTATTCGCCGATCGCCGGCTGCTCACTGATCCGTTTCGGACCGATACAGGGTTGGGTTCCGCCACCAGAACAGTCCCCACGCGAGCATGAACCCAGTAACCATCGCCAGGATATCCTGCAGAAACTGCCGGAGACCGAAATCGGCGACGGCAACGATCGCAATCGCCGACCCGATCGCCGCACCGGAAAAGAGAAAGACGACATCACCGACAATATGTGCCTGTGACTGCTCCCAGTACTGCTGGCGCTCCTCGTCGTACCAGACACCGACGTAGATCAACACCGGCGCCATCGCCGTGATGACGGTGATAACCTGATACTCGTCGGGAAATCCGGCCTGACCGAGCACAAGAAGGTTGAACAGATTTGCGGTCATCGCCGCCACGAACAGTCCGACCAGCAACCACCCCCAGCGCGGTAGGGTTTCCTTGTCCATAGCGCGAGTCATCACTCAGTCGAAATAATCCTGCCGTTCTCACCGCTCCGGCAACTGAACGGGCAATCGAGTAGCTAGCGATGAACTCGCGAAAACAGGACGTAGTGCAGTACCCGCCTTCGGGCACGTGGTTCGAGACGCCTTCGCGTTTCGTCCCGACGAAACTCGTCTACGTTCGTCCGCTCCCGATAATCCCGGCCGTCTCAACCCGTGGATATCGCGCGTTATTCCGCACAGCAGGCGTCTTTCTTCGGCGATTCATCGACGCCATTGCCGTCGGCAGCAACGGGCTCTGTCAGCCGGTAGAGGCTTTGACGAGCATCTGCGAAATAGATGTCTTCATCGACGGTTCCGATCTCCTCGAGTCGCTCCAGCGCATATCTGACCGTTCGAGCCGAGAGCATCGATTCCTCGACGATCTGCTTCTGGGTGAGCGGCCCGTCGTACTCGAGAACCTTGAAAACGAGTTTGGCGCTCGGAGGCAAGTCTTCGATTTCCTCCAGATCGGTATCTACCATATTACGAATCGAAAGCTCCCAGCAGTATAAAAGTTGAGCCTCTCCCGAGTGGCTTCTCTTCTAAAATACACTATAATAGACGGTTCAAAATGTCCCGAAAACTGCTCTACCCTCCAGTATCATTATTTGACCGGCTGGTCAGCAACGGTGCCAAATTCGAACTCTCTGGTAACAACTGAAACTGGTCACGCACCGATCGTACGACAGCTGTGCCATCGGGTGTGCACTGACGTCAGTAACTACTCCAGCAGCGGTCGGTCCCCAGTCAACGGCTCTTCGTTTCGGGACCGAAAACCGCGTCATCGGTCGGTTGTAGTACGGTCGCTTCTTAACTATTCCCCACGCATATACACTACATTTTAAGTATAAGTAATAAATAGAGTCGGTCAATGAAAGGTGTGGCAGCTCATTCAGCAAACGGGGACGGGGACCGCGGGGTCACACCGGTACTCGGTGTGATCTTACTTTTTGCGATGGTGTTTATCGGGGCGGGTCTTGTGCTGATGGTCGGCTCAGGCGCACTCGATGCCATATCGGCGGAAACCCACGCCGAGAAAACCCAACAGGAACTCAAGCAGTTCGATAGCGATCTCTCCTCGCTCGGGTGGCAAAACGATACCAAAGAAACGGTCTATCTGGGAGGTGACAGCGAACTGGTTACGGACGGTGAATTGACAGTCAATATCTCCGACGGATACGCGAGTAATGAGACGACAATTGATCTCGAAACGATCGTCTCGACCGACGAAGCCGGAAACGAGTTCGCCTATCAGGCGGGCGGCGTCTGGCGCATCGACAACGATCGTGCCCGGGCGGTTGCGGATCCGAATATCAGATATTACACCGAGATGGCCGACGGGGAACAGGTCGGCCGACTCGACCTCTCACCGATGACGGTCGAGGGAACCGTCGGCTCCGGTGAACACACCGTCGAATCGGGTACCACACAGGAGTTCGATCTTCGCGGCGACGAACTCGAGTACGTGAACTACGTCACGGTCGAAGTATCGGATAGCGCGTACCACAACGGCTGGTACGACTTCCTGAAGGACGAGTTCAACGCGACCGACGAGGCGAACGTTCCCGGACACGACTGCAAGCCGGCGACGCAGGTCACGACGAATATTATCTGCCACGAGGAAGACCAGCAAACGGTTACGGTCGTTGCCGGCGTCGACGGCGAGACGCCGCTTGCGAATCTCGTCGATATCGATCCGACGGTTTACGGCGGGTTGTACGTCTCGGGGACGGACAAGACGGTCGATTCGCCGCTGACGGTAACCGCATACGACGACCATCAGTCAACACAAAACGTCACGAACGATCTGCTCCTCGCGGATTACGAGAACTACGACCTCCAGAACCACGCGAATATCGACGGGATTCCGGTCGTCAACGGTGAACTCGGCTCGAAAGGGAATCCGACGATCTCACAGATTGGCTATGGCGTGTCCGTGGATCCCGGTCCACAGGGACGGCCGTTCGAAGAGGACAACGCCTACTGGCTCGATACGCACGAACAGGCGCTTGCCACTGAACTCTCGTCGTCCTATACAAGCATCGACTCGATCAACGACGAGATAGACACGTTACTCGACGAGTATCTGCGTAGCGACTCCACAGCCGGTGGAAGCGTTACCGCAGGAATCTACGAAGGTCTCGAAAACGACGGCAACAGTATCAGTACGCTCGATTCGAGCGACGGCAACATCCACGTTGGTGTCGAGGACGATCTCGAACTCTCTGGCGTCGACGTCTACGGCGATAATCAAACGAGTTTCTACGTCGACGGAAACGTCGATGTCTCCAACGTCGAGATCCACGACGGCGACCGGGCATCGTCGCTGTGGATTTACGCGACGAACGACTCGACGGTCACGGTCGACGGCGACTTCCAAGGCGTCATCTACGCGCCGGGCGCGAACGTACAGATCGACGGGGGGACGACCATCGACGGGGCGGTCGTCGCCGGAAACGATGTCGGTATCGAGGATAACGTCCACGTCAATTTCGATCGATCGCTGCGGACGGACACGCCGTTTTCGGACGGCGACGAGGATCTCCTCTTCGAGTACGGCGAATCCAGACCGCCGATCGACGCGACGTTCATCCTCGACAGTTCCGGGTCGATGGGGCCACACAACCCCTCTGGGAACACGTATTCCCCGGTAGAGAGCGTTCGCGTGAGCGATGACGACTGGGAACCGCTCCCCGGGTCGCTCGACGAACCGTTCCGAAACGCAGAGCGGCATTTAACCGTCGAGATCAGAAACACGACCAGCGGCGAAGCGAAACAACTGGAGTATCACGACTACGCGAATCCGGATAATTGGAACGAGATCCGCGTTCTCGGGGAACGATGTTCCTGGTGGGGAGGGTGCACCGATGAAACAGCACTTGGGATGTATAACCAGATAGGGAACGACGCGTACAGAGAACGGGTCAACGCGACGACGAACTTCATCGATCTGATGAACGAATCGGAGGGCGATCGGGCCGGCGTCTACGAGTTCGATACTGACGGGAACACCCTTCACCATCTGGACGGCGACCTCGACGCAGCCAAGGAGAACGTCGTCGGAAACGCCTACGGCGGGACGAATATGAGTGCTGGTCTCGAGAAGGCACTCGACGACTATGACTACAGAGGAAAAGAGGGTCAAGAGAAGATTGCGATACTCCTGAGTGACGGGAAAAACAGCGGCGACGGTGATTCGTTCATGGATGACCAGGTGGATCGAGCGAAATACGACAATGTGACGTTGTACACGGTCGGACTCCACGGTGACGAAGACGATTCGATTCCCGAAGAGAAGCTTGCTGATTGGGCCGAAGAAACCGGCGGCGAGTACTACAGCGCCGAGGACCCCGGCGAACTCTACGACCTCTTCGAGAAGATCGCAAAGGAAGAAATTGAGATCGATTCGGAGGTCCAGGTCGAAATCTCGGTCACCCACGAGCGGACGACGACGAGCGGCTACGCGGTCAACGTCGGCGAGCAGACGGTCGAAATCGACTCGTAACCGCACGAACGGATCGCCTCCGAGTACGCGATTCTATGAGGCGGTGAACCCGAACCCCTTTTCACCACCGACGACAGAGTCACACCCATGTCGACCGAATCGATTAGCGACCGACGGGAGCATATTCGCTCCATCAGCGTCACCGCGCTGGCCGCGCTGCTCGGCGTCGGCGCCGCACTCGCCTCCGTGGCGCTTACCGGCGACCTTCCGGTAGACACCGCCGCCAGCGATACGCGAGCGCTGTTTCTCGTCCTCGGTGCGATCGTCGCCCAGTTCGTTCTCTTCAACTTCACGAACATCTACGGCGACGACGAGTTCGGGATGAAACACCACCTGTTCATCACGTTCATGACCTTCGCAATGTGGTTCGTGACGTGGGGCATCCTACTTACCGCGGAGTCGACGGCATAACCATGGCCGACGATAGCATCGCCGTCGTAGACTTGGATCGGTGTCAACCCGACCGCTGTAGCTACGAGTGCAAGAACTACTGCCCCCCGAATCGAACGGGCAAAGAGTGCATTACGCTCCGCGGCGAGGAAACCGCGGAGGGACAGCCCGAACAGGTCCGTATCTCCGAGGAGATCTGCCTCGGCGAGAGCTGTGGTATCTGCGTCGAGAAGTGTCCCTTCGACGCCATCGAGATCATCAACCTACCCCAGGAACTGGAGGACGAACCCGCCCACCGCTACGGCGAGAACGCCTTCTCGCTGTACGGCCTGCCCGCACCGCAGGAAGGCCAGGTCACCGGTATCCTCGGGCCGAACGGCATCGGGAAAACGACCGCCGTTCGTATCCTCGCCGGTGAACTCGAACCCAACCTGGGGCGCTACGAGGAGTCGCCGGGCTGGGACGACGTCTTAGAGGCGTATCGCGGCACCGAACTCCAGGACTACATCGCAGACATCCGCGATGGCGAGATCACCGTCGCCCGAAAACCGCAGTACGTCGACCAGATTCCGAACCAGTTCGACGGCAACACCCGCCAACTTCTGGAGCAGACGGACGAACGAGATGCCCTCGACAGCCTCGTCGAACGCCTCTCGATCGGTCCCGTCATGGACCAGGCGATCGAGGATCTCTCCGGCGGCGAACTCCAACGGGTCGCGCTCGCAGCGACGCTCGCCCGCGATACGGACTTCTATTTCCTGGACGAGATCACGCCCTACCTCGACATCGGCCAGCGCGTCACCGCGGCCAGACTGATTCGTGAACTCGCCGAAGAAGCGGGGAAGTCGATGCTCGTCGTCGAGCACGACCTCGCGATTCTCGACCTACTCGCGGACACGCTGCACGTCGCCTACGGTGAACCCGGTGCCTACGGTGTCATCACCTCGCCGAAATCAGTCCGCAACGGGATCAACGAGTACCTCGCGGGCTATCTCGACAACGAGAACATGCGAATTCGTCAGGATCCGATCGAGTTCGAGGAGCACGCGCCCCGAACCGCGACCCACGGCGACGTGCTCGTCGACTATCCCGACCTCACCAAGAGCTACGGTGACGGCGAGTTCAGTCTCGAAGTCGAGGGTGGCGAGATTCACCGGAACGAAGTGCTCGGTATCGTCGGTCCGAACGGGATCGGGAAGTCGACGTTCGCGAAGTTGCTGACCGGCAACCTCGAGCCCGATACCGGCGACGCCGATCTGGATCTGGACATCTCCTACAAGCCCCAGTACGTGACGATCGATCAGCCGATGCGAGTTGATGCCTTCCTCTCGTCGATCACGGATCAATTCGGCTCGTCGTACTGGAACACGGAAATTGCCCAGCCGCTCCAGTTAGAGCGGATCATGGAGCAGAATCTCTCGGATCTGTCGGGCGGTGAGCGCCAGCGGGTGGCCATCGCAGCCTGCCTGTCCGAGTCTGCGGATCTCTACTTGCTCGACGAGCCCTCGGCGCACTTGGACGTCGAACAACGTGTGCAGGCGACGAGTGCGATCCGACGCTACGCCGAACAGCAGGACTCGACCGTGATGGTCATCGACCACGACACCTACATGATCGACCTGCTGGCGGACCGACTGATGGTCTTCGACGGCGAGCCAGCAGAGCACGGTCACGCCGGCCAGCCCCAGTCGATGCGCAACGGCATGAACGAGTTCCTCGCGAATCTCGAGGTTACGTTCCGGCGGGACGAGCGGACCTCGCGGCCGCGGATCAACAAGCCGGACTCGCAGTTAGACCGCGAGCAAAAGCGCGAAGGAGAGTATTACTACGCACCCTGATCGGTTGCCGATGCGGATGCGGACCTGATCGGCTGCGGAGAATCGACGATAGATAGGGGATGAGAAAACGAGATGACGACCCCGAAACGGGCGTCGATAGCTGCGGAGATATTTTCGAGGGCGTTCGGTCAGCGGTCGTCGAGATGCGGTCCGCAGTCGAACTCGTCGTGGAGCGTTTCGAGCGTCTCGAACGCGAGTTCCCGAAACTGATCGCCGCGGCTCGCACGCAGTGTCGGGTCGCCGTGCTGCTGGAGATGGAGCGATTCGATGAACGCGACGATCAGAAACGCACGATAGACCGGTTTTCGGTACTCGAACCCATTCGGCAACGAGCGGACGGATTCGTATCCGTGCCGGAACGATCGGCGAACGCTGTCATCGACGTCGTCGCGGGGTTCGAAGTACGGTATTACCGTTCGCCAGTAGTCGTATTCGCCGGGCGCGACGAGCGCGTGTTCGAAATCGATCGCCACAGGTCCGTCACCGGTGCGAGCGAGGTGTTCAGGGTGGATATCGCCGTGACAGAGGACCGGCTCCCCGGCGCCGTCGAAAGCGTTGTCGTGCGTTTCGAAGAACTGATCGACGGCGTCGACGACGGTCGCGTATCCGATCGGTTCGAGAAACGACCGGTGGAAGGAAAGACGCGCACGGACGGCCTCGAGCCAGTCGTCGTGTGCCTCGAGTTCGAGCCCGGAACCGTCGTTACGGAGCCGACCGAAGCCGTCGAACACGCCCGCCGTCTCGGCGTGCACGGTTCCGAGCCAGCGACCAGCAGCGGCCGCCCACTCGGAATCGATCGTGGCAGGTGAGCGGTCGAGTGCATCGTCCCAGGCGGTCGCGTAGTGATCGGAGCCGACGGCGAGCACCGCGGGAACGGAACCCCCCGTCTGCGTCGCGACGAACTCGTGAACTCGTCCCTCGTCGGCGGCGTGACCGCGCGGGTGGGCGTCAACTTTCACCGCCGCTTGACGGCCGTCCAGACGCCCCTCGTAGACGCGGTAGGGTGGCACGTCGTGGAGTCGGCGGCCGACTACTACGTCGTCGAAAGACGATTCGAGCGTCGAAGTGAGTTGCTGTGTCATTAGTTTGGGCCCGCTAACGGGGGGGTTGCCGACCGGAGACAGCGCTACAGCGCCGCCGCTCCGGCCGACAGAAGGTAACTAGTAGACACGGTGCCGTGGACAAGAGCGTATCGGACGCGAGTTCACCGCGACGCAGCACCGTTGGCGACGCTGTTATTCCGTGCCGCTCGTTCGGAACAGGACAACGAGACCGGTCAGAACAACCATCAATCCGAGCATCACGGCGGGAAGAACTGAACTCGAGATGACGAGTTCACCCGTGGCACCGACGACGGCACCGGCGGCGGCGATGATGGTTCCGGCGAGGATCAGCCCTGTTCCAACGAGGTCGGCGGTCGTATCTGTTGATTCGGTGGGCGACGCGTCCGGACGGTCGAGTGGGTCCACGAGTTGCCACTCGGGTTCGGTGGTCGTCTCGATTCGGTAGCGGCCGCCCGAAAGCGACGAAAGGATGGCGTCGCTTGCGGCCTGCATCGACGCCGTCCACCAGTCGCTTCCGTTTCGTGGTCCGGTGGACGGCGTTTCGGGACCGACATCCGTTCGTACCAGATAGACGGGTTCGCCGATGATGTGGTCGATCGAGGCCGCATCGTAGCCAATGTCCGCGACGAGTCGTGCGAGGAGAAAGTCCTCGGACCACGGGATCGGTTTCTCGAGCGTGAACGAACGCGTCTCACCGTGGGGCAGTGAAACGGTGAGCTCGACCGTGGTGGCGTCGAGCGGGGTCACGTCGGTAATCCGTCCCTCGACGTATCCCTCGGGGGACGTCATCACGTCGATACGCCCGAGTTCGTCCGCGAGATCGCTTTCAGACGCGGATTCCTCGAAAGCACGAGACTCACTATCGGTTCGCCGCTCACCGGAGTCATCCGCAGAGGGATCCGTCTCGCCGCGTGTGACTTCGATCTCGATTTCGCCGTTCCCGTCGGTCTCGCCTTGGTTCGGGGCGGCGTTCGAACGCGAGTTCGGCGTCGGGTCCTCGTCTGTCACAGTTCACCTCGGGTCGGCCCCGTTTTCGTCCGCAGTCGTCGACGGAAGTCAACCCGGTCGTCTCGGCCTACGGGAGCAGACAAGGTAAGTCGTTTCCCGCCGTCTTCACCGACCCCTCGCAGCCGCTCAGGGTGCAGGGCTCGCGCGGATCACGGCGAACAGCCCATCACCGTGGCCCTCACGAAACGGTGTCGTCTCGGAATCGAGCGTCGCAGGATCCTCGAAAACGGTCTGTCCCCGATCTTCGATGACGAATCCCGCCCGCTCGAGTTCGCGACAGGCCGCTTCGCCGGTCAAAAACTCGGCGTCGGCGTAGAAGGGACTCTCGTCTTTGTGTTCCTGATACACCCGGCCGACTGCACTCGAACGGTCGAGGACGGCGACCGCTAGCGTACCGTCGTCCCCGAGGACGCGATGGGCTTCCGAGAGCGTCGCCTCGAGGTCGTCGACGAAACAGAGGACGGTAACGAACAGCGCAAGGTCTAGTTCGCCATCGGCAAACGGAAGCGATTCGGCGACGCCGCGGACGGGATCGACGCCGCGATTCCGTGCTCGTTCGAGCGCGCTTCGAGCAGGATCGAGACCGATCGAGAGGCCAAGCGGGGCAGCGAAGCGGCCGGTACCGACGCCGATTTCGAGAGCGTGGTTGTCCGCGCTGGGAGACTCATCCGGAAGGATACGTTCGAGAGCGGCCTGTTCGGCGCGGTAGGCCTCGTTGTTCGTCTCGAACCAGTTGTCATATTCGTCGGTGAGGGTCTCGAAGGGATGAGCCGTAGCCATACCAAACGATGTCAGGCTGTCAATGAAAAGGTACGGGATGGGTGGACAAAAATCACATCTTCGGAGCGGGTATTTCCCGATCAAAGGCAGGCTACCCTCCATAATGGGTGGTAGCTATGACCATACGCCATATCATTTATGTTGGTAGGAAAGAATGTATTCGTCAATGAGCGATGAAATCGTGACGATCGTCTGTCAACATGCAGATGCTCTCGTGTCGCTACAGGAGTCACCGAAATACAAACGGGAGTTAGCGGAGGAACTCGAGGTATCGAAGAGTACAGTGTACAACATCCATCGACGGCTCAGTGAGCACGGGTTAGTGATGAAAACGGATGGAAAGTACACGCTCACAGAACGGGGTGTCATCGCCATTACGGCCTACAAAGGCTACAAAGAACAGACGGAAGTACTCAAACAGATGCCACACAATCGCCCGTTCGAAGCGGAAGCGGGATGACTCTCGACACGACCGAGAATGCCCTACTCGCACGGCGTTCCATTCGGGTTGTCCTCGACGCGAGTCACGATTGAAACACAGCAGACAGCCCGAAGCCGACGGCGTCGCGGCAACGACGATTTCGACCGTCGCCGATCCACGTAAACGCCGCTCGCCTGCCTACTGATTCTAAGCGGAGTGAACTCCACAACGTGTTGTCTTGCTCGTGAGTGTTCCGAACGGTATCGAGCGAAGGTAGTCCAGAGAGAGAGAGAGACCAACGCGAGTTCTGTATCGAGAACTCGTTGAGACGAGTCGCAAGTAGAGACACCGAAAACGCGCTGCCCAACAATAGTAAATAAATCAACTTGTTTGATTCTTGCTCTCGTAAATAGATATCGTGAATTTTACATACTTCCAAATAATTGGATTTTTATTTTATAAAATTATTTATCGGGCGATCCAAGTCAAGACTCCGATTAGCCCGGCCAATCGATAGAAATCGACAACCGAGAACGGCTGTTACTCGAGATCGACTCGATCGAAGAACCAAACGCCGAGAGCGACGGGAACGATCGCCCAGCAGAGCAGGACGGCAAGCCCGAATAGATTCGGCCCGTGAGCGGCGGTTGTCCGGCCGCCCATGAGCGCAATTTCGAGGAGGTCACGAATGTAGTAGCGGGCAGCGTCGAAGGCTTCGAGCGGGCTGAGACGGGCAACGTACAGAAACCAGGTGGGACCATCAGCGTATGTCAGTCGCGCGAAGTCGACAGACTGCGTCGTCCCCGTGAGGAGTTGCACAAACCGGGTGCAAGCCGGAAGGACGATCTGTCCCCAGAGCGGTCCGAACAGCGCGTAGAGACCGACGACGGCTGCGACCGCGCGCGTTTTCGACGAGACGACACTCGATACGCCAACCGCCATCCCGATCCACGCAAGTCCGTAGAGGGCGAGCAGTATCACGGCGCTGAGCAACGGAACGAGCGGGATTTCGTCGACGCGGACAAAGACGAGTACTACAAGGACACCGGTCGAGACCACAAGGGCGGTTACGAGCACGCTCACGCGACTCAGATACTTGCCGACGATCAGTTCCCGACGCGTACTCGGGAGTCCGAGGTGAAAGCGAATGCGACCGGATTCGCGTTCACCGATTACGGCCTCATAGCCGAGGACGATCGCGACGAGCGGAACCCAGAGACCGAACGAGTCGATAGCGGTCAACAGCGGTGTGTCGGCCTGCTCGACGAGGTTAGCACTGAGACCGACCCAGGAGATGGCGACGAGAACGGTCATGAGTCCAGTCGCACCCCATAGCGTCCGGGAGTGAATCGCGTCGGCGATGTCGGTTCGAGCGATTGCGGTGACCGAGTTCATCGGCGCTCACCGTCGGACGAGGAGTCGGTATAGGCTGCGAACAGTTCTTCCAGGGAGGAGTCCTCGACACCGATGTCAGTGACCGTCGCTCCGGCCTCCTCCACGCGGCCGATAGCGGCGGATTTGACGCCGGAGTCGGTACAGGTGATAGAGATCGTTCCGCCGTGGTCCTCGCTGGCCGAGTCGACGTCAACGCCGTCGACGCGATCCAGTTCGGCGAGGCGCTGCGGGGCCGAGTCGGGGACCGCATCGACGGAGAGGACGAGCGTCGAGTTCGGATCGAGGGTGTCCCGGAGGCCGTCGACGGTGTCGACGGTCAGGAGGGTGCCGTCGTTCATAATGGCGACGCGGTCGCAGACGGCTTCGACCTGGTCGAGGACGTGACTCGAGAGGAAGACGGTCGTCCCGTAGTCGGCTTCCTCGCGGACGATCTCTCGAAGCGTTCTGATGCCGTTCGGGTCGAGGCCGGAGGAGGGCTCGTCGAGGATTAACAGATCGGGGTCGTCGACGAGTGCGATACCGAGAGCGAGGCGCTGGCGCATACCTTTCGAGTAGGTTCCGACGGCGGTGTCTTCGTCACCGGTTAGGCCGACACGATCGAGGATGGCGATTGGATCGTCATCGCTCTCGTACATGTCGATGGCCAGTTCGACGTGACGGCGACCCGGAAGGCGATCGTAGAAGGCGTACCCCTCCGGAAGCACGCCGGTACGCCGGCGAACGACGCGGGGCTGTTCCTGCGGATCGACGCCCAGAATGGAGATAGCGCCGGTCGTCGGCCGCACGAAGTCGAGAAGCATATTGATCGTCGTCGACTTGCCCGCGCCGTTCGGGCCGAGAAAGCCGAACACCTCGCCGCTCTCGACGGTAAGGTCGACATCTCGAACGGCGTGAGTCTCGTCGAACCGTTTCGAAACTCCGTTCGTTTCGATTGCTGCCATGAGTTGGCTGCAGTAATGTGAAACGGAGTATTTAATCAAACGATTTCAATGACAGTAAGAAGATTCATCGTCGCCGGCTGTCGCTCTCGAGTTCGCGAGGTAGCAACACGACGGTCAGCGAGAGCGGGAAACCCGGTTCAACGCACGAAGCGTTGACAACTGCCACAGAGGTTCTCTTCTTTGATGTCGACTTCGCGGACGGTCGGCGAGAAGTTCATCACGCAGCGGTTGTTGTCGCAGTGTTCGAGCCCGTAGGTGTGGCCGATTTCGTGGACGATTTCCTTGCGGACGCGGTTCTCGAAGATTTCGCCTGCGCTCTTGTTCGAAAAGCCGCCGTCGCTCGAGGTTTGCAGTCGATAGGTCGAGACGACGCTACCGCTGCCGTCGAGATAGGCGAGTCCGAAGACGTAGTTCCGGCGGCGGTAGAAGAGATCGTGTGGCGTGACTGCGATGTTTTTCCCCCCGCGGCCGACGCGTTCTGCGAGTTGGATGAACGCCTCTGCGGAATACTGATCGCGCCCGGAGTCGTACGCCCCGCCCGGCACTGGCTGGGAATCGGTGACCGAAACGTCGCAGTCGTAGACCGATCGTAAGGCCGAGGACGCTGCCCGTTTGACCGCTGCGGGGACGTTGCCGACCGGCACGATGTCGACGAGCATGACAAACGCTATGGTCGCTTCGGTCATAAACGTCCCGCCATGGGCCACACTCGGCGAAATCTACCGACGATGACAACTATCCTCGCAGCAGACGACCGACTCGTCGAGGTGGGGATCGGCCGGCGAACCGAGCTGGCGGCGACGCTGGCGGAACGGGGCCACGCCGTCACGGCGACGGATATCTATCAGCGAGACGTTCCCGAACGAGTTCAGTTCGTCCGAGACGACATCGTCGACCCCGAGCCATCGATCTACGCCGACGCGGACGCGATCTACGCCCGGAACCTGCCGCCCGAACTGCACCGGCCGGCCCGAGACGTTGCCCGCGCCGCCGACGCGGCCTTCCTCTTTACGACGCTCGGCGGCGACCAACCGGCGATTCCGGTCGAACGGCAGCCCATCCGGTCCGGAACGCTGTACGTGAGCACGCACCGCGAGTCGAGCCGAGACGCATGAATTAACAGCACCGAGGACGTTTCTTCGAACCGACGCGTGCTCCCCGATACCGTCCTCTCCATCCTCGCAACACTGCTCGTCACCGCCGTTCTCGCGGCCGTCATCGCCGGCTTCGGCACACTGCTGTGGTTCGCCCTCGAACTCGCGACCGCCCCCGGCGTCGTCGTCCACGAGTTCGCCCACGCGATAACCTGCCGGGCCGTCGGCGTCCGCGTCCACGAGGTCGTCTACTTTCGCCTCGGCGACCCCGCCGGCTACGTCCGCCACGAACAACCGGACCGGTACCGCGACGCCTTCCTCATCGGCGTCGCACCGTTTCTCGTCAACACCGTCGCGGCGCTCGCCGCCTGTCTCGCCTTCGCCGAACTCGCGACGGGGACCGGTGTCGTGTCGCCGACGGGCGGCGGGTTCCCCGCGATTGATCCGGCGGGCGTCTCCCGGGAGATGCTGATCGGCATGGCCGCCCTCGGCTGGCTCGGGCTCGCAGTCGGTATGCAGGCGTTTCCGAGCACCGGCGATGCGAACGCGCTCTGGGCGCACGCACGGGCCAAGTGGCGACGGTCGCCGCTCGTCCTGATCGGGGTTCCGGTCATCCTCGTGATCTACGTCGCGAACGTGCTCTCGTGGCTGTGGGCGGACGTACTCTACGCGATCGCGTTGTTGCTCGTCGCGTTCGCCGTCGCTGGCACGCCGCTGCTTTGAGCGCGGGCCGGTCCGTCGCGCCGGCCGAATCCGACCGCCTTTATTCCCGCCGGCCCGTTCGAGCGCGTATGACCGAGCACGCAACCGCGACCGACACGGCCACCCTCGCCGCAGACGCCGTCGTCCTCGACATCGACGGCGTGCTCGTCGACGTGGCCGAGTCCTACCGGCGCGCGATCGTCGAGTCCGTCGAGTTCGTCTACGACCGGACGATCCGTAAAGCGGATATCCAGCAGTTCAAAGACGCCGGCGGATTCAACAACGACTGGGAACTCGCACACGCCGCGGCGCTCTACGTTCTCGCGACGAGCGAGGGCTACGACGCGTCGATCGGCGAGTTCACCGACGCCATCGCCGCCGAGGGCGGCGGCCTCGAAGCGGCCGAAACCGTCGTCCGAGACGGCATCGGCGCACGTGCAACCCAGCGCGTGACGAGCCGCTGGGACCGCGAGCGGCTTCGAGACGTCTTCCAGCAACAGTATCTCGGCACCGAACTCTACCGCGCACTCGAGGGCGGCGAACCGGACGCCGAACTCGCCGACGAGGCCGGGTTCATCCACGACGAACCGGTACTGCTGTCGGCGGAGACCCGCGACTGGCTCGTCGACGCGTACGACGGCGCGGTCGGCGTGCTGACCGGGCGACCGGAAGCCGAAGCCGAACTCGCGCTCGATCGGGTCGGGCTGGCGGACGAGATTTCCGTTGAGCACCGGTTTACGATGGACGACTGGGAGGAGGGCAAGCCGCACCCGCGGGCGCTGACGACGCTGGCCGATCGGTTCGACGCCGAACGCGTTGTCTTCGCCGGCGATACGCTCGACGATATCAGAACGGCGACGAACGCGAACGAAGCGGACGCCACACGGGAGTACCACGGTATCGGCGTCCTGACGGGCGGTCTCACCGGCGATGACGGGCGACGGAAGTACGAAGCGGAGAACGCGTCGGCCGTCCTCGAATCGGTGAACGACCTGCCGGCGCTACTCGGGGCGTAATCGCCGACTCCACGAGCGGGCCAGCACGCTCGCACGCCCGTTTTTTAGCCGTCGTCGGTGTAGCCCGCGTCAGTCCCATGACTGCTCCCGATTCCAGCTCTGACCGCAATCCCGATCCAGGTTCCGCCGACGACCGCTTTTCGTGCGACCCCGGCCTGCCAGGCGAGCCGACCGCACTCTGGCTCGCGGAGCCGCCCGAAGCGAAACCGGACCGCGACTCGGAGCGCGGCGGTGGCGAGCGCTCGCTCACGGCCGACCGAACGGTCGACGTGGCGGTCGTCGGCGCGGGAATCGCCGGCCTTTCGACGGCGCTCGAACTGCGCGAGCGGGGGAAGACGGTCGCCGTGCTCGAACGAGACCGCGTCTCGGCGGGGATCACGGGCAAGTCGACGGCGAAGTTGACGAGCCAGCACGGGGCGATCTACGACCACTTGCGCCGCGAGTTCAGCCGGCGGGCGGCAAAGCAGT
Source organism: Natrialba asiatica DSM 12278 (assembly GCF_000337555.1). Taxonomy (GTDB): domain Archaea; phylum Halobacteriota; class Halobacteria; order Halobacteriales; family Natrialbaceae; genus Natrialba; species Natrialba asiatica. Next base: position 45,050 of record NZ_AOIO01000011.1, on the reverse strand, counting down.
ACGCGACGGTACAGGAGGACGCGATCGACGCGGTCGAGCGACGGATCGACGAGTTCGGAATCGACTGCGGGTTCGAGCGCCAGCCGTCGTACCTGTACGGAGACAGTCGCGACAAACTCGAGCGCGAAGCCGATGCGGCGCGGGATGCGGGGCTCCCGGCGACGCTCGTCACGTCGGTGCCGCCGTTCGAGCGGGCACAGGCCGCGGTGCGGTTCGACGAGCAGGCGTGGTTTCACCCGCGCCGGTATCTTCTCGAAATCGCGGACGTGCTCCGCGAGGACGACGGGGCCAGGGTATTCGAACGGACCCGCGTCACGGCCGTCGAACCGGGAACGCCGTGTCAGGTCCGGACCGAAGCGGCGTCGGTGACTGCCGAGCAGGTTGTTCTCGCGACCGGATTTCCGATTCTCGACCGCGCGGGGTACTTCGCGCGGATGCACCCGAAGCGGTCCTACGTGCTCGCGCTTCGACTCGACGGGGACCCGCCGGACGGGATGTACTACCGAAGCGGCGACAACTACCGCTCGGTACGAACCTATCGCGGCGACGAGGACGAACTCCTGCTGGTCGGCGGGGAGAACCACAAGACCGGCCAGGGCGGCTCGACCGTCGACCGCTACCGGCGGCTCCTCGAGTGGGCCCGCGAGCGGTTCCCCGTCGAAGCCGTCGCGTACCGCTGGTCGAACCAGGACTACAAGCCGGTCGATCGAGTGCCGTTCGTCGGTCGCGCCGGTGCCGGCACGCCGAACGTCTTCGTCGCGACCGGATTTGGCGGTTGGGGCATGACCAACGGCGTCGCCGCCGGCCGGTTGCTTGCTACCCTCACCGACGGGCAGAAACCGCCGGAGCGGAAGCTGTTCGATCCGCTTCGGTTCACGCCGAAGCCCTCGGCTGGGAAGACCGTCACCGAGAACGTCGACGCGATGAGCGAACTCGCGACCGACTGGCTCCGGACGATGCTCGCGTCCGGATCGCTCGAACTCGATCCCGGCGAGGGGACGGTGATCCGCCGCGAAGGGACGCCCGTCGCCTGCGCGCGAGACGCCGACGGCGAGCTTCACACGACGTCGGCCGTCTGTACGCACATGTACTGTCTCGTCGAGTGGAACGACGGCGAATGTAGCTGGGACTGCCCCTGCCACGGCTCGCGGTTCGCACCGGACGGGGACCTGCTGGAAGGACCGGCGAACGAGGGGCTGTCGAACGCAGCCGACGAACTCGAACGGGAGTGAGTTCCATCGAGGCCGGGTATGAACATCCTGGCCGTCAAACGACCGACCACGATGACCGACACCACGCTCGACGACATCGCGCGGCAACTCGATCGCGCAACCGAACTCGAGGACGAGGAGGCGCTCTCGGTCCTCCGGACGGCCCGCGAGGACCTGCAGGCCCTCGGCAACGACCCCGATACCGACGAGGACCGGCGCACCGAACTGGTAACCCGCGTCGAGCAGCGGCTCCGGGAAGTCGAGAACCGGGACGCCTACGACAGCGGCCTCGGTGCCGCGATGAATCCGGACGAGGACGAGGCCCCGTAGGCCGCCGGTACGTTCGGATTCGGGACGATAGTCCGTCACCGAGACCGCTAACACGACGTTGAGACCGCAACGATCACCGCGGTTTTTCCCGCGATCACCGCGAGTTCAGTCGATGACTGGACCGACGCGACGCAGACTGTTGCGGACGGCCCCGGGCGTCGTGCTCGCCCCGGCGCTCGCGGGCACGCGGCGGGGCGACGGGTCGGGATCGGGCGGATCGGTGGGTACCGGTGAGTGGGGAGGGCGGAGACGACCACAACCACAACCACAACCCCGAGCGCGGGAGCAGGCGCAGGCACAAACGCAGGACGAACTCCGCGTCTCGATCACCGAAACGAACGCGCCGCTGCCCGCCGGCGAGTACCTGCGGGTGACGACCGCGCTCGAGAACACCGGGACGGACGCGATCCGGACCGAGGCCTCGCTGCTCGTCGGCGACGACGAAACGCGCGTCTCGCGCCGCAGGCTGACCATCGAGGCCGGCCGGACCAGAACGATCCGGCAGGGGTTCTACACCCATCCCGTGCCCCGAAACGACGAGTTCACGATTCGGGTTGCAGCGGGCGGGCAGTCGTCGGACCGCCGCGTCGGCGTCGCCGCCGCCTCGTCGGTGCCAGCCGCGCGGCCGACCGGTGAACTCGCCGTGCAGCCGGGGGCGGCAGTGCTGTTCGAGGCCGAAGCTATCGATCCGAACGCCTCACAGCGGACCGTCTGGTGGGTCGACGGGGAACTGATCGGCGGCGGCGTCGGCGGGCCCTGGGCGTCGACCTACTACGCCGAACGCGGGGCGCACTACCGGTGGCACGAGTTCGAGTCGAGCGGAACGCACGACGTGACGGCGGCCGTCTTGCCGGGCACGGCACCGATCGCGGAGCCGAGTCGGGAGACGTACGCGGCCCGCTGGCGCGTGGACGTAACCGACGGCGGGGCTGCACCGCCGACCGTCGAGGGCGTGCGGCCGCGCGAGCAGGTCGTTCCGATCTCCCCGGCGACGTCGACCGAGTTCGAACTCCTCGCCACCGATCCGGACGGGAGCCTCGACAGCGTCGTCTGGTGGCTCACCCAGTCCGACGTCATCCTCGACGTGACCGAACTCGAGGGGACGCGCGACACCGCGACGATCTCGCTTTCGTCGGGCTGTCACACCTGTACCGTCCTCCCGTGGGTGATCTGCACCGACGGGACGGTCACCGCGCTCGAATCCCGCTGGGAACTCGACGCGCGAAGCGGGGGCGACGACGGAGCCGACGGAAGCGGAGCCGACGGCATCGCCGTCTCGATCCAGGAAACGAACTCGCCGGTCGACGCGGGCGAGTTCCTCGCCGTCACTGCAACCGCCCGGAACGGCGGCTCCGAAACGCGAACGACGATCGTTGAACTCGTCGTTGGCCACGATCCGACGGTCGTCGAGCGTCGGTCGGTAACGCTTGCGGGCGGCGAACGCCGGGAGTTGCATCTCGGCTACGAAACCTATCCAACCGCTCGGAACGAGCAGTTCCCCGTCCGCGTCGTTAGCGACGCCGACGCCGCCGAGACGACGGTTCGCGTGCTCGCCTGAGAGTTCACCGCAATGGCCCGCCGCCGTAGCGAAACCGGACGACTGGTCATCCGACGAACCCGCTCTCGGATGACGGATCAATTAGCGAACCACTTCCGGCGAGATACACCGCCCCCCGACCCTTTATTCGAGTGCCCCCACGAGTGAGACGCATGCGAATCGCACTCCTCGGCGGAACCGGCGACATCGGCGAAGGTCTCACACTCCGCTTTGCTCGCGATACGGATCACGAACTCCTCGTCGGCTCCCGCGACCCCGAAAAGGCCCGCGACGCCGTCGACGACTACAAAGCCGAACTCGACTCACACGCCGTCGACGATCCCGACATCAGCGGCTTCGACAACGAGATGGCCGCGGATCGCGCCGACGTTACCATCCTCAGCGTCCCACCCTACTACGCCGGTGATACCGTCGATGCCATCGATGGCGTCCTCGATGCCGACACCATCCTGGTCACCCCCGCCGTCGGTATGAAAGGCGACGAAGACGGCATGCACTACCACCCGCCGGGTGCCGGCAGCGTCAGTGAACTCGTCGCCCAGCGCGCACCCGATGAGGTCCCCGTCATCGGTGCGTTCCATAACCTCGCCGCCGGCAAACTCGCGGATCTCTCCGCGGAACTCGATCTCGATACGCTCCTCGTCGGGGACGACGACAGCGCAAAGGAGACCGTTCGGTCGCTCGCGAGCGAGATTGACGGACTGCGCGCACTCGATGCGGGGCCGCTCGCGAACGCCGCGGAGGTCGAAAGCGTGACGCCGCTGGTCATCAACATCGCGAAACACAACGACGAACTGCACGACGTCGGCGTCAAGTGGGTCTGATGCGGTCCGCTGTACCGAGTTCCCGGCACACTCGGAGTCCGTCCTGCGGGCGCGCCGGAATTGACTGACAGCAGTCTGTATAAGGCACCCGCAGTAGTCTGTGGCGCATTTCACTCGCGTCGAAGTGGTTGCAGGGAGAAACACACAGCGCGATGTAGCCGCTGCTACCGGATTGAAACCGAAGAACTGCAGAAACCGCGCTTACGCGCCCGCAGATTCGAGGGCGTCCTCGAGATCCCCGCGCTGGGTGACACCGACGAAACGCTCGACGATACCGTCGTCGTTCTCGATGATGAGCGTCGGCAGCGATCGTACCTGGTATTCGTTGGCGACGTCTTGCTGTTCGTCTACGTTTACCTTCTCGACATCGAACCGGCCGTCCCAGTCGTCTTCGAGTTCTTCGAGGATGGGGTCCTGTGTCTTGCAGGGACCACACCAGTCCGCGTAGAAATCCTTGAGCGTGACAGTCATACGGTTCAGCGCTAGTTGCCACGCGCGGCGCATAAGGGTTTCCCAGTCGTAGTCGCTTGCCGGCTCTCCGTACTGCGGCAGGTGAATTTGCCGCCGGACGGCATTGCTGTTCGATTGCAGGACAGCGGACTGCGATGACCGTATGACACAGAACGAGCGAGCGGACTGCCGGTCGGCCGGGCCACTCCGAGAGTCGAAAGGTTTAGTTCCGGGAACCCGTACAGCCGAGTATGGACAAAGGACAGAACACCGGTGGGCTGATGTCCAGCGCCGGACTCGTCCGCTACTTCGACTCCGAGGACTCGAACGCAATTCTCATCGACCCGAAGACGGTTATCGCGACGGGCGTCATGATCGGCGTCCTCATCCAACTTCTGACGCTCGTCTCGTAAGTCTCGGCGGGGCAGACGCTTCTCTCGCGACGCCGTTCGGCCAGCGATCGAATCGGCGCGTCGCGTCCTTTTTGACTCCGGTCTTCGTAGGCCCGGCTATGACACTGCGCGCCGGCGTCGTCGCCGTTCAGGGCGACGTTGCAGAACACGCAGCCGCGATCGAACGTGCGGCCGCGGCTCACGACAGGACGATCGATGTCAAGGAGATCCGTACCGCTGGAACCGTCCCCGACTGCGACGTGCTCGCACTGCCCGGCGGCGAATCGACGACCATCTCCAGACTGCTCCGCGACGAAGGGATCGCCGCCGAAATCGAAGCTCACGTCGCCGCGGGCAAACCCCTGTTTGCCACTTGCGCCGGACTGATCGTCGCCGCAACCGACGCCGGTGACGACCGCGTGGATGAACTCGGGCTGATCGACGTCACAGTCGAGCGAAACGCCTTCGGCCGCCAGGCGGACAGTTTCGAGGCCCCGCTCGACGTGCAGGGACTCACGGACGATGCGCCGTTCCCGGCAGTATTCATCCGTGCACCCGCGATCGACGATGCGAGTTCAGCGGCGGTCGACGTGCTGGCGACGTGGGACGGGCGGCCGGTCGCGGTTCGAGACGGGCCCGTCGTGGGCACGGCGTTCCATCCGGAGTTGACGACGGATAGCCGGATTCACGGCCTGGCGTTCTTCGAGAACGACGACGCGGTCCTGCCGGCCGCAGCCGCCGAGTAACGGCGGGAGAATCGGCTCGGACGGAACGCGAGGGGTGCAGCGCCGCTGTCAGCCTGCCCGGATGCAATTTCGAACGGCACGCGCGGCAGTCGCCCCGTCGGGTGAGCGGTGGGACGCTGTATGCATTCGCAACCGGACATGTTTTTCCTTCCGGGGACCCAACGAGAGGGATATGCAGGCAGCTATCGACGCAGTCCGTGTCGCTGGGACGCCACAGGGTCCGGTCCCAGTCGTCGTCCTCGACATCGACGGCGAGGACGACGTCGTCCCCATCTTCATCGGATTCACCGAGGCGACCAGCATCGCTCGCGGTCTCGAGGCCGAGGACATCGGTCGGCCGCTGACGCACGATCTCTTGCTCGACGTGATCGAAGAACTCGGGAGTCGGATCGACCGCGTCGTCGTCACCGAAATCGAAGACCGCGACGACGGCCAGGGCGGCACCTATCTCGCGGATCTGTACGTCGAGACGCCGCGAGGCGAAACCGTCATCGACGCCCGGCCGAGCGACTCCCTTGCGCTCGCCGCCCGGACCAACGCCTCGATCGAAGTCAGCGACGCCGTCTTCGAGGACAGCCGCGACGACAGTGAGAAGTTCGACCAACTCGAAGACATCCGCAACGTCTCCGGTGACCTATAAATGGAGGATACACTCGACGAGCTGTTCGCCGTCATCGAGGATCGCAAGGAAACCCTACCCGACGACTCCTACACCGCCTCGCTTTTCACCCACGAAAAAGGCGAAAACGCCGTCCTCGAGAAACTCGGCGAAGAAGCGACCGAACTCGTTCTCGCCGCGAAAGACGACCAAGAGGACGAAATCGCCGCCGAAGCCGCCGACATCGTCTACCACCTGCTCGTTCTCCTCTCGATGAAAGACATGTCTCTCGACGAACTGGAAACTGAACTCGAGGCGCGCCGCTAATCGGAGTCCGTGGTGTGGGTGAGGAGATGCCTGCAGTTGCCCGTCACACGTTCATGCCGTTCGCCGGTGACGAGTTCAGGTGATGGCACTCGACAAACTCGAGCACGCAGACGAGCAGATGCAAGAGTGTATCGACAACTGTCTCGACGCCGCGCAGGTCTGCGAGTGGTGTGCCGACGCCTGCGCCGGCGAGGGCGAGGAGATGGCTCGGTGTATCAGGCTCTGCAGGGACGTCGCCGACATCGCGTCGCTTCACGCCCGCTGGATGGCGCGGAACTCGGGCTACCACGCTGAACTCGGGGAGATCTGTGCCGACCTCTGCGAGGAGTGTGCCGAAGAGTGCGAGCAACACGACCACGAGCACTGCCAGGCGTGTGCAGAGATTTTGCCGGAATGCGCCGAGAGCTGCCGGGAGATGGCATCGGCGTAGTCGGGTGACGACCGGGACGGGTGATCCGTTCCGAACGGTTGAGAAGCCGCTTTTTCAGCGAGGCGCTCACCGGCGCGACCGACGCGTACGCCCGGACGATTGGGATCGGGGATTGAACAGCCCGCCGACCGCGCCGGCGAGTGCGCTCTCGAGCGCCAGGATGAACGAAACGAGCAGCGCGGCGAGGAGGATACCGATGCCGGCAACGCCCGAGAGGAGGCCGCCGATGGGCCCGGCAGCCCATCCCGTCAGGGCGACGACGAGGGCGAGGAGGACGCCGACGACGATACCGCCGAACGCACCCGCTAACAGTCCGTGCCAGAACCCGCGTCCGAGGCCGCCACCCGCGAGATAGCCCGCGACGAAGCCGCCGACCAGCCCCGCAACGAACTGGCCGATTCCGGGGATTGCAAGCCCGACGATGCTGAGGACCGTTGTGACGAGAAAGCCGATAATAACGGCGCGCCAGTCTGTCATCGGTAGCTTCGTTCGTACCGTGTGCGCATAAGCCCTCGCCGCGTAACGAACGACCTTTTAAGACCGCACGTCCTACCTATGGGCATGATTTTCGAAGACCTTCCGACGACGCCCACGTCGGAAGAGTTGATCGACAAGGCATTTTCGCGGGCAGCACGGGCCGGCAAGGCCAAAGGCGGCCTCGAAGCCCAGCAGTCCATGCTCCAGACCGCGGCGAACATCATCTCCGATAACCTCGAAAACGTCGTCACGGCCTGGCCCGACTTCGAGTACGACGCCCACCCGTTCTACTACGAACTCGCCGACGCCATCGTGGACGTAGACGCGCTCCGCCAGAGCCTCTCGGAAGTGATGTGGGCCAGCCGAAAGGCCCGCGAGATTCACGAGGAATACCAGCCGCGACTGCGAAAGACCGACGTCGACACGGCTCGCAAGCACCGCAAGCAAGCCTTCGCACGGCTCGCGGACATCGTCGAACAGGTCGACGACCACCTGCTGCAGATCAACGAAGCGCGAAACGACCTGCGGCATCTGCCCGAAATCAATCCGGACGAACCGACGATCGTCGTCGCCGGCTATCCCAACGTCGGCAAATCCTCGTTCGTCAACGACGTCACGAGCGCTCGCGGCGAGACCGCCTCCTACCCGTTCACGACGAAGGGGATCGGCCTCGGCCACTTCGAACGCGACCACATCCGCTACCAGATCGTCGATACGCCCGGCCTGCTCGATCGACCGCCGGCGGAGCGAAACGAGATCGAATCCCAGGCCGTCAGCGCCATCGAACACCTCGCCGACTGCATGCTCGTCATGCTCGATCCGAGCGCCGAATGCGGCTATCCGCTCGACTCGCAACTCGAACTCCGGGATTCGATCGCCGCCCAGTTCGAGACCGTCCCCGTACTGACGATCGCGAACAAGACGGACCGAGCCGAAGTCTGGGACGACAGCCGGACCGACGCGATGAACGCGGATTACACGATGAGCGTCGAAACCGGCGAGAACGTCGAAACCGTCCTCGAGGCTGCCGTCGAGGCGGTCGACTACGAACCGACGTTACCGTTCGAAGAGGAGCGATGAACGTCGGCCGCGCCAACCACTGGAGGGTGTCGGCTACCGCGGGCGGAGCGAACACCGAGTAACGCGGCCGAGTGTCGAGTACCGAATCGATCGAACCGGGAACACACATGAAAGGACCAGGACTGTTCGACATGCTCCAACTCGCGGCCGGGTTTTCGATGGCCGGCCCGATGTTCGTCGTCGGCTTCGAGTTCATCCGCACGGATCGGGTCGCCGTCGGCGGAATCTTTCTCGTTCTCGGAGTGTTGACGCTTTACTTTCCGACGTACGTTATCAACAGAATCGGTGGCCCGCGAGCGTGGATTCGACGGCGGTTCGAGCGACGGCGCTGGCTCGGTGGCGGCGGTGGTGAGAGTGACGCCGACGGCGACGGTAATAGAGACACTGGCAGCATCGGACACGACGACGGATCGAGTTCGGACACCCGGACCGGCGGCCGCGAGCAAACGACCGAGTCGGGAGGGGGCAATCGACTCGAACGGTTGTTCGGTCGGTGAACGGGGAGAACCCCGCGACGATCACCGTTCGACCAGACCGATATAGCGGATTTCGACGTCGACCTGTGTAGAGGAGTGGCGGTTTATTCGCTCGGCCAGCGTGTCGGCGATGCCGGGCTCCGGTTCGCCCGGTGGGCCGCCAATCCGAACGATGACGCGTTCGGGGCCGACGAACGGGTACTCGTCGTCGGTGATGACGCTCACATCAAGGAGTTGGTACTCCTCGAACGCCGGCTCCTCGAGGACGAGTTCAGCTTCGGTCTGGGCGTTCTCTTCGAACGTGGCCAGCGTGTACGACGAGTAGGTGATCCCGCCGAGGAAGACGGCGAAGACGAGGACGATGACGCCGAGAGCGACGACGCGTTTGCGAACTCGTTCTTCGGTTTCGGTCAGCGAGAACAGGCTTTCGGGACGATAGCCGACGTACCAGAGCGTCAGGAGGCCGGCGAGGTTTACGGAGAGGACGTTGACGAAGACGAGTGCCGTCGAGCCGATGGCAGCGGACGGCTGGCCCCAGGCGATGGCGACGCCGGCGGCGGCGGCGGGCGGAATGAGCGCGGCCGCGATCATCACGCCGACGAGTGCCACGGAGATACCGGTAGCGATGCTGACGATGCCGGCGACGCCGGCGCCGAGGGCGACCGCGAGAGAGAGGAGATCCGGCGTCAGCCGCTCGGAAATTTCGTCGACGGAGCCGATATCGAGTCCGGGTGGAACGACGTTCGTCGTCCGGACGAGCCAGGCGAAAACGGCCGCAGCGGCGATGGCGAGGACGATACCGACGAGTTGGTAGAGGACGCTCTCGGTGAACAGTTCTTCGTCGTCGATCACGGAGCCGACGCTCGCGCCGAGTGCGGGGCCGATCAACGGTGCGATGACCATGGAGCCGACGACGACGGCGGACGAATCGAGCAGGAGACCGGCGGTCGCGACGACGGCGCTGACGATCGTCATCGTCGCGTAGACGCCGAAGGTCGGGGTCAGCGAGTCGGCTTCCGCCAGGAGTTCCTGTCGGGAGATGCGGTCGGATTCGACGTCGCCCTGTTCGTACTCGTCTCGAAGCGCCTCGAATCGGCGCGAAATGACCGTTTCGGCGTCGACGACGACGGTGTAGGCGTCCTCGTCGATGCCGGCCTCTTGGAGGTCGTCGAGGACGGGTTCGACCGCCGGCGTGGGCAGCGGAAAGTAGACGACGGCGGTGTACTCCCGGCCGCTGTTCTCGTCGGTGACGACGTAATCGATCTCCCGTTCGTCGAGCGTCTCGAGGATCGTCTGTCGCTCTCCTGTCGGAACCGTCAACTGGACGAGGCGCACGTGCGCTCCTGAGTATGTCTGCAAGCATAACTTCAGGGATTGCGTATACGATCTTCTCGTCCCCGCAGCCGAGTTCACCGAGTCGGCGGCGGACGGAGCGACGGGATCGGACCGGCCGGGCCGTCACGGTGCTTATAAAGCCGCGAGCGGTCTACGGGTGGGTATGTTCGATACCCGTCCCGACCGCGAGGCCGAAGTCGCCCTAGTCGGTCGCTCGAACGTGGGCAAGTCGACGCTCATGCGCGAGTTGACCGGTCACAGCTTCGATACCGGCGGTAAACCCGGTGTGACCCGCAGTCCCAACCACTACGACTGGGCCGCTGAGGACTTCGTCATCAGCGACCTCCCCGGATTCGGCTTCATGAGCGGCGTCGACGAGGAGCGACGCGAACAGATCAAGACGGCCATCGTTCAGTATCTCGAAGCGCACGCAGAGGACGTTCTCGTCGCGATTTTGGTCGTCGACGGCAAGAGCGTCATCGACATCATCGATCGCCACTCCGGCCCCGACGAGATCCCCTACGATGTCGAGATGTTCCACTTCCTGCGCGACCTCGGGATTCCGACCGTCGTCGCCGTCAACAAGATGGACAAAGTCGACGACCGCGACGAGCGACTTGACGAACTCTGCGATCGCCTCGGGCTGTTGCCGCCCTGGAAGCAGTGGCAGGAAACCATCGCGCCGATTACCGCAAAGAAGGGCCAAATTAGCTCGCTGAACGAGGCCGTCCGCGAGCACTTACACGAACAGAAACGGGACGACCTGTTCAAGTTTTTCTAAGCGCCTTTTTACTGCGGATCCTCCCTCACTTCGTTCGGTCGAACCGCTTGCAAAAATCTACGATAAAAAACCGCCTCGGCGGACGATGTCCGCTTCGGCGGTGAACCGCTCGCTTCGCTCGCGGATGCGCTACCGGGAGATAACCCAGTCAACCGAGACACGGCTTTCACCATCCGTTTTGGCCGAAGTTAGTTTTCGAAGACGATCGGTCTCTTAGACGATCCGATTGACGAACGGCTCGTCGTCCGCGAGTCGCTCGACGTTCTCGAAGACGAGTTCGGCGACGCCCCGGAAGTAGTCCACCGTGAAGGCCCCGCAGTGGGGGGTGACGATCACTTCGTCCATCCCCCATAGCGGGGAGTCGTCGGGGAGCGGTTCGGTTTCGAAGACGTCGAGCGCCGCGCCGGCGATCGAGTTGGATTCGAGCGCGTCGATCAGGGCGTCCTCGTCGACGACGGGGCCGCGGCCGACGTTGACGAGATACGCGTCCTCGCGCATGGCGTCGAACGCGTCGGCGTCGACCAGGTGGTGGGTGTCGTCGGTCAACGGGAGCGTGACGATGACGAACTCGGCGTCGGCGATGGCGTCGCGGCGGTCGTCGGTCGCGTAGACTTCCTCGAAGCCGGGGACGGGATCGGCGGACCGTCGAACGCCGGTCACGCGCATCCCGAGCGCGCCGAGGACCTCGGCGACGCCGCTGCCGAGCGTGCCGGTGCCGAGGACGCAGGCCGTCTTGCCGGCGAGCGTGAACGCCTCGTCCCACTCGGGTCGATCCCAGCGGCGATCCTGCTGGGCGGCGACGTGGGTGTGGAGACGGCGCGCGAACGAGAGGAGATAGCCCGCGACGGTCTCGCCGATGGACCGACCGTGGATGCCGGTGCTGTTGGTGAGGACGACGTCGTTCGCCCTGAACTCGTCGAAGGGGAAGCGGTCGACGCCGGCCTGGATCGAGTGTACCCAGTCGAGGTCGAGGAACGCCTCGCGGTGGTCGAGGGTGACGACGGCGTCGCAGTCGGCGATTTGGTCGTCGCCGATCACGTCGACGGTCGCGGAAGTGGGAAGGTCGGCGAGTTCGGTCGCGAGTTCGGTCGGTGGGAAGACGGTGGAGACCGAGTTGTGAACGCCGAGGTGGTCGAGGTCGATAGCGGGAGGGGCTGTGTTCGCGGGTGCGTCGGTGTCTGCGTTCGGTTTCGCGTCCGTGTCCGTGTCTGCGTCCGCGTCTGCTGCGTTCGGTTCGCGGGTGGGCATACGCGGTGGTACGAACGAACGGACGTTCAAGCTTTGCACAGTGCCGGCGCTCTCGACTGGTGATTCTGAAAGGCGGCTCGGGAAAAACCCTCGTCACAAGGGGCTCGGTGGGGGTAACACTTCGTCACGGCCGCCGACAGGGCGTACTCGGCGGATGACTTTCCGTCTGTCGGTCCCGTCTAGCAGTCTCGCCTGCACGCCCTCGAGGGGAGCAGTTGGCACGTTTTCATAACCGCGTTCGATTCGACCCCACAATCGAGGAAAGCGGCTGCACTCTGTCAGATCAACCCTCCTTCCTCGCGGTGAGCGGTAGATATAAGGCCCTACCAGTTAACAATTAGAACGGAAGCCGCTAAATGGACGTGAAATGTCCCGGGTCTAGGACACCCGAGACGTGGCTTCCAACTTGCGACCGTTCGAAGCCATGTTTGCGTACATTCTCACGGAATATAAACATCCCGCACGATTGACGCGTTGGACCGCACACGTAGCCGCCGGCGTTCGATTCTCATCCGCCGAGTTCAGCGGAGATGCAACATGACCGACGAGTTCACGTCGGACCGACCGGATGACTCGCCGGACGCGAAGACCGATGCGGAGTCTGAGCCGAGTGACGATGATGGCACGTTCCCGCGCTGTCCGCGCTGTAACACGCCCATCGTCCGGCGGACCATGATCGGGCCGGGCGAAGCCGTCGCCGGTCCCTGCGGCTGTCGCGTCGCCCCCGTCGTCGAGACGAAATCCGAACCCGACTCGGAGTAAGACCGCGAGACGAGTTCGTCCGAACTGAACTCGGGTCGCGGCGGCCAGCCGAGTTGGCGGTAAGAGCCGAAAGGACCACCACAACCATCGGAACCCCACCTGCCGCTACAACTCGGCCCGCAAACGCGACGACCGAGTAAACGCGGTCCGGACACCCCGAACGGAGCGTTTCTCGACGGGGTTCGAACGACCGCTACCGGTCGTCTCGAATTTCGGATCCGCTGAAGGAGTGCGTCTATGCTGGGATATACCGGTCAGAGTCAGAGCTATTTCAGTCCGAAGGGCGAGTCTCGTTCGAACGTTTACGGAGCGCTACCACCGCCGCCGTAACCCCGTTCTCCGTACGAGGGTTCGAGGCAAATGTCGTCTTCCACTTGGTCTCCGTCTCTTGCACCGATATCGAGAGGTAGTGGGCGGTGAGGTCACCAAGGTGGTCACTCTACGTCGTCTACAACGCACCGCTTACAGAAGGGGGAACGGAGCCGTGAGACCTACGTTAGCGGCAGTTGGTGGTGGTCGCTGTCGTCCGTCACTTCAACTACGAAGTTTCGAATCGAACGATCTTTCCGGTGAACAGGTCCGAGACCGTTCCATTATCGTCCGCGATTTCGACGTCGAACGTCCCGTCGCCGTCACATTCCATCGATGTCTCGTCGAACCGAATTTGAGGGTCCTGATCAGCGGTGTATCGCACGACGGTTTCGTTACCGCTTGTGTTCTCATGCTCCAACCCGGGTTCATCGCCGTCGACCCACCGAATATCGTAGTCGGAAGCATTGATCGAAATCGCGTTCGGGACGGTGATCCGCACCGGCTCATCAACCGACGCGACCGTCTGCCGGTCGATATCGACATCGGCGATAACGCGCGTGTCTTTCGGCGCTTCCTGTGACTGGACCTCGACGAGGATGCTGTCGTCGTCGAACTCCGAAGCCCATGCTTCGAAGTGGACGGCGGCACCGTCGTCGAAGTAGCTCTGGACATCGTCGTTCGCCCAAGCAGTTTCGATAGCCTGATCGACTTCCTCGTCGCTCACCGCATCGGGATTGACGACGTCGACAGTGTAGTTGGCTGGCAATGCAGTAGCCGACGCTGTGTCGGCAGCCGAGGCGTGCATACTCGCGGCGGCGACACCGCTTGCACCGAGGGCAAGCAGCGCCACGACCGCGAGCGTGAGTACGTTGTCTCTCATAGTTTCGATTCGTAGGGGTGAACCGAGACAGGAGGGCCGATATCAACGCGTTAGTCAGCGAGGGACCACGGCCGTTTTATCCCGATTCGCCTCGCTCACACGTTGTCTGAAAGACCTCATAGACCTTGATTGGAAACGGGTTCGAAAGCCGTTTGAAACGCGTTTAAAGCCGTTTCCACCGGTTTCAAGTCCGTAGATCGTCACTGGAGGCGAATCGTATTCCCCATGCCACTCCGTCGTCGCTCCACGAGCCGTCGGTGTTCCAGTTTGTCGAGTGTGCGACTGACGGTCGCCTTCGAGAGATCGGTATTCTCGACGAGCTTGCGCTGTGGCAACTCTCCGTCGGCCTCGACCAGCAACTCGTAGATTGTTTCTTGATTGTTCGAGAGCTTGTCGAGTGTCTCTTCCCACCGTTTTTCCTCCAACTTCGAGTCCTCTCTCGCGCGCTCGGGTTGCTGTGGCGGCGTCTTGACACCACCGTTCGTCTCGACGCGTGGCCGTGTCCTCGACCGATTCTGCGTGACAAGCGTATGCGCTTGGTTGTGAAAGACGAGGTACGTACCGCTGACCCCACAAACGAAGGCGGCAACGACGACGACGGCCACCTCGCGGTAAGTGAAATACTCGCCAACGCTCGTCGTCTGTGCGCCGTCCTCGCCGATCGAAACCATCACCGGAGACGGGATGATCAACTGAACGGTCAAAACGAGGATGGCAGCGATGAAAATGACTGCTGCCAGCAGATGTACGTGTTGGAGGGGCCGAAATTTCATGGAGGGTTATAGCTGACACCTAAACTTTATGTCTACCGATTATACGGCCGTAATGTGGCGTGGAACGGGCCTGAAACGCGTTTCCAACTGGTTTCGAACGCATTTCACCCTCGTATTGATGTGGTCTTTCAGCTAAATATGCCAGCATGAACGAAGTGATCCGCTCTCGCCTTCTTGTCCTCGTCGGGCTTGCCGTGATTGGGGTCGGGTTAGCAGGGGTTGGAACTGCCCTCGGCGTGACCGAATCGCTTTCAAACACGGGTTCGACAGCTGAACTTACCGTATCCGAAGAGAACATCACGTTCGCAGCCGGTAGCGAATCGGAAACGGTCGTGAAGAATCTCTCCAATGTAAGCGAGATTACGATTAAAGAGACCGAGGCCGGCCAGTTTACGATCCGGACGACGGAAGATCAACCGCTGACCGACGACGAACGAGAGCAGGCACGGACAATTGCGGTAACTAATGAAACGGTAGCGCAGGCACTCGACGGTATGGATGAATACGAACTCTCGGTCGAGCCGGTTCAGCAGTTGAACGCCTCCGCGTCCGATCAGCGATCGTTCGATGTCGTCACTCAACCCAACGGGACGAACGGCGAGTTGGCCATCAGAGACAATACCACTAACGATCAAGGAGACGGGTTAGTAACCATAGAGCGTGATTCTAACTACGTCGAAGACCGCGCAGTTGTGCACGTTCGACAGTCTGGCGCAACCGACCGCCACAATCTGAAGTACACGGTCGACGTCGATCTAGCGAATAGTACGGTTACGGGCGTTACTGATTGGGAGAACGTTCGGCAGGATTCGGCCACGGTCGATGTAACTGGTAAGCTGAATACAACCGAGATTGTTGACCGGACTTCCTGACAGACTCCCGTTTACAACCCCGCATAAAATCAAAATGTCTCCCGCGGAAATCGGAAGCAAAAGAGTCGATGGATGGCTACACGTACCTCTACACGGATCTCGACACACGTGAGGTGCTCAGTTGTCACTGTCGGCGCAACGGAGAACGGACGCTCGACGACCGAGTTCGGCGATCACTCCGCTGCCGACGGATCGTGTTCGCGCCAGTCCGCGAGTTCGGTGAACTCGTCGGCGACCGCCTCGATGTCTGCGGCGTCGAGCACGCCCCGTTCCGTACTGAACGCGGTGATGTACTCTGCGGGCGTCACGTCGAACGTCGGATTCAGAACGTCGAGACTGTACTCGCCGTCGTAGACGGCGTTCCGGGAGCCGGATTCCAGGTTCACGTCCTCGCGGGTCGAGACCTTATCAGCGGCGGCGACGACCGTCACGGGTACGTCCGCCCGATCGGCGGCGACGGCGAGCGTTCGCGTGCCGGTCTTGTTCACCGCGGCACCGTCGGGACGGATCGTATCCGCGCCGACGAGCACCCGGTCGACGGCCTCGGTCGCGAGCACGTGGGCGACCGCGGCGTCGGTGTGGACCGCGATTGGACAATCCAGTTCGGCAGCCAGGCGTTCGGCCGCGTCGATCCCCTCTCGCGCGGGTCGGGATTCGGCGACGAACACCCGCGACGGCGACCCGTTCCGCAGCGCATCGAGGACGGTTCCCGACCGCGAGAGGGTCATCACGGTGCCCTCGGTGAACTCGCTCGCGGCCGCCGCGGCTTCCTCGTCGGCGGCCGTCGCGCGGTCGATACCGGCGACGGCGGCGGCGAGAACGGCCGGTGCGCCGACGCTGGCGGCGGTCGTATCGCTCTCAGTATCAGTTGTCCCGCTCGCGTCCGCCATCACCCTGTTAACCCGATTTCGGAGGACGGCCATCGACGGCCGAGCCTCGAGCAGCCGGCCCGCGAGCGCCGCGAGTTCATCCCATTCGTCTTCGGGCTGAGCAGTCGCCTCCTCGTTTCCGTCCGCGGCTTCGCTCCCGCCCCCGCCGTCGTCCCGCTCGGCGACCAGCAACCCCGCCCGATCCCGCAGAACTTCGAGCGCGCGGATCGAAAGGGCCGCGGCACCGCGCTCGTCGTCCGCTGCGATCGATCGGACCGTCGGGGCCACCCGCTCGTAGGCCGGCCACAGCGCCGGCACCGTCTCGCGGTCGTCGGCCGGATCGACAATTGCCGTCGGCGAGCGCCACCTGAACTCGTCGTGTTCCTCGCTCAGGTCGATCTCCCGGTGGTCCACGTCGAAGAGGTACGGGTGGACGGTCCACTCGCGATCGAGATCCGGATCGGTGACCGTCACCGGACGACCGGCGCGGACGAGTTCGTAATCGTCGTCGCCGAGGCCGGTTTCCTCGCGGATTTCGGTGCGAACCTGGCTGTCGGGATCGTCCTCGGCGAAGCCGGAGACGCCGCCCCACTGGCCCGGATAGGTGCCGACGGCGTCGCTGCGACACAAGAGGAGGATCTCGCCGCGGTTGCGGAGGAAGGCGGTGACGACATCGGCCTGGGTCGGCTCCGTCGCCGGGTCGGTGTCGTCGGTCGCATCCGAAGCGTCGTTCATATCCGACTCCATGGCGGCAACGGGGGAATCGCTTTCGGGATCGGGGTTCGAGCGGGTTGGGAATGCAACCGCTGCGCGGATGACGTGAGCTATACCCGTCTCGAGTTCGACGAGTCAGTATGACACGGCGCGTAACGGTATCGCTTGACGAGGAGTCGGCGGCCGCCCTCGAGACGCTGGTGACCGAGACGGGTGCCGGGCAGAGCGAGGCCGTCCGCCGCGCGCTCGCCTTTTACGCGGCGAACTTCGAGGCGGCGAATCAACAGCCCAGCGACAACCTAGAACAGTACTACCGGATGCTGGCGTCGGGAGAGCACGTGTTGCTCGACGTCGACTTTCTGCACGCCTTTCTCGAGTTCTGTTACGACGGCGGCGACCCGGATCCGGCGTTCGTCGAGGCGGCCGACCGCGTTTCGGAGTACCATTCTCGCGAGTATGCAGATCGGTTCGAGACGGTCGGCGAGGTTCTCGAGTGGCTCTCGTTTTGCGGCTTTCTCGAAGTACGCCGCGAGGACGCCGACTATCACCTCGTCTTTCCGTCGGAGGCGATCCGCTGGTTCATGACGCGCTTCATCGAGCGCAGCACCGCCACGTTCCCGACCGAGATCGATATCGAGCAGGGCGTCTCGAAGGCGATTATCACCGAGCACGTCGACTGATCCGCCCGCCCGCGACGAACGTGGGACGTTCACACGAGTTCATACGAACGCTCATCGGCGACCGAACTCGGAGCGCATGTATGAGCGACTCTTAACAACGTTTTTGGCTCGTTCTGAGAGCGATACGTGTGGACAGATACCATGGGACTTTGGGAGCGATTGAAAGCGGTCGGACCGGGTGCGCTCGTCGCGGCCGCGTTCGTCGGGCCGGGAACGGTGACGACGGCGAGCGTGATCGGTGCCGAGTACGCGTACGTGCTCGTCTGGACGATCGCGTTTTCGATTCTGGCGACGATGGTCTTGCAGGAGATGAGCGCGCGGCTCGGCCTGATCACCGCGGAGGGGCTGGGCGAAGCGTTTCGAAACGAGTTCTCGAATCCGATCGCGAGGGGCGCGACCGTTGCGCTCGTCGTGAGCGCGATCGGGATCGGGACGGCGGCCTTTCAGACCGGCAACATCGTCGGGGGCGCTGCCGGCCTCGCGACGATAACCGGCGTGAGCGAGAGCGTTTGGGGCCCCCTCATCGGGTTCGTGGCCGCCGGCTTGCTGTGGTCGGGAAACTACAAATTGATCGAGCGGGTCTTCATCGGCCTCGTGATCGTCATGGGCCTCGCGTTCGTCATTAACGCGATTATCGTCCGCCCCGATCTGGGGGCGCTCTCGCGCGGACTCGTGCCGACGATCCCCGACGGGTCGGCCTACCTGATCGCCGGACTCATCGGGACGACCGTCGTCGGCTACAACCTCTTCTTGCACGCGAGCACCGTTCAGGAACGCTGGGACGGCGCGGCCGATCTCGCCGAGTGCCGGACCGACACGATCCTGATGGTCGCCATCGGCGGGCTCATCACGACGTCGATCGTCGTCACGGCCGCCGCGGTGTTTCCCAGCGGGACCGAAATCGACGACGTCGGGGCGATGGCAACGCAGCTCGAGCCGGTCTTCGGCGGCTACGCGCTGACCTTCTTCGCGATCGGGCTCTTCGCGGCCGGGTTCACGAGTTCGATGAGCGCGCCGCTTGCCGGGGCGTACGCGACGGCCGGCGCGCTCGGCTGGGAGCGCGATCTGACGGCGACCCGGTTCCGAGCGGTCTGGATGACGATTCTCGGGACGGGCATCGTCTTCTCGGCGCTGGATTACAACCCGATCACCGTGATCGTCTTCGCGCAAGTCGCCAACGGACTGCTGTTGCCGATCCTCGCCGTCTTCCTCACCTACGCGATGAACAACGAGGGGTTGCTCGGCGAGCACACCAACAGCCGGCTCCAGAACGCACTCGGCGGGTTCGTCACGCTCGTCGTGATCGGGATCGGGCTACAGACGCTGTACGACGTGCTTCTCGCCTGACCATGCACCCACAGCTACGACAGCGACACCACGACCACCACCTGAACTCGTCTCACCACGACGCACGGACACGCACACGAACGACCACCTATTCGACGACATGAGCGATTCACACACCTCTGACACGAACACGGACGTATCGATGGCACACAGCGACTCGGCCGCTCGAGACGCGAGAACCGACGCCGGTACCGACGCCGTTCGAATCGGCGTCGACGTCGGCGGCACCTTCACCGACGTGGCCCTCTCCGTGGACGACAGCCTCGTCACCGCGAAGGTGCCGACGACGGACGAACAACACGTCGGCGTCCTCGAGGGCATTCGAAAGGCCTGCGCCGAGGCGGGCATCGACCCGAGCGACATCGATGAATTCGGTCACGCGATGACCGTCTCGGTCAACGCCCTCTTAGAGCGCGGGGGCGCGAAGACGGCGCTCGTCACCACGGCGGGATTCCGGGACGTACTCGAGATCGGCCGGCAAGACCGGCCCGCGCTGTACGACCTCGACGTCGAGAAGCCGGCACCCCTCGTTCCGCGCGAGTTGCGCTTCGGGATCGACGAGCGAACGACGGTCGACGGGATCGAGCGAGCGGTCGACACCGACGAGGTGCGCGAACTCGCGGCGACGCTTCGCGACCGGGAGGTCGAATCCGTCGCCGTCTGTCTGTTGCACGCCTACGCCGACCCGGCGAACGAGCGGGCCGTCACCGAGACGCTGCGAGACGAACTCGACGTGCCGGTCTCGGCCTCCCACGAGGTGCTCGCCGAGTTCCGCGAGTTCGAGCGCACGTCGACCACCGCGGTCGACGCCTACGTCCGGCCGGCGATCGACCGCTACGTCGGGCGGCTGGTCGATGAGGCCGCGGAGGAGGGGATTCCGGTCCCGCGGATCATGCAGGCCAACGGCGGCATCGCGGACCCCGAGACCGTCCGCGAACACGCCGTCACGACGGCGCTCTCGGGACCCGCCGCGGGCGTCGTGGGTGCTGCGGCGACGGTCGGTGACGGAAAGACCGACGCTGCGAGCGCGGACGCCGGCGAACCCGGCGGCGACGCGATCGACGGACTCGTCACCTTCGACATGGGCGGCACCTCGAGCGACGTGAGCCTCGTCCGCGACGGCCGAGCGGAGCGGACGACCGACGCCGAAATCGACGGCCTCCCGATCCGAACGCCGATGGTCGACGTGAACACCGTCGGTGCCGGCGGCGGCTCGATCGCGTGGGTCGACGGCGGCGGGGCGCTTCGAGTCGGCCCCCAGTCCTCGGGCGCACAGCCCGGCCCCGCCTGCTACGGCCGCGGTGGGACGCGGCCGACCGTCACCGACGCCAACGTCGTCCTCGGCTACATCGGCCCCGACACCGCCCTCGGCGGCGAACTCACACTCGACGTGGACGCGGCCCGCGACGCCCTCGCGCAACTGGCCGACGAAGCCGGGCTTCCCGACGCGCTCGCGGCCGCCCGCGGCGTCTACCGCGTGGCCAATGCGACGATGACCCGAACGATCCGCAGCGTCACCGTCGAACGCGGCCACGACCCTCGCGAGTTCGCGCTCGTCGCCTTCGGCGGCGCGGGGCCGCTGCACGCCGTCGCGCTCGCCGACTCGCTCGACGTCGACCGCGTCGTCGTCCCGCGACCGGGCGGAGTCCTCTCGGCGTTCGGCCTCCTCGCCGCCGACGAGAGCTACGACGCCGTCCGCACCGTCGGCGTCGACCTCGGAACGGCCGATCCGGCGACGATCGAGGCCGTCTCCGACGAACTCGTCGCGGACGTGCTCGCGGAGACGTCGGACCCCGACGCGGCGCGCGTCGAGCGCACGGCGGACTGTCGGTACGCCGGCCAGAGCTTCGAACTCGCCGTTCCGATGACGGACGGGGTCGACGCGGCGGCGATCGCACGGCGGTTCCGCGAGGCTCACGAGCGCGCCTACGGCTACGCGCTGGACGAACGGATCGAGGTCGTCAACCTCCGCGCGACGGCGACCGTCCCCGGAACCGACCCGACCGTCCATCACGCGGGGAGCGGCGACGCCCGCGTCGGCACGCGGACGGCCCACTTCCCCGGCTTCGATCTCGAATCGGAATCGGAACCGGAATCGGAATCTGAACCCCGAAAGGCGACCGTGTACGACCGCGACCGCCTTGCGCCGAACGCGACGGTCGCCGGCCCGGCGATCCTCGAACAGGACGAGAGCACCGCCGTCGTCCCGCCGGGGTGGACGGGACGGTGCCTGGCGGACGGAACGCTCGTCGTGACGCGGGCGGAGGTGACCGAAGAATGACGACCGACGACACTGAACTCGACAACGCCGAAACCGACGGCGATATCGACCCGGTGACGCTCGAAGTGCTCCGCAACCAACTCGAGAGCATCGCCGAGGAGATGGGCCAGACCCTGATCCGCGGCGCGTACTCGCCGAACATCAAGGAGCGCCGGGACTGCTCGACGGCCCTGTTCGACGCCGACGGGCGAATGATCGCTCAGGCCGAACACATTCCGGTCCACCTCGGCGCGATGCCCGCCGCCGTCGACGCCGTCCTCGAATTCGATCCGCAACCCGGCGACGTGTTCGTGCTCAACGACCCCTTCCGGGGCGGAACGCACCTGCCGGACGTGACGATGGTTTCGCCCCTCGCCGCGGACGGCGACATCGTCGGCTACGCCGTCTCCCGCGCCCACCACGCCGACGTGGGCGGCATGACGCCCGGAAGCATGCCCGCCGGCGCGGAGGAGATTTACCAGGAAGGGCTGCGACTCCCGCCGACGCGACTCGTCGACGCCGGCGAGCCGCGCGAGGACATCCGGTCGCTCATCCTCGCGAACGTCCGCAACCCCCGCGAGCGCCGCGCCGACCTGCGCGCCCAACTCGCCGCGAACGAGCGCGCCCAAGAGCGACTCGCCGCGCTGTTCGACCGACACGGCCGCAACACCGCTCTGGCGGGATTCGACGCCGTCATCGACTACTCGCGCGACCGCATCGAAGGCGAACTCGAAACCCTTCCCGACGGTACCTACGAGGCGACCGACGTGCTCGAGGGCGACGGGGTGACCGACGACGACATCGAACTCGCGGTGACGGTGACGGTCGACGGCGCGACGATCGACGTCGACTTCGACGGAACCGACGACCAGCTCGCGGGGAATCTCAACGCGCCGCTCGCGGTCGCGAGGAGCGCGGTGTACTTCGTCGTCCGGTGTCTCACCGATCCCGAGATTCCGCCGAACCACGGCTGTTACGAGCCGGTGAGCGTTCGCGCTCCCGAGGGGACGCTCCTGAATCCGGAGCCCCCCGCGGCGGTCGTCGGGGGGAACGTCGAGACCAGCCAGCGGGTGACGGACGTGGTCTTTACCGCGCTTGCGAGCGCCGCGCCGGACCGCGTCCCCGCACAGGGCCAGGGCACGATGAACAACCTGACCATCGGCGCGCGGGACGGCTCGTTCACCTACTACGAAACCATCGCCGGCGGCTTCGGCGCGCGCGCCGACCGCGACGGCATGGACGGCGTCCAGGTCGGCATGACGAACACGCTCAACACGCCCGTCGAATCGATCGAGACGGAGTACCCGCTCCGCGTCGATCGCTACGGGCTGCGCGAGGACAGCGGCGGCCGCGGCGAGTTCCGTGGCGGCTGTGGACTCGAGCGCACCGTCACCGTCGAACGAGACGCGACGGTATCGCTTTTGACCGAGCGCCGACGCCACGCGCCCGCCGGCGTCGCGGGCGGCGAGAGCGGCGCGACGGGCGAAAACCTGATCGACGGGGAGGCGGTGCCCGCGAAAACGACGGTCGATGTCGAGGCGGGAACGACCGTCACCGTCCGGACGCCGGGCGGCGGCGGCCACGGCGAGCCAGCGGCGCGAGACGCCACGGCGCTCGAAACCGACCGGCGAGTCGAGGAGGAACGCGACGTGAACGCAGCAGCCGACGACGCCGATACCGATGAGTGAGGCCGACCCCGACGGGAACCGGCGCGGTCGAATCGGCCTGATCGTCCCCTCGTCGAACACGACGGCCGAACCGGAGTTCCGGGCGGCGCTTCCGGCCCCCGTGACCGTCCACGGTGCGCGAATGTCCCTCGAGTCGGTGACCGCCGACGAACTCGACGCGATGAGCGACGACGCGGCCCGCGCGGCCGAACTGCTCGGTCACGCCGCCGTCGACGCGATCGCCTACGCCTGCACGACCGGCAGCCTGTTGCACGGGCCCGGTTTCGACGCCGAACTCGAGGCGACCGTTCGGGAGGCGGCGGGCGTTCCGGCGGTCGCGACAGCACGGTCCGTCGTCCGCGCGTTCGAGTTCATCGACGCGACGCGAATCGCCGTCGTCACGCCGTACACTGCCGACCTGGACGAGAAAGAACGGGAGTTTCTCGAGCAAAGCGGCTTCGACGTCGCGACGATCGACGGGCGCGGACTCGAGCGAAACACGGCCATCGGCGCGCTGGACGAGACCGAGGCGTTTCAACAGGTGGTCGACCACGTCGAGCAGTACGATTCGAGCGGCCTCGACGCGATCTTCGTCTCGTGTACCAACTACCGTTCGCTCGCCGCCGTCGACGATCTCGAGTCGAAACTCGGGGTCCCGGTCGTCACGAGCAACGGAGCGACGCTGTGGGATCTCGCGCGAGTTGCCGATTTCGAGAGCGAGAGCGAACGCGAAAACGAGAACGAGCGCGCGAGGACGAGCGTGAGCGCGAGCGAGGCTGACCGCGGGAGCGAGAACCGACTCACGATCGACGGACCGGGAGCGCTCTTCGAACGCGATCGATAAGCGACGAGCGGGTGACGCGCTGCCGATCGCTGGTTCGATTCTCCGGTGACGGTGCGTTTTTGGCGGTACTCGCCCACCCACCGGTATGGAACTCACACCAGTGGCGGACCTGCCCGAGATCCGCCCCGGCGACGACATCGCCGACCTCGTCGCGGATCGGGCGGGGGACACCCTCGCCGAGGGCGACGTGCTCACCGTCGCCAGCACCATCGTCTCCAAGGCCGAGGGGCGAACGGCCGACCTCGACGACTACCCGGTCAGCGGCCGCGCGCATGAACTCGCCGACCGCATCGGCGACCTCACCGGCGAAGAGAAAGACCCCCGATTCGCACAGGCCGTTCTCGAGGAGAGCACGGAACTGCTGATCGACGCCCCCTTCCTGCTCACCGAAACGCGGTTCGGCCACATCTGCGTGAACGCGGGCATCGACCGCTCGAACGTGCCCGATCACGACCTGTTGCTCCTGCCGAAGCGACCGACCGAGAGCGCCGAGCGAATCCGGTCCGGACTCGCCGATCGGGGCTACGAGAACGTCGCCGTCGTCGTCACCGACACCTGCGGCCGCCCCTTCCGCCACGGCCAGCGCGGCGTCGCCATCGGCTGGGACGGCCTCCCCGCCAGCCGCGACTGGCGCGGCGAACGCGACCGCGACGGCCGCGAACTCGGCGTCACCGTCCAGTCCGTCGTCGACGAACTCGCCGCCGCCGCGAACCTCGTCACCGGCGAAGGTGCCGGCGGTACCCCCGCCGTCGTCGTCAGCGACTGGGCCTTCGGCGACCTCGACGGCAGCGACGAACTCTTCCGCTCGGTCGAAGACGATCTCATCAGGCAAGCGCTTCGCGGGTGGAAGTGGAGGGCCGACGAATGAGCACGAACGCCGATACCGAGCCGACCGTCGGCATCGAACTCACGCCCGAACACCCAATCGAACGCATCGCCGAACTCGCGGTCCTCGCCGAGGACGAAGGATTCGACATCGCGTTCGCGAGCAGCCACTACTTCAACCGCGACCCGTTCGTGGCGCTCTCGCGCATGGCCGACGCCACGGACAGCATTCGACTCGGCCCGGGCGTCGTCAATCCCTACGAGACCCACCCGGTCAAACTCGCCGCACAGACGGCGACGATCGACGAGTTCAGCGACGGCCGCGCCGTCTTCGGGATCGGTGCGGGCGACCGGTCGTCGCTCGCGAACCTCGGCATCGAGCGCGAGCGACCGCTCCGGCGCGTCCTCGAAACGTTCCGTGTCGCACGCGATCTCTGGGCGGGCGAGACCGTCAGCCACGACGGGACCTTCGCGGCCAGCGACGCGTCGCTCAATCTCGAGCCAGCGTCGGGCCGGATTCCGGTCTACGTCGGCGCGCAGGGCCCGCACATGCTCCGGATGAGCGCCAAGCACGCCGACGGCGTGCTGGTCAACGCCGCCCATCCGCGCGATCTTGAGTGGGCGGCCGGCCAACTCGAGCACGGACTGGACGAGCGGTCCGACGACCGCGGTGCGTTCGAGGCGCTCGCGTTCGCGAGCGTGAGCGTCGCGGCGGACGAAGCGGCGGCGCGGGAGGCCGCACGTCCCCCGGTCGCCTTTATCGTCGGCGGGGCGGCCGACCCGGTGCTCGACCGACACGACATCGACCGCGAGGCCGCGAGTTCGGTCGGCGACGCGCTCTCGAAGGGCGATCTCACCGACGCGTTCGACCGCGTCACGCCGGCGATGATCGACGCGTTCTGCGTCGCCGGGACGACGGCGCAGGTCGCGGATCGGTTCGACGCGATGCTCGACCACGTCGACGGGATCGTCGTCGGCTCGCCGCTCGGTCCCGAACTCGATGATGCGATCGAGCGCGCGAGCGAAGCGATTGGACGCGCCCGTGGCTCCCGTGGCTCTCGTCAGTAAACGCGCTCACGTTGCGAAGAGAAACGAAAAAGACGAACTCAGTGTCCGGCGACGAGACTACCGAGCGCACCGAGGGTCAGCACGCCGAAGACGCCGAGCGAGAAGACGATGAGCAGGGTTCCGACGAGGATGAGCAGCGGTGCGAACCCGTCGCCCGTCGCGACGTTACTGAAGTACTCGTTCATCTCCATGATGTTGTCCACGATGACGTTCAGCACTACGGCGGATTCCATGCGTGGGGATTGTCACCGGTGGTACTTGGCCGTGCCGGTCCCGCTCCGAGGACCGTTCCGCACGCGTCACGGACGTTGTACGCGTTGTGATTCGAGTGTGCCGTCCCCCGTCAAAAGCCGATGATCACGAAGACGATGAGGTAGGCGACGATCCCGAAGACGGCGATCCCGCCCATCCAGACTGCGACGATGATCGCCGCCTGTCGGCCCGTTATCTCATCGCCGTCCAGAGCGGCACCGAGTGCAGCGAGTGACTCGCGGAGACCCATCGGTTGGATTTCTACCAAATCGGTAAAGAAACTTTCTCCGATACCGGCCTTCTAATAATCGGCATCCGAAGTAAAACGGCTCGGTAGAGAGAGTGAGAGCGGCCCGAACGAGGTCTTTGAGTGAATCGGAGGGAAACCACCGGTAGCTAACCGACTGCCGATCGTAGACCCAGCTGTGACAGACGACGAGACGCTTTCAGACTATCAGACGGCAAAGACCGAGGAAAGTGCAGACGAGTCGCCTGAACGCGAACTCGCTGCGTCCGCAACGGCGACGGATACGGACTCCGCATCCAGCTCGAATACCGATTCGGCTTCGAGTTCAGGTTCGGAGACACGGCACTCGTCGCTGGCGACGTACGCGTGGAGTCCGCCCGCGGATGCGGCGGTGTGCGGCGAGTGCGGCGAAGCGAGCGCCCGCCGCTGGCGCGACGGCGGGACGTTCGTCTGCCCCGCGTGCAAAACCTGGTAAGTGCCGACTGACTGCGGGTAACGGACCGTTTTCGGGCGAATTCGGCGGCAGTCTCCCGAACATTTATATCTCCGTCGTGAGTTTGTTGACGTGCAATGGCGAAAGGTACGGTTGCATTCTTCAACGACACCGGCGGTTACGGATTCATCGAAACCGAGGACGCGGACGAGGACGTGTTCTTCCACATGGAGGACGTTGGCGGTCCTGATCTGGAAGAGGGTCAGGAACTCGAGTTCGAAATCGAGGAGGCTGAGAAGGGCCCGCGCGCGACGAGCGTCGAGCGCCTCTAGATCGGCGATCCGAAGGCAGTATCGTTCTCCGACCGTTCGTTTTTGAGTGACAACGCGACGAACAGCGGTGCGTCTGCTTACCGTCTCGGGGTCAATGCGCTCGGTGAGACCACTCGCAAGGTGAAACACTCACTCGTCTCGACACAAAGCATATAGTTCCGACGCGCGGAGGTCGCACAAGCACGATGAGTCTGCAGGTGCCGTGTGTCCGAATCTCCCCGCGAGTTCGCCCTCATTTCGACCGATGACTGACGCTGACCCGACATCCGAGACGGTACTCGAGACGCCTCCGGCCGACGAGACGGCCGTTGAGCCGCTGGCGCTCTCGACGGTGGAAACGATCGGGACCGACATCGCGGAGAACGTTTCGCGCGTCATCGTCGGTCACGAGGACGTGATCGATCACGTCATTACGGCCTTGCTCGGCCGCGGACACGTCCTGCTCGATGACGTTCCAGGGGTCGGCAAGACGATGCTCGCCCGATCGATTGCGACCTCGGTGGACTGTACCTTCAGGCGAATTCAGTTTACGCCCGACCTCCTTCCGACGGACGTGACCGGCGTGAACGTCTTCAACCAACAGACCCGCGAGTTCGAGTTCCAGCCCGGCCCTATCTTCGGCAATATCGTCCTCGGCGACGAGATCAACCGCGCGCCGCCGAAAACCCAGTCGGCGCTGCTCGAGGCGATGGAAGAAGAACAGGTCACCGCCGACGGCGAGACGCGCGGGCTTCCCTCGCCGTTTACCGTCATCGCGACGCAGAACGCAATCGAGCCGAACCGGACCTACGACCTCCCTTTCGCCGAACTCGACCGGTTCATGAAGAAACTCCACCTCGGCTATCCGAGTCCCGAGGACGAAGCCGAACTGTTGGGCCGAACCGTCGGTACGCACCCGATCGACGAACTCGAGTCCGTCACCGACCGGAAAACGCTCGTTCGAGCGCGGGAGGCGGTCTCGCAGGTGCAGGTTGCAAAACCGGTCCGGAAGTACGTAACGCGGCTTGTCGGCTATACGCGCGAGAACGCACACATCGGCGTCAGTCCGCGAGGGGCGATTTCGCTCCTCCGGGCATCCCAGGCGCGGGCGGTCGTCGACAGCCGCGAGTTCGTCACGCCCGACGACGTACAGGTGGAGGCGCCCGTCGTATTGAGTCATCGCGTAAAGACGAACGACCGCGCCCGCGACGGCAGTGATATCGTCGCGGACGCGCTCGAACGGGTGCCGGTCGAGGAACGAGACGGATGAGACGGCTGTCACGGCTGCGAGCGAACCGACCGCGGGCGCGATCGAATCGGCGGTAACCGAAACGAACGTATGCACGTGACACTCACACGCCGCGGCTGGGCCGTCCTCGCCATCATCTGTCTCTCGATTGCGATGGGGTGGCAGTACGGCCCGCGGTCGCTGAACGCCATCGTCGCGCCGCTGCTCGTCATCCTGCTGGCCGGTTTCGTCGTGACCCTCCGTCTCGACCGTCCCGCGGTCAGACGGCTGCCGATGGAGGACGGGTTCGTCGGCGAAACCCGCGAAGCCGCGTTCGCCGTCGAGACGACCGGCGACGTGGCGGCGACCGTCCGTGACGAAATCGGAACGGGGCTCGCTTTCGAAACGGATGAGGCGAGAACGCACGCAGCCGGATCGGTATCGACGACCACGCACACCCCGGCGACGGAAACGATTCTCGACGGCGAGACGCGAGTGACCTACGACGTGGCGCTTGCGTCACGTGGCGACCGAACGGTCGGGCCAGCAACGATAACGATACGCGATGTCTTCGGACTCGTCACGCGTCGGTTCGAGTTCGGCGAGACGAGTTCGGTAACGGTCTACCCGCAGGTGTACGAGCTGCAGGGCGCGTTGGACGAGCGATTGCACGAGTTCGCCGACGCGACGGCCCGGCGCAACCGCGAGGAGTTCGATCATCTCCGGGAGTATCGCCGCGGGGACTCGCTGCGCGACGTCCACTGGAAGGCTGCAGCCAAACAGCCCGAAGACGACCTCGTCGTCACGGAGTACGCCGCCGATGCGGGCCTCGAAACAGTTACGATCGCCGCCGAAAGTGCGACGGGACTGGAAGACGAACTCGCGACGGCGGTTGCGAGCATCGTGACGGCGCTTCGCGAGACGAGTATTCGGGTCGGCCTCGTCGTGGATGGAACGGTCGTTCACCCGAGCTCCGACGCCGGACACTACTACGAGCTGCTCGCCGTCCTCGCTGCACTCGAATCGGGTGCGGGGACGGCGGCGCTCACGGATCGCGACCGGGCCGATGCGGAGATTCGCGTTACAGCGCGAACGAGGGCAGTTTCGGTCGTCATCGGCGAGGGTGAGACCGGACACGAGATCCCCTTCGAGCGGTTGCGAGGCACTAGCGAGCGCGCGCGGCCGGGACCGGCCGCTAACGGCGGCGGCCGCAGGGACGCCGGACAGCGGGCTACAGGAACTGGTGACGGCGGGGGAGAGACGGAGACGGAGACGCAGCGGTCAGGGGTGCTCACATGAGCACAGATACCGAGTCTCGTCGCACGGAGCGGACGATCTCCCTCGGCGGAACGAGGACGGGTCGAAGCGAAACCGGACAAACCGTCGGCCCCGGCGCGTTCCGCATGCTCGCACTCGGTTGCGTCCTGGTGTTACTCGCGTCGATCGTCTCCGTTCTACGGGACGTGACG
The DNA here is from genome assembly GCF_000337555.1 of Natrialba asiatica DSM 12278. GTDB lineage: Archaea > Halobacteriota > Halobacteria > Halobacteriales > Natrialbaceae > Natrialba > Natrialba asiatica. Next base: position 14,974 of record NZ_AOIO01000011.1, on the reverse strand, counting down.
CAAGTCGTCGGCGGAACGGACTCGCTGTTCGTCCTCGCCGGCACAATGTTGCTCGCCGCGACGCTCCTCGCCCGCCTGATCCGTCCGCGGACTGCCACGATCGCCGCGGTGACGGCAGCCAGCCTCGGGTTTGCGTACTATCTCGAGGCCAGCGGCGTCGGCGTCGGCGTCGTCCTCTCGGCAACGGAGTCGCTGCTCGCAGACGTTGTCACGCTCGTTACCGGCCTCTCACTGCTTCGGACGGTCGAAGCCAGCGCCCTGACGCTCGGCCTCGTTCCCGCACCCGTCTTCCTCTCGTGGTACCTCGCGCTCCGGGGTCGATACGCCCTGAGCGTGCTTCCCGGCGGGTTCGCGCTTTGCTTTCTCGTCCTCACCGGCGACGCCGAACTCACGATCACCCTTATCGGCACCCTCGCCGCACTGGGTACCGTCGGCTTCGGTGAACTCGACCGCCGCGGCGGCTCGATCGCCCAGGCGGACCTGCTTGCCGTCCTCTTCGCACTGATCATCGTCCTCTCGCTGTCCGTCACGTTCGTTCCCGGAAACGCAACCGGTCCGGTCACGCTCGACCGCGGCGGCCCGAGTTCGCTCGAGGGAGCCATCGACTCCGCCGGCCAGCGCTCCGGCTTTACCGGCCAGGTCGACCTCTCACCCGAGGTCCGATTCACCGTCGAGTCCGAGCAGGCCTCCTACTGGCGTACCGGCGTCTACGATCGCTTTACCGGCGACGAGTGGGTCCGAAGCGGACAGCTGCAGTCGCCCAACGGACCGATAAACTCCCCGCCCGGCAAGTACGACGTCGCCCGGCAGGTCGTCACCGCCGAAACTGAACTCGGCGTCATGCCGGTCGCCCCCCAGCCGCTGTCCGTCAGCAAGGGAGCCGCACAGTACGCCGAAGTGACGCGACACGGCCAGATTCACCCCTCGACGACGCTGATCGAGGACGACAGCTACGTCGTCGAGAGCGCGATCATCGACAGCGATCCCGCTTCACTCAAGCAAGCGGGGACGAACTACCCCGACGAGATCGAAGAGTACTACCTGCAACTGCCGGAAGGCACCTCGTCGGAGTTCGACGACCGAACCGCCACGGTGACCGAAGACGCTGATAATCCGTACGAAACGGCGGCGACGATCGAATCGTACCTCCGCTCGTCGAAGGGCTACTCACTCGACATCGAGCAGCCAAACGGAAACGTCGCCGAGGAGTTCCTCCTGGAGATGGACGAGGGCTACTGTATCTACTTCGCGACCACGATGGCGCAAATGCTTCGCGCGGAGGACATCCCCGCCCGATACGTCACGGGCTATACGAGCGGTCAGCAAGTCGATGACAATACCCACGTCGTCCGCGGTCTCGACGCACACGCCTGGGTCGAAGTCTACTTCCCCGACCACGGCTGGGTCTCGTTCGATCCCACCCCGAGTGGCGAGCGCGACGAGGTGCACCTAGACCGACTCCAAGAAGCCCGCGAGAACGGTCGCGAGAACGTCGACACCGACGAAAGCGAGGACGTTCCGATCCGCAACGACAGCGATGACGGCTCCGACGACGGACGGTCACCAGACCCGACCGAACCCGGTCCCCCTGACAACGAGACCGACCCAACCAACCCGGACGATCCGCCCAACTCCACCGATCCCAACGGAACGAATACCACCGATCCGACCCGTCCAGACCCCGGTACGACGGCCGCGCAGGACGGCGACGGGGACGACGCCGACAATCCACTCGCGATTACCATCCCGCGCGAGTTCCTCGCATTCACGGCCGTCACCATCGTCGGGTTGGCCGCCGCCGTCCACCGCACCGGCGGACGCGAACTCTACGACCGCACGATCGGACTGTACTGGCAGCGCCGCCGCGACGACCCCGCCCGAGACACCGAACGCGCCTATCGCCGCCTCGAACGACTCTTCGAACGCGAGTTCAGGCCGCGCCGTCCCGGCGAGTCACCGCGGGCGTACGTGAGTGCCCTGGGAGCGCAGGCAGCGACTACGTTACCGACGGACCGCTCAGCAGAGTCAGGGTCACAACCCCGGTCACAGGGAGATCCGCAGTCGCGTTCGGATTTCCGGTCAGACCCACAAGCACGGTCACACTCTCAGTCACCACCCACACCCGACCCGACCGATCCACGAGTCGAACACGTCCTCGCGTGCTACGAGCAGGCCATCTACGGGACCGGCGTCACCCCCGACGACGCCGCGACCGCCATCGAGTTCGTCGATGAACTCGCGCGCGAGCGATTGCCGTTCGTGGGCCCGAACTCGGATGCGGCCTCCAACGCGGACCGCCCGTAGTCCGAATCGCGCCGGCAGTCGGTTCGAACCGGCCCGTCGGACCATCGGATCGGTGGATCACTGAAAAAGAACCACGCGACAGCATGTAGGTCCCGATAGTGTTTAATATGGCCATTTCGTAGCAGGGAACGTAATGTCGGAAGTCTGCTCGACGTGCGGGCTGCCCGAGGAACTCTGCGTCTGCGAGGACGTGGCCAAGGGACAACAGCAACTCACCATCCGCATTGACGAGCGCAGATACGGTAAGGAGGTAACGATCGTCGAAGGATTCGATCCGAAGGATGTCGACCTAGACAGTCTCTCGTCGGATCTCAAGTCCAAGTTTGCCTGCGGAGGGACCGTCGAGGACGGTCACATCGAACTCCAGGGCAACCACACCGGACGCATCGAGGAATTCCTTCGGGACCGCGGCTTCAACGTCGCCTAACTGATGCCCGCGATGCTCTGAGACGACTTCCGAACTCGCGACCCGCTGTATCGAGCCGTCAACTTCACTGTCGGTTTTGTTTCGAGTTTCCGGAGTGCCAACGGTCTGAATAGCGTCGCCACCGGCTGAAATTGTCCTCACCGCCAAAACGCGTCACCGATGGTACCGAACGAGCGAATCGCCGAGAGGGATGGCGACACGCGTCCGCCTTGAAGAGCGTATCGAGCGGGGGCAGGATAGCAACGCTAGAACGGGGATTCGGCGTTCGTACTGGCCGGCTCGTCGGCCCCATCGGACTCTCGGTCGCCGGCGGCGAGGCCGTACTTGAGTCCGTATTTTTCGAGGCCGCCGGCCATACTCTCGATTCGCGCATCCGCCGTCCCCTCGTACGATCCGAGGAGTTGGGCCGCCTGCACGCTCGCCTTCCCGTGCGGACAGACGGTGACGATCCGATCCGCGTCCTCGAGTTCGTCGACGCGCCCGGTCAGTTCCTGAAAGGGAATGTTTTCGCTGCCGGGAATGCGGCTGTGGGCGAAACTGCGTTCGTCGCGGATATCGACGACTCGAACGACGGCATCGGAGTCCGCATCCGCGTTCGCCTCGTTCGCACCGGTATCATCGGTATCCGTGTTCAGGAGATCGTTGACCTCGTCCGGAGAGATTTCGCCATCCATCACTCCCGCGTTGGAACGCCGGAAGAATAAGGCCACGGGTCGGGTGCGGCGTCTGCGACGTCGCGGAGGTACGGGGATACAAAAAGGGAGAAGACCGGGGGCACCGCCACAATCACCCCAGGTCGAGCATCCCGTCTTCCGCCGCGAGTAACAACGCCGTCAGCGTCGCATCGTTCGCCGGCCGCTCGCGCGCCCGGTCGAGCGCCTCCGCAACGGGAACCGTCGTGACCTCGAGGAACTCGTTGCTGTCGAGTTCGCGTTCGCCGGGCACCAGCCCGTCGGCGTAGACGATGCCGCGGTCGTGTCTGAGGACGCCCGTCGCGACTGCGTACTCCTGCAGGAGGACCGTACTCGACGGGCAAAATCCGGTTTCTTCCTCGAGTTCACGCGTCGCGGCTTCCGTGTAGGATTCGCCGTCCTCGACGATACCGGCGGGGAGTTCGAGGTGGGTTTCGTGGACGGGCGGACGGTACTGTTCGACGAACAGCAGGTGGTCGTCGGTCGTGGCGGCGGAGTCTTCCGCGTCACCGTCGCGCACGGCTGCATCGGCGTTCGATTCGTCCGCGAGCACGCGGCCGTCGACGCGCGCGACGACGACGACCGACGGCGGCAGGTCGGCCCAGTAGTAGCGTTTTTCCGTGCCGTCCGGTTGTTCGAGCAGGTCGTAGCCGCCGTCGTACCACGGCGTCTCGTACTCGATCACTTCCTCGAGAACGCTCCACTCGTCGGCAGTCATCGTCGGAGTGTGGACGCTCGAAGACGTAATAGGTACTGTTCGAACGAGACGACCACCGAATATATTTGTCGAATGCGCGCGCTTAGTCGGGCGTGCTCGACGACGAGTTCACCGATGTGGCCCGCGAGGAGCAAACGCTCCACCTCTCCGGAACGGCCTTCGAATCGTTCCGCGAGTGGGGCGTCGACGGAACGGCGCTCACCGCCGCCGCACGCGTTCGTGATAGCGACGGGCGGATCGCGCTCGTCAAAAATCGCTGGGCCGACGGCTGGGTGCTCCCCGGCGGCGCGGTCGAACCCGGCGAACGACTGCGTGACGCCGCTCGGCGCGAAATTCGCGAGGAGACGGGACTGCGTGCGACGATACGCGATCCGCTGGTCGTCTTGGAGCAGACGTACCGTTCGAGTGCCACCGGCGACTCCTTCCGAGCAGCATACGTCGTCTTTGCGGCCACCGCCGACGGACCGATCGCAGACGCGGAATCTCTCGGCGTCTCTCCCGACGAGATCAGAGCCGCACGATGGTTCGACGCGCTCCCCGACAACCTCCACGACGGCGAGGTGCTTCGACCGTATGTGACTCGACCGTGACAGCAACGCCGACGCACAGCTAGTCGGCGGCCTCGAAGTAGTCGCGATACAACCGCCCGAACGCCTGTCGGCGCACCGTTCCGACGGCCGCCTCCTCCTCGTTCTGGAAGGTTGCCGCGACCGCCTCGTCGGCCGGCCCGGCGTGCCAGACGACGTTCTCGACGTTCTCGTTCCCGACCACCGTCACCTCGCCGTCGTAGCCGTCGCGCCACTCGCTGAACTCGTCGCTGGTGCCGACCGAGATTTCGAGTCGACTTGCAAACAGGGCGTCGCGGGCGGTTTCGACGACGGCGCTGGTGACGCGCTCGTCGTACTCCTCGCGATCGAACGACATGGCCTTTGCGACCTCGCGGACGACCGTCTGCGCCGCTGGGCCGAGTTCATCGTAGCGTTCGCGTGCCTCCTCGATCGACGCCGGCGTAACCGTCCCAACAGTGTGCATGTCTCGGTATGCGCGGGGCGGCCAGTTACCAATTGCGTGTTCGCGGGAGCCGTTAGTCGTCCGTCGCTTCGTCGTCGTCCGGGTCCGCTGCGTCCGCGTCGTCGGCCGCATCTGCGAGCATTTGCTGGGTCATTTCCTGTGCTTCCTGCAGCGCGCGTTCGGCCTCGGCCGTCATCGAGCCACGGCTTGGCTGACGGCGCTGTCCGGCGAGGTCGGAGTCGATTCCGGTGGGGCGGCCGGGGGCACGGTCGCGGCCGTGATCGTGGTCGTCGTGACCACCCCTCCCTGCGCTCTCGAACTCGGGGGTGTCGATCTCGGGTGCGTGTTCGCGGACGATCTCCCCTAACTCCGCCGGGGAGTGATCGGCCCAGTCCGGGGCGTGTTCCTCGAGCCATTCCTTGTGATCCGGACGGTCGAGCGATGCGGTGATCGCGAGGTGGTTCGCGAGGTGTTCCGCGTCGGCCTGTTCGGCGTCACAGACCGGGCAGGCGTATCCCATGGGCGGGAGTACGAACGCGGGCGGTAAAACGTCCTCGTCCTTCCCCTCGCTGGCATCGGTGCCGGCATCGGGATGAGACCGCGGTCCGTGCGAGCCGCTTATCACTCGAGCTGTCGGACCATCACGATCGCGTCTTCGTCGTTGCCGTAGTAGCCGGGGATCCGCCGGATCGGTTCGAACCCGAACTGGCGGTAGAGTCGTTTCGCACGGTCGTTCGAGCGTCGTACTTCGAGTTTGATCGAATCTGCGCCGTGGGCAGTGAGGACGGCAACCGATCGCGAGAGAAGTGCGGAGCCGACGCCCATTTCACGGCGGTCCGGATGGACGGCAACGTCCTTGATGTGGCCGAGCTGGCGGCCGAACGAGGGAGACACGTCGGCGACGACGTAGCCCGCGACGTCGCCGTTCGTGACGGCGACGAGAAAGCCGGGGTCGCCGAGGAAGCGGTCGAAGGCCTCGTACGGCCAGGGTTGGGGGAACGACTCGTTTTCGATGCGGACGACGGCCAGGAGGTCCGCCCGTTCGGCGGGCCGGATCGCGAGTTCACCGTCGTCTCGGTATCCGTGGTCGTGATCGTCACCCTCTGGGACCCGTACTGTCACGGAACGACGTACGATGCCAGGGGGTAAAAACGGATGGTTCGGCAAACCGTTCAAACGGACTGCTGGAAGTCAGTTCCGGCGCGCCCGCAGGACGGGTCACGGGTTCGCCGGAAAATCGGTACGGCAGACTATATCAGAGACGTTCGAGCCGGTTGATGTCCGCGTCCGACCAGTCGTAGAAGTGTCGATCGGTTTGGGTAACGACGTCGACGCACTCGTTGTACTGGGAACGGGCCCGGTCGGCGAGCGGGTCGTTGGGATGGTCCTCGATCCACTCTCGGAGTTCGGCAAGTGCTTCCGGCGAGTAGGTGTCCATCCGATCCTGATGGGTGAGAATGTCAACTTTGCGGCTTTCCTGGCGGAGCGTACGGGTAAGCGCCCAGAGGGAGACGCCCCAGAACGCAAGCAGCGTGAACGCGAGCATTCCGAGTACCTCTGCGGAGAGCGCCATTAGTCGTCACCTCCGGTGACACCGGCGGTATCAGTTGTGTCGCGGCGACCCTCGACGAGGGACATGATCGCGTAGCCGATGAGCGGGAAGAGCACGAGAACGAGCATCCCGGCGATCATCTCCGGTTCGCGGAAGTTCTCCCAGGCGAAGTACGCCATGATGAACAGCATGACGGTGGGGATGACGTACTTGATGAGGGGATTCCACCACGTGCCGATGTGGATACCAGCGTTGCGGTTGACCGTAAGCACGCGGAGTCGCTCGGGACCGAGAACCCAGCCGATGACGCCGATAATGGCGAGCGTTGCGAGGGGAAGCCCCCAGTTTCCGAAGACGAAATCGAGGAAGTCGAGGACTTCGGTGGAGTAGGCGCTCGGGAGTCCGAGAAGCCAGATGCCGCCACAGACGGCGAGGACGGTCTGCGTTCGGCTGAGTCGGGTTTCCTCGCTGACGGTCGTCACGCTAACTTCGGTGATGAGCAGACCGGAGGTGAACGTCGCGAGGAAGAACCCGGCAAAGAAGAGGATCGCGACTAACCCACCGAGTGGAATCTCCGGGAAGACCTGCACCAGAGAGACGAACGCGAGACCCGTTCCGGCATCGGGCTCGACGCCGACGGCGAAGACGACGGGGAAGATGGCGAGCGTCGCGAGGATGGCGATGCTCGACTCGCCGATCGCCGTAAAGACCCCGCCACCGAGTGGAACGTCGTCGTACTCCCGGAGATAACTGCCGACGGTCAGGGCGATACCCCACCCGAGTCCGGTCGAGAACAACGCCTGTCCGAGCGCGGCGATCCAGGTCTCACTCGCGACCAGGTACTCCCACTGCACGCCGAACGTGAACGCGATCCCCTCGCTGGCCCCCGGCAACGTGAGCCCGCGAATCGCCATAATGACGAGCGAGATCACGAGTGCCGGCACCGCGTAGACGACGATCCGCTCGACGCCGCGTCGGATACCGAGCGCGAGAATGGCCGCGATCGATCCCATCACGACCGTGTGAAGGGCGATCATCAGCGCCGGGTTCGCGAAGAAGCTGTCCATAAACGCCTGCGCCTCAAACCCGGGTGCCGTAAAGGTAAACAGCAGGGAATGAACGGCGTAGTACAGCGTCCAGCCGATCAACGGCGAGTAGTACGACATCAGGGCGATGTTGACGAGCAAGACGACGACGCCGAATCCGACCATTCCGCCTCGCCCGACGACGTCACGAAATGCGCCGATGACGCCCTTGTTCGTATATCGCCCGAGCGCAACCTCGGCCATCAACCCGGGGACTGCGAGTAGAAACAGGAGAGTGAGGAACGCCAATACGAACGCACCACCTCCGTTATCCCCCATCACGTAGGGGAACCGCCAAATGTTCCCTGCACCAACCATGCCGCCGATCATCGCCATCAGGAACCCGAATCGGGTACCCCACTCGTCACGAGCCGTTTTCGGAGACGTGTCTGACATTATCTACCACCATCTGTGTCAAGGATTCCGAGCGTCGTATAAGTATGTTATGAGCGAAGATACTGACAGTGATATTGACGCGTCTCTCCGCGCGAGCGACCAAGGTAACAAACTGAGAAACCGAATTTGTACGCGTGGATTGTCCGAGCGGAGACCGACGAGGTGGTCCTTCGTCAGTCTACGTCGTCGGCATCGTCTTCACGACTACCGCCGTCTTCATCCTCGCCTTCTTCGTCAACCATCGTCGTCGGTTCCGCGTCTTCCGTCCCGCCGTATTGAGCGTCCGAACCATCGGCAGCGTGTTCGGACTTGTCCCCTTCGTTAGGTTCGTCGGACGCGTTCGTCTCGTCAGTCACGACGATTACTCGGCTGGAATCGCATCCATCTCGTACGTCTCGGTCAACTCCTTCAATTCGTCGAGTGCACTCTGTTCCTCCCGAAGGTTCTCCTCGAGAAGATCCGCTGCCTCGCCCATCCCGATCTGATCCGCAAGCGGGATCAAATTGCCGTAGGCCGCAATCTCGTAGTGCTCCGTCTTCTCCGCTGCCGCCATGTTGTGATAATCCAGTACCTCCTGGGACGGATTCATCGACGCGAACTCTTCGTACTCCTCGATCAGCCCCTCAATGCCTTCACACTCTTCTTTCTCCGGCGGTTCGCCGAACATGTCGAAGACCGCTTCGAGCCGGTCGATATGCCCCTGGGTCTCCTCGCGGTGTTCCGCAAACGCCTCCGCGATCTCCTCGCGTTCGGTGTTCGACTCGAGTTCATCGAGCGCGTCGAGGAGTTCGTGTTCCGCGTGGTAGATGTCTTCGAGGCCGTGCTCGAACAGATCTTGGATAGTGTCGACGCTCATGGGACGATCACACGAGGCTTTGCCGGGCGAGTGAAAAAGCGAGACGCCTGCCGTCGCAGGCGCACGGCGAGCCCGGTAAGCGGCTACTCCGCGGCGTCCTCGACCCGATCTGCGTACTTCTCGAGTTCACTCGCGAGCTCGCGGGCCTGATCCGGCGTCAATTCGAGTTCGGTCATGTGCTTGGGGAAATGTTGGTCGGTCGCGTTGTCGAGTTCGACCTGGAAGCGCACGCAGTCCGGCTCCTCGCGGTCCGTCGTGGCGTTGGCGACGGCGACGGAATCGAACTCGAACTCGTGGCCTGTCGCCGTGGCGTCGACGTAGTCGAGCGTCGTGTACGCGTTGACTCGCATCAGTCGGTCGGACATGGCTAGGGACTCGGGGTATGGCTACTTAGGGACTTCCAACGGATGGCCGGTCTCGCGTTCGATCAGGGAGTTCCACGAGTGGCTCGTGACGCGAGCGGCTATCGAGAACAGTGACGTGACGGGTGCGAGCCGCGCGGTGTTCACCGCGATCGAGAGCACGACGGCACAGCGCGAACTCGGAACCGTTCGAACGCAGTTGCCGACCGGGTACGCACAGTTGTTCGATGCCGGCGTCAAGAACGGATCGTGGCGATCGACGGGCCGTAGATACCCGCCGCGGCTACTGATATCGAAGACGGGGGAGTTAGCGGGTTAGTCGTCCGACGGAATCGGCGTCCCGTCCGCCCGCGCGGGCGCAGGCCCTTCGTCCAGCCCGTCATCCTCCGCGTACGGATACCAGGTCTGCTTGGTGTTGTGCATGTACGGATCCTCGTAGCTCGTCTCCTCGGGCTCGACGAGGTCGGCTAACTCCTCGTCGTCGCGGTCGGCGACGAACTCGCGGAAGCTCTCGCCGTCCGTTCGGCGGTCGGCGAAGTTTTCGAGCAGGTTTTCGATTGCACCCGGCACTTCGTCGGCCGGGACGCGGTCTGCAACCCAGGAGGCAAACCGCGGGTTCTCGCCGAGTCCGCCGCCGAGGCCGATGTCGAGCGCCTCGACGGGTTCGCCGTCCTTGCGGGTCTTCATCCCGCGTAGGGAGACATCGGCTATCTGTGGCTGTGCACAGGAAGCGGTACAGCCCGAGAGGTGGATGTGGAAGTCCTCGACGCCCGCCGGCAGGTCGACGTTCTCGACCAGCCAGCGCGAGAACCGAACCTGCCGGTTCTTCGTCTCGACGATCGAAAGCGAACAGAACTCGGTGCCGGTACAGGCGATCGATCCCCGCCGGAACGGGTGCGGATCGGGGCTGTACTCGTCGAAAACCTCGTTATCGAGCAAGGCGTCGACCTCCCCGTCCGGCACGTCCGTCAGGATGATGTTCTGGCGCTGCGTCAGCCGGACCTCGCCGGAGGCATGCTCCTCGGCGGCGTCGGCGATTTCGTAGGCGTCGTCGATGCCGAGTCGCCCGACGAGGACGTTCAGGCCGATGTAGTTGTTGCCGTCGACCTGTTCGTGGACGCCGACGTGGTCGTGCTTGCCGTCCGCATCGCCGGCGTTGTAGCTGTAAGAGTGCCGAAGGTCCTCGCCCGCCGTCTCGAGTTCGAAGTCGATGTACTCGTCCTGAAGCGTCTCCCGAACCTTCTCGGGACCCCACTCGTCGACGAGGAACTTGATGCGAGCGTTGTAGCGGTTATCGCGGTCGCCGTGATCCCGGAAGAGTTTGGAGAGGCCACCCGCGACCTCGACCGCCTGCTCTGGCGTTGCGAAAACGTCGATATTCTTCGCAAAGCGGGGTTCGTTACGCGCCAATCCGCCGCCGACGCGGACGTTGTAGCCCGTCACCGTCTCGCCGTCCATCTCCTTCTCGGCGGGCTCGAACGCTAGGTCGTTGATGTCGCCCTGCCCGCAGCCCTCGTCACAGCCGGTCACGGAAACCTTCCACTTGCGGGGCAGGTTCGAGTGCGCTTCGTTCTGCTTGAACGTATCGTGCAGTTCGTAGGCCAGCTCGTTGGCATCGACGTGCTCGTGTTTGTCCTTTCCGGCGACCGGACAGCCGACGATGTTCCGCCAGGAGTCACCGCACGCCTGAACCGTCGACAGTCCAGCGTCCTCGAGTTCGTCGAAGATGTCGGGCACGTCCTCGATCCGGATCCAGTGCAGCTGGACGGCCTGTCGCGTCGTCACGTCGAGCCAACCGTTACCGAACTCGGGATTCGCGACCGGACCGCGAGCGTACTCGTCCGCGATCTCGACGATCCGGCGGAACTGACCCGGCTCGAGCACGCCGCTTGGCGGCCCGATCCGCATCATGAAGTACGACTCCTGGCCGGCGCGCTGGTGGTACAGTCCGTACCACTTGAAGCGCTCGAACCAGGCGTCACGCTCGTCTTCCGGGATCGACTCCCAGCCGTCCTCGGCGAATCGCTCGATGTGGTCTCGGATGTCCGTGCCGTAGACCTCGTCCTTCCACTCTTCGACATCAGTAGGCATTTGCTCAGTATATAGACCACGAGTCTTATACGCCCGTGTGTCGCGTCAGACCCGGCCGCCTCTAGCCAGTTGCGGAGGTTTTTGCCACCACATACTGGCTCGATTCGGTCCATCCACACCGACCGCAACAACCCGGTGTTCGCCTCCCGCCCGAGGACAGCAGTCGAATTACTCCACCGGCTCGAAACTCGAACGGGCCGCCCCATCCACAGCATCCGGAATCGTCGACTGGACACCCGCCGGCTCGTACGGCTTGAACTCGCCGTCAACGATTCGACCAACCGGCAACGAATCGATACTGTCCCGCGTCCCACACTCGATACACATCCCCACCGCGTCCGCGAGTACTCGATGATCCGAAACGTGAACGGCGGAATACGCTTCGAGAAGAACGTGTGGCGTCTCACACGAACAGAACTCGCGCGTCGGAAGGGCCCAGATATCGCTCACACCGACCTCACGGGAGTCGTTGACGCTGATCCAAGCCCCATCGTCGAGCGTTCGCAGTGCAATCGCCATCGGTATCTATGGATACTCCGTGCTGGACCCACCTCTGTCCGTCGATGGCTGCAACGTTTTGCCTCGCCGATGACACGCTAGATCGACCGAACCGACCGACGACGGCGACCTCCACGCCACTCTCCCGAACCGAGATGACGGCAACCATCTCCGCTATAACCGAGTACAGGTATCCATTGCACACGAGGCGTCACTTATGCGCTTTCCAACCAAATGACCAGTCATGACTGACACGGCTGAACAAAGCCAACGACCCAGCCACAATCCGGACTCGGATACACCAGACCAGGACCGAGAACGCGATGACGCTCACCTCGACGACGTCGAAGAAGGTGCTGGCTGTACCGAAATCTGGGAACACCTCGCCGAGCAGCGCGACGACGAGGAGTAACGAAACTCCAGACCTGAACTCGTCCCTGCGTTACCACGACCCTGTAAACCTCGATCCGTCTTCTCTACCTGCTGTGAAACGCCCCGCATTGTTATTAGATAACAATGCTTATGATAATATCCTCCCTGCTTCCCTACCCACAGTTGACACTCACACGACAAATAACGGACGGCAGACGATAGCCAACAGACGACAAACAACAGACACGTACTCACCACTCTAGCACTCTCCCACCGCTTCACAGGGAGCGACACTTTTCCCCCTCTATTCCATAGACCAGTGCAGACCCATGACCGACAACCGGCCCGAAGAAAATCCACGCGGTCGCAATCGCGATCCTGATGGGCGGCCAATTCCGACCGACCGCGAATCACCCGTCGGCGCACCCGTCATCCGTGGCGACGAATCCGTCACTGGAACACGCGCCCGCAAAGCCGTCCAGTTCGATCCGACCGATCCCGATAGCCTCGACGCCGCCGCCGACACCGTCTCGCAGTTCGCAACCGGCACCACCGACGACGACCACCTCTACATGCTCCGCGGCGCCGCCGCGTGTGCCGCACTCGTCCGCGGCGAAGGCTCCTACAAAGCCGCCGCCGAACGCGCCGGCCCCGACGTCACCGTCTCGTTCATCCGAAAGTGGGCCCGCGTCCACGACCTCCCCCGGTCCGTCCGCAAACAAGTCGCCCTCGGCCAAATCGCTCCCACCGCCGCCAAACACATCGCCCGCGTCGGCGGCGAAGCCCGTCTCCTCCTCGCCTGGGCCGCCATCGACGGCGACCTCACCGTCCGCGACATCCGCACCGTCGCCAGCACGATCAACGACGGCACCCCCGTCAATCGAGCCCTGACCAACCACGGCGTCAACCTCGGTCAGCTCGAACTCTCACTCTCACCTGACACCTATCGCGACCTCCGCCGCCGCGCCTCCCTCGACGATATCACCCCAGGTGAACTCGTGACCGATGCACTCGAACAGTACTTCGAATGAACTAGCAGGTACCGAATCGAACACTGACAACGCAGAACACAGTTCTATAGAGACAATATGTCAAATTATATATTATTACTCCCGGCCAGTCGGCAGCGAAGAAAGAAACGTTTAACCACTACTCGCCGATAGTGAGAACTACGGGGCCGGTAGCTCAGTCTGGCAGAGCGTCTGGCTTTTAACCAGACGGTCGCGTGTTCAAATCGCGCCCGGCCCGCTTCTTCCCCTGATCACGGCTGCAGGCGTGAGCAGTGAAACCAGCGATATTTTGAATATAGTGCGATCGCACGCAAATACAGAAAGCAGAAATCCTCACCCCGGTTATAGTCGTACCAGTCTCGTTCTATCACCAACAAATCGTAATCGCCAGGAGATGTTGCTAACTAACCAGTTTACAATCCCTGCAGTGGCTCTATATGAATCGGTCACGAAATGGTGTCTATGGGCAGCTCGGAATCCGCGACACCTACATCACCAACCGCGAAATCAGTTGCCCCGATCGTCGTCCGAACGGCCGGTGCAACCGCAGTTGTCGGCGTTCTCCTTCTAGCCTCATCCATCGTTGTCACCATTACCGGACTCCTCAACCTCCACAACGTCCTTCTCGGCGCAGTTATTGCAACCCTCGGTTCCGTCAACGCGCTGTTATCAGACACCTATCAATCACCAAATACCGCTCTCACACTCCTCCTCGCTCTCCTCGGCCTCTGGGTCATCGCCTCTCCCTTCGTGCTTGAGAATACACGAACGCTTGTCACCGTCATCAACGTCGGTGGTGGCCTCGCTGTCGTCCTCCTCGCTGGCATGCAACTCTATGGTATGTTCGCATTATCAGAATAATCGTCCCATCATTGACCCAGCTCTCGTGCAGCTCATCAGAGTGCATTCGCATTCTGAGGGCGGCGTTCTTGCACCAACTCACCGAAAAACACGATACCGACGAAACAGCGTTCCTCGTTGATGCCGGCAGATATCTGATCGCACCCACCACGAATTGAGCGGTCAGCTCGACTATAGCAACCGGAATTGCGTTAAAAAGTGTTTGAGACGGGCGGATTGATCACCCTCACTTGTTCTGGCGGGATAGTCCAGCCAGCGGCGTGCGCTGGCTCAGACAGATCAGACAGTACTACACTCACTATCGGCTATCAGGTACTAGATGACCGAACACCTGCTGAAACGGTGCTGAACTGGACCATGTCTGCTAGACCATTTGCGTGAAACTACCGTGGAGATACCGGAACGAGAGTCACGACTGCAGAATCGGTTACACTCTGTTGTTTCGCTCAGTTTGAGAAAGAAGTGAAGCCAAGGGCCGGATTTGAACCGGCGGTGGGCGGCTCTGCAGGCCGCTGCGTTCGGCCGGACTCTGCCACCTTGGCGCGAATGAGTGTTATTACTGCGTTCGTTTAAGTATAGCGGTACGAGATAGGCAGGGATCGAAGATTCTTCGCATTGGAGAAATATAAAATGCCCCACACAGCCGCTGCTGTGTGGGGCTATTGAGTGGAAGTATGAGTGGAGGCGGCGAATCGAGTTTCCCAGAGGATCTCTCACTCCAGTACTCACCGATACGTAG
>NZ_AOIO01000010.1 GCF_000337555.1 Natrialba asiatica DSM 12278 | reverse complement strand
ATCATCGAGCGCCACGGCGGCGAAATCTGGGTCGAGTCAGAGCCCGGCGAGGGGACGACATTCTCGTTTACGCTGCCTACAGCTAACACACGTGGTTCGTGAATCACCTTCCGTACTGGGATATTACAATTCCCTGTAAACTACCCCACTCTGCTCGCTCACGGGAGGCTTCGCTCGCTCCCTGCGGGTGAGGCCTTGATGTGGCCTCTCGGCAATCAGTCGCAGCGATTGGCCGGTGACTCTCGCCGTTCAACGTCCTCCCCTTCACACGCACGTTTACTGGGCGTTTCCGCCCCCCGACGTGGGCGAGGAACGGTGTCTGTGATGTTGCTTCCGAGCGTACCGTCCCCCGATAGTCTTCGCAGCGTTGTAGGCCGCAGTCACTTCGTATCCGCACTTTTGGCACGAGAAGCGTCACCGTGGCGGTTGTCGCCGTACGTGAACTCGCAGTCCGTCCGAGAACAGCGTTGGGACGTGTGGTTCGGGTCGACTTGCTCCACGGACACACCCCGCTGGGTGCCTTGTACTCCACGTACCTGGAATTGCAGCAAGACTGTGTGGTCGTCCGCATGGAGGACGTCGGAGGAGAAGTACTCTGACGAGTGCGCGCTCGAAGTTGCAGTGACGATTGCCTGCCAAGGGCCGCGGGGAAGATGGCAGATCAGAATCTCGATGTTGGCGTAGCCTCCCACCGCTGGCACTGTGACTGTGCGATGGTCGTGACACCCCCAACGAATCCGTCGAGAACATCACCACTCCAGTCGGACTCGTCCTCGAAAAACCGGGACCGGCCATGATGGCTGGTGGCGTCGACGACAAGAGCCGCTGCAACCATCACCGCAGTGTCGTTCAGCGGGTTGTGGCGTGTGATTTCGCGTCGGTACGTGGATCTATGTCGGCTGAGTCTGAATCTGGCGTTGGCTTTGTTTCCATGTCGTATTGCGGGTCGAGTTCGACCTCGAGGTCGACGGTTCCGTCCATACAAGTAACTTTGCGGTAGAGAACCTTCTTTGGATGGGCGACGCGGCCTGCCGGCGGCAGGAAGTCCGTCACTGTCACCGTGGCGCCGTCGGTTTGAAAGGTCGTCTCGAGGACATTCGTGTCGTCGACGTAGCGGCGATCCGTCTCGAAGGAATCGGCCGGCGTGATCCGGAACCGACCGCCGCATTCGGCGTCGAGAATTGCGGCGAGGATACTCGACGACTCGAGGTGCGGGAAGGGGAACCAGTCGACCGAACCGTTCGGCGCGACGAGCGCGCACGTCTCGAGGTTGCCGACGACGCCGTAGGCTTCGATCGGAGGGTACGCGCCGGACTCAGTCACCGACATCACCTGTATTTCGGACAGAGGCGTCGAACGTGGAACTTCTGAGGGCTGAAACGACGCACATACAGTACTATTCGAGGACCAGCAGGAAAAAAGCGGAGCACGCAACGACCTGCAAATATATCATCACGTGTTCTCGAAAATCATCGTCGGGCAGCCGCTCACAGGGCATACTCTCGGGGTTACGTATGATGGGCTTGCTACGGAACAGTCTCAAGTTGAGCGGATAGTTAATAGATTGTTGGTCACAATCAAGGGGAAACGTAATTGTCGGTGAACTGTAGTATGGTCCCCTCTGCGTGAGATACGGAACCATCGGTCGACGGTGCTCGAAGAATGATTCGACATGAATGCGGGACTCGTCGCTACGGAGACGAAGCCCGAAAAATCACGCTGCGAGGATGTTCGGTCGCGAGACCGATCCGTTCCGGTCCCCTCACATTTCGTCTTCGTGCTCCTCCTGTGCGTGTTCGTGGAGTTCTTCTTCCGTGTCGAACGACTGACCACAGAGGTCACACTCGTGTTCGTCTGCCATGGGTATGGCTCTCGGCAGCTAACAGTAAATAACATCATCCTTCATCTAGAACCCCATGACTGTCAGATCGGGGTTTTCCACGATCACGGGGTAGAAGCGGAAGGGTGTCAAGCTATTACCAGTGCGTCAATCCAATTGTCCGACTGGATCCAGGAGTCTTCGATCCGTTCGTCGTAGACGATCACCTGTAAGTCGTCTGTCTGGGCAGCAGAATACTGATTGGGTGAAACTTGCTGAGCTAACAACAGCGATCGATACCGCTCTTGATCAACTCACTATTCCCAAAATGTTGCGAAAATAGATCTATCTGAGGGGTTCCAGCCACAGAAGATACTTATCACCGTATGTGTATTAGCTATCATGACTACAATTCATGGGATTTTTTCATCGTTATCAGGCCTGGATAGAGACATTCGGTCGGTGACCATCGGTCTGGACAGGCGAACGTTTATCGGCGTGCTGGTCTGCATCGTCGGGGTCGGACTGGCCTTGGAGTGGGCCTACTGGACGACGATAGCGTTGCGGCTCGACCTGCTGCGAGCGCTGGTGGAACCACTGCAACCGATCGTCGGGTTAGTACCCTTCGTTGTTGGGGTTCTCGTGTACGTGCGGTATCGGCCAGCAGCGAGTGTCCTGGAAATTGGTCTCGTCGTACTCTGGGGGGCGTGCGCGATAGCCGCTGCGTATGTCTTCATGTTCCTTTTCGCACCCATAGTACTGAGCGATGCCCGGATCTCGACCGTTCTGGTGTCTGGTGGCTCCGAATTCACGCAGTGGCAACTATTCCTCTATCTCGGACGGACCGCCATCTTCGCCGGATTGTACGCCGCTGCGGCGTTTCTGCGTGATAGACCGCTTATCAGCGCCCTCGTACTGCTTACCCATCCGGTCTGGATCGTTGGCGTCTTGGCGATTATGTAGGCCCGTTTCGTCGCAGTTCTGTGTCTCTTGTAGGAAGCGAGATCTGCCAGATGAGGGGTCCATCAGACGCAGGCGCTCCGCAAGCAGTACCCACACGCGCCTGACGACCCCGAGCGGATTCGGAACGTGATACACGACGCACTCGACGCCGACGAAAACGAATCGGAGTAAGGAGCCCCGAGGACTGTGGCAGGTACCGGGGTACGGATAGTGGCTACGCCATCTGTTGTGAAAACTATTCGGCCAAGAGACATAAGAGGGGGTAGTAAAAAGGCATTTTCATGGGAAGATCGATTTCAATATATCTTACATCTATGGATGTTGGGGGCGTACAGCGTGTTGCACTGAACCTATGTACAGGATTAGTAGAGAAGGGCCATGACATTGAGGTCGTATTAGTCAATGCAGAGGGCGAGTTGCTGAATGAACTACCAGAGGAGGTATCAGTTATCGACTTAGGTGAAGATCGTGTGGCCACTACGGTTTTTCCACTTCGTCGATACCTAAATCGGAAAAACCCAGATGTGCTGTACGCGATGATGACGGAAATAAATATAATTGCCACCATCGCACACCGTCTTTCTCGAGTTGATTCACGCCTTATACTCAGCGAACACAATATGCCTACGAATAGTATCGACTCAAAAAAAGATCTAGCAGTTATGAAACTAGCGACACTCACTTACTCGCTTGCAGACCACGCAGTGGCAGTCTCAAACGGCGTCTACGAGGATCTACTCAATGTGTCCCGTCTGAGCGAATCTAAGATATCACAAGTCCATAATCCAATAAACATAAATCGAATCCGTACTGATGCGTCAGAGCAAGTTTCCCATCGTTGGCTCAATAACGACGACTATAACGTGGTTATCAGTGCTGGGCGACACGTCCCACAAAAAGGATTTGACACACTGATTGAATCATTCTCACGAGTGAAAGACGAAAATTTACGCTTATTGATTCTCGGGAAAGGTGATGAAACAGAATCACTAAAGGAAATTGCAACTAATCTGGGCATCAAAGACAGGGTTGAATTCCCTGGTTTCGTCGAAAATCCCTTCGCCTACATTTCAAGAGCCGACGTGTTTGTACTTTCATCACAGTACGAAGGGTTCGGAATGGTTCTTGTTGAAGCGTTGGCTTGTGGATGTGCAGTAGTATCAACAAATTGTCCAAGTGGGCCGGAAGAAATCCTCAAAGGCGGAGAATACGGACCATTAGTGCCAGTTGGTGCAGTAGATGAGCTTACGTCGGGGATCGAGAGAGTTTTAGATTCTCCTCCTACGTCAGACGAGCTGGAATCGAGAGCACGAGATTTTGCAGTCAATAAAATTGCGTCGGAGTATGAAGATGTGTTTTTTAATACTATGTGACCAGTAGTTACAGTTCTCTGAATGGTACCTCAATATCTACATCTGGTAACATAGTGGCGAAGTTTATTAAAGAAGACTGGAACATAGGATCAGTACCTTCGCCTGTGAATAGTCCTGTTTCTGGATCGTATGACCGTGATATCTCGACTTCTATTGAGTTCGAGATTTCTGTCTCGGTACTATCAAAGAATGTACTTAGAATACAAGCGTGGTGTATCCCAGGTAAGACGCTTCCATATTTGGGGGTGTTTGCCTGGACTTTCCGTTGATAGTCCTCAGTCTCAATGAAAGAGAACGCTTTCTGGATTTTTCTCTGGTCCCAAACACTGTGCTTTGGAAAATTTTCCTTTAATTTTGCGAGGGCTGATAGAACAGTCACGTGATATCCGATCTCCTTTGTCCGCCGCTTCTCGGATCGTTCATAATAGTGGGATGCGATCTCGTTTCTAACAAGGTGTGCGTGTGAGGATAATTGTGGAATAGTTCGTATAATATTCTTCAATGGCGGTCGGATATAGTGACATACCAGACCATCATCATGTATATCGATTGTTTCAGCAAGGTGATCGAGAAACCCGTTAATACGGTTTTCAGCTACTTTCGACAGTGACGCTAATTCGGAAGTCGAAGCAGCAAAGATAATCTGGTGGTTGAGTGTGCGATCGAACGATAAATTGGTCCCATCCACTTCGATTGCTTCCCAGAGACCCAATCGATCATCGAATGGGTGCAGAGTAAATACCTCGGTCGCTATATTGGCAAGCATAGGGCGGTCAAGCCGCTGTCCCGCAAGATATAGACTTTCGATCGGTTTTGCTTGGCCAACAATGCCGTTACAACGGTTTGCACCTGCCTTTCGAAAATAAAATGTATATCCTTGGGGACGAGCCTCATCTGAAGCTAAGTACGTTGCAGCGCGGTCTGCGACCTGACGAAACCGCCGATCATGAGTTTGTTTATAGACAAATAAAAAGAGATCCAACCAATGGGACGTTGTTCCAACTGGAGTCTCAAGTTGGCCATATACACCGTTTTGAGCAGATGGGAACGAGCCATCCTCACGTTGCAAATCAATCGCTTCGTCAGCACATCGTCGAAGCAAGTCATAGAGGCTGATAGTCTGTGTTTTTAGCTGGTAGTCTGGCATTGATGTTCACATGTATCCAAGTGCTTCAAGCATCTTCTCGCGCTCCATCTCGGTTTCCTTGAGATCTAATTCTGGTGCATATGTGTGAGTATCTGTTGCTGTAGTTACTGCCCACGGAACTCGGCGTACATGCGGATGGATCGTCCCACCACGGTGTTTGTATCCAAGCCATTCACCAAATGCTTCGCCATGGTCAGAAGTAATCACAACACGGTCTGCATCGAAGTTTTCCAATAACGTACCAACGCTATCGATAACCGACTCCAATTCAGAAATGTACTGTGACCAGACAGCCTCACGAGAGATTTCCCCAGACATCATTGACGGGAATGGATACCGCTCCCATCCCTCAAGAGTTGTTCTCCCCTCGGCTTCGGCAGCTGCATAGTACGGATAATGGGGCTGGATATAGTGAACGATCGTTCGCTCTAAATCATTTTCACGAGCATGGTGAATCGCTGCATCAGTGACTACCTCCGCAGAAGGGTGAGGTCGGTCTTTGTGACCCTTGCCTGAACTTTTCACATTCCGTTGCTCCCATACAGACACGAAATCGTTGAAATCTTCTGGTAATAATGTTTCCCACGCTGTGGGGCTCCAAGATGAGTTACTGGCATCCTCCGGATTTTGGTTGCCAGTAAGAACATCTTCAACGACCATATTCCCAGCAATATAATCGATATCAGAGGCTAGATCTTGCGTTTGCTCTCGAAATGTCTGTGCAGTCCACTCAAGGGTTGACCCACCGATCGATCGACGAGAAGATATCTCAAGATCATTTAACCAGGGAAAAGTACCAGATTTTTGGACTTGGTTGAGAGCGTCTACTCGGCATGTGTCTAAAACAATAAGCAAATCCCAATTTCTATGCAGAACATTCTCACCATAAGGAAAACGGGATGAAATAGCCAATTCGAATCCAGACAGTGTGGAACGAGGGACTAAGTATTCCGCCACACCGCGAGGGTTCCCCAACCCCTTTTTCGTTAACTCCAATAAAGACATTCTGTTCTTCTTGTTTTAGACGACTCTTTATAAATGTAGCTAGAAATATCAAGACAGAATGCCTTATTGAAGGCGAGAGTTGATCTGTTTAGTTTTCATTTTCCAGCCAAGTTCCGAATATTTATATAATACATATTACACAGATATAGATATTATGGTACATCCAAATTTCCTACTAATATCGATCGATAGTCTTCGACATGACTTCTGTTCATTTTTGAATGATGGCGAAAACACAATGACTTTCCTTGAGAAATTCGCAGAGAAATCAACAGTTTTCGAACGAGCGATCTCCCCGTCAGTATGACCACTTCCAGTACATACCTCAATTTTCACGGGTCTATATCCCACAGAACACTAAATCAATGATGAAAAAACTATACTAGGCGATCACCCTACATTCGCTGAACTCCTTCAAAATGAGGGATACGAAACTCGATCGTTCACACATAACGACTGGTTCCGGACCGCTGAAATGGCGCGCGGATTCAATCACGAACATACTCGGATGCCGGGGATGGTGGGTGACGGAATTACGAACATCAAGAGTAAAACTGAAGAGCAGTCCTTTAGCCCCGTGAAGAAAGGGATCAAGCAAATTTTAGAAGCGCCCCTAGTAAAAGGGCGTAAGGCGTTTTTCAGACATCGCCTTAAGGGATCTCGAACTGTCTCTAACAGTATTTCGCGGCTCAAAGAATGTTCTTCACCGTTTTGCTATATGATTCATTTAAACGATGTACATCACGCATATCGACCAAATATCAAATATTATCGGGAATTCGGTGACGAAGGACTGCGATCATTACATAAAAACGTCAACTACCAGCGAACACTCAAGAACAACCGAGAAGCAATCTACACGGAGAACTTCGAGATTGATGAAGAGCGAGTGCCGCTGATGAAAGACCTTATAGAGCGTCGATCCTCCAGACTGATCAGCTGGTCGAACGGCTTGTGAATACGCTCTCTGAGATCGGGGAGGAGGAGAACACGATTGTTATCATCTTCGGTGATCATGGAGATCTGATTGGGGAAAAGGTATGTTTGGTCACTCATTTTCAGTTGCCGATGAACTTATACGAGTCCCACTGTTGGTCTACGATCCGACTGAGCAGCTTACATCGGGACGCCGCCGGTCTATAGTTCAATTGAACGATCTTTATCTAACGATCCTTGAACTAGCCGGTGAAGATCCGCCAGAGACGAACAGTGTCTCTCTATTAAATGAATCCCGTGATGCTGCCTTCGTTCATTATGAACGGGCAGATAGTGAGTTAGAGTACCCACAGTCTGCGTATCCACCATTCAAACAATACGCGACCTGGAAATCACCATCTTCGAAACTGATATATTACCCGGAAGAGGATCGGATGGCAGGTTGCGACTCTGGAGAGTTACAATCTAAATTAGATGACCACTTAACACAACTTAATCCAGTCCATCCAAAAGGTGAAACACAGTTATCAGAGTCCGTCGAACAGCAGCTGAAAAATATGGGTTATTTGTGAGGCTGAGATAACCACCGGTGAGAATTCACTCTTTCTTCAACACTACTAGCTTTTGTTCGCTATGTTCCTTGAATAGATCCATTTTTTTCGTTACTAGAGAACAACTTTCTGAGATAGCAGTTGGGAAGTATTTATTGATGGCCTTGAACACTTCTTCATACTGTATTTCATCGTGGAGTGGATGAGCATCTATAAGTGAGTATGGTCGTTTCTCGCAGAGTTCATGGATATAGTCGTTCTTTGAACGTATTTTCACATGATTGCCCGGTCTTTTCTCTTCATCTGTCCATGCAATCCGCAAAAATAGATAGCCATCTGTTTTTGTTACCCGATCTAATTCATCAAGGCTCGCCTTCCAAATCTGGTCATCAACAATGTGGTAGAGGACAGAGAAACAATGAACAAGATCGAATTCGTTATCATCAAACGGGACTGAATTTAGGCTAGATTGTTGATAAGAGCCAGGGATACCTAATTGTTCTACTTTATTAACTGCTTGTTGTGAAAGGTCAATACCAAATACGTTCGCCCCTTTTGATGAGTAAAATTCTGAATAGATACCAGTACCACATCCTGCATCCAATACCTGAGAATTCTCTAAATCCACGGAGTTGTTTTCGAGTGTCTGACTAATCCTCCCAAAGGTTTTTTCTCGCCGATACTTATTGATTGTATTTGGAAGAGCTTCTTTTCCAACAGAAGAGTAGCGGCATTTATCATTTATCCGTTCATTCCAATATGACTCTGGATCGGTGCTATAACTCATTAATAGCCAAATCAAGCGTGATTAGGAATAAATCTTCTTGCCACATATGTTCAAACCGTTATTTATGCCAAAATGAGTATCCACGAGATTAATCAAGATCGTAAGTCTCTCACAGCCAAACGAGTTCAGTAGTTCCGCGAGGACTCTACAAGACGCCGAGCGGTACGTACACGTTCACGAGGACGCCAGCGGTCCAGTACACGCTCGTGATGGCTCGATAGCGTCGATGGACCACCTGCTCGAGATCATCGTCGCATCCGCGAAGCGTTCCCAGACCACTCGCTTCCGAAGGAGATCAAGCACTACTACGCGAGAGAAGCGCTTAGCCAGGGCGACGATTCGCCCCTTTCACCCAAAGGTCGGCGCATCGTACCAGGTGAGCCGGTGGGACAAGAAGTTAGGAGTAACCCCGGAAGAGCTGAACCAATTGGGGCGTGAGCTCGATCAGACAATCCTATCTGACTCGCGGATGCTGGACTCGACATAGCACCCTACCGATAAAGACGTGAGCAAGTCAGTTTCGGCGTTTGAGTGGGTCGACGCCGATTCTATCGAGTCGGTGAATAATGTGCCCGTTCCCGAGTGGGAAGACCGGATCAACCATGCACATGTCGAGACCGTCGACGCGCCGAACGAACTCGTGGTTTACGGCGAGGACGGATACTCGGAAGAGGCGTTGATCGTTGCGACTGGCGAAGCGTTCACTACGCTTGAGAACGCCCGATAGCGTGGATGTCATAGAACTTTCCCAAGAGTTTGTTCCACCTACGTTGCGGTGAATCACCCTCTCAGTAAGTGTCTAATTTCTCACTTAATTTCCAACTGGCCGCTCCCGTCGTTCCCTTCACTGCCGTTCTCGTCCCATTCGAGTTCGAACTCGATACTCAATTCACCGGGTCCGTCCGTTGGCCCTTCGCGTTCAGCTTTGACCTCAAACGTCGGACGGGCTGGCGGTTCCATTGTCACGGACTCGGAACCGGATTTCAGTGTGACTGCACCCCCTTGTTCGAGCTTATTAGCGACACTGCGAAGATACGATGCGATGTCTTCTCGGGTCTGGTCGCTCTCTGATTTGAACAGGACTTCTTCGGGCATATAGAGNTTATTAGCGACACTGCGAAGATACGATGCGATGTCTTCTCGGGTCTGGTCGCTCTCTGATTTGAACAGGACTTCTTCGGGCATATAGAGACAATACACTGTCTGCACCGATAAGTCCATCCTCTGTATTGATCATTCGTCGGACACCGCATAGCGGTGTGAAAACTCTCCTATGACACCACCGATAACGGTAGTCGGCGAAACCGGCTAATCTAGTCCCGTTGCCGTCCCTCGTATGGCAACGCGCGAATACTCGATTGCGACGCCGCAACTTCCATTCTCAACCCGAACTGTTGACCGCGTCCTGTAGGGACTCGTCGTGCTCACACTGATCGGTGATATCGTCACGACACTCGTTGGCCTACAGCTCGGACTCGTCGAGTCGAATCCAGTTGGCCAGCATGCTCTCGCGAACGGCGGGCTCGTTGGAATCCTCACGCTGAAAGCCGGCGCGATCGGCGTCGGGTTGGCCTGTCGTCCTCTCTGTCCGCGCTCGTATCAATTCATCGTGCCGGCATGTCTGGCGCTGCCGTGGTCAATTGCGGTCGTGCTGAACTCGTGGTTAATTCTGTCTGTGGCCGGGTAGCGATAGACTCCAAAATCAGAGTTGCCACTACTGAATTTTGCTCAAAAGTCATTTCGGCGCTTTCGCGCTACGAAATGACCCATGTAAACCCATTTTCACCTATCCGCCCGACGCAGGTAAGTCTAACTGAGGTGTTTTGACCTGTCTTCAATCCGATGTGTTTTAGGGGTGGTAGTACATACCATAAAATGGGTCGAAATGACCCATGTAAACCCACCGCCGAAGTGGCTGAAGGAGTGGGCAACCGTCGCGGCGAAACTCGCCGTGGTTGTCCTCACCCTTGTGAGGTTGCTTCGCGGGCTGCTCGCATAACTCAGGGCGAAAGCCCTGAACTACCCCGAGAGGGGTTTGCGGGCGATCAAACCAACCATGACGGCCACAACGATATTCGGCTTTGACCGCCAGATGGTTCGCGGCGTTGGAACAGCTGCGATGTTCGCAATCGTGCTGATATACCTCTTTGAGTCGAGTATCGAACCGATCCTCGGTGGTGGGTTACTGGCGGTCTACGCCGTGCTCGCTATCATCGTCTTGGTGAGTGTCATTGAGGACATCCGCCAGATTAGGTAGGCGTTCTACTCGGTTGCAGAAAATATCACCAACTAGTTTTGAGTACGATGTTCCCGATCGCCTGACCCAATAGTTGAGAGTACCCCTATTTTACTGAGGTGCCAAGAGTGTCATAGAACGAGTCGCATGGCCTTTCTTTTGCCTCTTCTGGACCGAACAGACGTTCCCCACACGTGCCTACTGACCGCTACTTTGATGTAAACCAAAACGTATATCGATGTGTGAAAGATTCGTTAAAAGCCAGACTATTCCGGTTTGACACCAAGGCATGGAACAATCCATGGTATGGATATCTTGGTGCGCCAGCTTTGGCGATGTTGGGAGTATTAATCGGTAACCTGTTCGGTGTCCATCTCGTGAACTCTGAACTAGGTGAGTATCTAACCGTAGGTCTGTGTATAGTGATTACAATGTATATTGGGTTCGCAGGATTGGCATGGATTGATACGCGCCAATAGTCTATGGAAAGCGCGGTAGTCTCTTTCCCTGTACTCTGGCAACTCCGTATGCTACGTACCTTTTTCCGCCTCGGGATTCCTCACTTCGTTCGGAACCTCTTGGCGCAAAATCTACGCTACAAAGGCCGCCTTCGCGGGCTTCACCTGCACCAGCGGTGAACCGCTTGCTTCGCTCGCGGATGCTGGCAACGGTAACTCCTTGCTCTGTACTTACCGTTTATCGGGACGTCATAGGATGAGTATGCGAACCGTTCTATGACGCTCTCGAGGTGTCTTCTAATTCACTCAGTATTGAACCTTCTATCCGTATCAAAAGGATAATTCTGAAGTTCAGTCTGTTGTGTCGTCTCATTTGTTATTCGATATGCGGCTGAGTAAGTGTGCTCCTCCGATTCAGACAGTTGCGATGAGTCAGTGATCCCGCCCCGACACTCTAAACGGACGCGATACTCGTCAGTACTGTTGTTTGAGACTGATGTAGTGGTACAGTCGGTTATTACACTTTCATCGGCATCAAAACTATGGTTACGGCTTGCAAGTAGGTCGTTATAGAAAAGGCGCTCCTCGTACGTTACAGCATAGCTCCCTACATTCGAGGAGTTCAATGGGGACGGTTTTTCGGGACCAATTGGATAGGATTCAACATCTACATCACCGTTTCCCTCCCCATCTGGCCCTGTATGAGAAACTATGAATGCGCCCATTCCAGCAAGAAGTACAACGATAAGGAATCCGAGTGATACTAGAACCGGTTTACGTCTGGAGACCATATTTTGAAAATCGTCGCATTTACATATATATTCTCCACCTTGTCTAAAGACAGACAGATTGATTGTTCATGGATAGATATAATCGAAATGTATTTGCTGTTTAAATTTCACAGGTAGCTAAGCATGACGAATCCACTTAGTCAACTTCAGGTTACTAGGAGTTAGCAACTGAGGGAGAGTCTGAAAGATCTTCTTGAACTGAATCGTCTGAATCCACGCTCTACAGGCCTCCTAAACTAACTGTAGTCTTATCCTCTAGACTCGTCTTACCGGCATGCTTGGCGCTGCCGTGGTCAATTGCGGTCGTGCTGAACTCGTGGCTGATTCTGTCCGTAGTGTAGCGGTAGCGAAAATCAATATGCGGAGTTCACCGTTGGCACTACTGAATTTCTCCAAATGTCATTTCAGCGCTTTCGCGCTACGAAATGACCCGTATCAACCTATCTTCGAATGTGGCTTCGAATCAAATAGGTGTTCTGCTTGACTGACTCGAATCTGATTCTTGACGATACTACCGATTAGTTCTAAGTACATTGTTCCCGATCGCCTGATCCAGTAGTTGAGAGTACCCCTATTTTACTGAGGTGTATTCTAACCCATCGGATTTCAAGAACCCAATGCATACGCTGGTCTGACTCCGTACGATCAGTACGACCAGCCAGCAACGTACGCAATGCGAATACTAGCAGGGGCGTTTCTCTAAAAGAAGCCTCCGGCAGAGATCACAAAACAGCACTCCTCGAGCACCGCAAACGGCGGCCAATGATCCGTCAGCAGCTTGGCTTCGAGACGCTTCCTGATCAGTCAATACTCCGGCGGACATGGCACTGCCAGTTCTCACCTATGCAATGAGAAGTTGAGACTGTTCTCTCAATGCGTACGATCCGCGAACTGCTCCGTGATCAACAGTGATTTCCCTTCAGTGTTTTCGTAGCTTTCACTCCTAACACTCTTTACAGTGGGTCACGTATCCGCATTCAACGATGTCCATCGACCGAGACACCTTCGAAAACACGAGTGAGGACGAGCTCGCGGATCTTTCAGTCCCGGACCAGGTCCTCGGATTTCTCGCCGCCAACGAGGGTCGGGCGTTCAAGGCCCGCGAAATCGCCTCCCAGATCGGTGTCGACGAAAGTGCAGTCAGCACTGCGCTCTCACGGTTGAAGGACCGCGATCTGGTCGAACACAAGGCGACATACTGGGCGGTGACTGACGACGATGAGCGTCTTGAGGGATACAGTAGTTACGAACGGGCGACTGCCCTGTTCAACGACCAACTCAGCGAGGAAGACAAGGCATCCTGGCGCGAACACGCCCCCAGCGAGCCACATCCGAGTGTGGAGAACGAGCAGTGACCGACCAGGAAGCTACTCCGGTGTTCGAGTGAGGCGATGTCGTCTATGGTGATGACACGTTCAAAGGCGAGGAAGCTGCTCGGCCGTGGCTCGTTCTCTCGAATCACGAGGGTCGGCTGTTCCACGGCGAGCAGTACATAGTGATGATGTTAACGTCGAAATCATGGATGGACGGTCTCATTGCTATCCCTGAGGAGAGCTGGCTTCGTGGCGGGACGCCGGATGAGAGTCGAATCGTCCCGTGGGGTGTCCAATCAATTGACCACGTGGACATCGATTTCTGGCAAGGTCGTCTTGAAGGCGATATCGCCGACGAAGCGGTTGCTTCCCTCATCGAAGAACTCCAGTAGCGGTTACTCGTTGAATTCTTCTTGGTAAGGGACGAGGGCGGGAACACAACTGTCGTGCTCGCGCCGTGGCTACGGGCGCACGGCCCGAAATCGAAGCATCCCGAAATCAAGCCGATCGTCGAAGACCTGCTCAACTCGGCTGAGGACCTCGTCCAAGGTGACAACGTACTGATTGACCGAGAGTTCGACAGTCAACACGTTTTGGAGATGTCAGCAAACGCGGGCTTACGTACGCCGTTCCAAAGCGGATGCACACAAGTGAGAGAGCCCAGGCGAAGCGACTCCTCAAGAGCGATACGGATCGGTACGTGAACGACCGAAAGCTCCACTTAGGTAAGAACGAGTGGCACAAGACGACGCTCGTGTATCGCCGAAACGAGAATTCTGAACACACCGACCGCGTCGCGATCGCGGCGGCCTCAGTTCGCGGCCTCGGTCAGCCGCTGGACCTCGTCGTCGCTGAGCGACAGGTGAGTGGCGGCGACGTTCGACTCGAGGTGGTCGGGATCCGAGGTTCCCGGGATCGGGAGGATGACGTCCGCCCGCTCGAGCAGCCAGGCCAGCGCGACCTGACGCCACGTCGCGTCGTGCTCGTCGGCGATCTCGTCGAGGAGGTCGCCGTGTGCGTCGAGGTCGTCGCCGTCGATCGGGGCCCACGGGATGAAGCCGATGCCGTTCTCTTCACAGATCTCGAGGACCTCCCGGCTCCCGCGATCGTTCAGGTTGTACCGGTTCTGGACAGTCGCGACCTCGACCTGCTCGCGGGCCTGGTCGAGGAGTTCCGGCGAGACGTTACTGACGCCGACCTCGTTGACGAACCCCTCGTCTTTGAGTTCGGCGAACGTCGCGACGGAGTCCTCGAAGGGCGTGTCGTCGTCGGGTCGGTGGAACTGGTAGAGGTCGATGGTATCCGTCTGCAGGCGACCGAGCGAGGTGAGCACCTGATTGCGGATGTAGTCCGGATCGCCGTGGGCGATCCAGTCGCCGTCGTCGTTGCGCAGCAGGCCGGCCTTGGTCGCGACCAGCACGTCGTCGGGGTCGCCGATCGCCTCGCCGATGAGCCGTTCGCTGACGGCCGGGCCGTAGGAGTCGGCCGTGTCGATGAGGTCGACGCCGCAGTCGACGGCGTGCCGGACGACCTCGCGTGCGGTGTCCTCGTCGTCCGGCGCGCCGATGATGTCCTCGCCGGTGATCCGCATCGCGCCGAACCCGAGTCGGTGGACGGTCGCGTCGCCGATCTCGAACGTGTCGCTCTCGTTGGTGATCGCCTCGTCGCTCATACTCGTGCCGACAGCGGCCCGCCTCTTGAAGAGTGGCTTGCCCGAACGGCATGCCGGTTCCGCGAACACGCGGCTTCCGGCCTTCGACCGAGGATCCACAAGCCTCGGTCCCACGGGCCTCTGTCCCGCAAATTCGCGACCATCACCGTCGCCGTCACTCGCGCTCGCGCCGACTCTCCTCGACGTCGGTCCGCTCGGGCAGCGGACACCGAGCCACGCTCTCCGCGTTCGTCTCCGGGAGCATGTACTGCTTCCACTCCCGGGTCCGCGGGTCGATGAAGTCGCCCGCGTCGGGGTGCATCGCGACGTCGCCGTACGCCGCCAGGCGGTCCCTGATCCGCGTCCGAGCCTCCTGCCCCTCGTCGTCGAGTCCGGTCAGTCCCTCCGAAGACGCCCCACGGCTGGACGGTGATCTCGAGCCCGTGCGGGGTAAACCGGCTCCGGCGCCGCTCGTAGAACAGCGCGCGGCCCACGAGGAATGTCGGTTCGCCGGCGAAGCAGTACTGACACTTCGGGTGTTCGGGATCGGTCAGGACCGACGCCGGCCAAGGCTCGGGGTCGTGGTCTTGCAGGTACTCGAGGACACCCCAGAACTGGCGCTTGTACGCTTCCGCCGACGGCTCGTCCGCCACAGCCGGATCCGCCTCGGGCGGTCGAAAGAGCACCACCAGCGACGGGTACTCGCCGATCGATTCGTAGGTCTCGTGGAACTTGGCCAGGGGATCTACGAGGGCCGCGAGTCGCTCGCCGAGCCGCCCGGGCACGTCGACCCGACGAACGAAGCGTGGCCGCGGCGTCAGCCGTACACGCGCTCCGCGAAGAGCAAGGCGACCAGGCCGAAGATGATGATCGTGTACGAGACGGCGGCGAAGAGGGCGTCCTGCGCGGTCGCGTACTCGTCCGTCCGGAAGATGATCGCCTTCCGGACCATCGCGATCACGCCAGTGTAGATGACGAGCCTGACGATCTGGCGGGTTTCGCTCTCCTGCGTGTACGCGATGACCGTGTGATACACCTCGACGATGATCAACAGCAGGAGGCCGGTGTCGATGAACCCGATGACGACGAGCGGATCAGTGATGGTCCGCGCTCGAATCGACCGCAGGATCTGCAGCGTCAGGTCGACGACGCCGATCGCGAAGAGGATCGCGAACACCCAGGCCGCGATCAGTTCGACGAATCGAATGAACCGATCCGCGGCCGCGGCGATCCGATCGGAGCCGGCGACGGTCTCCGGACTGCTGCCTGGCGGGTCCGGTGGCGGGGAATCGTCGTCGTCGGCCATGATGCGATTGAACCGTCGGTCCGTTCCGAACGTCGACTCGAACGCCGATAAATGTTCGACGTCGCGCCCGTCGGTCCGGGCGGCGGACGGCGTTCGATCCGCAGGGCGTCACGCGTGTAGTTATGGTCCCGCCGGTCGTCGTGCCGGTATGAGCGCCACTCGCGACGCGATCCTCGATCACCTCGGGACGATCCCCGACCGCTCCGATCCGGCCGTCGAAACCGTCTCGACCACGGCCGCCGACGGGTTCGAGCGCCGACTCGTCGAGTACGACATCGAACCGGGAGAGCGAGCCCGAGCCTATCTGCTCGTGCCGGACGACGTCGATACTGGCGACGAGCGCCCCGGCGTCCTCGCCGTCCA
Source organism: Natrialba asiatica DSM 12278 (assembly GCF_000337555.1). Classification (GTDB taxonomy): domain Archaea; phylum Halobacteriota; class Halobacteria; order Halobacteriales; family Natrialbaceae; genus Natrialba; species Natrialba asiatica. The sequence continues at coordinate 32,068 of NZ_AOIO01000010.1, read as the reverse complement.
CCCCCACGCGGGCGAGTTCGCCGTCGGCAAGTCCGACCCCGCCGGGCTGAGCGAGACGGCCGCGTACCACTACGGCGTCGAGTGCTGCCGGCGCGGCCACGTCGTCTGCTGTCCGGACCTGCTTTGTTTCGAGGACCGTCGCCCGGCCGAGCGCGAGCGCACGGCCGGGACGGCCCCCGCGGGCGCCGACTACGAGAAGTTCGTCGCGATGGACCGTCTGCTTCGCGGCTCCTCCCTCCAGGCGAAGTACCTCTCGGACCTCGCCGCCGCGCTCGACATCCTCGAAGCCCACGACTCGGTCGCTCCCGATTCCCTGGGTGTGCTCGGGCACTCGCTCGGCGGGCAGGAGGCCGCCTGGGTGGCCTGGTTCGACGACCGCGTCGACGCCGCGGTCGTCTCAAGCGGCGCGGCGCGACTCGCGGCCGTCCAGCGCGAGCAGATTACCCACAACTTCGCGCTGTACGTCCCCGAGCTGCTGACGGTCGGCGATATGGACGACGTCCTGGCGGACGCGGCTCCGACGCCGCTGTTGGTGACCCACGGTACCGAAGACGGCATCTTCCCGCCGGACTCCGTCCGCCGGCTCGGCGACACGGTTTCGGACGCCTACGCCGACGCCGGCGTTTCAGAGCGGTTCGAGCTGACGTTCTTCGACGGCGGCCACGAGTTCCCCGCCGACGTCCGGTCGAACGCCTACGCCTGGTTGGATCGCTGGCTCGATCGGTGACCCCTGAGCTCGCTTCCCACGACGCGATTTCGGTGATGCGCTCTGCTCGAGTACGATGTCGTCTCCAGTCCGTCCGGTCTCCACTCGGACCGCTGACGAAGGCGTCGGCGTGAGACGTCCTCGTCGGTTCGGAAGGCGGTTCGTGGCCGACGGGTCACTCGCTTCGCGATACGCGTTGTCGATCGCAGACGGACGGTGCCTCCCGGATTTGAACCACAGGATCTTTCGCGAGAAGGAGACAGCTCGGTCTCAATCGGGTGCGGAAGAGTATCGATTTTATCTACATTCGGCTCTATTGAATCACTAGAGGGCGTCGGTGTGGGTCGGTAAATCAAAGGAGTTGAAGCGGGTCGAGTTTGCCGGTTGAAATCTGCATCTTGTCGGTCCTATAGCCCGTATAGTCTCAACTTCCATCAACTTGGACTCGTACAGAAGTTGAGACTGCGTCGTCCAATGCATATGAAATCGTCACCCGTTTCGTCACTTTGTTTCGGCGAGTCTTTTCGGGAAGAGCCGATACAGAGACAGTGCGAACCTACCGCTGTTATTTCTGTCAGCTGACGCTTCCTCTCGGAGCATACAACGGGTAGCAACCAACGACTCGCTGACCCACGTCCAAGTCGGGTTTGGGATTCTGGCCACCCTCGCCGGAAACTTCACACCTATCCTTCGCAACTGAGAACATTCCTATGAACACCCCTCTAAATCGGGTCTATGTGGGTCCCGTGGAGAGTATCTGATGACACGACACAATAGCCAATCCGACAGGAATCGATTCGCAACCATCGCGGTCGGCGCAGCTGAAACCGAGATGCATCCTCATAGAGATGGAACAAACGACGTCGTCCCGCCGATCCATCTTTCGACTACGTTCGAGTGGGCCAGCGGGGAGGACGCCAATAAACACGACTATTCGCGTGAGAGCAATCCGACGCGGGCAGCTCTTGAAGAGCAGTTAGCCCGCCTCGAAGGCGGCGAGTATGGATTGGCGTTCGCCTCCGGAATGGCCGCCACATCGACGACGATGCTGTCGCTGGTCCCCCCAGGAGGCCACGTCGTCTCCTCGGACACCATCTATAGCGGAACCGAAAAACTGCTCACGGAACACATGGCCGGACATCTTGGCGTTGACATCGACTTTGTTGACGCCCGTGACCCCGACAACGTCGCCGATGCAGTCAACGCGGACACTGACTTGATCTGGGCAGAAACACCGTCGAACCCCTTGATTAGGTTGTGCGATATCCAAACGATAGCCGACATCGCCGATGACCACGATACCCTGTTCGGCGTGGACAGTACTTTTGCGAGTCCGTACTGCCAAGCCCCGCTCGAACTGGGTGCCGACATCGTTGTCCACAGCACCACCAAGTACCTCAACGGACACTCCGACTCAATCGGCGGTGCCGTTATCACTAACGACGGTGGAGTTTTCGAGCAATTGGCGTTCGCGCAGCGGGTTGGGCTTGGGAATATGCTTTCGCCGTTCGACTGCTATCTCGTTGCAAGAGGCATCAAGACGCTGCCCGCGCGGATGGAATATCACGAGCAGAACGCGATGGCAGTTGCCCGGTTCCTCGAAAGCCACGATCGGGTCGCTCGGGTTCACTACCCGGGTCTTGAAAGCCACCCGCAACACGATCTTGCGACTGAGCAGATGTCGGGGTACAGCGGGATGCTGTCCTTCGAGTTTGACGGCACACTCATCGAACTTGAGGCGTTCATCGAGGGCCTTGAGGTATTCACGCCGGGAGCCAGTCTCGGTGGGGTTGAGAGCCTTGTTGAGGTGCCGTCACTAATGATCCGCGACGAGTTCAGTCGGAGTGAGGAATCAGCGGAGATTCCCGAGACGTTGGTTCGGGTATCCGTTGGCCTCGAAAACGCCGATGACCTCTGCGAGGATCTCTGGAGGGCGCTCCCGTAGGCACACGTTCTTCTCTCCCCCGATGACCCGTACTACAAGCGGGTCGATCGCCCACTAGATATGGTAGCTGTAAGCGGAATACGAACTGTTTCTAAACGATAGAACGAGGATTATTCGAGCGGTTCGATTACGTCTCCGGGGCGAATCATCCCATCTTCGAGAATGTCCACTCGGAGCCCACCTCGGTGGGTGAGTGCCTGCAATACGCCGTCCTGAGTGATGCGCTGAAGATGGTTGCAGGGTTCACACAGCCGATCACCTCGACAGATGGCGTCACCGACTCGGAATCGTTGTCCAACGAGATGATTGAGTGCGACATCACGGGTTTCGATGTTTCGTCGGTGTTCTCCCGGTGCGAGTTCGATTCTCGCTTCACGTTCGATTGCTGTTACAGCCTCTTGCTCGATCAACGTGAGGTCGTACCCATCGTGGCGTTCCTCATCTGGCTCCCACTTGACGAAGGTTCCCGTCTCAATCTCGCTAAAGTAGCGATCACCTCGGAGCCCCTTCCTAGCAACTGCTTCAACGTCGGTCTGTTCTTCCATCTCCGCTTCGGCTTCAGGTGCGATAAAAATCCGTTCGACAGTGCCACTCCCGGTCATGTGTTCTATGCGCGTTTAACACAGTATAAACACTCGGATGTGGATGTTGTTGACAAGGTACTTCAGCAGGTGATTTTTGGTAGATCTCGGATAGACCGATAGCCGCTTCGGTATCTGCTTGCCCTGTACTTACTGTTTGTCGGGACGTTATAGGATGAGTATGCAAATTGTTCTATAATACTCTCGGGGTGTCTTCTAACCCATCGACTCTCGAAGACCTATATTTCGATAGTCGGGAGAACGTTCAAGTACAATATTCACTAGTTTTGAAAAATGTCGAATACTGATAGAACGCCACAGACGATGGACGATTTGTCCGGCTTCCAGCGGGACCTCCTGTTCGCCATTGCAGGGGAAGACCGACCGTCCGGCCAAGACGTAAAGGAGGTCATCGACACCTACTACAGCAGCGAGATCAACCACGGGCGACTGTACCCGAATCTCGATACGCTGGTCGACATGGGCCTCGTCGAGAAAGGCCAGCTCGACCGACGGACGAACTACTACCAACTGACGGCTCGTGGCGAGCGCGCAATCGCAGCGCGACGAGAGTGGGAATCCCAACTGGTCGCAGGGGTGAGCGTGCAATATCCGACGATATTCCAGATCCAGTTCGAACGGTGAGCGTCGAGAAAGCACATCTGCTGCACGAACAGGCGGCGTTCTCCGAAGACGAGTACGAGAACGCGGACAACGAAATCGAAGCGGCGTATCACGAGACGCGCGTCGAGTATACGCACGAGCGCATCGAACAGATCGAAGGCGATGGGCTTCGCGGTATCGACGTTCGAGAGTCCCGTGACGAGTTCAAANACCGAGAAACAGATCCTCCGCGAGTATTTCGACGAGGGAGAGGACACGTTTGAGGTTGGCGAAGCGATGAACGTCATGGGCTACGAGGATGGTGCAGTCGCGTTCCACGGGCTTGGTGGCAAGGCGATTGTGGAGTTCTCTGATGAGACCAACGCTCGAGCCGCAGCCGATTGCATCCTCGATGGCGTTGGTGCCGAAGACGACGCGGCAATGATTGGACAGAGGTAACCATGCAGGTAGAAACACCATTTCCCGTCGAAGGAACCATCACGCCGACCGATTACGGCTACTCGGCGAGTTTGCCGTGTGCATCCGTGTATCTGACTGAAACCGAACACGGCGATTTCCTCCAGCAGGCCGTCGATCGCGCGGCTCGCGAGTACGGCGAAGGCGTCGAAGTGCGTGTGCGGTTCACGGCTGACGCGACCGGATTGCAGTGTGGTGACTTCGAACTACTCGGATCGGTGGAAGGTGATTCATAATGCCGTCGTTCACCGGCCGCGGCCGGATCACAGTCGAACGTGATGGTGAGGAGATTGAGGTCTTCAACCACGTCAGCGTCAGCACCCATCACTACGTCAACAGCGTCAACGGCTACGAGTCGTTCGAGGCTGATATCTCGAAAGGCGATATGGGGGGTGGTCCGGAACCTAACGTCGTGACTGAACGGGTGGCACAACTGGTCTTTGCGGAGTTCAATATCGACGTGGGGAACCGCGATATCAAAGTGATCGATCCGGAATCCGACGAGGTGTCGGTGCTATGATCCTTGCAACGCCCGACGACTACGAGTTCCCGCACATCGACTGGCACTGCAAGGAGTGCGGGATGGTCTACTGCTACGCCGGCTACCCACCGGAGACACGCTGTCTCGACGGTCACGGTGCTGGCTGGAAACCCGAGAACGAACAACTCATCGAGTACATCGACCTACTCGAGACACTCACACCAGGCGATGGCATTGTAATCAGCGGTGACGGGCCGACGACCCTCATGGGACCAGTCGAGTCCGCCGACGATGGACAGCTCGTCACGGCGGCGATCGACAGTCCATCGCGAACACTGCGGTGGGAACGCGATGACTCAGACCCGACGATCGAGTGGAAACAAACAGAGAAACCTGACGCGTTCTACGACGACGTCCATCACGTCGAGACGGTTGAGATCCAAACGGCCGCGGACAAGGAGGTGCCAGCNCAAACAGAGAAACCTGACGCGTTCTACGACGACGTCCATCACGTCGAGACGGTTGAGATCCAAACGGCCGCGGACAAGGAGGTGCCAGCGTAGATGTCTGGCGACGAGATTCCACACGCGGTAATCGACGTGCCGGCCGGCGGTCGTAGCGTTGCGCTCGAAGCGATTCAGTACCGTGTCGGGCCGCCGGTCAACTACGCGTTCTTCCGGACGCTCCGGAAAGAGAAGCTCATTCTCTGGGGTGAGAACATGGAAGTACGGTGGCTGAATGAACTTTCGACGGCGTGCCATGAACTCGAGCAAGAGTACTCGGACATGGCGATGTATGAGGACGCTCGCGAAGCCGATCGAATGGAAGGCGCGTTCCTCCGCGGTGAGGAGGTGGCAGTGTAGATGGCGTCGCTTGCCGACCGAGACCAGGTCTCAGACCGTGGCGATACGAGTGTCGGAAAATACCACAGTCCGCGGGAATCCAACTCGCTGCAAAAGACGAGTCAGAGCGGTACTACTTCCGTAACCCGACCGGCGGCATCTCATCAACTCCCGCGATGAACGCCGACCAAGCACGCAAACTCATCGCAGACGGTGTTCGCGGATTTGCACCAGAGGACTTCGAGCAGGTCGATGGCTTCGGCGTGGAACCGTGGGACTACCCGGACCCGATCGACTCCGACCGCGAGGTCAACGAACACGACCTCTGGATGCTTCGGGCGGCGATGTACAAGGGCAAACGCGTCGGACTTCAGGGAAAGCACTCGTCGCGGAAGAACCCGACCGAGTACACAATCGAGCGCCTGCTTGAGCACTTCGACGATGCCAAGGATGTGCCGTTGCACGACCCTGAGGAGTTGCAGCAGGCCCCTGGAATCGGTCCTGACCGCGCTTCGCAGGTCGTCGGCGCTGCCGTGGCGAACAGGTTGATCGAACGGTCAGTGCGANTGCAGCAGGCCCCTGGAATCGGTCCTGACCGCGCTTCGCAGGTCGTCGGCGCTGCCGTGGCGAACAGGTTGATCGAACGGTCAGTGCGAGGTGAGGCGTAGATGCCACTCCACCAACCACGTGACCCGAAGGGCAAGGGCTACCCGTGGGGTGTTCGTGTCACAGTCGCCGGGATCGACTGTTACAGCGTCGGTGCCGAAAGCAAACGCGAAGCCGGCGTGCTCAAGACACAGATGGAAGCCCAAGACGGCGTGTCGGACGCCGAGGTGGTCCGGTATGCCTGACACCCAACACCGCGTAGACGGCGTTGACCCTGCTCACGAAGCTCGCGCTCGCGACTATCCGATGCTTGAGGGCGGGGCGACGATGGGGACTGTCTGTGAGTACAAATCCAGCGGTGAGTGGGCGATTATCACCGACCTTCCCGACCGGACGTGGGGCGACGTGTTCGACGACAACGACGAGCGGGCCGACGAGAAGGCGGTCCGGTTCCTCAATCTCGAGAAGCTATCGGATGCGGCCTTTTCCCGTTTCGAGGACGCAGTTGGCTGCTATGAACACGTCTCGATCGCCCGTGAGTACCGGGACCAAGAGGGCGCTGGGAACTACGTTCGCCGGTCGGACTTCCAAGAGAAATTCCGTGTACTCGGTCCCGTTCACCCCGATGCACGAGGTGAGTCCGATGGTGAGTGATGCCATGCGAAAGGCCGAACGCGAGTACGAGCAGTTCTGTGAGACGCTTGCCGCTTACGACGACCCGCTGGTCGTACAGGTCGCCGACGCGCTCGACGAGTCGGATATCCTCGCGCTCAAGACGCCCGACCTCTCGCCCGACGCGTGGCTTGACGTGCTCGAGACGGCTGGCGAGNACGCGCTCGACGAGTCGGATATCCTCGCGCTCAAGACGCCCGACCTCTCGCCCGACGCGTGGCTTGACGTGCTCGAGACGGCTGGCGAGAATCTGTACCTCTACGCGCACGAACCCTCGTACCGCGGCATGTCCGACAGCGAGCACACCTGGTACGCTCGCTACGACGGCGAGGGGTTCGTCTACGGGACCGAGAGCACAGGCGAGTTGTANCGCGGCATGTCCGACAGCGAGCACACCTGGTACGCTCGCTACGACGGCGAGGGGTTCGTCTACGGGACCGAGAGCACAGGCGAGTTGTATCGCAGCGATCACGACGAGAACGCCGCTCGCCAGGTCCGGGCGGTGATTGACGGCCACGACGTGTACCCACAACCGATCGACAAGTATCCGCTTGACGAGTGCGATGAGTTCCAGGAGGTGCCGGGCGATCGATGAGTAGCGAACGGTCTACCGATACAATCAAGCGAGAGGACGACTGCGGAGCGTACGACTCGGTTCTGCGCTCTCTCGAGCCAGGTGTGCTGGTTCGATTCAATGCCAACGACCCGTCTCAGGCATCAACGCCTGAACTCAAGGTCGGATACCACGACCAAAAAGAGGCATACATCGAACTCGAGGCCAGTGATGAAATTTATCGAGTGAGCTACTGTCGTCGGACGGGTCCAGAAATACGCAGAGAGAACGGCGGAACTGACATGATAACGACAATCGAGGTGGGCGGCATTGACGGGTAGCGATCAGTTCGGAAATGCCATTCAGAAGTGCGACGAGTGTGACGAGGAGACATGCAACCTTCAGCTAGTCTGTGTTGCCGGACGGGACGAAATCTCATCACTCTGTCCAAGCTGCTATCGAGACCTCGAAGGTGACGGCTTGATCGATCGAGAACGGGACGCGGAGGTGTTCGGATATCCCGAGTGATGGACACGAGAAAGGGTGTGTCAGAACTACGGAAATCGCATCGACGGGTAGCCACTGTATCACCAAAGGGCTCTGGTGAACCGCTGGACAGCGTCGGCTTCGGCCGTCAGAACTAGGGAGTTGAAGCGGGAAACCGCCGATGCCTATGTCGAAGATTTCCCGATTCACGAAGAAAGTAGTGCGTTAGCTAAAAATGCTGTTGGTGGCCGAGGCAAAGTCGCCGCCCCCGAAGGGGGTGGCGGCTTCGCCGACTACGCCGTTGTATCGCTCCACTGTCTTCGGGTTTATTTGGAGAAGTCCTACCGAGAGTCGTTGGATCTGCTGAGCGAGATGTCGCAAGTACTCGGGGAGATCGGCCTCAAAGCGGCCGATCTCCCGCATCATTCGACGTTAGTCAAGTGGTTTGATAGAATCAAGACACCACTCTGGCGAGTGCTGCTGCGCCCCTTGGCGCAGTTGCACGACCCGAGCGGTCACGCCGCGACTAACGCGACGTTCTTTGACTGCGAAAACGCCAGCAAACACTACTGCTGGCGGACGAATTCCGGGTTCAGACGCTCAAAGCAACCGCTCTCGTCGACACAGAGAGCCACACGATTTTGGACGTTCACTGTACGACCGAGAAACGCCACGACACACAGCTCGGCTGGCGACAAAAGCTACGATGGATGGAATTACGCGAAAAACTCCGCGAAGAATGCATGAGGACCCTGATCAAACATCGTGAATTTCGGCCCATCGATCCGCGCGTTGTGCGCGTGATCGATGGGCCTCGATACTGACAGCGAGCGATGTGTGGGACCGCCTTCTCAACGATCAAGCGCACGCTTGGCGACGCCGTACGTGCGCGATCTTGGTACGGTGAATTTCGAAAACTCGTCCTGATGTGCACGGTTCACAACATCAAGCAGGCGATAAAACACTGAAATCAAGCTACGTCTGGCGATTCACCACGGCCAAAATTATAGGTCTCTGCTTCGCTCATGTATCGGAGATAGGAATCACATGACTTTTCGTCAGTATCGAAAAGATCTCTAATAGACTGATAAACCCAGTACGCGACAGTGCTGTTTTCACTGTTGTAGGTGCGATTTAGAGGTATTTTTGTTGTGTTGATACCCGTGCTAGATAGGTTCGTGTATCTGGTTGTATAATGTTGTCAATACTGACTTTAAGTATATTTGACTATTAGTAGATAGAGAATAGCATTGTAATGCAGCGACGAAAGTTCCTGAAACTTGCGGGTGTATCGAGTGCACTGTCGGCAATCCCAGTCACCAGTGGTGCTGAATCAGACGACCTTGAGAAATTCAAACAGATTGTTAAGAAGTCATCCAAAATCCGAGCTAATGAAGGCAAGGACGGCATGAAGCAATGGTTAGAGAATCAGCCCGTGGATGCCGGCTTCAGTAATCACAAACTCCCGGTTTCGCTCGGGCCGAAGGCAGAAAATGTCGGGACAGAGCAAATCAAGGAAGACTCCATCATTATCGACATTGGGTTATATAACTCATATTATACTCCGTACGTCTCTGCCACGCTCGACTTCAACTACAACCTCGAGCTCGACGCCTGGACGGCCCCGTACGGCTGTGGCACCGAAAAGGTTAGCTACGGCGACAACCCCAAGGACGCCGCCGCGATGACCTGGAACACCGACTTTTACGAAGCCATTAGTATCGACCGGTTCGATGCAACCCACGCCACCGAGTACGTTGAAACCTCCACACCGTTCGAAACCGGCCAGGGAGGCTATAACACTGGGAAGATCGGGTTCAGAATCAACGACTACCAAGCCAGTGCCGACTGGATCGACATCGACGCACTCGATGTCTTCTGCGAGACAGACGAGACACAAGTATATGCAGGCCAAGCAGCGGTCTTTCTGGAACAAACCGGTGACTACGACCCAAGCGAACGCTTCGTGAGAGGCGGCTATAACCACGCCTACGACGCAGGAGAGCCGAACGTTGGCGCGTCCCTCTCGATTCCTGCGGGCGCTGGTGTCACGTTCTCGGGCGCGAATGAGAATATCAAAGAACAACCAATTATTGAAGACCGGAACGGTGACGATATCGTGGTAAAGGGGGACGAAACAGAATCCGGCCCCTGAGAACCGACCGTCGACCCGAGCGGGTCAACATTGCCGCTACTTTTCCTGCGTCGAAACGCTAAGAGGCTTTCTTCACCGACCGGACGACGTGCACCATGTGCTCTCTACAGACACCGGTGTGTCTGTAACGCGCGTCGTGGAAGCAGGGGCCCCACCCACGACTGTGAGATGTCAAGCGAGCGGCAGGTGGGGTATCACCGTAGTGGATACCGTTCCAGAAGAACTCCGTCGGTTGTAGGCTGCCGTGTGAGCACGCCACCGGAATCTGGCGTGATCCACGTAACTCGCCAGTCAGTTCCGCGCGAGTCAATGCGTTCTCCGGTCTCAGCGTCGACAGCGGTCAACGTCATCCCCGGGGCTGTGAACACCGTATTGCCTGCGATGACCGGCGGGCACGTACTCAGTGACTGATCTGCGTGCCACTGTTGCTCACCGGATGCAGGATCGATCCCGAGCAGTCCCTTGCTGGTCGATGCGACAGCGATGGTCTCGCTGATTGCAGGTGCCCACACAGGTGGCTTGCTTACTCGCCATTGAATCTGGCCATCCGCGGGGCTCACGGCGACGATTGCATCGTTCGTTGAGGTGATGACGGTGGTATCACCAGCAATCACAGGGGGGAACACTGTCTTCTCCATCGAGCGCGTCCAACGGACGTCACCTGCGGCGCGGTCAAGTTTGACGAGTGTGTCTCGGTGTCCGATGTAGACTCCGTCTGGACCGATTACTGGTCGGAGATACGAGAGGGTTTTTCGCCAGTCAAATGCTTGGTCGAAGGTCTGGCGCCACGTGGTGGTTCCATCTGCTGTGAGGCGGTACGCTTCGCGGTCTGATTGGACGTAGATGTCATCAGCGACGGCAACCGAAGCGAGGTAGTTCCCGTCGAGCGTGTGTTCCCACACTCGTTGCTTGGTTTCGCGGTCGAGAGCGTACAGTGTTGGTGCTTGCAGGTCGATATCCGAGTCGAAGCCTTCTCCATAGGTGTCTCTTGGGACTAGGATGTGGGTGTCGGTTACTGCTGGGGCGGCGGCCATGCCGCCAGGGAGTGAGTGTGAGAACGCAATCGTGCCATCGGCTTTGTCGAATCCGATGAGTTTCGATTGGGTGCTCACGAGGGCATGGTTTTTGGTCATGACGATAGGGCTAACGAACTGTGAAGCGATGGGTTTGTTCCAGGAGATATCGTCTATTTTAGATCCTCTAATGGCGTCGAGTCGGGATGTGTTCTGCGCGTTCTTACCGGCCATTCTCCAGCTTGTGGGGGCGAGTTTTTGCAAGTCATCTGGACTTGATCTCCAAGATGAGATGCAGCCACTGAGTCCGACAGCTGTAGCGGTCAGTATGGCACGCCTTCTAAGCTTGTTTGTGCCGAGGATAGAGGTAATAATTCTAATAATTCTTTCCAACTGTATATATTTTATGGGCTCTGGGAACTCGACATGCTGCGTTTGATTTCACTATGTTTCGGCGTGCTTGATATTGGGAACGATTCATTTCATGACGAGTTCACGAAATTCTCAGTATTATGTTCACGCTCACACGGCGTCGCCGTGCGTATTAGTCGACTAAAAGACGGTCTCACAAATCGATCCGAAACCACAGACTGATTCGCAGACTAACGACAATCAGCACTCTGCGTTTAATGGAATCGTTGTGAACAAAGACCCGCTGACGCTGTCGGATGGCACAGACGAGATTGTGCTCCCCGACGCCGAGATAGAGACCGCCTTAGGCCACCGTGTCTCGATATCCGGCGGAATCCTCGTTGACAAGGATGCGCTCGACAACGACCGCGACCGTTCGGCGACCGGCCGCTCGCCGGCCACCGATCACGACCGAATCCCGTATCGCGAACGTGGCGACGGCCAGCCAGTGACAGCGTGGCGCTTTGCGCCGGAATCCAAGCGAGGAACTCGTCAATGAGTCGCCCGTCAGTCCTCACGGTCGTCTCGTGTGGCGAGACCAAGATTGACCTCGATCCCGGCGAGTCCGTTCCGGCGCGGGAACTGTATGATTCGTCGGTCCACACCTGCAAGGACCGCTACGGCCGACATTCGGACGGATACTATATCATGTCCGCCGAGTACGGGCTTGTCCACAGCCAGACTGAACTCGCGTACTACGACCGCACGCTCGACGAGATGAGCGACCTGCAGGTTCGAGCGTGGGGCCGGCGTGTCGCACTCACGCTTCAAGAGGTCGCCCTCGAGTTCGACGCCGTCGTTCTCATCGGCAGCGAGACCTACGTCGGTGCACTCAAACCTCACTTCGACCGGATTCCGGCCACCGTGCTGACGCCGTGGCAGACGTCCGACTACGTGACCGGCGTCGGTCGCGGGATGGCGTGGTGCAATGACGAACTGAACTGGCCCGAGAACGTCTCACCGGTCGGCGATATCGGAGAAATCGTCTCTGCTGGCATAGCATCTATCGATAGACCTGTCTAGAAGACAGGTATATAGCCAAATAATCGGTCGGACCCGACCTTTCTGAACTGCAACTCAGTGGGTATGAATCCGATCTAAATCGTACTCTCACTCATCAGTGGATATGAATCCGATCTAAATCGTACTCTCACTCATCAGTGGTGTTCAGTATCGTTTTCGCGGATTACCTCTGTCTCACCCGTCTCAGGGTTGTAATGGAACTCGTTGATTGAGCAGTTTGCCTGCGATTGTTCCATGATCGCCTCTGCAATTTCGATTTCTTTGACGTGTCCGAGAATCAAACGGATGGGGCCGCCGTGGGCGACGATGAGGACTGTCTCATCCGAGTCACAGTCGCTCAGTAGATCTTCCCATCGCTCGACGACGCGCTCGCGGACTTCGATGAGGCTTTCGCCGCTATCTGGTTTTTCATAGGCAGCTTCGGGACCGACCTCCCAGAGCCCGTACTCCGGGAACCGCTCGAACATCTCGTCGGCGGGAAGACCTTGATACGCACCGATGTCGTGCTCGCGCCATGCCGACTCGAACGTGACTGGTGCATCGATGTACTCAAGCAGCAGTTCTGTCATCTCTTTTGTCCGATAGAGATCCGACGACAGAATTCGATCAATATCGTAGTTATCGTGGAGTACCTCACCGACTTGATTGGCCTGCTCTTGTCCCAATTCGGTGAGTGGAGCAGGTGCCCAGCCCTGCATCAGCTCTTTACGATTCCATGTCGTTTCGCCATGTCTGACTGCGACTATGGTTGTCATTTATAGGCGTAAACTGAGCGATGACAAGAGGGTTCTTATCCAGATCAGCTGATCAATCCAACCGATTATTCAATACGTGCCTGACTTCAGGCCTGCCCAGAAGTTGAGACTGGCGTTCTCAATGCATAGAGAATCGGATCGACAGCATCCGATCAATTCTTATCACCATGGCCTTACTCACCTGTTTGTTCCTGTCGCACTCGTAACCACACTGGCTCACTCGGACGGCACGTGAGCGCAGGGTCGGCGACAACTTTGTTTCAGAGGTTGCTTCAAATCGCACTGATCGAAGCAGTGTCGCAAGCGTGAGCCGTATACTTCGTCGATCTCGACCGGGCTGACGAGGTGAAGCGCTCGATGTGCTGGTGGATCGTTTTGTACTGGCTATCGATTTCGAACTGAAACTGGTGGAGACTCGTGTTAAACCGGAGGAATGTGCAGATCGAGAACAACCACTTTCTGAGTGCGGTCTTCGAATGAGCGAAGATCGTGCCGGTCTTGTCGTTGAACGTGCGGTCGAAATTCTTGCAGAGATAGCGCTGAAAGTGGCCATAGCTGCCGTTTTGACCGAATGGTCAGAATGGCAGCGAGGGCATGTAACTCCGTTTCGCTAGCGGACCTGCTGAAACAGGTTCGCTGCGACCGATACCGACCCAAACACATCTAGCGGAATCATGCCTACCGGATACCGCTGGCGCGGTGTCCTTGCTTTCTTTGATTCCACAATAACAACTGGATATCATCAACAATCTCCTACAAAAGAACGTTTTCCCATACTCTACTGTACGCTAAAGCGGCGGCCCGGATTCGCTGACCTGATATTTTTGAACCTCGACTCGTTCTGGATCGAACTGGGATTCCGGCGGATTTGCCACTTTCCGCCACTCATCTAGATGCTCTTCTGATTCCCAGGCCTCGTATATGTTATAGCGGTTTTCCTCCAGTGGATCAGCCGCAATAACGAGATCCAGACAGCCAGGTTGTTTTCGTGCCCGCGCTACCATCTCTTGATGCTGCGCGACCCATTCATCACGCACCTTCGTATCTACATACACTTTTCCTGAAATGATAATCATGGTAATTTACTCTCTTGATTTCGACTTTCAGCAATTGGCGGTGTTTAGTATTCAGCTCGTTATGGTGAGGCAATTACAGAGTCAACTGCCAGTTTCCTATGCACATCCATCCAAACGAACCGATGGGAGATGAACCTTTAGCGCACAATGAAAGTAGACGATAACGGACGCTGTATCCCTACCATGAGCGGCGAGGATTTACGCTCTGGGCTACTGTAAATAATACGGAACAGCTGAATTTCATTGCAGTCATGCCCGAACTCTGGTGAATTTTAACTTATCCGATTACAGCCCTCGATTTGTTCGAATTGACAAAGGGACAAATTACTGACGAAGGAACAATCGAACATGATTGTGAATATGCTACCCTTGCAAAACCAGCCGATAAACCCTATGAACCACTGATGTCGTCTAGGTAGCTGATTTATGCACGGATCAGGCGTTCGTTCCGACCATTTTCTCATTGTGATAAACAGTCGCTGATCAATCTCGGATGAATATCCCGGAATCGGGTCGTCAAGACAGGAAATAAACACCCGCTGAACAGTGCCGCCGCTCACGAACCGGCGGTCGCGGAGGTGGCCGAGCGTCAATTAGGCGGGTCGAGACTGTAGAATTGCTTGGCGACGGTTAGGAACTGGTTCGCATCGACGCGCGGTGCGTACGACGTGCTCTCGCCGTCGATAGCGAGTTTTACCAGCAGATCGACCAGCCGCCAGACGTTATACAGCACGCACGCGAACGCGAAGTTGAAGAACCGATAGTCTCGTTCGGTCGAGGTGGTTCGCACCATGAAGTGCTTTTGCTTCTTGAAGCCGTTCTCAATCCCCCAACGGTGGCGATACCAGCGAATAAGCCGCTCGATCATGTGGACAAACGCCCTCCCGTCCATCTGCTGATCGTCGGCGTCGCGGGCGGTCACGTATGGATGGTTCGTCTCGAACACCACTGTTTCGGAGGTGTCCACCTCTCCCTCCTGTGCTTTCTGTTTCCGCTCTTCGACTTCCTCTTCGCGCTGGAAGTCCGCGAGCAGCCGCGAGAACGACATCCGCTCGCTCGGTTCACCTTCCATGTCTTCGAATTCCCACTCCCCGTACATCTCCTTCTACACTGCTGAGAGACTGCCGTCTTCGTCATCGTCGTCCGAATGCGACCGTTTTGGGAGGTAGATCTGCTTGCGTGTCGGCGTCCCGTCGTCGGATTCCGTTCCTGTGACATGGTACCGTTTGCCGTTACGGTACATCCACGTGATGGTGTCTGCTTCGTCGCTATTGGCGAAGATGCGCGTAGGATTCAGATAGTGAACGTCGTACTCCTCGCAGGTATCCTTGACCGGATCGCTATCGAACTCCCGATCCATCATCACGAGGTCGATGTCGACCATCTCGGTCGCCTGCGACAGGAGCTACTCAACGATCTCGTCTTTCAACTGACCGCGCACGCGCGGGATGGCACGAGCACGAGCGGGACGTCCATCCCGACTAACTTGAGTACGGCCCACTGGTAATACTCGTTGCCGTCCTTGTACCCGAGGATATCATCCTCGAGGTCCTCCACATCGCCGGTGAACGGGAAACCCTTGGTCACGTCGATGGCCGCCATGACTGACCCGCGAGCTCGCCGTTCTGGCGGGCGCGAGCGATCAGCATTCGTGTGGTATTCCGAAGCATCGAGCGGATCTCCGAGACGGAGAGCTTGCCGATCTGGTAGCGGTGAGTCGATCCCGTCGGGATGCGCTCCCGTGAGGTGTCGAGCGAGAACGACGCTGGGCCGCTGCGAGCATACACGTCCTCGCGCATCCCTATGTAGGCATGCTGTTCCCAGAAGGCGTTCTCGTGAATCTGCCAGTTCTGTCCGCGGTCGGTTTTTCAGCAACTCCGATAGCCAACGAATACTGGCTATCACCAATGAGACCAATGGGCTGAACAGTCTTTTCGCTATTTGGCGGTCAGCGTCGAGACCTCACTTATCTCCGGGAGCCGTCGGAGGCTCGGGACCGCGAACACGTAGAGCGCCAGTAGAGCGAATGAAGCTCCGGCGGCCCACAGCACGAGCGTTGCCGAGGTCGCCCCGGCGACCGCACCTCCAACAAGCGCACCGACCGGCGTCATCGCCGCCGATGCACTCCCGAGGACCGCCGTCACGCGACCCAGCAGGCCATCGGGAACCAGTGCCTGCACCAGCGAGATGACAAGGACGTTCGTCACACCGGCGGGGACGAGCGCGAGCGCGAACAGGAGCGCGCTCGCGGGGAGCCAATTGACGGCGACGGCTCCGACCCACAGCATCGCACTGCCAGCCATTCCGAGAGCGACCACGCGGCCGAACGGAAACCGCCTGACCGCGCTGCCAACGAGCGCACCGATCAACATTCCTGTCCCGATGGCGGCGGTCAGCAGACCGTAGGCACTCGCCCCTCCCAGCACGTCAGCGTAGGCCGGGAGAACCGCCATCACACCACCAATTGAAAAATTGACAACAGCTGCGCCGACGAGGAGTTTCGCCACGATGGTTCCGCGCAGGAACTCGATACCCTCCTGAAGGTCCGCGAGGTATGATGCTGGCGAATCGTTCGCTGCTGTGGGTCGGCCTCCGTCGGCGGCCGTTTCCGACGCCGTGGCCGTTTGCTTGGTTTCGTCGTTGTCTGTGCCGGCGGCAGGGATAGAGAGTGTGGCGAACAGGAGCGTTGCAATACCGAATGTGAGCGAGTTCACGAGAAACAACGTGACTGCACCGAGCGCGGCGACCAGCAGACCGCCAACAGCGTTGAATGCTGCGTCAGCCCCCTGATAGGCCAGCGCGAACAACGAGTTGCCCTCGACGAGTTCCTCGCGTTCGACGATTCGCGGGAGCGCCGCCGATTCAGCGGGATACACCGGCTGGTTGAGCAGCGAGAGCAACGGCATCACGGTCAGGACCACCCAGACGGAGAGCGCGTCGAGCGCGGCCGCGATGGGAATGACGAGCACGAGTATGCCCTGTGCGAGTTGGGTTCCGACAAGTACCCGCCGGAGTGGGGTCCGGTCTACCAATGGTCCGAAGAGGAACTGTATGGCTGAAGGAGCCGTCGTCAGAAAGCCAGCAACGCCGGTGAAGGCCGCCGAACCGGTCAACTGATAAACGAGCCACATCGCCGCGATGTAGTATAGGCTGTCACCAGCGTTCGTCACCAGTCGCCCGCAGAACAGCCGCATGAACGAGCCGTTTCTGAGGAGTTCGCGCATACTCCCAACAGAGTGCGTCGGGGATTAAATATAATCAGAACAACATTTCTGTTCAGTGCGGAACAGAAGGTATTTTCTGTCGTTGAGGTATCACTCGCGTTCGATGGCGAGTACGTCGAGATTCCTATCGGCAGTGAGCGTCAATCGGTCGTTGTCGGCGGTATAGGTAACACTCGTTCGGAGCGGTTCCTCGTGAAGAATTCGGGCGCTGTCCCCGTCGACGGCAATGAACCGCCAGAGCGGGGTTTCGCGCACGTCGATATTGTGATGGTGGTAGAACGCAATTACGTCGGAGTGATTGAGGAACGCAGTTCCAAGGTCGGAGTTGGTGGTTTCTCCGCATCGTTCGCATTCGTACTGGGCCATTGGAATTCGAGATAGGTCTTCGGCGTCGGACGGCGGCGCTTCGACCGTGACCTGCGGGGAAACTCGCCCCTCACAGGTCATACAGAACCCGGTTCTAGCCTGCTGGACGAGATTCCGGGCATACCGTTCGGTTACGTCGGGGAGCGTCTCATGGTCGTACCCAGCGAATACTCCCGGCGGAACGGGGAGCTGTATCTGAACCTGTTCGCAATCGTCGCAGTCGATGATGGCCTGCTCGTCCTCGTACTGGAAGGTCAATGGGCAGTCACAGTACGGACATGACTGGTCCATCGGTACTGATTTTGTTGAGCCAGTCTGTGTATAGGCTCCTGATAGGAGCGCGCCGATGACACGAGTCCCGGCCAATTGCAGTTGATAGCCGTCGTCAATTCTGCTGATGAACCGGCCGCGTAACTTCGAGAGATGGTAGTTGAAGCGGCCGGAGTCGTCCATTGCGACGGCTGCGCGCAACTCTGAGAATGTCGCTGTGTGGTCTTCGGCTTCCCAGAGCGCTCGCAGAACCGCGATACGGGTCGGGTCCGAGAGAGCGGCGAACGCTTTTTCGGGTGGAACTTCCTCCTTGACCAGAGACTCACTCATGGCTAGGTGTAGATGCAAAACGGAAAAACACTGTCGGCGTCATCGGTACTCAACCGCCGAAGTAGTACTATGCAGTACCGCCAGTATTTCAAAAGGAGGTGGTTCTGAAACACGTTCCAAAATCCCTGTTCTTTGTATACTCTACCCGTACGTTCCAAAACATGCCCACCACCGCCATCTATGCACAGGTTTTGACCGACCAGCAGGACGCTACTCGGCAGGTTGAGGACTGCCAGCGTATCGCCGAGCTCCGTGATGCAACTATCAGTCTCTACTGAGGCCGGCTAGATCGATTTGTCATGCACGGCTTCCTATGAAATCTACACTGTAGATATAGATTCAGCATATGCTGTGCATGAGAAAACTACCTGCCTGACTACAGTTACGTAGTGATCTGTGCATGATAAACCGACCTAGCCGACCTCTGACAGTTTCGGAGGATGGAGGTCTGATGCGTGCCTACCGGCAATTTAGGTGAGGCGTTGTTCGAGTGGAGAATCGAAGGACATGGGCCTATTCAAGATTGAATCAGTGAAATGAAGGCACGCATCACCCCATCAAACTCCGAACTTGTGGGCTACTGTGCAAGATGGAAGTTGCGACTGGTGTACTCAATACATAGACTCATAGGCTATTTCTTGCTAATGCATCATGAGGGACGTCAGATTTGAGCATCCGACGCTAACACTACACGCCTAGTATTCCCATGAGGAGTGCCGTGGAAGCAGGTTCACGAAAGAAAGGACGAGCATGCCTTTCCAGCCGATTTCGATGAGTTGGTCGATTCGGACGCGCGGTATTGCCGACCGTGCCCACTGCGTGAACAAGAAAACGCCCCATATTTTGATGAGGAACCAAACGAACCCTGGCAGCCACGGTCCGTTCGGCCCCCAAGAAACAGTATTGCGATGATTGCGCCGCCGAGGAATATGTGGAGAAACTCGCTCCCGTAGAGAAAGACAAAGTAGACGCTCGAGTATTCGGTCTGATAGCCGGCAACGACCTCCTGTGGTGCTTCCGGGGTGTCGAACGGATTTCGTCCGATCTCTGCAAGGTTCGCCGCCACAAAGAGTGCGAAGGCGAACGGATTCACAAAGGCGAACCAGGATGGAATGTGGACGCCCAATACGTCCGTGAACGTTCGACTTTGGAATGCGACGACTTCGCTTACGCGAAGTGTTCCCGTGAATAGGACGACCGACGCCGCCGTGACCACGAGCGGAATTTCGTACGCGATATTCTGTGCGACTGCGCGCAACCCACCGAGGAACGAATACTTGTTGTTCGACGAGTAACCAGCGATGACCAGCGCGAGACTCGCTAGTGACGAGATGGCGAAGAGAAACACGACGCCGGTCTCGGGATCAGCGAGCTGTATTGTAACGCCAGCGACAGTCTCCATCGGAACGACGGCGAAGCCGACGCACGCCGAGAAGAACAGGAGGATAGGAGCAAAATCCCAGGCGGAACGGTCCACGCCATCTGGGATAATGAGTTCCTTCGAAATCAGTCGGACGATGTCCGCGACGATGACGAACAGTCCAAACGGACCAACTCTATTCACGGCGATTCGATCCGCAAAGGCTGCATTCACTTTTCGTTTCGCCCACGGGCCAGTAATCGCCATGTGGATCAAGCAGAATATTCCGATGAAGATGGCTCCGAGGAGTGATGCGGTGAGTTGTTCTAAGATGGTTACATTCGGACCGAAACCTAGCAGCTCCGCAATTGCCTCGACGAGTCTCATTGGTTACCTCTCCTCATTTGAAGGCGATGAGCGCACTGCCGGTGATTCCCGGATACTTATGGGCTTTGTTCTTTCTTGTGTCGTTTACAGAATTACTTGGGCAAAACACCTGTGACGCTCATAGCGAGGTATTTGTGGGTCAGTCTGAGTCGCTTACAGAGGGATGAATTCCCCCTAAATCGCGCATTCTAGGACTTCTGTACCTACTGTAGTCTCATCTTCCAAGCCTGCCCATTCCATACATCGGCATACAGTTTATAGGTGCGTGTATTGTGGTTAGATGCTCTATAACTGCCGTCTGTCGCCGATAGAGACAGTATCGGAGTTACATGGCTAAAAGCTAATTTAACCAAGTAAGTTTAGGAGGGTGGACGCTGTACCCCACAGTGAAGATCATGGATTCAGGAAATTCGAGGCCTACAACTGATTCTCGCGATCGCCACCCCACGGATACGACCCTGTCTCTTATACACATCTCTGACGGGCTGNAACCAAGTAAGTTTAGGAGGGTGGACGCTGTACCCCACAGTGAAGATCATGGATTCAGGAAATTCGAGGCCTACAACTGATTCTCGCGATCGCCACCCCACGGATACGACCATCCAACAGTCGGTCGACCGCTACCTGAACTCGCTGGACTCGGGCGGCAGTCGCGCGAGTATGCGACCGGCGCTGAACGAGTTCAGTTCGTTCTGCCACGAGGAAGGAATCGACAGCGTCGCTGAACTCGACTCGGGTGACTGCCGCGAGTACGGGCTTCGACTTCGTGAACGCACGATCGACGGCGACCTTGCGGGCTCGACGGCGAATACGTACTTCCGGTACGTGCGGGCGTTCCTGTCGTTCTGTGTTCGCGATGAGCAACTCGACACGAATCCCGCAGACACCGAACGTGCCGAGGAGTTCCTTCCCGAAGATCGACCGACGAGAGACACGCAGTTCTGGACGCCCGAGCAACGCAAGCAACTCCTTTCGTACGCAGACGAGCGCGTGCGGATGGCTCGTGAGGAAACTATCGACGTGCCGCTCAAGCGTGCCTACCGCGACCGAACCATCGTCGTATTGCTCGCGGAACTCGGCGTTCGCGGGGCCGAACTCTTTCGCGACAGAAACGACGACGATCGCCACGGCCTTCGATGGGGTGACGTCGATCTCGACAATCGGACACTCGAGGTGTACGGCAAATCTCGAGCGTACGAGGCCGTCGGGCTCACCGACCGGGCTCACAACGCACTCTCGCGCCTACAGCGTGTTCACGAGCCGCCGACCGATGACTGGCCAGTGTTCCCGACCGGGCATACGGCGAGCAAGTACCAGGCTGTCGAGGACGCCACGGAGGAGCGTCCTGAACCTGGCAGCGACATAAATTTGATCCTACGTGAGCAGGCGATTGCGCCGCCGTCGATCACGAAAGAGGCCGGCCGGCAGATCCTCAAGATGCTAACCAGTGAGGCCGGGATTGAACTCGAGGGCGACCAGGAATATCTGAAACCCCACGGAGCGCGACGGGCGCTCGGTGCGGAGTTGTATGAACAGGGTCACTCTGAACTCGCACAGGCGGCGCTGCGGCACAAGTCAATCGAGACGACCCACGAGGCCTATAGCGATATTCAGGCCGCTGACGTTGCCGAGTCGATCGATGAGGTGCGAGAGTAACGATGGGCTCGAGAACTACCTATACCTGCACTTGCTCGACGTGCGGGTATCACCGCGAGTTCCTCGAAAAATCGAAGGCTAAACGAGCCCGAAACTATCACAAGTACGAAAAAAGCAGACATACGGTCAACGTGGGCTTAAGTGTGGTACAGAGCGCAAGTACATTCAAGAAACTGCAGTACTGGACATATGAGTGCTCGTACGAGTTCGAACGGAACTACACATGGTGGATGTGGTTCTACCAGTTCCTCTGAATCTAATTTGTAATATTGGCCAAATTACCAACTTACCTTCGGGCTGATATTCCATACATTATTCCGGTTGAAAATAGAAGATAGATATATTCCAGAAACTGATTCTAGGNGTAATATTGGCCAAATTACCAACTTACCTTCGGGCTGATATTCCATACATTATTCCGGTTGAAAATAGAAGATAGATATATTCCAGAAACTGATTCTAGGCGGTATTCTGGATCGTCAGAAGTGGGGTGATGGGTATTTAGTTCGCAATAGAGCGTATTATAGTTTTGAAGGGTCTCAATCGATGTCTTTGCTTCTTTGAGCCACCTGTTGATCTCCTTGATAATGAACGCCCGCAGCAGTCGCGCTATTGGATACGGACCTGAATAGGGTGCGGACGAATCGTGAGCGGCGAACGTAAGATTGCCTATCGGGAGACGACAAATCACCGTCTCGATATCAGCGTAGTCCGTAGCGCACTCGTACTGCGACTGCATTATTGTCGTGACATCCGCGACCAATTCGTCGAAACACTATCTTTTCGAACCGGTTCGATCCCGAAAAATCGGGGCTGACTGTGAAGATTTGAAGTCAAGTAGGCAGATTTTTGTCCATGGTCATCAAATATGGTCGGATTATATATTTTGCTGAATTTGTTATAATATATCTAATCTGCTCCAGATGAACGAAAAGGATCCATAACAGATCCTGACTGGAAGGGGTCCGCGAGTAACCGTATCACCACTACGGCTACGACAGCGACTAGTCCAAGAGCGGCTAATGCCGTCATTGGAGTGGTCGCATCAGCGAGTGCCCCTCCGGTCGACCGTGCCAGTACAAAGATGAGCGCTTGCACCATCGAAACACCGCTGAGTGCGGTCGCTCGCCCTTGTGAATCGAGTCGGTTGTTCAGATACGTGCTCCTGAGGGTGTCGCTCACGGTGTTGGCACTGCGGGCAATGAAAAACACGGGGACTGCAGCCACGGGAAGCAGACTTGCGAGTAGAAGAACTCCTGCGAGTCCTGCTGTTCCAAGCGTGAACCAGCCGCCGATACTGAATCGGTCTGCAATTGGATCGGCAAGGGATGAACCTACTGCGGCGGCGATCATCAACCCTGCGTACAATGGTCCGAGAAGTGACGGAGTGAACCCAACTGATAGTGCAACTGGTTGTACGAACACTTCGATAGTCTCTGGCACAGCCAGAACCACTGCCGATAAAACGACAAAGATCCTGATGCGACTCGTCGTGAGGACTGTCGTGAAGGCCGCAGCAGCCTCTCGTAGCGAAAAATCCTTTTTCGAAGTGTTAGCGTCCGGTTCGGGAAGTGTTAGAACAAGTAGACCACCAAGAGCAGTCATCACTCCAGCTGCAGCGAACGGAAGGATAGACCAGTATTCGTAAAGCAGCCCACCGCTCAGTGCAGTGACTGCTGCGGCTATATAGAACATCGATGTACTTCGGCCTCGTACCGCTGTATACCTCGATGTCGCGTCGGCATCGACGAGCATGTCGTAGAGCCATGCATCGGTACTTCCTGAACGAAAGGTCGCGGCTACCCCCCAGAATGACCAGCACAGGATAAACCCGATGAGCGAATCAGCCATGGCAAATCCGATATGGGTTATCGAGACGAGTCCGGCCCCGAGAGCCAAACTGTTCCGTCGTCCGACTCGATCACCGATATATCCAGTTGGAATTTCACCGAGTAGTGTCCCGAGAAAAAACGTTCCCGCGGCAAGGCCGACACCTGCGAGGTCTAATCCCTGTGCGAGCGCGTGAACCGTGAGAATTGGGTACACGAACCCCTCCGAGGTCAACAGCCGGTAGGCGTAGAACCGCCGAAGGAGTGAATTGATAGAACTCATCTAATCACCCTCGTATTCGGATAATCCGATATTGCAATGTGCGTGATAGCAATCGCCTGCTAGTATGAATTCCTCTCATTGAACGACAGATACTGATACTTTTGGGCAGGGGTTAAGATCTCGTAGAAGACCATTTCAATTGGTGAAGTGACAGGATACGAAATTGATACCGACGGACTTTGGCGGACGCACACATAGGTCATATCAATGACTGATACATCCTCGGAGGTGGAACTCACTGAAATCCGTGATGCGTTTCAGCTACTCGCTAACGAGACACGATTATCAATACTCTATGCACTCTGGACGCGGCCAACGTGGGAAGCGACGTTCACGGAACTGAAAACCGCCGTTGGAATGCGCGACAGCGGCCAGTTTCAGTATCACCTCAATCAGCTCATGGGAACGTTCATTCAGCGAACGGATGAGGGATACACCCACCTCGCTGGAGGCATTGCGCTCTACCGGACTGTGCTTGGTACGCTTGGCGGGCCGGACGATATTCCGCAGCTCGTACTCGAAACTCCCTGTCTACTATGTCACGGTTCGCTTGTGTTATCATACGAAAACCAGGTGTTCTACGCCCGATGTGAATCGTGTGGTGAGACTGTGCTGAGTTCACCGTTCTTTCCAGCAGGAGTTGCAAACAGAACGGATCAAGAACTCCTAATGGCCTTCGATACGTGGTCCCGTCGATTGATTGACCTGCTTCAGAGCGGTGTCTGTCCGTGGTGTGCAAGTACAATCTCACACGATTTCGAACGGTCAGGGGATTCAGAGGAGGTCCTTATTACGCATCAGTGTACCCGGTGTGAGGGGTTTCTTACGACTCATATCGGAGAGGTCTTTCTCAGCGACCCAGCTGTGATTTCGTTTTTCTATCTACTTGGTCGTGATGTCACTACTGCCCCGTATTGGAGCTTCGAGTTTTGTACCGACAGCGATGATGTGACAGTGCTGTCAGAGGATCCGTGGATGGTCGAACAGGCGATTCGATACGAAGGTGAAACTATTCGCCTCAAACTCGATGAGACAATGGATACGACTGTCGCCGATTGTTCAATCGACTCACTGAGTAACTCAAGCGCATGGCTATAAAGATAAATTCCGAGACAATTCGTGCATAAGAGATCAATTGCCCAACTTTAGACAGTGAGGTCACCAAAATCTGGCTTCGACATTGGATTAGGCCTCGTTCCACTCACGAACTTCTGCGAGTGCGGTCTCGAGTTTCTGCTGGTTGAACGGGTTCGATTCGGCGTCGATCGCAGCCTTGAGTTGACCAACGCTCATGAGCCGTGCCCGTCGTTTGAAACACCGGGCACAGAGATACCGCCCTTCGAGGGTCCCGATCGGGTTGGTCTGGCAGCCCGATGTGTTGCACACCTTCGAACGGACGGTACCCGCGAAGGTCTCGAGAAAATCGGTGCTTGTCATGTCTTGTGAGTCGAAATCATGATACCTAGTCGTTTCGCCGACTATTCCGACGCTCGATACCGGTCAATTCGGGCTTTGTTCTCGGCGTACGACCGGCCCGAATCATAGATCGGGTTATCCGGAAGCGCCGCCTCACCCTCAGGAACCGTCGCGACGGGGAGTTCAGTCTCCGCAAGGAGATCCTGAACCATCGATTCCCACGTGCCAAGTGGCGACTCATCGTCCATCAGTCCGCGTAGGCGCTCGAATACGTCCGCGACCTCCGCATAGGCGGCATTGAAGTCCTCAATCCACGCTTCAAGGTCATCGAGTTCATCGTCGACGCCGGCCTCGCAAAGCCGATCTTCGATTCGGGCCTGGACATCGTCTTCCCACTGCTCGCTGCGGCGGGCGTTCTTGCGAGGGAGATCCGGGTCGGTGTACCGTTCGAGAGCATCGCGAACGATGCGGCGGAACTCATCAGGGTGTTGCTCGAGCGCGTTCAACTCGGTCGCGCCGGCCCCGTGTTCCTGCTCCCACTCGGTGATACGACGATTGTACGCAACGCCGCCGGTTCCTGTCGCTGAACTCTCTTCGATGGGTTTTCGCGGGAGGTCCAGGTTTTCGATTTGATCGGTCGTCACAGCCAGCCGTTCGATCACGACGTGTTGTTCGAGGTCGCCACGTTGATGCAACCAGGCGAGTTTCCCCGCCATGTTCGCCGGCATATCGTAGCCTTTCACGTCGAAATCGGCCAGATACAGAATCACCGCGGGTTTGCCGGCGTCGTCGATCCGCTGTGCCAGCTCGTTCGCGACGGTCAACGAGAGGTCGCCCTCGCCCTCTACCACAACGTTACAGCCGTACTCGGCGGCCAACCCGCCCCGGCCGCGAATGTAATCGGGAAGCGTCTTCTCGGACCACAGTTCGATGTGATACGGCGACTTTCGGGCCTTGTCTCCCGGTGTGGGTTTCTACCGCATCGCGACCCTGATACGCACGACTCATCCAATACGTCTAATTCGACCAATGCGTCTAATGCGTCTAATACGCAAGAGTCAGATGAGGTTCCTGTCCGAGAGAGGGAGACAAAGCTGCTATACCTCGAGGAGCATCTCAAGAAGGAATTGGAGTTGGGCTTCGGTGATCTCAATCAGCGATACAGACGAGAGCGAGACGAAGAACTCCAGGAGAACAAAGACTGGTGGCCAGTACTCCCCCAGATTGGCTATGAGGCCATCGGTGATCCTCGTGACCTTGACCTATATGAATTTGAGCGAGCGAGAGAAGGGAAGTATAAGGCTCGAGAAGATCAGGAGAGTTCGTAGCTATTCGTATAGGCGGCCGATGGCGTATACCCCTACTGACGCTGCGGTCAGATAGATAGCTTGGTAGAACGGTCCTTCAAGCGAAGTTTCTGGGTAGAGCAGCTGGTCGGCCACTCCCATCAGCCAGATCAACCACACAAAGCCGAGAACCGTAGCTGCTACGAGCTGGAATAGGGCAATCGCGTAACCGACGTTCTCTGCTAATTTTCCATCAAGACACCTGAATTTCATGCTCGCCCCACCAGTTGTCATACTCGTCTAATAGAGAAGAACAGGTATAAACATTGTCGTGTCCTCGGTGAACTGAAGATAAGAAGGATCTCCGTATCGATTACGCGACAGCCTCGGCCTTCGCCCCGTCGACCTTCTCCTTCTCCTCGTCAGTGAGGTCCTCGAACCAAATACTTACGTTCGCCTCGGAATTTCCCCCAACGTCAAACTCCTTGATGCGTTCCTTGAACGGCACACCCTCTCCATCGAAGAGATTTGCCCGGACCTTCACGGACCCGGCCTCGTCCGGTGCCTCCTCCTGGAGCGTGACAAATACGCCCACCTTGCCTTCCTTGTGAGCGACTCGAGTGTCGCTCACCGACATGATCGGTGAGTTTGGAGAACTCGACGAGTTTGGATCTGACGCGGACGGGTCCAAATTGGTACATCCTGCGAAGGTTCCCATCCCGATGGCGGCCGCGCCGATCACCTGTCTCCTGTTGTGGGTCATGATCGTACCACCACTTCCGGAGACCAAGTCGCTGTATGAATCATCATTCAAGTCATCCATATCTCGTTTCTAACTTATAGATTTTGCCCTAAAACACATCGAGACCACGGTTAAAAAACTGACAGCAAATAATGCTCGCGCACGAAACCGCGGAAACCAATGTGGTCGTCAGTCGGCTGCGAACTGCAGGACAGATATCGGCGTCGGCAGAGTTGGCGGACGAATAGACCGACCAGACGGTATCAGCGTTACTCTTGCTCCAGTTCGTCGGCAAGGTCGTGGAAACTTTCAATCGTGAAATCCGGGTTCGTCTCATACGGTCCCCAGAGCGTGTCCTGCCGGTTGATCCAGATGCCCTGCATACCGGCGTTGATCGCGCTCGGAACGTCCCACCAGCCCGCGGCCACGAACGCGATTTCCTCAGCTGGTGTTCCGATCCGGTCGGCAGCGTGGCGGTACAGCGCCGGTTCCGGTTTGAACTGTTCGATCTCGTCGGCGCTGATCGTCTCTTCGAGTAGGCCCTCGAGGTCTGCCTGGTCGACCAACGACTCGAGCATCTCCTCGTTGCCGTTCGAAACGATGTAACAATCGTAGCCCGCGTCCTGCAACCGCTCTATACCACCGTAAACGTCGTCGAACACCGGCAGTTCGTGATACGTCGAGAGGAGTTTCTCGCGCTCGTCTTCGTCGATGTCAACGCCGGTCGTTTCGAGCGCGTACTGTAGTGCGTGACGGTTCAGCTCGTAGAACGAGTCGTACTCCTCGATGGCGTTGCTAACCATCGCATACGACAGCGAGCGCTCTCGCCAGAGTTTCGAGACGAGTTCAGGGTTGTCGACGTGCGCCGAAAGCGGCTCCGCGACGGCGGTGACGTCCACGATCGTCCCATAGGAGTCGAACGCGACTGCGTCAACGGTATCGGGATCGAACGGCATCACGTTGGTATCCGCTTCGAATGCGGAAATAGCTACACCCGACAGAGATATCATCTAGACGCGATAATGTTCAAATATAATGAATAACGCTCGACAAGCAGACGAATTGAGCGGATCTCCCCCACAAACTGGTTGGCGTAGTAGGGTGCGTGCGCTTGTAATCGGTCTTGGATTGATCGTCGCCGCCCTCCTGATCGGAACGGCTCTTTCGATCCCTCTATTTGCGCTGGGTGGGACCAGTCTCGCTGCGCTCACCGCAGCAATCATTCTATCGGAAGCGGGCTACGCCATCGCCGGATGGCTCTACCTCCGACGATGGGTCAGTGAGTCGGTGCCGATAACGCTGCCGACACCGCGACAGGGAGTGTGGGTGATCGCCAGCACACTTCTTATGCTCGGGATTGCAACCGGAGTTAGTGCACTCGGCACCGTGTTCGACGTTCAGCTCGGCCGTTTGGATCAGGATCTCATAGCGGGCAATCCGACGGTGGTGCTCGTGATGGCAGCACTGTCGTTCGTACTCATCGCGCCAGCGGAGGAGTACCTGTTCCGCGGTGTGATTCAGCAACGATTGATGCGGAGTATGCGACCCAGTGCTGCCATCGTTGCCACTTCATTTCTATTCGTTATTCCCCACGCCATCGGCTATCTCGGCGGTGCAGAGGGTGTGCTCCTTCTCAGCACCGTCCCGTTCTCGCTCGCGATTGTAATGGGCGTTCTCTACGAACGAGTCAATAACCTGTCCGTCCCGATTCTTGCTCACGCCTGCTACAACGCGACCCTGTTTCTCACAGCGTACGTTACTGGGTTTTGAGACAAATCTAATCCCGAGTCCGACGCGGAGAACGATGTCTTTGAGGCTCGCGCACCCACGGTTGACGAACTCTTCTCATCCCCGACCGAAACCGAACCGGCATGGACCCAGCGGTATCTCCGCTGGTAGGTCGCCTCCACTATGTTCTCCCGCAGCCACTCGCTGTCGACCATCTACTAGTCGTCGGTTTCGTCGGAATCTGTCTCCGGTGACCGAAACGAGACGACGATCCGATCTGCCCGGCCCTTGGCGGTCGACGGATCGATCGCGTTCACGTCTCGTCCAACTGTTCCCATCAGTCGTTGGCCTTCGCTACGCTCGAGTCAGGGACTTCTACTGACGCAGGTGCGCCGGACTCGAGCCAGTCTTCGACGTCCAGCGCGGCCATGCTGCCCATACCGGCAGCGGTGACAGCTTGCTGGTAGTGGGGGTCCATCACGTCCCCCGCAGCGAAGACGCCGTCGACCGCGGTCGCCGTCGTTGCCCACGCGTCGGTGTTGGCAGTCCACACGTAGCCGTTGTCGTCGAGTTCGACCGGCGTATCCCGCAGGAACGTGGTGTTCGGCGTGTGGCCGATCGCGTAGAAGACACCGCCGACGTTGACGGTTTCGCGGTCGACGTCGCCGCCAGTCGCAACCTTCTCCTTAGGATAACCGTTCGAGTGTGAGACGAGCGTCGCTCCCGCGATGCCGTCTTCCTGCGAGCCGTGGATCGCCTCGAGTTCCGTATTCCAACGGAACTCGATGTCCTCGTGATCGCGAGCCCGATCGACCATGATCTCGGAGGCACGGAGTTCGTCGCGGCGGTGCACCACCGTGACGTTGTCGGCGAACTTCGCAAGGAAGAGCGCCTCCTCCATCGCGCTGTCGCCGCCTCCGATGACGAGAACGTCGTCGCCGCGGTGGAACGCGCCGTCGCAGGTCGCACACGTCGAGAGTCCGTAGCCCATCAACTCGTCCTCACCCTCGGCGCCGACCCACCGAGCGCTGGCGCCGCTCGCGACGATCAACGAGTGCGTTCGCAGGATACTGCCGTCCGACAGTTCGAATTCGAACGGACGCTTCTCGAGCATTGCGTCCTCGACGGTACCGCGCGTGAACTCGGCGCCGAACGCCGTCGCCTGTTCCTTCCCGTTCTGAATCAGCTCCATCCCGCCGATTCCCTCGGGGAAGCCAAGGTAGTTCTCGATCTCCGTCGTCAGCGTCAACTGACCGCCGGGTTCGGGACCTTCGAACACCAGGGGTTCGAGGTCGGCCCGCGCGGTGTAGACGGCCGCCGAGAGGCCGGCGACGCCGGTGCCGATGATCACTACGTTACGAACGGCCGTTGTCGTGTCGGGTGGCCTGTTCATTCAGTGTATCCCTCGATCAGACTTCGGAGTCGGTCTTCCGGCAGCGCACCGGTCTGCTGTTCGACCTGCTCGCCGTCGGCGAAGAGGGCGAGCGTCGGGACGCCGCGGACACCGAACGAACCCGCGAGCTGCTGGCGTTCGTCGACGTCGACCTTCGCGATCACGGCTTCGGTCGTGTTCGCTAACTGCTCAAGGATCGGATTGAGCATCTGACAGGGACCACACCAGTCGGCGTAGAAGTCCACGAGAACAATGTCGTTCTCGGTCGTGACCTTCTCGAGGTGACTGCTGCTGTCAATGTAAACCGGTTCATCGCTAGACTGTGCCGAAACGTCATCGCGTGCATCAGTTGCCATCGCCGCTACGTACGGACCCAGGATGTTTAAAAATTTTGTGTGATACATACAATACTGTTGCGGCTCTAATCGTGAACAGGATACTAGCCCGAATCGATGGATGCAGCTAATATCAAATTCAGGAGAGTATTAAGGTAGAAGAGACCGTGTTCGATGCCACGTATCCGAAGCCGCTCAAAAACAGTTTTGCACATATCGATACAAACCGCTATTCGACAGGGTCAACCGACTACGCCGAAGCAGTTGCGTCGAAGCGCGCCCTCATGCTGTCACTCTGTAGTCCTCAGCTAGTTCCTGAAAGTCCTTCCACTCGGGAAGCCGAGACGTCCGCTGCTCACCGCTCGTGTCGAGATACGTGAGCGGGTCCTCGACGAGAGTGTCGATGTCATACTTCACGGCCTGGTCATGCAGCTCATCACGGTCGACGTCGACGTGGCCGAGCAAGAGCAGGCAATACGATTGGGTCCGCGCTTCCGAATCGATCACGAGCGTGTGACAGCACAGCGTCGCTGGCAAGAGTTCGCTCATCGATTCTGAATAGAGGGAGACGATCGCGGGCCAGAAGGGGTAGGTCGTAGGTCTAGAACTGCTCTGACCCCGCTGGAATGAAATTATCGTCAGTGATCTCGGTAGCCGTCTGTACGAGGAATTCTCCTGGTGACCGAGTCGGCCGCACCCTGTCTGAGTCCACTAGGAGGTGTCGTCAACGCATTCATACACGTGCAGCTGCTCTACGTGTGAATATCTCCGTCCAATAATATCGTTTAATCGTACTCCGACGCCCGATACCGATCAATTCGGGAACCATTTGCGTGTGCGGCGGAGAAATAACGATCAACGTGGTAAACGCGGTTTGTGCGTCTGTGTCGGCGTTGTCCGATTCGGGCTCGCTTGAACTATCGACGGTTACTCCTGATCGGTTCGACTCGGCCAGCCGTCACACTCCTGTGCGTCCAGTTGGTCGTCGGTCATGGCGACCCATCGTATCTCGTTCCAGCTTAATCGATAGTGGCAGGTGTCCGGCTCGAGTTGCTCCCAGTAGATGGTCTGCATTGAC
>NZ_AOIO01000009.1 GCF_000337555.1 Natrialba asiatica DSM 12278 | reverse complement strand
CGCTCCTCCGAGGATGAGTACGGCGACGAACAGGATGATAGCGACGCTCGCCCATCGGTTGTCGTCCCTTTGGGTCCTCTCGGTCTCAGTCGGCTCCGTTGTCACTGACCTCCGGCCGATCACCCGCTCAACAGCGACGGCCACGCCCAGCGCGATAAACGAAAGGAACAGAAACGCGTCCGTCGAACCGTCGAGATCGACGAATAGCACCTGTAGAAGAAGAATCACGCCGCCCACCGGGATCCACCACCGCGACCCTAAATCACGGACGGCCGCACGCCCCCAGCCGTAGAGCGCCACCGGGAAGAGCACCGCTCCGTAGCCGAACACTAGCAGTATCGTGTAGACGCGTTCGGCTAGCGTGTACGGCCCGCCGGCGCTCATCGGCGCGACGATCGACTGCACGACCATGGGTACGAGCGCGCCCACGGCCGCGAACACGAGGACGACGATGCCGGTCACGACGCCACCGCCCGCGACCGCCGAGAGTGCGCCACGTCCGCCGTTTCGTTGGTAGGCCATCCCGACGATCAGCGGTGCGAAGACGGCCCCTGACTGCCACGAACCGGCGCTCAACGCTGCGGCCACGCCGGCGAGAAAGGGACGGTCACGAAGAACAAGCGCGAGGGATAGTGTACCGAAAAACAGCGCGTAAAACTGTGCTCTGACTCCCTCCAGAGAAAGGACGAGGAGTTCCGGGACGATCAGCATCGTCAGCCCAGCGGCGATCGCTGCCACGTGCTTTTCGGTCACGAGGTATGCAACCCAGCCGACGAGCAGGATACTGGTTGCGGCCACAAGCACCGTGAGTGCCGTTCCAAGGGCGTGCAGGACAAGCATGTTCCCGCCGGAAAAAACGGCGAGTACGGCCGTAATTGCGAACGGAACGGGCGGGTTTACGTCCCAGACGTCGACATACGGAACGCCGCCCTGAAGGATGTACCAGCCTGTGTGCTGAAAGAACGCGGGATCAGTTGCGATCGCGGGCCACCTGGTTTGTAGATAGTTGATCAGTCCGACGGCGAATAGCACGCCGACTATCGACCCGAGGACGACGAGCCACCCGGCGCGGGTTTCGGAAAGTGAATGCGTTGCCATTGTGAGCGATTCGATGGGGACGATCCGTCAGATTTGCTGGGAGACTTTCTTCGCGACGGCGAGGGCTCCTTGGTCCCACGCAACGCGGTGGTCGAGACCGGTCTCATCGTCGGCTTCGTTTGATTCGTCGTGTTCGAGGTACCAGTCGTACGTCTCGACGAGCGCCTCTCGGTTCGAGTACTCGGGCTCCCAGCCGAGCGCTTTCAGTTTCTCGACGGAGACGTAGGAGTCCTCGTGAGCCGTCTCGTAGACCCACGGGTACAGCGGCGAGAGGTTCAGGCGATCCAGGACGCGGAGGACCGCGACCGTGAGGACGGCAGGCGTTCCGATGGTGCGCTTGCCCGTACCCGCGTAGTCGATGGGGGCTTGAAAGTCCGCTTTCATCGTGGTAAATTCGTCAGTACCGACGTTGAACGTACTGTTCACTGCCTCCTTGTCGTCAGTGAGCAGCAGATCGATAGCGGTGAGGAGGTCGTGGACGTGTAGCAACTGGTATTGGTTGGTTCCCCATCCGACGAGCGGGACGTTTGCGCCGTCTTCAATCCAGTCGAACAGCACCTGAAACACGCCGAGTCGTTGAGGACCGATGAACGTCTTCGGGCGAAGGATGGGGACACAGAGGCCCATACGCCGGAAGTCCTCACATACCTTTTCGGCTTGTATCTTGGCCTCGCCATAAGGACCGACCCCCTCGAGTGGCGATTCCTCGGTGATGGGATGCGTATCGTGGGTCCCGTACACCGCTGTTGAGGAAATATAACAGACCCGTTCGACGCCGCCTTCGTGTGCCGCCCAGAGAACGTTTCGCGTCCCGTCGATGGTCGTCTCTCGGATGCGGTCGGCGTCCCACAGCGGGAGTGCGGCCGCGGCGTGCACGACGGCCGTGGCGTCGCTCTCCTCGAGCGCGTCGGCCACTGAGCGCTCGCTTCGCACGTCTCCCTCGACGTAGTCGATTCCGTCCGTGCCATCTTCTTCCTCGAATGGCTTGAGATCGAACGCGGTGACGTCCCATCCCTGATCGCGGAAGTACTGGCACGCGTGAAGGCCGAGGAATCCGGTTCCCCCCGTCACGAGAAGTGAGCCATTCGAGCGGTCGCGGGTGCGATTACCTCCAGGCATCGTGAATTAAACTACCCGTCCATACGGTACCTGAAAAGCGTATCGACGAAAAATACTGGCAGAAGACAGATCTGAACGTGAAACGTGTGCTGTTCAGCCCCCCGGTGAGGTCGCTCTCGTCCAGTAGTTTACTCACATAGATCAGTATGGCTTTGGCCGTAGCCACGCCATGAAATAGTCATATGAATTAGTGGAGTTGCGATTTCCATTACGATAGATCCGACGATCAGCACCCTCCGTTAATAGCTTGCAGAAAAAGAAATATGAGAGAGCCGGCACAATCTTTTTTGCTCGACTTGTGGGCAAGTCGATAGAGACTGATGGCTGGGGCCTATTCTCAAAGCCGGGTCGCAATAACTCTCTCCGGTTTGATCAAGGAAATTCGCCCGTGGCAATGGTACAAGCAGAGCATTCTGCTTTTGGGCCTCGTTTTTTCGGGAAGTCTCTTCGATCCGGCCGCCGTCATGAACGCCGCCATCGGGATCGTTGCTTTCTGTGCTATCGCAGGCGCGACGTACATCGGTAACGACATTAGCGACCTCAAGGAGGACCGCAAACACCCGCGGAAGAAACATCGCCCCATCGCCAGCGGACAAGTACCGATCGTCGTCGCGGTACCGTTCGCGGCGGTGCTGTTCGTCGGCGGTATCTCCCTTTCGGGCTACCTCGGGCCCCTGTTTCTCCTGACTGTCCTCGCGTATCTCGCGCAGAATGCGCTTTATTCCGTTTTCTTGAAAGAAGTCGTCCTCGTCGACGTGATGGTGATCGCTATCGGATTCGTGTTGCGAGCGATTGCTGGCGTGGTCGCCATCGACGTCTTGCTAAGTCCCTGGCTCGTCGTCTGTACGTTCCTCGGGGCACTAATGCTCGCGTTCGGCAAGCGCCGCCACGAAACAGTCGTCAACGACGATCCGTCCGCGTCACGGTCGATTCTCGCGGACTACACCGAGGAAATACTCGACCAGTTTCTCGTCGTCGTGCTGACTGCGCTGCTCGTCTCCTACTCGATGTACACGTTCTTCGGCAGCGGCATCTGGATGATGGCTACCCTTCCGTTCGCCTTCTTCGCGGCTTTCCGGTACTACTACCTCGCCCACACGCGGGACCTCGGCGGCGATCCGAAGTTCCTCCTCGCCGACCGCCCGTTCTTCCTCAACCTCCTCGTCTGGGGCCTCGTCGTCGTTGGAATTCTGTACGATATCCCGTTCGTCCTCGTCGAGATGTTTGCCTGACCATCAGCATGCCACGAACCCACTGACAACCATGATCCGTCGATACGATCTGCAAGTTCACACGGATGCTTCGCCCTGCTCGAGTACGCCACCCGAGCGCGTCGCCACGGCGGCGGCGGACGCCGGACTCGACGGCATCGCCGTCACCGACCACGATACGCTGGCCAATGTCGACGCTGTTCGGGACGCCACCCCCGAGTCAGTGGACGTGATCTCCGGGGTCGAGGTGACCACCACCGAGGGTCATCTCTTG
This sequence comes from Natrialba asiatica DSM 12278, assembly GCF_000337555.1. Taxonomy (GTDB): domain Archaea; phylum Halobacteriota; class Halobacteria; order Halobacteriales; family Natrialbaceae; genus Natrialba; species Natrialba asiatica. The sequence continues at coordinate 112,724 of NZ_AOIO01000009.1, read as the reverse complement.
GCACTCGACGTGACGGAGCCGCCGCCCCAGGCCGACCCGCTGACGGTGGTCGATCATGTTCACGAGCAGGGGGGTATCGCCATCCTCTCGCACCCGTTCGACTCGATGCGACAGTCCTACGAGATGAACCTTGACGCCCTCGCCGAAGCCATCGATGGAGTTGAGGCAGTAAACTCCCGCTGTGTTCGCCGCCGATTCAACGAGCGTGCTGCGGCGTTTGCGGCCGACCACGTCCTGCCGGCGACCGGCGGAAGCGACGCCCATTTCTCGATGGAGGTCGGCCGCGCGTATACACGCGTCGAAGGCGACGGGTCACTTGCAGACGCTGTACACGACGGGCGCGTGCAGCCGGTTGGTCGCGGACGGTACTTCTCGGGGCACGTCGCAACGAAGGTCCACCAGTTTCGCACTGCGTCCGGTCGCATCGTCGCGACCCTCTCACCGGGGGGATCACCGTGACAACGAGCAGTAAGGCTGTCGTCGACCGCGGCTGGACGGTTGTCCGCGACCATGGTATCTGGCTGACGGCGTTGCTCTCAGTCGTCGTCTTTCTCGGTCTCGTCGCCTACGCGGACATGGGCAATGTAACGGACGCTCTCACGGCGCTGGACTGGAAAACGTTTGGAGCTGTCATCGGCCTAACGACCCTCGGTTACGGCTTCCGGTTCGCCAAATGGCACTACTACCTCCGACGTCTCGACGTGGGCGTCCCACTCGAGGCCAGTGCTATCACATTCTTCAGTGGCCTGATGATGGTCGTCACGCCGGGGAAAGCCGGCGAGGTCTGGAAGGCGTGGTTCCTCCGCGGCACGCGTGGCGTCCCAGCGAGTAAGACCACCTCCGTTGTCGGCGCAGAGCGCATCACCGATCTCATCGCACTGAGCGCGCTGGCGGCGCTTGGCGTACTGGCGTATAGCCACTCACCGCTCTCCGTGATCGCTCTCCTCGGCACCATCACGGTCGGAATTTCACTCCTGCAGTGGCGACGGGGGTGTCTGGGGCTCCTAGAACGGCTCGAGTCGACCCCGATCGTCGGCGAGTACGCGACCGAACTTGAGCAGTTCTACGAAAGCGCGTACAGCTTGTTCCAGTTTCGCCCGCTGGTCATTTCGACGCTGTTCAGTCTTGTAGCGTGGGGACTTGAAGGAGTCGCCTTTTGGCTGGTACTCGATGGACTCGGCGTCAATGCTAGCGTCGTGATCGGCCTGTTCGTCTTCGGGTTTGGGTCGATTGTCGGCGCGGTGTCGATGCTCCCTGGCGGCCTCGCGGCGACGGAGGCGTCGATGGTCGGTGTGTTGCTCTCGATCGGCTACCCGGAAACCGTGGCGGCCGCCGCAACGATCGTGATCCGCGTGGGAACGCTGTGGTACGCTGCCGCGCTCGGAACGGCCACATTCCTCACGTACAAGGTGACGCGATGAGCGATTTGCAGCGACCTCCTCTTGTCGAATTCGGATTGTATCTGCTGATTTCACAACCCCGTTCGAGTTCGTTTCTGAACGGTTTACCTGGAGACGTACTACCGGTTTCACTACCGTTCTTGTGCCTGATCAAATCTCGGCGCAAAGTACATGTAAATACGTCTACAACCTGCGTGTCCTCGCTTGGACCCGAGCCTGTTCGTTTCTGGAATCGGCAACGCTCGACAACGCTCATCCGGACAAAACGGAGCCAGGACAGATGAACCAGTATACCCGTATCGCGATCGCTGTAGTCGTTATCGTCCTCCTGACCGCCTCACTCAGTGTTCAGGCAATCCTCATCGATCGCGAACCAAACGTCGTAAACGAGGACGATCGCTATCCCGGAAACACCCTCGTCGGCGTGCATTCGTATACCGACGATGGGAGGGTCGTCGAGCTAACACCCGCTGGCGATGTCGTCTGGGAGTGGTCGGTGTCTGACTCGCGCGTGTTCGGCGTCGAACAACTCGATGACGCGACGGTGTTGGCGGCCGTTGCCGTCAAGATGCCTGCTGAGGCGTGTGCCGAGGAGTACCTCGAATACGAGGAGCAAGACGACCACTGCGTCCAGAATCGCGTCGTCGAGATCGACAAGGAGTCAAAGGAGGTTATCTGGGAGTACAACTGGTACGATGACTTCATCGACTACCAGGAAGTCCACGATGTCGAGCGTCTCGATAACGGGGAAACGGCGATCATCGACATGGGTAACGATCGCTCGTTTACCGTCGACCGCGACGGCGAAATCACTTGGGAGTGGTACGCCGAGAACCACCTGACACCCGGTACGTCGTTCTACGAGGAGTACGGCGGTCCCGAACTGGAGGGCGAACACGACGACTGGACGCACATGAACGACATCGACCACTTAGAGAACGGAAACTTCCAAATGAGCATCCGCAACTTCGATTCGATCATCGAAGTCGATCCGGAGACCAACGAGATCGTCGATGTGATCGGCGAACCGGGGAACAAAACCGTGCTGGACGAACAGCACAATCCCCATCGTATCGAAGACGAAGGGACGATGGTCGTCGCCGACAGTCGAAACAATCGGATCGTCGAACTCGACCTCGAGTCCGGCGAGGAGATCTGGCGCTACACTGCCCCCGAGAACAACCCCCTACAGTGGCCTCGCGACGCCGATCGACTGCCCAACGGGAACACGCTTATTACCGACTCGCGAAACAACCGCGTGCTCGAGGTGGACTCCGACGGTGAGATCGTCTGGGAGTTCGACGGCGCCGGAACGGTTATTCCGTTGCCGTACGAGGCCGACCGGATCGGCGCCGGCGAACAGTCGGATGTGCCGCCGGGGGACGAACTGACTGGGCTCGACGAAGAACCCGGCGCTATCGAGTCGGCCGTGCAAGAAGGAGAGGCCATGGCGCAGTACGTCTTCCCGATGTGGATGCGCCTTCCGCAGATATTGCACGTGGTCGGTATCGCCCTGGGGGTGCTCTGGCTCTGTGTTGAAGGGTGTCTTATCGGGTGGCGACGAATTCGGGCTGCATTGGAGCAGGGCTAGACTCGCTATCAACTTGGACTCCGTGTTCTCAATTCGGTCCATCGAAGAACTGCAGGACTTCTCCAAGAACGTCAACGGGGACGAGGTCGGTAGAAGTGACAGAATATTCGAGGGTGTCATAGAACGCTACCACACCAGAGAGCAGGGTGAACGCTGAGGTGGAACGAGTTGAGCGACCCTGCAAGATGATCCTTGAAGACGGCTAATTTCTACCCGAAGTAACGCACAAATCTCGAGCATAAGACGTCATCACGCTCGCCCGTAATCCAGAGGTGTGCTCCTAGCGAAGGCCGCACTGAAGTGCTCAGAGAGTACATTTCAATCTCTATCTGGCCAGTCGCGATTCGTGTCACTGTCCTCGACGAGAACTACAGAAATCGTTGCAACTTCGACTCAATGCGTGTCGCCAACCTAGTAAGATTAATAAACAGTAGATTAGATAAGACAAATCAAGCAAATTGACTGATTGGCATGGGTGATGGAGATTCTGAAACAGATCGTAGTCAAGACTCACCTAATTTAGCTTATTCTGAAGTCGAATCAGAACAGGAGACAGAACAGCAGCCATCTCTCCCAGAAATTGAGGAATATGAGATTGAATCGCTTCGGTTTCTGTGTTCTGAATCCCGGGATGTCATTGATCATCAAATAGATGATCTTGACGATATTGACGACAAAGCGCTGCGAACAGTCCGGATTACAATGGTTGTCTTCGGACTATTGGTAGCTGCGGCGCAGGTTGAAGGTACAGATCCGATTTTCAATAGAATAACTGTCCTTGGTGGTGGATTGCTGCTACTATCTATAATTGCAGGTGCCGGAACCTATTCTGCCTCGGATTTGCACCTGGGGCCCGGCCCAAATTACCTTATTGATGTAATTTCGAAAGCAAATACGGAGAAAAAGGAACGGGTTGAGGCGTTAAGAAGTTGCGCATATTGGATGTATGAAAACGAGCGTATTGTCCGTCGAAACGGCACATATCTACTCGTAACACAGCTACTTCTGGTTCTTGGATTACTTTGCTTAGCGTACGGAGCATTTACTGGCGTAACTGATGAGAACCTTTATGAGTTTCTGGGAGGAATGATGGTCATATGAGGAAGAAAAATCGCCCAACACGAACCCGCCGTGCGGCGATGAGCCAACGGGGATACAAGGGACCAAAATTCCTTGCTCAATTCCTTTCACCGAACTCGGACGACGACTAGTTGCTTTAGAGTTGTTGTTTTCGCGAGAAAAACTCAGTTCCGTTTGCCAGGCCCTTTCAAGAGCTTAATGTCGGTAACCGGTAGATCAATGATTGGCCCATCGAACGTACGTCCATCGGTTCTATCCTGCACCACGACTAGTTTTCGCACCAGCGAGCGCCCTGTCTTGGCGTCGGCGACCAATTCGTCGTTGAGTACTTCGGTCACTCGTCGCCACCGCTGTTGGAACGGCGGATGAAGAGGTAACGAAGATTCATCAGCAATGGCCACTGTTCTAAGTGACGCTCACTACCGCTATACAACCGAGAGCTGAAGTCTAGCGAAATATCAATGCTGTCCCACACTAGTATCCTCTGAGAGTGAACTCGCCGAGTCTCGTGTACGTTGTTATCCCGGAGGGGTGAGAGACTTCGTCGGGCCGTCCTTCCATGAGGAGCCATGCAAGGACCTCTTCGCCTTGGATCGGTTCGTCGTCGACGTACTGTGCTGGGTGGTAGAAACTAAATTCGGCTTCGGAATCGAGTACACGGATCGCTTCACCGATTTCGTCTTCCTTGGGGCGGACAACGACGACCTCCTTGAGATCGTCAAGTGCCAGCGTAATGCTCTCGGGGCCATCGGGATTTCGGAACCTGACCAGCGTCTCCTCATCGCCCTCGAGGTAGAACTCGGTCTCCGGCGTGGTCCACTCGCTCCCGCCGAAGATCTGCGTCTCGACGCCGTCTGTTGTCCCCGGTGTCGGCCGTGTCACCCACTTTGAGACGTAAAATATCGTCGGACCGTCGTACTCCTGATCACGATAGGTCTCGAACTCCGTCACGTAGCCCGGGCCTTGGCGCTGCCAGACCGGCATGAAGACGCCGTCTTCGTAAAAATCATAGTTGATATAGTAGTTGTAGGGTGCAAACCGGTGGCCGGAGTGAAAGTCACGAGCGTTAGGGACAGCCCCGGTATGGAAGTGCGTCCGAAGGCGGAACCCCTGTGGGTGGGCGGGTGTCTCCGGATAATCCGTCTTTCCGAGCACCCCCGGACCGCCGAAGTCGGGGCTGTGAATGTCCCAGTAGAGCAGTTCTCCGCTGAAGACTGGCTCGTCGGTGGGGAACATGAACTCGAAGGTATTGCGGCCGTTCCGTTCCGGAAGGGCGTAGCCCGTCGACGTGCTTACGGGTGCGATGTACTCGAACACCGGCGTTCCGTTGTAGCTGGCATTGACCTCTGCGCCGACCGTACGCGGGCCAGACCACTCGACGGTCCACCCTGCTTCCTCGATGATCTCATCGGGTTTTTCGATGCGGTGAAAGCCATTTGGGGCTGTAATCTGCGGCCGTTGCATCATCGGTGGTTCCGGCACGTAACCGAGAACCGTCTCGCCGACCGGGTTCGTCTCCCGGGCGATCTGCTGAGGTGGATGCTCGGTGAAATCCTCGATGAGGACGACATCTAGGAGTTCGATGTCATCGCCCGCAACGTGGATGAACGTGCTCACGACGTTGAGCTGGCCGTCCTGCATTACGTAGTACATCGAAGGCGAGACTTCTCCGTGGGGGAAATCGCTGTAAGCGGTGATGATCTCTGCGGCCTTCTCCATGGGATACCAGTCGTTCCCTTCAAGATGGTTCCAGACCTCGTCGTGATCTAGGACGAACTCGTGGCGTTTACGTCCTTCTTCGTCTGGGTAGTCGCGGTTCCACGTCACGTCGAGAGGGTCAGTGATGTGGAGTCCGCGTAGTTCCTCCGTTCGACGGTCGACGAGCCCGTAGGCGACCTGTCGCTGTTCCGCTGTGACCTCGAACTCTCCAGACTCTCGGCCGCCGTCGACACTCATTCCAGTTGTTCCCTGAATGCTGATAGCATCGAGACGGTTAGTCAACGGGTCGTACGCCTCGAACGAGGCCACCCAGTCACTTGCCAAGTCGTTGACTGCGGGATCGGCAAGCAATGTTTCGGCGGCCTGCCGTTTCCGATATCCCCATAGCTCCTTGTATCCAAAGTCACTAACATCGCGGGGGCCGATCCGACGTGCGTCTGTGATCTGCTCGTTTGGCTCTGGCGGCTCCTCCGGTGGTTCATCTGCCTCCGACTTCCCTTCGACATCCCCCTCTGAACACCCTGCGAGGACGCCCCCTGCTGCGACGCTCATTGTTGCTACAAATTGCCGTCTACTGATATTCCGTATTCGGCCGTGTGTGGGTTGGTGTACCATACCAAATAATGCTAACCGCCCGCCTTATATTTTGTTCCATATAATGAGTGAATTAACCAAACGGGGACTTTTACTGTTACTTACCTATAATCAGAATTACAAAGTGGAGGAACGCGAAAGTCTGCGAGGGGGTAACAGGCGAGATATCTGCTGACATCCAGGGCACACATTTTAGCCCGGAACAGTCGCCCAGAGTTCGGAAAGCGCCAACACGCCGATTTTCCAGAGAACTCCTGGGCTGAGATTTAGGACCTGCTCCACAATCCGATGTATGTATCGTCAGGGTGTTGCGCCTGTAAACCGACGAGTTGCTCAATCGCTTCGGTGGTAGACAGTTCTGAACGGTGAAGCAGTAGCTGACGGTCCAGCAGAGCTCGATTGAGTGTCCGCCGATCGAGAACGTCACCCGTCATCGATATCGACGGAAGAACTTCCGGATATCGTCGAGCAGGAGATCCGTCTCCTCCATCGAAGCGAAGTGGCCGCCGCGGTCGAATTCTGACCAGTGTACAATGTTGTTATTGTCTCGTTCTGCGAGGGTTCGAATTGCTTGATTGGGATCGATGGGAACTTGGAGTCTTCCTGTTTGACTGCGAGAGCGGACGGTTCACACCGAGAGAACAGGCAGACTGCAAACCCTAATATCCCAACGTTCGGGATTCCACGGCCTTCAGGCCGTGGGGATGTCAAGAATGTTCGAAGTGAAGTGGATCACACAATATCTGAAAGCATGAGAACGCTGAAAACAGAGACACCGAGGGCGAGGGCAGCGATACCGGCGATGAAGAGTGTATTGGTGTAGCCGACGCGTGAGGCGACAGCAACGAACACTGGTGGGCCGAGAGTCGTTCCAAATTGAAGAACACTCGTTCGGATACTCATAATTCCGCCACGAAACGCATCAGGAGCGAGAGTGTTCAATGCTGTATCAGTAATTGGTTCCGCAAATCCCTGTCCGATACCGAACAGAAACAGTGCGCTGGCAAGAACAACAACTGAGGGAGCGAGTGCAGCAAGCGTCATACCGATACCGTAGGTCACAAACCCGAGTGTGATGAGCCGCGGGGGCGAGAGATGGCGAATGAGACGAGACGCCTGTGAAGACGTCATCCCCATCGTCACCGCCGGGAGTCCGAGCAACAGCCCGATCGTTCCGGATGAAAGGCCGTAGGATTCATCGAGAATGAACGGGATGACCGTGAGCTGTGCGCCATAGAGAATAAAGAAAATGCCGAAAATAGCAATGTACAATCCGAAAGCAGCCCGTGTTGGCACCGATTTCGCTGCATTAGCGACATACGAGAGTCCGGACGAGTTCACGTTACTCTCAGGTTCAGGGAGGACTGCAGACCCGGCGACGGCAACGGCAATACCGAGTGCGAAGCAGACGAACGGCGCAGCCCACGAGAGCAGTGCAAGGCCACCACCCAGTAGGGGGTAGCCAGCTGCGCCGATGGCGAGGATCGCTGCGTTCAGTCCGATGAGACGACTCCGTTGTTCTCCCGAAAACAGGTCGCCGAGCAACGTCACGGTGAGACTCATGATGGCACTGCCGGCAGTTCCCTGTACGACGCGGAGACCGAGAAGCGTCGTGAACCCGTCGACAAACACGACTGCAATGCCACTCACGCCAAACAAGAATAGCGAAGGGACGAGCACACGCTTGCGACCAACACGATCGGCGATGAGCCCGACGAACGGCGTGAGAACGATGCCGGGCAAGGTAAATGCCGAGATGAGGAGACTCGCTTGGCTCGCCGAGATGTTCCATGCCGCCTGAATCGTCGGCAGTGCTGGGCTGATGAGGGAGACGCCCATCACACTCACGAGCGTACTCGCAAAGATAATGAGGACCGTCTGTGATCGCTGGATGTCTGCAAGTGGGTTGGAGAGATGAATTCTCATAGGTGCTGTCGCTTGAAATTCGCTTGTCGAACTTTTTCTAGGTTATCCACTGCATCAGTTAGTACAGGCTGTGGCTATTGTGGATAACCGTCATTCGTCGAGTTCAGTTCTTTCACTACCGTCGCGGGATTACCCTGGACGATAACATCGTCGGGAACGTCCTCTGTGACGACTGCCCCTGATCCGATGACGGCGTCGTCGCCGACCGTCACGCCGGGATTGAGAACCGCTCGGCCACCAATCCAGACGTTGTCACCGACTGTGACTGATTTGCCGTATTCCGGCCCTTTGATTCGCTCGTCTGCAGTAAGCGGATGGGTCGCAGTGTAGATGTGGGCGCCCGGCCCAATTTGACAGTTCCGTCCGATGTTCACTCGGCACACGTCCAAGACGACGCAGTCGAAGTTCGCGTAGAAGTTCTCCCCGACATGGATGTTGTACCCGTAGTCACAGCGAAACGTCGGCTCTATGTGACATTCATCGCCGAGTGATCCGAGGAGTTCTTCTAGCAGGTTTCGTCGTTTTCCGCTATCGTTTGCCACCGTGCGATTGTAGCGTCTCGTGAGGTCGCGTGCGTGTTCTCGTTCGGCCACGAGCTCCGGATCGTCGGCGTCGTACAGTTCCCCGTGTAGCATCTTTTCCTTTTCACTACCCATTGCTCCGATTACCCATCCGAATCGGGATATGTATTCTGGAACACTCGGTAGGTCACCTCGCACACCTACGAAGCAGTTACGCCGCTCCGTTCGGTCGAGATCAATGCCGTGTAAGTCGTTCTATGGCTCTCTGATGAGAGGGCTTTGACCACTTGGTGGGTGCCATACGACAGCCCGCAGTTGAAGCGCTTCTACCCTTGACGAACCGAAACCGATGGTCGACTACACCGCGACTGAGTTACAGGATATCGTGAGCCGACTTGAGGAGAAAGATGCGGTTACGGTAACTGATAAGCACATAGAACGCCGCTCAACAACCATCTAAACCTATTCCTCTCTGAGGAACTCAACAGAGCCGACGTTTGAGAAGTAGACTGATGTGTTTTCGCTTGCAGTCTCCGAACACTGTGGGCGCGTTGTGGCGGTTGATATCTCCGAGATGGTGTTAGACGTGATAGATTGGAAACTCGAATAGAGCAGCATTCGGCAAATAGAGACCGTCCACGGTGGGTTTTTGAGGTACAAGCATAAAGGGAGACTCCGCATCATTCGTCTTCTCGAAGGACGCCCTCCATTACCTTCCCAATTTCGGGAAAGTCGAAGCACTGAAAAACATCGGAGAGACGCTAGAGATGGGTGGAATGCTCTGATTACGGGATTGATCCGCTGGATAGTCGCGACGAGATTGATGCATGGATCAAAGAGAAAAAGATTCAAAACCCGTCACTGACGAAGAAACCATCGCCATTTTCGGGAAGAATACAGCACGTATTGGTTCCTCCTCGAATCGATGCTGGAGAGTTGGCTTCGAGACACTTGAATCGAAATATGAGGACTTCTACGCTACGTATATCTGTCAGTGACAGGCGGCTCCCGAATAACACCCCTAGATCCGGTAACTGCTTCGTCTGTATTGACCGGTCAGAGCGTGGCATTTCGATCGGTTCGTCAAGTAGTTCGCGGTAGGTCGTATTTTTCCGAATCATGAGACAGAGCAGAACAACGTGCTGATGGAGCGTATAGCGGTGTTTGGAGGACCCCGAGGAACACCGAGAAACGACTCGGCGTGCCAGATGAATTACCTTCTCAGTGAAACGTGAAATCTCGACTTTGGGGGTTCGTCTCATGGAACTACGGGACAATCCTGTAACTCCTTGAGGATTTCAACAGAACTCGGGAGTCAGAATACGTACCCACTCTTCTCGTCGTAGGGTGGAAGCAACGCAAGTTTTGTCGAAGGATAGAACACACGTCGATATCAGGTTCTCCGATTCTCTCGGACAGACGACTTCCGGGAGTAAGTCGCGGCTGCCATGCCGAAAAGGACGCCTCCGAGCACGAACCACGGGTCGGCGATCAGACTGAGGAGAGATTGACTGCCATCGTGTCCGCCTGATAGGCCGCGTTGAACAAGACCGCCGATACCCCGCGCACCCAGAATTAGGCTTACGCCCCAGACAGCGGAAAGCAACATCCAGCGGGGAATTATCCGGCCCCACAACGTGACGGTTCCGAGTGCGACACCCGCGGCGAGGAAAAGCAACGGGATGGCGACGAGATTCACCAGCAACAGCGTCCCTGTCATCGAGCGACCCGCAAGCCCGAGAGTACCGCCGAGCGCCCAGTAAACGTGTGGAAGGGTGAAGAGAAGCGCCCACGCGCCCGCCGCGTAGCCAGGCCAGACAGCTGCTGACGAGTGGCCAGTCGACGAGGGTGATGCAGGCATGAGCATGCTCCGACGCGGCAGACGAAAACGATACTGGTCTTATTCCGTATCTTGCCTTCGTCATTCCGTCCGGGCCGAGATCGCCTCGGTAACCACCGTTCACTCCGTTGTAGACTGGTCCGGTATCTCTCCCTCTCGCCACCATCTATCAGTCCACAATGCTGTACCGAAGGTGGGTGATGTCGGGAGAGTCGACCACCCGCGTCCGTTCCAGTTCGATCGGTTCGGTGTCGAGGTGCTCGAATAGTCGGATGCCGTCGCCGAGCAGCACGGGCACGAGTTGAATCTGAATCTCGTCTACGAGTCCCGCCTCAACGTACTGGCGGACGACATCCGCACCGCCCGAGATTCGGACGTCCCCGTCGCCGGCTGCCGTCCTCGCCCGCTCCAGCGCCGTTTCGATCCCGTCCGTGACGAAGTGGAACGTCGTCCCGCCGTCCATTTCCAGCGGTTCGCGGGGGTGATGGGTGAGCACGAAGACCGGTCCGTGGAACGGCGGAGTCTCGCCCCAGTGGCCCTCGAAGGGTTCGTCTCCCCACGGCCCATCATCGTTGTCGAACATCCGCCGACCCATCACGTGGGTGCCGGTCCGCTCGATGGACTCGGCTACGATTTCGGCGTCCCGGTTAGTCGTCCCACCGTCGAGTCCCTGCTGCTCGCGCCAACTCGCCAGATCGAACACCCACTCGTGGAGCCGCTCGCCCCCCTCGCCCAGAGGGTTCTCTCGACCGTCGTTCGGCCCGGCGATGAACCCGTCAAGCGACATCGACATGTCGACGAAGACTTCCGTCACGTCACTCGCCTCCTCCGGCTCCGCCGTTCGTCAGGAACCCTCCCAGACGGTCTAGCGTCTGATCCGCCGCCTCGACTCCGCCGAATTCCTCCAGCGTTTCGCGCTCCGCAGCGGAGTCGAAGTCCATCCGGAAAGTCAGGTCGTTCCTGCCGCCGTCGCCCTCGTCGAAGGCCACCGTCACCTGAAACCGCAGGAAACCGTTCTCTTCGTTCGGGGGGTGGGTATAGATCAGGCGCTCCGGTTCTACGATCTCGTCGGAGACGAACTCGTTACGATAATCTGCACCGTCGGGCCCGTGCATGACGAACCGCCAGACGCTACCCAGCCGCACGTTCATCTCGTGGACAGTGGTGGTGAACCCGTTCGGACCCCACCACTTCGCCACTTGCTCTGGATCGGTCCACGCTTCCCAGAGGTGCTCTCGCGGAGTGTCGACTGTCCGCGTGATCCTCAGTTCGGTAGTCTCTTCTTCGATCGGTTGGTCGTCGAGTTCGTTGTCAGTCATTGGCCATATCGGTTATTTCGCCACGAGGTGATCGGCGAGACGCTCTAGGGTCTGCTTCGCCCCGTCGTCTGCGCCGAACTCCACGGCTTCGTCGAGTTCATCCGCGGACCCGAAACGCATCTCCATGGTGAGTTCGGTCCCGCCACCGTCGGACTCCTCGAAGGTGACCGCTACTCGGAACTGCTCGGGGTCGTCGTCGGACCCGTGAGTGTAGGCCAAGCGCTCGGGTTCCACAATCTCGTCGTAGACGATCCGGTTCTGGTACTCGTCACCGTCGGGGCCGACCATCACGAACTGCCAGACTCCATCTGGCCGGACCTCCATCTCGTCGGTCGTGGTCGTGAAGCCGTCCGGACCCCACCACTGATCGACCTGGTCGGGGTCCGTCCACGCTTCCCAGACGCGCTCGAGTGGCGCGTCGAACCGTCGTCGGATGGTCAGGCTTCGTTCGTTCGTTTCGATCTCTGTGTCGTTTGTCGTGTCGTTCGTCATTGCTTGTCGTACTCCATTTCTTCCTGCCTGCCGTCGACGCGATAGAGGTGGTGCGTGACGCCGGGGCCCTCTACGATTTCCGTTCGTGCCAGGTCGACTCGCCGATCGTTCGCTCGAATTTCCTGCGATGATGAACCCGTCCACCGACATGCTGGTATCGAATACTACCTTGCTCATCTGAACATCTACTCCATAATCGCGCCACAGGAGATGTTGACTTCCGTGGCGGTGATGGTGCGGGCTTGCTCAGAGGCCACGAAGGCTGCGACGTCCCCCACGTCGGCCAGTGTCGCTGCCCTATCCAGCAGGGTTGCCTCCTTCGTCGCAGCAGCGACCTCATCGCGGTATTCGATATCGTCTGGGATCGACTCTGGCACACTCCCCGTTTTCAGGGTGACGACACGGATGCCATGCGGACCAAGTTCGACTGCCCACTGCCGACGAAGCCCTTCGATGGCGTCGAGAGCGACTTTGAAGCCGCCCGTCCCAGGGGGCGCGTCGGGATTCGAGCCGCCGAACGTCAAGATAACCCCGGATTCGCCCTCGATCATGTGCCTGGCTGCCGCCCTCGTCGTCAGAAACTGCGTCCGCATCGCGGTCGTGATCGGTTGCATGAAATCCCCGACCGAGATCTCGGTCAACGGCTCCTGAACGTCCCCGATTCCGATGAGATTAAACGAGATGTCGATGCGTCCGGTCTCCTCGACCACCGCATCGACGAACTCGTCGACGGCCTGCTCGTCGAGGGCGTCGACGACGGCAGTGTCGGCTTCGCCGCCGTCCGAACGGATGTCATCGGCGACCGCTTCGAGCGGTGCTGCGGTGCGACCTGCGAGGAAGACGTCAGCGCCCTCGCTGGCGAAGGCTCGTGCGACGGCACCGCCGATCGACCCGCCCGCACCGTAGATCACGGCGACTTTGTCATCCAGCATCACTGCGATCCCCTCCCTGAGGCTTGGGCGTACTCCGGTGACACCTCGATCATTCGTTGAATGGTCTGGCTTGTGTCGGTTGCGTCGAATTTGGTCATGATTCTACGAGTACTGGTGCCAGGTTGTCGAAGGAAATCTCCCAGCCCATCCTGGCGCCCCCGACGAAGTCGCCCGTCGGGAGTTGTTCGTGGGTGAGGACGATTTCTGTGCCGTCCTCGACGTCAGTAAACTCGACGGTGACGCGGCTGTCGACATCGGCTTCCGGGAAGTTAACCCACCGGTCGGTGTAGACGATCCGTTCGTTCTCGACGACTTCCTCGAACGCACCGTCACTTCCAAACCATTCGTCGTCCGCGTGGAAGCGAATCGAGCGCTCCCCGTCCGGCTCGGCAGTGAAAGTTTGGACGTCGGTCGTAACGTCGCCCGGTGAAGGAACGAACCACTTCTCCAGTTCTCCCGGTTCCGTGAAGGCACGGAAGACTCGCTCGCGCGGCGCGTCGAACGTCCGCCGAATTGTCAGCTGGTTTTCGCTGGTTTCGATTTCGGCTTCGGCGTTCGGCGCGTCGTCTGTCGTTGGTTTTCCCTCCTCTTTCTCCGCCGGCTCGTAGGTGAGGACGACGACGCCCGAGTCGGTCGTCTCCATCTCGACGAGTTCCAGACCGGTTGGCTCGCTCTCGTCCGTGAAGAGCCGTTTGCCGGTGCCGAGGACCAGCGGGTGGACCATGAGTTGGTATTCGTCGACGAGGTCGTTGGCCATGAGCGTCTGGACGAGGTCCCCGCTGCCGAAAACTACGAGGTCACCGCCAGGCTCCTGTTTCAATTCGGTGACCGCGTCGGCCACGTCTCCCTCGAGGACCGTCGAGCTCTGCCAGTCGGCCGCGTCCAACGTCCGGGAGGCCACGTACTTGTCGACGCTGTTCATCTGCTCGGTGAAGGGCTCATCTTCGCTCGCGGTCGGCCAGTACGACGCGAAGATCTCGTACGTCTTCCGGCCGAGCACGAGCGCGTCCACGTCGTCGAACCCTTCGGCGACGGCCGGGTCCACGTCGTCGAAGTACGGCACCTGCCAGCCGCCGTGCTCGAACCCGCCTTCGGTGTCCTCGTCGGAGTCGCCCGGGGCCTGCATCACGCCGTCGAGCGTCAGGAACTCGCTTACGACGAGTTTCCTCATGATTACGCCTCCTCGACGACAGCCGCGAGGTTCCCGAGCGAGTCGGTCCATCCCTCGTTGGCATCGCTTGGGGAGGTAGCCTCGGGGAATCCCTCATGGCGGACGGTGATCTCAGTCCCCTCGGAAACCGTCTCGAAGGTGACCGTCACCGTCATCTCGCCGGCCATCGCCGGGTCGTCGGTTTCGAACGATTCCGTGTAGAGGATGCGTTCACCGCGGACCAGCTCCTGGTAGGTGCCCCCGAAGGAGTGGCCGTAGTCCGCGAACTCCTCGGTCTCTCCGGTGAACGTGGCGCGGAACGTCCCGCCCTCCTCGGCCTCTAGGTGGTGGACCTCGGCCGAAAAGCCGGTCGGTGGCAACCACCGGGCGAGTTCGTCGGGATCGAGGAACGCCTCGTACACTCGCTCGGGCGATGCTTCGACGACACGACTCGCGGTCATGCTTCGTTCGTCGGCCTCGGTGGGATCTGCGCCGGATTCCTGAAGTAGCGCCGCCAGGTTTTCGAGCATTCCCGCCCATCCTTCGGCGGCACCGTCGGGCACCTCTCCGGGGAACTCCTGGGTGACGACGACTTCCGTCCCATCCTGAACATCTTGAAACTCGTAGATGACACGTAGCTCTCCCGCTTCGGTCTCCTCACCAGTAACGAGGCGTTCGTGCTCGACGACTTCGACGTAGGTTCCCTCGTTGTCGATGCGATTCTCCCCGTCGGTCCAGGAGATGGACATGTCGCCACCGGATTCGAGTTCCTGGGCGTGAACCGCTGCCGTCATGCCGTCGGGAACGAACCACTGTTCGAGCTCCTCGGGGTCGGTGAACGCCTGCCACACCCGTTCGCGCGACGCGTCGAACGTCCGGCGGAGGGTAAGCGTCGCGTCGGTCGTTTCGATCTCGGTCTCATCGATCGTGTCGTTGTTTGTCATCGGTCTTCGTTCTCCAGATGGTCGGCCAGCGCGTCGAAGCGGTCCTCCCAGAGGACGCGGTACCGGGTCAGCCACCCGAACGCGTCGCTCAGCGGCGCAGCGTCGAGGTGACACCGTCGAACCCGGCCGTCCTCTTCGATGTCGAGCAGGCCCGCGTCCTCCAGCACGCGCAGGTGCTTCGAGACCGCTGCCAGCGACACGTCGTGAGGGTCGGCTAGCTCGCTGACGCTCTTTGGCCCGTCGGCGAGCTGTTCGATGATTTCTCGACGGATCGGGTGGCCCAGCGCCTTGAAGACCGCGTCGAGATCCAGGTCGTCCGGCTGTTGTTCAACCATCCGGTTAAGCGTACAGCCCGCAATATATTAAACCTACAGGTTAAACAATTCGGATTCGTCTTCCCAGCGCTCACGCTGCGTGAAACACTCGGTACATCGAATGGCCCGCGTGGCGGTGGATGTCACTCATCAGAAGATCACCACAAGTCAGTCTCCCAAACCTATTTGTTATTGAATATTAATTAAGAATATATGGTAGATGCTAGCATTGATGTGATCCATCGCGGCGGGTTGAAGTGTGATCTCAATTACCTGGTCCAGGGCAACACGCTTGGGAGTTACGACGAACCTAATCCCGACGCCGACTACGAGGAGATCCCGGTGTGGAACCTCGTCATCGACCACCCGGAGGCGACGATCCTCTGGGACACGGGTAACCACGAGGACGCACTCAACGGCCACTGGCCGGAAGGCCTCAAGCAAGCGTTCTACCCCCACGACGTGCAGGAACACACGCTGGAGGGAGACCTCGCGGACGCGGGCTACAGCCTCGATGACATCGACGCTGTGTTTCAGACCCACCTGCATCTGGACCACGCCGGCGGACTCCACCACTTCGGCGGTACGGACGTTCCAGTGTATGTTCACGAGAAGGAACTCAAGTTCGCGTACTACTCCGAGAAGACCGACAAGGGAAGCGCCGCGTACATTCTGGAAGACTTCGACCACGACCTGAACTGGCAGATCGTCCACCAAGACCGCGAGAGCCACTTCGAGGACGTGGAGTTCATTCGATTCCCTGGTCACACGCCCGGACTCATGGGGACGATAATCCACCTGGACAACCACGGGACGCTTGTGTTCGCGGGCGACGAGATCTACCAGTCGGTCAACTACGAAGACGAAGTGCCGCTGGGTGCCGGCCTGCTCTGGGGCAACCAGGAGTGGTTCGATAGCCTCCAGACGCTGAAGGACCTCGAACGCTCCCACGACGCCGAGGTGGTGTACGGTCACGATCCCGACCAGTTCGAAGAGATCCGGTCAGGGTGGTCCTGAATGAGCTACGACCGCTCCGTCTCGGCCGACAGCCACGAACTCTCCCCCGAGACCGTCTGGCATATCGACATGCCGGAAATCCGGTTCGGCCGGGACGCCACCGACGAACTCGCCTTCCAACTGCGCGATCTCGGCGTTGAGGGGACGGCTACCGGGCTCGTGATCACCGACGAGGGGGTCGCCGATGCCGGCCACGCGGACCGTGTCGTTGCCCACCTCAAGGACGCTGGCCTCGGCGCCGACCTGTATGACAAGTCAGAGCGCGAACCCTCGATCAGTGCTATCGAGGATTGCCTCTCGTTTGTCCGGGAGCAGACCGACAACGGATACGACTTCTACGTCGGCCTCGGCGGCGGGAGCTGTATGGATACCGCGAAAGCTACTCGCGCGATCATCGCCAACGGCGGCAGCCCGCTCGACTACATCTCCGAACCGACCGGCGACGGCCAAAGCCTCACTGAGTCCGGGCCGCCACTAGTGCTGCTACCGACCACGGCCGGCACCGGCGCCGAGATCTCGCCAGTCGCCATCCTCTCGGTACCGGAGAAAGAGATCAAAGAGGCCATCTCGAGCAACCACGTCCGTGCCGATGCTGCTGTTCTCGATCCTACGTTGACGACGACGCTCCCGCCGGAACTCACCGCAAGGACGGCGATGGACGCGCTTGGCCATGCGATTGAGGGGTACACCACCCACGAGCACGACTCGTTGCTGCGTGCGAGCGACCCGGCCGAGCGCCCAGTATACGCCGGCCGAACCCAGCTCACCGAGATGTTCTCCGAGAAGGCGATCCGCCTCCTCTCAGGGAGTGCACGCACTGCCGTCCACAATGGCGACGACCTCGACGCCCGAGAGGATATGTTGCTGGGTGCACTGTTCGGCGCCATTTCCGGGCTCACGGCCGGCGCCAGCCTCTGTCACGCGATGGCGTATCCAGTCGGAAACAAGTACCACACATACCACGGTGAGACCATCGCCGTACTCACCCCCGCGAGCACTATCGACTACAACTCCGCGAGCGACCCCGCGCGGTTCGCCAGGGTGGCCGAGATTTTCGGCGTCGACACCGCGGGGATGACGAACCGCGAGGCCGCCAACGCACTCAAACAGGCGTACATCCAGCTCCAGCAGGACCTAAACGTACTCCCCAGCGGCCTCACCGAGCTTGCCGGAATCACGGAGGAGGACATCGACTGGCTGGCCCAACAGACCGTCGATACGCAGGAGCGCCTGCTGCGGTGTAACCCCCGACCGGTGACCAAGGAGGATGTCGCGGACGTGTTCCGCGACACGCTGCACAACTGGGAAGACTAAGCGACACTACACCACCCAACACGGACGCGATCAACCGCGCGACGGGCGAACGCATCGAGACCTACGAGACCGATTCGACGGACGTCGACGACGCGACGGCCCGCAACGTGGTCAGGTAAGCTCGCCGACGCGGACGCTGTCACGCCCGTCCCCGAGGACCACGTGCTCGTCCACGAACCGAGCAGCACTGCTTTCGATGAGGAAAAATAGCAGTGTAGGGGTTATAGGCAGTAGGTTGCAAGTATATCTATACCTGTATGAAAAATAGAGGGATTACCATTTTCCCACAGATATGTTAAATATCGATGTTGTCGTGGATCGGTGTAAAATGAGCCGACGTGTGCGCCGCTAATGGGAGTGGTCTCAGAATCGGCTTGGCTTCGCCCCCTCTCAGGGACTGCATTCACTACAGCACAAACTCCTGCTCTTGTGAACGCTGTACCCCTCCCTGCTCGCGCCTTCGGGCGTCGTCAGAAATCATCGATTGCTGATTGCCAATCAGAACACTTGCGTTCTGATGACGATTGCTGAGAAAGGTGTCTTAGCGCCTCAATTCAGATAAACCAGAAAATCCCGCTCCAAATCGCAGTCAACCATCTTCAGGCTGCTCGAGCAATCTGGCGACAGTCATGAACGCATCGAATTTCGGTGGCGCACCCTGCACCTGAACAACCCCCCGATCACGATGATATTGGATGAACTCAACTTCCGCAGTCTTGGGAAGATGAGTATGCTGTAGGTCCACCACTATCTCATCGAACTTTTCCCACGAATCATCTTCCGGAGGATCATCTTCCCAATCAGCGATCGTCTCTACAAGCTCCTCAATCGGTACAGGACCATCCCGTTCGTACAGATAGTATAGAGCATACCGTCTGCGTTCGTCGCTGAGCAGGTCGAATATCGTGTCTAGTGATACCATATGTTGTAAAGAGTCGTACTGCTGATTTAGCCTCATCGATTATTCTAACTCTTGACCTTTTCCCACCGGTAATTTCACGAAGTGACACCCACCTCGCCGTAAACGGCGAAGCTTCCCACGCACGGGGGATACCAGTTAGTTGTCGCTGGTAGAGGGTTCCGACTCTCGAAACGCCGTGTGCGTCATCTGCGCTGGTACGCTCTTCTCACGGTGAGTCGCGGCGGTGTCACAACCGCTCCCATCCCGAGGCGAGTTATCGCGTTCCACCTTATCAAGCGGGACGCTCTCTCCCCACGGGTCAATCCGTCGTGCGATATTCGCGGAAGCGTCGATGTCGGCCTGAAACGTCGAAGCGTGGCAGTCGTCTTCTGACACCGGAACTCGGCTTGTGAGTCCCGCCGACCGATGTGGTGGCACGAGTGGCACGTCTGCGAGGTGTACGCCGGATTCACGTACTCAACTGGGATACCCGCTTTCGTCGTTTTGTCCTCGATACGCCCTTGGAATCGGGCGAACGCCCACGAGTGACAAGGGCTATGATTGGGACGACCTCCGCGAAGAGCTTCGGGAGGCCGACGTTCGGCCAGTGATTAAACACCGAGGGTTCTCCCCGCTAGATATGGCGCATAACGCTCGCCATGACGACGATACCTATCATCGACGGTCAATCGTCGAGGCTGTGTTTTTCGCGCTCAAGCAGCGGTACGGCGACACGCTTCGGGTGCGGACGTAGTTCGGTCAGTTCCGTGAACTCGTTCTGAAAGCGGCTGTGAGAAACGTCGAACTTGCTCCGTAACTTCGGTCAGCACAGCATGTGTATTTATCGAATTGCGGGAGAGCCATCCGTATCATTTGCATCGGCTATCCACTGCGGTTGCATCGGGAGGATGTCCGACGGCAAATCGTTCATGTCGAAGAATCCGACCTCGAGGGCTTCCTCTTCGTCGGCCTCGGGTGTCCCCCCCTCGATGGTACACCGAAAGCAATTCGTGACGAAGTGAACTGCCTTGCCTGAGGGATACGAAAACACCTGCTGTTCCGGGTGTGAATAGACGCCCATCAACCGCTCAACCGCTATTTGCAGTCCCGTTTCCTCCTCAACCTCCCGTGTGATAGCGTCCCCGACTGGTTCGCACCGTTCGACCGTGCCCGTCGGGAGCGCCCACTGCTCTTTGTCGGCGCGTTTCAGCAACAGCACCTCATCTGCGTTATTCACTACGACAGCAGCGACACCCGGACGTATCTCGTCCGGCCACGAATAGGGAGGTGCCTCCCACGTGCCGGTTGTGTCCGTGAAGAGGTTTGCAAGCGTCGAGATCGTTAAATCTGGTTGCTGAAGATCACGAGCAGATGCGGCAGTCGGTTCGTCCTCGGCCACCAGAATCCCGGTGATCCCCGCACGGTGGGCGCCGAGAACGTCCGTGGCAGGATTATCGCCAATCACGACCGCTTGCACGTCGTCGGCCAGCCCGTCGAGAGCCATCTCGAACATAAGCGGCTCGGGTTTGCCAACGACCGTCGGCTCTGTCCCTGCCGCAGCTTCGACTGCTCGGACAATGCCCCCGGCCCCGGGTGCGGGCCCGTCCGGGGTCGGGAACGACCCATCCGGGTTCGTCCCCACGAACGTCGCTCCCCGATGGATGTGTCTCGCCGCCCGCTGGATGTCTTGATACGACGTCTTCTCGTCCGCGCCGACGACCATCGCATTGGGATCGTCGTCCGTGACCTCGATGCCCTCCTCTTGGAGTTCGATTTCCAGCCCTTCGCTACCGACGACAGCAGCGGTGGTCACATCCTGTTGGGAGAGGTAGCGGGCGGTCGCCCAGCCCGACGTGATGATCTCGTCTTCTTCCGCGTCGATCCCCAGTTTGCGAAGATTGTTCGCGATCGTCTGACGCTGAGGGCGTGGGTCGTTCGTCAGGAATCGAAGTTCCTTGTCCCGCTCATCGAGGCGATTCACCGACTCGACCGCCTCCGGTAGGGCCTCGTCCCCGAGATACACTACCCCGTCAAGGTCAAGCAAGAACGCGTCGAATTGCTCAGAAACCATGCCATTTTGTAGCACCATCTGCCACTTGTATCCTTTTATAGGAGGTTACATCCGCAATTTAACTGAGCGGCTGATTTGTAGCGTCATTAACGGAAAGAATGGTCTGTTGCTCCGCGTCTAAACAAGGCCCGCGCTTTGTATTCAGCACGACGCCCAAAAACAATCATCCATAGATAGTTTCAATATATCCAATGTTTTGAAAATACGTCCTGCCGATACTGTCCTGCTGAATGTATCCTTTCAGTGGCTCGGACTGGGCCGTTACACTTCGTAGGTTAGAACCGCAAAAACATCGCTATATTGTTGCACATTAACTAGTTTCAGTGGCGGAGTAGTGATAGTGCGTGGCAGTAGTGGCGCACCCGAAGCGAGCGTAACGGGAGCAACGGTGAGAATAATCTCGTCGAGTAAACCGTGGTCGTGGAATTGTCCTACAAGGTCACCGCCACCGACAAGCCAGACGTTCTTACCACCTGCGGCCTCTACCATGTCCGCATGGATTGGCGCAACATCTCCCCGCACGAAGCGGATGTCCGCACCATCAACCACCGGTAACTCCCGACTGCTGAATACCCATGCCGGAACCTCATACGGCCACTTTTCCGGGTTGTCCAGTAGGTTTTCCTGCTCGATGACCGACTCATAGGTCGTCGAGCCCATGGCCAAGGCACCAACCTGATCTATGAACTGCGGGTAGTCATCCTGTACGCCCTCAATCTCCTCAATATCTCCGAACTGGAAGAGCCAGTCAAGTGAGTGATTTTCATCAGCGAGATACCCGTTGATGCTCGTTGCTGTGTAGTATTGGGTCTTCATCGTTTCAACCAGGTTTAGGAAACGTTCTGCTAGCATAAAGATGACCACCACCAGTCCGCCACGCACACCGTATACTCGTAGCTCCTAAATAGAGGGTACGTATCTTGCCCGGACTCCATTTCGGATCCATCGGTTACTACGTCTGTACTGAGAGATCACCATCTTCGCAAATTGAGTCAAATATCGTACTACATTCACGCTGTGGATTTAGCATGGCTCTCCCGAAATTCCCGATAGGTGATAGAAGTGCCAGCAGTAGATTTGCAGGCCTACTTAGCGGTCAGTTCACCGTAAACGAAAGTGGAATTACCACTGTGGGGTGATTTCTCTGGCACACTCACAATAGACAGAGAGTGTCACAGGGCGTTCTGCCCGCTCTTCTTCACATTTTTAGCGAACACACAGATCGGTAAGTACAGGGGAACAGTGTACTGCGACCGGAAGTAGACAGTCGTCGATCTAAGGGGTATCACAGAAGGCGCCACCTGCTCTCGATTCGGCCGTGTTTGAACGAGGAGACTGGTCCGTAAAGTGCGCTCATCACTCGTTCACCGACCGGGGGCACAACTCAATCTCGGTCGGTACAGTTGCTTCTCTCCAGCGCACCCCAGCAACAGCCGACTAATTATTTAATCGGCCAGAGGACCTGTCGTTAACGAGAGGGGCCATCATATGCGCGAGCTCCGGGACATCGAGGGCTACATCCACGGGATCTCACGAAACGTCAACGGCTGTTAGCGATTTTCGTGGTCGGTCTCGGCATAGTCGTCCTCTTCTACACGCTCGTCTACAATTGGGGAATGCACGCACTCGAAAATCGCCCCCAGTCTATCTTTCGGTCGTTCCAGACGGTGATCGAGACGATGACGACGACTGGGTTCGGTGCGGATTCGCCCTGGACGACGCCGACGATGAATATTCTGCTGGTGACGATTCAGTTGACCGGCGTCGTCATCGGGTTCGTCGCATTACGCGTCTTAGTCATCCCGCTATTCGAGCAGACGCCGCTGAACCTCGCCAGCCGTCTCACGAGCAAGACCGCCCACGTCGTCATTGCGGAGTATCAGCGCGATACTGATATACTGCTCGACGAACTCGAAGAATTCGATATCGATTACGTCCTCATCGAATCTGACGAGGAGGAAGCGAAGCGTCTCTCGGATGATGGTTATCAAGCGATCAACGGCGATCCGGAGGACCGGGCCGATCTCGACCGTGCGACGATCGAGCGAGCATCGCTACTCATCACCGACGCTGGCGACAAAACCGCGAGCATTGTTCTCACCGCGCTAGAGGCCAATAAAGATCTGCGGGTGATTAGTTTCACCGGGTCGACGCGCCATAAAGCGGCGCTCGCGGAAATCGGCGTTGACCGCAGTGTTGCTCCACACGCGCTGATCGGCCGGCGACTGGCGGAGAAAGCGACGACACCGGTCACAGTCGGCGAGCAGTCTGAACGGGATGAAATCGACATTCGCGAGATACTCGTCCGGCGAAACAGTCCGCTCCACGGCGTTCGGGTGCGTGACTCGCCGATCGCAAACCACCCGAATCTGACGCTGGTTGCCGGGTGGTTTGACGGTGAGTTGCGGCTGCCGCCGTCCCCCGACGACGAACTCACGCCTAATACCGTTCTGACTGTCGCCGGGCCGGAAAACGAGATCGGTGAGATGACGACCGAGATTGGCGGCGTCCGACCGCGGCGAATCGCAACCCCATCGAGGGTCGTCGTCGCCGGCGTCGGTGAGGGCGGAACCGCCGCCGTCGATGCGCTCCCAGCAGACGTCTCGGTGACGACCGTCGACGAATCGGAGGGGCGCAATCCCGACGTCGTCGGCGATGTGACTGAACCCGAAACACTCCGCGAAGCGGGGATCAACGATGCCTCGGCGCTGATCGTCACCGTCGATGACGATTCGACCGCACTGATGGCCATCGCCGTCGCCCGCTCGCTCTCCAGCGGAGTGGAAATACTCGCACGCGTGACAGATGGAGAGAAGACGAGGGCGGCGTTCAGAGCAGGCGCTGACTACGTCCTTTCCATCCAGCGAGTATCGGCTCGGCTGGTCGCGTCGGAGGTACACGGTGAACGTATCATGGATCCAGTGAGCCAGATCCGACTCGTTCGAGCCGACGCAGCTCCATTCGTCGGCCAGACTGTGGCGGAGGCCCGTCGCGACACCGAGCGCGGTTGGACCGTGATCGGTGTCTCGCGCAACGGGACTGTCCATACCGACGAACGTACCGACATCACGGCCGACGATGACGTGTTCGTCGCGGGAAGCGACGAGGCGATTCAGGAGTTCGAGCGAACGGTCGCCGACTCGTGACTGCAGGCTGCCGAACTCTTTCAATATTTGAGAGGATCTCCGGCGTTCAATTCGCACGTGTAGCGAGCGTTCACTACCGCCGAGAGATCAATACGGCACCGACGGGTCAGACAGAACCTAGTTCCTCTGGGGATGTCACTCGGAGTTCGTCGTCGACTTCGTAGAAGTAGCCTCGCTCAAGCAGGCGGGTGAGTGCATGCTCTGCGTCCCTGGGTTCAAGCGCGAGTTCATCGGCACTGAGCAGGAGATCCAGTGCGAACTCGCGAGGAACGGCTTGCCCGCTTCCGTCGGTCTCAGAACTGATGCCGCGGGTACGAATGACATTATAGGCATCCAGAATCCACTCCGGAAGCGGCGGCCGTGGATCAATGATATCGGTCATCCTGTCCTCGTACTGAATGCTCTATCTTGAACCGCTTAAGAATATCCCTGAAATATAACCAAACCAGACCAAGAGAAGGCTCTCAGGTGGGTTCCCGATTTGACTCCACGATTCTCTACATGAGATGCTGCTGTTCTCTATGCACTGTTGAGACCGGATGTAGCTATCCGTAGAACGGTATCGGTCAGATCAGAAATTGGAGAACGTCGGTACATCTCTGTCTCTACTGGCGGGTACTTACTGAAGGATGGACAATCAGGATCAGACGGAGGCGATTTCGATCCGTTGTAGCAACTGTAATGCCGTCTATCCTGCCTTTCGTCTCCCTGATGGAACACTGATACGTGAAAGCAACAGATTACCATGCCGGTGTGGGAGCACATCCGTTGTTGAGTTACCGAATAACGCCCAACCAGGCTCTATCGAACTTCTATCCTTCAGACGATTGCGTTAGCGATGTGGAACTAACTGGCCTCGTTGAAACCCGCAGACGATGATCGGTTCTAGGGGTCGTGATGAAGACGCAGGGTGTGTGCAGAACGTATCGTTGCACAATAAGAACGATAGCGAGTTGTCAATACAGAATTTTACGTGTAGAGGGCCGGGAGCGTAAACGAAAACGTCGACCCGTCTCCGGGCTCGGAGTCAACCCATATCTTGCCACCGTGGCGTTCGACGATTCGCTCACAAAGTGCCAGTCCAATGCCCGCACCTTCGTATTCATTGCGTGTGTGGAGGCGCTCAAAAACCTCGAAGATGCGATCCTGATCGTCGGGAGAGATACCGATTCCTTCGTCGCGCACGGAGATGCGCCACATCTTGCCGGCACGGCCTGTGGAGATCGCCACCTGTGGCTGCTTATCGCCACTGTACTCGATTGCATTGTCGATCAAGTTCTGCAACAGTTGCCGGAGTTGATTCGCATCCCCCTCGACCTGAGGAAGATCTTCGACCGTTACTTCAGCATCTGTCTCCTCAATGCGGAGCTGCAAGTCAGCCAGTACCTCGTCGGCGAGGGCATCGAGGTCGACGGGTTCGAACGACTCACCTTCGGTTTCGATCCGTGAGTATTCGAGGAGTCCATCGATCATGTCCCGCATTCGGTCCGCCCCATCG
The DNA here is from genome assembly GCF_000337555.1 of Natrialba asiatica DSM 12278. Classification (GTDB taxonomy): domain Archaea; phylum Halobacteriota; class Halobacteria; order Halobacteriales; family Natrialbaceae; genus Natrialba; species Natrialba asiatica. The sequence goes on along the minus strand of NZ_AOIO01000009.1, from coordinate 86,955 downwards.
ACCGCGAACTCGATGAACTCTTCCGCATCTGCGTCCAGATCGTTAGCATACCGGGCTTCGAGTAACTGCAAGTAACTGGAGACCATCCGTAGGGGCTCTTGGAGATCGTGAGAGGCGGCATGGGCGAACTGTTCGAGGCGCTTGTTGGACTCTTTGAGACGCTGCTCGTATTCACGGCGTTCGAGTTCTTGCTGGACCCACTGCCCCATCGATTTCAGAAACGTACGCTCGGCATCCGAAAACGGCGTGTTCCGAGATTCGTGGGACACGAAAAAGAACGACCGGTCGAGTCCGTTTTTCACTCGGAGCCGCGTTCCCAAATACGATTTCACGCCGAACTCCTCGTAGGCTACCGTTCCCTCGAATCCTTCATCTGCGGGTGCAGTAATGCTGATCGGGTTGCCACTGTCGGTCAGGACGCGACAGTACGTCTCGGAGAGGCTCACTGTGACGTTGGGTTGGAGGTGGTCGTGCGAATCGCTGACGTACTCGACTTCAAGGAGGTCCGCTCGTGGATCGATACGAGCCATTCCGCCGAGATCGAGATCGAATCGTTCGCACCCAAGCTCAAATATATCTTGGAGTTTTTCGTCGAACGATCGCTCGGGTTCCGACGTAATTTCGTAGAGTTGGCTCTGGAATCGATCGCGCTCGGTTAGTTCACGTTGGGTTTGTGCGTGCCTGAGTAACCCCTCGACTGTCTGATCTACATCGAGTGGTGGGTGGTCCGTGCCAAAGAACTCGTCCGGAGGCTGGTAATAGAAGTTCTGACAGACCGTCCCGTCGTATACGACGAGCGGATGACTCCGAATCACGTCCGAAAGCACATCCGTAGAAAACCGATCACGATTATACTGGCAGAGGACGACGTAATCATCGCCTTCGTAAATCGTATTGAGCAGTGCTTCATACCGGACTAATTGATCGAGTCCGGTGTCCTCTTCAAGCGCCCACGTCATCTCGGCGGCGGCTCGCACACCTTCGTACCCCTCGCGATCGCGCGCCTCAGCGAGAGTTTCCTCCCAGAACTCGACCATCGTCTCCGGCTCGAACTCGCCCGTCCGGAGGTACGTGTCCGCTTTTGTGCAGATCGATAACGCGCCGGTCTCTTGGGCAGCTTCGACGTCGATACCACCTTCGCGAAGTGCGTCGAGGACGGTTTCCGTCGTATTGTCATCCGCGACGTAGAGGCACTGCTCGCCCTGTTCCAACCCCTCTTTGATGAACGGCACGACCGCGGCGAACTGATCGTCCTGATTATCGTACACGGAAGCGAGATGATCATTTGATCCGTCCCCGGACTGATGATCGTGGATCGCGCTCGCCTTCTGCCGCGTTTCGACGCCAGAGAGGGCACCGTCAAGACCGAACGTCGTACCTTTGTTAGATTGCTGTTTGCTCATACTCAGAATTGGGTGCTGAAATGGAGGGGACAGAGTGTCATTCGGGGAGTCTCCCTAATAAGTCACGTCATTTTAATCATTAGCGATTGGTTTAAGAAAAAATATTCTCATGGGACAACGCTATGCCGAATTCAGACGCTGCATTTTCTCCAGATAGAGTAATCCGAATCCATCGGTAGCTACAGGTGCATGCTTATCAGATGAACGGCTGTTCTAGACCAGTGAGATCACGATAACGACACTGCCGCCAATACCAGCAAGCATACCGACCCCACGTGCCAGTTGCTCACCCCACGCAACCGTCCGTTCGAGCGAGAGCACAATCGCGATGAGCGCCATCCAGACGATATTCATCGAGCCCACGATCACCATGAACGCGAACAGCGCCCAGCAACACCCAACACAGAAGACGCTGAACTGCCAGCTCATCCGGACGGCACCACGCACTCCCGGCCGGTAATGGCCCAAAAGAAACCCGAGCGGTGACCGACAATACCGCAGACACCGGTATTTGTACGGTGAAAGCTGGTACGCCGATAAGAGTAGCAACGACCCACCCATCAGGAGCCTGCCGTGGGCGTTCGCGAGGCTGACAATCGGCACCAGCGCATTGACAACAAGCGGGACAATTCCTGTCAACATCCAAATGAGCGCGTACGTCCCGATAAACGCTCCAACTCGTGTTGCTTTACCCGCGGTCGTCGTCCCCTCGAGCGTCTCAGCGTATAGCCGGAAGAGCGGGACCGACGACGGGTACATCATGGCGACCATCATGACCCCCCACATGAGGAGATACAGGCTGATACCAGTCAGCCCGTTCGAGAGCGCCATCGCCTCCGGGGCTCCCGGGTCGGACATATGCAGTTGCATACCAATCTGTCCGCCAGGCATCGGGAGCCAGCGACCGATAATTGCTGCCCACGCGAGTAGCGCGATTACGTAGGTAACGAGCGCGATAATCGGGATGCGACGGTGGGTAATTCGATCCCGGAATGAATCATGTGTCCCCATGATTGACTATATCGCTGACCTACCGTCCTCAGGAGTTCGCCAATTCGAAATCGCCGAGGTAGGCGTTGTTTCCGGAGACGTCCCACGTGAACTGGTCATCGTAGGAGACGGTGGCCGTGGTTGACTTCCCTGTCTGTACCTCCGTGCTCTTTGTTAGTGGGTGGGGCGAGATCGTACCGACCTCCTCGTTGAATCCGACCGCACCGTTCGCGTCCATTTCGATGGCATCCCCGATCTCGACGGAGAAGTCCGCCCCGTCCCGCGAGAAGCTGATCGGAGCGGTTGTGACGTCGGCGGATCGAACGTGTGTGTCAGCGACGGGCGCCCAGATGCCACCGGCGCGGCCGGAGTAGATGTCCTCGAGGGCCTCGCGCTGGTCGTCGCTGGCTGTCTCGTCGACGAGTAACACGATGTCCCACTCCGTTTCGGGGGCGAACATGACCCCCTCATCGGTCGAGATGAGCATGCCGACATCTGCCCCACTCAGGTCAACATCGCCGTAGCTTCCCTCCTCGATATGCCAAGCCAGTGAGACGGTACAGACGTCATCGTCTGGTGATTCCATCCATACACATTGGCAGGCAACATCGCAGTTGCAGGCTTCAACGTAGTCTCCCTTGATGGTCCATTCTTGTGCCATTGATGAACACCGTGTGGTACGCCAGCAAGTACCATTATATAGCTATCTAGTGAAAATAGACCACCCGGTGAAACCTTTGGATTCACCTTCTATTCACCTGCAGTTGCAGTTCATCAGTAAACATGTGTGCACGTTATCTCATTGCCGTGTCAAGAACGCTGGGCTGAAGAAAGGGGGAACATTCATCAGTACAAAATGTGATTTAGTTGTATTAGATATAATCACATATAACTTTCGATTGGGAAATATTGTGAACATAATATGAATGATAGTAGTTGTCCTGCTAAACTTATCCTCTCTATTCAGCAGGCCATTTGTATCAGCCGCTGAGGATCTCAAGGAGCCGATCGATTCAAACGGCTGCCACCGGTGCCACCTGAAGAGACTATCCCGCTTGACCACCGAGGACCAATATGCAATGGTGCGACCAGCCAACGAGATCATCCGGGAGCGAGGGAATGAAGGCTCGGAACCGAAGCCCGAAGGGGCAGTGACGTGACCGACGACCCACTTCCGGCCGAACACCTCTCACCGCTCGCCACGCTCGTCGACGAGGTACTCGCGGGCGTCGGCTACGAAGTAGCGGCCGCCACCGACGCCATCGACGACGCCGTCCCCGGCTACGGCGGTCTATTCGACCCCGCGACCACCCCAGCCGAGTTGCGTCACGCGCTCGAAAGCCTATTGGGGTCGGGACTTACCCGGCCACCCATCTCCGAGCCGACGAGCGACACGTTCGTCCTCTACGTCGACGGCAGTTCACGCGGCAACCCCGGCCCCGCCGGCGCGGGCGCTGTCATCATGGACGCTGCGGAGGATCAACTCGCCCGTCTCGGCCGACCCGTCGGCTCCCGAACGGGGAACAATACCGCCGAGTACGTCGCCCTCCAACTCGGGCTCGCCGAACTGTTGGCCCGCTACGAGCCTCGCAGGCTGGAAGTACGTATCGACTCGATGACGGTCATCCGAGACGTCTGGGGCGGCGATGACCCGACGGAACCGGGCGTCGAGACATACAGCGAGGCCGTCACGGCGGCACTGTCGAGCATCCCGGACCACCGGTACACGCACCTGGCCGACAGCGACCCGAACCCCGCTGATGCACTGGCGACGGTCGGAGCCGATATCGCGGCCTTCGGACCTGGATAGTGGAGTTCCGCCGCTTCAAATCCCGAATCCAAACCCGCCTCGGAAATGCCATGCTCGACGCTTGTCGATCGAACTGTCTCAACAGGTTCCCGAACCTCGGGATGACCGAGTTCACTCGAGGATACGAGACTCGCTGCGTTCTTCCTACGAACCGGGACACGCCCTACACCGAATATTTTTCCGCTATGAAGAGTATGGGTATAGGCAGCATAACGGGATCTAGGGTGGCACTGTATAGTTCAGCACCTTCTCAGATGGTGGTCGACCATCGAGCGCTTGATTCGGTCGATCGTGGTTATAGTGGTGTCTGAAGCGTCTGAGCTAGCGGCGTGCGCTGGCTGGACTGCCCCGCCAGAAAAATGAAAGCGGTCGATCCGCATTGAGACGGTCTAAAACCACTTTCGACATCGTTTCGGTCGCCGTAGTCGAACTGACTGCTCAATTCATGGCGAGCGAGCGCAGTCAGATAGCCGCTAGAATTGACTGGAAACTCTGCCTCGTCGATTTCGTGTTTCTCGGTAAGCCGGTGCAAAAACGCCGCCACGGAGCCAGTCTCACAGCGGCTGAACACGTCGATTTCGACCAGTAGCTTCGATTTTGTGTCGATCGCGGCGTACAGTCACTTTTTCTTGCCGTCTACCTCGATCTGTGGTCACTTCTCGCCACCATCTGCTCGTTCCTCAAACGCTCATTTAGACAGTACCGGATGTAAAGTTTATAGAGATATAAATCAATAATGACAAGATACTATGGAGCAATTGAAGAGTTAGAACTCAATAGAGTTGCACAACCACTCTGAATCTTCGTCACGACAGAGATCCGCAGCTAGGGTAGGGTTATCCGAGAACTCAGGAGGAATACTTACGTGAACTTGGTGGCAGTCGCCGTCATCTTCCTCCGATAAGTCAATCGATACCCAATCAGATTGTTGAGTTCGCGCTCTGATAACAAAGTGTCCAGAATCAATAGGCCATTCACAATCTACAGTCTCCGCATCAGCAGTGTCCTCCTCTGGCGGATCAAGTTGATAAACTGCTGAGTACACTGTTTCTTCATCTTTTCCCACCTCAACATCAATTTCATGATGTGAATCGTCACCATTGCTGATTAATATGCCACCTAAACGAGTATCTGACTGAAGGACTGATGAACACCCCGCTAATCCCGATGTCAGAACTAACCCAAAAATATCTCGCCGTCGCATAGTATATATTTCAAACCAATCCACATAGTTCCATTGTTTAATTCAGAATATAATTATCATAATTAATAAATATAAATTATTATTTCATATTATAAGATAATATTTATATGATAGGTATGCAACTCTTATCGTCCCATTTGAATTCCCTAAAGGAGCTAGTGCCGTACTTGAATGAGTTAACTAATAAATGAGACGACGTCGGAGGTGGGTCCCTGCCTTTCTCAGGGGTCGTATTCTCTTTTGCAGGTCTGCAGAAGGACGACTGAGTTATCCGTACGTTTCCAGTGATCGTCTCGAACCGTCGGGTACGTCAGACATGTATGCACGATTGACAATCATTACTATCGAGACGGACGTGTGGATCGCTAAGATAGCAGGAGCAATCATCGGAAGTTTCATCGATTTGTCGATCGGGTGGGTTCCACAGAGGTTCAGACGCTAGGGACCGCCGTGCTCTTCTCGATGGATGGAATTATGGTGGGACTCGTTTCCCTCCATCTGTCCAATGGCATTGCCCGCAGACTGGGACGGCTTGTGCAGGTGCTCCACCGACCGGAGGCTGACACGCAACGGTAACTGAAAGCAGGCAAATAGATGACAAAGATCGCGGAGCGTACCTGATATCAGAGAAAGGAAAGCGATACCTCAATGGCGAGATTGACGCAAGCGAACTCGAGGATAGCGATGAGTGAGAGATCCGATGCACCAGCTTGTCTGGCCGAGCGCACGGGTGAGCAGAATTATCACCAGACCAGCGGGATCGTCGTCAACGCCGGCCTCGTAACGTCGAAATCCGGGCCGGTTATTCTGGCTCTACTTCGTCTAAAAACCGGCGTAGTTCCTGCAGGTATGTCTGAAACGATGAGACACCGCTCTGGGTGATTCGATAGCGGGTTTCAAAGCCACTCTGAGTCCACGCTCGGCGGGTTTCGATGTACCCTGCATCTTCGAGGTTCTCCGCGTGAGAGGCGAGGTTACCATCAGTTAGCTCCAGCAAATCACGGATACGCGTATACGAGACGTCACGGTGCCTATACAGAAATCCCATGATCCGAAGTCGAGTGGGTTGATGGATGAGTGTAAGATCTGAAGGAAGATCCATCTGTCACCCTCTCATCGAAATGACCCATCCGGTAATAAAGTACGCTGCTCCCTGGAGAAATCCGGTCGTGAAACCCGCGCCGATGGGCATGAGATCAACGGTAGAAAGAAAGATGTTCCCGAGAACGATCCCGGTACCGGCCACAACCAAGGGGAGCAAGACCCATTTTGCCCGGTATATGCGGGAGAAAACGACACCGAGAAGAACCGTGAAGAGCCCCCCCGAAATCCCCATCGCAATGAAGATGTTACTGCTGGAACCGAGAGCAGCCAAGACGGCAGTTGCGATCAGAAAGAACACAATCGTAAATCCGGCACCGAGTAACCAATCATTGCCGGTCGTAGAGTTCCGTCCAAGGGAGATCGAATGGGTGGTCCAGATTGCCGATGTAACAGCGACAGCCGCTGCAATCCACGGCAGCCAGAGAACCGAAAGCACGACTGAGCCATACTCGTGTGCCGTGAGCCACGGGTCCGCTGCTGCATAGGAAATCGGAATCGCTGCAATGGCGAACGCGAACACCATGAGAGTGAGACCAAACGTTCGAGCAGTCAGTTTTTCGTCGTATCCCTCAATCTCCGTGAGAGCCTGTACAGCCTCGATAGGTGGCAAGTCATCAGTTGTCTCTTCCGTCATCAATTCTCATCGACGCTATGGAGATATATCAGATTCGACCCTTTGTTCCGCAAAGAGCTGAATGATGAACTCGTTACGTGTCGTGGGCTGCTCGTGGCGGCGTGACAGCTGTTCGCCGGTCGAGCGAACGCAGACTGGTTAGGTACTCGATGCTGGTGAACGCGTCCCCTCGGACGGGGAACAGCGCTCACTCGTACAGCGTCTTCGGCTACGCTTTCGAAGGACGCGGTTCCGGCGTACTACAGGTTCGACCGTGAGATCGGCTAGCGGTGCTAGTCCCACCTGCACTTCTTAGTGCCGCTTCCGTCGTGGCGCCGCGAGCCAACTCAACGGAACCGGGAAGACAGGTTGTGTCTGCGAATTCGATGCACGGCAGTCGGTCGTGCTGCTAGATTCCTCGAGCCTCTCTGGCCTTTCGGAGGCCGTCGCAAATTCCCCCCTGACCCGACATATTGACCTGCGCGAGGCGGCCGCGGCGATGGACGAGATCGAATGAACCGGGATCGATCGGTTCGCCTTCCGGGGTCCGGAACAGGATATCGTCCGTGGAGGTGACGAGGTCTGTCTCGCGGGCCTTCTCGAGGTAGCGTTCGATCGGGGTTGCCGGGACGGTGACGGCGAACGAGCGATCAGAGGCATAGACGGCGATTGTTTCGTTCGTATCGCTTGTGCCGGTCGATTCGGCTCTCTCGGCGGTTTCGAAGTCGTTTCCCCGGAGTTCGATGATCGTGTCCGGATCGAGACCAGCCTCGAGGAGCGTCTGGACCGCATCATACTGACGGGCTACGCGAGCCTTCTCGTCGAGTTCTCTCCGAACCGCCTCGACGTCGTCGTCGGCGTCCGGGAACGCCTCGGTGAACGATAGATTCTCGTTGACGCCGCGGTTGATCTCCGCCTCGTGCATGTGCTCGTGAAGCGTAATGTGTGCGTTCCCGACGCTCGCTAGGGATTCAATCTCGTCTCGTGCGTCGATCGCCATCATCCAGGCGAAAGCGGGTGAGCACCAGGCAGTTGGGAGCGTGAGGTCGATACGCACGCGCCGTCCCTCGATCGCTATCGCGTCGATGTACTCCAGAGTGACGATCGAACGGTCGAGTTCGGGATCCGTGACGCGGTCCAGTCGGTCGCGGACGGCCGCCCGCGTGGGAGGCGAGGGGAGGGCGGGGCCGTCAGAGTCGTGTGTAGTCATTAGTCGTCTGCGGGTGCAGGATCTCCGCTTGCATAGTGGTCCTCGAGGCCGAACTCCTGGCTGATGTCGTCGTTTCGGAACGTCTCACGCTTCGCCTCGATATCGATATCGTAGAGATCGGCGATGTTCTCACCCATGACCTTTTTCTTGGTCTCTACGTCCCACTCGACGCCGTACTCCGCGCGGTGTTCTTGCGTGAGTTCGGCTTCGAGGACCTCCTCGACGAGCCAGTCTGGGTTCCAGATCGCGTAGTCCGAGCCGAACAGCACGCGGTCCTCGCCGAGCCACCAGAGGAGTTCGGAGAGAATTTCCGAGAACTTTCCCGGTCGGTTCTGGGCGAACGGTGCAGCGACTGCGAGCCCGCCGTAGACGTTGCTCTCCTGTGTGCCGATCCAACAGAAGTCGTCGAGACGGGGGAGCCCGACGTGTTCGACGATGAAGTTGAGTTCGGGGAACGACGAGGCCGCGTCGTCGATGTCGCCGACATCGAAGGCGTCGCGGTTCAACGGCCGGATTGTCGGGCCCTTATGGGCGTGGATATTCTCGATGCCCAGTTCCAAACACTTCTCGAGGAACTCGAAGGCTTCCTCATCGTCGAGTCGCCACCCCTTCGAGTCGCCGCGCCACTCGGCGGTATAGAGCTTCACGCCGGGGATGTCGTATTTATCGTGGAGTTCGTCGAGGTATTCGAGGCCCTCGTCTCCATCGCGGGGATCGAAGGTACCGTTGAGCACGAACCGCTCGGGGTACTCGGCCGCGAGTTCGGCGTTCTGCTCGGTCGTGTTGAACCCTTCCGTGTAGAAATCGGTGAGGTACGTCGGTTGGAAGATCGCCATGTCCGCGGCTGCAGTGGCGAACAGGTCGTCGACCATTCGGTCGGGACCGTACTTCCGATACTCGTCCAGATCCCACTGTCGGTCTTCGGGTGTGAACGTCGTGTGGTAGTCGTAGAAACACTGGATGAACTCCTCGCCACCTCGGTGGTCGATGTTCTCCTCCGTGGCGTCCCAGAGGTGCACGTGTCCGTCGATGACGAATATTTCCTCTCCGTTTTGCTGATACATCCTACCATGGGAGTCGTTATCATACTACATTATTCTTTCTTATAGACATCTGAACTGCCACGGAACATTATCCGCCGTACTCTCGGTAGTCTCGAACTGGACGTATTCGAGTTGCGATACGCTGGGGGAATGTTATCATGCCTGGCCGTGAACTGAGGTGTGCTACCATGCAAGCAGCCAGGCTCCACGAGTATACAGCGGACATGAGCAACGCGCTCTCGATCGACGAGATCGATCGGCCTGATCTCGAGCGATCCGACCAGGTGGTAATCGAGGTCGAGGGCGCGGGATGGTGCCAGACGGATAACCACATCATCGAAGGGATGTGGGCCGACTACGCACCGCAGGATCTACCGATGACGCTCGGACACGAAAATGCTGGCATTGTTGCCGAGACCGGCGACGAAGTGACGTTGGTCGAGGAGGGTGATCCCGTTATTTGCCATCCCGTCCAGACGTGTGGCATCTGTCGTCCCTGCCGACTCGGCGAGGATATGTACTGTGAGAATAGCGCGTTTAACGGTCTCACGACCGACGGTGGCTTTGCGGAGTACCTCCAGACTAACGAGCGTGCGGTGATCCCGCTTCCCGACGGTGTCGACCCGACCGAGATCGCACCCCATGCCGACGCTGGCATCACGGCCTACCATGCCGCAAAGAAGGCGGTCGACGAACTGAACCCCGGCGACACCTGCGTCGTTATCGGCGTTGGCGGTCTCGGCCACATTGGGCTCCAGTGTCTGGATGCAATGTGTGCCGCCGATATCGTCGCCGTCGATATCAAAGATGAAGCGCTCGAACTGGCCGACGATCTCGGTGCCCATCACACGATCAACTCCGTCGATGAGGACATCTCAGACGTTATCGCGGACATAACCGACGACGAAGGCGCCCAACAGGTGGTCGACTTCGTCGGCCGAGACGAGACGACTGGTCTGGCGCCGGAAATCGTCGCCGCGGGCGGCGACCATCACATCGTCGGTTACGGCGGCCATATCCACGAACCCAGCCAGGCGCTCGTCGACGGCGAGTTCTCCTTTCGGGGAACGTTGGTCGGCAAGTACGCCGAATTGCAGGAACTCGTCGCGCTCGTCGAACGGGGCGCTGTCCAGTTGCGAACCGAGCGCCACGATCTCGACGAGATCAACGCGGTTGCGCAACGACTCGAGCACAACGAGATCGAGGGCCGGGCGGTCGTCCTCCCGACCTAACGCTGTGTGGTGAACGATTTTGCGGTCTGATCCGATGACTGCCACGTGGATTCTACCCGTTTATGGTCGAGATAACAAACACCGTATTACTCAAAACCTGTCCTATGGACGACCTCACAGGATTTCAGCGCGACTTGCTGTATGTGATCGCTGGCGCTGATCGACCATCCGGACAGGATATCAAAGACGAAATTGAGGGGTACTACAGTAGCGAGATCAATCACGGACGGCTGTATCCGAATCTCGACACTCTCGTCACCAACGAACTCGTCGAAAAAGGGCAACTCGATAGACGGACGAACTATTACGCGATCACAAACGACGGCGAGCAAGTTATCGAGGACCGACGGGCGTGGAAGTCACAGTACGTCGACTAGCTACGAGAACTGTCGTGATTGCGTGCGGTCTCTAGTAGCGAGTCCAACCTGGCCTCCAAGCGGAGTTTGCTGCCCCCTTCCGCCCGGGTTGCGGAGTCGGCTCAAAGAACCGATAGATTTTCATCACTCGCTTTGCTTCGTGGTAGCGTACTGTTTTCTCGCGGCCGTGGGTATCTCTGTCGGTCCGTAGCGCATCGAAGGCAGCGTGGTTAGTTTCGTGACAGTAGTGTGCAGTGTTCGAGTTCCCGCTCGCTGCGGGAAAACGGGATACTCACACCATGACAACCACCGAAATTCCACCCATGGAACCACTTGCACCGGTAATCGATCAGATGCGTGAGATCGCTCGAGAGGAACTTCCGGAGCCACAGTCGTGTCGAGTGACGCTCTGGGACGATGGCACATTCGATATCAACATCTATCACTCGAAGGGAGGCGATAAACGGGAGTGGATCACCTACGAACGGTCAACGAGTGAGATCGTCTATCTGTCCGTCGATGGCACGGGCTGGGAGACCGAGTCGTTCGCAACCGAAACGCTGCATACGCCGACCTATGACGAGAGCGAGGCGCGGGTAATCACGACAGTCGAACCACCTTACAAGTAAATCGCCCCGGGACGACTAGTCCAAGGTACTCGCCCTGCTCCGCTCATGGACACTCTGCGTTTTTCTGATGTGTTTGTCTGGCTTTGATTTGCCGTTTTGTCGGCTGTCGCTAGCGAGGTTTGGCAACCCCGAGAGGTTTCAGGTGCGCTTGTGAGCGTACCCAAACTAATTTCTCGTACTCGGTAGTCCATGCTGAACCGCCGACGATTGAGGGCGAGGGTGTCGTCACGGCTTGGCTTCGAGTACGAGGTTAAACGGCGTCTCGGTCGCTCGACGGAGCCGACTGAACCCGCCCTCAGTGATCACCTCACGGAGGCGCGCTTCGCCACCCTGTGCTCCCAATACGGGATCACCACCTTGGTCGAGCGAGTTCGGGACACAGGCCATCGTCGAGGCGCAGTAGAACGCTCTCCCAACCGGATTCAGGTTATCCTCGATCCGGTCGTTGGCGAACGGCTCGACTACCATCCACGCCCCGTCGCCGGCGAGTGTTTCCCGGACGTATGACGCCACGCCGACCGGATCACCCATGTCGTGGTACGCGTCGAACATCATCACGAGGTCGTAGTCGGTCCCGTGGTACTCCTTCGCGGTCGCTACTTCGAAACGGATGCGGTCCGCAACACCCGCCTCTTCGGCTCGCTCGCGGGCCACCTCGACCGAGTGATCGTGATAATCGATGGCGACGAACTCCGAATCGGGATAGGCTTCGGCCATGACGATCGTCGATGCACCGTGACCACAGCCCACATCGGCCACGCGCGCACCGTCCCTGAGCCTCGTTTCTATCCCATCGAGCGCGGGGATCCACTCACCAACGAGATTCGTCTCGTAGCCCGGCCGATAGAAACGCTCGGTACCGTGACACACGTCTTCGTCTTGCTCGTTCCAGCCCACGCCGTCACCGGTTCGGAAATCGGCTTCGATCTTTGAGAGGGTCTTCTGATAGCCTATCAACCCCTGGTACCCACCAACGAGAAACGCAGGGCTGTCTTCGTCGGCCAGCAGCGCCGCTTGCTCGGGAGTGAGGCTGTAGCGGCCCGTCTCGGGATCGTAGGTGACGTATCCGCCGGCCGCCCCCGCGGCGAGCCACTCGTTGACGTACGGTTCCACGGTGTCGGTCCGCTCGGCCAACTCGACGGGGAGGAACGGTCCGCCGTCGGCCAACGCTTCGTAGAGGCCGAGCTTGTCGCCAATGACGATCAGTGGCGCGTAATAAGCTGCCCCGAGCTCGTTGACGGCCATTCCGACGAGTTCGTCTAATTTTTCTTCGTCGACCGGTGCGTCGGCGGTAGTCGGTGGTGCCATACTCGGATGGTGGACGGCAGACGTATTGGCCTCATCTACTAAAACGACGTTCGCCGACGCGAACGCCGTTTCAGGACGTGAGAGGGATTTCGCGCCGCGTGCGGGATAGAATTACTACCGCTGCTGTCCTACGCTGCGCTAGTGAATGACATGGACCCTCACGAAGACGACCGATCAGCTGACCTCGTATTCAAGCCACCTGCGTCGCCGATCCTAGAGGCAGTCCTGCAGAACGCGCGGAACCAGCAGTACCTCGGTAAGCGCCTCGATGCGACTGGCAACCGAATTGATCCTGACCGCCTTGTCGACATTGTGCGCCACGGTCCGGCACTCGAAGCGCTCCGCGAGAACCCACTAGACCGTCGAGAGATCGAGGAACAGCTCGACGTCTCGCGGGCGACGAGTCACCGCCTGACGAAGTGGCTCGGCGAACAGGGGTTCGTCGAGAAGAGTGATGGTCGGTTCCAGTTGACCGGACGGGGCGAGGCGGTTACTGACGAAGTACTGCGGTTCGAGGCGAACGTGAGCACCGCCCACCGGATGGGGCCGCTATTGGACGTGATCTGCCCGCATCACGCGGAGTTCGCCATCGAGCCGATGGTTGATGCAACCGTGACCGTCGCGGAACCGGCCGATCCGTATCGGCCAGTCGAGCGGTTCATCTCCCTCGTGAGCGAGTCGGAGACGTTCCGGGGATTCAATACAACACATCTGGCCCCGTTGAACATCGGTGAATTCTACCACCACCTATTCGACGCTACCGAAAGCGAGATCGTTTATCCATCGCACATCATCGAGAATATATTAGACGTGTATCCGACCCGGGCGAACGAGGCGATCGACCACGGGAAGCTAACCCTTCGGACCCGCGAGGAGTTACCCTACGGGCTCGCTATCTTCGATGAACGCGTTGGGATCGGTGGATACAACGACGAGACGGGGCTGATGCAGGCGTTCGTCGACACGGATTCGTCCCTGGCCCGCGAATGGGCCGAACGGGTCTACGCATCAGTCACGGCAGATTCTACGGCACTTGACAGCCGGATGGAGCAGTGAGATCTATTCGTATCACCGTTAGAATCAACAGCCAACAAACACGTCGAAACCCGCATCCGAATCGAAGGCGCGTATCAGTTCCCTTCTTCGAGGTTGCACGCGATCCGCAGTTTTGGAGTCGCGTCTCTCGGACGTGACGTACGTTCGGTTTCACATCCACTGGTGGCAGTGAAATTCACCACGAATGCCTCCTCCAGTCGATCACGTAGTCATCGGCTATTCTCCCAGGGCTCCCACCGTCGACACCGAGAGAGTCGTCGGACACGTTCGAAGCCGGCCGTTCGGAGTCGATCCTCGAGCAATTCGTCGGGCCGGTGTGTTTCGTCACTTCGAGGAACGCGCGGTCGACTCGCTACGTATCTGTCCTCTCCTTTCTGGACACCACTTCGGTGTCCGCAAAGCGCGTCATCGAAGCAAGAGAACCCAGAGCTTAGCCCTGAGTCGATTTGTTCCACCGAGAGAACGCTTGATACGGCTGAAGCCTACGACGCCGGGGACAGGAGCGTATCCATCTCTGCCAGACTGAACAGCGACCAGTTGTCGTCAAGCTCCTCGGCAAGCCCATCAACGAACCCGCTTTTCGAGAAGAGGGCGAATTCCTCGTCGCGAGCGTTTGGCCCCCACCGCACCTGCTCAGCGTTGTCTTGCAGCGTCGTCGCGAGTGAGTACCCCACGGGCTCCGTCGTCCACTTACATTCCGCGAGTAGCACTCGGTCATCATCCGGAGCAAGGCCGACGATATCGATTTCGTCTTCGCCGTACCACCACCGACCCACTTCCGAGTAGGGGCCGAGTTCATGTTCATCGCGTCGAATCGCTGCCCAGACCGCTTCCCGGCAAACATCTTCGAACGTCGTCGCAACGTAATCGGGAAGATTCGGTTCAATAGTGTTGTTATAGACGACCGCTGGCGCTTCTTCGATGCTAGAGCGGTTGGGTTCGACGAACCGGAACCAGAACCGCAGGAATTCATCGGCGACGAGGTATCGGGATCGCTTCGACTGCTTCGCTGACGCGGTCACTGGAACCTCGCGGTCGATGAGACGCAGTCGGCGCAGTGTCTGAAGGTACTTCGATAACGGTCCCGAGTCAATGCCCGTCGCGCCGGCGATCTCATTCGGGGTTGTATGGCCCGTTGCGACTGCCTCAAGAATACTCATGTACCGGGCCGGGTTTCGTAGCTCGGTACGCAGCAGGAATTCGGGTTCGTTGTAGAGGACCGCTGTCGGAGAGAGTACCTCCGTCTGGATGTTTTCGGCGAGTGGCTGGGTATAGTCGAACAGCGTGAGATACATCGGCGTTCCTCCGGTAACGGCGTACGATCGAATCGCGTCTTCGAAGTCGTACGCGATGGCCTCGCGGGCCTGCTGGAACGAGAACGGTTGGAGGTCGATTTGTCCCGTTCGGCGGCCGTAGAGCGGGCTTTCGTGGGCGAGGATTTCGGATTCCATCGTGCTGACGCTGGAACCGCAAAGAGCGAGCATCGACTCGGTGTCCTGGAGCCGTTCATCGACAAACGACTGGAGATACGACGGGAGCGAGTCGTTTTCTTCGACGAGATAGGGAAATTCGTCGATAACAACGATGAGCGGTTCGGCGGCGAGTTTCTCGCCGAGGTAATCAAAGGCGTCGTCCCATCCATCGATACGGGGAACCCTGTCGTCGAAGTAGTCAGCAACCTTTTCGACGAATTTCTCACGTTGGCGGCTCTCGGCTTCCTGCGACGCAAGGAAGTAGAGATGTGGTTGCTCCCCACAGAACTCTTTGAGGAGTTCCGTCTTTCCGACTCGGCGGCGGCCGTAGACGACGTAGAACTCGTGTCCCGGTGACTCAAACGCCGTCTCAAGGGCGTCGAGTTCTGCTTCTCGGTCGTAGAAGGTCATACTCTGGATAATGATTACTGCGATAATGACTTATAGTTTCCTCCGTCTCGAGTGCAGTTCCGGTGGGAGAACCAGCGGGTCAGTCCCCACTCAAAGCACTACTATACCGGTTCTATCGGAATCCGCAATCGGCGAGACAACATCCCGGCGATACGTGCCAGTGTCTATGTACTGTCTCTTTCTTCTACTTCGCCCTCAATTTCGCATCGTGGAAGTCGTTGAGTGCTATCCGGCAGCCGATGTATGCCGCAACGACAGCGGTTACAAACACCATCACAAGCAGAAGAATAGTTTCAGCGACCATACCAAATAGTAGATTACTAGCATGTATTTGTTTTTTGGTATGGCGGGGTGTTCGATTCGAATCTCTGCAACGGCTGTTTCGGACAAAATCGCATCGGAATCGATAATCGGCCGTTTAGCCCTTCTAATCACTGTTCTGTCGCTCTATTCCGCCTCGCAATGAGAGAAAGACATATCACACCGTTCGGCGTAGAACTCGTATGACAGAAGCCACAGCGGACAAACAATCCGCCGATACACAAGGGGAGTGGATAGCGATTGGGGCTGGAATGGGAATGGTCGTAGGTGCAGCAGCAGGCTCAACCGGTGCAGGTCTCGTACTCGGAGCCGCTGCTGGGGTTGCGTATGAGGAAATCAAATCCCGCACAGACTAACAAGACGCCTCTCAAGAGCGATTGAAAAGCATTACTCATCGCTACATGCTCGACCAAGGTTCGAACACTTCGAGGAGAGTAGTTCTATTTGATTTTATTTCATGTAACCACTACCCAATTTATCGACTGTGATTGACGCTGTCCGGTGGTTTGACACGGGAAGATAGTGGTGAAAACACCCTCCTTCTCACCGGTCAGCGGTAGATATAAGTCGATACCGTTCAACAATTAGAACGGAAGCCATTAAATGGACACGAAAGTGTCCCGGATGTTGCACCATCCGAGACGTGGCTTCCAAACCCATCCGGGGTTTGCAAGCATGTTTGCGTACATTCTCACGGGATATAAACATCCCGCACGACTGATGCATCGCACTATTCAAGCAGTAACACGGCTCTCCTGCGGTATTGAAGGGCCTCTGAGGTGGCGCTCAGCATGACCGACGGTACCGGTCCCGAGTACAGCACGAACACGGCAGGTGGGACCGAGAAGAGTCGCAATGACACTGTCAGTACCGATTCTGCTCGGACAGCAGTGACGTTCGAAACGAACGACTCGGCGGACGGTGATCAGGGATCTCAGCCGGAACGCGACGCCGTCGATGACGGGCAGGCGCCCACTGATGGCCTTCACGAAGCACTCCGTAACGCCGAACGTGACCTTAGAGAGATCGACGAACAACTCCCCGGTCCACTGACGCTCAACGACTCGCTCACTGAACTCCGCACCACCGCAGACGCGTACGCTCGGCTCGGTCCTGCGTGCTGCAATAGCGGCGACTAAGCCACCGGAATAGCGCAGCCGCTCGTCGGAGGTCGACCCCTATCTTTCTCGGGGGTTATGTCCTCTTTTGCAGGTCTGCAGAAGGACGACTGATCCTGAACATGCGCCTCAGCAAACGCCAGTATTGTGAGGATCAAAGAGAACCTGGAGGGCCTGTGATAGATGAGACTAGTGTCGATGACCGACGACGGGATCGAATATCTGCGAGCGCACGCAGAACCGCTCGCACCGGAAGGCGAAACGACCAGCAACTGCTGGCTGTCTCGTATCGAAGGCACAGCCCAGTTATCCGGGGAGCAAGACCGATGTTCAGTCGATGATGAAACACACGAACCGAACGACTAACGGATTACCGGTCGTAACGATCGAACATGGACAGACGCGAGATCCGTGAGGCCCGTGCGGACCTCGACGGACTATCGCTGGAGGCGGCGATCGCTGTCGTCGACGAGCCGGCGGAGTCAGACACGGTACGTGAGACGCTCGCTATCGTCGCCGAGGACGGTGTCATCCGCCGGACGGCCGTCGACGGTGCACTGGCGAACGCTTCGAAAGTAGTAGCGACCGCAGAGACGCGCGCAGAACTGGCGGCCACCTCGCTGGAAGATGTCCGCGACATCGCCGGACCCGTTTCGGATTTAGATCTCGTCACGAACCGTCTCAACCCCTTTGAGACGCGTCTAGAGATTATCGAGGATCNTGAGGATCGGACAACCGATCTCGGGGATCGCATTCAGAGAATCATCGATCACAAGAACGATGGCGATCTCTACGACCTCGCCCGGGAAATCCGGCGGGTTACAGCTACGGCCAATGAAATCCAGCGCGCCGCCGACAACCTTCAGCTCGAACTAGGGAACCTCGAAGAGTGGCTCGAAGACCCCGACCACCGGGTCGCAGAACTCGTTGACGATATCGATGCATTCGAGCAGTCGCTAGACGAACTCGACGGCGTCGCCACCGATCTGGCGGCCGACGATACTGAACTCGAGGACGACGCTGCGGTTGTGTGGGTACAGGGGACGATCCAACACCGCGTTACTGCACTAATGGTAGATGACATACAATATGAGCTGGCAACGCTCCGAGAGTGGGCTGATCGTGAGGGGGCCGATCGACCTGCGGGCGTCGACCAGCGACTCAACGACCTGGAGGCGCATCACGACGCTCTGGGCGAGCGGTTCGCCGACTGTGCCGAGTCCACGTGGTACGAGCGCTTTGGCGACCGGGTGGAAGATATCGACGATGCGCTGGGTGAGATGGAGCCACCAGTTGCGTGGAATGAAGTCGAGGCAGTCATCACGGAGCACCAACCCAGCGTCGAGTAGCGACGCTATCGCCGGCGACAGCGAGACGGAAAACCGATGACAGAAGGAGCAACCGACTGACAGCGACTGGAAGGCTGGGATGGCCGTTGAAGCGTCAAGTTCAGTTGTCGAGATTCTCAGCGCGGATCGCGGCCCGTACGGCGATCTTGGCGATAGCGTGGCCGTGGTCGGCGGTCCTGCGAAGGTGGTCGAGTGCGCTGGTCAGCGCGACCGCCGTGGGAACGGACTCCACGCGTGAGCCGTCGAACAGCGTCCGTTCGAGCGTATCGACCGCCGTGACGGCATCGTCGCGGTACTTTATCGCCTCGTGAGCCGTACTAACACCGTCTTCGTCCTCGAGGATAGCGGCCACCGCAGTATCAACGGCGTTTCTGGCGTCTTCGGCAGCCGAACGTACGTCCCCGGCGATCTCTTCGGAGAGCGGTTCAGGGAGTTTTTCGGCGATTCGGGCGGTCCGGACCGCCCGGTCGACGACGGCGCTGAGCCGGTTGGCGGTCGCGTAGTAGTCAAACAGGTCCGGTCGCGAAACGTCCAGTCGGTCGAGTTCATCGAGCGAAATTAGCGACCGCGAAAAGTGCCAGGCGATCATCTGCACGAAGCGGGCGGCCCTGTCGGCGCGCTCATCGACGTGCGCGTGAGCGTCGTCAGCATTGACAAACGCCACTGTTGCGTCCTCGTGTAGCAACACCGCGGCGTACTGAATTTGGACAAGCGATTGGCGAACTGAGACGGTCGAGGGGTCCATGAGGTGCTTGACCGTAATTTCCGTCTCGGACTCGGCAAGGATGTCCGTTCCGACCAAGTCTCGTACCGCCGACCGTGCACTCCGACGCCCAGCGTCGGTGAACGGCTGTCTCGGTGTTAGCGTTACGGTCTCGAAGCCGCACGTGTGGGCCGCCTGGATTGCCTGTTGGATCCTTTCGGGATCGTCACCGTCGATCTCGACGGTCGCCTCGGCCAGTTGTTCGACATCTTCAGCCGAAGACCGGATGACGATCGATCCGTCGAGATGGGTGTACAGCTGTAATTCCATGCCCGGCTCCAACTGGTGGTTAGTCACCCATTTCTTGGGAATCGAGACAGTATGGGTATAGCCGCCGGCTTCCTGTAGTTTTCTCGTTTCCATAGGTGGCGTCATATCTTCGGCAACACGAGTCGGATCATCAGTATCAGTATCAGTATCAGTAGATCAATTCTGGGTCATTCTCAACCATGTAGTGGGTACGCGCGGCGACGTTGACGGCATGGTCGCCGATCCGCTCCAAATCGCGGATCGTCAGCAGTACCCGCGAGACATCGTCCAGTAACTGTTCGATGCCCCAGGCGTCGGCCTCGCGGGCGATTAGTTCGCGTACGACCGCCTCGCTGGCGCGCTGACACAGCGCATCGATTTCGTCGTCGCGGGTGTCGATCGTCCGACAGGCGTCGGTGTCGTCCGCGACGTAGGCATCGATAGCTGCCTGGACTTGATTGCGAACTTCATCGCCGATTCTGTGGATATCGACCTTGGAAAACGCTCTTGAGGCACCGGCCAGCGCATAGCGAGCGAGGTTTGTCGCCAGGTCGCCAATCCGTTCGAGGTCGGTGAGGATCTTGAAGGAGGCGGCGACGAACCGCAAGTCCGAGGCGACGGGTTGCTGGAGCGCTAGTAAGTTTATGCAGTCGCCCTCGAGGTCGAGGTACCGTTCGTTGACGATCTCATCGTTGTCGATCACCTTGCGGGCCAACGTCTCATCGCCGTCTTCGAGCGATTCCAGCGCCTGCCGGAGCTGGGTCAGTACCGTCTTGGCCATCGATTCGACGCCGTCACGTAGCTCGGTGAGCGACTCGCAGTAGTCCTCGCGGGCCATGCGTATCACCCGAACTTCCCGCTGATGTAGTCCTCAACGCGCTGGCTTTCGGGATCCTCGAAAATCTTCTCGGTGTTGTCGTACTCGACGAGTTCGCCACCGGTCAGGAAGACCGCCGTCTGATCGGAGACGCGGGCGGCTTGTTGCATGCTGTGAGTGACGACGACGACCGTGTAGTCTTGCGCGAGGTCTTCGATGAGATCCTCGATCTTCGAGGTAGCGATCGGGTCGAGCGCCGAGGCTGGCTCGTCCATCAGGATGATTTCTGGGTCGACTGCTAGACACCGGGCGATACAGAGCCGCTGTTGCTGGCCGCCCGATAGACCCAGCGCGTTGTCCTCCAGTCGGTCGTTGACCTCCTCCCAAAGCGCGGCTCGCTCGAGTGAGCGCTCGACGAGTTCCTCCTCGCTCTCGGGTTCGGCGCGACCGGTCAGCCGTGCGAGTAATCCTGTCTCGATATCACCGTGTTTTCGCGGCCCGTAGGAGACGTTCGCTCGAATCGATTTCGGGAAGGGATTAGGGCTCTGGAATACCATACCCACGCGCTTGCGTAACTCGACGAGGTCGATCCCATCCTGGTAGATGTCCTCGTCGTCGAGTTCGACCGTCCCGTTGATGCTGGCGCTGCGGATGCGGTCGTTCATACGATTGAGACAGCGCAGGAACGTCGACTTGCCACAACCAGACGGTCCGATGAGTGCTGTCACGCTCTGTTCGGGGATATCCATTGAGACATCCTTCAGGGCGTGGTCGTCGCCGTAGTGGACGTCCAGATTCTTGACTGCGAGTTTCGTCTCGCCGCCGGTATCGTAGTCGACCCACTCCGAACGTGTTTCCTCGGCGGTTTCGCCGTCGGTCGTCGATATCGTCTGTTCGGCTGTACGGTTCATCTCATCAGTCGCGTCGACAGGGTCTGTTTGACTCATTGGTGGAGTTTCTTTCTGAAGTAGTATCGCGTTGCGATGCCGATCGCATAGAACACCAACACGACGAGCAGTAGCGTCAGCGCCAGTCCCCATGCGAACTGCTCGGGAGCCTCGATGTTTCCGCTGAGCCCCGCCGTGATGAGTGCGTACAACTGGTAGGGCAGCGCGCTGGTTGCCTCGAGTAGCGAGGGGTTGGTGACGAAGGGCGGCGAGGCGCTCACCTGGAAGCCGCCGAGGACGCTAGGGGCGGCTGACTTACCAGGCAAGACACCCCCGCCGGTCGTCAGCAGGATGGGTGCCGTTTCCCCGGCGATGCGGCCGACCCCCAAGATGACGCCTGTCGTAATCCCCGGGATCGCCGCGGGAAGGACAACACTGCGGATCGTTTTCCACTTAGAGACGCCCAGCGCAGCGCTGGCGTCGCGGTATTCGTCGGGGACTGCCAGAATCGCCTCGCGGCTCGTGATCAGCACTAGCGGTAGCAGCATGAACCCGAGCGTCAGCATGCCAGCGATCAGCGACTTGTTGTTGCCAAAGCGTGGAATGAGGAAGGCAGCGCCGAAGAGCCCGAAGACGATGCTGGGCGTGCTCCAGAGACCGTTTGTTGCGACTTCGACGACCTGTGTGAACCGGCCCTGTTCGGCATACTCGCTGAGGAATACCGCTGCGCCAACACCGGTCGGCACTGCGAAAAGGACGGCGCCAATGACCAGCCAGATCGTGCCGACCAGCGCGGGGAACACCCCCGCAACATCGGCCAGCAGCGACGCACCGTTGGTCAGGAACGGCCAGCTGATCACTTGTTCGCCACCGATAGAGAAACCATGGAACAAGCCAGGTAACCCTTTGACCACGACGAATGCGACGAGCCCAACCAGAACTGAGAGGATCGAAAGAACAATCAGATATATCAGAACGTACGCACCGACGTTGCGCCCACGGGCACCGAATCCTCCGTAGGCCTTGGCGGCCGCCCAGCCAGTTAGAAGCGATGCAAACATCACGACGACTGGGACAGCAGTGTCACCAAATAGCGTCGCGTTGTAGCTGACGAGCACCCACTCCCAACCCGGACCGATGACGCCGGTTGCGAGCGCCAATCCGCCGAGGACGGCCACGCTCCCAGTTGGCAGCGTCGAGCCGATATCCTCGCGGGAGAACGCGGTCGCAGCGAACGCAATCGTCCCGGTGACCAGTCCAACAGCCATCCAACTGATCGATCCGAGACCTGCCGCACCAGCGACGAGCGCGCCGATCGCGAACCAGACGACTGCGAACGCGACTGCGGCAGCGATACCTGCGCTGGGTTGGGGTTTGGTATCGACGTAATCCAGACGTGAGGCGAGGCCGAATCCAATGACCCCGACTCCGAGCGAGAGCAGCGCTACTCCCAGCACTGTCGATAACCGGATGCCTGCAATGGGAGCAGTGATGTCAAGGATATCGACCAGCGTGCCCAGTCCGACAGCAAACACCACTCCGGAGAGGCCGATCGCGGTGGCGGCGGCGCCCTCATAGCTGCTGCGTCCTTCGCGGACTAGTGCAGTTTCGGTCGCACGGCTCATCACTCGGCCCCCCCGAGGCGTCGACGCATGCGCGCCTCGATGTACTGCGAAGCGATACTGAGGCACAACACGGTCACGAACAGAACGACGCCTGCAGCGAAGAGAGCACTTTCGTGGACGCCGCTGGTGTTACCGTAATTGGCGGCGATCAGCGACGTAAGCGTCTCGTAGCCGTAGAAGACGTTGGTTAGTGGATCAGGAATTGCCTGGGTTCCTGCGAGCATCACCGTCGCGGCCATCGTCTCGCCGATGGCTCGACCGACACCGAGCAGTACGGCCGCCGATATGCCCGAAAACGCCGCCGGGAGTGTGATTGATATCATTGACTGCCAGTCAGTCGCGCCGAGAGCGAGTGATCCGTCCTTCATCGAGTCGGGAACGCTCGTCAGGGCGTCCTCGGCAACGGAGACGACCGTCGGCAGCGCCATCAGCCCGACGACCAATCCGACAAACAGGTACGTCGACCCGCCGTTGAGCGCGAACTCGTCGCTCGCCCACGGGTTGATTATCGTAAATCCGATGAAACCGTAGACGATCGAGGGAATGCCCGCGAGTATCTCGATGCCGGGTTTGACGAGTTCTCGAACGGTCGGCGGCGCGATTTCGGCGATGAACAGCGCCGCTGCGACTCCTAGCGGGGCTGCCACGAGGGTCGCGATGGCCGTCACCATTACGGTTCCGTGGATCATCGGCAGCAGCGAGTAGCGAACGGGATCAGTGACCGCGTCCCATCGCGTTTGGATGAACATCCCCAGTCCAGGCACAGAGACGCCGAAGACGGTCGCGCTTTCGTACTGGAACGCCGGAATCGACTCGACGAAGATGAATACGACAATTAGCCCCAATGTGACGATGGTCACGGTCGTCATGGCGAACGTGACAGCCCGTGCGATGAGGGCCTGATGCCGGACCCACCCGTAGCCAGTCGAAACGAGAAACGTGGCGAAAGGGATGGCCGTCCACGATGACGCCAACAGAAAGCCCGCGAATGCGGTCAGGAGCGACCCCATCGACAGGACGACTATCGCGAGCGCAGCCGGCTCCGTCTCGGTAACGAACTCTCGAGTCCGCTGAAGCCGCTGCTCAACAGGTTTCCTCCAATCCTGAATCCCCAAACCAGTGTGTGAACTCATAGTATCATAGTATTTATGTATCTTGCCGTGAATCGTGCCAAAACGGTCGGTTAGCCTACTCCTGATCGGGGAGCTTCTCCTTCTCAGCTTCCAGATCGGAGGTCGGCAGTGTGATGTAGTTCTGATCTTCGACGAATAACTGCTGGCCGAATTCGGTCAGGAACATGTTGAGGAACGCGGCTTCGCGCATGTCCGTCCCGTCGGGAGTATCGTCGGTGATCCGAGTGTACATGTGCAGGTCGCGGTTTAACGGGTACTCAGCGTCGAAGATTGTATTCTCGGCGTCGGGATCTGGCTCGTAGACAGTTCCATCAAAGTCGATGGCAATTGCCTGAATGCCCGACCCTGAGAACGCCAGTGCCATGTAGCCGATCGCGTTGTCGTTGTCCTGAAGGACCTGCTGAACCTGCTGGTTCTGTCCGAGGCGGGTATTAACATCCATCTCCGCATCGGCATCGCCGAGCATGTTCATTCGGAAGGTGGTGTCAGTCCCCGACCCTTCGGCGCGACCGACCACATAGATTTCCTGATCGGGACCGCCGACCTCGCTCCAGTTGGAGATTTCACCCTGGTAGATTCCCCGGATCTCTTCGCCGGTGAGTTGCTCGACGCCGCTATCGTACACTTCCTGACTGACGAAGACTGGCTGACCGTCGCGGCCGACGACGTGATCGACGTAGTTCTCGTCGCGCTCCTCCTCGCTGATATCAAGCTCTGCGGTGATCGGTCCCGAGGAATTACCGATGTCGACGAGGCCGTCGCGGACGGCCTCACAGCCAGTTCCGGAGTGGCTCAATGCGATCTGCGTACTGAACGGCGGGTTCGACCGCTCGCCGGTTGCCTCGAAGCCGTACAGCCCCGCGAAGTAGTCGGCGATGTTCTTATCGGTCTCGATCTGATCCCATCCGGGGACCGACGACTCGTCATTTGCCCCCCAGTACTCGCCGTCGTCCGGCGGCGAGTTGGAGTTCCAGTAGGAACTACCGGTGTTCGATATGGGGTACACCGTCGAGGATCCTTCGGCGCTCAGCGTGTCCGAGTCCGAAGATCCAGAGTCCCCGCTACCGAGGCATCCGGCCACACCAGCTGCTCCCACGCTAGCAGATGCAAGCAGATATTTTCGTCGTGATACCCAGTTCGCCTGGCGCTCCGCATCCCGTGACATCACCTGATTCGAGGCATGAGTATATTAAACCGGTTTATAATAGTGATATAGCCGGATATCTATTTCTCCGTGACAATAGTTGGTAATACTATCTCTGGATAGGGGTATGTTCGGGTATATACTGGTATAGAGAAGAAGATACTGTTATAAAGAGAAACGCGTAGTCACAAGGAACTATCTCCAGATAACTAGAAGCATGCGAACTACCCCACCCTACTTGCTTGCGCTCGCTCCTTAAGGATGGAGTTTCCTGTGATGTTGCTCACCCCTCAGAGGGCGGAGGGAGCGTGTACAAGCAATACGCGCTCTCCAAGACTGATCATCATACCACTTCTAGACGTATACGAACACACGTTCGACGAAGACGTTCCCCTCTCTGAACAGCCGCCGTCGGAGACGGGGACGGCGAGGAACAGATACTGTCCTACGACGGACTCAGCGCAGACAGCAACGCCGAGGAGGGCCGATCCTCATCATGACGATCGAGATCCAGAACACGATGGCGTGGGTGGCGGCGAGCGTGGGGTCGAAGCTATCGACGAGTTGCAGGCCCGCGTGTCAGAGCTGACCGACCGAATCGAGGCGTACCGCGACGAATACGGCGTCGACTCGCCCGCCGAGGTCGATGTCCTCGAGTTCGACGCGGAGCGGATTGACGACGTGTACGTGGAACTCGGTGATTGGGGCACCATCATCGAGGAGCGTCGCCTACACGAACGCGCCCGGAGAAAGGCCGCTGGCTCGACGGCCCCATCGCACAGCTGAGATGGTGCCAGCGGATGACGGTGCGAGTCCCACACCGATAGACCGGTCGGTGTTGGAGCAGATGCGTTCCCGATTCGTCGTGCATCGCATGTTCGAGTCGGCGGCAATCGTCGAGGAGGGGAAGCTGCACCTCCGCGTCGAACTGTCTGGCGACTACTACCCGAACGACACGACTGCTCGCTTCGAGATTCGCTGGTATCGCAACGACGACTTCAACTTTCACTACCGGGAGCAGCGGCGGGACAGCGACTGGAAGTGTCGATGGAATCGGCATCCGAACGTGCGCAACTCACGGGATCACTTCCATCCGCCGGCCGCTAGCCGCACCGACGCGGAGAACGCTCAGTGGCCAGACGACCACCGCGACGTGAGCCGTCTCGTCCTTGATCGCATCGAGGAGCGCATCGAGACGCTGTGGGAGCAACAGTAGGCGGAGGAATTGCCGAGACGACCGAGGAGATCCCGTTCGAGACGTGCAACTGTTACTTCTGCCAGGAGGAGACGTTGAGCTTCGACTGACTCGATTTCCAGAGTGAACGGACGTCTCGGGAGAGCGTTGTTCGACCCTCAGAGAGGGGTGGAGGGGCGACACGATCACTCGTCCCGACCGAGGAAATTCAGATGCAAAACCTGCTTCCCGCGCCCGCCACCGAATCGCCTCACCGCCCCACGACGCCGGTCCCTCGTATTGAAAACCAAAATATTGTTCTTAGAAATGATCTACGAGATAGACAATAACAGTAAAAATGAGAGCTGCGATTACTCCGGTACGCATCGATTCCCAGAAGGAGTCTTCGCCGAAAAAAAGCCAGAAAATACTCCAAACAAAAAGAAATCCACAGATTGTCAGAATAACGTATCGAACGCGTATCATCCTCATAGACTCGTGTTCAGAGGTATTGTCCTTACTCATGAAAGTACATGTTCCAAATTTCACTTCCAATAAATATATTTCTTTCGGGCTCTGGTGAATCGCCAGACAGCGCGGACTTCGACCGTCAAATCTAGGAAGGTGAAGCAGGAAACGGCGTATGGTTGATGTCAAAAATCTTTCTCTTCACTGGGAAGGTTGTGACGTGAGTTCCGTGAAATCGTCCTGATGTGTCGTCTACAACATTAGGCGTGCCGTTACACAGTAAAATCCAACGCTCTATGGCGATTCACCACGGCCCTGACACTCTATAATAAAATTTGAGGTATATTAAGCGAGACATGTTGAACCTGTACTTACTGTTTGTCGGGTAGTCAGAGAGTGGGTATGGGAACTTTTCTATGACACCCTGCTACTCGTGGTAGTCCAGAGTTGAGTCGCGAACGGAAACGTGAGGAGGCCGGTCGTGACGAGGCTGGCATTGAATAGCAACGCCAAGAGAGTCGCTTCCCCGCCTATCACTGAAAACGGGTCACTTGGCCACGTGTAGGTAGTCGAGAGCGCAGCACTAACCACCAAAGTCCCGACAGCAGCGAGTGGAGTGAGTACGCCGGTCGTAATTCGGAACTTCTCGGTCGTGTGTTCCACACCGGTTATTGTACTACCAGGAGGAACACTGTTTATCCGATACGTTTCGTCTTCTTATATATCCGCGAGGGCCGGAGACTAGCTCTAGAACGAATACGGCGACTTACAGGTCTGTTTCGAGTAGTCGACTGATCGCATGTGCCTCTCCTCGACGAAGGAGTTCCGAGGCGGTCGAGACGGCACAGTCGAGTTCAGCTGCGACAGTCTCGATTCCGTTTCGTCGTGGCACATCGAAGTACCCAACATCCCACGCGACTCGGAGTGCGTCCTGTTGGCGCTCGGATATCGAGGTCTCAAACGTCATGACGCCGTCACCGATTTTTAGGATCTCGATCGAAATTCCCTCAGGGATCGAATCCGAAACGGCTCTGAGGTCGTCGGGATGACCAACGACGGTCATTCGCATTGTCTGATCGGAACGAAACTCGATCGGAGGGACGATCACGACCGTGTCCTGTGCGAGCGAATCCATCATCGACAGTCCCTGCGGACCGAGCTCCTGCCGGAGGTAGACAAAGAACCCGTCCTCGTCGGGCGTGAGATCGTACTCGAGAACCGATTCCTGCTCGGCCAGTATGGACTCGTAGGCGTCCGGGCTCCCGTAGACGAACGAACTGATGGTTTCAACGCCGTCGACAGACTGGCCACCCAGAATGATCTCCCGGTCCAGAGCAGGTGACTCACAGAGCTCCCTGTGGAGGGGGATAAGCGCCTCGTCGCTGTACCGGAGCTCTACAGACATCGATTTCATTAGCTACGCCATTGGAGCGAGACTACTTGAATCACCGATACGCTTCGGGAATGGAGCCAACCCAACTGTCGATCAAGTCATACTATGCGAATTCGATCGCGTCGAGGGTTGATTCTCGGCGGACTCGCGCTCGGTACCGCCGCCTGGTTGCACCGGTCTCTGCGTCGTTCCGACTCTTCTTCGACGGACGAGTTCATCGACGAGCGGCACATGAGGGCTTTCCTCGTTCGTCGCCGTATCGATCCACAACACGTCGACGCGATCAGAGAGGCTGTCTCAAAAGCGATGTTCGAGGACGAGCCAAGCGCGCTCCTCAGCCTCGACGGCGCAACGACAGCGTCGCTCTTCCTCAACCGAGATCCGACCACTCCTGAACTCGTCTGGTACGTCGAACTGCCTCGGTCTACGATCGCCGACTGGGATGATCCCGAGGCGACTGTCTCAGAGGCGTTCCCCCTCACCCACGACGCGCTGGACGACACTGACGATACGGTCGAGCGTGAACTACTCGTCCACGCGGTGAATCCGCTTCGGCCCCGGACGGATGTCTCCGACGGAGTGGCGTCCCAGCGTATCACGGATGCTGGGGGTGAGCGAACGGCGGATATAGCGTTAGTGAGCGTGTGGTTCACCGCCGGCCTCCCCGAGCGTCTCGCAGACTGGTTCACGGACCTCACGAATCGATTTAAAACAGGCGAATTGAATCTCGGCCCAATTGAGACGTGGAGCGTCGAGATGATCGATATGGAGAACATGTATACGGAAACACTGTTCCTCGAACGCAGCGCGACCGGGTACGAACTACTGAGTTACATGGAGGCCGACGAGATGCAACGGGTCTACGACGCTTACTACGACACGTGGAATCCGGTCGCTCGTGTGTCGGAGATCGCTCTCAACTGGGCGCTCAGAGATCCGAGCCCGATCCTTGACTATCCGCTCGAAACTGACTTCGAACTACTCGCTCATGCCGTTACACCGAATCGACCACGACGAGTATCAGACCTCCTAGGTCATCACGAGGGCGCTGGTGAACCACGAGACGGCGACAACTTGGGGTGAAAAACTACGTCGACCGAATATCTCTCTGGAGAGTGCACCGAAACTTGCCTTCCGGTGACACAGAATGATTCAAGAAGATTCGTCACCTACCCTTCCTATCACCAGATAATGGCGTCCAAAAATTCTTCTGAAATTCCTGAGGACACGTACGTAGAACTCATCGAAGCGACGATATCAGCAGTATACGAGACCGGGTACGCTGACCTCGGTGTGCGGGACATTGACGCTAAATTCAGCAAGAGCCGCCAACTCATCCACCATTATTTCGACGGGAAAGACGAACTGATCACCGAATTGCTGGTGTACCTTCTTAGCGATGAACACGAGGAGATCGCGAGTTCGATGGACGCCGATCCATTGACGAAGCTCAACGCTGAACTCGACAATATTTTGCTGAGTACGTACATGGACGACGACGAGTTCTGGAAGGTCTTCACGGTCGTCTACGAGATTCAGGCCCAGGCCCACCACAACGCAGAGCACCAACGGCTTCTCAACGATCTTACCGATGAGTACGTCGCCCATCTGAGCGGAATTCTTCAAGAAGGAATCGATGAGGGGATCTTCGATGACGTAGACCCGCAACAAATAGCGATGCTGATTAACGATCTCATCGCCGGTGCCCACATTAGGAAGATCCACCTCGGACAGGACGTGGCACCTGGCAATGCGCGCGAGACGATCGACCAACTTATCGTTTCTCGCTTGTTGGTCAATTCGCCGACGGACACCGTGTCGGGAACGTGATCCGCTGTCCGCGTGGGTTTGCTACTTGTTTGACGGTGCAAATCACGACAACAACCGAGTAGCTATTGTGATCGTCCCGGTTCCGGCTAGCCGACATCGTGGGTGTCATAGAAGTCTTCTCAGGGTTGCTCTCTCTTTTACGGTGAACCGGCCGTTAAGTAGACCTGGAAACCTACTGCAGAATCAAGATGGAACTAGCTGGGTACCTCCCTACGATTGACTCCACCCTGCACCGAGAGCGACACCGATGCAGATGCCGATAGCGATCCCCATCCCGATATTGTCCATCGTAACTCCCAAAGCGACTCCTAGTGGAAGCCCGACCGCTATTCCTGCGCCCATTTTGTTCGAATCCATCTGATTACTCCCCTCTTCAGACATATGCTCTCCTTCGATTTGTGAGAGAATAAGCGCGCGGGTCAACTGAGACATGGTTCTCCCGGATGTAACGCAGTGTCCCCAAGATAGTCCTTGGCGAGGGGCGGTCATTCGTTCCTGCATGTGCGAATCGGATAGTGGTGATCGGGCTGAAACCTGCGTGAGAGTTCAGACCGCGGGAAAGCTCGAGACACGTGGACAGCTAAAAAGTCGTATTAACTGCCAGATAGAGCTCTGACTGCTATTGTTTCAAATAGTTGCATAGCGAAGAAGTCGCGTTAATTGCTCGATAGGGTTATGACTGGTATTTGT
Organism: Natrialba asiatica DSM 12278; assembly: GCF_000337555.1. Classification (GTDB taxonomy): domain Archaea; phylum Halobacteriota; class Halobacteria; order Halobacteriales; family Natrialbaceae; genus Natrialba; species Natrialba asiatica. Next base: position 56,153 of record NZ_AOIO01000009.1, on the reverse strand, counting down.
GCGTACTCGTGTAGTTATGTGGAAAAGACGTTCTGTGCTAGCGACTGGAGCAGCGCTGTCGGTCGGGACCGGACTCGCTTCGGTGGGGGCCGGAGCCTCCGAGGCTGACGTCGACGAACTTCCGGATCCGGATCGCGAGCCGGGACCGAACGAGGACTGGCCGTCACACCGAGGCGACCCCGGTCACGCCAGATACATCGCGGACGGCCACGAGTTCAGCGGCNCCGAACGAGGACTGGCCGTCACACCGAGGCGACCCCGGTCACGCCAGATACATCGCGGACGGCCACGAGTTCAGCGGCGGTGAACTCGAGGCCGCGTGGTCCGTCGAGGGTGCGGGCGCGGGTACTGTTGCTGTCGCTGACGAGACCGTCTACACGCCGACCGACGACGGCGTCGTCGCCCTCGATGCGGCGGACGGCACCGTCGTCTGGGAGAACACGGAGGTGGATGCGGAAACGCCGTCGGTCGCCGGCGAGAGCGTCTATCTCAGCGGGAACGAGGTCGTCGCGCTCGACCGGTCTGACGGGAGCGTTCGCTGGGAAACCGAGTTCGATCCCGAGGAGGAGATCGTCTGGCAGACGGTCGCCGACGGCGGCGTATACGCCGTCGCCGACGGCACGCTGTACGCACTCGAGGCCGACGACGGCTCGGTTCGGTGGGAGAAGGAGTCGATCACCGCTGCGCCGTTCGGTAACGAGGAGGACGAGTACGAGTTCGTGACGCCGCCCGCCGCAGCAAACGGCGTGATCTACAGCGTCACGGGTGCCGGTCCGATCGCTCTCGAGCCCGAGACGGGTACCGAAGTCTGGCAGGAGGGAACCTACATTGGCCCCCATGTCAATACCATCTACGCAACGTCGGCAGCGGTCGCTCACGACGCCGGTGCCGAGGTGGGGTGGCCGTTGTACGATGCCCAAACTGGCGAATCTATAGCCATAGGCGACGGGATGAACGAAATAGCGTTCGGCGAGGAGATCCACGTCGGCAGCGCCACCAACCAGGGGTACTCCGGCGGTTCGATCCGCGGCGACGAATACAGTTGGGATCTCGACGTTACGTACACCTACGGGCAACCCGTCATCAGCGGAAAAACTGTGTACGCGTATCTCACTCAGGACACGCCCAATTCCGGGGAGCGGAATTACGATGAGGTCCTCGTCGCCCTGAACAAGTACGACGGGTCCGAGAAGTGGGTGCTCTCGAAGGATGATACGCCGGTCGGATCGATCCGTGCGATCAGCGGCGAGACGATCTACGTCGACCACGACGGCGAACTCGTGGCGCTTCGCGACGAAAGCGGCGAGGACGACCAGCCCGACGACAGTGACGGGAACGACGACACAGGCGGAGGGAACAACGAGCAAGACGGATCCGACGAAGAAGCCGATCAGCAGGGTGGCGAGGACGACAGCGACACGGGAGGAGACGACAGCGGCACAGGGGGAGACGACGGCGACGACGGAACGTCTGCCGATGACGGCGACGTCGGGAACGGAAACGCCGGAAATGCGGACGGTGGAAACGAGACGAACACCGAGAACAACCCTACCACCGATAACGTGCCCGGCTTCACGGCCGGCGCCGGACTTTTCGGTGGGGCGCTCGGCATCGAGTGGCTACGCCGGAAGGCCGGCGTCGACGAATCGACCAGCGTGAACGAACCGTCTGAGTAAGGGGTTCCCGGATCGGGCAAAGTAGGACGAGAGCACTGAACAACAGGTCGGAATACTCGCCTGGCCGATTACGTTTTCACCGTGTCCGACGCACCCGGATAGTCTGTATCCTTAGAAAAGTCCAGTAGATCACAATCCACTGCATTATGTCGGTTCCCTGTACTGACCGTTTATCGGGTAGTCACGGAGAGGATATGAGAACGGTTCGATGACGCCCTGGACACCGGTAAGGTATTTACCGATCGGAAAATATGGGTGTATATGGATGCCATCGAAACGAATTCGCTTGGCCGGCGGTTCGGTGATGTAAACGCCGTTGAGTCACTGGATCTCACGGTCCAAAAGGGAGAGATCTACGGGTTTCTCGGACCGAATGGGGCTGGAAAGTCGACGACAATCAATATGCTCCTCGGGTTTACCCCACCGTCGTCGGGATCAGGAACAGTGCTCGGCTACGATCTCGAGCACGAATCGGTGGCCATTCGCCAATCAGTTGGCGTCCTTCCAGAGGATTTCGGGGTATACGGTCGTCTAACCGCGCGAAAGCACGTTCGCTTCGCTATCGAGACGAAAGGCGCAGACGACGATCCGGACGACCTTCTAGGGCGTGTCGAACTCGCGGACGTAGCTGACCGGACCGCCGGCGGCTTTTCAACCGGGATGAAGCAACGTCTCGCGCTGGCGATGGCGCTGGCCGGAAATCCGGACCTCCTTATTCTGGACGAACCCTCGTCCGGTCTCGATCCGAACGGAGCCAGGGAGATGCGCGCGATCATCCGTGAGGAGAACGAACGCGGGACGACCGTCTTTTTCTCGAGTCACGTCATGGAGCAAGTAGAGGCGATCTGTGACCGTGTCGGCATTATGCGTGACGGGCGCCTAATCGCTGAGGACGCCATCGACTCGCTCAAAGACAGATTCGACGCTGATTCTCGACTCGTGTTCACGCTCGATACCGTTGCAGACGATATTGTTCCTGCCTTAGAAACGATGAACGGCGTCACCGACATCAACGCCGATGGAAACGACGTGTCGGTCGTAGTGGCCGATGCTAGCCGGAAGGCACCTGTTATCGAGGCGGTCGGAGCAAGCGGTGTGACCATCAAGGACATTCGGATTGACGATTCCTCGCTCGAGGATCTCTTCGCGACGCTCACTACCGGCGAGCGTCCGACTTCACGGCATGCAGAAGAGAACGCCGCCAATACCACTCAACTGATCAGAGAGGCGGACCAATGAGTTGGGTACACGTCGCCCGGAAGGACTTTGCGGACGCGCTTCGGTCGAAGTTACTCTGGGTTCTGTCGGCCCTCATGATTTTAGTCGTCGCAGGCATTTCCGCGATTCCTCAACTGTTGTATATTCCCGGCCAGGGGCCTGCTCCGGGATTCGACGATGGGATGAGCTTCATGTTTACATGGATGACCATGATGGTCTCGATCATCGGATTGGTCGTCGGTTATCGAGCGATCGTTGGGGAGCGCGAATCCGGCAGTATTCGATTTCTCCTCGGGTTGCCGAACTCTCGACGCGACGTCGTCGTCGGGAAGGTCCTCGGACGTGCCACTGTCGTCGCGGTGCCAACAGTGATCGGCTTTCTCGTGGGTGCGGTCGTGATCCTCGCCCTCTACGACGGCTTTGCCGTGACCGACTACATCGGCTTGCTGGTGTTCGCGCTCGTCATCGGACTGGTGTACGTCTCGGTTGCCGTCGCCGTCTCCGCTAGCGTCAACACGCGAGCGAAAGCCGTCGGCGGCGTGCTCGGGATCTACCTCATCTTCGATTTGCTCTGGTGGACGGTCCCGATGGCAATTTACTGGCTCCTCGAACGCGAGTTACCCGGCTCGACGGATCTGCCGGCGTGGTACGTCTTGGTTGAACGCCTCGGGATCTGGGAACCGCTCGGGATACTCTCAGGGACGCTCGTCGACATCGCCGGCGTAGAAACCGTCTCCACGGCCGACCGACTCGCGGGGGATGTCCCGTTCTTCCTCGAGACGTGGTTCGCCTGGGTGATCGTTATCGCATGGGTCGCGATCCCACTCGGGATTGGCTACTATCGGTTCAATCGAGCGGTGATGAGCTAACTTCTCGAAAACCGTTAGACGCCACGCAAACTGAACGGAGAACGATTGAGAACTTGAGCTTCGAGACCACCAGCATACTGGACTTTACAACCGTGCGCACAGCAGCAGTTCAAAATTCTGGTCTGTTGACCCTCCTCCAATTCTCCGCCGACCGTTACGATTTCGGAAACGTCTGAGTGTACTGCGCTCGTTCAACCATCCGTCGGGTGTCTGCCAGAGCGGATTTGGTGCACAAAACTGTTGTACGTAGGTAGAGAAATCGACGATATGAGCACTACTACTACAACGAAGCGCCTTCCATCACGGGTAGCATGGGTGTTTGGAAGTAGTTCCCTCGTACTTGGAGTCACCGCTGTTGAGTATATCGAGGCGGGTCCTGTCGGGGCGGTTGTTGGAACTGCTGTTTCGATGCTACTTCTGGCACTTGCCTATGAATTTGTGTTCGCCTGAGAGACCGTCTATTTCTAAGAGTCGTAAGAGGATAAGCGAGGCAGTTGTCCACTCCATGAGGCAACGTCGGTTCTCGCTGAATCAGACGTTGAACGCTCTCACAGAGTCATTTATAAGTGAGTCCATCGGCTCGCTGATAGCGACGCTGGCCTGCCGACGTTCAGGAAAGCGATACTGTTGTACAGTGTGTCAGAATTCAGAGCGTTCTAAGGGCGGTTTCACCGTCGCAGGTAACTATTGGTGAAATTGCTGTCAAGATTAACGGTAAATGGTCTTTCAAAGTTGAAGACGACAGTGAGTTGGACTCAGGTGTTTGTAAGAGACAACTGTGAAGAGTTAACACGATGTTTTAAACACAGCACCCAGTTTCTGTGCGAAATCATGTTGATCCGGATCAAAGTCCGTATTGATGGCGACTCTTACCACCAACGATGGTGTCGAACTGTACTACGAAACACAGGGTGAGGGACCACCGCTCGTATTCGTCACTGCATGGTCCAGCACGTTACAATTCTTCGAGAAAAACGTTCCCGACCTCGCTGAGGACTACCAAGTAGTCGCATTCGATCATCGGGGCCACGGCGAATCGGAGAAACCCGGACACGGATACCGCATTTCTCGACTTGCGATGGATCTCAAAGAATTATTAGATCACTTGAACCTCACTGATGTTACTGCAGTCGGATGGTCAATGGGAGCAGTCGTGCTGTGGTCGCATCTGGAACTATTCGGCAGTGATCGCATTTCGAAACTGGTCTGTGTCGATCAATCCCCAAAAGAAAATCTCGTCCCGCAGGACTGGGACCAACAGCAGTGCTTCGATGTCGAAGCGTTCACTAAACTTGCGAAGGACATCGAATACGCCGAAGAAGACGTCTTCAGCCGGATGGCCGGTCGGTACGATTCCCTAACGCTTGGAGAATCAGGGTTTGTGGACGAGATGGTGAACTGCTCGAAGACGGCGAAAATCGAACTCATGCGGGATATTCTCAATCTTGATTGGCGGACATTCCTTTCCGAGATTGAAATTCCGACGCTGGTATTCGTCGGCAGAGATAGCCGAGCAACGCCTCCGGAAGAGAGCGCGTACGTCGGCGAACAAATACCCAATGCTGAAACCGTGTTCTTCGACGACGCTGGCCATATGCTGTTCTGGGAGAACTCGGAGCAATTCAACGAAATAGTCCGAAACTTCACTAACTGAAGAGCAGGTACTTAGTCGCTATCTGTCTCCTATTGTGCTGCTTCTGCGGCGAAATTCTTGATAACCCGACTCTCGGCTCGGTGGCGCAACCGACTTACCGCGGATTTGTGGATGTCAAGAACGTCCCCCAACTCGGCGAGCGTACAGTTCCGAGGAGTCTCGTAGAACCCCCGCTCGACTGCCTCGGTAATGAATTCCCATTGGCGATCCGTGAGTATCTCACTTACAGTGTGTGATTGGACGAGCGACACAATCTCGTACGGAATGCCGGCCGCTGCTAACTCGTCGGTATACTTCGATAGCCGTTCGTGTGAGGCCGCTAGCTCGACGGAAAACCATCCATTGCGCAGGATCGTTGGGTAAATTGAGATGTTCTTCGACTTGCGGAGTGGATCATACGACTTCGTTGCTGAGGTCTGAAACTGGAGCAACACCATCCGCTCATCGGTATGGTAGACATCAACTGCGTCTACTTCGGGTGTGTTCTCGAATCGGCGAACGAGTTCGTCTCCCTTGGGTGTCAGTACTTCGAGAATAACGAACGCACCTTCGTTCCGTAACTGGGTCGCCATCAGTCTGAACTCGGCATCGGGGAACTCGCTCGAAATCGTCGCCAGCCAACCGTCCACCGCTGTCCCGTCGAGTTTCACCTGAATTTTGGGCATCTCAGCGGAGAGTCGGCTCCCGAGCCACATAAAGGCAGAAACTTGTTCCTGTGAAGGCACACGATTATCGCTCACATAGTACCAGACGTGGTTGCAGTGAATTCACAGACCGATACCTGTACTGACACCGACGAGGAACAGTATCAATGACAGACTCATCACCAACCGCTCAATTAGAGGCGAATAAGCAACTTGTCCGCCGCATTCCCGAAGAGATCTTTGCGGAGGGCGATCTCGATCTGCTCGACGAACTGTACGCCGAAGACGCTGTCGAGCGCAATGCGATGGGAACGCACCAAGGCCGACCGGCGATTCGAGAGTCCTATAATAGTTTTCTCACCGCGTTCCCCGACGTCTCGCAGACCGTCGAGAATATCGTTGCGGAAGGAGATCTGGTCGCGGTGCGTATCACGAGTCGTGGGACACACACGGGTGAGCTTGGAGGGATTGAACCAACCGGAACGGAAATCGAGGTTCAACAGATGTTTTTTGCCCGCATAGAGGACGGGGTGATCGCTGAACGATGGTTCTTGCCGGATAACCTCAGTCTCTTGCAACAGCTTGGTGTCATCGACTTCCCACCGACGTGATGACCGAGAGTGCACCGCGCTACTGCGCAGGAGTCGAAGTGTGGCTCCAGTAGCACCGTCAGTTGGCTCACACCGTCACACGATAACGGCAAAGTAGGATCCTCACAACGACACAGAAGGAGAATCCTACACGGGTGACGGAAGAGGCACGATGGAACCAATTCGATGGTTCAGCACCTCTGGTAGACCGACTCGATCCTCTCACGGTCATCAAAGAGACTAATAGATCCCAAATTTGGTAGCTTCCCTCCATCGCCGAGGGGGACGACGATAGCCGACGCCAGATGCATCACGGAGTATATATCCGTGTTAAGCCACCAATGAGCGCATCGGCGGTGCCCCAAGCGCCTCGGAGAACAATACGAAGAAGTATCTAAGGTTTTAGGTTATCTTCAACTTGTTTCTGTTATTACTAGTCACTGGTATGTCGAATTCGTTCCGGAAGTATATCTTCCTTGCCGTCGAATTCACTCACGATCCATGTCTCAGGGGAGTGACTCGAACGATGTGAGGGGGTGGCGGCGATGGACGGCGAGCAGTCTCTTGCTTCTCGCCGCCCTCGGTGCAGTATATGCGTTCGGGACCTCCATCACGGCCGTCCGAACAGCCGGTCCCGAGGCGGTAGTCGCCGAGAGCTGGCGACTCTTTGGTCTTCTCGTCTTCGCCGGAATCTTTCTGCTGCTTGCAGTTCGACCGCGACTGTACCCGGGCATCTGGGAACTCGCAATCTTCCACAAGGCTGTGACGGCAACGTACCTGTTTGCCTTCGCCAGCGACGCTCCGGACGCCACGAGCACAGCTATCGTCGATGGTGTGTTGGCCGTCGTAATCATCGTCGCGTATCTGCTCGTCAGGGCTGACAGGAACTGGGAGGGGTTCCGAAGTCGCCAGTCGACCGAAGAGAAATTAGTTCCGTAGTCCGGTTGCTGGCCACGTGTACCCGAGCAATGACTGTCCGAGTCGGTGACTGCACTGACTAACCCCCCTTCGATGTAGAACGGAGAGATAGCACGATCGCCGAATTAACCACTGGAACCGCAGAACGGAGTGGTCGCTTTATCCGACGATGTGGATAAGTATATGCATCCCTACTGTTCAACCAGATGGTTGAGCAACAGTCGGACGATCGGGACCTCGACGCGATCTTCCAAGCGCTGTCGCACCCGACGCGACGCGCGCTCATCGAGGAACTCGCCGAGGGGCCAAAGAGCGTCTCGGAACTCGCAGAGCCCTACGATGTCTCGCTGGCCGCGGTATCCAAGCACCTGCAGGTGCTCGAGGATGCGGGCCTCGTCACGGTGGAGAAGGACGGACGAGTTCGGCGATGTCACCTAGACGCCGCTCCGCTTGGCGAGGCGTTCGGCTGGCTGACCCGGTACCGCGTCTTCTGGGAGGATCGATTCGACGCGCTGGCCGACCATCTGGAGACGGGCGAACGATGACACCTAACACGACAGATGCGACCGTTACTGAAACGACGGACGCGACCCTCACTATCCGTCGCACGTTCGACGCATCGTGAGAGAGCGTGTTCGACATTTGGTCGGATCCAGAGCAGGTCGACTAATGGTAGGCCGGACGGCTTCACGACCACGATCGAATCGGACCGAGGTCACGCACATCAGATGCCGGTTCGAGAACAACCGGAATAACTAATCGAAATCGAGAACCAAAATAAGACGGTTACGGCGCTGTCTGCGACGAATCCACCCGTTCGTTGCCCTGCCTGGTAGTTCCGTTGAAAAACTGTAGAGTGCGTTGATTAGTTATCCTAATCAATTAGCCTGATTAGATAAGCTAACTCGTACATCCACCTGGTCGAATCGGCTACCGACACGTACTAGCTATACCGGCCAGTCTGTGTTCACTGCAAGCACTCCTCCGTTCACGAGTTCACGAGTTCACCAGTTCATTAGTCGTCCGGCACGAAAGGAAGGTGGGAGAGAGTCCAGTTTTCAAGGGCGGACGGCGGAGACGAAGCGTAGTCCGACACTGAGCAGCGATCGACGACTCCACCGACGAGCACAGTCGTTGTTCGCCCTTGAGAACGCGACGCTAAACGGCTTTTCGAGGGTCCACCGTGTGAACTCGGCTGGCACAACGTTGACGACGAGTTCACCGCCTCGCGACGCAACGAAACGCGACCCGGTCTATCACTACCCGGACTTTCGCACCGTTCTTGAAGAACTCGCGCTGATGCCCGAAGCCGACCTTGAGGCGGTCGGCTGTGACAGCAGGGAACTACTCGCGAGGGCCTCGAAAGCGCCGAGTACTGCTTGCGAGCGCAATCGAGCGAGTAGGTCGGACAGTTCACAAAACGCTATACGACTGGAATACAAGAGTTCTGCAAGATGAATGCGCTAAAGCTTGACATGGTCCAGTACGATTGTCCGTACATTCGGACCACTCGAGAACACGATGTCGCCTTTCACACCCAACACTGGGATTTCAATCAGGCGGATCGGACGCTCGAGACACGGTTGCTCGTGATCGGGGAGAGCCCGGAAGAGTTACACGGCGCACTCGAGACGCTCAACGGCTACGAGATGCTTCGGGGGTACGAACTCCTGTCTCGGAAACAGAATACGGCGCTCGTCCGTTCGCGGATCGGCGAAACTGACGCCATGCAGACGATTCGTGAGAACGCCGGCTATGTGACCGGTCCGTTCGTGATTCGAAACGGCAGTGAAATCTGGAACGTCGGCTTCGATAGATCGAAGTCGGCAGAAGACGCGCTCTCAGAACTCGATGCTTCGAACGAGTTCACGATCAAGGGTAACGATTCGATCCATATCGACGACTTCTTCGATATCCTTCAGAACGTCGAATCCGTCGGTTCGATGCTTCGAGCGCTCCAGAATCTGACGGACAGGGAGCGCGATACGCTCGAGGCTGCAGTCGAGAAGGGGTATTTTTCGACGCCGCGGGGAGCGACCCTAGACGACGTTGCTGCGGAGTTCGACATCTCGAAGATGGGTGCCTCGAAGAACCTTCGCCGGAGCCAGCGAAAGGTTCTCCGCCGAGTTGTTCGCGTGATGAACGACGTCGAAGCTCAGATGGAGTTAGAAGACGAAGGATGGGATTAGAGGGTGACGTGTCGACCGATCAGAAGCGGTAGAAACCCGTAGTTGCTCCGAGGAGTGATCGGATCATGTTATTGCCGTCGTAGAGGGATCGATGTCCGAACTCGGAAGGTGCTTTCCCGAGAGACGATTCGCGGTCGCGCAGTCGTTCGGAAAATAGATCACAACCGCGGTGAGCGCAGGGGAAAACCAGCGGGGAGCCGCCTATATTTTCAAGAAGAGAACGATCAGGTTGATCACCATCATCGCGACGAAGCCGACGAGCCAGAGTTCCATATCTCTCACCTCCGTTAGAGTTTGAAGATCGGTTTAACATGTTCTGGGACGTTCTCGCCGCTGGCCCCTTCGGTCAGATACGAGACGAAGATCGTCACGGCGATCGAAACGGAGATCGCGATGAAGTAAAAGTCCATCCCGATCGGGAACGCGTACCCGAGCTGTGTCGCAGCCAGCAGCGTGACGTTGAGGAGGAGCGACGCGGCAAGTCCAGCAGTAACGCCCTCTCTACTCGCGCCTTTCCAGAGCAGCCCGACGACCACAGCAGGGATCGTCCCGCTAACGAACGTGCCCCAGCCGAAGGTCCCGAGGATCGCGACGAGGTGGCCGCCGTACAGGCCGAAGATCACCGAGCCAACGCCGACGACGAGGACCGCCGCTCGTCCCAGCCACGTTTCCCGCTGTTCGGAAACCTCCCAGCCCATCGCCCGCACGAAGTCGCGGGCGATCGCGCCGGAGGCGACCGAGAGGAAAAACGCCGCGGTGGACATTATCGCAGCGACCAGCCCCGCGTAAATGACCATCTGTAAGACGATGTGCAACCGATCGACGAACTCGAAGGCGGCCATGTCGGGGTCTGCGAGCGGTTCGACGCTTCCGGACGCAACCAGGTAGAGCGCAACGAAACCGATGAGCAACCAGAGGATGCTCCCCACAGCATAGGTGACACCGCTGACGAGGCCGACGGTTCGCAGCCCCTTCGGATCGTCGATCGAAAACATTCGTTGGAGGACCTGTGGCTGTCCCATGACGCCGATACTGAAGACGACCGGCCAGATCAATAGCAGGCCAGGTGCAGACTCTTCGGCGAGCCCCCAGCCGTCGAGCATCTGGGGAGCAAACGCCTTCGTCACATCTGCGCCGGTGAGTTCGCCGGCCTCGACGACGGTCATCGTCGTGTTTTCCATCCCGCCGGCGATCTGGAAGAACCCGACGACGACGCCGACGACGCCCACGAGCATCACCGCGCCCGTGTACGCTCCCGCAAGCTGGGCCGACGCCATGCCACCGACGGCAACGTAGACGATGATCAGGCCGAACACGAGCCAGACGGCGGTCTCCATCGAGATACCGAGGATTACCGAGAGGACGTAGCCGCCGCCAGCGACCTGCGAGGCGAGGTACGCCCAACACGCGATAAAGAGAATCACTGCGAGTATCCCGCGGATCGCGCCGCTGTTGAACCGCTCGTCGGCGATGTCCCCGAGCGTGCCGATGTCGGCGACATCGGCCATTCCGCGGACGCGCTTCCCGACGATCCAATAGGCCATTGCGAACCCGAGGCCACTGGCGAAGGTCATCCACAGCGAGGACGTGCCCATCTGGTAGACGAGCCCCGGACCGCCGATAAATCCGAAGGCGCTCATGACCCCGGACATACTCGCCAGGGTGATGACCGCCGCACCGAACATCTTCGTCGCACCGTAGAACTCGTCGGAGGAGTCGATCAGGCGCTTGCTGTAGAGACCGACAGCGAACACCGAGAGGATAAACAACGCGACGAAGCCGGGAACGAGCAAGTCGATCATTGATTACGCACCTCGACAGCCTCGTCGGCTTCCGGTCTCTCGCTCTCTGCGTTCACCCGCTCGACTTCATCGAGGAACCGGTCCCACTCCCCTTCCGGCAGGAAGTGTTTGCGGAAGTAAATCCCGTAGCCGAGGGTGATCGTCATGAACCCACCGACCCAGTAGAGCCAGTAGACGGCGGCGAAGGACGGATGCATGCCGGTGACCAGAAACGCCGGTGAGCTGCCTGCGAACGCGTTCGAGTAGTACTCGGTCAGGACGAACGCCGATAGCTGGAGTCCGGTCCATATTCCGAGGGGATAGACGAGCAACTTCGTCGAAATCGTCCCGTTTGAACTCGCGCCGATGATGAACCACGGATGAAAGAGAAACACCGAGACGAGCAAGGCGACGAACCAATAGCCGGCCAGCCCGAGTCCGAGCACGGCAGTCCATAGAACGCCGCTTGCGAGCATCAGTTCCGAGGTTATTCCCCCGACATCGATCTCGCCGTCTAACATGTGCTTGCCCCCTCAACGGTCGACCCGCAGCTTCGATTCCTCCGTTCCAATTCGTGCCGTGGTATCCAGATTGTATATTCCATGTGTCCATCACTCGTACGTGTTCACGAAGCCGCCGTCCCAGAGCAAGTCACCGCCGTTAAGGTGTTTGCCGTGGCGTGAGAGCCCGAAAGCGAACAGGTTGCCCGCCTCGACCGGCGCCATCATCTCGGAGGTCCGAGCCTGCCCGAGCATCACGTCCTCGACGACCTCTCGCTCGGTAATACCGCGTTCTTCGGCCGTATCCGCAATCTGGTCCAGGACGAGCGGTGTCTTGACGTAGCCCGTGCTGACCGTGAACGCACGGATATCGCCGTCACCTTCGGCCGCAGTCGACCTGGTAAGCCCTCGAAGGCCGAATTTCATCGTGTTGTAGGCGACCTTATCGCGGGTCACGTAGTGACCGTGGACGGACGCCATGTTGGCGATGGCACCGACGCCATCTTCGGCCTCGCGGATGTGTGGAAGCGCCAGTTTCGTGAGATACATCGGCGCGCGGAGCATCACCTGGTAGAGCGAGTCGAACGTCTCCATCGGGAACGACGCGATCGGCGAGATGTGCTGTATGCCAGCGATATTTGCGACGTACCGAAGCTGTCCCGCATCGGCGGCCGTCTCGACGAGTGCCTCGATCTCGGCGTCGTCAGTCAGATTACATGCGACCGTCTTGAGGTCCCCCTTGACTGCGAGGCCGTCCGCTTTCTCGGCCGTCTCGTGGAGACCGTTCTCATCGACATCGGTTGCGATCGTTGTCAAGCCATTTGCCGCCAAGACGAGCGCCGTCGCACGACCGATCCCCGACGCTGCGCCAGTCACGATCGCCACGTTCTCACTGGTAAACCGCGGATCGTCGATGTGATGGATCAAATCGGCGGTGAGCTCGGGTGGTTCGATACTGTTGTGTGTGTCGGATTCCCCGCTCATGTAGCTAGAAAGACGGGCGGTATCGGGTTCAAACAGAAGGTTGATATGTAATCATCGCCGCCGGCTTGCGGTTTCGATGGCCATTGAGTGTAGCCGTCGATACTGTATACCGTCGATTTCGCTGATTTCAGTGTGAATCGGATTCGTCGTCGAACACCGCCGTATTGGCCTCCCCGAGTTCACTCGCTTCGATGTGGGAGTACATCTGTGAGGTCGTCTTCGGATCGGCGTGTCGGAGCGTTCGTTGGGCGCGTTGTGCGCCGTGCTCTCTGAAAAGCGCCTCACCGACGCCACGGCGTGCACCGTGGAGGGTAAGGTACTCGCCGTTTTCCGTATCCAGATCGGGGATGGGTGCTTCGCTAGAAAGCCGTTTCAGCACCGTCCGCGCTCCGGATGTGCTCATCGAGGGCGGTTCGATACCGTTTTCGAGCATGAATTCCCAGGGATCGCCATCTGGAACGTCGTGTCCTGCAGCACGGATGTTCTCGTACAACGATGGCGGGTGTCGGGAGGGGAATACCGGCCACGAGTTCGCGGGCGAGTCAAGAAGTGTCTGCAGTCGCTGTAACGGTTCGATTGTCTGCCCCGTAAGCCCGACTTCCTCGTTCGGATTTTGGCTCTTGCCGAGGACCGTAATGACGCCGTTTTCGAGATCGACGTCGCCCCACCGCAACCCGTTCCGTCGCTCGTCGCGGTAGTCGGCAAGGACCTCCGACCCCCGAACGCCGGTGTAGGCGAGAACGGTAATCAGCGTTCGGTTGCGAATTGCTTCGAAAGCGTCGGTCCCTCGCTCATCGATCGCCTCGCGGGCACGTTCGTCGACGTAATTGATGATCGCGTGCCGTTGTTCGGGCTGCCAGAACTGCTGCTCGCCGCTGTTGGTCCGTGCAGTCGGCAGCGGTTTCTTTGCTTTCCGTTTTTCGGCCGGGTTTTCAGGGAGATACTCGACCTCGACGGCCCACGTTAATAGCGCTGAAACGTAGTTATAGTACGTCCGGGCTGTCGACGCGCTAATTCCGTCTCCGTCGGCGGTCTTCGAGCGCCGCTTGAGAGACGACGCATAGTGGCGCATCGTCAGCGGTGTCACGTCGTCGAGTGTCCGTACATCCTGGTCGGCACACCAGTCAGTCCACTTCTCGAGGACGTACTCGAGATTCTGTGCATAGTTGCCGTCGCGCTCGGCGATGAACTCGGCTGTCGCCCCCTCGAGCGGCGTTTCTCGGCGTGAACCCCCGGAGTCGCTGTTTGTCATCGACTTGGCTTCCCCGAGGGCGGCGACCTACCTAAATCCACCGCACATTATTGGCCTAATGTGTAGTGTATTCCCCAATTCATGATATCGAAGATATAACCCGTGAGGAGCCAGATACCGGGCATCTCACGCTAACTAGATTGAACATAAATCATATTACGCGATATAGAATCCTTCTGGCTTCGAAGTTCACAGATTCTGCGTTTGGATTTCTACAGACCACTAACCAGACGATACATGGCACGTCTCGCAAGTTAGGATAGGTACTGTCGCTTACGACAGGTGAGCCCGAAATGAAGCTACCTCGAGTACTTCGACATCATTCACCTGAGGTCGGCTATATCGATTCGTCATGCACGGTAGTGAAATTCACCCATAATAGTTATTTTGCTCAGATAGTGAGGAAGAGATCATGGTTTGATAAGAAAATTAATGTCACTAGGTAGAGAACCGGGGTGTAGATTCAAATAGGATGGAGTGGTACTTTTAATTCACAAAAATTGAGTTCGCCAGATATCCATGCAAAATTTCCAGCTATGATTGGCATACCGTTCGGTTACATAGTGGCTGCGCTAATAATTCTCGGGACCATCCTCTCTGCACTTGGCGTCCTAAGTACTTCGCAGGGACTTGCTTTACTGATAGTTACAATGACTGCTCTGAGTCTCTGGATTATAAACCACTTTTTGGAAGGGTTCTTAGGTTCGCATCAAGACTCTAATGAATGAGTTTCAGTACGTACCAAACTCACGAACGCCTATTTTTGAAGGGAATTTGACTTTAGTGTTATTATTGCACTGCTTTAGATAGTTAATCCTTTTAGATGAAGCGTTGCAGGCCTCACATACGGCCTTGGTGCAGTTATACTGTTCAATTTTTCGTTTCACTCCACTCGGCGTCGACTTTGAGTGGCTTGGTGACAACGTTTTGACTTGTGAGTCAACCGAACAGATTCGCGTATGTAGAATGGGACATGTGACCGATGACCGGCAGCGCTGGTAGATTAGGCAGCGATCACACTGTCGATGGGTCCCCAGGTTCATCCGAGATCGGCGTGCGGAGTCATGGGGTCAAATTAACTGTAACTGGATCTGCGGTTTCGAGATACGGGGAGAACTCGTCACGAGCCCACTGCAGAGCAGTCGGGAAATCGTTCATTAGAACGCCGCGCACGCCACCGTTTTCATGGAAGGTGATATCGGCTCGCGACCGCTCGTCGTGTTCTGTGATCCAAAGCGTATAAGGAAGGTCCTGGTCGGTCACGTAGAAGTCAACGTGATCTGTAATATCAACCTTACTGAATATGTCCTGATAGTATTCAAGGAGGGAATCTAATGCGTTTTCGTGGAGCAGGAGTTCGGCTTTGATGTCGTGTTCTCGGACGAGGTCGGTAAGTGCCTCAATATATGCCGAGAGGATGAGAGGAACGAGGTCGACTAGTCGGTCGGTTGTCTTGAGCGCCTCGATGCTATCTTTGAGGGCAGATCCTGGGGCATGCGGATCAATGGTTTGGATGGATACTCGCTGAAGAAAACGGGATCGATGTGGACCTCTACGGAGGCGGAGTCAAGGACGTCACTAGCGCGAGCGATGCCGTCCATGGTCTTCGTGTACCGGTTGTGTTCAGAGAAAGATACACGGCCGAGTTCGGTAAGGTAGTAGGTGCTGTCATGTCGCTCAATACAGTCTGCGTCTCCAAGGCGCTAATGGCACGACCAATCGCCGAGCGGGACCAGTCGTCGGAGTCGACGAGATCTGATCTCGTCCGGAGTTCGTTTGCGAGGGCGGTGAGCACATTGTGTCGTTTGTGAAGCGTTGACCAGAGCTCGGCGCTATTCTCCTTGATCATATTATACGCTACTCCAATTATAGTGAGAGTGACGGCGATGTCGATGAGCGATCGGAACCGATTGCGAAGAACGGATCGGATGCGGCGGTGATCGCGAATCGGTTACTGCGGCTCGAACCGGTAGAAGACGCGGTCGTCGTCGGTCGGCCCGTCGATGTCGACGATCTTCAGCGAGACCGGATCGCCGATCTCGAGGTCGGAGTAGGCCGCGTCGTCGATTCGACCCGAGAGCTGGACGGGACCCAGGTCGACGACGCCGACGACGTACGGCACCTCGTGCTCGCGCAATCCGAGCGGAAGCCCGCCGCGGACCGCCGAGAAGGCGAAGAGTTCACCGTCGTGCGGGAGATCGACGTACTCGAGGGCGTCGCCGGTACACTCGGGACAGACGATGCGCGGCGGGAAGTGGATCGCGTCGCACTCGGTACATCGCGTCGTCGTGAACTGTCCCGCTCGAAGATTGTCGTAGAACTCGTGGATCTGGGTCTGGTCCGCCGTCTGCAGGTCGTAGAAGTCGAGCAGTCGGGGGAACTCGATCTCCGAGGGGACCGAAACCTGTTCTCGCTCGTCGTCGGTCGAAGTATCAGTCATTGTGGATCACGGTCGAGGACCATGACGCTGTGAACCGAGCCGCTCCCGCTGAGATTGTGGATGAGACCGGTCGTCGCGTCGTCTACCTGCCGATCGTTCGTCACGTCGCCCTGGAACTGCTGGGTGATCTCGAGGGCCTGCGAGACGCCCGTTGCGCCGAGCGGATGGCCGCAGCCGAGGAGCCCGCCGCGCGGATTGACTGCAACGTCGCCGTCGAGGTGACTGCGGCCGTCCTCGATGAACTGGCCGCCTTCGCCGCGCTCGGCGAAGCCGAGTTCTTCGTACTCGATGATCTCGCTGATCGAGAAGCAGTCGTGGACCTCCGCCACGTCGATTTCGGCCAGTGGGTCGTCGATTCCGGCCTGGTCGTACGCGTTCTGCGATGCCTTGCGGGCCTGCGGCCAGCCGCTGAACGACGGCAGGTTGTTGATCGAGTTCCCCGCCATCGTGGACTGCCCGCTGCCGGTGATCCAGGCTGCGGTGTCGGTCACCTCGCGGGCTTTCGCCTCGCTCATCAGGATCGCGCCGGCCGCACCGTCCGTGATACCGCTGCAGTCGTAGAGGTGCAACGGCGGCGCGATCTCCGGCGAGTCGGTCACCTCGTCGGGGTCGACCGTCGACTGGAACTGGGCGAAGTCCGTCCGGGAGGCGTTCGTCTTGTTCTTCGCGGCGACCAGCGAGAGCTGCTCGCGGGTCGTCCCGAACTCGTGCATGTGGCGCTGGGCGTACCACGCGAAGAACGGCGGCGCGGCCAGCCCGTTGGCGCCGTCGAACTCGCGGTCTAAGACGTTCGCCATCGACGACTGCACCTCCGGCATGTGCTCGCGCCCGAGGTTCATCTTCTCGACGCCGAGTACCATCGCGACGTCGAGCTGCCCGGCCGCGATCGCCAGCCACGCATATCGCAGCGCGGCCTGCCCGCTCGCACACGCGAGTTCAGTTCGGGCGATCATTTCGTCGACCTCGATTCCGAGGAGTTCGGCGACCATGGGCGCGACGTGGGTCTGGTTGGCAAATCGTTCGGGCTGGACCGCGCCGACGAACAGCCCCTCGATGTCGTCAGGGTCGACACCGGGAACCGCGTCGAACGTCGCCTTGCCGCCCTCCTGTGCGAGATCCTTCCAGGTTGCGTCTCGTTCGCCCCAGTTTGCCTGTCCGCCGCCGACGATGGCAACGTTTCGCGTCATCGCACGCTCACTCCCCCTCGAACTCGGGGTCGCGGTTCTCTCGAAACGCCGTGACGCCCTCGTACATGTCGTCGGTCGTCGACAGCAGCGCGAACGATTGCTTCTCCATGGCGAGTGCCGCGTCGAGGCCGGCTTCCTGCCCCTCGTTGATGACCCGTTTTGCGGCCTTGAGCGCGATCGGCGGGCCCGACACTAGATCGTCGACGATGTCGCCGACGACGGTTTCGAACTCGGCTTCGGGAACGGCGTGGTTGATCACGCCCCAGTCCTCGGCCCGTTCGGCATCGATCTGGAGCCCGCGGAAGATCAGCTCCTTCGTTCGCGCCTCGCCGACGAGCCGCACGAGGCGCTGGGTCGCACCGCCGCCGGGGATCAGACCCAGCGTCGTCTCGGGCGTTCCGATCGTCGATCCCTCGGTCGCCACGCGGATGTCACAGGCCAGTGCCAGTTCGATGCCGGCCCCGAGACAGAAGCCGTCGATCTTCGCGACCGTCGGCCGGTCGAACTCGGAGACCGTCCGGAAGACCTCGTCGACGTCCATGATGTCGGTCGGTTCGCCCGCGGTAAAGCCGGTGATATCCGCGCCGGAGCTAAACGCCTTGTCGCCCGCGCCGGTAAAGACGACGCAGGAAACGCCGTCGGTGTCGACCTCGGTGAGGAGGCGGTCGATTTCCATGAATACGTCCTCGGACATCGAGTTCATCCGCTCCTGACGGTCGATCGCGACCTCGAGAACGCCGTCGTCGTCGATGTCCCAGTCGAGGTAGTGATACGGGGGATCGACGCGGTAGTCGTAGAAGCCCTTGCCGGCGTCTTCGCCGGTGAATCCGTCTTCGACGAGTGCGACGAGATAGTCGGCCGGTTCGTAGCGATCGGCACCGTGGGTTTCGTACAGCGTTTCGAGTTTTTCGAGGACCGTCTCGAGTCCGAGTCGGTCGCCCCGGCGGCAGACGCCTTCGGGGAAGTTCCCGCCGAGTCGGAGGCCGGTGTCGATCGCTTCGGGCGTGGCGACGTCGGTGCCGATGAGCCAGGCGGCCTTGTTGATCATCACGGCTTCGGTGCGGAGGGTGTCGAAGTCGGAGATATCCTCGGGGTTGTAGTCGACGCCGTCACCGGTTTCGTAGTCGTAAAATCCCATCCCGCTTTTCTTTCCGAGGGCCTCGTTCTCGACTTTCTCCGCGATAACCGGCGGGACCGGCCGGTCCGAGGCGTCCCGGAAGTGGTAGGCGATGTCGATGCCGCCGAAGTCGTTGAGTTCGAACGGGCCCATGGGATAGCCCCGTTCGTAGACCATCGTCGCGTCGGCCGCCCGAACCGTCGTTTCGCCGTTCGATAACATCCAGGCCGGTTCCTCCATGAAGGGAACGAGGACGGTGTTGACGACGAAGCCGTGGACGTCCTTGCGGACGTAGATCGGCGTTTTGTCGATCGATTCGGCCCACTCGGAGGCGAGTTCGGCCGTCTCGTCGGTCGTCGCTTCGCCGTAGGTGACCTCGATGAGGTCCATCTTCACCGGCGGATTGAAAAAGTGGAGTCCGACGACCTGTTCGGGTCGGTTCGTCGCCGACGCGATGGCAGAGATCGAGAGGCTGGAGGTGTTCGACGCCAGGATCGCGTGCTCGGGTGCGTGTTCATCGACCGTCGAAAACGTCTCTTCCTTGATATCGAGTTGCTCCGGGACGGCCTCGATAACGAGATCGGCATCCGAGACGGCCGCCGCGAGATCGGTCGTCGTCTCGATTCGGTCGAGAACGGTCTCGGCGGACTCGTCGAGTTGTCCCTTCTCCGCGAGCTTTTCGACGCTCCACTCGATGTTGTCGTACCCCTCTTCGACGAGTTCCGTTTCGATGTCACGGATCGTGACGTCGTAGCCGCCGAGGGCGGCGACTTCGGCGATACCGTGACCCATGCTACCGGCTCCAAGAACCGCTACTCGTTGGACTGTCTCGCACGTCATCACGGCCTACTCTGTCACACTTCACCATAGGTCTTTGGACGCGGCGGATGGACGAGAGCGACAACGGTGACGATCGGTTGGTCCAACATAGTCGAACGGTTTACTAGCAGTCGTCTATGCGTGTTCTGGCACGACGGCGCCGATGACGTCGGTGCAGCGGACCTTCGACGTGATCGACGCGCTCCGGAAACTCGACGGTGGGAGCCCGACTGAACTCGCGCGGACGATGGACGTACACGTATTTAATCCTTGGAGTGATTTCGGGAGGTCCTGTACTTCCGTCATCCCGGTCCACCCACATCGCGAGATAGCGTTCCGGACGAGCTGCGGGACGAGACGACTCAGTGATCGGGAGACACCGATTAGAGCAATCCCAGAAGCGTGACACCGTGAGTCAGCGCCGCGCTGATGGGGATCAGGACCAGCGTTCGGACGGCGAAAATCGCGGCGATGTCCCGAAATCGAACGGGAATGTCCGTGAACATATCCATCATCATCGGCCCGGACGCAGCGAGAAAGAGGATCTGACCGCTGACGACGAGAATCACGAAGAACTGCGCTGTAGACGCGAGGCCGGTGGCCGTAAGCGCTCCCACGTACATGTCGGCAAAGCCGATGATGAGCGCGGAAGCGACGACATCCGCGTTCGGGATTCCGAACGCGGCGATGATCGACTCGAGCGGGGCGGAGACGACCTGAAAGAGGGAAGTGTTGTGGTAGAGGACGAGAACGGTTGTTCCGATGGCGACGACGGTCCCGGTCATCGTCGCCGTCAGCACGATTCCGTCGACGAGTCCCCTCCAGGCGGCCCGCGGTGAGGACGTCCCTCTCGACTCGTCGATCGCCTCGCTGATAGCGAGTCGGACGTAGTCGCCGGCCGATCCCGTCAGATTCGGTTCGACGGCCGGTTCCGAGACGTACTCCTTCGGAACGCGTGACAGCGGCGGCAGTCGGATCGTCACAACCGCTGCTGCGACGATCGCGATCAGGTAGGCGAGCAGGATAACCGGGAAGATGTGGAGCATGTCGAACGCGGCCGCGAAGACGCCGATCGTTCCGATACTGCCCGTTCCGAAACAGGAACAGATGATGAATACCTCTCGTTTGTTGTAGCCACCGCGGTCGAAGACCTTCCTGGTGACGTAAAATCCGATCGCGAAGGAACCCGCCCAGGAAGCGGCACCATCGAGTGCAGACCGGCCCGGAAGCCGGAAGAGCGGTTTCATAATTGGACGGGCAAGCGTGCCGACGAACTCCAGTGCGCCACACTCGATGAGCAGATTGACGAAAATCGATCCGAGCGGAATGATAATGACGACGCTCAACAGTAACGTCTCCCAGACGACGCCCGAGATTTCGGGATCGAGGATCAACGCCGGCCCGCTCTCGAAGAAGAACCCGGTCGCAACCACTGCACCAACGATCCGGAGTATCCAGAACGCGGTATTCGTCTCCCAGAGGTCGAGGTCGAGCCGAGACGCGGTTTCAGTATCGATACCGATGAGACCGCGACGATACGTTTCCGCCACCGTCGTGAGGACGGCTGCGCCGACGACCATGAGCCAGGCCATTCCCAGCACGTATCGTGCGAGAGTGGCTTCGATCAGGCCGACGAAGACGTCGAACGGCACCGTGATCGTGTTCTCCCACGGAACCGGCAGCACGAAAAACGCGACCCCGACGACGAAAATGATCGTAAACCGAAGAAACGGAACCGTCTCCGTTCCGGTCAGTGACTCGTCGTCGATCGTTTGATCGTCCGCTTCGGTTTCCTCCCAGACATCCGTATCGCTACGCCATGCGTCTTGGCGAAACATATCGTGGTATGAGATACCAATGCTGTATAAATGTATCGGTGATATTGTCCGCAAGAGTGCGAGCGAACAGCAACGCGTTCGATAATCGGCGATCCAACATTAGTGGATCACCGCCCAACCGAGGTCGAACTCCACCTGATATTACATACATACGAATGTAAATTATTGGCGGTATAGCGAGACGAGTTCAGTCCGTGCGTGGCGGCGGCCCCACTGGTGAACTCGCGATCTCTTGCAGTCGCACGGGCGAAATAGTCGCACACAGTGCCGAGGAGAGAGACGGCAGTTGGGCGGAGTCCGTCCGACAATAGTAGACGAGCGTGTACTGTGGAGGGGAGTACTCGAGTGCAGTCGAGATGGTGAGATCGCCAGATCGGCGGTGAGTGGCATACGGCCGGTGGCTGAGGAGGGCATTCGACGCGGTGCAGAACCGCGGGTAGTCGCGCGAGCGTTCACGCATCCTGAACGGGAGCGATGGACGGCGGGTAGAAAGCAACCTCGCCGTCGCCGCGGGGGAGTGTCACGGTGACCCACATACGTAGGTGCCAGGAGTCTCACTGTCGAGTATGGACGTTACGGTCCCATTCGTCTATACTGTCCTCCCGATCGGCGGTGCACTCGCGCCGGTGTTGCTTGGATGGATCATCGATTACAACGGCGAAATCGCGGCCTTCAAGGCGATCGCACTGCTGTTTGTGGCTGCGGCAGTTCTCGTCCTCGCGCTTCGTCGCGCCCGATAGCGCTCCGATAGCGCTTGCTGATCCCGCTATCGTATCGATCGGCGCAGCGAGTCGATCAGTGGCCGTACCGATACTTGATCGTGATCGAATCGACTGTCTCCTGGAGCTTCTGGAGGAGCGTTCGACGGTACTCCTCGTTTTTGATCCGCTCCGTCGGCGTCACGATTCCGACGGCACCCGCGACCTGCTCGTCGATGTTGATCGGGATTCCGACGAGTCCCATCCCGACGACCTGCTGATTCCAATCGACGGCGTGCCCGGCATCGCGAATGTCCGCCAGCTCCGACCGAAGAACGCGCTCGTCCGTGATCGTCTGCTCCGTCACCGGCTCCAGTCCCTGCGTTTCGATGATCTCGCCGACCCGCTCATCCGGAAGCTGTGCGAGGATCGCTTTCCCCGTCGCGTTCGTATGAAGCGGGGTCGTCATCCCCGAATACAGTCCTAATTCGAGCGACCGATCGCCGCGCTCCGTGTGGAGTATCACCGTCTCGTCGTGCTGTTCGACGACGAGCGTCACCAGTTCGTCGGTTTCCACGGCGAGTTCAGCGAGCAGTTGCTCGGAGACGCGAAAGAGACTGTTTCGGTGTTTAATCCGCGATCCGGTCATCAGGAAGCGATAGCTCAGGGAGTATTCGCCGCCGTCGTTCACGACGTAGTCGGTTTCCGCTAGGGTGCGCAGATAGGCGTGGGCGGTGCTCTTCGGAATCGACATTCGGGTTGCGATTTCAGACGGCCCTGCGCGCTTTACCTCCCAGAGAACGGCGATGATATCGAACGCCCGAAGCACCGATGTCATCGTCGGTGTTCCGCCTGTTGTCATGGTACCACCGAACACGAACGGCGAGTTAAGTCGTTCGATTATAGTGGACGGCGAGACCATCCACCGCCGAAACGAACGCCTCGAATAACCGCCGACCCGACAGCTGTACCGGGTCAGCGGGCAGTTCGCGAGACGCGGAACGGAGATGTTCGAGTTGCCGACTGCCGATACGCAAAGCCCAGTCCGTCTATCAATACTGGACGAAGTCCGGCCGCAATTAGCTGCGCTCTCCGTCGATCGGTAGCGATCCGTATTCCGCGACGAACTCCTCGCGAAGCACCTTCTTATCGAGTTTGCCGGTCGAGGTCTTCGGGAGCGATTCGACGACGAAGAACTCGTCCGGCAGCCACCACTTCGGAAATCGATCGCGGAGGTGCTCCCGGAGTGTCTCTTCACTGAGAGAGGCACCCGGTACGACGTGCGCAATGGGGCGTTCGTCCCACGTTTCGTGTTCGACGCCGAGCACCGTCGCCTCGTCGACGCCATCGTGGGCCGTCAGTTCGTTTTCGAGTTCGATCGAGGAGATCCACTCGCCGCCGCTCTTGATGACGTCGTCGAGACGGTCGACGACCTCGAGATAGCCGAACTCGTCGATGACGCCGACATCCCCGGTCTTGAACCAACCGTCGCCGGTAAACGATTCGTCGGTTTCGTCTGGGCGATTGTAGTACTCGTCGATGAGCCACGGCGCACGGGCCTGGATCTCGCCCGTCGACTCGCCGTCGTGAGGAACCGGGTCGCCGTTTAGATCGCGGAGTCGGATACGACAGCCGGGGGCGGGAAGCCCGGGTTTCAGTTGCTGTTGGTACTGCTCGCGTTCGGAGAGTTCCTGCACTTCGGTCGTCGTCATAGTATTGACGAGATGGGGTGCGGCTTCGGTCATCCCGTACCCCTGCTTGATCGGCGCATCGAACTCTTTATCGAACGTCTCCATGAGCCACTCGGGAGGAGACGTGCCACCGATGAGCACGCGATCGAGACTCTCGAGGCTGAACTCGTCGCGTTCGCCGTCCGTGTCGTAGTAGTCTGCCATCTCCAGCCACACCGTCGTGACCGCCGCGGTGACGGTCACGTTCTCGCGGTCGATGAGGTCGGCAATCTGTTCGGTCCCGGTCTTCGAACCGGGGAGCACGAGCTTCGAACCGCACATCGTCGCCGTGTAGGGGAGCCCCCAGCCGTTGACGTGGTACATCGGCACGACCGGCATCACGACATCGCGCTCGCTAATGGCGAAGACGTCGACGTGGCTGTGGGTCACCGCGTGGAGGTACAGGTCGCGGTGGGAGTAGGCTGCGCCCTTCGGAAGCCCGGTCGTTCCGGAGGTGTAGCAGATTCCCGCCTCCTGATTCTCGTCGATGGCGGGCCAGTCGTAGTCGGCGTCTCGCCCGTCGAGGAGGTCCTCGTAGGCGTGGATCGGCTCGAGACTGGTCTCAGGGACTTCGTCGGCGAGGACGACGTACTGCTCGACCGTCTCGAGCTGGTCGGCGACGGCCTCGACGGTATCGACGAGATGGGGGTCGACGAAGACGACTTCGTCTTCGGCTTCGGTGATGATCTCGACGATGTGCTCGTCCGGCAGCATGTGGTTCGTCATGTGGATACTCCGGCCGCTGCAGGGGAGCGCGAAGTAGAGTTCGTAGTGGCGGTGGTGGTTGAGCGCCATCACCGACAGTCGCGTCTCGGGGGAGACGCCGAGTTCGTCGAGTGCGTGTGCGAGTTGTCCCATTCGGTCGGACGCGTCGGCGTACGTGTAGCGGTGGGTCCGTCCGTCGAGTTCTTCGGAGACGATTTCTTTGTGGGAAAAGAGGTCAGTGGCCCGTTCGAGCATGACCTGTAGCGTGAGTTCGTAATCGTTCATCGGGGGTCACCGCGTGGGTGGATCGGATCGAAGCTGACGCGGGCAATCCGATTTCGTGCGATCGCCGTGATCGGGTGGCGGGTACTACCGGAAACGCCGTTCCTTCGGTCTGGGACGATGTTCGCGAGGATCGGTCTCACCGCGGTGTCGCCGTTGAGCGAGGCGATTGCGGTGCGTTGTTGACTCGTGTTGGTAGTAGCGCGGACGGTGGCGTGTCGTCTACCCACGTGTATCATTACGAGATCATGTGATGGGATAGCATATATACCTTTTGTGGAACGGGTCCCCGGCGGTGCGATCGGTGACTACAGTTCCGCTTCGAGTTCACGAACGGTATCGCGGACGTTGCGAACGCTTTCGGCCTGGCTGTCGTTGGTTTCGGAGAGCGTTTCGATCTCGGTCGCGATGTCCCGGATCTGGTCGACGGCCGAGTCGAGCATGCTCGCGATCTCTTCGGCGCTTGCGGCTTGGTCGTCGGTTGCGTCGGCAATTTGATCGACGCCGGTGGCCGCCTCGGTAGCTGCGGTCTCGATTTCGGACTGTTTGTCGTCGACGACCCGTGCGTGTTCGATGGCGTCGTCGACGCGGTCGAGCGTCGTTTCGACGCTCTCGATGGTTTCAGCGGTATTGGTTCGGATCTCTCCGACGATGTCTTCGATGGTGTCGACTTCCGCTTTCGATTGATCGGCGAGTTCTTTGACTTCGCTTGCGACGACGCGAAAGCCCGCGACGTTGGTGTCGGCCTGTGCCGCCTGAATGTTGGCGTTCAGCGCCAGCAGGTTGGTTTCGTCCGCAATATTGTCGATGACGTCGACAACCGTGTCGATTTCTTCGACGCGGTCTTCCAGGAGCCGACTGTTCTCGGCGAGCGTCGTCGTCGCGTCGCGGACCTCGTCGATCGAGGAGACGATTTCCGTGGTCGCCGTTCTGGATTCATCGGCCAGTTCGGCCGCGGTCGCGCTCTGGTCGCTGACTTCGGTGGCGCTGGCGGCGATCTCTTCGACGGTCGCCGAGAGCGATTCCATCTCGTCGCGGACCGATTCGAGGTTCTCGACCTGGTCGTCGGCGAACGCTTCGAGTTCGGCGTTGGTCTCGGCGGTGGTTTCGCTCGCGGCGAGCAACTCTTCGACCGCGCCGTTGACGGTGTCGCTGATCGATTCCTGAACCCGTTTTACGTCCTCGCGCTGTTCGACCAGATCGGTAACGATGCTCACGTACTCGAACGCGCCGACGACGTCGCCGTCGGGAGCTTCGAGGGGCGTCCCAGCGGCGCGAATGTGCCACTCGTCGCCCCCGTTCCGTCCGGATCGGACGTCGTCCTCCCTGACCGATTCGCCCGTTCTGGCGATTTCCTCTGCCAGCGTTTCGTCGACACCATCGGTCCCGATAACATCGATCGCCTTCTCTCCGATCGCCCCCTCGTGACCGATTCCGGTGAGCGCCGTGTGTTCCTCGTTCCAGTGGGTGATGACGCCGTCGTCGTTAACGACCAACACCGGTTCGGGAAACTCTTCGACTAACTGGTCGAAAAGGTGTCGCCAGAAGTCACGTTCCGCTCGAAGTCGATCCACTTCAGTACCCTCAGTTCCGTTATCAGGGTTTGTAACCTCCGATTGCGGACGAAGACGTGTACTAGCCATCTACTGTCCGTTTGCTGGACAAGTACTAAATATCTATTGGCAGTTGCGGCCGGAGGCGGACTGGACGCCACAGCTATCGCGATAGCGACGCATTCGTCAGAAGCGAATACTCGTTCTGGACCGCCGAAGCATCCTCGGAAACGATTCCGGTCTCGGTACGGATGGTTTTACAGATGTATGGTTGTAATACCCCCGAATCAGCATCGTATCGGCTGTGAGGGACGAAATACAGCAAGTGAGCGCGTTTCCGCGGGTTGAACTCGAGCGACGATCGTGATCTCGTAGCCGAACGGAGATTCGGATTTCACGAACGAGACCCAGCGAGTTCCGAATCGAACAGCAGCCGGTTCAGCGGCCCGCGACGGGGGGACAAGCGGACGTGACCGTTCCAGCGGCGAATCGCCGTATCGGTTACGAGTACGTCTGGTTGAGTTCGATAATCGTCGCCGCATGGCGGAGTTTCGGCAGGATCGATTCCTGGATTCGGTCCTCGTCCAGTCGGCTGCTCGGGCCGGAAACGCTGATCGCACCGGAGATCCGGTCGTCTCTAAAGACGGGCACTGCGACGCAGTGTAACCCGTTGATACGCTCTTCCCGGTCGTACGCGACCTCCCGTTGTCTGATCGTTTCGAGTTCATCGAGCAGCGACTCCCGGTCGGTGATCGTCCGGTCCGTTTTCGCCGGGAGACCGTGGCTGTCGATGATCTGTTCTCGTCGCTCCGGCGGGAGATAGGCGAGGATGGTCTTGCCGAGCGCCGTCGTATGCAAGTGCACGCATTGGCCGGTGTAGGAATCGATACTGACGGCATCCGAGCCTCGCTCTCGGACGATGAACACACCGTACCCGTTCTCTTCGACGAGGAGATTGGCCAGTTCACCGGTCTCGTCGGCGACGGTTCTGAGTTCGGGTTTTCCGACGTCGTACAGCTTCTTTTGCGTTCGGGCGTACGCACCGAGATCGAGGAATCGAAGGCCGAGTTCGTACGTCCGGCCGTCACTGACGACGTAGCCCTCGTGTTCCAGCGTTTTGAGATAGTTGTAGGCGCTGCTCTTTGGCAACTCGAGCCGGTCGGCGATCGCCGTTACGGTCGCCCCGTCGAGTTCTTTGAGCGCTTCGACGATTCGAAACGTCGTCTGTGCCGTTTTCACGGGCGTTTCCGGTTTCGTGTCTCTCGTTGTCATTGTACACGATAGACTGTTCGCAATGTACTAATAGCTGTTCGTCCGTGGCAACTGTTTCATACGGCCTGCTGTAACGATTGACCGACGAAGTCGCAAACCGACCCGCGGCTGCGCCGGAACTGACTGCCAGCGATCCTCTCACCCATCGACACAGCAGGGGATCGCGGCGGATGAACTCGTCACCTGGCTCGTCGAGCCGGGCGATTTCGTCGAGAAAGGGCAACTGCTCGAATGTCGTCGAGACCGTCAAACGCTCGTCGAGATTCCGTCGGCGTACGACGGCGTTGTCGCGGCATTGCTCCTGCTCGAGGCGGGTCAGTAGGAAACGGTTTTCGTGATCGCTTCCTCGATCCGCGGCGGGTGCGGAACGTAATAGTCCTCCATCGAGAGCAGCGGAACGGGGATGTCGAAGCCGGTCACGCGCTCGATCGGCGCTTCCAGATACAGCAGCACCTCGTCGTTGATCGTCGCGATAAGCTCGCCGGCGAACCCGCCCGTCTTGGCCGCCTCGTGGACCACGACGCAGCGGCCGGTCTTTCGAACCGACTCGGTGATCGTCTCCCGGTCGAGCGGGGAGATCGTCCGCAGGTCGATCACCTCGGCGTCGACGCCGTCGAGGTTGTCGACGGCCTCGAGCGTCTTGTGCATCATCGCACCCCACGAGACGACGGTCACGTCGTCCCCTTCCTGCCGGACCGCCGCCTCGCCGAGCGGTTCGGTGTAGTCTCCCTCGGGGATGTCCTCGCGCAGCGACCGGTAGACGTGTTTCGGCTCCATGAACAGGACCGGATCGGGATCGCGAATGGCGCTGATGAGCATCCCCTTGGCGTCGTGCGGCGTCGACGGGATCGCGACCGTAAGCCCCGGAACGTGGCCGTACGCTCCCTCCAGACTTTCGGAGTGGTGTTCGAGCGCCCTGACGCCGGCCCCGTAGGGCGTTCGAACGACCATCGGCGCGGTGAGTTCGCCGCGCGTTCGCCAGCGAATCCGGCTGGCGTTCGTGACCAACTGGTCGAACGCCGGCGGCAGAAAGCCGGAGAACTGAATCTCCGCGATCGGACGGAACCCGTGGGTCGCCAGGCCGACCGCGCTACCGACGATCGCAATCTCCGAGAGCGGCGTATCGAGGACCCGGTCCGACCCGAACTCCGCCAAGAGCCCGTCCGTCGCCCGAAAGACGCCGCCGGACTCGGCAACGTCCTGCCCGAAGACCAACGTCCGATCGTCGTTTCGCATCTCCGCGTGCAGTGCGTCGTTGATCGCATCGATGATTGTTGCGTTCATGACATCACCCCTTCGGCCGCTGTTCGATGAACTCGTACATGTCCGGTCGCTCCTCCAGCAGGTCGCGCAATTCCTCGAGTTGACGTTCCAACTCGGGCGGCATCTCCTCGTGGAGGTACGCGAAGAGTTCTTCGATGCCGCGTTCTTCGACGGCATCCGCGGCGTCGACCGCCTCGTCGAACTCCGACTCGACCTCCTCGCGGATCGCGTCCTCGTCGATCGCGCCCCAGCGTCCGGTCCGCTCCAAGAACGCCCGGTATCGTGCTAACGGATCGCGTTCCTCCCACTCGTCGACCTCGTCGCCGGAGCGATACCGCGTCGGATCGTCGCTCGTCGTGTGCGCGCTGCGCCGGTAGGTGACGGCTTCGACCAGAACCGGCGTTCCCTCGAGGGCGCGTTCGCGAGCCGTCGAGACCGCGTTGTAGACCGCGAGCACGTCGTTGCCGTCGACGCGGATGCCGTCGACGCCGTACGCCAGGGCCTTCTGGGCGACCGTCTCGGCGTTCGTCTGTTCGTCGAACGGCAGCGAAATCGCGTACTGGTTGTTCTGACAGAAGAACACGGCCGGCACGCCGAGGACGCCGGCGAAGTTCAGCCCCTCGTGGAACGCGCCGGTCGAGGTCGCCCCGTCGCCGAGATTCGCGAACGCGATGGCGTCCTCGCCGTCGAGTTCGAGTCCCCAGGCCTTGCCGGTCGCAAGCGGGATGTGCGACCCGATCGAGATCGCCATGCCGAAGACGTTCGCCCCCTCCATTCGCGAGGCGTCTTCGATGCCACGCCAGTACAACAGCAGGTCGCGCATCGAGAGGCCGTGTAACAACAACGCGCCGGCCTCGCGGCCGTACGGAAAGATCCAGTCGTCGCGCGAGAGTGCGTAGCCGCTGCCGATGATGCTGGCCTCCTGGCCGTGGCCGGACGCGATCGTCCCGAGGCGGCCGCGTCGCTGGAGTTTCGTCGCTCGCTCGTCGTAGATGCGCTGAAGAAGCATCCAGCGGTAGAGATCGCGGAAGTCCTCGTCGTCGAGATCCGGAACTCGTTCGGCGTCGAACGAACCGTCGGAACGTACCACGCGGTACGTTTCGATCTCTAGGTCACCCTGCGAGAGCGGATCGACGCCGATGTCGGCCGCTGCTGGAGGCACTGTTCGTGGGCTGTCGTCCATAGTACGCCTCAACATGACTCCATCAGCCGTATAAATCTTTGCGACTGATTCTCAACGGTAGTTACACGAGTACAAGACGCGGACCGATGGGCTGTCGAGCGGCGTCCCGCTGCGTGTTTACCGCTTCTTGCGCCGATCGAATCGGCGAACCATACTCGACGTCGTAACCGCCGGTTGATCACAATCTTTTTACCACCTTGTGAGAATTGAGAGGTGTATGCTACCACGTGACAGGAGGACATTCCTCAAGAGTGGGGCCACGGCCGCCGTCGGTCTGACCGGACTGGCCGGCTGTCTCGGCGGGGGAAACGGTGACGGGACGCTCGGATTCAACTTCACCGTCCCGGTCGAGAACCTGGGTTCGTTGCTGGATATCCCCGACATTCAGGACCAACTCGACAACATCGGTGAGGAGTACGAACTCGACGTCTCGCAGAACTCGAGCACCCCGGATTCGTTGAACGCGCTGGCGGCCGGGGAGTCCGATCTCTGTCTCGTGACGACGGTGAGTTACGCTTCTGCGGTGATGCAAGAAGCCGTACCCGGGAACATCACGATGCTCGCGACGGACTTCTGGGACGCTCACGCGGACCACTACGGGTTCACGATCTTCTCACGTAGCGACTCGGAGATCACCGAACCGGCGGATATGGAGGGAGCGACGCTTGGCGTCAACGCTCTGGGAACCGGCATCCACTCGGTGTACCAGCGCCAACTCCTGGATCTCGGGCTCGATCCCGACGAAGACGTCGAGTTCGTCGAGCAGGATTTTCCGACGTTTACGGCCGGTCTCGAAGACGGCATCTTCGACGTCGCGATCTATCCCGCACTGTTCGCACCTCAGGCCCGAGACAACGGCTTCAACGAGGTGTTTTCCAGCCAGGACGTCTGGGACGAGGCGTATCCGTTCGCGTACATCGTCGCCTCGAATACCGCTCTCGAAGAGAAAGAGTCGGCCGTGCGGTCGTGGATGGAAGACTACGTTACGGTCGTCGATTACATGTTCGAGAACCGCGACGAGGTCGTCTCCCTGGCCAGCGACCACTTCGAGCTTCCGGAGTCGCTCGTCGACTCGTTCTTCCTGACCGATGCGGACTACTACCGGGACGATATCGAGATCGATACCGAGCGCCTCCAGTACGCGATGGACGAGATGCACGACATGGGGTTCACCGACGACACGTTCGACGTCGAGGAGTACGCGACCAACGAATACCTCCCGTGAGGAACACGAGATCCGACCATGAACCGAACGCAGACCCACCGACAGCACCCCCCGAACGCAAAATCGACGCACGATACGATGGTTGACGGACACGTGACGATCGCCGAACTCGAAAAGGAGTACGAGTCGGGAGACGAACGAACGACGGCGATCGAGGACTTCTCGGTGACGGTTCCGAGCGGCGAGTTCCTCGGCGTCGTCGGCCCGAGCGGCTGTGGCAAGAGTACGCTGCTCTATCTCGTCGCCGGCTTTCTCGAACAGACGACAGGGACGATCGCCGTCGACGGCGACCCGATCGATGGCCCCGGAACCGACCGCGGCGTCGTCTTCCAGGACTACGCGCTCTTTCCGTGGCGAACGGTCATGGGAAACGTCACGTACGGACTCGAAGAAAAGGGCGTCGGCAAGGAAGAGCGTCGGGCGACCGCCCAGCGGTTCATCGACATGATGGATCTCGACGGCTTCGAGGACAAGTACCCCAAAGAGCTGTCCGGCGGGATGAAACAGCGCGTCGCGCTCGCCAGAACGCTCGCGTACGATCCGAAGATCCTCCTGATGGACGAACCCTTCGGCGCGCTCGACCAACCGCTGCGCGAATCGCTCCAGGACCACCTCATCGACATCTGGCGCGAACTCGAGAAGACGGTCATCTTCATCACCCACGACGTCGAGGAGGCGGTGTATCTCTCCGAACGCGTGCTGATCATGACCCGCCACCCGGGGACCAAAAAGACCACCGTCGATATCGAACTGGATCGCACGCAACCCCGCGAAGAACTCGTTCTGTCCGACGAGTACACCGCCACGAAGAACGACGTGTGGCAATCGCTTCGGGAAGAAACGACGCCCGGAGGAGAACACTGAGCGCATGTCGTACGCCGACTTCCGACTGGAGACGGTTGCGGAAACGATCCCGAACCCGTTCAGACGGGTCGTCCGGTTCGTCTTCGAGTGGATTCCGATCGCGATCGTCGCGGGACTGTGGGAACTGGCGAGCGGAACCGCCGTTTCGAGCGAGATTCTGCCCCCGCCGTCCGCCGTCTTCGCGGTCTCGTGGGAGTTGCTCGTTTCCGGACGGATCCTCCCGCACTTGCAGGTGTCGCTCTACCGAATCGGCGTCGGACTCGGCCTGAGTATCGTCGTCGGCGTCGCACTCGGCGTCGGAATGGCCCGCGTGAAGCCGATCGAGAACTTCTTCGAGGTGTTCCTGGCGCTGATCTACCCCGTCCCGAAGGCCGCACTCGTGCCGCTTGCGATCCTCTGGCTCGGCATCGGTACGGAGACGGCGATCCTGATCGTCTTCCTCGCCTGTTTGCTTCCGATCGTCCTGAACAGCTACAACGCCGCTCGAAACGTCGATCGGAACCTGATTTGGTCGGCGCGGATGATGGGAATGCCCGCGTGGAAACTCCCGATCAAAATCGTCGTTCCGGCGACGATACCGAGTATCCTCACCGGGATTCGACAGGCGATTCCGATCGCGTTCATCGCGCTGGTCAGCGCCGAACTCATCGCTTCGAACCGCGGCGTCGGATTCGAAATCCTGCGGCACGGACAGATCGGGAACTACACGTCGATGTTCGCCGTCCTCGTCGTTATCTCCGGGACGGCGTTCGTCGCCGTCCGCGGCTACGAGTGGCTCGAACGGCGGGTGGTCACATGGACGTGACCAGAACGGTCGGCCTCGATCGCAACGACGTGATCGCCGCCGCCAAATCGATCTACTCGCTCGTACTGCTGTTGCTCCTGTGGGAGTTCGTCGCGCAGTACGACATGGTCCACTCCTACTTCCTGCCGCCGTTATCGGACGTGCTGGCTACTTTCTACGAGTTGACTGCCAGCGGAACGATGCTCGAACACGCGTACCTGACGTTCCGCCGAGCAATGGCCGGCCTGCTGCTCGCGTGTCTCCTTGGGATCGTCGTCGGCGTGCTCGCCGCCCGAAACCGAATCATGGGCTGGTTCTGGGACCCGGTCATCGAGGTCGGTTACCCGGTGCCGGTAATCGCGCTCGTTCCGGTCTTCATGTTCTGGTTCGGCACCGGCGACCTGCCGAAGATCATGCTAGTCGTCGTCGGCTGCTTCTGGCCGGTCGCGATCAACGCCCGCAATGCGACCCGCGAGGTCGACGAGAACCTCGTCTGGTCGGCGCGAATGATGGGGACCTCGGATCGCCGACTGCTCCGACGGGTCGTCGTTCCGGCGGCAGCACCGGGGATCATCTCGGGCGTTCAAATCGCGCTGCCCATCGCGCTGATCGTCACGTTCGTCTTCGAGATGGTCGCCGGCGGCGGCGGGCTGGGCCACCTCGAAATCCAGGGCGTCCGGTCGTTCGAGTCGGCGCAGGTGTACGCATCGCTCATCGCAATTATGATCGTGGGATTCACCCTCGACCGCGGGCTGCGGTACCTTCGCGGCCGGCTCCTCGCGTGGACCTGACCAACGATGCACATCGTCCTCATCGGCGGCGCGAGCACGATCGGCTCGACGGTCGCCGACACACTTGCTACGGCTGACCCGACGCTCGACATCACGCTCGTCGACCCGGCAACCGAGGCCGCCTGGGCCCACGCCGTCGACATCACACACGCCGCGTTTCACGCCGCGGGCGCACCGCTCGGCGGTGAACGAGCCGACTCGTTCGGCACCATCCAAGCCGCGGACATCGATGCCCTTCCCGCACTCGATCCTGCACCCGATCTCGTGATCGTCACCGCCGCAGGACCCCGGCCCGACGACGCCACGGACCGCGACGCACGCGACGCTGAACTCGAGGCTAACCGCGCCGTCGTCGACGACGTGGCCGACCGACTCCGAGCGATCGAGTCGGTGCCCGTTCTCGTGCTGACGAACCCGATCGATCGAATCACGCACCGTCTCTGGCGACGACTCGGGTGGCCGCGGAAGCGGTTTCTCGGCTACTCGCTGTCGGAGACGGCGCGGGCGGCACACGAGATCGGACGGCAGACGGGCGCGCATCCGTGCACCGTCACCTGCCCCGTCATGGGCGAACACGGCGAGGGGATCGTCCCGATTTTCTCGAAGCTCCGCATCGACGGCGACCCGGCGACGGTAACTGCCGACCAGCGTTCGGCCGTCCGCGAGTTCGTCCGGCGTGTGCCGTTCGAAATCGCGAGTCGTCGC
Organism: Natrialba asiatica DSM 12278; assembly: GCF_000337555.1. Lineage (GTDB taxonomy): Archaea > Halobacteriota > Halobacteria > Halobacteriales > Natrialbaceae > Natrialba > Natrialba asiatica. Next base: position 21,422 of record NZ_AOIO01000009.1, on the reverse strand, counting down.
GGGGCAAACGAGACTTCGCGCTGGGTGACAAGCGCCGGCGTGGTGCGGGTCGTCCGATCGATGATCGATGCGGGTAGTACCGCGCGTTCGAGTACGGGACCGGCCGGTGGTTCGAGAACCGCAATCTGTCTCTCGACGCCGCTCGACGGCGAGTACGGGTTCGACGACGGCTGTCTGAGCGTGCCGGTGACGCTAACGGCGACGGGCGTCGGCGACATTCTCGAGTGGGAGTTGACCGAGGAGGAGACCGCGCGATTGGCAGCCGCTCACGAGCGGGTTACTGCCGACCTCGAACTGTCGTAACTGGTCGGCTCCCTGAACTCGTTTCGTTCCGGACCGGGTCCCTGATCGGTTCACCAATGGACACCGTGTTGCCGGTGAAAATCCCGTCGCTGAGGGCGCTATTCCGTGGAATTCCGGCCCTCACGCGCACGAGGAGGCCCGGTTATCCGACGCGATACACCGCCAGCCTGACGCCCGCCGGCTGGCGTGTTCCGGCGGCGACGAAGACGTGCCGCGTGAGCCAGTCTAGTTCCGGATCGGCGGTTTCGAACGACGGCACCGATCGAAAGTAGACGGCATCGGGATCGACCGGATCGCCGTCGCGGAGCCGTTCGCTCGCCTCCGACGGAGCCCGCCGGATGCCGCGATTTTCCACGTACACCCGCGAACCGTCGTCGGTTTCGAAGGCGTACTTCGCCACCAACTCCGTCGGCCCTTCAGCCCGAAAGAGCTGGTAATCCGCGCCGGCCGACAGCACTCGTCCGCTACACCGCCCCGTCACTGTACCGCCGCTAATCGGGATGATGCGACGGTGTCCGTCGCCCGTCTCGCCGATCTCGATCGGTTCTTCGACCTCCACGGTCAACTCGAGAACGCGCTCGAGTTCGGGTTTGGGTGCGGGCGATCCGTGTGAATTGGGATCATCACCCATTAAAAGGAACGTGAACGCGCCGATACATAACTATTGTCGATTGGGGCAGGCGGTCGCCGTAGCCGGGGCGAACCGAACGGGTGAGCGGTGACGGTGTCCGAGGACGGACCGATCCGTCGGCGGCGTTCGAGAATTCTTATAGGACTCGATCCTGTCGGTACGAGACACCGCATGAGTTTCACACGAACGTGGACGGTTCGTTTCTCGGATACGGATCCGTTCGGGATCGCACACTACCCGCGGATGATCGATGCGATTCACGAGACCTCGGATATGTTCATGGAATCGATCGGCTGGCCCTTCTGGGAACTGACCGACGAACACGGGGTCGGTCTCCCGCTCGTCTCGATGGATTTCGACTTTACGGTCCAGGTGGAAGCCGGCGACGACGTCGAGATCGAACTGACGCCGACGGTCGGCGAATCGAGCGTGCAACTGGAATACCGAGCGACGCACGACGGGACCGTCGTCTTCAGCGGGACGGAACACCGCGTCTGCGTCCCCGTCGACGGCGACGGGGGCGTCCCGGTCCCCGACGAACTCAGAACCGCTCTCGACGCCGTTGCCGACTGAGTCGTCCCACTGAAACGACCGTGGACGAGGAGATCCGGACGACGAGGACGAGATCGTGGGCCGGTGACGAGTGCGTTCGTAGCACGACGAAACCGTGTCCCCCCACCGACACGGGGTGAACCGTGATGAACTCGTCGGAGGCTGTGCGTTTCGGTGAGCCGTCGTCAGCGTCTGTCGCTACGGCCGTGCGTTTCGTTACCACATCATTTATTGCGGATGCGTCGAAAGCGCATAGCATGCTTCGGGCGACGAGCGTTAGCAAATCGTTCGGCGGCTTGGTCGCCGTCGACGACGTAACTTTCGAGATCGGTGACGAGGAGATCGTCGGATTGATCGGGCCGAACGGAGCCGGCAAGACGACGCTGTTCAACGCGATTACGGGCGTCCATCCGCCAACCGAGGGGACGATCGTCCTGGACGAGACGGAGCTTACCGGCAGCAAGCCACACGAAATCGCGAGGGCCGGCGTCGCCAGGACCTTCCAGACCGCACGGACGTTCGACGAGGCGACTGTCATCGAGAACGTCGCCATCGGCGCCGTCTTCGGCACCGGCGATTCGAAAGCCCGCGCCGAAACGCGGGCCTACGAACTGCTCGAGTTCATCGGCCTCGACGAGCAGGCCCACGACCCGGTCGGCGAACTCAACATCGCGGACCGGAAACTGCTCGAACTCGCCCGGGCGCTCGCGACCGAGCCGGCGTTCGTCCTCGTCGACGAGATCGGCAGCGGTCTCACGCCGACCGAACTCGAGACCCTGACGGAGACGTTAGAGCGCATCCGTTCCGAGCACGGAATCTCCGTCTTCTGGATCGAGCACATCGTCGATGCGATCATGGGTGCGACGGATCGGATCATCGTTCTCAATCAGGGCGCGAAGATCGCCGACGGAACGCCCGCGGAGGTGCAGTCCGATAAACAGGTTGCCGAGGCGTACCTCGGTGGGGTGGAGGTATGACCTTGCTCGAAGTCGACGGGATCGACGTCTCCTACGGCGATCTGCAGGTGCTCTGGGACGCATCGATGGCGATTGCGGAGGAGGATTCGGTCGTGACGTTAGTCGGGCCGAACGGGGCCGGCAAGACGACGCTGCTCAGAACGCTCTCGGGCCTGCTCGAGCCGTCCGCCGGGACGATCGAAATCCTCGGCTCGGACATCTCCACCCGCCCTGCCGAGGAGATCGTCGACCTCGGCTTCGTCCACGTGCCCGAGGGGCGGAATCTCTTCGACGAGATGACGGTCGCCGAAAACCTGCAAATGGGATCGTACAGACACCGCGACGAGTTCGAGGAGACGCACGCGGAGGTCGTCGAGATGTTCCCCGTTCTCGAGGAGCGCCGGGAGCAGAAGGCGGGGACGTTAAGCGGCGGCGAACAGCAGATGCTCGCGATCGGCCGCGGGTTGATGGCACAACCCGACATCCTCGCGCTGGACGAACCGTCCGGTGCGCTCGCCCCGCAACTCGCCGAGCGGGTGTTCGAGAAGATCGAAGAGATCAGTACGGACGTGACGGTCTTGCTCGTCGAGCAACACGTCGACCGGGCGCTCGAACTCGCCGACCGGGCCTACCTGCTGGAGAACGGTCGCATCGCCGCCGAGGGGACGGGATCGGAGTTGCTCCAGAGCGACCACGTCGTGGAGGCGTATCTCCGCGGCTAGCATGCAGCGGTCACCGAACCGGGCCGGTGGCGTCCCGCGAGCGTCGCGAGCAGACTCACCACGAGCGGACCGGCGACAAAAAGATTGAAGGATGGTAAGTGTGAGTTGGTACCGTGGTACAAATGCCAGAGACGGGATTACACCGAATACAGCGTCGAACGGTGCTGAAATCGACCGGTGCCGGCGTCGGGATCGGACTTATGGCCGGGTGCATGGGCGGGAGCGGGGGCGGCGATACGCACACTATTGCGGGACTACAGCCCCACTCGGGACCGTTTGCCCTGTATGGAGACGCCCACACGGCGGGGATCGAGTTCGCAATCGAGGAGATCAACGCCGACGGTGGCATCCTCGATCAGGAACTCGAACACGTCGCGGAGGATACCGGATCGGAGCCGAGCGAGGCGGTGACGATCCTCAACCGACTCGTCGAAACTGAGGACGCCGTCGCCGCCGTCGGCCCGGTCTCGAGCGACGTGGGAGTGCTGACCTCGGAGAACGCGGAAGAACTCGAGGTGCCGCTGTTCTTGCACACGTCGGGCGACATCGAGATTCTCTCGCGGGACTCGAGCTACACGTTCCGGACGGCGCTGCCGCCCGCGCCGGCGTTCATCCAGGCCGTCGCGGACATCATCGAAGACAACGGGTACGAGACGATCGGAGCGATCAACGCCGACTACGCGTGGGGCATCGCAGCCGAGCAAGCCATCGAGCAAACCTTCCCGAGCGGTATCGACCTCACGATGCGGACGGCACCGCAGGGGGAAAGCGATTTCGCGCCGTACCTCCGCGATATGCCGAGCGATCTGGACGTGCTGGTCGGCTCGGGGCATCCGCCGGGACTGAACGACATGTTCAGTCAGATGATGGAGGTCGGGCTCGAACCCGAACTGATGACCGGTGCCGTCGATCCGCCCGAGACGAATTACAACGGGATCGGGGACGCCGTCGCGAACGGATTCACGTTCGGCCACCTTCCGGACGTCTACTCCGACGAGTACCGGGAGATCGCCGATCGGTTCTACGAGGAGACGGGGGGCTATTTCGGCCCGACGCAGGCGGCCGGATACGTCACGGTGCAGTTGATCGCGGAGGCGATGCGCCAACAGGAGTCGGCCGATCCACAGGACGTTGCAGCGGGCACGCGCCAACTCGAGTTCGACACGATCTACGCCGAACCGGTCCAGTATACGGAGTGGGGTGAGCTTGACAACTACTCGCTGATCTGGAGCGGGTTCGAGACTCAGGCACCGGCGTACTATCCGGACGGCGACTTCGATCTGCACGAGGTCTACCGGACGGATTCCCTCTCGGCGATCGACCCGACGGAATGGTAGCCCGGGACGGTAGAGTACCAACTGAAACGAGTTACACACTCGATCGTACGAGGGTTGTACGATCGGGTGTGTATTGACTTTCGGCGGCTGGTTAGCAGACTGGTCTTTTTTGGGACGGGAGTCACGGTCGCGTGCGTGCCCTACAGTGATCGAGAAACGTGCGCAGGAGAGCTGACGAGGGTCGTGCCCGTTCTCGCTAGCTTTCGCGCCACGTCGCGATCCGCTCGCGAGTTCGGAATCGATCGTTCAGGATGCGGTCCGCGAACGGAACCACGCCCTGGCGGAAGTAGAGGAACAGGAAGATCAGGAGCGCACCGAAGATCACCGTGCGCCACTCTCCCGTGGACGCCAGCCCCTCATCGATCCAGACGACGAGTCCGGCTCCAACGAGTGGCCCGAGGAGCGTCCGCATCCCACCGACGATGAGGATGATGAGGACGAGCACGTCGATCACCTGGAACTCGAACAGGCCAGGGATAACGAACCCCTCCAGTTGCGCGTACAGCGGACCGACGAGTCCGATGATGAAGGCGCTGGTGAACCCCGCGAGAACCTTGTACCGGACCACGTCGACGCCGATCGATTCGGCAGCGACCTCGTCCTGTCGGATCGCGTCGAAGGCCAATCCGTACGTCGAGTCGCGAAGCCACTCGTAGAAGACGAACGTCGCGCCGAGGAGCGCGAGCACGAGGTAATAGAGGATCACGTGCTCGTGGATGCCGAATCCCTCCTGAAGCGACTCGAATCCGAGGCCCGAGAAGATGAGCCCGGTGCTCCCGCCGGTGATGTCGCGGGCCCCGACGAAGAACTCGATGACCGCAAACTGCAGCGCGAGGGTTAAGATTGCGATCAGGATCACGGTAAACTGGAGCCTCGCCGCGACGTAACAGACGAGCGCACCGATTACGCCGGTCAGGAGGGCACCGATGAGGAGCGTCGCCCACGGCGAGACGCCGAGCGCCTCGGCCGAGAGCGCGGTAGTATACGCGCCGATTCCAGTCAGTGCGCCGACGAACAGGAATAGTTGATCCGTGTGTCCGAAGACGATGTTGAGCGCCGTCGCGAGCGTCGCGAAAATCGCCGCCAGGATAATCAGGCGGGAAACGTACGTCGCGCCCTCGCGGAAGACGACCGGGGGAACGAGTGCGAGTAGCCCCAGGACGAGCGGTAACCGAATTGTCTCCCAATCAGTGCCACCAACGCGCGTGAGTAGTGCGTGTATCATTGGTATTACAGTGTCCGTGTGTACCGAGTTCGTTATGCGACCTGCTCCGGTTGGAGCAGCAGTGCGACGATCGCGGCCGCGAACAGAGCGATTTCGGCGACGTATGCGCCGACGTACGCGCTCGTGAACGTGGCAATGAGACCGAGGACGAGTCCCGCCGCGACCGCACCGACGATGCTCGTCACGCCGCCGACGATGGACACGATCAGCGCCAGGATCGTCAGCTCGAATCCCTCCGCTGCACCGACCTGCTGGGTGAAACTGTAGAGTATCCCCGCGACCGCCGCGATGGACGCGCTGAGTACGAACACGAGCGTTCGCATCTTTCGCGGGCTGATTCCGCAGAGAACCGCTCCGGTCTCGTCCTGCAGAACCGTTCGCGTCGCCCGTCCGAGGTACGTTCGGCGAAAGAAGTAATACAGCCCCGCGAACAGAGCGAGACTGATTACAATAATCGCGATCGAGGAACCTCGGATCTGTGCACCGAAGACCGTCGTCGACGGAACGCCGACGGACAGCGAGTACGACGACGGACGAGCGATAACGAGCAGTCCGTCGAGGAGCGTCGCCAACCCGAGCGTGACGAAAATCCCGAGCAACACCCGCTCTTCGCCCTCGGATCGGTAGACGAACGAGAGCAGCGACTTGTCGACGACCAGGCCGAGTCCGGTGACGGCGACGACGGCGAGGACGATCGAGAGCGGGAGACTCGACGTGATCCCGAGGAGTTCGATCGCGATGACGACCGCTATCGCCGAAAAGACCCCGATCGACAGGTTCAACACGCCACCGAGCCCGAACACGATCGTGATTCCGAGTCCGAGCAGGGCCAGGACGAGCCCCTGTGTGATCCCGTCGATCGCAAATTCCACTAGCTGTGTTACCGACGCTGACACCATTACAGGTGTGCTATCACATCACCATATCTTATACATTGTGGTCGACCGGGCGGTCACACACCGCCGTCGCGGTGAGCGAGTTGTGTGGTGACACGCCGGATTGTACCGTGCGTTCATGACACACGTGCTGTTCGCTCTCAGGAAACGAGATGCTTATCCCGAACGGTCTATAATTTAGGACCGGCCGGTCCGAGGAGAATCCTGTGCGACGAGTTTACATCGATTCCGTGAGCTGATGGAGGAACTTACGCAGAATATTTTACAGTAGTACTCGTGTAATGGTGGCGCGGCGAAATACTGTTGACGGGCTAACTACTGCGTTTCATCACAGCGAACAGGAGGGATTTGTTTCCCCGCACGATCTGCTAGAAGCCTTGAACATCTCTTATATAGACGCAACAGAAAGAATTCCTATGGAAAATCGTGATATCGATGGGCGGTCTATCAAATCGGACGAGACGCTGTTCGCCATCATCGAATGCTTAAAGCGCACGAACGGTGCAGGTGTCACCGAACTCGCCGATCGACTCGATCTCGCAAAGAGCACCGTTCACAAACACCTCGTGGCGCTCGAACGCCACCGGTACGTCGTCAAAGAGGACGGCCAGTATCGGCTCGGACTCCAGTTTTTCACCGCCGGCATCCACGTTCGAAACCAGTACGAGGTCTATCACGCCGCCAAGAATCGAGTCGACAGGCTCGCAGCCGAGACGAACGAGGCGGCCTGGCTCATCGTTCACGAAAACGGGATGGGGATGTTCGTCTACGGCGTCGCGCACAACGAGGCGTTCACCTTCGACTCGACGATCGGCACGTGGGTCTACTTACACGCGAACTCGGCCGGCAAGGCGATCCTGGCCCACCTCCCCGACGAGGAGGTCTCGTCGATCATCGACCGCCACGGTCTGCCGGCACAAACCGAGAACACGATCACCGATCGCGAGACCCTGCTCGACGAACTCGCGGAGGTTAGAGACCGCGGCTATGCGATGAACGCACAGGAGGATCTCCGGGGACTGCACGCGATCGCCTCGCCGGTGATCACCGACGGCCGGCCGGTCGCGGCCGTCACCATCGCGGGTGCCGCAAACCGGGTTACCGAGGAGCGGATCGAAGACGACCTGTCCGAGCGCCTGCTCGAAGCGGTCGACGACATCGAACTGCGACTGGTGTACGGATGACGTCACGGGTATCGCCCGGTCGCGCGCTCAACGGCGTCAGCTGAAGAGATTAGGCTGAATCGCGAGAAACAGGATCCCGGCGAACGCGTACGTCAACCCGATGAGAACGTACACGGCGCGGTTCGCGCTGTACCGGCCGGTGAGACACCAGGTTCCGGCACACGCGGGAACGGTTCCGGCGACTGCAACCCGCTGTGAGAGTGCGCCGAGCGCGATCGCGGCACCCAGTAGCGAGACGCTGGCGAAGATGAAACCGATTGCAACGAATCGTGCCCGACTCGGGCCGAGAGCGACGGAGATCGTCCGTTTCGATCTCGAAACGCCGTCCGGAGGCGAGAACCGAGCGGCAACGAATCCCGGCACCATAATCATTAATATCCTCGGTATCCCCTCCCATACGTAGGCGGATGAACCAGAATCTCAGAGACGCGTTCGAGAGAACGGTCCGGTGTCACTCGTCGACGACGGCGATCGTCACCGAGGATGGGCAGTCGCAGACGTACGGGGAGTTGGACGACCGCACGACGCGGCTGGCGAACGCGTTGGCCGAGCGCGCTCCGGGTCGGCGGCTCGCAACGCTTGCGGTCAACGGACCGACGGCGATCGAAGCGATGCTCGCGAGCCAGAAGCGCGGGGTCGGAAACGTTCAACTCCCGTTTCGGGAGAGTCCCGGCGCACTGGCGTCGATGCTCGAACCGACCGATGCGGGCGTTCTCCTCTTCGACGATGCAAACGCCGAGACGGCGCTATCGGTACTCGACCGGGTACCGTTCGAGAGAGCGATACACGCCGGCGAAAAATCGATCGAGCGCGACGGCGTTCTCGACTACGACGTACTCCTCTCCGACGCCTCGACCGAACCGGTCGAACCGCAACCGGAGGGCGAACACGGCGTCTTCTACACGAGCGGGACGACGAGCACGCCGAAGGCCGTGCTGTTCGACCAGGAACAGCTGTGGTACGGTAGCACGCAAGTCGTCATGGAGATGGGGATCGAACAGACGGACACGGCGCTGGTGACGACGCCGTGGTATCACATGGTCACCTCCGACGCCTGGATCCTCCCGCACATCCAGGCCGGAGCGGCGATGGTCGTCCAGTCCGATTTCGATCCGGACGAGGCGCTCCAACTCATCGAGGAACACGACGTGACGGGAATGCTCGCGGTTCCGACGCAGTTACACGCGCTTGCGGACACGCAGGCCGACGCGGGGTACGACATCGAGACGCTCTCGTACATCCGCACCGGCGGCTCGATCGTCACGGACGGACTCATCGAGAAGGCCGCCGAATACTTGACCGAGGGCGTGTACAACACCTACGGGCTGACCGAAGGCGGGCCCAACCTGACGTTCGCACACCCCTCCGCCCAGGAGGACCACCCGGGAACGATCGGCACCGAGTCGTTCACGTGTGAACTCCGGGTCGTGGAAGCCGCCGAACCCGGCGAGGACCCCGATCCGACCGCGACCGTCGACCCGGGCGAGACGGGCGAGATACTCATGCGGAATCCGGGAATGTGCGACGGGTACTTAGACCGTCCCGAGGAGACCGACCGCCTGTTGGTCGACGGCTGGCTCCGAACCGGCGACTGCGCGACGGTCGACGAGGACGGCTACCTGTACATCGTCGGCCGCGTCGACAACATGATCGTCAGCGGCGGCGAGAACGTCTATCCGGAGGATGTCGAGGGCGTCGTCGAAACGCACGACTCGATCGACGAAGCCGTCGTCGTCGGCGTCGAAGACGAGCGCTGGGGCCACCGCGTCGGTTGCGTCATCTACACCGAAAGCGCGGATGTCGACGTCGACGACCTCGATCAGTTCTGCAAGGACCACGACCGGCTCGCGAACTTCAAGCGCCCGCGCGAGTACGCAGTGGCGACCGAACCGCTTCCCCGAACGGACACCGGAACGGTCGAACGCGAGACGGTCTCGACCGAGTTCTTCGGCGGCGAATGACGACGCCTGCATTCATCCCGACGGGACGGTATTTCCGGGCTCGAAACAGATCGGAACCGGTGTACACCGAACTGCTGCCGGACGCGTACGATCTGCCCCTGCAGGACGACGGCTCGGCGCGGTAGCGCGCGTTCCTCTTCGATTTGGAAACGGCGACGCTCGTCGGTACGGGCTACCGGGGACGACCGACGCGCTCTTCGAGGCGGTCGATGCGGCGACGAGCGGCGCATCGTCATCATCCGAGACTACACGCGGGGAAAACGTTTTCACGCCGTTGAAACAACACGGTTGGCATGGCTGTACAAGACGTATTCGACCCCAGCGGAATCGCCGTCGTCGGGGCGTCCGACACGCCGGGAAAGATGGGGTACGAAGCCGTGCAGAATGCGATCGAATTCGACGGGCCGGCCTATCCGGTCAACCCCGCCGCCTCGGGGTCGGTGTTCGGCCGGGAGTTCGTCGACTCGGTGGGAGCCATCGACGGTCCCGTCGACCTCGCGCTCGTCTGCGTTCCGGCACCGGTCGTGCCGAGCGTTATCGCGGAGTGCGGCGAAGCGGGAATCGGCGGGGCGGTCATCTTCGCCGGCGGGTTCGCCGAAGCGGGAGCGGACGGCGAGCAGTTGCAGGACGAACTCGTCGCCGCGGCGACCGAGGGCGAGAACGAAGTCGACCTCCTCGGGCCGAACACGAGCGGCTTTCTGGTTCCCGACGAGAGTCTATACGCGACGTTTGCAACGGGCATCGAGACGGTTCCGGCGGGAAACCTGGCGATCGTCGCACAGAGCGGCGGGCTGGCCTACTCGCTCGCGTTTCAGGCGGAAAACCGCGGAATCGGCGTCTCTGCGATGGTCGGCCTCGGCAATCGGGCGACGGTCGGCTTCGGCGAGGCAATCGCGTACTTCGACGGCGACGACCGGACCGATGCAATACTGCTGCACGTCGAAGGGTCGGACGACGCGCGCGGCCTCCTCGAAACCTGCCGGGCCGTAGAAACGCCGGTTCTCGCATACAACGTCGGCGAGGAGGACGTCGGCGACTTCGCCGAGTCCCACACGGGAGCGCTGACCGGTCGATACGAACTCTACGAAGCCGGGTTCGCCCAGTACGGCGTGCCGACCGTCCGGTCGACGGCCGAACTACTCGACGGCGGACGCGCGCTCGCGACCTGTCCCCGACCCGACGGGCCGAACGTCGGCGTCGTGACCGCGCAGGCGGGACCGGGCATCGCCATCGCGGACCGACTGAAGGCCGCCGGTGCGACGCTGCCCTCGCTCGATCCGGAAACGCAAGCCGTCATCGAGGACATCCTCCCCGGGATCACCTTCTCCGCGAATCCCGTCGACACGGGGCGACCGATGCCCGCCTTCGGCGACGTCGTCGCCGCCGTCGCACGCGACGATACCATCGACATCGTCCTCGTCTACGAACTGTACGAGGGCGGCATCGGCTACCCGACCGAGACGCTCGAGGAACTCGTCAGCGCGGTCGACAAACCGATCGTCTTCGCCACCGGCGGCCCCGACGACACTCTGGACGAGACCCTCCCTGAACTCGAGGCGCTCGGCGTGCCGACCTACCGGACGCCGGAGGCCGGCGCGGACGCCGTCGCCGCGCTCGTCCGGGCCGCGAAGCGAACCCGGACTCCCGATACGGTGAGAGACGGCACGGAGGTGAGTCGATGAGCGATCCCCTCGCACCCGTCGACGCGGCGCTGGCGGACGGCCGGGCCGCGCTGACCGAATCCGAAGCGAAGACCGCCGTCGCCGACCGGGGGCTTACAACCCCGACGGGTGAACTCGTGCGCGCTCCCGATGCGGCCGTCGAAGCGGCCGAGCGGCTCGGCTTCCCCGTCGTCGCGAAAGTCGCCGCACCGTCGATCCAGCACAAGAGCGAGTGGGCCGGCGGCGCCGGCGTGAACGTAAACCTCCGCGACGCCGATGCCGTCCGAACGGCCGCAACGCGAATCTTCGACGCCGCGGCCGACCGGAGTCTCGATGCAGCAGTCCTCATCGAGGAAGGAATCGACGTGGACGCCGGCCTCGAAGTAATCGTCGGTGCCACGCGAGACCCGTCGTTCGGCCCGACCGTCCTCGTCGGTCTCGNTCGGTCTCGGCGGAATCGCCGTCGAAATCCTCCAGGACACGAGCCACAGAATCGCCCCGGTCTCGACGGCAACGGCGCTCGAGATGACGCGTGAACTCGAGGCTTCGCCGCTGTTCGACGGCTACCGCGGGTCTCCGGCAGTCGACCGGGAAGCGGTCGCCGAGGCGATCGTCGCCGTCGGCGATCTGGTGGCCGAACGCGAGGCGATCCGCGAAGTCGAGATTAATCCGCTACTCGCGAGGCCGGACGGAGCGGTCGCCCTCGACGCGCTCGTCTCGCTCGACGGCGAACTCCACGACGACGGAGACCGCCGCAGGGATCGGAGACGAAACCGGTCGTGACTCCGTCGGCGTCGCGAAACGGCGAAACGAAGGAAACGGCTGGACCGCACGCGTCGGCGGTCGAACGCGGTCAGCTACTCGTTTAGCTGGCTCTTCTCCACGTCGACGTCCTCGAAGGACAGGTCGCGCTCGGTCACGTCGACGGCCATCGATCCGACGCTCTCGATTTCGGCGTCGATGGTGTCCCCACCGGTGATCGCGCTAACGCCTTCCGGCGTGCCGGTGGTGATGACGTCGCCGGCTTCGATCGTCGCGCCGATCGAGGCGTACTCGACGATATCGGCACAGCTGTAGATCATCTCGCCCGTGTTCTCCTGCTGGCGGGTCTCGCCGTTGAGCTTCAGTTCCATCTCGAGGTCGTGCGGATCGTCGATTTCGTCCGGCGTCGCGACGCAAGGGCCGATGATCGTAAAGGTGTCGTAGGACTTGCGGTTCGAGCGGTCCTGATCGCCCCGAACCGAGACGTCGAGCAGGATCGTGTACCCCAGAATGGCGTCCCAGACGTCGTCGCTGTCGATATCTTTGACGTCCTCACCCATGACGAACGCGAGTTCGATCTCGTGGTCGACGCGCCGGTCGCTGAACGGTACTTCGATGCCGTCTTCCGGGCCGGCGACGCTCGAGGGGGCCTTGAGGAAATAGCCCTTGTCCTCGATGGTGAACCACTCCTGGGTGACGATATCTTTGTCCGCGAGGGCCTCCTCGACGTGGTTCTCGTAGTTCAGCGGTGCAGCGATGACCTTTCCGGGGCGGCGAACGGGCGATTCGAGACGTACTTCGCCGCGGTCGTAGTCCGCATCTGCGTCCGTGAACTCGCTCGCGTCGAGATCGCGGGTCGCGTACTCCCGGAGCGGGTCGTTCGTCTCGAGTCCGAGGCGGTCGGTGACGTCTACGATGCCGTCGTCGGTCAACAGGCCGAGCCTGTCGTCGTTGAATCGGACAAGTCGCATAGTACATGCACTGCGATACGCCCACATAAATCATCCTTTCTCGTCTACTACCCGTCCGGCGGTCTGTGAGACCAGACCGGAGAGCGAACGGCCGCGGTTACAGCCATCTACGACAGCGATGGTGCCTCCAACACACTTATGGTATCGTTCATCAAACATGCGACTATGGCAGAACAAGAGCCAGAGGAGCTCCTGGAGTTGAGTTCCGACACGCGGAGCACCCTCGAGCAACACAACCTCCGCCCGCTCTGGGAAGTAGAAGACGACATGGGGCATCTCCTCGACGACCTCGAAGCGGACATCTGGAAGTGGGAGGATATCCAGGCCGCTATCGACGGCATCGAGGCGGACGTGCCGATCGCCGACCTCCCGCCGGGCTTCCAGCGACGGGTTGCAGTTCCGATCAACGCCGAACACGCGATTTCGAACACGATCTACGTCGGCGTGCAGACGGTCTCACCCGGCGAAACCGCTCCCTCCCACCGCCATGCCGCCAGCGCGCTTCGGTTCACCATCGACGGCCACGAGGACATGAAGACCGTCGTCGCCGGCGAGGAGTTCCCGATGAAGGACAACGACCTCGTCACCACGCCGCAGTGGGAGTGGCACGACCACGTCAACGACTCCGACGAGACGGCCGCCTGGCTCGACGTTCTCGACCTGCCGCTGTTCTTGGATACGCTGAACAACACGCACGTCTTCGAGAATCACGAACTCGAGCGCCAGCCGGTGACGAAGTCGCAGGGATACTGGGCCTCCCAGTACGGGCGCGGGCGTCCCGCTGGCGAGCAAAAAGACGGCTCCATTCCCGGCCCGTTCGAAGGGAATCAGGAGCCGACGCCGCCGTATCGTTTCGGGTGGGACGAGATGGAAGCGTCGCTCCGACAGCGCGCTGACAATGACGAGCCGGACCCTTACGACGGCTACAGCCTCGCGTACGTCAATCCGGCCACGGGGGAGGAGCCGCTGTTCCCGACCATGTCCTTCCGGGCGCAGCTGCTAAACGACGGGCCGACGGACGCACACTTCCACAACGCGACGGAAGTCTACTTCGTCATCGAAGGAGAGGGCGCGACCCACGTCGACGGCGAGGCCCTCGAATGGGGGCAGTGGGACATCTTCGTCGTGCCGCCGGACGCACCCCATCACCACGAACCGGACGACGAAGCGATCCTCCTCGGCATGACCGACCGCCCGATTCTGGAGGCGATGAACTTCTACGCCGAAGCCGGTATTGACGGCTAATTTGAACCGGCTCGGGATTCGTTCGTGCGGGTTCCGCTTCCCACCTCGGTATGGGAATCCGGAAAGGCTGGTAGCAAAAGAGGCAATACTCTTATAGATTGTCGTCCCTAGCGTCTTCGTATGGCCGAGTTCGAGAATCCGTACGTCGAGGAGGATCCGTTCGTCCAAGCGCACTTCGACTGTCTGGACTGTGGCGGAAAGCTCTGGGAATACGCGGTCCAAGGACAGATGGTCTGTGAGGAGTGTTACGGCGTCTTCCGGTCGGAGCAAGTGTTCGACGCCGCCGTCGAACGGACTGCAGACTGATGCCGACTCGCGGTTGCGTGTCCGCGTGCGCCAGCGTGTCGGGTTCGCTTTCGCGTTCGACTGGTCGATCGAGTTCAGTGTCGGGATATGTCGTCTCCAGGCGGCCGCCGCGACGCGAGGTTCGAAATCTCGATATCCGGATAGAGCCGCCGTTGAGCCGGTAACACCGGTGTCCACTCTGCAAACATTGATCTGCTTGCCGCCGAATGGAATGGTATGGGGAAACAGATGGAGTCTCCGTACGGCATCGATGCGGACTGGAATCGGCTGTACATCGACGGGGAGTGGCGAGAGGCGACGAACGGGGCGACGATCGACGTGGCGGATCCGTCGACGCGAGAGACCGTCGCGACGGTGCCGGCCGGAACTGAGGCCGACGTCGACGCGGCCTACGAGGCGGCCGCCGAGGCGCAGGACGAGTGGGCACAGACGCCGCCGGCCCGACGGCAGGAGGTCGTCCAGGAGATGCTGGGGCTGCTCGATGACCATCGCGAGCAGATCATCGATCTGCTCGCCCACGAGGCCGGCGGGACGCGGGGAATGGGCGAAACGTCCCTCCAGCTAGCATCGGATCAAGCCGCGGAAGCGGCGACGCTGCCCCGCCGAATGAAAGGCGAGCACGCCGCGTCGAACATTCCCGGCAAAGAGAACATCGTCCAGCGCGTCCCCAAGGGCGTCGTCACGGTGATTTCGCCGTGGAACTTTCCGCTGAACCTCTCGATGCGCGCCGTCGCGCCGGCGATCGCCGCCGGTAACGCAGTCGTACTCAAACCCGCGACGAACACGCCGATCGTCGGCGGCCTCCTGTTCGCACGCCTGTTCGACGCCGCCGGACTGCCCGAGGGCGTGTTGAACGTCGTCACCGGACGCGGGTCCGAGATCGGCGACCGCGTCGCGAGCCACCCCGAGAGCGACGTCGTCGCCTTCACCGGTTCGACCGCGGTCGGCCGCCGCGTCGCCGCTGCCGCCGGCGAAAACCTCGCGGTCCCCGCGATGGAACTCGGCGGCAACAACGCCCACATCGTTACCGACGCGGCCGATGTCGACGCAGCCGTCGACGCCGCCGCGTTCGGGAGTTTCGTCCACCAGGGGCAGGTGTGTATCTCCATCAATCGCCACCTCGTCCACGAGGATATCTACGACGAGTACGTCGCGAAACTGACCGACCGCGCCGAGAGCCTTCCGGTCGGCAGTGCACACGAGGAGACGGTCGTCGGCCCGATCATCGACGAGTCCCAGCGCGACGAAATGCTCGAGTACGTCGAGCGGACGATCGAAGCCGGCGCAACCCTCGAAACCGGCGGCGAAACGGTCGAACTGGACGGCGTCGACGATTCGCTGGTCGTCGCGCCGACCGTGCTCTCGGACGTGACGAACGACATGGCGGCCGCCTGCAACGAGCACTTCGGTCCCATCGCGCCGGTCATCCCGTTCTCGACCGTCGACGAAGCGGTCGAACTCGCCAATGCCACGGCGTACGGCCTGTCCGGTTCGGTTCACGCCGGCGACGTCGGCGCGGGCAAACGCATCGCCGACCAGCTGGAGACCGGCATGGTCCACGTCAACGACCAGCCGATCAACGACGAGGCACACGTCCCGTTCGGCGGCACCGGAGCCTCCGGTGTCGGCGGCTACAACAGCGAGGCCTTCCTGGACGAGATCACCGAGCAAAAGTGGATCTCGCTCCAGCACGAGCCCCGCGAGTTCCCGTTCTGATCGGCCGAGAACGAGAACGAATGGACGACGAAGAACGGGCGGTCGGCGGGGCCCGCTTCTCGCGGGTCAGCGAGCCGGCGCGTGAGACGGTACCCGAGCCGGTCGACGCGGGCGACAATGGAATGGATTTACAATACCCGACCGCCAAGTGAGCCCATGGCACTCGAAAGCGACGTGAGAGCGGCCGCCGAACAACGTGACGATCTTCCGACCGCCGCCGACGTACACGACCCCGGTACCGAGATTCCGCTCACCGACCTGTTCGATGCGGAGTTCGTCCAGGCCCGCACCGAGTTCAGTTCGTTCGACGACCTGGTTGCGGCGAGTCCCAGTTCCGCCGACGCCGCGGCTGAACTCGAGACCGTTTCGGAGGGCGAGTGGGACGAGTTCGTCGCGGAGACGACCGACTTCGCGGACGAGAAGGCGTTGGTGCTGGCTGCGCGCGATCACTGGGTCGGCAAGCGACTCGAACTCGTCTGAGACGCCCGAGTTGGTGCAGGTATCGGTGTCTTTGGAGTGACGGTGACGATTTTGTGACAACGTGCAACGTCCCGCGTATTCGGTGAGCCGATGGCGACCCGGTAGCGGTAGTGGTACTCCCGCAGCACCAGCGCGCTCCGGAGGCGCAGTACCGACTCCCGGCGAGTTCACTCCGTTCGGTCGTGTTCCTCGTGCAGTCGTGAACTCGTCGACCATCGCAAACGCTTCGGTTTGAACAATCCCGGCGAGTGAGCAGCAGAAAAGCGGACTGAGACCGTGCGATACGACCGACCGCAGCACAGGTGCGTTCGGTCTCCGACTCGGGCGCTCAGGAGTCAGTAGTTCCCGGTCGACACGATCGGCGGCGTCCCGTGTGGACCGTACGGAGCGTCGTCGAGCCACTCGCCCGCAGTCTCGAACTGATCCGCGAGCGAGGCCGCCGCCTCCTTCTGTAACACCGTCACCGGATCCTCGCCCTGGAGGTATTCGAGCGCCTGTCCCGCCGCGTTGAGATTGAACTCGGCGGCTTTCTCGCGCCGGGCCGCGTACAGTTCGACCTCGTCGCGGACGACCGCATCGGTCCTCGCATCGATAGCGGCCGCAATCGCCGAAGCTGCCTCGTCCGCGTCGGCGATGCCAGAGTTCATTCCGCGAGCACCGAAGGGCGCGAGCAGGTGCGCCGCTTCGCCGGCGAGCAGCACCCGGCGGTCGTCGTCGATGAAGGTGTCCGCCATCACCTGGAGGAAGTAGTAACTCGAGACCCACTGCAGGTTGTCCTCGTAGCGCTCGCCCATGATGTCGCGGATGAACTCGCGCATCTGATCTTCGCTGCTGAGTTCCTCGGGGTCGTCGCCCTCGATGCACTGAATGTCGAGTCGCCAGCCGCCGGTGAAGGGGACGAGCAACACGTTGCGGCCGTCGGCCGCGGGCGCGTCGTAGTGGAACACCCGCTCGAGTTCGCGTTGTTCGTCTTCGATCTCCTCGATGTCGGCGATGAGGAAGGCGTTCTCGGACTGGTCGCCCTCGAAGTTCGCGCCGATCTCCTTGCGGACGGTCGAGCCGCCGCCGTCCGCGCCGATCAGGAACTCGCCGCGCCGTTCGCGGCCGTCGGCCGTTTCGACGCGGACGCCGTCGGGTGAGGACTCGACGGTAGTGACCTCGGCGTCCCAGTGGATGTCGATGCCGGCCTCGTCAAGTGCGTCGTGCATGTAGTCCTCGGTGACGACCTGCGGGACGCTGGTAAAGTGTGGAATGTCACCCGAGCCGCCGGGAGAGTCGTACGTTCGGCTGAACACTTCCGCGCCCCGGAAGAGCGTGCGTCGCGTCGGCCAGACGCGTCCCTCGTCGACGAGGTCGGTACCGAGCCCCGGGTGAACTCGTTCGAGCGTCCGGAGCGTGGACCCGTGGACGTAGATGGCGCGACTGCCGGAACGATCCCGGTCTGCAGATTCGGCTTCGAGAATCGTTGCGTCGATTCCTCGCGCGTGTAAGGCGAGTGCTGCGCTCATTCCGACCGGTCCAGCACCGGCTATCAGTACGGGAGATGCCGTCGTATCACCGCTCATACTACGAGTGGTTGGGGCAAACCGTGATAATTGTTGTGGTCGCTCACCGCGTGTCGAGGAGGGATGAGGACATCCTGCCGGCCGGGTCCGGAGCGCGCACGCGGCCGCGGTATGTACGGTATCCAGCGTATCCAGCGCGAGCCACCCGGAAGGAGAGATCGGTGACGGCGTTCTATGGGCGGAACGGGCCGAGTCCGGCGGGACTGGCCCGAGCGAGTTACACGCTGTGCGTTACAGCGGTATGTGCGTAAAATCTGACCGTTTGTTTGATGGTAACTGCTCCCGGATGAGATCCGCGCACATACTACGCGTGTATTACAAAAATTCAAAATAATTATTTCTGGAGACCGATTTCACATATCCAGCCCGTATTAGCGATGATTGTAATCCGTGATCGGTCGGCGACGAGTTCACCGTTCTTCACGATCGGAATGGAGTACATCGGTTGTCCGTGCGATCAGTTCGACGCCGGCTCTCGGCTCGTCGTGAGAAGACAATGTGTGACGAAACAACACTATTGGTGTAAGTTGGTCAGTAACAACCACGCATGATCGGTGACTTTATTGTTAATGAAAAATACCCTCGGACCATGTTCGGGAGGACCGCGTGGGAGAGTGACGAGCACATGTCAGGAGAGAACGCCGAGCCGGAGGACAAAACGATCGACAACGTGACGCTGATCGAGAAGCGCCCGCGGCCGTTATTACGGTTCGTTCTCGCCTTCGGGATCGGGTCGTTCTTCTTTCTGTTTCCGATCGAATGGGAGGGACAGACGACGATCCCGCTCGATGTCGTCGTCGGTCTCATTCAGGAGTCGTACCCGTTTCTCGTGGAAGTGTTTACGTTCGGCTTGATTCTCGGCGGCGGTCTCTTGACGAGCGTCTCGATGCTTCACTATCAGGGACTCGCGACGATCGACCAGCGACTCGTCGATCGGTTGGAACTCGACTACTGGCAGACCTCGAAGCTATTCTGGGCGCTTCGCCTGCTCGGAATCGTCGTCGCCGCACCGATCCTGCTCAGAACCGGCCCGGAATGGCTTCTCAGCGACAGTACCTCCGGTGTCGTCTGGGGCGGCCTCCTGTTGACGATCGCGCTCGTGATTCCGATCGGTGCGATGTTCGTCAACTTGCTCGCCGAACTCGGCGGCCTCCAGTTCGTCGGCACGCTGTCTCAGCCGGTGATGCGGCCCCTGTTCAACCTCCCCGGCCGCGCGGCCTTGGACAGCGCGGCGTCCTGGCTCGGGTCGTTCAGTATCGGCTACTACCTCACTCGAAACGTCTTCGACCGCGGCGGCTACAACAAACGCGAGGTCTTTGCGATCTGCACCTGTTTCGCGACGGGGAACCTGGGAACGGTCGGCGCGATCGCGGCCGTGCTCGACATCCTGCACATCTTCCCGATCGTCGTCTTCCTCTACCTGATCAGCGTCATCGCGACGGCGGTCATCCTCGTTCGCGTGCCGCCGCTGTCGACCGTTCCGAACGAGTACGTCGCGACCCCCGATCCCGAACCGGAGTTCCGCGGCTCGGTCGGCGATTACATCCGGTTCGCGTTCAACGAGGCGGTCAGAACCGCCGAACACGGGGCCTCGATTCCGCGGTCCGCGATTGAAGGGCTCATCGACGGGATGAAGCTGACGGCGATGATGCTCGGAACGATCCTCTCGATCGGGATCACCGTCGTGACGCTCAACGAGTACACGTCCGTCTTCGAAGTGATCTCGCAGCCGCTGGTCCCCGTCCTGGCGGCCCTGAGCATTCCGGACCCGCAGATCGCCGCCTCGGCGATCATCATCGGCGGCGCGGAGATGTTCATCGCCGCGACGCTCGTCGTTGGCACCGACGTGATCACGAAAGCGTTCGTCGTGATCGTCGTGAGTTCGCAGGCGATCTTCTTCGCCGCGTCGGCCCCGATGATGGTGGACATGTTCGACGACATTCCGATCCGGTTCCGGGACC
The DNA here is from genome assembly GCF_000337555.1 of Natrialba asiatica DSM 12278. GTDB lineage: Archaea > Halobacteriota > Halobacteria > Halobacteriales > Natrialbaceae > Natrialba > Natrialba asiatica. Next base: position 988 of record NZ_AOIO01000009.1, on the reverse strand, counting down.
TCTTCGTGCTGTTCGTCATGCGAACGGTCCTCCTCGTTCCGATCACCGCAGCCCTAGTTCACGCTGCGGTGTTCGTCGGCCTCCTGTGACCCGCGACGACGAACACGACACGGCAACCGGCGTTCGAAGACGCGTAGCGCAAGCCGAACCCACGCGAGTTCAGAATCCGGCGACCGAACCCGCTTACTCGCCGGCGGTGGAGAACAGGACCGGGCGCTCCGATCGAAGCATCACCTGTTGTGCGACGCTGCCGAACAGCGCTTTTCCGGTCGGGGATCGTTTTCTGCCGCCGATACTGAGCAGGTCGGCATCGACGGCCGCAGCCGTTTCGAGGATGTTCCGTACGGCATCCCCGCTCGACTGGCGCACCTCGATTTCGAAGCCCGCTGCCTCGAGTTCAGCGGTGGCGTACTGGACCGCCTTGAGATTCGCGGCGTTGACCTCGTCGTCGTCGGTCCGGAAGACGTGATAGACGAGTACCCGCACGCGATCCTGCTCGAGCGGCAGGCTCGTGATTGAGTCGACCTGCTCGGTGATTCGTTCGCCATCCGTATCGGCACAGAGGAGTATCGTTTGCATAGGTCGGGTGAGACTGGAACGGCGACCGTGAGTCGAGTGACTGCGCTCGGCTGCACTCGTTCGGTGTGCCGATGCAGGACACTGACCACTGGTCGTATCGATAGCAGTTAGCACGCCTCAGGCATATAGCTGTTTGTTTCGCGTACCGTCATGTCGATCGAACCGAACTGAGAGGTGGGGTAAAACGAGAGATTCCCGACCGTTCAGCCCCACTGCGGGAGAGACTCGACCGATTCGAGAGCGGTAGTCGCCGAGACAGCGTGCCGGGGAACGAGTGACTCGGTCGGCGCGCTGTCGAACGCTTTATCGTTGTGAAACGTGTGATGGCCTATCGAAGTGATCAGTTGAGGATGACTGCGAGTTCAAATACTGTATTCGATGCGGGAGACGATGCCAGCGATGAAATACC
>NZ_AOIO01000008.1 GCF_000337555.1 Natrialba asiatica DSM 12278 | reverse complement strand
GGGGCGGCGGGACGAGTCTCGCGGGACAGGCGGTCAACGAAGCCGTCGTGCTCGATTTTACCCGCTACATGGACGGCGTCGAAGCGATCGATCCCGACGCGCGCTCGGCGCGCGTCCAGGCGGGAACCGTCCTCGGCGAACTCAACGACGAACTCGCGCCGCACGGCCTGAAGTTCGCGCCCGATCCGGCCGCGGGGGACCGCAGCGTCATCGGCGGTGCGATCGGCAACAATTCGACGGGTGCACACTCGCTGGTCTACGGCAAGACCGACGCCTATATCGAAGAATGCGAGGTCGTGCTGGCCGACGGAACGGTCGCGACGCTCGGCGAGACGGCCGTCGACGAGATTCGTTCGGCGGCCGATTCCGAGGGAACCATCCTCGAACGGGTGTGCGCTGAGCTCGTCCGGATCATCGACGAGGAAAGCGACGAGGTACGAGAACGGTTCCCCGACCTGAAGCGCAACGTCTCGGGGTACAACCTGGACGTGCTCGTCGAGGAGGCCGAGAGCGGAACGGTCAACCTCGCGCGGCTACTCGCGGGCAGCGAGGGGACCCTCGCCGTCGTCACCGAGGCCGAGGTGGCGCTCGAACCCGTCCCCGAGACGAAGGCCGTCTCGCTGCTGTTCTACGAGAGCGTCCTCGCCGCCGTGAGCGACGTGCAACACGTCCTCGAACACGAGCCGGCGGCGGTCGAACTCATCGACGACGTGCTCCTCGGGCTGGCCCGCGAGACGACCGAGTTCGAGGAGGCGGCGTCGCTCGTTCCGGCCGACGCCGAGGCGGGACTGCTGATCGAGTTCTACGCCGCGGACGACGAACGCGGGCGCGAGCAGACGGCCGGGCTCCTCGCGGATAGAGTTCCGGGGACGGATACCGAGGCGGAACCACCCGCCGAGCGCCCGGAAATCGACGAATTGCTCGCGTTTGCCGGACTGGAAGCACACGAGGAAGCCGAACGCGACATGTTCTGGACGCTCCGGAAGTCCGGCCTGCCGATCCTCCTCTCGCGGACCTCCGACGAAAAGCACATCAGCTTCATCGAAGACTGTGCGATTCCGCCGGCGCACCTCCCGGAGTTCGTCGAGCGCTTCCAGGCGCTACTCACCGAGAAAGACCGCGACGACGACGCCGCGTTCTACGCCCACGCCGGCCCCGGCGTCCTCCACGTCCGCCCGCTGGTCAACACGAAGGCCGCGACGGACCGCGAGGACATGGAAGCCATCGCGGACGAAGTGACGGATATGGTCGTCGAGTTCGGTGGCAGCGTCTCGGGCGAACACGGTGACGGCCACGCACGTACCCAGTGGAATCGCAAGCTCTACGGCGACGACCTCTGGCAGGCGTTCCGCGACCTGAAGACCGCGTTCGACCCCGACTGGCTGCTCAACCCGGGCAACGTCTGTGGCGACCACGACATGACCGAACACCTCCGGTACGACGACGCCTACGAGTACGACGCCGGGTTCGAGCCGTCGATGAACTGGGACAACGAGAACGGGATGCAGGGCATGGTCGAACTCTGTCACGGCTGCGGCGGCTGTCGCGGGTCCCAGGAGACCACCGGCGGCGTCATGTGCCCCACCTACCGGGCCGCAGACGAGGAGATCACCGCCACGCGAGGTCGAGCGAACCTCCTTCGGCAGGCGATGAGCGGCGACCTGCCCGACGATCCGACCGACGACGAGTTCGCCGAGGAGGTGCTCGACCTCTGTATCGGCTGCAAGGGTTGCAAGCGAGACTGTCCGAGCGGCGTCGACGTCGCGAAGCTCAAGACCGAAGTCATGCACGAGCGCCACCGGGAACACGGGGCGAGCCTTCGCGACCGACTCTTCGCCAACTTCGATTCGCTCGCGGCCGTCGGCAGCGCGATGGCACCGGTCTCGAACCTGCTGAACTCGCTGCCGGGGTCGGGAGCGATTGCGGAGCGAACGGTCGGAATCGCGAGCGATCGGTCGCTTCCAGCGTTCAGCCGCGAGACGCTCCAGGACTGGTTCGAGAAGCGAGGCGGTGCGGCCGCTTCGAAGAAGCGGGCGGAGCGAGCCTCTCGGGCGGACGCGGTGGATGCCGAACGAAAAGCCGTTCTCTTCGCGGACACGTACACGAACTACAGCCACCCCGAAGTCGGCAAGGCCGCGGTGCGCGTTCTCGAGGCCGCCGGCGTCCGCGTCGACGTGGCCGACCGGACCGACAGCGGCCGGCCGGCGCTGTCGAAGGGATTCGTCGACAAAGCGCGCGACGCGATGGAGACGAACATCGCGGAACTGGAGCCGCGCATTCGTGACGGCTGGGACGTCGTCCTCGCGGAGCCCTCCGACGCCGTGATGTTCCAATCCGATAGCCTCGATCTCTGCTCGGGCCGCGCGGTCGAATCGCTCGCGGCGAACTCCTACGGCGTCTGCGAGTACGTCGATACGTTCCGACTCGACGAACTCGTCGAGTGGGAGTCTCCCGCCGAGTCGCTCGCGTACCACGGTCACTGCCACCAGAAGGCCGAAAAGAAGGATCACCACGCCGTCGGCGTCCTTCGGCGGGCGGGGTACGCGGTCGATCCGCTCGACTCGGGGTGTTGTGGCATGGCCGGCACGTTCGGCTACGAGGCCGAGCACTACTCGCTGAGCCGCTCGATCGGCGATATCCTCTTCGAGCAGATCGAAGACAGCGGCGCCGACGTCGTCACTGCCCCGGGAACGTCCTGCCGAACGCAACTCGGCGACGGGCGAATCGAACCGGTCCCCGCCGACAGCTCGTTCGCCGGCAGTGCGCTGGACCGCACGGAACCCCCGACGCCGGTTGAACTCCTCGAGCGGGCTGTGGCGCGATAGGAAGGCGGGACGACGGCTGATCGGATTCCGGTCAGCACCCGTCGGTCGCCGGCTGTCGGCAAGCAGCCCTCATCGTCGGGTTCCGAATCTCGACTACGTAGCCGAATCATTCGAGTAGGTAGACTTTTTATGATAACACTCACAGGGGAGATCACGATGACGACAACCGATTCGCTCGACGTGTCCCCGCGCGATATCGTCATTCTCAAAGCGCGAGTCGATTATCCGACGGCGTCGACGCGGGAACTCAGCCGGATCCTCGAGTCGGAGTACGGAATCACGCTCTCCCACAACCGGGTTAACGAAATCCTTCATACGATGTCCGAAGAGGAAATCTTCCGGGAAGCGATCCTGCCGAACCGGGAAATCTTCCGGCACTATCTGTTCCGCATCGCGTTCGAGTTTCCGAACTTCGACGACAACTGGCGGTCGTGCTACGATGCGCTCGTCAACGACCCGCATATCCTGATGTTCTTCACTGCGGACAGCAACTACCACTGGCACGCGATCGCACAGTTCCGAACCAACGAGGAGATGGAACGGTGGGTACACGAGTTCTTCAAGACGCACGGAGACTTGCTCTCGGAGTTCCACAACACGATGTTACATAGCGTCCACAAGTTCCAGACGGAAGCGGCGATCTTCGACGACATTCTCGCGGAGACGGAGGAGGGACGGCAGTATCTCGAACACGAGGGCTGAGGGGAAGAGTGAGAGGAGAAGAGGAGAGATGGTATCGGGCGAACCGCGTTAGGGGGTACCACAAAATCCCCGCCATTTATGGTCCGATACTCGCTGCAGTGCAGTATGAGCCTACCCGCTCTCTTCGATCCGGATGGCGTCGCCGTTATCGGTGCGTCGGCAACGCCGGGAAAGCTCGGGAACGATGCGATGTCTAACGTCGAAGCCTACGGCACCGAGATCTATCCCGTAAATCCCTCGAGTTCGGGGACCGTCTTCGGCTACGAGTTCGTCGACTCGGTGCGAGAGACCGACGCGGAGCTGGCGCTGTGTTGCGTGCCTCGGCACCTGCAACCGGACGTGATCGAGGAGTGCGGTGAGGCGGGCGTCGAGGCGGCCGTGATCTTCGCCGGCGGATTCGCCGAGATGGGTGGCGACGGTGCGGAGCTACAGCACGCGATTGCGGAGACCGCAGCGGCGTACGACATGACGGTTCTCGGGCCGAACACGGCCGGATACGCGATTCCGCACGAGGATCTGTACGGGTCGTTCGTTCCCCGAATCCGCGATGTCGGGACCGGAAACGTCGGACTCGTCACCCAGAGTGCCGGCGTCGGGATCACCATGTCGTTTCAACTGACTCGCGAGGGATACGGTATCTCGGCCATGTTCGGCCTCGGCAACCGGATGAACACGGGATTTGCCGACGTGATTCCGGCGCTCGACGACGATCCGCGGACCGATGCGATCGTCATGCACGTCGAGGGGACGGACGACGTCGACGCACTCCTGCGGGCCTGCCAAACCGCCGAGACGCCGATCGCCGCGTTCAAAGTCGGCGAACACGACATCGCGGACCTGGCAAGGGCGCACACGGCGGCCCCGGCACAGGACAATGCCATCTACGAGGCCGGCTTCGACCAGCCCGGATTGGTGACCGTCTCGTCGACGACCGAACTGCTCGACGCCGGCAGAGCCCTAGCCGACTCGCCGACGCCCGATGGGCCAAACGTCGGTCTCGTCACGGCCCAGGCCGGGCCAGGAATTATCATGACTGACTTCCTCAAAGGTACTGCGGCGACGTTCCCGGACCTGACCGACGAGACCCGCAAGCGACTCGACGAGATCCTTCCGGGAATCACGTACGCGGAAAACCCGGTCGACACCGGACGACCGATGCCCGAGTTCGGTGCAGTCATCGACGCCGTTGCACGCGACGACAACGTCGACATCGTGCTGGTCTATGAAATCTACGAGGACTCGCTCGGCTATCCCGTCGACGAACTCGAGACGCTCTCCGCCGAAGTCGACAAACCGATCTGCTTTACGGTCGCCGGCCCCGATCATGCGCTCGAAGACGAGCGCCGACAGATGGAGGCGGCTGGAGTTCCGACGTTCGACACGCCGGAGCGCGGCGCGCAGGCCGTCGGCGCGCTACTCGAGTCGATTTCGGGAGCCGAATGACGCGTTCCCGGTCCGGTAGTGGGACACGGTCCAACTGTCGATCAGTTCGTTCCGGCGAGCGGTCGGGTGCGAGCGCTAATCGTCAGTGAGGAACTCCCTGCCCGCAGTGAGCGTCCAAAACCACGACAGTTTTACCGTTCTACTGTCGAACAGAAACCAATGGATCGGTCAGCCGCGATCGAAGTACTCCGCAAACCGAGAGTAGCGTTTCCCCTCGCTGCCCTCGTCGGTCTCGCGGCCTGGCTGGCCATCGCTTCGACCGCGATGGCAACGATGCTCTCGATTACGCTTTTCTGTATTGTTCTCTGGGTTCTCACGCCGATTCCACCGTCGTACACGGGCCTAATCGCACTCGGTCTTATCGCCGTGACCTTTTCGACGGATTTGGCGCTCGTTGGCTTCCAAAAACCCGCGACCTGGCTTATCGGGTTCGGACTGTTAATGGGGGAAGCCACCCGCCAGAGCGGACTCGCCACACGGGTCGGACGATGGGTCGCAACCAGAAGTGTCGGCAATCCGACCGAGGTCGGCTCGCGTCGCACCTATCGACGATTACTGCTCGCACTCTCGCTCGGCGCGCACGCACTCGCCTTCCTCGTTCCGTCAGCCCTCGTCCGCATTCTCGCACTCGCCCCAATCCTTCGAGAACTCGGTTCGCTGTTCGATTCTCGAGAGGCGCGCGTCGGGCTCTACATCGGGCCGCTGTTTGCCACGTTCTACGGCTCAGCCGGGATTCTAACTGCTGACCTCCCAAACATCATTATCTCGGGCTTCAGCCAGTCGATCGCCGATCACACGATTTCGTGGTCGGAGTGGTGGCTCCACATGTATCCGATCCTGGGTTTCGTGCGCGTCCTGCTGGTTATCGGTATCGTCTATCTCCTCTTTCGACCGCCGGCAGATTCGAACGTCGCCCTCCCTGACGACGAGACCGGTTCCGATGGAAGAGACGAACGACGGATGCTCGTTTTCTTGCTCGTCGGAGCGGGAATCTGGGCGACGGACTTCGTTCACGGATTTCATCCGGTAATCGGCGCTATCGTCGTCGTCATTCTGGCGTTTCTTCCGCGGATCGGAATCGCCGAGTTCGAGACGATCGGCAGAGAGGTGGATTTCTCGATCCTGTTCTTTATCGCTGCGGTGTTTGCAATCGGCGACGGACTCACCCAGACGGGGTTTACCGACGAAGCGTCGACGTATCTCCTCGCGCTCATTCCGACGGATGCACCGCTCGTGGTAATTCTCATGTCGGTTTTCGCTATTACGTTCGTACTCACGTTTCTGATGGAGGGGTTGGCAGTCGCGAGCGTCCTCACGCCGATTCTGATTCCGTACATCGAGGCCGCAGGGCTCCCAGTCACGCCGGTGTTACTCGCAGAAGTTACCGCACTGAGTTCGTACTTCTTCCCGTACCAATCGGCGGTACTCATCGTTATCCTAAACGAAGGCGATATCGAGACTCGGGAACTGGTCATCGCAACGGTCGCCTGTTCAGCCGCAACGATAGTGCTCTTACTCCCGATCCAGTTCGGACTATTTGACATCCTCTATTAATGTAGCTGCAGAATAGAGGATCGATTCCACAGCGAAGAAACGGCCAGGATTACACGCAGCGATCGCGATCACGAGTTCAGTAGCTTGACAGCAAAGTAGCTACAGAAAGACGATACCGGGTACTTGGGAAAGGAGGGTAAAACATACCAAACAGGGTCGAACGAAGGTGTCGAGGAAGAGGCGAGAGAAACGAAAAGCCGTATCGATAGCCTCGAAACGAACAGCAAGGGCTGATCGTCACAGTCCGAGCGACCGTCGGATAAGCGGAGAGAAAGGGATTCAAACACATCACGTACGGGAGAGGAGAACGAATATGTCTGTTAGATTCTTTGAACTCTCCTCGCGTGGCCAGGCGAGATTATTTTGAACGAGCAAAAGAGAGGCGAGACGTTACCGGCCTCGCCAACTCCAGAGACCGAGCACCACGAGCAACAGCGCGAGGACGAGGAGAACGGTCCAATCGCTGATCTCGCCGACGGTAAGGTTCTGCGATTCGATGAGTGCAGTCTCCTCGAGCAAGAACAAGATGAGAAAGAGCATCCCGAAAAGGGACGCGATCGCAACGCCGATACCCTCTCGGAGCATCCACTTGAACTCCTCCGCATCAGCCTGAGAGGCGTCCGTTGGCTCCTCGACCGGGTTGCTCGTCGGTTCTGTCATCGGGTATGCGGTACTATCCCAGGGTGTGCCGAGATAGCCGACAACGTACGAGAGGAGAACTCCTGCCACCAATATGATCGCAAACATCAGTACTCCGACGGTTGCGTTCGGCGGTGCAATAATGACTGTCATGACGGCAGCGGCGACGATCGCTCCACCGAGCATTACCAAGAATCGTCTGAATGGAGCCATGGACTCCCCTATTTCGCGCGGGATTATATTCCCATCACACGGTTGCACGACTGTCTCACAAGGTAACTAGTTGGATCTAAGTATAAGAGCGAGTAGAGGATCTGAGAGTCGAGTCGACGGAGCAGACATCGGAGCGGTGGCCGTGGGCGGATTCGGGTAGCCAAACACAGTATACATGGCGATACTACTAGAAGAGACACCCATGCAGGAATTCGTTTTTACAGTCACGTACGACAGCGGCGCAGATGACCTGATGGATGTCTTTATCGAGTATTCTGAACTCTATGCTCGAACGATCGCCTGTCACGCCACTACCGAGACGATGTGGCGCGTGGACGACGTAACTGGGTCACGAGACGCACTAGCAGCGTACGACCAACGGCTCACGGGGCTCTCGCGCTGTTCTAATCTCCGTGGAATGGGCGGTTCTCGGATCGACTGGACGCACGAGGTTCTCTCTACGGAACCGACGCGTCGAGTGATTTACTCGCGTCAATCCGAAGGAGACGGCTGCCGGTCAATTCCGTATCTGGCAGCGAAGTATCTCGGTGATGGCGCGTTGTGTCGCGCCGAGCAACACGGTGCGACCTACGAGTGGCGTCTCCTCGCAGCCGACGAAACGGCTATGAGTCCGATTTACGATGAACTCAGCGATCATCTCCGTGACGGACTCGAACTCACGTTCGAGCGAGTCGAGTCGACACCGAACTGGGAGGCAAACGCGATCGCTGGGTCCGAACTGCCACATAAGCAACGGGAAGCACTCGAGTTAGGCGTCGAATACGGCTACTACCAAACACCTCGCCGGAGTTCGGTTCAGGATATCGCTGCTGCTGAAGGAATTCCGGTTTCGACGCTCCAGTACCGACTGACGCGCGCAGAAGCGTGGCTTGCAACGACGTTTCTTTCGAACGACCCCGTTGAGCGCGGTCAACAGCAAACGCCCCGCGAGTGACGGGTCGTGGCGGCCGGTAGTCCGGCAGCAAAACGGGAGACTATGAGAGATATCGTGATCAGAATTTGTATACACAAAACATGGATACTGTGGACAAGTTATTAATATCTGTTTCACCTGTGGTGACGTATGACGGCAGGACCACCGATCGAGGAACTCCACTTCGATGATGCACCGAACGTCGATTCCGTCCCCGGACCGAAGACCCGGTCGCTACTCGAGAAACAACGGGATATCGACAGTAGTGCGGTCGCCTACCCGAACGATATCCCGATCGCCTTCGAGGAGGGCAAAGGCGCGACGGTTCGCGACGCCGACGGAAACACGTACATCGACCTCTTCGCGGGAATCGGCGTGCTCAACGTCGGTCACGCGAATCCGTACGTGCTTGAGGCCGTCCACGAACAGGCCGACAAGTTCGTTCACACCGTCGACTTCCCGACGGAGGCGCGACTCGAACTGATCGAGAAACTCGATGAGATCGCACCCAGCGGGCTTCAAGGGAACAATCGCGTCGTCTTCGGTGGCCCGACGGGCAGCGACGCCATCGAGGCGTCGATCAAACTCTCCAAGTACAACTCCGACGGGGACGGGCTCGTCGCCTTCCGCGGTTCCTATCACGGCGCGACGACGGGCGCGATGAGCGTCACGTCGAACACGAAGCTCAAGAAACACTACGCACCGCTGCTCTCGGACGTCGTCCACGCGCCGTATCCCTTCCCTTTCCGACAGGGAAAGACGTCCGAGGCGGCGGTCGATCACGCACTCGAGGAGGTACAGGCCATCGTCGAAGACCCTTACGGCGGCCTGGCGAACCCGGCCGCCATCGTCGTCGAACCGATCCAGGGCGAAGGCGGCATCGTCACCCCTCCGGAGGGATTCCTCCAGGGACTTCGCGATATCGCGGACGACAACGACGTAACGCTCGTCTTCGACGAAATCCAGAGCGGCCTCGGTCGCACCGGCCAGTGGTGGGCGAGCGACTGGGAGGACGTCACGCCGGATGTCATGACCTCCGCGAAAGCACTCGGCGGCGTCGGCTTCCCGCTCTCGGCGACGATGTACAAAGAAGAACTCGACACCTGGGGCTCGGGCGACCACGCCGGCACGTATCGTGGCCACGTCGTCGGCATGCGCGCCGGTACCCGCGCCATCGAGTACATGCAGGACCGCGACCTGCTGGCCCACGCTCGCGACCTCGGCGAGTTCATCCAAGGGCGGCTCCGCGAAGCCGCCGACGAAACCGATCGACTCGCCGATATCCGCGGCAAGGGGCTGTTCATCGGAGCCGAGTTCGTCGACGCCGACGGGAATCCGGACGGCGATCTCGTCGATGCGATCCAGCAGTACTGCTTCGAACACGGCGTCCTCGTCTGGACGGCCGGCCGCCACGGGAACGTGCTCCGCTTCCTCCCGCCGCTCGTCCTGACACACGACCTCGCGGCAACGGCACTCGACATCGTCGTTGATGCGATCGAACACACGACCGAAGACACAATGCAGGCCACCTGAACTCGACTTCGTCGGAGGAAACCCCATGACTGACACCGACCCCATCGAAACCGACGGCGCACCGAGCAACGATAACCCGTACTCGCAGGGCGTCCGCGCCGGCGATACACTCTACGTCTCCGGCTACGGACCCGTCGACCCGGAAACCGGCGACCCCGTCGCCGGCGATATCCAGGTGCAAACGAAACGAGTGCTCGAAAATATCGCCGCCGTCGTCGACGAAGCCGGCGGCGACGGACTGGACGACGTCGTGAAGGTGACCGTCTACCTGACTGAACTCGACGACTACGAGCGGGTTAACGCCGCCTACGGCGAACAGTTCGGCGAGGAGCCGCCCGCGCGCGTCTGCGTGGAAGTTTCGCGGCTTCCCGAGGACGTTCGGGTCGAGATGGACGCGACCGCGTACCTCGGCTGACTGCCGCGAATACCGACCGCTCAACGAAGTCCGACACCGGTACCACACGGCTGAACTCTGGAAGGGGAACGAGACGGTCCGAGACGAGTTCAGTCCTCGGAACGATTCTCAGTGTCGGTGTCGGTGTCGGTGTTCGTTTTCGCTGATTCTTCGAGTTCGGTTTCGGCTTTTGCATCCTCGGTGTCGAGTGTCGTCTCCGATCCGGCAGCGGCTGCCGTCTGCTCCCGTTGCGCGTCGGGAGTTGGCACACCGGTTCGTTCTCGAGCGAAGCAATCGAGGACGAGCTTTGCGCCGCCGAGGGCGACGGGGCCGATAAAGAGCCCGACAGCACCGAAGACGACGAGCCCGCCGAAGATGCCGACGATGACGATAGCGGCGTTGTAAGCGCTGGTCTGACCGATCAGCGCGGGCCGGAAATACGAATCCGAGAAGGTGACGAACAGCCCGTAGACGACCATCGCTGCGGCGGCGGTCATCCGCCCGACTGCGGCGAGATACGCCGCCGCCGGAATCCAAATCCCGAACGCGCCGACGAGCGGCAGCAGCGTCAGAACGAACGTTGCAACGGTGAGAAAGATGACGGCCGGGACGCCGGCGACGAAAAGCCCGACACCGAGCAGTGCCGCCTGAATGGCCGCAACGGCGACGTTTCCGATGACCGAGGCCCACATGAGTTGATCCAGCCCCGTCCGGAGTTCATCCAGAATCGCGTCGTCGACTGGGAGTACCCACTGGACCCATGCCAGAAACCGCTTTCCGTCCCGTAACAGCGCGAAGAGGATGAACAGCGTGATGGTTAGTCCGATGAACAGGCTCGGCAGACTGCCAGCGAAACCGAGCACGCCCATCGCGAGTTGCTCGAGTCCGGTTGCGATTCGATCCTGGTTCGCTTCGTAGAGCGCGACGAGATCGACGGCGTAGCCGTTAAACTGGAGCGCCTCCTCGATTGCCGCGACATCGAGTTCGCCTTGGCTGATGGAGTCGACGACCCCCAGTGCCTGTCGGACGGCGATCGTGATGACGTAGATGAGTGGAATCAGGACGACGAGCAGTGTGCCTACGACGATGGTAATCGCCGCGATCGTCGGCCTGATGTACTGTTCGAGACGTTCCTGGACCGGAAAGAGGATATAGGCGAGAACGACGCCGAACAGGACGTACTGAAGATACGGCAGGAGAACGAACAGTGCGAGGAGTCCACTCAGTAGCGCAAGTGCGGTCAGGCCGGGCTGCTCACGAATCCACGCCGAACGGTTGTTCCCATCTGGCATGAGACGTAATTCAACAGTCCGATAAATGAGTCCACGGCTGCGATACGCCAACCGACCCGCGTCGATAACGAACTCTCGGGAATTGATCTCCAGTGTGTCGGCCGAGAATCGGATCGGAAACGATACTTCACCAAACTTTCACTAGAGGATTAAATGGAATATAAATCGATTGTGTGTGAGCAGTCTATGGTTACCGACCACTATTAAGTATCCGGTGTGCTTACACGCGTCACGAATGCCCTACGACGTGCGCACTAGCGTAACCGACCTTCGGCGAGCGTTCCACCGGCATCCGGAACCCGGCTGGCGCGAGTTCAGGACGACGGCTCGCGTCGTGTCCGAACTCGAACGCATCGGCGTGGACGAGATCGCGGTCGGACGGGAGGCCCTTGCGACCGACGAGCGAATGGCCGTCCCGTCGGACGCCGAACTCGAACCCTGGGTCGAGCAGGCGCGCGAGGCGGGCGTGCGGTCGGATATTCTCGAGCGGACCGCCGGTGGCCACACCGGCGCGGTCGCCGTTCTCGAACAGGGAGCGGGGCCGACCGTCGGGTTGCGAGTCGATCTCGATGCGATCTCGATGTCGGAGTCGGCGGAAGACGATCACCGGCCCACCGTGGAGGGATTCCGATCCGCGAACGAAGGCTACATGCACGCCTGCGGGCACGACGCCCATCTTGCGATCGCACTCGGGACGATCGAAGCGATCAAAGACGGCGACTTTGCTGGGACGTTGAAGGTCTTCTTCCAACCGGCCGAGGAGATCTCCGGCGGCGGGAAGGCGATGGCCGAAGGCGGCTACGTCGACGACGTGGACTACCTGTTTGCAACGCACATCGGCCTCGATCACCCGACCGGCGAAATCGTCGCCGGC
>NZ_AOIO01000007.1 GCF_000337555.1 Natrialba asiatica DSM 12278 | reverse complement strand
GGCCATCCAGAACGCATACGCGATCCCCCGCCACAGCGACGGCATGACCCGCGTCAACGTCGGCTACATCGAGGGCGGCACCGCGAGCAACGTCATCGCCGAAGAACTCACGATCGACGCCGAGGTCCGCGGCGAAACCACCGGACTGATGGAGTACATGCGTACCGAACTCGAGCGCGTCCTCTACGCTGCCGCGGAGATGCACGATTGCGACGTGACGCCACGGGTCATCAGCGAGTCGCCACGAACGGACAGCGATCCCGCGCTACGTGAACTCGTCGGGTCGGCCGCCAGACCAGTCGGCGGAGTCGACCGCGTGATCGAAACGACGGAGTTCGGCGTCAGCGAAGACGTTACCTACCTCATGGACCGGGTCCAGCGAGCCGGCGGCCTCGCGTCGTACGTCCTCATCGGAACGGATCACCCGACGAATCACCACACGCCGACGTTCGATATCGACGAGGAGAGTCTGGAGATCGGCGTCCGAGTGCTGTCGGACGCGATCCGCGAGTGTTCGCGCCGACAACCGTAGCCCGAGCGGTGCGTTCTGCCGCGTTGAGTAGCGGTCCCTGCTCCCGCCGTGTCGGTACCGCTGACCGGATTCTCATCCACCTTCGGACTCCGGATACGTTACTGTCTCGTTCGCTACCGTTGCGAACCGCGTGAGCGAATGCGCCTCAGTCCGATCCGCCTCGAAAATATGGACAACCTCGTGGTCTCGAACCAGCAACCAATCGGAGATAATACGCCGATGACAGCGCCAGTACACCTTCTCCGCACACACGTAGGCCACCGTAAACCGCTCTCCGAGCGCGATGAGTTCGTGTAATCCGGTCCGGAACTCCTCCGTGAGTGCGTAATCAGCGTACGTGCGGAACGAGTCGTTGTCCCAGGCCGCATTCGGAGACGCGGACAGGTCGGTGTCCCTGTACCCGCCCAGGTCCTCGATGTGTTCGTATGAGATATCGTGTTTCGGGAGCCGGTCCGTCAATCGGTCACGGTCGAACTGCGGGTTCGTCCGGGATCGGGGAAAACTCCGGACGTCAGCGAGAAGCGTGATTTCGTACTGGTTGAGCACCTCCAGAAGCTCGTCGAACGATCGCGTTGAGTGACCGAGAGTGTGAAATCGCGACACGGACGTAGTATTGCTCCCGAAAACAAGAACTGTGGGGACGAACTGCGTTCGGAACGACGACTGACCGTGATCGGACGGTTCGGCAACGACGCGTGCAAGCCGACCGTCGTCATCTAATTATTCGCGCATCTTCGCCGCTCGTCGATCACCGTTGGAACGATGACCCCTCTCCCGTTAGGATGAACCCTTGTCCGACCGTACTCCCAGTAACCGTCATAGAACCATACCAGAAGGGACCGAGCATCACAATAGTACAGATACCGCTCTTTGTAACCACCCGTACTGAACGCGGTCTACTCGGGAGAAAGAACGCGTACTACCAGCTACTGTTATGGTAAGTCGTAACGTACCCCAAACCGAGGTAGCATGGCACAACGCAAAGTCAAGCAAGAACTCTCGGTCGACCAGTACACGCTCGGACTGGTTGGACCGGATCAAACGTGGGCGGGAACGGTTGCGGACGGCGGAACGATTAAAACCCATACGCCGCCGGCGTGTTGGGGTCCGATGATTACGCCCGAGTTCAGGGGCGGTCACGAAGTCACGCAGCCGATCGAGGTTGAGAACGCCGAAGCGGGCGACGCTATCGCGCTGAAGATCAAGAATATCGACGTAACGAGCGTTGCAACAAGCACCGGCAGCATGGTCGAGCGCGAGGGCGCGTTCGGCGATGATCCCTTCGTCGATCACACTTGCCCGGAGTGTGGGGCCGAGTGGCCCGAGAGCGTCGTTGAGGGCGTCGGAGAGGAGGCGATCAAGTGCGCCAACTGCGGCGCGAACGCGTCGTCGTTCGGATTCGAATACGGGTACACCGTCGCCTTCGACGAGAATCGGACAGTCGGATTGACGATGGACGCCGAGGCCGCCGACGACCTCGCGAACCAGGCCGACGAGGCGATGGCCTTGCCCGAGAACTCCAGACAGCATCCGATTCTCCTGTACAAGCCCTCGAAGATGCCCGGCACGCTCGGTCGGCTTCGACCGTTCATCGGCAATATCGGGACGACGCCGCCGGTCGAACTGCCGGATTCTCACAACGCAGGTGACTTCGGTCAGTTCCTCATCGGTGCGCAGCACGACTGGGGGCTGCCGGACGAACAGGCCCTCGGCGAGCGAACGGACGGCCACATGGACATCAATGCCGTCCGCGAAGGGGCGGTGCTCATCTGTCCGGTGAAAGTCGACGGCGGCGGAGTGTACGTCGGCGACCTCCACGCGAATCAGGGCGACGGAGAACTCTCGTTACATACGACCGATGTCAGCGGACGCACCGAACTGGCGGTCGAGGTCATCGAGGATCTCGACATCGACGGTCCGCTCCTCCTCCCAAACGAGGAGGATCTCCCGTACATCAGTCGACCCTACACCGACGATGAACGCGAGACAGGGCAGGCACTCGCCGAGGAATACGGCGTCGAGATGGTTGAGGATACGGGACCGATTCAGGTCATCGGCAGCGGTGCGACCATCAACGATGCGACCGAGAACGCTTTCGATCGCGCGGGGGCTATGCTCGATATGACCGAAGGAGAGGTCCGTTCGCGGTGTACCTTCACGGGCGGTGTTCAGATCGGGCGCCTTCCCGGTGTCGTTCAGTTAGATCTGCTCGTACCGATGGACCGACTCGAGGACTGCGGACTCGCGCATCTCGTTCGCGAGCAGTACGACCTCTGAGCCGTCCAAGGGCGAACGCTACGCCACCTATCCGCCCTGTATGGCCGGATACACCGAAACGGACGCGTCCGTCGGACACTGGTCGTCGGGAGTCGATCGGTCTCCGTCTACGGAGACGCGTACGCTCCCCCGAAGCTTGCCATCGTCGGAGTAGAGTTGTGATTTCGCGCGCGGATACTGCTCGACGAAGGCCGCGAGCGCGTCCGCGACGGTCTCCCCATCGTGATCAACCTCGACCGTCTTCTCTCCCGTCGCGCTTCGAAGTGGACCGTATACGATCACCTGCATAGGGATACTTCTCGGTACAGCATCAAAGACATCGCCCGTAGTCACCTCACTCGGGAGTCTCGTGAAGATAGCGGGAACTCGTCTCGGGTCTCGATGACAGCCGCTAATAACTCGCTTCGGCGCGTACGACTCGAACAAGGGTGCGAGCCGCACGGATGGCGCTTTAGACCGGACGAAAGGGGGTTCGAGCGCGTCCGACCGGAGATTGCTGATGGAGTACCCCGTTTGCTACTCGAACGTCCCACCTTCCGACTGCCGTCAGTGACGAGTCAGGTATGAGCGTCCGAGAGGCGTAATAATTCGTGGAAATCGGATCATCGTCTCCGTCTCTTCCGTTTGGTATCTGTTCAACGTCAGCGTGGATGTCTCGTGTAGCGCGTAGTTGATTCGCCCTCGTGACGGACATCGGTACTTCAGGGCGCAGGATCGAGCGCGCGATGTGGTCTCTACGGAAAATCTGGTGCGGAACACTCAACCACGCTCTCGATGGAAACGCGTCGACCGAGGAGGTGCAGAACAAGGGAGCGACCCTATGATCCGTCCGTATCTATTTCGAAGGGGAATTCATCCACGCTCTCATCGGTGGACTCCGGGAGCAAATACTGTTTCCATTCCCGAGTATTGGGATCGACGTAGTCACCGATGTCCGGGTGAGGGGCAACGTCATCGTAGTCCTGTAACCGATCCCTGATGACCGAGCGAGCACGTTGTCCTTCCGTCGTCTCTCCGCTAACATCGTCGAGAACTCTCCGTGGTTGGATCGTTATTTCTAGTCCGTACGGCGTGTACCTACTCTTCCGATCCGTATAGAACGGAGCGCGTCCGACGATAAACATCGATTCGCCACGGAAGCAAAATTCCCACTCCGGATCAGTTGGGTCCGCCGGAATATCACCGGGCCACGGGTCCGGATCCCGTTCGTTCAGGAATTCGAGTACCCTCCAGAATTGATCTCGGTAGTCCCGTTCGCTTTGCTCCTCGTCAGGAGGTCTGAAAAACATCACCAGGGTCGTTCGTTCGGCGATCGACTGATACCGTTCGAGATACTGTTGCAACCCCTCTTTCACTTTAAAGAGTGCATCGCGATCATGAGCATCCCCCACGAAGAGGTACCGAGCGGTATCGTTACGTTCAGCGTTCACCGCGAAGTAACACGGATAGCGAGTGTTCTGCATCGCCTCTCTGAACTCGATATACCTCTTTTTCTTCCACGCGGCTAGCTCTCCCGCTTCTATCGCATCTAGTAACTCGGATCGGTCAAACAGGAGCCCCGTCTTACTCATGATCGAGGTGTGGGTGATAAAAACATTTAATCCTCGAAATGTTGTCCCGAGAGAAGTTCGCTCTTTTCGTACTCCTCGCGCGTCTCGGTTCCGCTGATCTCTGCGACCTCCTCGGGAACTGAGACGACCGAGTACCCCACGTCCCGTCCGATAGCGACGGTATCCACGTCCGGAACGATCATCGTTTCTACATTCGGATGGTCCTCGTAGACGTCCTCGATTAACTCTCGGCGCTCCTGTGCGGTGAGCGGGTTCTCTTCGCTGAGTTCGGTGTCGCGGATGGCGATAATGACGTCTTTTCCGTTATCAGCGGCTGAATCGATGATCGTTCGGTGACCGTCGTGGAGCGGTTGCCAGCGGCCGATGAAGATGTGGCTCGGATCGAACTTGAGTTCCAGTTCCGTGTTGATCTTCTTGATGCTCTCCTCCGCCGAGTGCGTTGCCGTCCGAACTTCGAGTTCAATTTGCCCTCCCTCCGGGTCCTCGAACGGGGCATCGATGCCGGTAAACCCCTCGATCTCACCGTTTCGGGCCTGCTCGTACATCCCTTTTACATCGCGTTCCTCGCACACTTCGACCGGCGCATTAACGTAGATGAACGAGACGTCCTCGATCTTCTCGGCGATCAGTTCTCGCTGCGACCGATACGGGGTGATGAACGACGCGACGACATCGAACCCCTGTCCGTTCAACGCCTGTGCAACACCGGCGGTCCGCCTGAGGTTCTCGGTTCGATCCGCCTTCGAAAACCCGAGATCGGAATTGAGGGTGTTTCGAAGATAATCCCCGTCCAGGTGGACCGTATTCGGACCGAGTAATCCCTCGGCGAGCGTCGTCTTTCCGGAACACGGCAGTCCGAAGAGCCATATCGTTTTTCCCGACATCAATTGATCCCCTCCGTGAGGGCGGGACGTCTCCCCGCTTCTTTCCGAACAGCATCGATGATAGCGGTCTCGACGCTATCCACTCCGGCTCGGTGCGACTCCGCATTCGGTGTGTCGTTAGATACGAACATTGCTGCGTCTGCTGTGGCCGCGAAATCCCTCGTCATCGTTCTCGACGGTCGTTGTCTCGGCGTCGACGAGCAACGCAAGTCACCTCCGCCGCTCCCCTCCGTCGCTCCGCTCAGATCCATTCCGATTCCTCCGTGTATCCCAGTTCCTCGATCACCTCGGTATACGTCTCGTCGGCTCGATCGAGTGCGCTCCTGACGAGATCCTCCCTGTCTCGCCAGCGAGCGTGTCTCGGTTCCTTCGTCGTCATCACCTTGTTGGGGCTCTCGACGTTCTCCGAAAGCAACGCCGACTCGCCGAGATCGGCGAACTCGACGATCTCCTCGACGGTGGAACGGGTGTCGGTGAGAACATCCTCGAACCGAACTCGAAGAACGTTCTCGAACGCGTCGCGGCCGTCGAGGATGTGGCGGTGGGCTCGCGCCCACTGCATCAGGCAGACGTCGATAAGTTTTCCCGCACTATCCCACCCCGGTGGGAGATCGTAACACCATAGCGAGCCATCGTACCCGTCGATATCGAGCTCTCCTACGCCGTATGTTTGGAATCCCCTGTTCAGCCGCCAACCGTCGTAGAGCCCGTTGATCGACGCCGCCGGGTTCCGTGTGAGATGAACGACGTTGATCTCGGTTTCGGGAAATAGCTGTTCGCGGATCCACGGGAGTCGGTACACGTCGCCGCTCGCTTTGAGGACGAGCGTCCGCTCGAAGTCGTCGGCTGTGAGAGCACGCTTGTAACGGTGCGAAGAAACGAACGGTCGATCCTCGATCGTTTCCGTTTTGAACGGCCCGGTCGCGTCTCGGTCCGCGTATTCGTCGTACTGCAGCGGTGAGAGTCCGAGTTCTCCGAGTATCTCGTCGAGCGACGCTCCGTCGAGCAACGCTTCGTGAATCTCCTCGTACGGGAGGTCCCGATCCGGGAACTGCAACGGAAGCCGGATGAGCGTATTATCCACGCGATGCGTTCGATCGCCGGATCGGTCGGTCGCACCGACCTCGGCGAGGAGGTCCGTCAGGAGCCGTTCTCTATCGAACGACTCGAAGTCAGCCGGAATGACGTCGGATTCGAACGCCGGGTAACAGATTCCGTTCAGGGTGAACCATCGGTCGTGTTCACCATCGAGACTACACGTTTCTTCGTGGTGGCGAAGGATATCGAAAAGGAGACTGCTTCCCCCTCTCGGAGCCGACGTGATAAGCAATACGCTGTCGAAGTCGGTGACTTGATACTCCGACAAAATCGATCGTTTCTCCTCCGTGACAACCTCGTTCTTTACGAACTCGTAGTTCCGTTTGGCCCGGTCGCGGAAATCGCTCGGCGGTTCTTCAAGACTCACCAGCCGTCACCTCCTGGCGCGTCTCCCGTATCGATGCGTAGTCGTAACCGACTGTGCCGTTTCAGTGACCGGAATCGAGTCAACATAGGTTGGTGGGTGTCGACCACTGCTTCGGTGGCAACTGCGGGTTCCTTCTGGGCTCGGTCGCTCGTAGGCAGAGGTCGACGAGTAGGTGTACTCTCGCGGTGAGTCATAAAGTGAAAGCGGGTTTCATCTGCAAGGGGGCGACGAATCGGCGGACGGGAAGACTCGAAAGTACGACGCCGGACGGCGATTCACCGTCCGTGGATCAACGTCGGAGTTCGGGTCGGAAGGTTCCGCCACCGGCCCGTCGCCGAGCAAGCGAACAGTTCCAAGCTAAATGGATGATGGCTATCTCGCCCGTCGGACGAGCGGCGCTGAGGTCGCGTACTACGGCACCACTACTCTAGATCGAACTCCGACGGATCGTTTTTCGCGGGTGCGTTGAGAACGTCACCGTCGCGGTCGAACCGGATTCGGCCGTGAAGGCGTGGATCGTTGTGAGAGCCGCCGATCGTCCGAAGCTGTCTTTAAAATATCATGTTGGCTGAATCAGAAGGATTAATTCGCGGGCTCTCTGTGTATCCGGTATGAGCCAGGACGATGTGCCGGCGTCCCTTCGAACGGCAGCGGACTCGGATCGGCCGCGTGGCATACTCACACCCTCCGACCGCGACTTCCTGCTCGGACGGAAAACCGATTACACCGATCACTCGAAGAAGCAAAAGCGGAACCGAATCCGGCGTCGGGTGCGAAACGCGATTCTCGACTTCAGTATCCTCTTTGAATACATGGAGGAACGCGACCGGGAAACCGTATTCGACCCGGATAACGAGGACCGAGACGCCTATACGCAGGGGATCACCGATATGCTCGCGTTCCTCCATCTGGGGACGATGGGCTATCACACGCCGTTCAAGGACATGCTTTCGGAGGGCGTGGGCAAGGCCGAACAGCGCCTGGCCGGCTCGAACTACCGGATGGTCAACGTCGAGTTCAACGTCGACCCGGTCGGGCAGATCGACGTGGACGAGGTAATCGAGAAACTCGACAACGAGGAGTTCGCCCAGATTACCGACGAAGAACTCCGAGCGTTCGTGCGACTACTGACGATGTCCGATGGGTTCTCGCCCGAGACGACGCGCGAGGAGATCAAGGATCGGGTCGACGAGTTCGGGGAGCGCGTAGACGAGAGCGCTGAGACTCGCGCGCAAAAACTCGAGGAATTGACGAACTGAGTAACTGGCGGATCCAGCTCCGGTTCGATGTGCCCAGAAGCGCTGCTTTTGACTGAGACGTCACGATATGCGCTCGAGCAATCGATAGTCACTATCTGTAACGAATCGTCCGAATGGGTTGATCGGACCTGTTATCGCTGTTTGGCTCCGTTGAAACGCTTAACTGGTGCTAGGTTGAGCACCCTCAGCGAGGAGTTCAGGTTGACGACAGAACGCTACATGCCAGGGTATCATCGTTGGTTGTCAAAAACCGACTACTGAGTACAGAGAATACGCTCAGCAGAGCACGGTTTACAAACTATTCGGCAGCGTCTGGGATCGGAAGCGACAACGAGAACGTTGCCCCTTCATCCGGCTCCGAATCGACCCAGATTTTACCTTCATGGCGTTCGACAATTCGTTTGCACAGTGCGAGTCCGATGCCCGTGCCGGCGTATTCGTCCTGACTGTGGAGTCGCTGGAACACCTCGAAAATGTGATCCTGGTTCTCGGGGCTGATGCCGATCCCCTCGTCGGTGACCCTCAGGACCCACTCATCGCCGGTTTTTGTGGCGGAGACGTGTACGCGTGGCGGCTCATCACCACTGTACTCGATGGCATTTTCAAGCAGGTTTTGGAACAACTGGCGGAGCTGGCTGGCGTCTCCTTCCACCGTTGGAAGATTTTCGGCGGTTATCTCAGCGTTGCTTTCCTCGATCTGGAACTGGAGGTCAGTTAATACGTTTTTCAGGACAGCGTTCAGATCTACCGGTTCAAACGGATCTCCCTCCGTCTCTATGCGAGAGTACTCGAGCAGGCCGTCGATCATCTCGCGCATCCGCTCTGCACCATCCATGGCGAATTCGAAGAACTCCTCGCCGGTCTCGTCCAACTCGTCGGTGTACTGATCCTTGATGAGTTGAAGATAACTCGAGATCATGCGTAACGGCTCTTTGAGATCATGAGAGGCCGCGTACGCGAACTGTTCGAGCCGCTCGTTCGACTCCCTGAGTTCCCGCTCGCGCTTTTTACGCTCGGTGATGTCTTGGACTGCGCCACGGAGCAAGACCTCTCCGTCCTCTACATCGGGATTACCATTGACGTGGAGCCAGCGCACCTTGCCGCTTGGCGTCTGAAATCGAAGCTCTACATCGAAGGAGGTTCCGGAGTCGAGTGCCTCCTCGATAGCGTTCTCGATGATGGGGCGGTCCTCCTCATGGTAGACGGTTAGCGCTTCATCGAGGGACGGTTCCTCGCCGTAGGGTATCTCCAAAATCTCGAAAAGGTGCTCGGTCCAGAACACCTCACGTGTGTCCGTATCGATTTCCCAGCCGCCGACATCCGCAATCTGTTCTGCCCTCTCCAAGAGTTCGTGCGTCCGTTGTAATTCCTCTTCGCGCTTCTTGCGGTCGGTTATATCCCGAAAGTACACAGAGAGGCCGGACTCCGAGGGGTAAACCCGGACCATCGCCCAGATTCCCAACGGGTCAGAGTCCTGTTCGAAACTCATCGGTTCCTGGGTGGCCATCGCCGTCTTGAACTTCTCGAAGAGCAAGTCGGATTCATCGACGTCGAATACCTCCCAGGGTTTTCGTCCCAGAAGTTCCCCTGCTGATTTGCCGAGATATGTCTCGGCGTGTTCGTTCACATACTCGAATTGAAACTCGTCGTCGAGGGCATAGAACGCATCATCAATTCGCTCGAAGATGTCGTCGAGTTCCTCCTCAAGTTCGTCGCGCTGCCGTTCGAGCCGCTCAGCCTGCTCCTCCAGTTGCTGCTTGTATTCACGCTGGTCGGTCATGTCGCGGGTGACCTTCGTGAATCCCTTGAGCGCCCCCTCGTCATCTCGGATGGCAGTGATTGTGACGTTTGCCCAGAACGTCGAGCCATCCTTGCGGACCCGCCATCCCTCGTCCTCGATACGACCCTCTTCCGCAGCGGTTTCGAGATTTCGGTCGGGTACGTTGTTGATGATATCGTCCTCGGTATAGAACGTCGAGAAGTGTTCGCCGACGATTTCCTCTTCTGCATAGCCCTTGATCCGCTCGGCTCCCTCGTTCCAACTGATGATCGTACCCGTGGGATCAAGCATGAAGATAGCGTAATCTTTGACAGCACTCACGAATGCACCGAACTGCGCTTCATCTGGTTGTTGGTCTGATGGGTTCTCCTCGGGCTTCCACCAGATCCTGTTCGAGTCGGCTCTTTGTTTGGTTTGGATCTTGCCCCGTTCAACAAGCACCTGCAGACAGCGGCGCGCGGTTCGTCGAGGGTACTCTAGTTCATTCGCGATTTCCGCAGTAAAGAACGGCGTTGACGACCGGCTTGGGCGGCTAAAGAATTCTCGGATCTCGTTTAAAGTGTCGTCCGATACCGACCCAGAGGAACCCATTGTCTACGACTATTGCTGTAAGCCTATAAGCGCTTGGCGATAGCGGTGTAGTTCCCGCTATACCGCCGTATTGAGGCGTAAAACAGGTGCTGTCTCTGCAGCACGATTCAACGAACATTCCGGTATCTACGAGGATTTACGTTGCTCAATGGGCATCTCTGTGTAACGGCGTTTCAAACGGAATCACATCTGAAGAACGGGATTTCATCAGAGCCGACTGTTTATAGTGTCTCTGTAGCTGAGCGTGGCGATCAGATCGCGTCCGATCCGGTCAGAGTTCGTCCGTGGAGACGGCTCATTGGTTTCACTATGCAACAGAACTCGTGGGTATGCCGGACATTCATCCAATTGGTCGGGAACTCGATATCGGTTACTCCGGGGGCTTATGAACACAATCCGTATATGACGGACGAAAGTGAGAAACGTTTATTGTGTATGGTATCAACTGATTCGGTATGCTATCGCGCAGCACAGCTACTGGGTGGACGAGATACAGCAACGGAGTTGCTTATCGCTCGGAACAGGGGGTGGGACGATGAGCGACGCCGAGGGGGGAGTGGTCGACGAGTTCTTCGAAGAGATCGATCCGATCGTCTTCGCGTTCGGTGCGCTGTTGACGGTCGGGGTAATCGCGGCGTTCTTCATCAACCAGAGTGCCGTTACGGAGACGATCAACACCGTGTACGGCTGGGTCGTCGAGTACCTGAACTGGGCGCTGCTGGTGATCGTCTTTCTGATCGTCCTGTTCCTCCTCTTCCTGATTGTCGGCCCGTGGGGGAAGATCAAGATGGGAGACGAGGAGCCCGAGTACAGTTTTCTCTCGTTTTTTGCGATGTTGTACTCTGCGGGGTTCGCAGCGGGAGTCGTGTTCTGGGGACCGACGGAGGCGCTGTTTTACTATAACGACCCGTCACCGCTGTTCGGCGTCGAGGGCGGGACGAGCGAGGCGATTCCGATCGCGATCCAGCAGACGTTGTTCCACTGGGCGCTGCCGCAGCTGGCCGTGTTCACGATCATGGGGCTCGCCATCGCCTACTTCGCGTATAACTACGAGAACGTCCCGCTTCGGGTCTCCTCGGCGTTGACGCCGATCATCGGCGCGGAGAACCTCGACGGGCCGTTTGCGAAGGTCGTCGATATTCTCGCCGTGTTCGCGACGATCGGGGGTGTGGCGACCTCGCTCGGCTTCATCGGGAGCCAGTTCATCGCCGGTCTGAACTACCAGTGGGGAATTGATCTGGGGAACGTCGGCATCCTCCTCGTGGTGACGACGATGACGCTCCTGTTTACGATTTCGATGGTTCTCGGGGTCGATAGAGGGATCCGCCGGCTGTCGAACTTCAATATGATCCTGTTCGTCACGCTCATGCTCGCGACGTTCATCCTGGGGCCGACGCTGTTCTTGCTCCTGCTCGGCTCGCAGGCGATGGGCGGCATGATCGCCGACTTCACGTCGATGAGCCTCTACACCGGCACCGGTACCGACGGCGGTACGGGGTGGATGAACGAGTGGACGGTCTTCTACTGGGCGTGGGCCCTCTCGTGGTCCCCGTTCGCCGGACTGTTCATCGCTCGCATCTCCAAGGGCCGCACCGTCCGCGAAGTCGCGTTTACCGGCATCGGCGCGACCTCGGCCGCGACCATCCCGTGGTTCACGTTCATCGGCGGCACCGCGCTGCGATACCATCACACCGGGACGGCCGACTTCAGCACGGTGGTCGCCAACAATACGCCGGAGGTTTCGGGCTTCATCCTCTTCGAAGCGTTCCCCTTCGGAACCGTGTTCATGATCGCGTTCATGATTCTCGTGACGACGTTCTTCATCACGTCGGCGGACTCCTCGACACTCGCCGTCTCGATGATGACCACCGGCGGGAAAGCGAGGCCCTCGAGTATCAGTCGGGTCTTCTGGGGCGTCGTCCTCGGTCTGACCGCCGCGATCCTCATGATCATCGGCGGCGAGAGCGGGACGGGCGCGCTACAGGACGCGGTCATCATCACCGGTGCGCCGTTCGCGTTCGTCTGCTTCGCCGCGATGCTCTCGCTCATCAAGGACTTCAGCTCGAGCTACGGCCGGGTGTTGCTGCAGGACGAAACCGTCCTCATCGGCTCGAGTCGGAAAACGGACTCCGAATCGCCGGCCGGCCCCGGCGGTCCCGCGGAAATGGACGACGACTGATTCCACCCCGTCGATCAGTCGAAAGCGCGCCGATTGACTCACTCAACCGTCTTCCCGCCCGGTTTTCTCGTCAACGGCCTGCTAGCCGTTCCGGCGCTCCGATCCAAAACACCGGTGATAACAAGATTTAATGTACGTCATAAACATAAATTGTGTATGGATAGGGACACAGCGAAACCGGACGTGGACGCCTTCCCCGGGTCAAATGCGCGCAAGTGGGTCGAGTTCCACGGCAAGAACGCGGCCCCGAGCGAGTACTCCCACGAGTTCGTCTGGGACGTGACGCGCGAGGCGGACGGGCCGTTCGTCACCGACGTCGACGGCAACGTCTTGCTCGATTTCACCTGCCACATCGGGGCGGCACCGCTCGGCTACAACAACGAGAAGGTCACCGCCAAATTACGGGAATTCGACCTCGTCGAGCCGATGAAGATCGCCGGCCAGGACATGTACTTCGGTGCCGGCCCGACGCCCGAGGAATCGGCCGTTCCGGGGTCGAGCCATTTGATGGACGAACTAACCGAGGTCTCGAGTCAGTACGGCATGGATACCGTCTTCCTCTCGAACTCGGGTGCGGAGGCCATGGAGAACGCGATGAAGATCACCCACGACTCCCGTGTCCCCTCAAAGTACGGCGTCGCGTTCGACGGGAGTTTCCACGGGCGGACGTTCGGGACGCTGTCGATCACGAAGTCGAAGGAGGTCTACACGCGTCACTATCCCCAGCTAAGCGGGATCGAGACGGTGCCGTTCTGTGACTGCACCGGCGAGGATGACGGCGACCGGAACTGTGAGTGTGGCTTTTTCGCCGGCGAGGGATCTCAGCTCCGGACCATGCTCGCACCGGAGGGCGGCCGCATCAACCCCGAGGAAATCGCGTTTCTTGCC
The DNA here is from genome assembly GCF_000337555.1 of Natrialba asiatica DSM 12278. Classification (GTDB taxonomy): domain Archaea; phylum Halobacteriota; class Halobacteria; order Halobacteriales; family Natrialbaceae; genus Natrialba; species Natrialba asiatica. Next base: position 220,386 of record NZ_AOIO01000007.1, on the reverse strand, counting down.
CTCGAGCCGATTCAGGGCGTCGGCGGCTACCGGTTCCCCAGCGAGGCGTTCATGCGAGAAGTCGCCGCCGTGACCGACGAATACGACATCCCGCTGGTCGTCGATGAAATCCAGTCGGGGATAGGGCGCACCGGCGAAATCTGGGCTTCGGATCACTACCCGATCGAACCCGACGTGATCGCCAGCGCGAAGGCCCTCCGCGTCGGTGCGACGATCTCTCGATCCGAGATCTTCCCCGCGGAGAAAAACCGACTCGGGTCGACGTTCGGCGGCGGCGATCTGCTCGGATCGATGATGGGGACGTTCACGCTCGAGGCCATTCAGGAACACGACCTGCTCGCGAACGCGACCCGGCGCGGCGAGCAGGCCAAAGAACTGCTTCGTGACGACTCGCCCGCCTCCGTCGAGGATGTCCGCGGAAAGGGCCTGATGCTCGCCGTCGAGTTCGATACGGCCGACCGACGGGAGGCCGTCGTGACGGCGTCGCTGGAACGCGGACTGCTGACGCTCGGCTGCGGCGAGAAAACGATCCGTCTGCTCCCGCCGCTCGATTCCAGCGAGCGCGAGATCAAACTCGGGATCGGGATCTTTCTCGACGCGATCGACGCCGCCGAAGCGGTTGATGCGAGTTCGAAAGCGCTCCGCTGAACTCGTTGTGCGATATCGCGTCACTCGGGGAAAACGTGATCTGGGTGTCGGTTCCAGTTCCAGTTCCAGTCCCAGTATTGGTACCGGTGCCGGTGGCGTGGAGACCGGATAGCTCAGTCTTCGCCGGGGACGCCGGTGCCGACGCCGCTACCCGGTGATGCGGTCTCATCGGCACCGCTCCCTTCCTTGTAGACGATCTGCCACCCGGTGAGACCCATGATCAGAAGGACAAGCGGCGAGAGGAAACCAAAGAAGTAGTAGGGGGCATATTCCAGCGTGGAAACGCCGAGCGTCCCGGCCATAAACAGGCCGCCGCTGCCCCAGGGGATAAGCGCACTCGTCGTCGTCCCGGACGCCTCGATAGCGCGCGAGAGGTTCTTCGCTTTCAGCCCCTGTTCCTCGTAGAGGTTCCGGAGGGTCATTCCCGGAACGACGATGCTTACGTACTGCTCGGCGGCGAGGATATTCATAGAGACCGCGGAGAAGGCGGTGACGCCCGTCAAACTCGCGACCCCGCGACAGAGCCTGCCAAGGTGGTGGGCGAGGACGGCGAGAATCCCGGTCCGCTCGAGCATGCCGCCGAGCGAGAGTGCGGCGATGGCGATCGTCACGATCCAGGCACCGCCGATCAGCCCTGAACTATCGAGGAGTCCGTTCACGAGTTCCATTCCCGTTTCGGGTCCGGTCCCGGACTGGGCGGCCGACCACGCGGCGGCGAAGCCGGTACCCTGGACGAGCATCGACGTGAATACGCCCGCGAAGACGCCGGTTCCGAGCGCAGGGACCGCCGGAATACCGTAGATCGCGAGTCCGAAGGTGACGATGACCGGCAGGAAGACGAGTGGCGAGATAACGTAACTCCCCTGGAGAGCCGTTTGGATCGAGGCGAGGCGGCCGGCGGGGATCGATCCGGCGGCGTTCAGTCCGATGGCGGCGTACAGCACGACCGAGAGGCCGAACGCGACGAGGGTTCCGGCCCGCATCGCGTTGATGTGGTCGTACAGATCGGTGTTCGTCACCGCGGCGGCGAGGTTCGTCGTATCCGAGAGGGGTGACTGCTTGTCGCCCGCGTAGGCTCCGCTGAGGATCGCCCCGGCGGTCATCGGCTCGGGAATGCCGAGTCCGGACCCGATACCGATGAACGCGACGCCGAGGGCGCCCGCCGTCGTCCACGACGAGCCGACCGCAAAGGAGATGATCGCGGCGAGGATGGCAGTTACCGGAAGAAACACCGCGGGCGTGAGAAATTCCAACCCGTAGTACATCAGGCCCGGAATCGTCCCGGCTTGAATCCACGACGAGATGAGCGCGTAGACGGTGAACATGATGATGATCACCTTCATCCCCATGAGGAGACTATCCGTGATCCCGTCGTACAGGTCGTCCCAGGAGAGACCGAGGTGATACCGGGCGAACAGCCCGGTGAAGGCGATCCCCCAGAAGAGCGGGAACTGCGGATCCAGGTCGAACGCGACGATGCCGACGCTGAGGAAGACGATCATGCCCGCGATGGGAACGAGCGCCGCCGCGAGCGACGGACGTTCGTCGGGATCGATGTCCTCGAACAGCCGCGGCTCAAATGCTACCATCGGATCACCGCATCGTCAAGCCGATCCGGAAGACAACTCGGTCGATTGCTCACCATGTACCCTGTTATCATACTCTATGAATACTAGTCGAAGAGTACTGCAAATAGCAGCAGTTTCCATTCGGGTAGGTCTTTAAATACCTCAGTCGACTCACGGTTTGGTAGTGAGTCGCAGCAGCACACTAAAAACAGTGTCGCTACGGCGGTCCGGCGTCGATCGCCATCTCGACGTTCTCGAACAATTGATCCGACCGGAGAAGCGCCAGCATTCGATCGATATCACCGTGAAGCGGCCGGTCCTCGTCGAGATGAGAGACGTGTTCGCGGACGGTCCGATAGGCCGCGTGCGTTCCGATTCCGGGATCGAGTTCAGCGACGAAATCGAGCGACTGCGCCGCACAGAGCAGTTCGATACCGACGACGCGGAGCGTAGCTGAGACGGTCTCTCTGGCGGCGTAGCCGCTTTGGGCGCTCATGCTCACGTGATCTTCCTGATTGCCGCTGACCGGGATGTTATCCGTCGACGGCCGTCCCTGGGACCGGTTCGTGCTCACGAGATCCGCCGCCGTGTACTGGGCGATCATGTACCCCGATCGAAGGCCGCTCCCTTCGGTCAGGAACGGCGGCAAGTGCACTTCTTGAACGTTCGGATTGAGCATCCGATCCATCCGCCGTTCCGAAATCGACGCGAGTTCAGCCAGGGCGCTCGCGGCGTAATCCAGCCGCAGCGCCAGCGGTTGGCCGTGGAAGTTCCCGCCCGAGAGAACCGCCGCTCGATCGGTCCCGCTCGCGCGGTCGTCCGCTTCGTCGGCGGGGAACACGAGCGGGTTGTCCGTCGCGCTGTTGAGTTCCGTCTCGACGGCCTCGCGGAGGTGCTGGATCGAATCCCGGACCGCGCCGTGAACCTGCGGGAGACACCGGAGCGAGTACGCGTCCTGCACTCGATCGCAGTTGCGGTGGGACTCGACGATTTCGGAATCGCGGGTCAGCCGACGGATATTCCTGGCGCTTTCAGTTTGGCCCGGGTGTGGCCGAACGTTCTGAATGCTCGGATGTGAACTCGCGGTGGTACTCATCGTCGCTTCCGTCGTCATCGCACCGGCGATATCCGCCGCTTGGAGCGCACGCTCGGCATCGCGGACGACGAGCGCGGCCAAGCCGACGGTTAGCTGCGTTCCGTTGATGAGCCCTAACCCCTCCTTCGCCCGGAGCGTCACCGGTTCGAGTTCCGCTCGCGCCAGCGCTTCGTCACCGGGCAGTCGATCGTCGCCGACGGTGGCTTCACCCTCACCGATGAGGACGAGCGCGAGGTGGGCAAGCGGCGCGAGATCGCCGCTTGCACCGAGACTCCCCTTGGCTCTCACGACGGGGTGGACGCCGTCGTTTAACATTCCGACGAGCAGATCGACGATGCGTTCCCGGACGCCGCTGTAGCCTTTCACCAGGGCGTTGAGTCGGGTTACGAGCATCGCTCGAACCTCCGCTCGATCGAGTTCATCGCCGGTGCCGGCGGCGTGGCTCCGAATGAGATTCTGCTGGAGCGTTTCGATGTCGTCCGCAGGGATGCGTTCCTGGACGAGTTCACCGAAGCCGGTGTTGACGCCGTAGACGGCCTGTCCGGAGTCGACGATGTCGACGATGCGCTCTCGCGATTCGCGAACGCGCTCGCGGGCGGATTCGGGGACCGAGACGGGTGCGCCCGCTCGGGCGACGCGTTCGACGGCCGCCGGCGTGAGCGTTTCGCCGTCGACGACGACCGGGTCGTCAGTCACGGTGCACCACCGTTCCGTTCTTGATGACTGTTCGAACGTTCGAGACGCCGAAGTTGTACGGGATGTGTTGATAGTTGGTCACGGTTGCGATGGCGAGGTCGCCGGGTGCGCCCTCGCGAATGGTGCCCGTGCCGTCGGTACGGTCGACGGCGCGGGCGGCGGTGGCGGTTGCGCCGCGGATAGCCGCGGCCGGTGTCATTCGCATGCCGTTACAGGCGAGTTCGACGACGGATTCCATGCTCTGTGAGAAGCAGTTCGGATTGAAGTCCGTGGCGAGGGCGACCGGCACGTCCGCCGCCTCGAAGGCCGCCGCGTCCGCGTACGCCGCGCCGAGCGAGAACGCCGTCCCCGGCAGGAGCACCGGCGTCACGCCAGCCTCGCCGAGCGCCGCGATGTCCTCGTCGGTCGCCTGCAACAGGTGGTCGGCGCTGGTCGCGCCGCAGTCGGCCGCCAGTTGCGACCCGCCGAGTCGCTCGAACTCCTCGGCGTGGATCTTCGGCGTCAGACCCAGCTCCTGGCCAGCCGCGAGAATCCGTCGGGACTGCGGAACCGAGAAGACGCCCGCCTCGCAGAACACGTCGCAGAACTCGGCGAGGCCGGCGTCGGCGACCGCGGGCAGTTGCTCCTCGATGACGCGGTCGACGTACTCTTCGGTGTCCGCGCCTTTGGGAACCGCGTGTGCGCCCATAAACGTCGGTACGACGTCGATCGGGTGGCGGTCGGCCGCCTCGTCGATCGCTTCGAGTAACTTCAGTTCCGTCTCGACATCGAGCCCGTAGCCGGACTTTACCTCGACCGTCGTCGTGCCGTGGGCGAGCATGGTATCGAGGTTCTCAAGCAGATTCGCGACGAGTTCATCGCGGGAGGCGTCGCGCGTCGACCGAACCGTCCGCAGGATTCCGCCACCCTCCGCTAAGATGTCCTGGTAGCTCGCGCCCGCGAGCTTCGCGGTGAACTCGTCGACCCGGTCGCCGGCGAAGACGGCGTGCGTGTGGGGATCGACGAAGCCCGGCAGGACCGTCTGCCCGGTGGCGTCGACGGACTCCGTCGCGTTCTCCGGTGGATGTGCGCGCGTTACGTCTGCCGTGGGGCCGACGGCGACGACGACGCCGTCTTCGATCGCGACGGCACCGTTTTCGATGATTTCGAGTCCGCTATTCGAATTATCGCCATCGCTGCCGGTCGGGGTCGCGACCTGTGCGGCGTCGGAGACGACGAGGTCGGTCATGCGTTCCACCCCGCGAGGAAGTGTGCGATCGTCCGCGCGGCGGCGTCGACCGTTCGGCCGTCGGTATCCAGCGGCGGCGCGCACTCGACGACCTCGAATCCGGCGAGTCGGTCGTCGCTGGCGACGAGCCGAACGAGGCGGAACAGTTCCCGCGGCGTCAGCCCGCCCGGCGTCGGCGCGCTCGACCCGCAGTAGGGCGCATCGAGGACGTCGATGTCGACGCTACAGTAGAGCCGGTCGACGCCGTCGAGCGCCGAGAGCGCCCGATCGACGGCCTGCAGGGGGTCGTCCGCAACCTCCTCGGCGGTCACGATCTCTCCGTCGCGTTCGCGCACGAAATCGTGATACGCCGAACTCGTTTCGAAGTGCCGCGCGCCGACGCAGGCGTAGCCGTCCAGTCCGGCGTCGTACAACTGGCGGTAGGGCGTCCCGCTGGTCGGTCGCTCTCCGAACTCGCGCACGTCGAGGTGGGCGTCGAAATTGACGACGCCGACGCTCGCGTCCTCGAGCAGCGGCGCGACGTTCGCGAAGGTCAGCGAGTTGTCGCCGCCGAGAAAGACGGGGAGCGCGTCGCTGTCGTGGACCGACGCCGCGGCCTCGCGGACCGCGTGCTGCACCGTGGCGACGGAACCGTCCGGAATCGCCACGTCGCCGACATCGCCGATATCGCGCAGCGGCCCGGCGTCGAAGTGATGGCTCTTCACCGCCGCGAGCGATTCCCTGAGAGTGGTCGGCCCCTCGGCAGCGCCCTCTCGGGAGACGACGCCGCCGTCGTATGGTTCTCCCACGAGCACCGCGTCGAACTCGCCGGCGTCGTCGACGGTCGTTCCGGTAACGACGTCACCGAGCTGTTCGTCGACCGAATCCGACGACGGTCCCGTCCAGTCCTGTGGAGTGGTAAACGAACTCATTCGTGATCGTGCATTGGAACGCGGACGTTCGACGCCGACGCCTCGTCGATCGCGTCCTCGTAGCCGGCGTCGGCGTGGCGAATCACACCCATGCCGGGATCGGTCGTAAAGACCCGGCGCGCTTTTTCGGCGGCCAGATCCGACCCGTCGAGGACGACGTGGTTGTTGGCGTGGATGGCGTTGCCGATGCCCACGCCGCCCCCGTCGTGGACGCTCACGATGTCGGCCCCGGCGGCGCAGTTCAGAAGGGCGTTCAGGATCGGCCAGTCCGCGACGGCGTCGGAGCCGTCCCGCATCGCCTCGGTCTCCCGGTTCGGGCTGGCGACGCTTCCCGCGTCGAGGTGGTCGCGCGTGACGACGATCGGTGCCGTGATCTCTCCGTCGGCGACGAGTTCGTTGATCCGAAGTGCGAACCGTGCGCGCTCGGTGAGGCCGTCGGGGTCGTCCTCGGCGCGGTACCCGAGCCAGCAGACGCGACTCGGGAGTCCCTGAAACGACACCTGCTCCTGCGCGAGGTCGATCCAGCGGTGGAGGTTCTCCTTGTCCGGAAACAGATCGCGTACGGCGTCATCGGTGTGGTGAATGTCCGCCTCGTCGCCGGAGAGGGCGACCCAGCGGAACGGTCCCTTCCCGCGACAAAACAGCGGTCGGATGTACGCCGGCACGAAGCCGGGGAAGTCGAAGGCGTTCTCCACGTCCCGGTGGTCCTGTACCTGCCCGCGGATGTTGTTGCCGTACTCGAACGCGACCGCGCCACGTTCTTGCATCTCGAGGATGCCCTCGACGTGGCGCGTCATGGTATCGAGGCTCTCCGCGACGTAGGAGTCGGGATCCGTCTCGCGGAGTCGGTCGGCCTCGTCGACGGTATAGCCCGCCGGATAGTAGCCCTCGAGTTCGTCGTGGGCGCTCGTCTGATCGGTGACGATATCGGGCACGAACTCGCGCTCGAGCATTCCGTCGAACATGTCCGCGGCGTTCGCGTGGAGGCCGATGGACAACGCCTCGCCTGCGGCTGCGGCCTCCCGAGCGAGTTCGATGGCCTCGCCGAGATCGTCGGTCTTTTCCGTGCAGTAGTCCGTCTCGAGTCGTCTGTCGATACGGCGTTCGTCCACCTCGGCGGCGATACAAACGCCGTGGTTCATCGTCACGGCGAGCGGTTGGGCCCCGCCCATGCCGCCGAGGCCGCCGGTGACGGTGATCGTTCCACGTAACCCCTCGCTCTCGGGGAAGTGCTGGCGCGCGACCTCGGCCAGCGTCTCGAACGTCCCCTGGATGATGCCCTGCGTGCCGATGTAGGCCCAGGAGCCGGCGGTCATCTGCCCGTACATGATCAGCCCCCGGGCCTCGAGTTCGTGGAAGTGCTCCCAATCGTCCCAGTTGCCGACGAGGTTCGAGTTCGCGATCAGCACTCGCGGCGCTCGCTCGTGGGTCGTGAACCGGCCGACCGGTTTCCCCGATTGGACGAGCAACGTCTCGTCGCTCTCGAGATCGCGGAGCTCCGCGAGAATCCCGTCGTAGGCGTCCCAACTTCGGGCCGCCCGGCCGGTCCCGCCGTAGACGACCAGCTCTTCCGGGCGCTCGCCGACGTCGGGATCGAGGTTATTGTTGAGCAGCCGAAGTGCCGCCTCCTGTCGCCATCCCTCACACTCGATGTCCGTCCCGGTCGGTGCACCCTGGTACTCGAGCCACTGCGGCGACGGCTCGCCGATTCCGCGATCGGAACGCTCCGTTGACTGTTCCATGCGTGTGTCTAACAACGGGAAACCCGATAGGATCGGCTCTCCGTGTGGCAAAGGTTTTTTAAGTGGCGGTGCAACGAGCACCCGTGTACAAGGCCGTCTTTCGCATCCGGAGTGACGATCCCTATTCGAACTCGACGGCGAACAATAACACGAGTATCGAACTCTGGTGCAACGATCACTGCGACCTGCTTCACGTCACCGGCGAACGCCAGGACGACGTGGTCGCCTATGTGAACGCGGAAGTCGGAGTACAAGAACAGCTCAGAAACGGAGACGACCGAACGGTCATCACCGAAGCGTGCCTGAAACAACACGGCGGAAGCTACATCGAGGCACCGCTTGCGGCCAGCGACTGCCTTCTATTACCGCCATTGCGGTACGAGGACGGCGCGAAGGTCGTTCGAGTTCTCGCGCTCGACTCCGCGAACCTGACCGCGTTCTACGCCGATGTTGCCGACGATCACACCGTAACGGTCGAATCGAAGAAGGAACTCCAAACCGTCGCCTCGGAGACGCCGGTGTTGTCGGTCGGGTCGGTCCTCCCGACGCTTTCCGATCGCCAGCGGGTCGTCTTCCTGACTGCCCACGATCGAGGCTACTACGAGATACCCCGGGAGACGACAACCGCCGAAATCGCAACCGAAGTCGGAATCGGCCGACGGACGGCAGAACACCACCTCAGACGCGCTGAAGAAAAACTCGCGGATGCGTTCGCCGCATACCTGTAGCCCGCTTCTCGCCGCTGCCACCTCGCTGAACTCGTCGCTTCAACAGCGACAGGTAAGACAGATGTGAATAACCGCGGATTACGGCCAACAGTACGAGCAGCGTATCAGGAACGAGTTCACCGACCAGGCCCGTGAGTATCACTTGTCGATGACGGGTGCAGCAGTCGAGTTAGCACAAGGGGGCGACTACTGGATTACATCAACGAGGACGGTGCTCGAAATCCAGCCATCGGTATTCCCGGATTCGATGAAAACGGATTTGTCGGGGCCGCTTTGGCAGACTTCGATCTCGGGTCTGCCGGTCGGGGTCGGTTCGGACTTCCGGTTGGCATCCGACTGGGTACCGGGGGTCATTAGCAGTGTTTAGGCAGGCCTAAAGCAAAAACCATGCGGTTTGTTACACCCGCTGTCCGGCGAGCCACATCACGAGTTCTCCGAGGAGCGTAAAGCCGAAGAGTCATCGTGTGTCGAAAGGGGGCGATAATATCGTGTCCCGAAGGTGACTTCGCTATCGCTAGAAGCGTCGCTGCAAGACGATCTACCACCAGTGGACTGACTGCTCCCGTTACCGCTATCGCCTCGCGCTCGTACTCGGAGAGTTCAAGAACATCACGGAAGAACTGCGAGAGGGTATTGTAGATTTCGTGCGTTCGTAACCGGGTCCCGGTCGCCAACACACGACGCGAAGGTGCGATTCACCGACATGGTCGTCTCTCCGAATTACGTTCCGCTGGATCGTTGCTCGGCATCGATTTCACGGGCCGCAGCGAGGATGAGCTCATCGTCGATGTGCTCGAGTAGTTGCCGCTGCCCGCGCTCGCTCCGACGGTCGATTTCGTCGTCGGAGAGATACATTGCGAATCGGCGATCGATCTCTTGTTCGCGTATCGCCGCGAGTCGTTCTGCCCCGAGGCCGTGATCGGCAGGTAACCGGTCATCGAAATAGTCGCGCCATCGATCCCGGTCGCTCCACTCGTCGTCGAGTTCGGTGTCCGCGCGCATCCAGTCGTAGTAGTTCGCCACGGGCTCCGGATACCCTTCCTCCCGTCGAACGGCCTCGATGACGGTGATTCCGACTTGTGCGCCGCGGCCGGCGGCCATGAGTGCCTGATAGCCCGTCTCGCCGTACGGCGACGCGATGAAGAGTCCGTCGACCGGTGTCGATCCGTCGCTCTCGGCGTACCGTTTATCGAAGTGTTCGCGTTCCTCACCGTCGTGTTCGTGCGTCTCGAACATGGCCGCGTCACCGTCGAGACCGCGCATGTACTCGCCGTCGTAGCGTGTGGCCGCGACCACGAAGCGAGCGGTGACCGGGTCGCCATCTTGCGCGTGAACGAGAAACCCATCAGCGTCGTCGCGGCGCTCGACCGACGCCACGAAGTCGGAAACGATCTCACAGCCCGCCGTCGACGCGTGATCGTGCATTAATCCGTACAGCGTTTCGATGTCGACCCCCGCGGGGAAGCCGAGGTAGTTCTCGAGGTACGCACACCGTTGGATCGACGAGCGCCCGCGATCGAAGATCACCGTCTCTAGATCATACCGGGCGGTGAAAACGCCGACCGAGCAGCCCGCAGGTCCGCCACCGACTACGACGACGTCGTAATCGAGGGTTGTCTCCGGCCGCGACGAGTCTAGCGCGCTCATTGGTCGACTCCTCCAGTGCCGTCCTGGTAGCGTTCGACGAGGGCGTCGGCGTCAGCGGAGACGCCGGGAAGTCCGTCGTACAGATGGGAGCCGTACCCGGCACGAACGCCAATTGCCGACGACCCAGCGCTCTGACCAAGCGCGACACCCGTATCCGCGTCATCCCCGGTGTACGGCGTCGCGAGCGTCGGATCGAAGAACCATCCGAACCGCGTCTCGCTCACCGACGATGCCGCCGTCCGTTTCGTTCCGACGCACGAGTTCTTCTCACTCATCGTCGAACCACGTACTCCGTCGGGACGGAACTGTGGCGCTCGGTTCCGTCGGGTGCGTTCTCACCGTGTCCGCTCGATTTCGAACACCGAGCAGACGGCACATCGCCACTGTCGCCGTTACGGGCACTTGCCGAACTGAGACGAGACGGTCCTCGAGTTCATCGGCCATAGTATTTTAGGCCAACCTAAACAATAAAACCGTTCCGGTTTTTGGGCCGGCTAATACGCCGCGTCGTCGGGCACCGCATTGAGGGTACGGCGGTACTCGGGTCCCGGTACAGGAAGAACGAGCCCACAAGGCGGCGGTGCACTCGGACAACGAAGTCGAATACTCACAGCCGACTGCGACAGGTGCCCCAGCGCGGTTAGTAAACGAAAACCGTGCGCCACGGCTATCGGTCACAACGAGAGCACTCGATGACCGAAATAGCGCCGAGTTCAGCCAGCGCGGAGAGCACGCCGTCGAGATGCTCGGGACCGCTCCCTTCGAGTCCGATCGTCACCGGAACGCGGTTCGGACGGTCGACCGTCCCTGCGCCGCGGCGGGCGCGCTCTAACGCGTCGAGTTCGGCCCCTTCGGCCTCGACCGTTTCGACTACATCGCCGATAGCCGTCGGCCAGCCGTCGAGGGCCAGCCGCGCCTCGACGTAGCGCCCGAGTTCGTGCAGGCCGGTTCGGGTCAATTCGGCGTGCTCGGTGAGGTTCACGTTGCCGCCGGAGACGACGACGCCGACGTGTTCGCCTTCGAGAGCGAGTCCGGCGTCGTCCGACAGCGCGGCCGCGAGCGGAGCGGCACCGGCACCCTCGGCGACGGTCTTGGCCCGCTCCGCCAGCAGGGTGACGGCGGTCGCGATTTCGCGGTCCGTGACCGTCACCGCGTCGTCGACGACCGCGCGGGCGGTCGCGGCCGTGGTCTCGAGCATCCGGGTGTCCGCGATCCCCTCCGCGACGGTATCCACGTCTGCGAGTTCGTGTATGCCCGCACCCTCGTCGTCCCGAGCGTCTGCTGCGGTCTCGAGCGTCCGTTTCGCGTGGGCGGCACCCTCGGGCTGGACGCCGATAACACGGATGTCGTGCTCGGCGGCCTCGAGCGCCGTGCCGACGCCCGAGATGAGGCCGCCGCCGCCGATCGCGACGAGCACCGTCTCCATCTCAGGGTACTGGTCGCGAAGTTCGAGTCCGATCGTCCCCTGGCCGGCGATGATCGCCTCGTCGTCGAACGGGTGGACGAACGTCTCCCCGGTTTCGTCGGCTCGGTCGAGTGCGAACTCGTAGGCTCGTTCGTAGATATCGCCCTCGACGACGACCTCGGCACCGTAGCCGCGGGTGGCCTCGATCTTCGCGGCGGGCGTGACCTCGGGGACGACGATGGTCGTCTCGATATCGAGCAGTCGTCCCGCCAGCGCGACGCCCTGGGCGTGGTTGCCCGCGCTCGCGGAGATAACGCCCGCCTCCCGTTCTTGGGCATCCAACTGCGCCAGCTTGTTGTACGCGCCGCGGATCTTGAACGAACCCGTCCGCTGAACGTTCTCGAGTTTGAGTCCGACGGACGCTGCGCCGCTCAGTTCGGCGAACGTTCGCGACGTATCGAGCGGCGTTCGGTGGACGATGTCGTCGATCCGCGCACGGGCGTCCTCGATATCCGCGGGCGTGACGAGGCCGTCGTGCCCGCTCATCTGTTCCCCTCCGTCTCCGCGATGGGGGTGTCTACGTCCGCGTCCGCGGGATCGACGTGCGGGATCGGGTGCCGAGACTCGAGTTCGCGGATCGTCTCGGCGAGCACGTCGACCCCGTGTTCGAGACTCGCCTCGTCGACGTCGAACGTCGGGGTGTGGTGGCTGGTCGGGTGATCGGTCCCGACGATGAGGTACGTCGCGAGCCCCCCGTCGCGCTGGACGCGTTCCATCAGGAAGGTCGCGTCCTCGCTCGCGCCGAAGTCGGCGGCCGGCAGCACGCGCTCGATACCCGCCGCGCCGTCGGCGACCTCGCTGACGAGCGCCTGCAACTCGGGATCGCTGTCCGCGCGCGGCGATTCGCTGACGACCTCGACCTCGGCCCGGCAGTCGTGCATCGTCGCGGCCGATTTGACGGTGCGCTCCAGCCGATCTTTCACGAACTCCATCAGCTCGGTCGTCTCGCCGCGCGCTTCGGCTTCCATGTGGGCGCGCTCGGCGATAACGTTGCTCGCGGTACCCGCTTCGGCTTTCCCGATGTTCACCCGCGTCATGCCGTCGCTGTGGCGGGGAATTCCGTAGGCGTTCTCGATCGCCGTCCCCATCGCGTGCATGGCGTTTGCCCCCTCGTTCGGCGCTTTCCCCGCGTGCGCGGAGGCACCGTGGATCGTCGCGTCGACGTGGCACATGGCCAGTGGCTTCTCGATCCCGGCGACGACCTCGCCCGTCGGATGATCGAGGCCGACGTGCACGGCGAGCAGGTAGTCCAGCCCGTCCGCGAACTCGCTTTTCGCCATCGGACAGCCGCCGCCGCTAGTCTCCTCGGCGGGCTGGAAGAAGACGACCAGCCGACCCGCAAAGTCGCTTTCTGCGATGGCTTCGAGGACGGCCAACCCCCACGTCATGTGCACGTCGTGCCCGCAGGCGTGCATCGCGCCGTCGATCTCCGATCGGAACCCCTCCGCGGCCGGATCGTGTTCCTCGGCGGTCGACTCCTCGATGAACAGCGCATCGATATCGACCCGCAGTCCGATTACGGGTCCCTCGCCGCGGTCGAGAACGGCGACCGCGCCCGTGTTGCCGCCGGTCATCCGATCGAGCAGCGCCGGATCCGCGCCCCGCTCGCGAGCGCGCTCGATCCACGGCCCGAGTTCAGCGTCGGGAACGGCCATCCGATCCGCGGGGTCGTAAGCGTCCGGCCCGACGGCCAGTTCGTCGACGCCGATCGCTCGAATCTCCTCGACGAGACGAGCGGTCGTGTAGAACTCGCGCCACGCCGGCTCCGGGTGGCGGTGAAGGTTCCGTCGAAGGGTCACGAGACGATCTCGTATCGGTTCGTTCATGCCAGACACTGACTCACTCCACTAACTTAATTATACACAATCAGTGTTTATGGTAGGTACACAAAAGGAATAAGAGAGGCGATGACAACCGTTGGGTACGAGTCGTTTCAGTGGCGAGAACACGCTACTGCGACGGAGGATCATATGAACACGAGTACGAGCACGAACGCAGATGTCGTCGTTCTCCGCGAGGGAACGGAAGGGCTATCGATGGAATCGTACGCCGAAACGCTGCGCGAGCGACTGCCGAACCACACCGTCGCGCTCGCACGGACGCCGGCGGAAGAACGCGAACTCGTCCCGCAGGCGCGGGTCGTGACAGGGATCACGATCGAAGAGGCCCTCCTCGATCGGGCCGAGCGACTCGAACTCTTCGCGTGTACGTTCGCCGGCACCGACCACGTGCCGATGGAGGCGCTGGCCGAGCACGGCGTGGCCGTGACGAACGCCGGCGGCATCCACGCACCAGGGATCGCCGAACAGTCGATCGCCAATATGCTCGTCTTCGCGCGCAACCTTCACGAGGGGTGGCGGCGCAAGCAAAACGGCGAGTGGCGACACTTCCAGTCCCACGAGTTCACCGGGAGCACCGTCACAGTGGTGGGACTCGGCTCGATCGGTCAGGAAATCGTCCGGCGACTCCAGGGCTTCGAGGTCGAGACGATCGGCATCCGTTACACGCCCTCGAAAGGCGGCCCGACGGACGAGGTCCTCGGGTTCGAGGCGGAAGACATCCACGAGGCGTTCGCCCGCAGCGAGTACGTCGTGCTCGCGTGTCCGCTGAACGACCTGACGCGAGGACTCGTCGGCGCGGACGAACTGGCGACGCTGCCCCCGAACGCGGTCGTCGTCAACGCCGCGCGCGGCGGCCTCGTCGATACCGACGCGCTCGTTGCAGCGCTGCAGTCGAACGGCATTCGGGGAGCCGCGCTCGACGTGACCGAACCCGAACCGCTGCCGAACGATCACGACCTCTGGGATCTCGAAAACTGTCTGCTGACCCCCCACACGGGCGGGCACACGCCGAAACACTGGGATCGGTTAGCCGATATCGTCGCGCACAACGTGAGCGCGCTCGAGGACGGCGACGCTGAACTCGAGAACGTCGTCTCTCAGTAAATATCACCCTTATTCGTTAGGGATATCCCCGGAACTAGGGTGAACGCGGGTCAACGATCGTTCTTCCACGACTTATTAAAAACCGCATCCATTGTCACAGCCGTCCCACCCAGTCCGAGCAAGAGTCCCACTTCCGGGAACGAAGACAGTTCGTTAAAGTATGCAACGAGATAGAGGCCGATAAGCGTGAGTTGAACGCCGAGAATTCCTTGGGCTGTAGTGTCCATGAAAATGTATTTCTAAGATCTAATAAAGGTAGTGGCATAAAGCTCGCAGACTCATTTACCGAATCGCTATTTCGGTTTTGCATCCTGCGCTGGATGAAAATCGTGTTTCCAACCGCAGGTACCGATCAAGATCGAACTGAAAGACGGTGTGCCGAACTCGAGTTCCGAAGCGCCCACAAGACCGATCCGGGAACCGAGAGGTGTTCGCCGCCGAAGGGCAGCGAGAAAACGCGGTGGAGAGCGTAGACGGTAGAGCAGCGAGTTATGCCGTAAACAACTGCCGCGGGAAGTCCGCCAACGTTTCTGCGCCGGAACTCGTCACGCGGAACGTCTCGCTGGTTTCCATACCGATCTCTTCCGTCCAAATCCCCGGGATCATGTGGAAGGTCATGTCCTCCTCGAGAACCGTCTCGTCACCGGGTCGGATGCTCGCCGTGTGCTCGCCCCAGTCCGGCGGGTAGCCCAGTCCCATCGAGTACCCGATGCGATCCTCCTTCTCGATGTCGTACTGCGCGATGGTCTCTCGCCAGGCCTTCTCGACGGCCTCGCAGGTGACGCCCGGTTCGGCGGCGGCGAGCGCGGCCTCGATTCCCTCGGTGACGATATCCGCGGTCCGCTCGAGTTCAGCCGGCGGGTCGCCGACGAACGTCGTCCGGGCGAGCGGCGAGTGATAGCGGTGACGACAGCCCGAGAGTTCGATGATGACCGGGTCGCCGTCCTCGAACGGGCGGTCGGTCCAGGTCAGGTGCGGCGTGCCGGTGTGGTCGCCCGAGGGCATCAGGGGGACGATCGAGGGGTAGTCGCCGCCGAACTCGTCGGTGCCGGTGATGAGCGCGTCGTAGATCGCGGCTGCGGCCTCGTACTCGGGGACGCCCTCCTCGATGGCGTCGATTCCGGCCCGCATGGCGTTCTCCGAGATGCGGGCGGCCTCGCGCATGTACGCGAGTTCCTGTTCGGATTTCTTGACCCGGACCCAGTTGACGAGCAGCGTCGCGTCGCTGAACTCGGCCTTGGGAAGGTTTTCCTGCAGACGCGTGTAGGATTTCGCGGTGAAGTAGTAGGCGTCCATCTCGAGTCCGATGCGACCGTCGCCGACGTCGAGTTCGTCGAGGACGCCCGCGACGTAGTCCATCGGGTGGAGGTCGTACGGCGAGTGAACGTGGTCGTCGCTGTACGACTGGATACTGTCTGCGGAGAGGATGGTCGTCGCCCGTGCGCCGTCGGCGTCCATTTCGCGGCCGACCCAGATCGGTTCGTCGCGGTCGGCCGTCACGATGACCGCCTGGTGAACGTAGAACGACCAGCCGTCGTAGCCGGTGAGGTAGTTCATGTTGGCGGGGTCGGCGACGACGATCGCGTCGAGGTTCTCCTCGCGCAAGCGCGCTTTCGTCCGGTCGAGTCGACGGTCGTATTCGGCAGTGTCGAAAACAGCTCGTGACATGATACCAGGGCCTATGCGAACAGTTGATCAGCGGGACCTAAAACTTTTCGTGTATAGTAAATACGGATACTGTTTACTATCTCAGTCGGACTGCTGGTCGTGGCCGTGGTCGCCCCGGTGGCCCTCGTGGTCGTGCCCGTGCTGGTGATTGCTGTGCTCGCGCTCGTGGTCGGAGTGGTCGCGAGAACGCTGGTGCTCGTGAGCATGGTCGTGGTCACGGTCATGATCGTGATCGTGATCGTGATCGTGCTGGTGCCGGTGATGATGCTCGTGCGTCCCCCCGTGACGCGTGAACTGCCCGGCGAATGCCCGATCGACGACCTCCGACAGCGCTGGATGGATGTGGACCGACTCGCGGATATCCCAGACGGACCCCGTCCCCGCCGTCATCGCGACGACGACCTCCTCGATGAGATTCGACGCCTCCGGCCCGACGATGTGACAGCCGAGTAGCCCGCCGTCCGGTTCGGCGATGACCTTGACGAATCCCTCGGCGTGCATCGCCTGCCCGCGGGCGGTATCCTCGTAGCGATACGTCCGCGTCGCGTACTCTCGATCCGCCTCGCGGAGCGTTTGTTCGTGGACCCCGACGCCGGCCACTTCCGGCGAGCAGAACACGGCGAAGGGCATCGCCGTGTAATCGACCGGTTCGAGTTCGTCGCCGAATAGATTCCGAACGACGGCCCGAGCCTCGTGGTTCGCGTTGTGCTTCAACAGGAACTCCCCGACGATATCTCCGAGTGCCCAGATCCCATCCGCCGTCGTGCGCAGGTACTCGTCCGTCTCGATAAAGCCGAACTCGTCGGTTTCGACGCCGGTTGCACCGAGGTTCAGCGTATCCGAGTTCGGCTGTCGGCCCGCCGCGACGAGCACGGTGTCGCCGGTCACGGTGACGGGATCGCGCGCCGACGGATCGTCCCACGCCGGCGGGTACGGCCGCGCCTCGATGGTTACATCCTCGCCGGATTGCGAGGCGGCGACGGCCTCGTACCCCGTGTGCACGTCGAAGCGTTCGTCGTAACGCTCGGTGAGCGCGGCCGCACTATCCTCGTCGCTCTCCGGAAGCAGATACTGGCGGCGACCCACGATCGACACGTCGCTGCCGAACGTCCCGAAGAAGTGCGCGAGTTCAGCCGCGATGTACCCGCCGCCGACGATGACGAGGTGATCGGGTGGCGTCTCGAGTTGGAGGGCATCCCGACTGGTGAGGAAGTCGACGGTGTCGATGCCTTCGATCGGCGGGATAGCCGGTCGCGTTCCGGCCGCGATGAGAACCGTGTCGGCGCGAGCGCGTGCACCGGCGTCCGGCCCGTCGACGAGTTCGACCGCCCGGTCGTCGACGAAGCGACACTCACCCTCGAACAGCGTGTGCTGCTCCGAGGCCTGTACGCCGCGGTAAATCGAGTCCGAACTCCCCGACACGTCCTCGTTGACCTCGCGGACGATCTCGGCGAAGTCGACGCCGGCCACCTCGGCGTCGATCCCGAACTCGTCGGCGCGCTCGATGGTCTGTCGAACCTCCGCGTGATACAGCAGTTTCTTCGACGGGATGCAGCCGCGATTGAGACAGGTGCCGCCGAGGGGTCCCTTCTCGACGACCGCGACTGACTGGCCGCGGTTCGCTGCGGCGCTCGCTACGTCGAGTCCGGAACCCGATCCGACGACGAGGAAGTCGAACTCCGCGATATCCGTCTCCATACGCTATCGACGGCTTCGAGACCCATTACCTTTACAGGAAAATTCTCACCTATCCATACTGTTTCGCGTTCCGTTTAGTTATATAGTTTACTGAGATTTCATGTTTGTTGGGGTCTCTGTCGCATCGCGTTCGACACCATTGATCTTCGAAACACGAACATTCAGGATGCGTGTATCCTCAACTCGTTCAACACGAAGCCGAACACCGTCATAAGCGATTGTCTCGTCTTCTTCAACGAGACGACCCGCACGGTTGAAAATGAATCCAGCGACAGTTTCGAACTCTTCGCCCTCCGGAAGTTCAATATCGAGTTCGTCGTTAATCTCGTCAATGTTGAGTTTTCCTTGCACGATTGCGGTATCAGTGTCAAGGAACTCGATCGGTTCTTCCTCTTCGCCTTCGAGAATATCGCCGACAATTTTTTCGACCATATCTTCCATCGTGATGAGCCCTTCAGTAGTGCCGAATTCATCGATAACAATGACCATCTGTATACGGTTCTCACGCATTTCGGCCAAGAGTTCGTCAGCATTCTTACTTTCAGGAATATGGAGAGTTGGCTGAATTACATCATCAAGTTCGATATCGCTATTCTCACCGTAGGTACTCTCCCTGATTAGATCGCGAATGTGAATGATGCCGACGACATTATCCAAACTCTTCTCGTAAACGGGAACACGCTCATGCCCACTGTGGACCAGTGTCTCGATAGCCTCATCGACGCTTGCGGTCTTTGGGACAGCAGTCATATCAAGACGCGGAGTCATCACTTCTTTAGCGATGGTATTGTTGAACCGAAAGATTCGCTGAAGCATTTCGTGTTCGTCCTCGTTAAGAACACCCTGTCGCTCGCCAGTTTCGATCATCCCTTGAATTTCGTCACGGGTGATGTAGGTGCTCTCGATGGCCATCTCGCCACCAGTGATACTATTAATAAGTTTAGTAAGATAGTCAAAGAGCACGACAAGTGGCAGAAGAAGGTACTCGGAGTATTTGAGTGGCCTAGCGACGCGACGTGACCATGTTTCGGTGTTCTCGATTGCATAGGACTTTGGTACGCTCTCGCCGAACAGGAGGACGACCGCTGTGATACCGAGCGTAGAAAGGACGGCTGCGGTTGCACCGCCAAAGTAAAACCCCAATAGAGTCGTTGCAATCGATGTCATCGCAATATTGACAAGATTGTTTCCGACAAGAATCGTCACGAGCAGTCGGTGCGGGTCGGATTTGAGATGGGAAATCATGTCTGCGCCGGGAAGGCCCTCCTCAACGAGCGCATCGACTCGATGGCTGGGGAGTGAGAACATAGCAATCTCGGACGACGAGAAGAAAGCCGAGACCCCAATAAGGATAACGATGATTCCAGCCCCCGTCCATGTCATAAGCTCTTCAGTCACCATGATATCGAAAAATCCGATGGCAGGCAGGGCCTGCAACAGTATATCGGGTGGAGGTGGGAGTGGTATCATCAAATACTTCCTCCCGAAAATGGATGAGAATAAGTTAAGTAATGATTGAACAGTTGTTTTTTGAAATTCCGCTGAATCGTCTGGAGTGAATCGATCTTAGTCGGGTCTCTGAGAATCCGATCGTTTCGAAATGCCACTATAATTCGTACTAGTGAACGGGCACCAAAACCGTGATTGTTTCGGAATTAAGCATATCTACCGTTCGGACATGTTGAGGATCTCCCGTGTGAATGCCAACAACGATTGCCAGGGTGAATAATTAGTCTCAGAAAGTATAGACAAAAATGTATCTATCTTCGAGAATTGGCATTAAGGACGCGCAATAAGGATAGGTGTGTCAACGGAGCGAATAACACGGTCCGTCGAACTTCCTAGAAGATGGTCTTTGATCCCAGAACGTCCACTTGCCCCCATGACAATAAGATCGATATCGTAATCCGTACTATATTCGGCTATCACTTCGTGAGGGACCCCTTCAAGGATATCCCGTTCATACGTTATATCAGCGTCTTCGGCCTTTGAAGCCGCTCTATCGAGTATCTTAGTCGCCTCTTGTTCGAACGTCTCTGTGAGTTCGGGCGCAATGTTCCCAGTGGCAGCCATCTCTGTCCCTACATCCACTACGTGTAGAAAGTGAACTCTCGCTCCGTGCGGTTCTGCAATACTAATTCCGTGATCAACTGCAGCAGCACTCGAGTCACTCCCATCGGTTGGCACGACAATATCGGAATACATGTGTCACCAGTCTACCGCTAACGGAAAAAGCTGAATCAGAACGATACACTACGACGGCGATTCAGTATCGCTTGAGACGTTGTTACCTTCTGTGCTTTTCGGACAGAGCTTGTTCCTGCCCCTAGTTATCCGAAATCGCTCGTCAAGCCGTCTGTACAGCGGTAGCGAGGCGAAAGATCATAGCGTTGGCCGTGGAGAACCTCAGTGTTCCCGGTCGACAGCTCTACTTGGATGAGATAACGTTAACCGAGTTGTTCTCGGTCAAGAGGGTCTTCGATGTCGCCCATAATCGCTTCTAAGAGATCCGTGACAGTCACCAATCCAACGGCTTCGCCATCCTCGATTACGAGCGCGAGTTCCTGTCGTTCCGTTTGGAACTGATCGATCGCATCGCTGATATCTGTATCGGGGGAGAGCGTCATGGGTGGAGCAGCTAATTCAGCGAAATCGATATTACCATCGAATAATTCGTCACGATTTCTGACGAGAATCGGGGTATAAATAATGCCACGGAAGTCGGTCAAATCGTCATCGACTAGGGGATATCGCGTATGGGGACGCTCTTCCATCCGCTGAAAATTCTCTTCAGAGTCAACTTCGGTAGACAATGCGACAACATCTGTCGGAGAGACCATTAGCTCGCTTACAGGTTTATCACCGATTTGAAACGCGTTCAGGATCTCTTCGCGACGTTCATCGGGGAGGTCGCCCTCCTCAAGGACAGATCCGAGCCGGTTGCGGAGGTCAGCCCGGGATTCGATGACCTCTTGTTCGGTCTCACGCCACGCCCCGGTCATCTCGATACCGAACAGACCAAGCGTTCCCTTTGCAACCAAATCACCGAACTTGATTGCTGGGGCGAGTACCTTCGCGAACCAGTACAGCGGGCGCGCTCCGTACCGACAGACCTGCTTCGAGCGCTCGACACCGAGGTATGTCGGTGTTTGTTCACCGTGGGTAAGGTGGAGGAGGTTGATAAGTAAGAATCCAAGTAACGATCCAGCACCGACCGATGCGAGCGCTGTATTCTGGAATAACGGCTCGAATAGCGCTGCCAGACCAGGTTCAGCAACGATACCCAGTGCAATACTCGTGCCGGAAATCCAAATTTGACATGTTGTCAGATAAAATTCGAGGTCATTAGTCATATCCCAGGCAAGTTGGAGCGACGGCGTGTCGAACTCAGATTTTGAATACTGTCGGGCACGAGTCAGGCCGAACTCGATCGCGACGAAATATGCATTCAATCCGATGAGGATAATGCCCGCTAGTATCCGTCCGCTTATCTCTAGTGGCTCCATCACTGCCACGTTCCACTGTGGAGTTACAAATTAGTATGGAAATCGATCACTGCACCTATGATCAGCTTCGTCATTTTTCGGGTATGCCATGAACTCCGGACTCTATTTTAGTCGAAATTACTCGGTAGGGGCGCTGCTGAAATCCTCTCCTTTAGACACCTACTCTCCTGAAACTGCTGTTCACTACACCTGCGAATTTATCACTCAGACTTCGCCGAGAACATCCTGCGTTCTATCCCCGATTTTTGTAACTACCTAGCAATCATATATTATGAGCAGTATTCGGAATGTCAGAGAGGGCGTTTATTGATAGACTTATAGATTAGATTTAATGGTTCAGTTAGTCGTGTTTCAAATAGTCTTGGTATCGTGGAAAATACCGAAGTTTATGGGATGCTGAAGGACATCTTGAGTGGCGTACTATTGCTTGTGGCAGTGGTCTGCCTCGTCAGCGGGGTGTATCTCCGCCAACATAGTTCGAGAGATATTTGTCCCGCACAGAGCATCTTGCCCCAGTTCCGTTGGAATTCATACATCGGATACTACTATCATTTCGATAAGAGGGTGTAAGGGTACTACTGTGCTAGAAAAAATTCATGCATAAATAACAACCAACATACGTGTATGTTAGTCAACGAGGTAGATGTTTGAACTGTCATTACTAAACATGATGACTCTGACCACTCTTACTGTCTTGGTTGGGTTATTGATCACCTTCTCGGTCTGTCTTAATCTCCAGCAGATCAGGCGAACAACCGATGAATTCAATTATCGGCTTCGGAACGTTGCACCCTACCTTGGTACTGCGGCGCTGTTCTTCTTAGCAAAGCGAGCAACACACAAGTATAGTTTGCAAATTTCGTATGCACTTGATTGGAACATCACTGATGAACTCTATGCTATCGAAGGCAAATTCGTCGCCATCCTTCAAAATCTTGTCCCAGAAACCACGCTAGAATTTTTCTCGGCGATGTATATGTTCGGATTCCCGTTTCTCGTAGTGGCTCCACTAATCCTTTATTTCCTGTTGCCGTCACAGCGCCATCTCAAGGAACTCCTTATCGCATACCTTCTAAACTATTTGATCGGGTCAATCTGTTATACGCTGTTCATCGCATACGTCCCTCGCAATCACTTGGCATCTGTTGATGGCCTGATGTACCAGTTCTATCCCCAAACTCAAGATCTCACGGCAGCGGTCTCGGCGAATACATATGTATTTCCGTCACTACATACGTCATTGGCTATCGTCGTTCTACTATTCGCCTGGCGGTCTCGGCGAGAATATCCACGGTGGTTCCCCATTGCAGCGTTCGTGGTCGCGGGCGTTGTCTTCTCAACGATGTACCTCGGTATCCACTGGGTACTCGATGTCGTAGCAGGTGTCATGCTCGGTGCAGGAACCATCTATGCGGCCGAACAGTTCGTTGCTCGCGTGGAAAGCAGAACTACCCAAGTATCCGCCTCTAAGGAGTCCGGGGGGAGTATTACACCAGACATGAACAAACGATATCCGCTACAGAAAAGTTGATCACTACTATTCTATCTGCTCTTGTGATCGCTACGAACTATTTCCGCTAGAAAATTTGGGTGGAAGAACATTAACGAACCCATCAAGATCTCGTGTCTGGTACCAGCCTGTTCCCGGGCCAGTGAACTCGAAGACAATGCCCTCTCCACTGAGCAACGGCACTTTAGACCGCCAACTCGTTGAGTTTCAAACTCGATACCGCCGTCCCAAGCGATCAGGTATTCATTATCAAGCGTATATGATTCTCCAGTGTCGAGATTGAGATGTTCGAGACCATATAGGCATCAATAAATACCACTCATTCCGCGCTCAATAGGCAAGAACCGACAGTTCTTGTCGATTAAGCATCTGCTTGGTAAGGTCGTTTGTGCGCGAAATTGGATCAAGAGTAGCGGCGATACGAGACACTAGTAGCGACGCACAAGAGTAGCAAAAGTACTAGTATCTCGCCTCGTGAAATGATACTCGATGACTCCCCGACTGCTCTGTGAACTCCCGGTGGTGAATCCGCCGTGACCGACCAACAACTGCCGTCGCTCGATCGCGTTCGCGCTGTCCTTTCGCGAAATCGGCTTCGAGTAACGTTTATCGTCCTCATTCTCGTTTCGGCCGCCGTCGTCGCCAGTGCGGCGACCTCGGGTGGGCTTTCAACTGCGTCCGAAGACGAATTGCCCGAAGCACCGCCGACGGAGAACCACACCGTCATCACCGAGTCGGGACGCGCCGGCACGATCACCGCGTACGCACCCGACGGCGAACCGGTCTATTACAACAACACGCGAACGAAGTACTTCGACGTCGACCCCGTCGAAAACGAGTCGATGACGGTCGAGTACACGGCGACCGACACGATCCACGCCGAAGGGCCAACGTGTTCCGCGCCGCCGTGTGCGTTGAACGTCGTCGAGCGCGCCAACCTCTCGACCGGCGAGGTCGAGGTGCTCTACGAGCGATACGATCACCAGGAAACCGCCGGCGAGTGGCACGACGCCGATCGGATCAACGAGACTCATATCGCAATCGCCGACATCGTCGCGGACCAAGTGTTCATCGTGAACACCGAGACGGAAGTCGTCGACTGGCTCTGGGACGCCCAGAGCGACTTCCCCGTCGAAGAGGGAGGCCCCTACCCGGGTGACTGGGCCCACATCAACGACGTGGAGTACATCGAGGAGGGCGAAATGGCGGGCAATCTCATGGCCAGTCTGCGGAATCAGGATCAAGTCGTCTTCCTCGATCCACAGGAAGGACTCGTCGAAGACTGGACGCTCGGAGACGAAAACGAATACGACATCCAGTACGAACAGCACAATCCAGATTACATCCCAGAGAGCGAGGGCGGCCCGGCCGTCGTCGTCGCCGACTCCGAAAACGGACGCATCCAGGAGTTCCAGCGCAACGGCAGCGAGTGGGCTCGCTCTTGGGAATGGTCCGACAGCCAGATGCAGTGGCCCCGCGACGCGGACCGACTTCCCAACGGAAACACGCTCGTCACCGACACGCACGGCAACCGCGTGATGGAACTCAACGAGTCCGGCGACATCGTCTGGGAAGTCGGCTCGACGCTTCCCTACGAGGCCGAACGACTCGAAACCGGAGACGAAAGCAGCGGCGGGCAAAGCGCCAGCGAACTCGGCCTCGAATCCCGGACCGAAGCCGAGAGCAGCGGCGGTGGCGGCAGCAGTGGAAGCAGTCTCATCGGCATCGACCCCCTCGGCTCCATCGGAGACTTCATCGAATCGACCCTTCCGCATCGAATATATAACGGGCTCCTGTTCGCGAGTCCCATTTGGATGGGGTCGTCCGAGTTCGCCGCGGTCGGAATCGCACTCCTCACCGGAATCGTGTGGATCGGTCTGGAGATTCGGTGGCAGCTTCACGACGCCGGCATCCGGTTCCGACGACCGTTTTACCGGGGTGGTAACTGACGGGAGATAGCGCCGCCGGCAGGACCTCACGACCGCAAACTATGTGAACGAGTCGTCCGAAAGAACGGACAAACGGATGGAACTCGGACGTATACTGTTTCTCCTTGGTGCGTTCGCCACGCACGCTTTCGTCGGGTACGCGCTTGTTCGCGGGTGTACCGACGTCGATCCGCGGCTCGGACTCGCTTTCGGGCTCCTCCCGGACGGTGACTTTCTGTTCCCCGCCGACTGGGGGTGGCCGTTCGTGCACCGCGGACTGACGCACACGCCGCTTTTCGCGGTTGGACTGCTCGCAGGGCTCTACCTTGCCAGTCGCAACCGGTCGGTTGCACTGGCCGGCGGGTTGGCCATCGGCTCACACCTCGCGATCGATTCGCTCTCCCCGATGGGAATTCGGTGGCTGTTCCCGCTGCGGACGGCGTGGAATCCTAGTCCCGGACTCGCGGTCCACAGTCCGGCCGCGACAGCGCTCCTCTGGACGGCAGCACTCGGTATCCTCGCGTTCCGAGCGATCCAGCGACGCAGCCACGACCGAGAACCAACCACGGACCACAAACAGGAACACGACGACAAACAACCAACACCGACACCGGACGCTACCACTGAACTCGAGTAGCACGAGTCGACCGCACAGTCCCGTTCGATACCGTCGACAAGGCAACCGAACTGAACCGGCAGAGACAGAGGGATCACCGGCTGCGAGCAGCAGTCATCCGATCGGTGAGACACTGTAAAAAAGGTAAGATCTACAATGAGAAGATACTGTCTAGTTTAGCACCTCGTCAGCTGGCGTTCCTCCATCGAGCGATCGATGCGGTCTTTGAGGGTTATAGAAATATATCTCTGTTGAAATACTCAGATAGTGATAGTTTGACGAGGCCGTGCTGCATAAACAGCGCGTATATCGCAGCGGATCTTTGTCAGAACGGTCATACGAAGCGGTTGTTGATGTCGCGTTCCCCGTTCCGACAGAATCGCTCAATTGACATCAGGACTAGTCGCATGGGTATTCAGCGCGGGTCGTTACCCACGCAACAGACCTCAGAAATCGCAAGAATGCTCTCCATCAACAACGTGTCACAAGAGCGTTGTCAGCAAGAGAGAACTTGAATCGTTCAGTATAGCTATATAACGTTCGCGTCCTACCGAGAAACATGGAACGACAGTTTGTTCTCGTCCCCGGAGCCTGGCTCGGTGGCTGGTGCTGGAAGTACTCACCCCACCGCTCCGTGAGGTAGGACACGAGGTATATACACCGACACTCACTGGACTTGGTGAACGAGAACACCTCGCCCGCTTTGAGATCAACTTGGAAACACATATCATGGATATTGTGAATATGCTTGAATACAACGATCTCACGGATGTTGTCCTACTCGGACATAGCTATGCAGGCCTTGTTGTAACGGGGGTGGCAGAACGAGTGCCAAGCGGCTCAGTCACATCGTGTATCTGGATGCGCTGGTTCCAATGGATGACGAGCCGGTTTCAGCATCTGAATTCTATCCCTCAGACGAGTGGGAAGCGATGGAAGCAGCGGCAAAAGATCATGCTGGCGGCTGGCCTCTCCCCGATGACCATCCGGGTTGGGTGGGTATCTCGGACGAGGACACAAAGTGGATGCGGCAAAAAGCTGTACCGCATCCACTGCACACGTTCAGACAGCAAGTGAACGTCGGTAACTCAGACGGATCGTTATCTACCAGCTATGTTCTCTGCACCCAGAACGGGATGGACGACTCCACCCTCGATATGATTCGGCAACTGTGTGAGCAACGTAAGTGGCAACTGTGCGAACTCGACACGGGTCACTGGCCTATGGTATCAAAACCCCAAAAACTTACTCGTCAAATTCTTGACGTTTTGTAGGGAGTAGCGGTCATTCTACGCAATCTATTGGCTCCCGTCTGGTCTCGTTGTCCACACTCTCGCCGCCTTACTACTCCAAAGCTGTGCGAAAGATACGCACGTACACTGAGCAGCTGGTTCAGCAGGAAGCTTCTGAAAGAAACATAGTCGCCGTGCTGCATCCACGCTCTGAGTCGTTCACGGCTCTTCTGCCAAAAATCAGATATATGCGACCAATTACCCTCCATCGTTCATCTATATCCACTGTTCAGAGTGCCTTGTCGATGTTGTGAGTAAGACAGTTGACAACGAGTTCACGGAACTGCTTCCACCAGTGTCGAGGTCGGGCGAATGCGCCATGTTTCCACTTGAGACGGGAGTTCACTGTCTCGTTTTGGCTACGTTGCCCGTAGAGGTCGGCGTCCAGCCGAACGTTCCACGCCTTACGGAGCGGCGAAATTCTCGGTGCTTGATGAGGGGACGAACACCAGCGTCACAGGCTAACGCGCGAACCTTCTGGTCGTCGTATCCCTTATCTCCGAGGAGAATCGCCACATTCCTGCTATTTCGCTTGATGAGCGACGGTGCGATCTTTAAATCGTGTTTTCTGGTTGTCGTCACGTGCAGATCGAGGATAGCATTCGCTCTCATGTCTACGAGCAATGTAACTTTCAACTGCTGAATCGTCAACCTCGTTCGTTTCGTGTAGTGTTTCGAGGCGTGACTGCGGTCGAACCCGGAGGCGTCGATCCCGACGACACCGTTGGTCGGGAGAAGTGTAACCGAGAGGTGGAGCAGGACACGCCAAACCGCCATATCGAGCTGATTGAACGCCTTACATAACGTCGAAGGAGACGGTAGTTCCTCAAGATCGATGGCATTCCGAATCCGGGGCATCTCGATAAGCTCGTCGAGCAGTTCGCGGTAGGTCGTATTCTTCTGCACCTTGAGACAGAGCAAGACGATGTGCTGGTGAAGTGTGTACCGGCGTTTCGAGAATTTCGATGAGTAGCGAGCGACAGTTCGTCGCGCCAAGTGAAATGCCTGCTCGACGAACCGGAGTAACCGCGACTTCGGGAGGGTCTGCATTCGCTCACACTACCGACGTACCTGTAACTCCCTGAGGATTTCAACAGAACCAGAAATGTGCAAAACCCTCAAGACACTTGCGGACGCTGGCCCGACTGCTCACCCACGAGTTCTGTAAGCAATCGATACGCATTTTGAGGACGTAAAACCACTTTCCGATGCGTTTTCAGTCAATATAGTTAACCCGGCAGCTCAACCGTAACCATGAGAAGACACACCAGTAGATGAATTGATTGATAAGAGGTTCAATCTCGGGGAGATCGCATCTCTCGAAGAGTTTATGCAAAAATGCAGCCGCTGGAGCAGTGCCAGACAGACCACACAACGCGACATCAAGAATCAACTGTGTCGCGATATGTATTGTAGTGTATGGACAATATCACTCTTCATTAATCCTGACATCAGTCTCGTCGACAACGACTTGCGACGGCTTCTGTCGGCGAATCACGTTCTGTATAAACCATCATGCATGTCAACGATCAGTACTCCGTGAGAACATTCAACGCCTAGTTCCGTAAGAATCGTTGTTGGTTCTCGAGTAAACAATCAGTCTGATCGAGGCGGACGGCAAACGTCCCAACGGCCGTTCGCTCGTTCTCTCAAGATTCTTCTAAATTCGTCTCGTCGCTCTTACTGAGCCGGTCTGCGAGCATTAATCCAGATCAAATTCATGGCCTACTCGCTGCTCAAACTGGCTCAACTAGACAGTGCCAACTGATGGAGCACAGTCAGAAAATAATGGGTAGTGGATGCGTGTATCAATCACGAGTAGATGTCACTCTCACAACCGTCCTCCTTTCGGGTCGTCTGCAATCCACAGAGCCAAATGAATATACAGTAGTACGTCTGTAAATATATCCCGAGATTACATTACAGATGTCGCTCTGTAAATGGACCGGGTGGGAGTCCTCCACGTTCGGCTAATAGCACAAGCAGAGTGGACCGAAGAGAGGGGCCGCTCACCGGATCGGCTGTGTTGTTCCGGTATGGAGGTCGAAGACCATCTACTCCGGAGGGAGGCCGAGAACCGGTGTCCCCGATGGCGCGTAGGATTTGCCGCTTTCATAGATAGTACCCGCCAGAATACATATCATATTTCAGTTATTGTTCGACGAGTACGGGTATGATATCTATTTAATCGTCTACTGTAGTGCGATTCTCGATCTAGATTCTGCAATAAATAGGTGGCACTCTCCGTATATTTCTCGCAAAGTGAAAATTAGGACACCTATTAGACGAGGACTGCCACCATAGCTCCTCCTCGTCAGCGACACGGTCACTAGAGTGGGGTCGTAACGAACTCGACTGTCGGAAAAGAAAAAAGGACCACTTCCTCGAGAAACGACCGGCAGTCAGTGCATCACCGTACGTCGAGGTCGAACGTTCGATCCGCCACGAAGAGCCGGAGACGTCCCTCATGGATTCGCTCACCGTGAGATTGCTCGAAGCGTCCAATCTCGTCCGCGCTGAGCCGAAGTTCCACCTCCGTTCGCTCCCCGGGATCGAGTTCAACGCGCTCGAACGCCCACAGTTCGCGGACGGGCGTTACGACCGAACTGAACTCGTCTCGGCCAAACACCTGGACGACCTCGCTCCCGTGCCGATCGCCGGTGTTGGCCACGGTGGCCCGAACCGTAAGCTCCTCGTCCGGGCGGACCACGTCACGGGAGACGTCGACCGACTCGTACTCGATAGTGGTGTAGCTGAGCCCGTGACCGAACTCGAATAACGGGTCGTACGACGCGGGGTGCTCATCGGCCCCAATCGGTTGTGGATGGGGGAGCCGATTGAAGTATGTCGGGAGCGTCTCCGCCGAGCGCGGGATCGAAATTGGAAGCCGCCCGCCGGGTTCGGCCGCTCCGAACAGGGTCTCTGCGATCACCTCGCCGCCGACCCGACCGGGATAGTACGCCATGAGGATCGCCGGGACTTCCGCTGCCAACCACTCGACGGCCAGCGGGCGACCGGTGACGAGGACTGCAACGATCGGTGTGCCGGTCGCGGATACTGCCTCGACGAGGTCACGCTGTGCGTCCGGAAGTGAGAGTTCGTTCCGCGTCGGGAACTCGCCGGTCTCCCCATCGGTCTCCGCGGACGGACCGAACTCGTGAAGATACCAGTCCTCGCCGAGGGCAACCACGGCGATATCCGCCTCGGCGGCGCGTTCTGCGGCGGCATCGACATCGCCAGGAGTGGAGATTCCGCTCCCGGGTTCGTGGGTGACGACCGTGTCGGTGTCGACGGTATCGGAGATTCCCTCGAGAATCGTCGTCCCGGGAATGCCGGTATCCGCGTTGCAGCTCCAGCCGCCGTTCTGGTGGACCATCTCGTCGGCGTTCGGGCCGGTCACGAATACCTCACCGACGCTATCGTCGAGGGGGAGTACGTCCTCCTCGTTTTGCAACAGGGTAAGCGACTTCCGAACGGCCTCGCGAGCGGTGTCGAGATGGGCGGGAGCGCCCAGTACGGCTTCAACATCGGGATCCGGATACGGATCCTCGAAGAGACCGAGAGAGAACTTCGCCCGCAGCACTCGCTCAGCGCTGTCCTCGATCGCTCGTTCGGACAATGCGCCCTGCTCGACGAGGTCCCGGATGTGCTGTGCGTGTTCGCCACCGGCAACCGAGCCAACGTCGAGGCCCGCAAGGCGCGTTTGACGTGCTGCCTCGATCGGGGTTCCCGCCGTGCGGTGGTCCTCGTACAACTGGGTAATGCCGTTCCAGTCCGAGACAACGAGTCCGTCGAAGTTCAGTTCCTCCCGAAGGAGGTCGGTCAGATATCGGCGGGACCCGTGAGCCGGTTCGCCGTCGATCGAGTTATAACACGGCATTACTGCCCCAACGTCCTCGTTGAGGACTGCCTCGAACGGCGGGAGGAGCATCTGTCGTAGCGTGGACGGGGAGACATCGACCGGTGCGGCGTCCTCGCCGCGCGTCGGTGCTCCGTAGGCCGGGAAGTGTTTTGCCGTCGCGAGCACGGCGTCTCCGGGGCCACCACCCTGATAGCCTCGGATCTCGCTGCTTGCTAGCGCCCCGACGAGGAACGGGCTCTCGCCGAACGTCTCTCCGGTTCGTCCCCACCGCGGATCGCGAACGACATCGCACGTTGGACTGTAGTTCTGGGCAGCCCCCGTTGCTCGCATCTCTGTCGCGGTGATTTCGGCGGCACGCTCGACGAGATCGGGACTCCACGTCGCCGCTGCACCGAGGTTGTTCGGGAAGACCGTCGACTCTTTGATGTAGGCGTGACCGTGAATCGCGTCAGCGGCGAACAGCAGCGGGACACCGAGTCGCGTCGATTCAAGAGCGTGCTCTTGCAGTCGACGAGCCGCGTCCGTGGCCTCCGCGATCGACTCGTTGGGCGAGCCGCCCCAGCCGAAGGGGGCGACTGCGCCGATGTGATACTCGTCGATTTCGTCGATAACGTCGTCGACCCCGTGGAGGCCATCAGCAAGCACCCCGATGTAGGAACCAGCTAGCTGACCGATCTTCTCTTCGAGCGTCATCCGGTCGAGGAGGTCTGCGACGCGCTCTTCGATCGGTAGCGATGGATCTAGGTATGACTCACTGTCCTCTAGGCTTGTCATGGATGTAGTTATCTGGAGAGGTAGTAAATAAACGTATCCCTCACCGTCCGGAATGCGACGGTCGGCGAGTAGGAGGAACGATCACCGCACGCTGTCAGTCGCTTGTTGCCCGCAGTCGAACACGCCGATCGGTTCCACCTTACATCCTGCCACCGATTCTCCGCCGTTTCCATTCGGGCCGCACGGACACACAGTGAAATAGACATCACAAATAGTATAGATTCAAAAATTATTTACAATGGTACACGTAACGTAGGGTAACACCATGCGATCAGAGGGCATGTTCCACAGAGACGTAGAGGCATCACGCCGGCCATTCCTCCAGTTGGTCGGCGCGACGGGGGCGGCGGCGCTTGCAGGCTGTTTCGGTACCGACAGCAGCCCGAGCAACGAGGAGATCACCGGCGATGAGCCAATGACCGACCGAACGTTCACCGCGCCAACATCGGTCCTCCCCGAAGACATGCAATGGAACAGTGCGAACGACAGTAACTATCCGGACCGACCCGGCTACGTGGTCTTCGACCGGCTCGTGTACTTCCAGGCGACGACCGGGGAATTCGTTGCAGGAGCCCTCGCCGACTGGGAGGTCACCGAAGATGCGGCAACACTGACGGTACAGGATGATCTGACCTGGCACAACGGCACTGACGCCACGGCGGACGATCTCGTCCGGAAACTCCACATTTCGCTATACGACAGCCACCCGATCGGAAACTTCACCGCCGTCGAGAACGTCACCGCCGTTGACGAGACGACCGTCGAGGTCGGACTCGAAACGACCGTTTCCGAGCCCGTCTTCCTCAACTCGATCAAGAGCATGCTGCTCGACACGCCGGCTGCGCAGTACGACGACATCCTCTCGGAACTGGAGGACGATCCCGAGTCAACAGCTCTCTCGGACTTCGCGGCCGCGGAACCGATCGGGACGGGCCCGTTCCAGTACGAACGCACCGGCGAGCAAGAACTCGTCACCACGAAGTTCGAAGACTCCCACTGGGCCGATAGGGTTAATTTTGCCGAGTACCGGTTCCGGTTCATCGACGGGAACGAGCAAGCCTGGCAGGCGATCCGCGGCGGCTCGGTCGATGCCCTACACAACATCTTCACATCGCCGGACATCATGGGATCGTTCCCCAACTCCGTCCTCGAGATTCAACAACCCGCCAACTGGGGCCTGTCGATCGCGTTCGACCACGATCACAAGCACTTCGGACGGCGAGCGGTCCGCAAAGCGATCGCCCACGCCGTCGATCGCGAAATCGTCGCGGAGAACTCCGCGGGCGGTGGCGACGCAAAAGCACCCGTTGGAACGCCAACGGGAATCGTCGGCAACTTCGACGATTCAGCCGACGACTGGCTCGACAATCCGGGCGGCTTCGAGGAGTACGCTGGGCGGAACACCGACCGCGCCGCCGAACTGCTCGAGTCGGCCGGCTTCTCGATGGAAGACGGCACCTGGGTCGACGAGGACGGCGAGACACTCACGTTCGAATGCAAGGTGCCCGCCGCCTGGAACGAGTGGGTCGATGCCCTGATCACGTTCAACCAGCACCTCCAGGACTTCGGCATCGAGACCAACCTCATCACCCGGGACGACAGCGTCTACTTCGGACAGGACCTCTACGGCGATACGGGCTTCGATGCGGCCGGCTTCTGGTGGTCCGACGGCTGGACGTACCCCTACCACTCCCTCAACTGGAACCTAAACAGCGCGGACGCCCAGACCGTCTACAACTACCCCACATCGGTCGACGTTCCACCGAAGGGCGACCCCGACGGGGATCCCGAAACGGTCGAACTCGCGCCTGAACTCGAAGCACTCGTCGGTATGGATGCCGACAGCGACGCCGCACGTCGGAAAATTCAGGAGTTGGCGTGGATCTTCAACTACGACCTACCCCAACTTCCGGTACAGGAGAAGATCGACCAGTGTTTCGTCTCCGTCGAGAACTTCAAGGTCGCCGAGAACCCGGACCCGGCGACGTCCGTCCAGTACCCGACGACGTATCTCCCTCGCGTTGGAAAACTCGTTGCGAAGGCCGAGGACTAGCTCGGACGAGCGCCACAACCCATGCAACAATACTACCTCGAACGCACACTTCAGGCGGTCATCACGGTGGTCTCGGTGATGACCCTCGCGTTTTTCCTTCTGCGGCTGATGCCCGGTAACCCCGCAGACGCCTACCGAGCGGAACTCATCCAGAACAATCCCCAGCTGTCGCAGGCCGATATTGACCACCGTGTCGAGCAGAAACTCAACGTCCTCCCGGATGCGCCGCTCCACGAGCAGTACATCAACTACGTGGCCGGACTGCTGCAAGGAGACCTCGGCGAGTCGATCAACGAGGGCGTTCCCGTCTCGGAGATTATCTCGGAGGCGCTTCCGTGGACGATCTTCACGATGTCCCTCGCGCTATTGCTCTCGTTCGCCATCGGCATCTCATTCGGGGCCATAATGGCGTACAAGGAGGGGAGTTACTTCGACAACGGCCTCTCCGTGCTCTCGATTTTCTGCAACTCGATTCCGAACTACATCGTCGGCATTCTGTCGATCTGGTTCCTCGGCTATCAGCTCGAGCTGTTTCCGACGGGCGGTCGGTACTCGACGGAAATGGAACCGACAGTGGGGCTACTGGAGCCGATCCAGACGCTTGCCTTCCTCGGCGACGCCCTCTGGCACGCCTCGTTGCTAATCCTGTCGTACACGGTTGTCGCGGCCGGCGGCTGGGCGTTGCGGATGCGCGGCAACAGCATCCAAGTACTCGGTGAGGAATACCTGCGAGTCGCGCGGCTTCGCGGGCTCTCCGAGCGGCGAATCGCGACGCGCTACGTCGGTCGAAACGCGGTATTGCCGCTGTATACGGCGCTCCTCATTGCCATCGGGTTCGCGCTCGGCGGCAGCGTCATCCTCGAACAGGTGTTCACGTACCCCGGCGTCGGGTACTACATGATCGAGGGGCTGGAAGCGCGCGACTACCCGCTCATGATGGGCGTCTTCCTCGTGATGACGGTCGCAGTCGTGCTCGGCGTCTACATCGCCGATCTCACGTACGGGCTCATCGATCCTCGAGCCCAGACTCGAGGGGGTGATCACCGATGAGCGAACGCACGGAATCACTGCGTGCGATCGACGACGGTGACGCGTTCGAAGCCGTGGCCGACAAGACGATGAGTCGCAGAGAGCGCTACCGGCGGCTGTTCGACCGGTGGGTGCTCGCCCCGGGTCGGATCATCCGAGGCGATGTCCGTGCTCGCATCGGCGCGTCGATCCTGCTACTGTACGCGCTCGTCGGCCTATTCGGTCCGAGACTCTACACGGAACCGGAAGTCAACCAGGGGCCGCGGTCAATCACGCCCCTCTCCGAGGGGCTGACCCACCCCCTCGGAACCGACAATCTCGGTCGCGACATCCTCGCCCAGATCATCCACGCAACACCGTCGATGCTGCAGATGATCGTCGCCGGCGGCCTGTTCGTGACGGTCCTTGGCGTCACCGTGGGCACGACCGCAGGGTTTTCCGGCGGACGAACCGATCGGGTCCTCTCACTGCTCACTGACATCGTGATGACCATCCCAGGGCTTCCGCTCATCGTTATCCTGGCCGCGCTACTCGAACCGCAGGACCCGGTCGTCACGGGACTCGTCCTGACAATCAACGTTTGGGCCGGACTCGCCAGAGAGATCCGGTCACAAGTCCTCTCGATTAGCCGCCACTCCTACGTGGAGGCATCGCAGGCCATGGGGCTATCGACCCCGACGATCATCGTCAAAGACATCCTTCCAAACATCATGCCATACGTGTTAATTACGTTCGTTAATGCGGCGAGACAGGTTATCTTCGCCTCGATCGGGCTGTACTTCCTCGGCGTATTGCCCTACGACAGCGTCGTCAATTGGGGCGTCATGATCGATCAGGCGGTCAGCGGCGGTGCGATGCACGTCATGTCGCTGGCCCACTGGCTGATCGCGCCGCTGGCGGCGATCACGCTTCTATCGTTCGGTCTAATCCTGTTCTCACAGGGCACGGATCGAATGTTCAATCCGCGCGTTCGTGCCCGTCATTCCTCGACAACCGACACCGCCGACGAACCGGCGGATGAAACGACCACGACGACCGGGGGTGGGATCCGATGAGCAGACACGCCGATGCGGCGCCCACCGCGAAGACCCAGACCCGATCAGACGCCATCCTCACCTGTCGGGACCTCTCCGTCGAGTTCACTATGGACCGCGGCACGTCGACGGTCCTCAACGGATTGGACATCGACATCGAGCGCAACGAGATCATCGGTATCGTCGGCGAATCCGGCTCCGGGAAGTCGATGTTCGCGTCCGCACTGTTGGACGCCGTCGTCGAACCCGGAGTAACCACCGGGACGATCACCTACCGGCCGGCGGAGGGCCGGGAGATCGATGTCCTCGACCGTTCGGACGATCAACTCCAGCAGCTACGCTGGGAGGACATTTCGATGGTATTCCAGGGTGCGCTCTCCTCGTTCAACCCGACGCTGAAACTCCGCGGCCACTTCGTCGAGACGCTCGAAGCACACGGCTACGACGTCGAGTCGGGAATGGAACGGACGCACGAACTCCTCTCGGATCTCTATCTCGATCCCGGTCGCGTGCTCGGCAGTTACCCCCACGAACTCTCCGGCGGGATGAAACAGCGCGCGCTCATCGCACTCTCGCTCGTCCTCGAACCGGACGTGCTCGTGATGGACGAGCCGACGGCGGCGCTTGACCTGCTGATGCAGCGATCGATCATCAGCCTGCTCTCTGCTCTCCGGGAGAAGTACGACCTGACGATGGTCTTTATCACGCACGACCTGCCGCTCGTGACGAAGCTCGCGGACCGGATCGGCGTCCTTTACGCGTTCGAACTCGCCGAAGTCAGCGGGACCGAGGAACTCCTTCGCTCCCCGAGGCATCCCTACACCCGAGCGCTGCTGAACTCGACGCCCGATATCGAGTCACCGCTAGCGGAGATGCAACCGATCGAGGGGTCAGCACCCGATCCCGTCGACGTGCCACCGGGCTGTCCGTACCACGAGCGATGCCCGCTGGCGACCGCTGACTGTGCGGCAGTCAAGCCCGCTATGGAAGCCGCCAGCGAAACCCACGACGTCGCCTGTCACTACTGGGAGCGCGTCCCCGACGAAATCGATCTGACGACGGAGGTGAGCCGATGAGCGCAGACGACCCCGTCGTTTCGATGTCCGGCGTCGACATCCACTTCGAAATGGACGGCACCCTCAATCCCTTCGAGGGACCACGGACGGTGCAAGCAGTCGACGGTGTCGACCTCGATATTCCCGAAAACGATGTCGTCGCCATCGTCGGCGAGTCCGGCAGCGGCAAAACTACCCTCGGCAAGGCGGCCGTTGGCCTCCAACAACCGAGTTCAGGTACCGTCACCTTCCGCGGGCAGGATATCTGGAACGCCAAAAAACGCTTCACGAACCCGTCAATCCCGTATTCGGAGATCCGTCAGTCGCTGCAGATTATTCACCAGGACCCCGGATCGTCGTTGAATCCACACCGAACCGTCGAGGCATCGCTCGCCGAACCGCTGAAGACGGTCCAGACAGAGCTGGGTCCCGAAGACCGCGAGGCGCGAATCCTCGCGATGTTAGAGCGCGTCGGGATGACGCCGCCCCACGACTACGCCCGGCGGTATCCCCATCAACTGAGCGGCGGGGAGAAACAGCGCGTCGCACTGGTTCGAGCGCTGCTGATGAATCCGGACCTCATCCTGGCCGACGAGGCCGTGAGCGCGCTCGATGTCTCACTGCGTGTCGAAGTGATGGACCTGATGCTCGAACTCCAGGGCGCGTTCGACACGTCCTTTCTCTTTATCTCACACGACCTTTCGAACGCTCGCTATTTGGCCGAGCACGCTGACGGTCGACTCGGCGTGATGTACCTCGGTGAACTCGTTGAACTCGGTGGTGCGGAAGAAGTGCTCCGGAACCCACAGCACCCCTATACGAAGGTGTTGAAGTGGGCGACTCCTTCCCTCGGCATCGAGGAGGGTCCGGCAGAGCCGCCGGTTCGGGAGATCGATATCCCCGATCCGGTCGATCCGCCCTCCGGCTGTCGGTTCCACACGCGGTGTCCGTACGCGACCGAACACTGCCGTGAAATGACCCCCGACAGGCGCTCGGTCGGCGAGGCTTCCCACCGAGTGTCCTGCTTTCGTAGCGAGGAAGACAGCGAGTACTGGCACAGCGATCCACTCGAGGGAGCCAGCCTCGACGCTGACGAGCGGTAACAGCGGTTCACAGCCGTCCGCTTCAGTGACATGGTTCTCGCGTGTACTTTTCAAATAAATGAATGTTTTCTCGGTTAGCCGTTGCCTTCACAACGAGATATCTGTTCCGCCGGTGGCACACCACTGAATAAGAGATCCCCCCACCGGTTATCGTCTCGATTCGTGCTTACGCTTCGGTGAACAGCCGAACGTAGTCGATCTCCATCCGCTGCGGGAAGGTCGTCGTTTCGTCGGGCGAGCCGGGCCACTCGCCGCCGACGGCGCAATTGAGAATTAACCAGAAGGGGCCGTCGTCGAACACCCAGTCGTTACCGCCGCTCTCGACGTCCTCGCGGGTGACCGTGAAAAAGTGCTCGCCGTCGACGTACCACTTGATCACACCGGGATCCCACACGACGGAGAAGACGTGGAAGTCGTCGGCGAAGACGCCGCTGTCGAGGTGATAGCCCCCGCCGATGGAGCCGCCGCCCGAGTAACCGGGTCCGTGGACGGTTCCGTGGACCGCCGCGGGTTCGTTACCGACCAGTTCCATGATGTCGATCTCGCCGTCGTCCGGCCAGGCCGCGTCGCCGGCCGGTAACATCCAGTGGGCCGGCCACAGTCCCTGGTCCTCGACGAGCTTCGAACGGAAGTCGACGCGACCGTACTGGAAGTCGAGATTACCCTGAGTCACCAGCTTCCCCGACGTATAGTCGTACGTCCCGTGTTCGTCCGACGCCTGTTCCTCGCGGATCTCGACGACCAGGTTGCTATTCTCAACCCACCTGTTGTCCCGGCTGTAATACTGCTCCTCGCCGTTCCCCCAGCCGGGGACGCCGTAGTCGTGGCCGTTCCCTTCCTGGTCCACCCAGACGCTCGTATCGAGCGAGTCGCCGTCGAAGTGGTCGGCGAAGAACTGGTCCCAGGACCGGCCGTCGAGGTTCCCCGGATCGTCGGGATAGGTCGCCCCACCGTCACCGCCCGCGGGGCGTAACTCGAGATAGTTGAAGTTCCAGTCACCGGTCTCCGCGTAAACTCGGACGACGTGTTGACCGGCAGCCAGATTGACCGAACCGGCGGTAACGGTCGTCCACTCTTGCCAGCCGCCGGTGGCATCGAAATCGAGCGAGCCGGTGACGTCGGTCCCGTCGACCTCGACGCGAACCTGCCCACCGCCCGAGGCGGAGGCGACTCGAAGATCCAGGTCGTAGGTGGTGGTGCTGTCGGCGTCAACGGTGTACTCGAGCCATTCGTCGGCCGCAATCCAGCCGACGTTGTACCCGCCTTCGGTTGCGGACTCGATATCGACATCGTCGGCGCGGTACGCGCCGCCAGCGTTCCCCGAGGTGGTGTCGTGATAGGCAACGCCTTCGCCACCAGTATCGTAATCTTCAGCCTCGATACGACCGGGAATCGTCCACGCCGATCCGCCGTACGGCTGCTGGCTAGACGAGCCGTCGCCGTTGGCTTCGACCACCCTGATCGCGTTGATAACGGCATTGTCGACATCGCTAGTAGCCGATATCGTGAGCGTCCCGCCGGGAACATCGACGCCGGAAATCGTCCGCACCAGCGCCGCGTCGTGACCGACTTCGGCGTAGATGTCGAGATCGGCGACCGCCTCGGTACCCGCTACCGAAACGTCGAACACGCGGTCGCCGCTTGCCTCCCAGTATGTCTCGGCGAAGTGGAGTTCGATATCGTACGTCCCGGCAGCGAGTTCAATGTCGTAGCTGAAATCGCCGTATCGCTCGCTCCGGTAGAGGTCGTCGTCGTCGGTACCGGCGATCGAATCGCTCGACTGTGCAGCGCTCCCGCCGCTATAACTCGTATCTGCCCGATAGTCAGTCCCGTCCGCAGCCGTGTAGGCGCTCCCGCCGGCGTTGACCGCGAACGCGACGTCACCGGGAGCCGCACTCGCGACTGAACTCGCAAGACCGGCACCGGCCGCGGCGACCGCAGCCGCACCCAGAAACCGCCTGCGCGGAACGGTCGTGTCTTTCGAACCCTCTGCTCTCCGTGCTGCGTGTCGTTGGTCTGTCATCGTTCTCAATTGGATTGTATCCGCTGTCTCCCGGCGGATCGGCGTCTTCCGACCACGCTTCCAGTGGTGTCACTCTATCGACTCATCGACTCGACGCGAGCCACCGGAAGACACAATGGATGTCACAGTCACGTCAATGATAAAGTTAATTCTGTACGGTTGATGTTTTGGAGAGGTACTACGGCTCGTCGTTCGTGCTGACGACGATTTTTCCTGACTCGACGCCTCGTGGTAGCGGCAACCGAGAACGCGGGTCTCGTCGCTCACTCGGGGGTGATCAGCGGCCGTGCCGGCGCTGCCGACAGCGATAGAGCACGTAGGCCGCGGCAAAAAAGCCGGTCCCGACGAGGACGAAATCGGCCGCGAGTACGGTTCTCGTTTCGGATCCCGCCGGCTGTAGCCACAGCGCGATCACCAAGAGTGCGAGCAGGACGGCTTCGAGACCCAAGAGGAGTACGACGGCGGAGCGGTACTCGCAGATCGTCTTCCAGAACCGATCCGAATAGGTGCCGGCCATTAACAGGGGTGATCCATCGCCGGCACTTGGATGTACCGATTAAACGGTACTGTGGCGGATTGAGAGAACCGAGCGCGACGTCCCTGACGATTGCGCTCAACATCACGTGAATGATAAAATGGACTATATATGGCTTTCGTATACTGTTGCAGTAGTTGGGCGGAGCGGCGAACGAGAGGACAGTTCCTCAGCGCATCGCTGCCTCCAGGCCAACGAAACGAGTGCACACCATGACGGACAACGATTGCGGAACGGACGAACAGTATCGACCGCCGAGTAGCGGGGCGGACACCACCGGCGTCGACCGACGGAATTTTCTCGAGGCAGTCGGCATCGGAACCGCCGGGCTCGTCGCCACCGGCAGCATGGCGGGAACGACGGTTGCGGCTTCGAGTGACGGTTCGCCGGTTCTCGACCTCGTCGACGGAGATTCGACGATCGAACAACCGACGCACACGGCCGTCGGAGACGGGCGATGGAACGACGCGACGACGTGGGACGATGGCGTCCCCGACACCGACGCCAGGGTAACAATCCCGGCTGGCGTAACGGTGACGTTGGGCGGTGAAACCGCACGCCTTCACTGGCTCCGGGTTGACGGGACGTATCGAGTGGATCCGACCACGGACACCCACCTTCGGGTAGACACGATCATCTCGACCGCGGGGAGTACCGTCGAAATCGGCACGGCGGCCGACCCGGTGGCACCCGCCGTCACCGCAGCGGTCACGTTCCTCGATCGCGGGCCGATCGACGAGGAGTGGGACCCCGACCGACTGAGCCGAGGGGTGCTTGTCGGGGGCGGTCTCGAACTCGTCGGCGCGTCAAAAACGGCCCATACGACCCTCGACGCACACCCGCGAGCGGGGGACAGCCACCTCGAACTCGAGACGCTACCGACGAACTGGCGGCCCGGCGACACACTGGTCGTTCCCGGCGTCTCCGCCCGAGAAAACCAGGACGAGGAGGTGACCATCGCGAGCGTCGACGGATCGACGGTCGTCCTCGAAGCGCCCCTCAGTGACGACCACGTTCCGCCGGTCGGATACGACCTGAACTCGTACGTACTGCACCTGGACCGTTCCGTCCGATTCCGATCGGAGAATACCGAGATCAAGCGTCGCGGGCACGTAATGATACTGGCGGCGGGATCGACGATCGATCACGCTGGCTTTTACGATCTCGGACGGACGAACAAGATGCGTCGGTTCTCCAACCCCCAATACGGCGGCTCGGAACTCGAGCTGGATCCGAACGAGAACGTCAAATCCCGCTATGCGCTGCACTTTCACAAGACGGGCCCCGACTACGATCTCGATCCCCACGACGTCACCGGTTGCGTCGTCGCACCGCGGACCGACGGCGACGGCTGGAAGGGCAGCCCCGGCTGGGGATTCACCAACCACCAGAGCTACGCCGCCGTGGAAGATTGTATCAGCTACAAGGTCAGCGGAACCGGGTTTATGACCGAGACCGGCGTCGAGATCGGCCACTTCCGGAACAACTTCGCGCTCCGCTCGGAAGGGAGCGGCCGAGACCCCGACTGGCGCGAGTTCATCGAGAACTTCAATCACGAGCGAAATATCGACGACTACGGCCACGGTGGCCACGGATTCTGGCTGCACGGCCCGCTCGTCTCCGTCGAAAATAACGTCGCTGCGGGCCACCGGAACTTCGCCTTCGCCTACTGGACGCGGGCGTTAGGCGACTACGTCCCCGAGGCGCTTCCCTACGACGATCCGCGGACGCGGAACGCACCG
The DNA here is from genome assembly GCF_000337555.1 of Natrialba asiatica DSM 12278. Taxonomy (GTDB): domain Archaea; phylum Halobacteriota; class Halobacteria; order Halobacteriales; family Natrialbaceae; genus Natrialba; species Natrialba asiatica. Next base: position 178,284 of record NZ_AOIO01000007.1, on the reverse strand, counting down.
ACCGACGAACTGACCGAGGCGGATATCGGTCGTCACCGCGGAACCATCCCGAACGTGCCCGCGGACTACGCCGACGATAAGCCGACCGACGAACGCAACGTCGCGCCGGGAACCGACGGCCCTAACGTCGCGGAATTCGCCCACGCCACCTACGAGGCCGACGACGGCACCGTCTACGTCGACGAAGGCTCGATTCCGTTCCGGAACCTCGACAACGTCGCGTTCGCCTCGGGGTCGGGAATCGACGTGATGAACGTCATGCGAGGAGCACGCGCCGAGGTCATCGAGGGCAACGCGGAGTACTACGCCCGAATCGAGAACTTCACCGGCTGGAATCTCCGAGGTCGGGACGGCGAGGACGAACTCCCGCACGCGACCGTCGAGGGCTTCGGCGGCATCCGCGGCGTCGACCTGGGGATCGCCCTCCGGTACTCCGGGTACGCGACGATCAGGAACTCGCGCCTGATCGGCGACGGACGGGGCGTCGGCATCAGCCACAACATGCGCATGGACTCCCTCGTCGTCGAAGATACGACGATCGAGCGCTTCGAGGACGGGATCGGGGCACTGAATCCCGGGACGACCACCGTCACAACGAGCGACTTCGACAACGCGAACGCCGACGTGTACATCAGCGGCGAGAAAATCTTCGGCGGCGACGTAACGGTCGAACTGCGGGATATCGATGTCGACGAAACCGTCCAGCTAGATTCGGGCGACGGGAGCGGGATGGACCAAGAGCTAACCATGGGCGGCAACGACGTGTACTACGAGGCGACCGCCCCACCGGAGGCCGAGGAAGATCCCCGACTCGTCGATGGGCTGATCGTCGAGGGGACTGATGACGAAGACGACCTCGCGACGACGATCGACGCAGTCGCGTACGACGACTCGGCAGGCGATTACGGGATCGAAGACAACGGCGAGGGCGGCGAGTCGATCGGCTGGATCGACGACAACAATTGGTGGGCCTACGAGTCGGTAGTCGACACCGAGGGCACCGTCGACGTTGTCGCAAACGTCTCCTCGCCTGAGTCGGACTCCGCGTTCCACCTCGAAATCGACGGCCGGAACGTCTCCGGGACGGTTGACGTGCCGTCCACCGGCGGCTGGCACGACTGGACCGACGTTACCGTCGCCACCGGCGTCGCAATCGATACCCAGAGCACGGTCCGGATCGTCGCCGAAACCGGCTCCTGGAACTTCAACGCGATCACGCTGCAGTGAACTCGCGACCGGGTCGGCGCTCGCGTGCGGATCCGAGTCAAACGCCGGTCCAACGAGTTCACTGGGGCGGTCACAATCGAGTTCGAGAAGCGTCGTCGATCAATCGTCTTCCGATTCGATCCCGACCGCCCATGCGTCGTCGCTGCCGGCGCTTCCCACACTGTTCGGTTCGTCGAACTCGATGGTCTCGAGCGTGATTTGGACCGCCTCGATATCCTCGTAAACGGTCCCCCATCCGCCGACGCTGTACAGGTCGCCGTCGACGGCCAGCGTCAGTTGCAGGAAGCCGGCTAACTCCTCGAACGACGGACGGCCCTCGGACCGGTAAACGCCCGGGTATTCGATGTCGGTGACGATCCCGGTGATCTCGCAGGCGTCGTTCGTGTCGGCCCACGTCCCGTCGACCGTCACTGCGACGTTCGCTCCGTCCCGCCAGAGCGGTGCGACGTCCTGGACGAACTCTTCGAGAGTCATGTAGGTGTAGGGCGGGTCGGTATCCTCGTACACCGTCTCCCAGAGCGCCCAGACGCCCGTCTGGAAGTACCAGTGGAAGATAAACGAGAGAATGTAGTCGTCGATCAGGACGCCGAACGGCCTGTTGGCCCAATCGTTCGGCGTAAAGCACGTCTGTGTGCGGTCTGCCACGAGTAGGAACGGCCCCGGGATTCGGCACGCGCGGAGTTCTGTCACCGTTTCTTCGAACGAGACGGTCGCGAGTTGCGCTTCCAGGTCGACCCCGTATACCGCTACCTTCGTGATGACGCCGCGATCGCGGGCGTCCTCCAGGGCGTTCGTGAGGGTCCGGAATTGGTCGACGGTCGCCGACAGTTCGATGAAACTCTCCGCGTCTCGGATCAGATCGCGCGCCCGGTCGACGACCGTCTCCTCGTGTTTGACGACGCTTACCTTGTGATCGCTAACTGCCGGTTGCTCCCACCGATCTTCGATCGCATCTGCCGCCGAGTTCATTAGTTCGCTTCGAGACCGGAGTTCACGAAGGACAGTGATCGGCTCCCGCGGGCGGGCGTGGAGTTTGTCCTGGTCGAACGTCTCGATGTAGTCCATCCGCTCGAGAGCGCGAAGGACATCGTAGATCTGGGACACCGGGACGGAACAGCGCTTGGCGACCTCCACCGCTGGCATCATTCCTTGCTCGAGTAGCGTGATGTACGCGTCGGCCTGGTACGAGGTCAACCCCGCGTCCTGTAGCGCGTCCCGGAGTGGATCCCTGTCCATGCCCCCACCACTGGAGCAACCGGTAATCAGTCTTTTGCAAAATCGGGGCGAATCAATGTCTTCGCCACCGATACAGCCGGTCTCTATCCAGCTGATCGGAACCGGTCAGTACTGGTGTGTGAACGCAGCAGAGACGTACTGTCCACCGGCCCCGTCGTCCCAGACGAACCGGACATCGATCGAGTCGCCATCATCGGCGGCGTCACGAGTGTGGACGTGGGTGCCCCCGTCGGCCGCCATGCGATACCCGACCCAGCCGCCGCCGTCGTCGAACTGCACGTCCGCCCAGTCGGCAGCGTCGTTCGGATCGAACTCCCAGTGACCGCCGTCCGAAACGGTAGCAGTCCATCCATCACCGGCGTCTCCGGAATAGGTTTCTCCATCATTACCGTCGCCGCCGTCGCCACCATCACCACCGTCGCCGCCATCACCACCATCATCACCGGTAGCCGTCGCCAGCGAGTTCGCCGGGACGGACAACTGCGTCCCATCGGAGAAGGAGACGGTCCGCTCGGAGTCGCCAGCATTGTAGGCGACGTAGGTCCGCTGGGTCCCGTCGCTAAACACCTGGTAGAACGGCGTATCAGCGGTGATGTCGCCGTCCGGTGTGCCCATCGCACGAAGGTTGTAGATCCAGTGGTACGTCTGGGCGCGGGTGTGGCCACCCTCGACCTCGTACTCGTCCTTTCGCGCCTCGAACTTGTCGACGGCATCCTGCCCGTCGGAGAACGCCCGGTACATCCACATGAGATCCGGCCAGTAGCTGAACTCGTCGGTTCCCTTGTTCGCGACGAGTTCGTCGTAGTTCGCTTCGGGGGCCGCATCGTCCCACCCCAGGTGGAGTGAGTAGCCGGCGAGCGGGAGCCAGTTGATACCGTGGATCGCCTCCTCGTCCGCGGTCCACCAGGTTGCGTAGGCGTAGCCGTTGCCCCACACCATCCCGGCGGTGTCGTAGTCCCACGAGTCGGGGTGATTCGTGTCGTCGGCGTCGAACCAGTACTCGTGGACGGCGTGGAGTTCGGTCGTGTACAGGTAGACGCCGAAGTCCCGCAGTTCCGCGTTGTCGGTGTATTCGCCCCACTCGATGATCGCCGCGTACGCGTTGAGCGCTTCGGAGGAGGATTCCTGGTTGTTCCCGTCGGCGAACTCTGCGCCGCCTCCTTCCGCCCAGGAGTGCCCGCAGTAGGGGCTGAAGTTCCGGGCGAAGGGGAACATATCGTCTTCGCGATCGGGGGTTGCGTAGTCGCGAATCAGGTGTTCAACCATGCCGCCCCATTCGGATGCAGTGCCCCACCCGGGGTTCGTACGCGCGATCTCGGCGGCGGCGCGGACGTAGTACCCGTAGTGGAAGTGGTGATCGGACAGCGACGACGCCGAGCCGTGGCTCTCGGGATACCCGAGCAGGGTTCCCCAATTGTCGTCGTAGTAGAACAGTTCGTCCGATCCGCTCTCGGCCTGAAGCCACCGCTCGAGGTGGTCGCGAAGTGAGCCGACGATATCGTCGCGCTTGTCGCTCGGGCCGAACTGTTCGGCAAGCGCCTTGCTCTCGACCAGTCGGCCGTAGTCCTTGCCGACGTTGTACGTGTCTGGCCCGTCGATCGCGGTATCGATCTCATCGATGTATCCCCGTAGTTCCGCGGTATCGTAATCTCCTTCGTCGGGCAAGAACGGGAGCATGCCGCCGTAGTCGTAGGTCGTCGAGAACGACGGCCCGGCAACGACGCGCATCTCTCCGCGCGGGGACGTGAAGGTCGTGCCCAACGTCTCGTCGTCGCTGTATTTCCACTGGTGGGGATGCAGGGCTGTGATCGTTCCCGCCGCCGCGCTCTCGGGCCTATCGGCGGTCTCGAAGTTGTACGTGGTGTGGACCGCGGCATTTGCCTGATCGTACTCCCAGTCGACCTGGGTGTCGGTGACGAAATTGTACGCGTACTCCTCGAACGTACCGAGGGAACCGGTCTCGGGGAGGGCCGCGATCGAGCAGTATCCCGCGCCGCCGAGGTCGTTGGCGAGCGTGTCGGTACCGACGCCCGTCCAGTTCGTTCCCGAGGGGGCGAACAACCCGTAGTGATGACCGGAGACCGTGACGCCGAGAACGTTGCCCTCGTCGGCCCAGACCGCCGGCGCATCGTCAAAACCGATCTCGGCGCCGCCGCCCTCGTATTCGCAGAAGACGAACGGTGATCCCTGCGCGAACGTTGCACGCAGTGTGGTGGTGGTTCCATCGCCCCAGATCGCATCGACCGACCAGTCGCCGTGATCGTCGAGACGCGCGTCGCCGAAGCTATCGGTACCCGCATGTCCGATCGTCAGGTCGCGCCCCTGATTGTCCATTACTGTTGTCGACCCATCGATCCACTCGGTCGGATTCTTGACGAGGAGGCCGTCCTCTACCGCCCGAAGCATCAGCGGCTGAGAGAACATGTTCTCGGAGAACGAGTTCCAGACGAGACTCGACCACCAGTCGTTGGTCGGAACCGGATCGCCGCCGAACGCCGATGTCGTCCAGATAGCGGCCTGCGGTGCCTCCGCTCCCGATGGCAACGCTGTCGTGTAGCTGCCATTGCCGACCGGAACATGACTGCTCGCGCCAACTGTGCCGACTGCACCGACCGCTCCCGCCGCTGAAGCGGCGCTGATCAGTTTGCAGTAGTTCCTGCGCGAGATGTCGCTCGAGTGTAGTTCGCTGTCGATGCCCTCGTCATCCGACGGTTGTCTATCGTTCATGACTGTCTCCCGATAGCGCCCGGGCGCGGCACTCCGGCGGTGAACGCGTCCGTCTGCTCTTCCGTCTAGCACTCCGCTCGTCACGTCCCGGCACTGCTGAATCGACGGTCGTTCTACAGCTGCCGCACCACTATGCGCTATTACCATAGGTTCACCCGAGATCTATTATATTTTTCCACTACTTATGAACACAACGACATGATCGAGAGCGAAGCGCACCGTGGATCGTTCGAGCGATGAGGGCAATGAGAGAATAGATCGATGGCTATCAGACTGCCGAGCCGACGACGGTAACTGAGATGACCCTTGATGCGTCGCATAAGTACAGCCATCACAGAGATAGTCTCTATTATGTGTTATTTTTCCATGGGACTCTTCGGAGAAACACCCGGAGTGAGCGGGGCATAAATAACAATAAATCGACGTGTACTCGAGCAACAGACAGATTTCCAACAGTTGGTCGTTTACGTCTCAGGCGGCTTTACGAACGGCCACTCATTTCGTGCCGGTAGCCAGCGGGAGAGTTCAACCTCGGAAGCGGCCGGGGAACCGACGGAACCAGGTCGGGAGTTACTGCCACGCCACGAACTGGCGGCCATACACCAAAACAGCGCTGCGTATGCTTTTACCCATGTACTATTGTAAACCGAATCGGACTCCTTCAAGACCCGTAGTCCGCCGTCACTGGCAGGTCTAGCGCATTCCTCACTCGGGCCTGCGCTGAACTCGTGGTATTGGAACGAAAGCGAGGCCCCGATCCGCTGGAGCGTTGCAGCGTTACCGGTGATCACGAAATTACAAACGCCCCGCTTCTTGTCGCTTCGGAGAACTCGGAGATCCATGGAGAGACGTTCACTATCCGCAGTCGCGATTACGAAGCGTTCAGCGAATGTTTTTAGACCATGATTGTACATAACTCACAATACTATAGTGGGACAACATCAGGGAAGATCGGTCAGCAACTGCGAGATGATTACCGTACCTCTATAGTTCTGTAGTGAATGGGTGGAAGACTAACTATTTTCCAGAGAGAGGAATTATTTATTGTACCCATTCCGTACGGTATAAACTAGCATATGTGGTATGATTTGCTGTTAGTATATTTATCTACTCGGAAAACATCTACTGTATCCAGGGAATGGGGAGACACCGTTTAGTATACACAGATTGATGTCAGATCTCGGCGTAGTATTGTTAATTATATACAATATAGCTGGCAACGAGTCGACTACTCCCTCCGTGAGACGACAGGAAGGCACTGTCTAGTTGAGGATGTTTGAGAAGCGAGCAGATCGTCGTAAATGGAACCCGTGTCACTCACAGGCCACCTACAAATTTGCTCAGAGAAACTGGAGGCGGGGATTGACTCCGCAGGGCGTTCCGTCACTAACTCGACGAAAAACACGCTCCTGTCGAAACAGCGTTTCTCGTCGGTGCTAGCAGCTATCTGACCGTCCTCGTTCTGTAGCGACGGTTTAGACACCACAAGACCGGCACTACCGTCGCACACCCACCTAACGGCTGTTTCAGCAACGTGTCGAATCAAGTGAGTTTCAACAGAGCCTAATATATACAACGAACGGGACCGTAGTTCGAGATTGAGATGTCCATGCAGACATCCACACGTCGGAGATTTCTCGCGTTCAGTAGCGTGTCGCTCGCAACCGGGCTTTCGGGCTGTAGTTCGTCGCTCTTTCGCGCCGACGACGACCCGTCACAATCCGATCCCTCGACGGAGTCAACTAAATCGGAGACCCAACCGCAGGCCGCTGGAAACGATTACACGGCGGTCTACCGAGAAACGATTTCCTCGATCGTGCTAGTTCAGACGAAGACCGGACGGGGAACGGGATTCCAGTACGACGAAGACCACGTCGTCACGAACGCCCACGTCGTCGGAAACGCGGAGACGGCTCAACTCCGGTATTCCAACGGGGAATGGAGCGACGGGAGCGTACGAGGCACGGACCCACACAGCGACCTCGCCGTTATTCGGGTCGAGTCCATCCCGGATTCGGCACGCCCCCTGTCATTCGTAGCGAAAACCCCGGTGGTCGGGCAGGAAGCCGTCTCCATCGGAAACCCGTACAACCTCGACGGAACGGTGACGACGGGGATCATCAGCGGCGCCGATCGATTGATCCCGTCTCCCTCCGGCTATCGAATCCCCGACTCGATTCAGACGGATGCTGCGGTGAACCCGGGCAACAGCGGCGGACCCCTGATGTCGCTGGACGGAACCGTTCTCGGCGTCGTGAACTCGAAACAAGGCGATAACATCGCGTTCGGCATCTCGGCCGCGCTCACCCAACGCGTCGTTCCGAAACTTATCGACTCGGGAACGTACGACCACGCCTACATGGGCGTCGCGCTCGAAAACGTGACGCCGTCGATCGCCGAGGCGAACGGTATGCGCGACTCTCGTGGGCAGTTAGTCGTCCAGACGACTCGAGGCGGGCCGGCGGACGGCGTGTTGCGACCGAGTTCGATCCGCTCCGTCAACGGAACTCGCATCCCCGTCGGCGGCGACGTTATCCTCGAAATCGAAGGAACAGCGATGGACACGTTCGAGGACCTGGCGGGACACCTCGCCCTGGAAACGCGTCCCGAGGACTCGATCCAGGTGACAGTCCTGCGGGACGGAGCCGAACAGACGGTCGACCTGACGCTCGCCGCTCGGCCCGAGCGATCGCAGTCGCCGCTCAGATGAGCGCGAGTGGAATCATGAGCACCACTCCGAGCACGATTCCGCCGACGAGTTCAGGTTTGCCGCCGTTCGGGAGTCGGGTGCCGATCGACAGCGCCTCGGGGACGAACTGCGAGAGCACGAGGTAGATCATCGCCCCGGCGGCAAAGCCGAAGCCGACGGCGAGGAACTCGCGGGCGACGCGAACGAAAGCGAAGGCTAGCACGGCTCCGATCGGCTGGGGCAGACTCGAAAAGACCGCCCACCAGACCAGTTTCCAGTTCGGGACACCCAGCGACGTGAGCGGAATCGAGATCGCCGTTCCTTCGGGCACGTTATGGATGGAGATTGCAACGGTCATGAACACTGCCAGCAGCGGGATCGTTATGCCGAGGATCTCGAACCCGCCGTCGAGGCCGAGGTCGGCGAACGAAACGCCGATGGCGACGCCCTCGGGAAAGCTGTGGACGGTGAGCACGCCTAGAATGAGAACGAGACGTCTGAAATCCGCCTCCTCGTACTCCCGGGGGTCGATATCGGCGTCGACGATGAACTCGTGAGCGACGACGACGAGTACGACGCCGGCGGCTAGGCCGACGAGGATTTCGACGAGACTTCCCTCGGCGAGTCCCTCATCGACGAGGCCGAACACGGAAGCTGCGAGCATGATTCCCGAGGCGAGTCCCCAGAGGATGATGTTTTGGCGGTCGCTGACCGACCCGAAGAAGAAAAACGGAAGGGCGCCGATGCCCGTCGCCAGCGCCGTGATCAACCCGGCGGCGAAGACGAGCGCGAGGTTCTCGAACAGGCCCATTACTCACACTGCTACCGAGTGACCCATATACGTCGGCCCGTCGTGAGCGCGGGTCTGCAGTCTCCTCGTCTCGAGGGTCCCTCTTTCTCTCCCTCCCTTTCTCGGGGACCGAGTCCCGCGATCCCTCGGCGGGCGAGCGGACTGCAGTCCGACCGAAGGAGCAGAAGGAATTAGAATCCAAAGTGAAATGGCGTATCGAATTTGCCTTCGAAAGTCTAACCGACGGCGTATTGAATCTCGAGGCCGAACTCGAGCTATGCGAACGCTCGACGAAACCGACATCGAGATCCTACAGCTCCTCGGCGAGGACGCCAGGCGCCCGTTCAGCGACATCGCCGCCGAAGTCGGTCTGTCCGGGCCTGCGGTGTCGGATCGCGTCCAGCGGCTCCAGGAGGCAGGGGTGATCAATCGCTTTACCGTCGACGTCGACCGCTCTCAGTTACAGGCTGGCGTTCCGGTATTCGTCCAGGCGACGGTTGCCAGCGGCGACGTCGATGACTGCAAAGATCGGGTTGGCGAAGCCGACGCGGTCGAACACGTGTTCGTCACCGCCGACGGTGAACTCTGGTTTTACGCCCGCGCACAGGTTCAAAACGTCCGACGGTGGCTCGATGGCCTGTTCGACGGCCACGATGTTGACTACACGGTGACGTTGATCGACGACGCCGAATGGCACCCCTCCCACGGCGGAACCGAGTTCGCGCTTACGTGCGCGGAGTGTGGCAACACCGTCGACAGCGAGGGGGAATCGACTCGAATCGACGAGCAGGTGTATCACTTCTGTTGTCCGTCCTGCCGAAGCCAGTTCGTAGAGCGCTACGACCGGCTCGAGGAGGGCGTCTAGCTGCTTAGGATTCCAAAGAATCCCTAGGTGTCACCTTTGGATTGCTATCAGAAAAGCGGGTAAGTACGGCACCCGTCTAGTCTGATAATGGACACCCGAACCACGCACCTCGAAATCCAGGGCATGAGCTGTTCGAACTGCTCGCAGGCGATCACCGACGCCCTGGAAGAACTCGACGGGGTTTCGACGGCGAACGTCAACTTCGCCACCGACGAAGGAACCGTCGAATACGATCCCGACGCGGTGTCGCTCGGCGCGCTATACGACGCGATCGACGACGCCGGCTACCACGCCGAGCGTGCGACCGCTTCGGTCGGGATTTCGGACATGACGTGCGCGAACTGCGCCGCCACTAACGAGGACGCACTCGAAGCCGTTCCCGGCGTGATCAGCGCGGAGGCGAACTACGCGACCGACGAGGCGCAAGTCGAGTTCAACCCGGCGGACGTATCCAGAGGGGCGCTCTACGATGCAGTCGACGACGCTGGATACACGCCCGTCCGCGACGACGACGGGGAGCAGTCGGACCAGAAGCGCCGCGACGACGCGCGACAGGCGGAGATACGGCGCCAGCTCCGGTTGACCCTCTTCGGAGCCGTGCTCTCGGCACCGCTGCTCTTTTTCATCGCCGAGAAGTTCCTGCTCGGCGGCGGGGTGCTCCCGAACGAGGTGTTCGGCGTCGAGTTCGGGTGGATCGAGTTCCTGCTCGCGACGCCGGTGCAGATCGTGCTCGGGCGGGAGTTCTACGAGAACTCGTACACGGCGCTCGTGAAGAATCGGCGGGCGAACATGGACGTGCTGATCGCGCTGGGGTCGTCGACGGCGTACGTGTACAGCGTCGTCGTCCTGCTCGGGTTGTTAGCCGGGAGTCTGTACTTCGACACCGCAGCGTTGATCCTGGTGTTCATCACGCTCGGAAACTATCTCGAGGCTCGCTCGAAGGGCCGGGCCAGCGACGCGCTCCGGGCGCTGCTGGAACTGGAAGCCGAGACGGCGACGGTCGTCGACGAGAACGGCGAGGAATCCGAGGTGCCGCTCGACGCGGTGACGGTCGGCGACCGGATGAAGGTCCGACCAGGTGAGAAGATTCCGACCGACGGCGTGGTGGTCGATGGACAGTCGGCGGTCGACGAGTCGATGGTGACCGGCGAGTCGGTCCCCGTCGAGAAGGAAGCCGGCGACGAGGTGGTCGGCTCGACGATCAACGAGAACGGGGTGCTCGTCGTGGAGGCGACGAAAGTCGGCAGCGAGACGGCGCTCCAGCAGATCGTACAGACGGTCAAGGAAGCCCAGTCCCGCCAGCCGGACATTCAAAATCTCGCCGACAGGATCTCGGCGTACTTCGTCCCGACGGTCATCGCGAACGCCCTGTTCTGGGGATTCGTCTGGTTCCTGTTCCCCGAGACGCTGGCGGGGGTCGTCGACTGGCTCCCGCTGTGGGGGCAGGTCGCCGGCGGACCGGCACCGGCCGGTGGAAGCGTCTCGGTCTTCGAGTTCGCGATCGTCGTGTTCGCATCGTCGGTGCTCATCGCCTGCCCCTGTGCGCTCGGGCTTGCGACGCCCGCGGCGACGATGGTCGGAACGACTATCGGAGCGAAAAACGGCGTCCTGTTTACGGGCGGCGACATCCTCGAGCGGACGAAAGACGTCGATACGGTCGTCTTCGACAAGACGGGAACGCTCACCGAGGGTGAGATGGAGCTGACCGATGTCGTCGCGGTAGACGGGGACGGCCGGCCCGCGACTGATGGGGGTGAAGCGGCGGCAGACGGCGGTTTCGCGAGTGACGCGAGTGATGCAAGCGAGACGAGCAGTCCGAACGACCCGTCGGCGGATCGGGTAATGGGGGAGGACCGACTCACCGAAGACGACGTGCTCCGGCTCGCGGCGGCGGCCGAACGCGGCAGCGAACACCCGCTCGCCCAAGCTATCGTCGACGGGGCGAACGAACGCGGCCTCGAGCTCGCAGAGCCCGACGCGTTCGAGAACGTCCCGGGGCAGGGCGTTCGCGCAACCGTCGGCTCCGACGAGGTACTCGTCGGCAACCGCACCCTCCTGCGAAACAACGGCATCGACCCTTCGCCGGCCGTCGAGACGATGGAGCGACTCGAGAACGAGGGCAAGACCGCGATGCTCGTCGCTCGCGTGCCGGCCGGAGCCGACGATGGCAAACCCGAAAGCAACGACGGCAGCGAGAACGACAACGACAGCGACGGTGAACTCGTCGGCGTCGTCGCCGATGCCGACACCGTCAAAGACAGCGCGAGGGCGGCAGTCACTGAACTCTCCGAGCGCGGGACCGAGGTGATGATGATCACCGGCGACAACGAACGGACCGCTCGGTCGGTCGCCGAACGGGTCGGGATCAAGCCGGAGAACGTTCGGGCCGAGGTGCTCCCCGAGGACAAGTCCGACGCGGTCGCGGCAATTCAAGCCGACGGCCGGCAGGCGATGATGGTCGGCGACGGGGTCAACGACGCTCCCGCCCTGGCCGTCGCGCACGTCGGGACGGCTATCGGCTCCGGGACCGACGTCGCCATCGAGGCCGCCGACGTGATGCTGATGCGCGACGACCCACTCGACGTCGTGAAGGCGATTCGCATCTCCGATGCGACGATCCAGAAGATCAAACAGAACCTCGTGTGGGCGCTCGGTTACAACACGACGCTCATTCCGCTTGCCTCGCTCGGATTATTGCAACCGGTCCTGGCTGCGGCGGCGATGGCGTTTTCGAGCGTCTCCGTGCTGTCGAACAGCCTGCTGTTCCGGCGGTATACCCCCGATCACGACTACGAACTGCTCGGAAGAGTTCGGCGCTGATTTCGAGTTCAAGAGTCGAGTTCAGGAGCCGAGTGCTGGAGGTGAAAACCGCGTTAATTCGGGAGTCGGTCCGTCCGCTCTAAGAGGACGAGAGCGAGGATCGTCGCGCCGAGAAAGATCGCAGCGCCGCTGAACACCGTATCGTAGGCGTAGCCTCGTTCGAGGAGGATGCCCAGGGCCGACGAGCCGAGCGCCTGCGAGAACATCCAGATCGAACTGAACACGGCGTAGGCGCTCCCTCGCGTCGAGTCCGGAAGCGTGTCGAGAAGGTACGTGTCGACGGCCGGGTACAACATGTGGACGACGAAGCCGATGAACGCGGAACTCACGACGAGCGCGGGGAGACTCTCGAGTCGCGTCAACACGAGCAGCGTCGCGGAAAACGTCCCGACGATACCGAGCAGATACGGGACGTGGGGGAGGCGGTCGGCCAGATCGCCGCCGAAGTAAAACGCCGGAACGCCAGCGGCGAAGACGATCGTGAGCATCGCCCCTGACGCCTGATCGGAAAGCCCCTTCGACTGCATGTACAGTTCGTAGAAGTTGAACACTCCCTGCCAGACGAAGACGGCCAGCCCGACGATAGCCAGTGCCGTCACGATGATCCGCCACTCCGAAAGCGCGCCGGCGACGAAATTACGGTCGGCCTGTCCCGCGCCCGGCATCTCGGTTCGACTCGCGGCGATCCACGTGTAGACCGTGATCACCGCAGCGCCGACGGCGATGGCCCACAGCGAGAGCCGCCAGTCGACGAGCAGCGTCAGCGCGACGAACGGCGCAGCGATCACCGCGGCGAGCTGATTGGCGGCCCCGTGGACGCCCATGACACGGCCGATGCGCTCCGGATACAACTCGCTCAAAAGCGGGTTTGCCGAGACGAAATACACGCCGGAAGCCATCCCCATGAAGAACGCACCGACCATGAGATGCGGAAGCGTCGTCGCCGTCGCAGCGATAGTGGCGGAGACCGCAAGAATCGCACCGGACGCGATGACGACGTAGTGTCTCGGCACCTTCGTGAGAAGCCACCCCGTCGGAAGGCGGAGCGACGCGCTGCCGACCCACGCGAGCGTCACGATGAGCCCAGCAGTTGCCTCCCCGATCGGAAATTCGGTGATGAAAACGTCCAGAAGCGGGGCGAAGATGATTCTGGCGAGATTAACGAGAAAGACGAGTCCACAGAGAGAGGCAAAGAGCCGAGAGCGAGCCATGGAGTACATTTCTAACGGTGATTCTCAAGGGTTCCGAAACCGGAATTTCTCAGCCAGTTGAGAAGATGTCCCTAGACGTACAGTTGGTATCGGAACAGCCGACGAACGATGTGGATAATGCCCACGGGGCGAAGACGGCCATATCCAGCCGGACAGTGGCAAGCACCATACAGTATCGATGTGGAGGGCTGTCGTCATCTCGTAGTCAGCAGCAATTTCAACCGCAATCGACGAGTATCGTCAGGTCTCGCCGTATCCCGAGAGACAATCACACCCAAGCCCTTCTATCCTGTGCTAGTTCGCTGGGAGAGCCGTTCCCAGGGATTCGTCGGTAGCTAGTAGCGAGAGGGGAATACCAATGAATACAGTCGAACGCTGGAAACAAGAAAAACACCCGCTCGACGTTATCGAGGACGTCAAGGAGTACGCGAACGAGGGCCTCTCGTTCGACGAGATCGAAGACCGCGCCGGCGACGGCGAGTGGGAGCGCCTCAAGTGGGCCGGGATGTACAGCCACGGCAAGCAACGCGGCTATTTCATGGTCCGCACGAAGGTCCCCGGAGGAGCGTTGCGGCCCGAGCAAGCTGCGGTCGTGGGCAACGTTGTTGACGAATACGCCACCGCACCCGAGGAGTACGGCGGCGCACAGCAGAATGACCGCTGGGGCGACGCGTTCGTGGACATCACCACGCGACAAGACTTCCAGATGCACTGGATAGAACTCGAGGATATGCCCGCAATCTGGGAGAAGTACGATGACGTCGGACTGACGACGATTCAGGGGTGCGGCGATTCCGCGCGCAACGTCCTGGGATGTCCAGCGGCGGGTCTCGACCACCACGAGGTCTTCGACGCGCAACCGGTTATCGATGCGGTGTCCGAGTTCTTCACCGAAAACCGGGAGTACGCGAACCTCCCGCGGAAATTCAAGATAACGATCACGGGGTGTCGGGAGGATTGCGCCCAGTCCCAGATCAACGACGTGGGTCTCACCCCCGCCAGAAAAGAACTCGACGGCGAGCCCTACTACGGCTTCCACGCTCGCGTCGGCGGCGGGCTCTCGGACGGGCCTCGGATGGCCTCTCCCCTCGACGTGTTCGTCCGTCCGGAAGACGCAGTCGAGTTCTGTCGCGCCGTCGCCCAGGTGTTCAAGGAGGTCGGCGACCGGCACAACCGCGGCGTCTGCCGGATGCGCTACCTCGTGGAGGAGATGGGTCCCGAAAACTTCGAGCGCGCGATTCGGGACCGCGCTACCGTGCCCCTCCGGTCGCGTGGCGAGGATCTCACCGACGGGTACACCGGCGACCACGTCGGTGTCCACGAGCAGCGCGATGACGACCTCCGCTATGTGGGATTCAACGTCGTCGCGGGCCGGATGGGGGGCGACGAGTTGGTCGAGGCTGCCCGCGCAGCCAACAAGTACGGCACGGACGACACCACGATTCGCCTCGCGACCGATCAGAACTTCCTCATCACCCACGTGCCCGAAGAGAACGTCGACGACCTGCTCGCCGAGCCGTTCGCCGCGGATTACCAGCCCGACCCCGGACCGTTCTCACGCGGCGCGGTGGGCTGCACCGGCAGCGAGTTCTGCAACTACGGGATCATCGAGACGAAAAAGCGCGTCAAGACGTGGGCACGTGAACTCGACAACCGCATCGACACCCCCGACGACCTCGACGTGGTGCGGATGCACATGTCGGGCTGTTCGGCCTCGTGCGCCCAGCCCCAGATTGCCGATATCGGGTTCCGCGGTGAGACCGTTCAGGTTGGCGACGACGAGAACAGCGCCAACGAGGAAGGTGACACCATCGTCGAGGGCATGGACGTCGGGCTCGGCGGGTCGCTGGGCGTCGACAACGAGTTCATCGACTGGGTCGAGACTGCCGTCCCAGCCGACGCCGTCATTCCGGCTCTCGAGCGATTGTTCGCGACCTACGCCGACGAACGCCGCGACGGCGAGCGCTTCTACGAGTGGTGTCGACGTGTCGACAACGACCGGCTTCAGACGGTCATGCGACGGGCTGATGCGAACGTTTCCGGAGGTGTCGCTGCCAATGACTGAGCGAGAGCACGAGAGCGACCGGTCGCTGCCGGGAGTCCCCGACGTGAGCGACGATGGCACGAACGTTCCGCCGGTCAACGGGAGCGGTAACCACCACACGAGCCGACGGACCGGGCGCACCACGAACGAGGCCGATGCCACAGACGGTGACGGACGCTGCACCGACGGGCAGTGTACCTGCGGTGCGCACGGGTCGGACGGCATGGCGAGTGGCCAATGGGCCATCGCTGACGGTGGTGCATCGGCGGCGAACGTCGACGAGAACGGCAGCCTCGGCGATATCGAGTTCACTCGACCCGCCGACGGCGTGAGTCAAGACGTGGAACACGGGGATTCGCCGGACGAGCGCGTCAACGTGCCCGACGGGGTAGCCGTCGATACACCGGCGTATTCGATCCGTTCGGAGATGAACGACATCGAGACGCCCGACGACAAGACGTGGTTCATGGAACTCGATACGGCAGTCATCGACGAGGGCCGGTGCATCCAGTGTGGCACCTGCGTCGCCGCGTGTCCCTCCGATTCCATCGGTATCGGCGACGACGGCCTGCCGGAACTCGTCAAGATGTGCACCGGCTGTTCGCTCTGCTGGGACTTCTGTCCGCGCGGCGGGCTGCGCTACGAGCGCCAGTGGAAGATCACCGGCGGGGAGGACAACGTCTCGGGCGCTGGCGACCCGATCACGGAGTTTTCCGCGCGTGTCGAAGCGAACTGGCGCGAGGGCGCACAGGACGGCGGCGTGGTTTCCTCGCTGCTGATTCACCTGCTCGAAGCCGGCGAGATCGACGGCGCGCTCATCGCCACCGAGAGCGACGAGGAGGCCTGGAAGGCGGAGAGTTTCCTCGCCACCACCCCCGAGGAAGTCACCGACAACGCGGGAAGTTTCTACAACCAGACGATGGCGCTCGGAAACTTGGACCTCGCCCAGTGGGAGCACAAACTCCCGGACAAGGATCACGAGGATCTCTCGCTCGCGCTCGTGGGGACGCCGTGTGAAATCGAGGGCGTGCGTGCTCTCCAGGACTTCGAGTGGGAGTATCAGTCCCAGAACGCGGGCGTGCGCGACGTCGAGTACACGATCGCCCTGATGTGTACGAAGAACTTCAACTACCAGAAACTCATCGGCGAGCAATTAGAAGCAAAACGCGACATCAGTCCCGACGAAATCGGCAAACTCGACGTGCTCGACGGAAACATGTACGTCTACGACGAGGACGGCGAGCGTCTCCTCGCGGAGGACATCGAGAACTTCCACGGGGCTGCGCTGAAGGGGTGCGACGAATGTGCGGACTTCACCGGGTACGCCGCCGATGTGACGATCGGCTCGGTCGGGAGTGCGGACGAGTATTCGAGCGTCATCGTCCGCACCGAGCACGGTCTCGACGCGTGGAAGCACGCAGAGCCCGACCTCGACTACCACGACCTCGAAGACCGCTCAGCAGTCGGCGGACTCCAGTCGTGGGACAAAAAGAAGGCGTTTGAGGCGCTGGAACGGCCGTTCGACCCGGACGCACCGCGCTTCATCGACTACACCGACCATGTCGAAAACTACGGGACGGAACTCAATCCTCACGAGGGCGACCACTGACGCAGCGAAATTCTCACATCGTCAACTTTGGACGGATATTTTGGAGTCACTCTCCAAGTCGTCCGTCCGACCTGCACCGTCTCAGACGGTCTGTTGTACTGATTCCCGGCATAACTGCAGTTCGACGCCTCCGTAAATACGGCAAACAGTAGCGTTCACGACTCTATCTTTTCGACGATTTCACGCGCCTGCTCTTTGGCTTTCTCCTCGCCAACGGACTTCTTGATTAGGACGCTCGTGACTTCCCACTCGTCCTCTCCGTCGATTTTCCCGGTTCGGACCTCACTTCCCTCGGAAACGGATTCTGCTGGATTATCCGCCCAGTCGGGTGTTCGGATCTCGTCGTATCGATCAGGGTCGCGAAAGCGGACGTGAATGTATTCGTCTTCCGTGTCCACCATCTCGATGTCCGGTACGGATGCCATAGGTATTCTATCCAAGGTGGATGCCTAAAGGAACGGCCTGAATGCGCCCAGCGGCTAAAGTAGCAGCAGAGCGTATCCGTACCGACCCAGCTAGCCGAAGCAACGTACTCGAGTTCACCGTCGAAACTTCGACGGAAACAAGAGTTGCTGTGATGTCGGGAGAAAGACCTGAAGTGTTCGAAAGCAATGGGTTGGATATGACTGACGCTCCCGGACGGTATCGATCACGGACTTCACAGTCGATCGAACGGAGAGGCGGATAATGGTCGAAACCGTTAGCATCGATGTTCTCGGGCTCTTGCTCGTGCTTACAGTCGCCTGGATCTTTGGTGGGGTAGCCGAACGAATCGGCTACCCGACGATGATGGGCGAGTTGTTCGCCGGAATCGTCTTCGGCCCGCCGCTTCTCGGGCTGTTACACCCATCGAACCTCCTGGATGTCCTCGCTGAACTCGGCGTGTTTCTCCTGATGGTGTACGTCGGGATGGAGGTCGATCTTCGGGAGTTGTTCAGGCTGGGGCCACAATCACTGTTGATCGCGTTCGGTGCGTTCGTGATCCCGTTCGGATTCGGATACGGCGCGGGCGTCTGGCTTGGAGTATCGACCGGAGCAGCACTCTTCCTGGGCCTTGCGATGGCTGCAACCTCGCTCGCAACGAAATCCCGAATTCTCGCCGATCTCGAGCTACTCGATACCCGTATCGCGAACGTACTACTCGGGGGCGCACTCGCCTCCGATGTCGGCGTCCTAATCGCCTTTGCCGCCGTCGATAGCTACGTCACGGCAGGCGCACTCAACCTGCTGGAAATCGGTGTGATAGTGGCGAAAGCGCTGGGCTTTTTCGTGATTACGATCGTCCTGGGCTATCGGTTCCTCCCGCTCGCCTGGGCGTACATCGAGAACCGCCGCGAACGGTACGGGTTCGTCGATAAAACGACCGCCTTCATGTTCGCACTACTCGTCTCTCTCCTGTTCGCTCAATTAGCGACTCTCGCGGATCTCCACATGATTATCGGCGGGTTTGTCGCCGGCATGTTCCTCCGGCAATCGGATGTCGAGCCGTCTCTGTACGAGCACATACATACGGTCATCTACGATCTCGCGATGGGTTTTTTCGCCCCGGTGTTTTTCGTGATCGTCGGGTTCGATATCACCTTCGACGTCTTCTTCGAGTCGTTCGGGATTCTCGTCGTCCTCGTTGCCATCGCATTCATCGGCAAAATAATCGGGTCGTGGCTCTTTGCACTGCCAACAATGCTCACCTCGCGAGAAGGGCTCGTCGTCGGATTCGGGATGAACGGCCGCGGAACCGTCGAGATCATCATCGCGTCAGTCGCACTTTCGGCCGGCGTCATCGATTCGCAGTTGTTCTCGATCCTGGTCTTTATCGCAATCTTCACGACCGCGTTGGTCCCGATCACCGTCACCTGGGGAGTGCGGCTGCTCGAGAGCGCTGACGAACTCGTCTATGTTGACGCTGAAGAGCCGAGTTAGTCGCTACACCCGCACCTGAGACGCGTTCGACGAACACAGGTGCTGGCGGTCACTGGCGATCCGATCCGCTCGTCACTCCGGACGGAGAAGACGCGCCCGAAGACACTGATCGAACATGGCGCGGCCCTCTCTCAACACGTCGTCGTCATCGCTGGTTACGCGCTGTGTCATTGTGCCGACGAACACGATCTGAAAGAGTGCTGCTGTTTCCTGCGGATCAACCTCCTGGAAGACACCCTGTTCGATACCCGAGCGAATCGTGTGCGCGATGTGTTTTCGGACGAATTGATCACTTCGAGTGAAATACTCGCGATAGTCTTCGTCGTGAGCGGCCTGTGTGCGGAGTTCGAGGAGTGCCTGCGTGAAATGAGGGTTATTTTCGGTATTCCCGAACGCAAACGTTCGGTCGACAATATCTGCAATGTGTTCGTCAGCACTCCCGTCTCGGTATGCCGGCATCTGTCCCTCGAGTTCATCCAGCATGAACTCGAGGAAGTCGAGGAGCAGTTCGTCTTTGCTGTCGTAGTGGTGGTACAACAGTGATTTACTCTTCGGGAACTCGTTTCCGATCCGTTGGATTGTGAGATCGCTGTAGCCGTGCTTACAGAGGGCATCGTACGTGGCCTTCATGATGGCCCCGCGAGTATCGTCAGGTTCGTCAAGGAACGAAGGTAGTTGCGTCATCGGTGGCAGGTAACGCGGTGATCCGACCCGTCACCGGTCTCATCCTGTCGGAGCACCATACGATCATCTCCTGAACGAATAGTCGATAGAGACCCGTCCCAATAGAGTCGTTCGCCCGGAGCCTCCGAGTTGCACAGGTTCCGAACCACTCCTGTAATAGCACCCATTTTAGATAGTGTATCGTATCTCTACATATAAATATTGATTGAATGGTCAATCATATATAAGGACGATACAGCAACGGCCCGACGCGGTAACCGGTATTGTGCTCATCTGAAGTGGGAAGATTGATAAGTGCTAATTGAATATTCAGTCAATAGATGAGCGAGAAACAGCGAGTAGCGATCGAGACGAGCAACCCGACGGGGAGCGTCGTGGACGCTGCGTATTCGGCGCAAAGAGTAGCGTCGAACCCGTCACGAACCGCTCTCAGGCACCGTCGGTACGCGGTCGCATCTCGCCAGCGTGATGGAGAATGATGCTGGTGCAGAACCGACAATGGGGGCGGAGTGAAAGAGCGCACGGAGGCCGATTCGGCAGATGAGTTGGCTCGAGCGCTTCGCAGCGATGGTCACGAGCCACAGTCGGTCCGTGATCGCCCTCATGCTCGTACTCACGGTCATCGCGGGTGCTGGTGCTGGAATGATCGATCAGTCCTCCTCGCTCGATCAGTTCCAGAGTGACACTGCAGAATCGGAGAAACTGAACTACATCGAGGAGAACTTCTCGACCGGAGCGAACAATACGACGACAGCGCAAGTGATCGTCAAAGGGGAAAACACGCTCACTCAGGAGTCGCTGCTCGAGACGCTCCGACTGCAACAGTCGTTCCGGGAGAACGAGACGATCAATCGGACACTCGCCGACGAGCAACCGACGGTCGGCGCGGCGAATCTCGTCGCAATCTCGTCCATCACCGGCGACCAACAGCGCGAGCTCGAGGCGACGGCCGCGGAGTTCGAGCAGTTAAACGCAACCGTTCAGGAGGAACGCGCTGCGCTGGAACAACGACAGAGCGAGCTAAACGCGACACAACAGGATCTCCGGGCGGCGCTCGATACGCTTCGTGCAGACCAGTCGACATCGCCGCGTGCACAGTTCGAAACCGTCCGTGCAAACTCGTCGGTTGAACTCGACGAGACGCAGTATGCAACGTTCAACGAGTCGGCACAGCTCCTTCGGACCGCCGACAACGAGTCCCAGATCGAAACGGCGTACCAGCGCGGCACCCAGGGCGTCCTCGCCGACGAGTACGAGGATCTCGAACAGCGCAGCACGGACCTTGCAGCACAGAGCGATCGGCTGGCTGAACTCGGCAGCCAACTAGAGGCACAACAAGCAGCCCTGGAAAACGCCACCTCGCCCACGCTGCAAGAACAGATCGACGCGATCGATGCGATGAACGCCACGGCGTACGAGCGGACGCTCGAAACCGTACTGGGCGAGAACTCGTCCGGACAGATGAGCGGACAGGCGTTCATGCCGACGAGCTACGACGCGGGTTCGACGAGTTCGAACGCGACGATGCTGTTGGTTACGCACCAGACCGACGGTGGGAGTGGCGGTCAAGGCGGGATGGCATCGGATGAACTCGTCGACGCGCAACTCGCGATGCAATCCCTGGCGAACGACGGCGTCGACGGTGACACATCGGATGTCATCGTCTTCGGCGGCGGAATCATGGGCGAAGAGATCAACAATTCGATGGGCGATAGCCTCGCGATCGTCGGGCCGCTCGCCCTGCTGTTCGTCGTCGTCGCGCTGATCGTCGCCTACCGCGATCTCTTGGATATCCTCCTCGGGCTATTCGGCATCGCCGTCGTCCTCGTCTGGACGTTCGGCTTCATGGGCTGGGCCGATATCGACTTCAACCAGATGTTCATCGCCGTGCCGGTCCTGCTCATCGGGCTCTCGATAGACTACGCGATCCACATCTTCATGCGCCACCGCGAACAGCGTCAGAACGGTGGTGCGTACGGCGACGATGACGCCCGCGGCTCGATGCGAGTGGCACTGGCCGGCGTCGGCATTGCACTCGTGTTGGTGACCGCGACAACAGCGATCGGCTTCCTCTCGAATCTCACGAGTCCGGTCCCGCCGATTCAGGACTTCGGGATCGTGAGTGCAGTCGGTATCACGGCCGCCTTGCTCGTCTTCGGCGTCTTGATTCCGGCACTCAAAGTTGAACTCGACGGGTTCCTCGAAAACCGTGGGTTCGATCGGAATAAGCGCGCGTTCGGGACGGGTGGCGGCCGGTTTAGCCAGGTCCTGTCCACCGGTTCGACGGCAGCACGACGGATACCGATCGTCATCATCCTGGTCGCAGTCCTCGTGAGTGCAGGCGGTGCATACGGTGCGACGCAGGTCGATACCAGCTTCAATCAGGAGGACTTCATCGCAGAGGACCCACCGGAGTGGACGAACAACCTTCCCGGACCACTCGAGCCCGGCGAGTACTCGATGAAGGAGAATCTCGAGTTCGTCAACGAGAACTTCGTTCGGGAGGACTCGCAAGCGCAGATTCTCGTCGAGGGGAACGTAACCGATCCGGAGACATTACAGCAGCTCTCGGACGCCGAGAACGAGACTGCTGACAGCGATGTTGCCGTCACCCTCTCGAGCGGTGAGGCTAACATTCAGAGTCCCCTCGGGACGATGCAGCAGGTCGCCGCCGAGAACGAATCGTTCAACGCAACGGTTGCCGCAGCCGATAGTGACGACGACGGGATCCCCGACCGGAACATCGAACAAGTGTACGATGAACTGTTCGAGGTCGCTCCCGACGAAGCGGCCGGCGTCATCCATCAGACCGATGACGGCGACTACGAGGCCGTTCGGATGGTCGTCTCGACGAGTGGGACCGCGGCCATGAGCGACGTTACGACCGAGATGCGATCCATCGCAGACGGCATCGACGGGAACGGGGTCGAGGCTACGGCAACCGGCCAGACGATCCTGTTCGACATCGTTCAGGGGCAGTTGATGGACACGGTTATCGAGAGCCTGCTGATCACGCTCGTCGCCGTCTTCGCGTTCCTGATGATCGCCTACCGGATCACGGAAGGAAGCGCAACGCTCGGCGCGGTAACGCTGCTGCCGGTCGTCTTCAGCGTCTCGTGGATTCTCGGGACGATGTACCTACTCGGAATCCCGTTCAACGTCATGACGGGGATGATCACGAGCCTCACCGTCGGGCTCGGCGTCGCCTACAGTATCCACATGAGCGAGCGGTATAGCCTCGAACTGAAACGAACCGGATCCGTCTGGGAAGCGATGTCCCGGACGGTCACCGGAACAGGTGGCGCACTGCTGGGCAGCGCGGCGACGACCGTCGGCGGCTTCGGCGTCCTCGCATTCGCCATCTTGCCACCGCTTCAGCAGTTCGGCATCATCACCGGACTGACGATCATCTACGCGTTCCTCGCGAGCGTGCTCGTACTCCCGAGCCTCCTCGTCGTCTGGACGAAGTACCTCGGTCCGGACGTCTCCTTCGACGCCCCGAGTCGGTCAGGCGGTCCCGCAGCCAGCGACGGCGGGCAAGCGATCCAGGACCGCACCGAAAAGTAACCGAACTCGGGTCGTTACGGGCACTTTTTACCGCTCAGTCCGAGGACGAGTTCACCACAGAACGGGTTCGCGCCTTGGCTTTCAGAGACTGTCCGATGATGAAGTCACAAGACGACAGTGGGCAAAACTACCCCGAGTTCAGAAGCGATCGTCCGGCGAAGTATCGAGGTCGGTCCGCGCCGAGCCGTCGGCCGCTGCTGTCGACTGCACCTCGCTTCCACACCAAGGGCAGAACGCGACGTCAGCGTCGAGTTCACGATAGCAGGACGGACAACGGGATTCCTGTGCGACGGCGAGTCGGACGTTGTGTCGTCGAGCGATGAGATACGCGTCGACGACGCTCAGGACGCCGACGACGAGAAGCGGAGCACCATCCACGAGGTCGGCTGATGCGGGGTTTGCGAGTGTCGACTCCGGGACGAGGAATGCGCCGACGAGCACCGCAAAGACCGCCCATCCGAGTGCGCGTTTCCAGCGGCGGAGGTACAGTTGCCCGAGTCCGGTAACAAGCAGTCCGAGTCCTGCTGCAAGCCACGGTCGCTTGCGGGATGTCGACTGGTCCATACCCTAGCTGAATGGCCAGTCAGTGGTAAATCTTCTCCCCCCGCTCCGTGCGTGACGGATCGCAACGACCGTGATCACGAGCAGAGCGTCGATATAGGCATCACTCTGGAACTGAACTCGCGTTACAAGCGGATCTGCCGATCGATATCCACCCGCGCCTTTCGGCGCGAGTACTCTCTTTGCGATTTATAGCTCCGCCGTCGGTCACTGGTCGACGACATCGGCGGTGGTCGAGTCACCAATCCAAACGGCCGCCCGAACGGAGGACGATTTCGAGTGACTGGGAATCGGGTAGAAGTTGATAACGGTGGGGTGGGATGCACTATCCGTCGCGCACCGGTGCGCGACAGCGATCCAATCAGCACCCACTGACGCCTCCCGTTGTCGCCAGCGATGGGTTGCCCCACCCATCGCCTGACCTCCGGCTTTTCACGCCCGGCGCTATTTCGCTTCGGATAGTTGAAAGGTGACCGGAACGAAGCGAGTTCCGTTCGTCTACCCACCTCGATTAAAACTTCAGACCTCTGGCTCTGCTGAACTCGCGACGGGGAGTGGGGTTAAAACTCAAACGGTACGTACAGATCGTACAGCTACCGCACGTACTCCGTCGCAGTGGCTCGAGTAGAAGAGAGTGTTCGATACGGAGCACTCAAGAGACTCGCTCTCATAGGCGAGCGCAGTGAGTCGGGACGTCATCACCCTACTATTCGGCGATCCATTTGCCGTGATGAATACGATCGGCTTGGTTGCGTTCGCACTCGTTGGATCATCAAAGGCGATCCGTGAGGAGTTCGACCTGTTCGGGGTTACCATCGCCGGACTAGCAATGGCGTTTGCTGGTGGAGCGACGCGCGATCTCCTCGTGACACGAGTTCCATTAGCACTCCAGTCACCGATCGAAATCAGTTTGGGGTTACTCGGAGTCGGCTTGGCAATCGTGCTGAGTATCGTTCTAACATCGCCGGAAACGCATCCAGTCACCCTTGTCTCGGATGCTATCGGGCTCGCTGCCTTTACGACGACCGGCGCTATCGTCGCAACTGAGGCGGGTGTTTCAGCGGTTGGCATCGTTGCTATTGCGACGATCAACGCCGTCGGCGGTGGCGCGTTTGCAGATATTCTTCTCGACCGATCCCCGTTCATCCTCTTCGAGGATTTCTATGCGAGTTGTGCAGTCCTCGGTGGCAGTGCATACTGGCTCGTGGGAACGGTAGGAGCGGCCGGGAGTACGGCTGCTGTGGTGTGTGCGGTAGTGACCGTTATGACTCGGTTAGCGGCGGTTGCTTACAACTGGAACCTCCCGACGGTGCAGAGTTCGGGACGACTAAGCAATTAGTCCGATCAGGACGAACGGACGAATCCTTGCTCAGTCCCGTTTCTGTGTAACAGCTGTTTCAGACAAAATCGGATCTGAAGGCGAGGGCGATCGAGACGGCTCGGAAAGTAGTTTCGGACCGGCTCAATGCGATCGATCTCTTTGCGCCCGACGGAAAGCAGCTAGCCGTGAGCAGTTGCTACACCGTCACGGGAACTACTAGCAGCGCGATTGATCGAATTCGGCACAGCCGGATGAAGCGCTCGCGAGACGGTGCTGAACCGGACAGTCCGCGGTCAGTACTGCTCTCCTCGAGCGGAATTCGAGTTCGGCGGTAAACTCGATACCGACACACCGCTGGTCGTGTGTACATATCATCCGGAGATACCCGATCAGGAGTATCGAGGAGCAGCGAGTCTCGACGAGGCAACTCGAGAGACCTTCAACGAAGTGCTCTGGGAGTACTATGAACGTGTTGCCGGATGCATCCAATCAGAACTCGAGGCATTTCTCGAGTTCACTTAACCGGATTGATCACTGTGCAACTTTACTGCACACACCACGCCGACGCAAACCACCATAGATAAGATATCTGTTGATACAAACAGCAATATATATTGTACAGTAGGCACAATAATGGGAAGTCAGAGAGGATTCCCAACATCGCAGCCTTCGGACGACGAGACACTGGTCCAGCCGCCGGGATTCTGCATCAATGAACCGAAAAACACGAGTTCTCCCGAAATACTATTTTTCGTCGACTTCCATGGAGATCTCACTTCTCTATATATCTCTCTCGATTAGGCTTGAACGGTCAGTTCGACTATCTCGACCGAAACCTGATCGAAAAGTGATTGTCTGCCTCGAATATTCGAGGTGGTCGCTTCCACAACTCGTGAGCGGCCAGTCAAGAAAGCAGCGGAGAATATCTTGAATGGATCGGACACTACTCTAACACACAATGCCTATAAGAATCACTAAACAGATATATTCTGGCGGCGATACTAAACTAGACAGTGCTGAAACAATAAAAGATGATCTATCGACTATCACCGAACGGTAATTGGAAGTAACACCGTATTTTATCCGTTTTCGCTTCTTTCTAGACGATGGTGGTATTATTCGAATACTACTACCGTCTGTGTACCCAATAATTACATATGTACTATTGTAATTCCTTTCGTCGATACTGAAGGTGAGAGTGTGACCGCACAATTGATCCCCTGTTGTCATTAGTCCCTCTGTTCCAGTGACCAAGGTGTCGTTGTATTGTCTTTCTAGTGAGCGGGGCAAGTACATCGTTTGCGGGCCGGGAAGCAAAACCCAGGCACTGGCGGAGCGCTGTCGGCCTCCAGCCAAAAATACGGATATTAATCTACCTAGGCACCTGATGAGTACGGTTACTCGAAGGCCTCACGAAGCGCTTTGCCGGCCCGTTCTTGCACATCAACACCTGCTTCGATTGCGGGAAACGGATCCGCAAGCTGGCTCATATTGGCGAAGTCGTGGATCATATCTTCGTAGTGGGTATGGTCGACAGAGACGCCTGCATCGGCGAGCGCTCTCCCGTACGCGAACTGTTCTGTTCGGAGCGGATCGTAGCCGCTGGAGTACATAGTTACCGGAGGGAGTGCAGTGAGAACTCGCTCAGGAGCGCGTAATGGGGAGGCTCGAAGGTTTGCACCGTCGATATCGTTGCGGAGATAATGGTTCCAGAACCAGACCATTCCTCGGGTCGTCAAGAAGTAATTCTCGGCGTTTATCTCGTACGATTCGGTGTCAAAGGAATGGTCGGTGACGGGATAGAACAGTACCTGGTGGTCGATCTCCGGGGCACCGAGATCCTTCTCGACGGCCATCTGTGCGACCACGGTTGCAAGGGTGGCACCCGCACTCTCACCGACGACAGCCAACCCTGCACCCGCACCGAGTGCTGCGGCGTTGTCGGCAGTCCATTTGGTCGCTAAGTAGGAATCTTCCACGGCCCCTGGGAAGGGGTGTTCCGGCCCTTTTCGGTAGTCAACGGAGACGACGACGCACTGACCGTGATTTGCCAATGAACGGGCGACTTTGTCGTGGGTATCGATATTACCGACGACCCATCCGCCGCCGTGGAAGTAGACGACTGCAGGGAGTGTTTGATCCGGGTCCGGATCGTAGATTCTAACCCGGATGTCACGCGCGTACGCCGGGATTTTTCGGTCATCTACCGAAGCGACCGGTTCAGGTTCGATATCTGGAGAGAACAGGTCGCCAAGGAGCGTTCGAGCTTGTTCGGGCGACAATTGCGTAAGGTCGGGCGCACCTTCATCCTCCAGCGTATTTAACAGTGCTTGGGCATCCGAATCGAGTTCTTCAGCTCGGAGTTCGCTGGACTCGGTTTCCGGCTGCGTGTGATTGATCTGCATCATATTTCGCTCACTATTTTGTGACTTACCGTCGTCCAACCGTATAGACTGCATCTAGCGTCGGCTGGCGACTTCGTCAGGCCACTCATCTTCACCGGTGTAAATGGTGGTTGTTATTGTTCCAGGGAAATCGGCAATCTTACCCCAACAATTGCAGGTGAATGCGAGATGTACTTCATACACAGATCCCACGTTACAATATAAGGGTCTTTTTCGTCATTTCCAGCACTCAATTCAGGCTCTCGTTCAAAACCGGTTAGAGAGAAGGGAGAGAGCTGTATCCCGTTAGTACGGCGTGGTAAGCGATTACGAAACGGACCAGCGACCGAAGAGACCGTGAAGCTATGTCGGGATTGTACACCCCGAAATCGCTAGTCGAAGGAGGTGAGTTCCCCGTCAGATGCGGTCTTCGTAGCTATATGTTGGTAGTCAGCGGCTGAGTGCGGGTGAAACGATTCCCAAACCCGGAAATAAGAACTACACCTCGGTCTCCGCTGAAGAGGGGCTTGACAGCGTTCCCGTACTTGTGGCTGGATTCGGAACTCGTGGCGCGAGTGCTGCTTTGAGCCCGCATCCTGAGTCGGGTAGAATGGTGAACAGGTTCTACCGACGATACTGAGAGAACAGCGTCGAGATTCGAAATATCTCGGCGTGAGATCATCACACTCCGTAGGCGAGTTCAGCAACAGCGTCGAGCGGATCAGAAATGCGTCTCCCGATGGCGTAGGTCAGTCGTCTTCGACGTGTGCTCGTCGCAGTTGGAAAGATCAAATCGAGAAAACTCATCAGAGTTCATTCAGAGGGGGTCTCGCTTGTATTGGCATCATCGCGACGCCGTATCGAGGTGAGTCGTTCTATCAAACGAGTTCCAAACACCCATTCTGGCCAGGAGAGTTCACGGCGTTGCTGACCTCGGTCGGGGAAGTGCCGGATTTCGGTCATACTGTAGTTCACAAGAGCGACAAACACGACACCACCGACCGTATTACCGAGGGCAACTGGGACAAAAAATTGAGTGAAAACGGTGAGAAGCCCCGCTTCGCCGGCAAACACCAGGAACAGTACTTCGCAGGCACCGACGACACAGTGAAACAGTTCCGTGGCAGGGACCGTAAACATGATCAAGTACACGATGAAGAATCGCGAGAGCGAATCTCGCGCAGCGTGAACGAGCCAGACCATCGTTGCGACAAGTCCACCAGCGAATGCGCCTTTATAGAAGAGTCCCGACCATGAGACGCTCAGCGCATGCTCGCCGAATTGCTGTGCCGTCTCGGCGGTTTCCGGAGTAAAGACATTCGTGGTAGCGAGGAGATAGGCGACGATTCCCGCGCCGATGACATTCGCAGCAAGAACGATTCCCCAGAGGCGAAGGAGTTGCGGGAGGCTTGCAAATCGCGTCAAGACGAGTGTTACTGGCGTTAATGTATTTTCGGTGAATAGCTGGTAGTTTCCGAGGACGATAATTATGAATCCGATCGGATAAAGAATATTCCCGATCCCGGTTGGGTCGTCCGGATAGGCTGTCGTCATGGCTGCTCGTGCAAGGAACGTCCCCCCGACGCTGATGCCAGCGGCGAGCCCACTGAAAAACAGGAGTTGTTTGCTCCGATCGATATCTTCGTACGCAGTCGCCGTTACTCGCTGGAAAATTTCGTCCGCAGAAAAACGGTCACGAACTGCCTCGCCCGCTGCAGGCGCGCCCTGGCGAGATCTATCGATCGTCTCTCGAAGCTCGCGGTTCTCCCGTTGCATCGATTGTTGGATATCGATGAGATCGCCTGCGCTGGCGATAGTGGCGAGTAACGAGTCGAAAGTGAGCGGCCCATCGTAGCGCTCACCGTTAATGAAAAAGGTTGGAACACCGTTCACACCGCTTCTCACGCCACTTTGAACGTCGTTCTGAATCCGCCTCTCGTACGTCCCGGTGTCTAATTCGTCCGTGAATCGATCGGTATCGAGGGCGAGTTGTTCAGCATACCCAATAAGATCCTCTCGAGCAAGCGCGTCCTGGTGTTGGTAGAGGAGATCGTGCATCTCCCAAAATCGGCCCTGTGCGCCCGCGGCCTCGGCGGCTTCCGCTGCCTGTTGTGCGCGCGGATGCTGTTGAGTTAATGGAAAGTTCCGAAACACGAGTTGAAGCCGAGTACCGATCCGGTTTTGGATCCGCTGGATGATCGGGTAAATATCCCCGCAAGATAGGCATTCATAATCACTATATTGGACGAGCGTCACGGAGGCCCCGTCAGAGCCTCGAATATGATCGCGTCCGCTAACCGGCATCTCTAACGTTTGTATCTCAGTCTCACTCATAGTATTTTACAGTAGTACTGTGTTTGGGACGACTGTACACGCGTTGGTAGAGATATCGGCAGTCCCATCACCGACTAGATGAAAGTACTCGCTGAATTGCAGTCGATAGTGGGGACGGAGACCACGAGCCGTCGTAGCGTTCGCCGTTGATATAGAACGTCGGTGTTCCGTTGACTCCCGAACGAGCCCCGCCGACGAACTGTTCGTGGATTCGATCTTCGAAGGCGTGACTTGCGAAGTCGCTCCGAAACCGTTCGGGATCGAGACCGAGTTGTTCGGCGTACGTAATCAGCGACTCGTCGTCGAGAGCGTCTTGGTTTTCGTAAAGCAGATCGTGCATCGACCAAAATTCCTCTTCGCCCTGCGCACCGGCGGCTTCGGCTGCCTCGGCGGCGTGTTGGGCGTACTTATGTATGGACGTGAGCGGGAAATTCCGAAAGACGAACCGCAGATCGTCTCCGAACTGTTCCTGCACGTCCTTGATGAGAGGGGACGCCTGCCCGCAATGCGAACACTGGTAGTCGCCGTACTCGACGAGCGTGACGGCGGCATCGTCGGGGCCCTGCCGGTGGTCGTCCTCAGTCACGGGAACAACCAGTTGGGAGACGTCAGATCGAGTCGGGTCGCCACTCATCGACTCTCCTCCATATCGACGGTCGTGGAAAGGGCCTCGAGTTCGCGAAGGATACCGTCGGCACCGGGGTTGATTCCGATCGGAGAGACGTAACTCCACTGAATAATACCGCCGGCATCGATAACGAACAGCGCCCGTTCGCTCGTTCCGACGGCATCACGATACACGCCGTAAGCTTTTGCGATGGCACCTTTCGGCTCGAAATCGGCGAGTAGTGGGAAGTGGATATTCCTGTCTTCCTCGAAGGCACGGTGACACCAGACGCCGTCCACCGAGACGCCGAGCAGTTGCGCACCGTGGGCCTGGAACTCCGGGAGGAGCTGGTTGTACAGCGATAGCTGGCCGCCACAGGTAGGGCTCCAATCGGCCGGGTAGAACGCGAGTACGACCGGCTGACCGTGAAAATCGCTCAGCGAAACGGTTTGGTCCGGGGTCGTTGGGAGCGTAAACTCCGGTGCACGCGTCCCCGCCGACAGCGGCTCGCGGTGGATTTCTCCCGCCGAAATAGCGTAATGACCGGTGCTCATACTGAAGCCTCGAGAGCGTTACGTCCGCTGCGTATATAAACTAGTCACTGGTGGCTGTACTGGCCGTCAACGCCGATATGGAATCGGAGACCGTTCCCGCTCTAAGCGCATCGGCGGCCCGTCGAAACGAAGTATCGCAGCCAGAGGCCGTTGTGTGACTGCTCGATCCGGAGACGAGCCCGTTCTTCCGACGGAATAATCTCAACGGGAACGAGATTATGCATCAGCTTCGCTTCGGTCTTTTCCGTGTTCTTCACAGAGGATATCCCCCGTATTCGTATCGAAAAAGAACCCGTCGCCCGGTTTGATTCGTTTCCCATCGGCATCACACCCGTCCGCGTGGTGTAAGAAGTATTTCCCGTCGTTCCGTCCGGTTTCCAGGCGTCCCGATTGGACGGCAAACCGAACGAGTCCCTCTCCGATCTGCGTTCGTTCGGGTGAATCGGCCATTTCGAAGTGAATGAGCGGCATGGTGATTCGGGGCTATTCACGAACGCCAGCAAAAAAATACCACCCCCTGCGACGCCGCACATCGAACGCGTATGAGAGGGTGACGATTGTCGGGCAGGGATTCTTATAGCGTCCGCCGCTGAAACGGGATATGGTGGATAGGAACGTAACGTCCATTTACGAGGAGTTTGGCGAGAATCGGTTACCGCCCGGACAGAGCCGAACGAACCGCTTTCCGGTGCTCTCGAAGAGCGGCACGCCCCCGCAGGATATGGAGACGTGGGAGTTCACCGTTACTGGTGCCGTCGAAAACGAACTGTCGTATTCGTGGGACGAGTTCAACGAGCTTCCCCGAGAAACTCAGCGTCAGGATTTTCACTGTGTAACCGGCTGGAGTCGGTTCGACAACGAGTTCACCGGCGTCCCGTTCCCGACGCTCGCCGAACGAGCTGGCGTTCGAGACGAGGCCGAGCACGTTCTGTTTCACGCGGGAGATGGATACACAACGAACCTTCCGCTCGATGAGTGTCTGCGCGACGAGGTGCTGTTTGCGCTCGAACTCGATGGACAGCCCCTGCCATCGGAACACGGCGGGCCCCTTCGCGTCGTGACGCCGCAGCTATACGCCTACAAAGGTGCCAAGTGGGTGACGGGCGTCGAGTTTCGTTCCGAACCGAAGCAAGGCTACTGGGAGAAACGGGGCTACTCGAATACCGCAAATCCATGGGAGGAAGAACGATACAGTACGTTATAGCCGCTCGAACGTGAAGCAGGGGAAGAACGGATCCGTGCGAACCGGCGCGCCATCGGAACTTGCGTTCCGGATGGGGAGAGACCGAGCAGAAACGGTCGATCTGTGCCGCCATCGACGAGAGTGGAGTTGTTTTCGTTATTTTCCCAATAACACCTCGGAGAATGGATGGCGAACGACAGCTGAGGGTATCAGCCACCGGGGAGGGAAGCGAAGCCGTAGTGACGGCAGCGCACGTATCTGTGACGGATGAATCGATCACAGGCGGCGTTGGTTCACTGTGTTCGGCAGGTGTCTTGCTGCGTATAGCGAGATCAGGAAGTAACGAACAGCAGGCCGAGGATGTTCCCGGTGGCCAAGGCAGATTGTCACTGAGCGCCGCGCTGGTCGCGATGACGAACTCCGGCGGGTTCGTGACGACCGCAAGCGGAATCAGACCACTGAGGCCCTCGACGAGCCACCACCGAACCGCGAGAACGGCGTAGCGTCGGAGAGTGAGAGTGAGATGCCCGCTACGTACACGCTATACCGGCGACAATAAACGTCATAAACGGGAGTAGCAGCGGCACACTTACTGAACTCTATTCCGTTAACGATCCCCTTTTGGGGCCTTATGTGCCGTATTTCGTTTGTAGTACGATTCTGGAGTCGCCAATTCTCGGAGCCTGAAACCGTTCGAAACCGAAGCAGTACGCCGTGGTATCTCGAGAGTCGACGTCAAAAAACGGATTTCTCTCCGGTCGTACTCACACTGCTAGCGAGGGGAGCGATCCAGTGTTCCGAATACGAGAGACGGGATGACGGCCGAGGGCCCCTTAGAAGGGGTAATCTCGAGACTCGTGTTGGATCGAGATCCACTTCGTCTCGGTGATCTCGCGGAGGAACGCATCGCTGTTGTACGTTCCCATCCCGGAGGCCCCGATACCGCTGAAGGGGACGTGAGCTTCGTCGTTGATGGGTTGGTCGTTAATGTGAACGTTCCCCGTTTCCATTCGGTCGGCGATCTCCTTTGCGACCTCGAGGTCGCCGGCGTGGACTGCACCCGAGAGACCGAACTCCGTATCGTTAGCGAGTGCGACGGCCTCATCGATATCCGAGAACGGAATGACCGGGGCGATCGGGCCGAAGTGTTCGTTACACGCGGCGGCCATGTCGTTGGTGACGCCGGAGAGGACGGTGGGCGCGACGACGAGAGAGTCTGCGCCGTCATCGAGGGCGACGGTTTCGCCGCCGGTCTGGAGCGTTGCACCCGCGTCGACGGTCTCCTCGACGTAGCCGAGCATCTCGTCGCGCTGTGACTCGTCGATGATCGGCCCGACGATCGTCTCCTCGTCGTGTGCGCTGCCGACCGGAAGCGCCTCCGCGCGCTCGGTCAGACGATCGACGTATTCGTCGTAGATGTCCTCGTGGACGATGTGGCGATTGATACTGATACAAACTTGTCCCTGGTGGACGAACGACCCGAACGTCGCACCGTCGATGGCGCGGTCGAGGTCGGCGTCGGCGGTGACGACGTGAGCGTTGTTCCCGCCGAGTTCCATCGCGGGGACGGCGAGGTTCTCTCCCGCGAGGCTGGCGACGTGCTGACCGACTTCGGTCGAGCCGGTAAAGGCGACGACGTCGCTCTCGGGATGGCTGGCGACGCGGTCGCCGATGGCGGAGCCGCGACCGGTGACGACGTTCAGCACGCCATCCGGGAGGTCCGTTTCCTCGAAGAGCGTGGCGAAGAGGAGCCCGCCGGTGATGGGCGAGTTCGTCGAGGGCTTGAGCACGACCGCGTTGCCGGCGGCAATGGCGGGCGCGACGGCGCGCATCGAGAGGTTCAGCGGAAAGTTCCACGGCGAAATTACCGTGACGACGCCCGTGGGTTCGCGCTGGACGAGGTTTTCCTTCCCGGGGATGTTAGACGCGACGTGCTCGCCTTTCATCCGACGCGGGAGCGTC
This sequence comes from Natrialba asiatica DSM 12278, assembly GCF_000337555.1. Classification (GTDB taxonomy): domain Archaea; phylum Halobacteriota; class Halobacteria; order Halobacteriales; family Natrialbaceae; genus Natrialba; species Natrialba asiatica. Next base: position 143,989 of record NZ_AOIO01000007.1, on the reverse strand, counting down.
GCAGCCTCGCTCGCGTGATCGGAGGCGATCTGGAGGGAGGTTTCGCCCATGATGCGCGAGCCGCCGACCTCGTACTCCAGCAGTTCGATGATCTCTTCCCGGTGCGCTTGAATCACGCGGAGGAACTGTTCGATGACCTCCTGGCGACGTGCCGGAGGGTGGGCCGCCCACTCGGTCTGTGCGTTTGCTGCGGCCTCGTATGCAGCATCGACGTCTGCGTCCGTCCCAGCGGGAACCTCCGTGATCTCCTCACGGGTCGAGGGGTCCTCGACGGAAATCGTTTCACCGCTCTCGCTCGGGATCCATTCGCCGTCGACGTATAGTGTATCCCAGTCCTCGTCGATTGTGATCTCGTCCGACATCGGTATGTTATCAAACGGTCTGAGCAGGGAAAAGGGGCGAGAACGGGGAAATCGGCGCCGGTTTACAGCGCTCGGACAGTAACGGAGACAATAATACGACAAGGCGAGAATCGGCGGGCTACAGCGATCACCACCGGACTCACGCTCGCTCGTTCGCGATCGACGGCGGACGACGTACGAGGAAAACGAACTCGTCTACGCGCGAAGCGCCTGTTCCGAGACGGCGTCGTGATCGCGAGAGATGTTTCTTGACCGCGCTCAAAGATAGCGATCAATACATAACGAAATTCTGATTTGACGTACACTATATAGAGAATTAGATATTAACGAAGAGCAGTGTTTTCGATCGCTCTTCCATAAAGTTTCATTTAATTTACGTCGTATTCCCGTCAGAGAGGCTTCTTAGAGGTGAAATTATTTATATTACTGAATGAAATAATGTTATATAAGTAGACCATACCTAGTACACATACATATAGTAAATACGAGTAGTAGGATGCAACGAACGGTACAAACGGATTATTCAGTACCGAGACGGATATGATCGGACGATCCGCTTGCGGACTTCGCCGGGTGGGCGACAGAGCCGAGACGACGAGTTCAATAAACGCGTCTTCGTCCAGAGTCCCTCCCTACGGCACGTACCTGATAGTCCGCGTCAGGCGTGTGTTTCGATGAGCGCGGCCAATTCGTCACGAATCGTTTTTCGATCCGTTGAGCGAATCGTCGTCCGTGCATTGCGTTCGTCCGTATCAGTCATTTCGCTCAGAAGGCCGCCCCGGCGATCGACCTCGACGAATAATTCGAGTTCATCCGGGCCGGGCTTGGCGATGAGTTCGACTTCGTCGAGGCTGTCGCGGAATCGGCCCGACTCGGGCCGGAATTCGAATTCCTGGACGAACCGACGGCCGCTTGTGTACCGCCCGTATGGATCCGCCTCACACTCTGCACTTCGGAGGGAAAAGCCGAGGTCGTCCATCGCGTCGAAGACGGTCTGAAGGCGGGGTGTGGGCTTGACGGTGAGGTAATCTTTGTCTTCGGGATCGACGGCGAGATCGATATCGAGTTCCGTTTCCGTCGGAAGGACGGTGTCTACAGTGACGTTGCCGATACCGATGCTCGCGAGGACATTCTTCATACTCCGTTTTGACGTGTCTCTCGTTAGTATATAAATACTTCTGAAAGAGAATAACCGAGCTACGCCAGCCGTTTGGAGCCGAGTTCATCGGCCGCGATCATCGCGTCGCGGACCTCGTCGCTGCTGACGTCGAACGCGTTGTGGATGGTTTCCTCGTCGGCGACGGTCGCCTGCGCAACGCGGTCGAGATCGTCCTGTGAGGGGTTGTCGACGCCGAGTTCGGCGAGCGTCACGGGAAGATCGGCGGCTACCGAGAAGTCGATGATGTCCTCGATGAAGGCGTTGCTTCGTCCTTCGAGGACGAGTTGCGTGAGCGTCCCGAAGTTCACCTTCTCGCCGTGGGTTGCGTGGTGAGTATCTTCGAGTTGTGTGAGTCCGTTGTGGATCGAGTGGGCGGCCGCGAGACCGCCGTTCTCGAATCCGAGTCCACTCAGCAGGGTGTTCGCCTCGACGACCGCTTCAACGCTCTCGGTGACGATGCCGTTTTCGACGGCCCGTATCGACGACACGGCGTGATCCCGCAACAGGTCATAGCAGAGGCTCGAGAGCGAGTGTGCGGCGTAGGTGGGATCCTCGTCGAAGAAGTTCGCGCCGCCGGTCCTGTGAACCGCATCGGCCTCAAACCACGTTGCCATCGCGTCCGCGATCCCCGACGTGAGGAATCGAACGGGCGCACCGGCGATAACCGACGTGTCGACGAGCACCACGTCCGGATGCGACTCGTAGAAGCGGTACCGTTCGAACTCGCCGTCTTCGGAGTAGATCACGGACAGGCTCGAGGTCGGCGAATCGGTCGAGGCGATCGTCGGCATCGAAACCATCGCCCCGCCCACGTTCTCCCGAACGGCTTTGGCCGTATCGAGCCCTTTCCCGCCGCCGGCACCGACGATCGCGTCCGCGTCGATCTCCCGGGCGACCTCCGTTATCCGGTCGATCTCCGTCTCGGAGGCCTCCCCACCGAACTCCTCGAGCGTCGCATCGACGTCGCTTTCCTCGAGACTCGCTTCGGCTCGGTCGCCGACGATCCCGAGAACGTCCGAATCGCCGATCACCAGCGCCGTCTCCGCGATCGGTGCGACTTGGTCGCCGAGCTGACGTAGCGCGTCGCGTCCTTGGACGTACTCCATCGGAGATTTAAACGATCGAATCACGAGTTCACCTTCCACGACAAGGACGAAGAAGCGCCTGCTTGCAAAACATACCACGTCGACCGCCCGAATCGGAACGAACTAATCGAGATCGGGTGCCAAAATGAGGAGGTTGCGACGCCGTCTGCGACAAATCAACCAGATCGTTGCTCTGTGTAGCGATTTCGATGAAAGATTATAGAGGCATGTTGATTAGTTAGATTGACCAATTAGTCCAATTAGTTAGCCTAACTCATACGTCTACTGAGCCGAATCGGGTACCAACACGTACTAGCGATACTGGTCAGTCTGCGTTCGCTGCAAGTACTTCCCGTTCACGAGTTCATCAGTTCACTAGTCGTCCGCCACGAAAGGAAGGCGACAAAGAAACCAGGTTACAGGGGTGGGACGACGGAGACGAAGCAGTAGTCCGGCACTAACCCGCATTCGCACCGAAAGAGAGAGCATCACGCACCGCAAAGGGTATCATCCGATGGATGCATCCGCGGTCGCGACCACTACGAGTGGTTCACTCCTTACCGTCCTGCTCGTCATCGGCGTGGCGCTCGCTCATTTCCTGCCCGATATACGCTCGGAAACGACGCGCATCTCTCGGCACAGTATCCTCTCGATAGCCGGCGGCATCTCGCTCGTGTACGCCTTCCTCCACCTCTTTCCTGAACTCGATGCGCACAGAGGGTCGCTCGCCGGCGTCGAACTCGGTATTGCAACGCTCACCGAGCACCACATCTACATCCTCGTTTTCGTCGGTGTTGCACTCTTTTACGGCCTCGAACGGATCGCAACCGTCGTGGATACCCTCCCAGTCGCGTCGAAGGTCGGTATCTCCAAGCCCGTCTTCTGGGTTCACATTGGCGGGTTCGTCGTCTACAACGCCTTTATCGGCTACGTGCTGGTTCAGGGGCAGACGGGAACGGAGAATACGGTGCTGTTTGCGTTTGCGATGGCGTTTCACCTCTTCGGAAACGACGAGGCGCTGGAACAGCACTACCAGATGCTCTACAGGCAGCGGGGGCGCTGGATTCTCGCGAGCGCGGTCGTCGTCGGAGCCGTCATTGGAGCCGTCTATACGATGGATGACGCGCTGTTTACGATCCTCCTCGGACTCCTGACGGGCGGCGTCGTGTTCAACGCGATCAAAGACGAATTGCCACGAACTCGGGAGAGTCGATTCTGGGCGTTCGTCTCCGGGGCACTCGTCTACGCGGCTATTCTAGTCACGTTTTAAGAAGACGTTGGAAGAACGGAGGAGTCTGCGCTCGAGACGGAGAGATCGTTACGGAAGCGAGTACGAATGTAGTTTCGAGACGACGAATGGGACGGAAACGGAAGCTTTTCGCTATCAGTCGACTTACGCGCTGACGTGTCGAATTCGGTAGCAGAAACGCCCGACAGTCCTCGGAGTTGGGGTGTCGCACTTGCCGGCGCGATCGGGATGGTGTTTACGTTCGGAACGCCGCTTTCGTACGGCATCTTCCGACAGCCCTTTAGCGAGGCCTTTGCGGTGTCTCCGGTCGTCCTCTCGGGCGTGTTCTCCGTGATGTTGTGTACGTTCTTCATCGGATCCGGGATCATCGGCGTCTTCTCCGCGCGGTTGCCGATCCGGGGCGTGCTATTCGTCTGTACGGTCGCAACGGGGTTGCTCGCGCCGTCGCTGTACGCGGTCGAGTCGTATCTCGGGTTGACGGTCGTCTTCGCGATACTCGGGCTCGCGCTGGGAACGGTATTCGTGTTGATCGCTTCGGTGATTCCGCGCTGGTTCGAGGAGCGCCGCGGGGCTGCAACAGGGTTGATCTTCGTCGGGAATGGCCTCGGGCTGTTCTTGCTCCCGCCGATCTGGGAGACCGCGATCACGACGCTCGGGGTGCGTCGTGGCTTTCTCGTGATCATGTCAGTGACGGCGCTTGCGTTCTTACTCGCGAGTTCACTGTGCCGGCGGCCGCGGTGGGCGACGCAGTCGACGCCGACGACGGCGGCGCTGCTCTCGTGGGTCCGACAGCTGTCGAGAACGAGAACGTTTCAGCTGCTCTTCGTCGGGTTGGCGCTCGCGTTTGCGTGGTACCAACTGCTGGCGGCCTACGCGATCGATCTGTTCGTTGCCCGGGGATTGACGGGGACGGAAGCGTCGACGATGTTCGGGTTGATCGGCGGGGTGAGCATCATCTCACGGATCGGCGGTGGCTATCTCGCCGATGCGATGGGATCACGGCGGGCGTTTCTCTCGTCGCTCGGCTGTGCGGCGGTTGGAATCAGCCTGTTGCTCGCGCCCCAGTATTCGGTACTCGCAGTCGCGATTTTTCTGGTCGGACTCGGGCTGGGCGGGTGTGCGACGCTTTACATTCCGCTGTTGTTACAGATATACGGCTCCGAGAAGGATACCGCGATCATCGGTATCTTCAACGTCGGCGGCGGGCTCGGAGCGTTGGCGATGCCACCGCTCGGGACGGCGAGCGTCGACTACACCGATGGCTACACCGTCGCAATTCTGCTGACGCTTGCCGTTACGCTCGTCTCGTTCTGGGCGGTCGTTTCCGGAACGTCGTCCCGTTGAGTCGAGCGGGGAGTGGCGACCCGTCCCGGAGGCCGGATATTCGACGATGGTAGTACTGGATTGTGATAGGATCGAAGAGCGATCCGTCGGTCGGTGGCAGTATCATCGGAGACCGCGATACTCCGCCCGAAATATGGCACGGTCGATAATCATCATATATCGATCACACCTACTCGATGGAAGGGCTTATAGCGGTCCAGATGGTCCCATGAGACAGGATGGCACGAGAGACGTGGGCCAGTCGGATCGGATTTATACTGGCCGCTGTCGGGAGTGCGGTCGGACTCGGGAACATCTGGCGTTTCCCGTGGATGACCGCAGAAAACGGGGGGAGCGCATTTTTGGTGATGTACCTGTTGATCGTTCTCGGGGTTGGGGTCCCCGGGCTGATGGCCGCGTTCGTCATCGGCCGCCGATCGAAACGAAACCCGATCGGCGCGTTTACGGTTCTTCGAGGGTCTCGCGGCTGGATGTTGCTCGGCGGTCTGTGCGTCGTCACTGCGGTGGCGTTGCTCTCGTTCTACAGCGTCGTCGGCGGGTGGATTCTGCGATACTTCGTGGAGAGTTTCACCGGAGCGTACTTCGCCGATCCGAGCACTCACTTCGCAGCGATCGACTACGGGCTGGCCGCGTTCGGCTATCAGCTACTGGTACTCGGCATAACTGCGCTGATCGTGATGGCCGGCGTCCGACGCGGGATCGAGACTGCAACGAAGGTCATGATGCCCGGCATCGCACTCTTGCTCGTCGGACTCGCCCTCTGGGCGACACAGCAACCGAACGCAAGCGCCGGATACGAGTTCTTCCTCAGCTTCGACGGCGCGTATCTCACAAACAACTTCCTGTCGGTGCTCGGGGCGGCCGCCGGGCAGGCGCTGTTTACGCTCTCGATCGGCAGCGGAACCATGATCACCTACGCCTCGTACATCGACGACGATCGGTCGCTGCCGTTCGACGCGTCGGCTATCGCCGGACTCAACCTGAGCATCGGAATCCTCGGCGGGCTGGTTCTGTTCCCGCTGCTCTTTTCCTTTGCCGGCGGCCCGACAAGCGGCGGTCCCGGAGCGCTCTTCGTCGGCATCGCCGGCGCGTTCGCGAACCTTCCCGCCGGTGAACTCGTCGGTGCGGTCTTCTTCCTCGTCGTCTTGCTCGCCGCGATTACGAGCCTGATCAGCATGTTAGAGATCCCCGTCGCGTTCCTCGTCGACGAGTTCGACATCGAGCGGCGGACCGCAACGGTCGCACTCTTCGGCGTGATTACCGTCACCGGCGCGTTCAACGCCTTTAGCGCCGACGTGTTCACGCTCTTTGCCGACCAGCTCGTCGACCTGCTGTTGACGCTCGGGCTCACCGGGTTCATGTTCTACGTCGCGTGGGTGCTCGGCCCCGACGGCGTCGAGGAGTTCACGAACGGTGCGGGCGTAGTTGCACGGACGTTGGCACTGCCGTGGCGGTACGCGATCGGCACGGTGTTCCCGACGTTTCTCCTCTTTACGTTCTACGCGGACAGCCTGCTGCTGCTCGGATACGAACCGAGCGCGACGGTACTGATCGCACTCGCGCTCGTGACGGCCGGCGCGTTCGTCGCGCTCATTCACTGGTCCGAGCGGGGCGTCCAGCCGACGAACGCCGAAACCGCGGATTGACGGGAACAGACGGGTTGCTGCTTGTGTGGAGATGTTGAAGTCTTTAACGAGTGAGGTGGCTCCGTTGAAACCCCATTAGATCGGCACTCTCGTCGCTAGAACAGCCGTTCAGTAGATGTGCGAATCTATCGGAGATACGGAGATGAACTTCGGGCAAATATATCGCCGAACGAAGAAGAGAACGAAGTGAGCAATCAGAAACGTCTCTCTTGGTTTACCCCCGCAGTCGGTCACCGTTCGGATGTTGACGCTCGGACACACAGGAACGTCGGGTATTTCAACCGTTTCTCGAAGGATTCCGGCTTCTTCTCTTTGAACGACTCTTTCGGCTTCGGTTCGACCAGTTCGTCCAGTTGGAACCCAGTTTCGATGAGTGGGTTGATGACCTCAGAAAATGGCCGGCGGTAGAACGGGACAGCAATTTCCTCGCCGGAGGCCGACCACGTCATCCGTTCCTGTTCGATTTCGAAGTAGTTCTCGGCCTCGAACGCGACGTACTCATCAACTGGATGTTGGGCCGAAAACACGAGGAATCCACCCGGCCGGAGGATACGAGCGAACTCCCTGAAGGGCCGTCTCCAGTCTTCGACGTAGTGGAGCGAAAGACCGCAAATGACACCGTCGAACTCACTGTTGTCGACAAACGTGAGGGGTTCCGTGATATCGGCTCGGCGAATTTTTGCTCGGTCGCCGATTCGTCGTCTCGCCTGTTCGAGCATCTCGGCGTTCTTGTCAACAGCGAGGACATCCGCTTCCCTCTCGATCAACCACTCTGCGTACCGACCGTGTCCACAACCCGCATCAAGAACTCGTTTACCCTCGATGGGTGGAACGAGTTCCGTCATCGCAGGAAATTCTAGGTCCGCGCAGTAGGGATCCTCTTCTTGCGTCTTGTACGTCTGCGCCAATTTATCGTATGCGTCCGTTACGGTGGGGCTCTCATCAGGTGGCATGAACACGGTTGTGTATCACTCCTCGAGTTAACCGTTGTGATTCCGATTTCGAGCCACTATTCATCGTTACTACCATCGGAAACAGGTCTGTTGAATCGGACGGGCTGAAAGAGACAACGCTGAATTGTGCATCCCCGGTCTAAAACGTTTCGTCAATTTGAAACAGCGGACTCGTACTGCGCGTGAACTACTCTAGCCATCGACGAAGGTACCTTGAACGTTTGGTATTATTCAGAGAAAAACCCAGGTAATGTCCCAAAATAAGCCCACACAGTGTGAGTGAGTCACACAGTACTATTAAGTATATGACTGGAATCTATATTTCGTATGGCACCCGCCAGTACACTGGAGGGACGCAGCGTCAGTGACCGATCCCAACCACTCACTGTCGACTTGAACACGCGGTTCTTCCAGACACTGTTTCCATCTTTTACATTTACAGCGACGCGGACACCCACACTGGCGGGCACCTCGTCGGCGCTGGACGACGGACTACGGTCCTCGCAGCGGACACGAGCGAGGACGGCGACGGTTCCAAATTCGAACTCACACCGGCGTTCACGATCGGGACCGAAACCGACTCGGAGACGGGCACACCGTCCCGCCGACCATCGATAGGACGTTCATGAACTCGTGCCCATGACGGCGGACACAACGCAGCGGCAGCATCACAAGCAGCGGCAGGTCTCTGTACCACGACTACGACCACGACAATGAGCACCCAAAAGGACGCGGAGCAGCACGGGCATAGCGCGACGACCTACGGCGATGACAAGCCGATTCGAATCCTCGATACGGACGGCACCGTCCTCCCGGACGCCGAGGTACCGGACCTCTCGGCCGACGAACTGGTCTCGATGTACGAGGACATCAAACTCGCCCGGAAATTCGACCAACGGGCGATCAGCCTCCAGCGACAGGGGCGTATCGCGACGTACGCGCCGATGACGGGCCAAGAAGGCGCACAGGTTGCGACGAGTTACGCGCTCGACGACCAGGACTGGCTGTTCCCGACCTACCGGGAACACGCCGCCAAGTACGTCCACGGAATGGAACTCGAGTCGCTGTTGAAACCGCTCTGTGGCCATCGAGACGGGTACGCGATCCCCGACGGCGTTCCCATCATGCCGGAGTATATCCCCATCGCGACACAGATCCCGCAGGCAACGGGGATGGCCTGGGGGAACCGACTCCAGGGAAACCCCGAGAGGGCCGCCCTCTGTCACTTCGGCGACGGGGCGACCTCCGAAGGCGACTTCCACGAGGGACTGAACTTCGCCGGCGTCTTCGACGTCCCCGTCGTCTTCGTCTGTAACAACAACCAGTGGGCGATTTCCGTCCCGCGGGACCACCAGACCGCCAGCGAAACCATCGCCCAGAAAGCTGCCGCCTACGGCATCGAGGGCATCCGCGTCGACGGACTCGACCCGCTGGCGATGTACTCGGTGACCAGCGCAGCACTACAGAAGGCGAAAAATCCCACCGAAGACGACCGCCGACCAACCCTCATCGAGTCCGTCCAATATCGTTACGGCGCGCACACGACCGCTGACGACCCCTCCGCCTACCGCGACGAAGACGAGGCAAATGCCTGGCGCGAAAAGGACCCACTCGACCGACTGCAGAACTACCTGACTGCCACCGACATCCTCGACGACGAACTCGAGGCCGAGATCGACGACCGCATCGAGTCACGGCTCACCGACGCCGTCGAAACCGTCGAAAACGCGACGACCGATCCCGACTCCATGTTCGATCACGTCTACGCCGAGCTCCCGGATCGACTTCGCAACCAGCGCGACCGCCTGCGCGCGCTCCGCGAGAAATACGGCGACGACGCCTTTTCCGAGGTGTTAGAGTGAGCTCCACGACGGCGGACGACGGGACCGCCGAAGCCGATACGGACACGGACGCGGAAACAGACGAAACCGACACGCTAACTCTCGTCGAAGCCGTCCGGGACGCCCTCTACACCGAGCTCTCGCTCGACGAACGCGTCATGATTCTCGGCGAGGACGTCGGCGAAAACGGCGGCGTCTTCCGGGCGACCGCCGAACTCGTCGACGAGTTCAGCGCCGAGCGCGTCGTCGATACGCCGCTCGCGGAATCGGGGATCGTCGGCACGGGGATCGGCCTCGCGCTGAGCGGACTGCGGCCGGTCGCGGAGTTGCAGTTCATGGGATTTTCCTATCCCGCGTTCGACCAGCTCGTCAGTCACGCGGCTCGATTGCGAAGCCGCAGCAACGGCCAGTACTCGGTTCCGATGGTGATCCGCATGCCCTACGGCGGCGGCATCCGTGCGCCCGAGCACCACTCCGAGTCCAAGGAGGCCTTCTTCGTCCACGAACCGGGGTTGAAAGTCGCCGTCCCGAGTTCACCCGCCGACGCGAAGGGGTTGTTGATCGCGGCGATCCGCGACCCGGACCCGGTGGTCTTCCTCGAACCGAAACTGATCTACCGCGCGTTCCGGGAAGACGTGCCGACGGCCGCCTACGAAGTGCCCCTCGGCGAGGCGTCCGTCCGCCGTGGGGGGACCGACGTGACGGTATACACGTGGGGCGCGATGATCCAGCCGACGCTTATCGCCGCGGACAACGTCGCCGACGAAGCGGGCATCGACGTGGAAGTCGTCGACCTGCGAACGCTGTCGCCGCTCGATACCGAGACGATCGTGAACTCGTTCGAGCGGACCGGCCGGGCCGTTATCGCCCACGAAGCGCCGAAAACCGCCGGCGTCGGGGCCGAAATCGCCGCAACGATCCAGGAGGAAGCGCTGCTTTACCAGGAGGCCCCGATCAGGCGCGTCACCGGTTACGACGTACCGATGCCGCTACACGAACTCGAGGAGTACTACCTGCCACAGGCGATTCGGATCGAGGAGGCGATCCGCGAGACGGTATCGTTCTAGCGCGGGATCGGGGGTTCATCATCCACCGACAGTCCGACTGTGCCTGACTCACCGGCACAAGAGTTGAGATTGCGGTTCTCGATGCAGACGATTGTGATAGATAAATCCTCGTTCACTAGAACCAACAGTGGTCTCGAATAGGCTTCGCGAATCAGGGATGTCTCCCTCTTCTTTCAAAATGTATAATATCTACGTTCACGAAACAAATGTATGGGAACTGGCAGAGTTACACAGCTCCACATTGCTCCCGATAGTGGTGACCCGATGCAAGCACGACAAAGCGTCGACGCAGTCGCCGAACGCGGGCTCCGCGGCGACCGGTATTTCGAAGGGCGTGGTCTGTGGAACTTTCTCGACGAAGACCCGGACCGAGAGGTACAGGAAGCAAGCGATATTACCTTCATCGAAGCCGAGGCGCTGGCAGCAGTCGAACGGGATGCCGGAATCGAGATCCCGACGGGTGCACACCGTCGAAACGTGACGACTCAAAATGCCCCGCTCAACCACCTCGTGGGCCAAACGTTCACGGTCGGTGATGCCATCTGCGAAGGAGTCCAGCTGTGTGAACCGTGTGGGTACATGCAGTCGCTCGTCGGAGAGGAAAAACTCTCGAAAGCGCTCGTCCACCGTGGTGGGCTGAATGCGAACGTCGTCGAGTCTGGTCCGATCGCCATCGATGACGAGGTTCGGTGGTAACCGTGGTTGTCGTCGAGTTGGAAGGATCCATTTCCGTCGAAATGACGACGGGAGATTCAAAGCCGTGCAAGTATACGGTCATGCACGAGGGAGAACAGGTCGCCCAGTACGAAACCAGCGCGGATCCGCGAACGGCGGGCGGTCGCATCGGGCTTCGAAACATCGTCTGCAGGCATGTATCCGGTGTCGATAAAAACGCGATCGATGAGCGACTCTCGACTGAGATATCGCAAAACGCAGCGGCACTGTCGAACGAATTCGGGACGAGATAATACCCGCCCTCTCCGTAGTAACGTCTGCAAGACGTGATTTTGCCACCTTCTGTATCCATCCGCTTTTTGAACTAGCTATAGTTTCGAACGGTACCCGAGAGATTAGCGCGAGTTCAGTCCGTGTGGGATCGTGAGACAACCCCTGTCGAGTCCGCTTCCAACCGCCGTCACTGTGTCACCAGTTCAATATTGAGTCGGTACCCGACCGGTCTACGCTATGGCGAAGTGGGCATCGACGGTTCACTACAGATCCCAGAAGCACGATTCAGGCGGCTGCGATAGTGACTCACATCGGCGAGCGCTATAGCTCGCGGCCATCGTACGCCTCGAGAATCTCCTGTACGTGCGCTCGGACCGCCGTCGCCCGAGCCGCCGTCTCGCACGGTACCGCCGTCGGCGGCGTATACAGTTTATCCATCGTCCACGAGAGCACCCGTCCGATCGCATCGTCCGGCAGGTCGTCCGGCTCCCAAGCGAGACCGAGACCGGTTCCGTCGTCGCTTTTCCTCGCCTGTCGGAGGTTCGTCAGCCCGTAGCAACTCGCTTTTCGGCTGTCGATCGTCTCGACGCAGAGCGAGCCGCCCGCTATTCGCCAGCGACGCTGTTCGGCCGTCCACTCGAACTTCGTTTCGGTCGGGACCAGGCACGCCGTTTCTCCGGGGAGGTCGACGATTTCGCCGGAGCGAATCCACTCGCCGAGCAGTGTCGCATCGAGTCCGACAGCCGAATGGTGGGGAATCGACTCGAGAACCGGCGCGTCGGTCCGGTGGAGTTCGACTCGAAAGACGAAGTGCGCCCCGGCGACTCCATCGGTGAGTGCGATGAGATCGAAGAGGTGTTCTCGCCCCTGCTCGGTCGTCGTCGGGCATGTCCACGCAACCGTCCCGTTCCGGTCCGCCCCGGGAACGCGATCTAGATGCGGGCGGATCGCACCCCACGCGCGGCGACACGCGCCGCCGTCCGGGTCCATCCCGAGTTCAGCTTCATCGATGTACAGCCGAGCCGTCGTCGTCTCGGGGAGCACCAGCTCGACGACCGAACTGAACTCGTCGGCAAACCGATCGCATTCGAGCGTATGCGTTCGCGTCAGTTCCGAACCCATGTGCGAAAGGGTAGGAACGCTGACCAAATACGTATTTCTGTCGATCTGGTGGGAGAGCCGTCCATTCAAACGGAACTCGACCGCTGTTCTGGGAGCACTGTGATGGCTCTTCTCAGGGAACGGCGACGGAAAGAAGCACAGCACGTTCCGACCACTCACGGTCAACGAGCACGGTATCAACGAACTATTCCGAAACGAGCCCGCTTCGTCGTGAAACGTATCGTTCGGCGTTCTCACCCGAAGAGAAGAAACCGATGGGAAACCAAAGACTGACGCAGTAGTTCGAATACGCGGATCCCGATTGCTAGCAGATACGATGAGGCTTTGAATCGACGCGATCTCGTCTACCGCCTCCGCTATTTTTCACCAAGAATGTTGTATCTCTAGTGATTTTTATTATAGTAGTGTTCTAATTGGACAATATAAAAGTAGATTGTTGCTCGACTTCCTGGCCGTGAGTTCTGGAAGGGATCGGCGAAAACGGGATGGATGTGAAACTAGTTTTAAATATATTTAATTAATATATTTGAAGTTGAAATGGGATTAAGAAACCTTATATAGCTAGTATTCGTCGCTATCGTTGAGAACACGGGTCTCAAGGGGATCGTGGTCCGCGGTCATTTATGTAGAAATACGGCGGCTCGATCGGCACTTGGATGCCTACAGACGACGCCATCGAGGAACAAATTGGACCCACCGTCTATTGCGATATTTACACAATACTAAAGAACATATATAATGACCGGATAGTAGTATCATTCCTACCTGTGGTATGTTTGTCGTCTTCAGAGGGGACCAATTGAGGACAGGTTACACAAGAGTTTTGCCCTCGTGAACGCCCTCGGATCTGGAGAGTTATCAGGTGACTGGAGTACCGATTCTACGCGCCTTGGGAAGGCGTCCTCCGGCGAGAAAGCGAAGGTTTGTTTACGCTACCGCAGCCCGCACGCGTTCGACGATTTCGTCGTGGGCGCTCCCGTTCGATGCGACGAGACCCTCGCAACCCGGCTTCCACGGGTTTCCACCGAGATCGGTTACCACACCTCCTGCTCGTTCGACCAGCGCGATGCCGGCGATCGTGTCCCACGGGTTCGGCTCCGGTTGAGGCGACACGGCCGCATCGAGCGTGCCGCGGGCGACCATTGCAAGCGTCACTTGAGCGCAGCCGAATCGACGCAGATCGCCGAACTCGAGTATCGACTCCCGAAGGAGGTTGCCGAACTGTCGGTCGCGTTCGGACCCGTATCGAAGGATCGGCGCGACGACGAACCGCTCGAGATCCGCCTGATCGCTGACGGAGATGGACTCGTCGTTCAGCGTTGCATCGGCGGAATCCGCCACGAACGTCTCGCCGAGCGCCGGGGCGACGGTCACCGCCGCGACGGTTTCGTGGTCGCGGACGGCGGCGACCGTCGTCGTCCAGAGCGGAACGCCGCGGACGAAGTTCGTCGTCCCGTCGATCGGATCGATCACCCAGGCGTTGCCGTCCTCGGGAACGGACTTCAGCTCGTCCTCTTCCTCGCCGACGATCGTCGCATCCGGGTACGCGTCGCGAACGACCTCGATAACGCGGTGTTGCGTCTCGGTGTCGGCTTCGGTAACGAAGTCCATCTTCGAGTTCTTGGTCGCGACGTCCAAGTCGGTGCGAAAGCGCTCGTGTGCGATCTCGGACCCCGAAATCGCCGCTTCGTACGCTGTATTATATCGTGACATTGTGGGTGGGTCGATAGTCGTGAGGCAGTGTCCTAAACGTTGGTGACTCCACGGGGAGAGATCAGACGATTCGCGTCCCGTCCTCCTCGAACAACCACGCCTCCTCGGTCTGGATGTCGACGTGAACTCGATCGGTATCCCTCGCGATTTCGCCCTGTGGCGTGACCGCCGACAGATCGGTACCGCCGGCGGACAAGTGGACGGCGTCCCGATCGCCGAGCGGTTCGACGACGTCGAGGTCCGCGACGAACGCGCCGCGGTCGATCTGGAGGTCCAGGTACTCCGGGCGGATTCCGTAGATGACCGTCTCGCCGACGAGCGACTCGAGGCGTTCGGCTTGCGTCTCCGTGGCCGGAATCGTGTAGAAGTCGGACGCGAGCGCGATTCCATCGGCCGTCCGTTCGACGGTACATTCGACGAGATTGGGGGACGGAGAACCGATAAATCCGGCGACGAAGCGGTTCGCTGGTTCGTTGTAAATCTCGTATGGCGTGCCGATCTGCTGGACGTACCCGTTGTTCATTACGACGATCTTATCTCCCAGCGTCATGGCCTCCTCCTGGTCGTGGGTCACGAAGATCATCGCCGTGTGCAACTCCCGCTGGATCTTCTTGACCTCGACGCGCATGTGATCGCGGAGGTTCGCATCCAGTGCCGAGAACGGCTCGTCGAGCAGGAACGCCGCGGGCTCCATCACCATCGCACGCCCGAGCGAGACGCGTTGCTGTTGGCCGCCCGACAGCGCTGAGGGCTTCCGGTCGAGGGCTTCGGAAAGCCCGAGCGTCTCCGCGACGTCCTCGACGCGGCGTCGCTTCTCCTCGCTCGAGAGGTCGGTGTTCATGTCCAGTCCGAAGCGGATGTTCTTTCGGACGCTCATGTGCGGGAACAGCGCGATACTCTGGAAGACGAACGCGAGGTTCCGGTCTTTGGACTTCAACCCGGTGATATCCTCGCCGTCGACGGTGATCGACCCCCGATCCGGCTCCTCGAGCCCGGCGATACACCGGAGCGTCGTCGTCTTGCCGCAGCCGGAGGGACCGACGAGCACGACGAACTCGCCCTCGTCGATTTCGATGTTCACGTCGTCACAGGCGACGACCGAACCCTCGTTGAACGTCTTTCGAACGCCGTCGAGTCGAATTCGGTTGCCCGAGACGCTCGCGTCGACGGCGTTCTGGTTACCGCTCGATGCTTCCGATCGCTTCGGTTGGGTATCCGAACTGGTATCTTCTGTCTGTTTCATGGGTTCTCGACTCATACGCTGAACGCACTTTCCAGGTAGTTACGCGCGACGAGGTAGATGATCGTCGGTGGAGTACCGATGATGAGCGTTTCGGCCATCAGTTTCCCCCAGTAGACGCGCTCACCCGACCCGCCGCCGATGGTACCGTACAGTACCGGCACGGCTGGAACCGGCCCCGTGCCGGTGGTCAAGAGATTGGCGAAGAGGAAATCGTTCCATCCCGTGAGAAACGCGAGGAATCCGACGGCGACGATCCCGGGCGCCGCCAGCGGCAGAATAACGCGAACGAACGCCGTGAACTGCGTACATCCGTACACCTGTGCGGCCTCCTCGATGTCCGTCGGGAGGTTTTCGAAGAAATCTCGGAGGATCCAGATGGAAAACGGGGTGACGAACACCTGGTACGCGAGGATCATTCCGAAGATTGTGTTGTACACTCCCAGAGCGGTCCACAGGTCCATGATCGGGATGACCAGGAGAATGTAGGGGAACATCATCGCCGAGATGATCGCGTAGAACCCGGCCGTTTTCCCGTAGAACTCCTTCCGGGCGAACGCGTAAGCGCCGGGGATCGTGATGGCCAGCGCCAGCAACGCGGTGCCCGCACCGATCAGGAAGCTGTTGACGAGATTGCCCCGTAGTTCCTCGAACCCGCTCGTCCACGCTTCCAGCGTCGGCTCGTACGGCACGAGGTGCGGGTCGGTGAAGAACTCGCTCGGCGGCATGAACGACACCGAGAGGATGAACAGAAACGGAACGAGGTTCCCGAGCACGAGAAACGCGACGACGCCGTACGCAGTCGCTTTCAGCGTCACGCCGGTCGCATCGTAGCCGGTCGTACTCATGCTCCCGCCCCCTCACTCGCGCGCTCGAACTCGCGAATGAACACGAAGACGAAGCCGAGGGTCATCACGAGCAAGATGATCCCGATAGCGTACGAGATGCCCATCTGCCCTCGCTCGTAAGCGAACTGGTACAGTAACACCGCCAGGATGGACGTATCGTATCCCGGCCCGCCGTTGGTGAGTTGAAGCACCTGCGAGATCTTCGTCATGTTCCAGATGATTCGGATACTCAGTGCGACCAGGATGGCGCTTTTCAGCTGAGGGAGCGTCACGCGAAGGAACGTCTGGACCGGTCCTGCACCGTACATACGGGCGCTCTCGTACAGTTCCTCCGGGATACTCTCGAGGCTGGCCGAGATGATGAGAAACATGAACGGCCAGAAGGTCCAGGTCGTCACGAACATCACGACCGCGAGCGACATGGGACCGCTGCTACCCCAGTATATCGTCTCCTCGAGAACGTTCAACTCGGTGAGATAGCCGAAGACGGGCCCGAAGTCCGGTTCGAGCAGGTACGCCCAGATAGTCCCGATGACCAGCGGTGGCATCGTGTAGGAGAGCAGAAACGCCGCACTGACGAAGCTCTTTCCGCGGCGGAGTTCCCGCACGGCGAGCGCCGCTGCGAGTGCGACACCCAGCTGAAACACCGTCGTCAGCGAGAAGATCGCGGTCGCCTTCAGGGACGTGTAGAACGGCTCCCAGTTCAGCAAGAACTCGTAATTCGCCGCCCCGATCCACGTCGGATCGCCGCCGAAGGGCCACTCGTTGAAGCTCATGTAGATACCCTGCAGGAAGGGAAGCCACATGAGCACGATCAGGAACAGCAACACCGGCATTATCAACAGATAGGTGAACCAGTTCTCCCTGAGAATCGATCGGTAGCGTTCGGTTCTCCCGTCGATATCGAAGAGGCGTCGTGTCGACATATCAGAGGTCCACCTGGTTGCGTATTTCTTCGGCAGTTCGAGTGCACGCCTCTTCGGCGCTGATCTTCCCACGGATAGCCTCCTGGAACCGCGGACCGGCGATATTGTACTGGATCGCGTTCATCTTGGGGTGGCTCGACCAGCCGTGTTCCATTCCCTCGACGGTCGTCTCGAGCGTCGAGATGTAATTACTCTGGGAGAGTGCCTCGTCCTCTTCGAGGTCCGACCACACGTCCCTTCGAACCGGAAGCGTCGCCAGTGACTTCGGCACCTCCGCCTGGAAGTCCGCCGAGAGCAGTTTGTTAATCCACTGGATAGCCATCTCCTCGCGCTCTTGCCAGGCCTCTTCCGGGACGCCGTCGGGCTTTCGCATGAGCGCGACACACTGCGTGAAGAAGTCGCCGCGATTGCCCGCATCGCCCTCCCAGGACGGACCGAACACGATGGTTCCGTCCCTAATCATCTCCTCCGCGCGGCTCATGAACTGCCCGAAGCCCTTCGTGCTCCCCTGGTACATACTCACCTCTCCCTGAATGAGCATCTGGGCGGCACCCTCGTTCGATGCCGTCGCCGCCTTCTCGGAGGAGAGTCCGTGTTCCCGGTAGAGGTCGACGTACTGTTCGGTCGCCTCCTTCCAGATGTCGTTGTCGTAGTTGACGTCCGACCACTCTTCGTCGAGGTACGTCCCGTCGTACCCGCCCTTGGAGGCGGTCCACGTCACGAGCGCCTCGTCGGTAACGTCTCCGTGCTCGCCGTAGATCTGGAACCCGTACTCGCCCGGACCCTCCTCTTGAAGCTGCGTCGCCACCTGGACGAGATGCTCGTAATTCTCGGGGGGAAAATCGTCCTCGATCGAGAGACCGGCCGCTTCGAAGTGATCCGCCCGGGCGATGAACGGCGCCCCGACTTCGAGACCGATCGGAATCTCGTACAACGCTTCGTCGAACCCGCGATAGCAGCTCCGGGCCATCTCCAGCGCCCACTCGACGTTCTCGAGCGCCTCGTCGTCGAGCCTGTCCCTGTACTCGCTGACGGGCTTGACCCAGCCGGGTTCGATGAACTGACCGGTGAGCGAGTTCGTCGAGTCGTAGAGGAGCGGCCGATTGCCGTTCTGGATGTTGTTCTTCCACTTGCCGCCGTTGATGTCGTCCCAGGTCGACCAGTTCATCTCGAGTTGCGCGTCCTGCTCGCGCTGAAACTCCTCGACGGACGTTTCCATCAACTCCGCGGCGACTTCCGATTGCGAGTGGAAGTACTCCCAGTACTCGTTGGTATTCCCCGCACCGGTTGATCTGTCGACGATATCGCTGAGGCAGCCCGCTGAGCCTGCAGCCCCGACGCTACCAGCAGTTATGATAAACTGGCGTCTCGGCATCTGGCTTGCCATACAGCCACATGCAGTATCGACTCCAATAAACATTTGGATTAGATCATAATCAATTATAGCGGACCGATCGCTCACAGCGCGTGCCGATTGGCCAGAATTAATAACCCCACCGCAAGTTTGGTAGGACGCTGTCGCGGGGTACACTCGATCTCCCGGCGGCGGAGTCTACCAATGAGCAACGATACACCGGACGTTCTCGTCCTCCGCTCCGATACGCACGGACTGCCAGCGCGCGAGTACGCCGACCTGCTCGACGAACAGCTTCCGGATCACGACGTGCGACTCGCCCGGACGCCGGCCGAAGAGCGCGAATACATCGAACACGCCACCGTCGTCTCCGGCGTCGACATCGACGAGACGCTGCTAGAGCGCGCGGAAGATCTCGAACTGTTCGCGGGCATCGCCGCGGGTTACAACCACCTGCCGCTCGATACCCTGCGCGAGATGGACGTCGCCGTCACCAACGCCTCCGGGATCCACGCGCCGAATATCGCGGAGCAGGTCGTCGGATACGTACTGACCTTCTCGCGGCGGCTGCAGGAGGGGCTACGGCGGCAGAATCGCCACGAATGGCGCCACTATCAGGGCGACGAACTGATGGGAAGTACGGTCACCGTCGTCGGCCTCGGCGCGATCGGGACGGCCGTCGTCGAACGACTCTCCGGATTCGACGTCGAGACGATCGGCATTCGATACACGCCCGAGAAGGGGGGCCCGACGGACGACGTCGTGGGCTTCGACCGACGGGCCGTCCACGACGCGCTGGCGCGAACCGAGTATCTGATCGTCGCCGCGCCGCTGACGGAGACGACGCGCGGATTGCTCGCAAGCGCCGAGTTCGAGACGCTGCCGCCGGACGCGAAGGTGATCAATGTCGGCCGCGGGAAGATCGTCGACACCGACGCGCTCGTGTCCGCGATTCGGACGAATCAGATCGACGGGGCCGCACTCGACGTGACCGACCCCGAGCCGCTGCCCGCGGATCACCCGCTGTGGGACTTCGAGAACGTCATCATCACCCCGCACAACGCCGGTCACAGCCCGAAACACTGGGACCGGCTGGCCGATATCGTCGCCGGAAACGTAACGGAACTGTCCGAAACCGGCGACACGGAAACCCTCACGAATCTCGTCTGATCGACGCCGCGAGCCGACGATCGAAGGCGAATTCGGAACTCCGATTCAAATACCCAGGAACACCGTCGCGTTCGTCGCCGAGAGGCATCGTTAAAGGTGTGCGAGTCGATGACGGAGATATGTTCGACAACGCACCCGAGTCGACGAACAACACGCTCGGATCGGTCGAAAAAGCCTTCACCATCCTCGAACAGCTCAGGCGATCGGGGACGATCGGGGTCTCCGAGCTGGCGACGGCACTCGAGATCCCCAAAAGCACGATTCACATCTATCTGCAGACGCTACGGAAGCAGGGATTCGTCGTCCAAGACGACGGCGAGTACGCGTTGAGCTACCGGTTTCTGGAGTATGGCGGCGAGCACAGAAATCGATCGCGGCTGTACGAAGTCGCGCGACCGGAAGTAGACAAGCTCGCGTCCGAAACCGGCGAGGTGGCAAACCTCGGTATCGAAGAGAACGGACTTCGAGTGCTCCTCTACAAGTCGGAGGGGCCGGAGGCGATCCACGACAACGCCCCGATCGGAGAGTACGCGCACATGCACTGGACGGCCCTCGGAAAGGCGATGTTGGCCCACTACCCGACGAGCCGCGTCGAGTCGATCATCGACACCCACGGATTACCGCGTGCGAACGAGCACACCATCACGGATACAGACGAACTCGTCGCGGAACTCGAGGACATCCGCGAACGCGGCTACTCCGTGGAGGATCAGGATCGAAGACACGGCGTGCTCACGATCGCCGCCCCGATCGTAGATCGGCAATCGGACGAGGTCATCAGTTCGGTATCGGTATCCGGACCGAAGAACCACCTGGACGACAACAATCGATTCGAAGAACTCGTCGCAGCAGTCAAGAAGGCGGCGAACGTGATCGAACTTCGCTACTCGCACTATTGAACTCGGGCTTCCCGCTATCTGATATGCGTGATCTCATTGGCTGTTCAACGATATTGAACTCTTACTAAACCGATTCTGCTCACGTCGATATCAATGCACATTCTTTACACTCATACAGTTGTAATTCCCCTGTCCGTACTGTCAATATTCTCAGCACGATCCCACGATTATACGCGACTCAAATCGAAGAATTATTGATATCTACCAATTAGGGGGTGAATTATTCCTACTGTGCATCCCTCGTTCAAGATTGTTGTGTTCCGGCTGGTGTTCACTACTACCGTCCCAAGTGCAGTCTTCATCGGCTCTTCGGGAACATCCCTGACCGTTTGGAACACACTTGGTTCAGAACCACGCAGCTGGTGAGCGGGTGCGGTTCTCCAGTACGAACTTATTCTGAAGCGAGCGGTCTCAAGTTGGGTTGGACACCTGTCTGCTGTAGTATATATCAGCAGTAGGTTGGCTCCTCGAGAGGTCACTAGTAATAACTTTGATTAGAAAGGCACCGAGGTATCTTGCATAAAGCGTGAAATAATATAGTGGACTCGTTTCCAACGGGATACGATTCAAACGGAGCGTCCTGGACCAGACCGCGGTGTTTCCGTATCACTCAGCAGGAAAAAGGCAATATAGAAACAGTATTACCACCGTTTTGTGGCTATTTAATTATTGTTCTTCGATTAATATCGGTTATTTCGACACATATGCTGGAAATAAATCGAAAAGTGATTACATACGTTCGAGACGTGAGGTAACCGGTTCCACAACTCGTAGGTGGATAGTTGGTCGAGTGGGAGACGTATTCATGTACTGTTTGCACACTACTATAATGCGTAACGACCGTGAAAATCACTCGGTAGACAATCGCCAGCAGAAGTCTAAAATAGACAATTTCCCGAGAATTGAGCTGGTCGCAGGGTTCAGATACTCACGAGGTAGCCCATTCCCGAAGTTCTCCATCCGCATCGACCTCGACCCGCCGTCCCACGTCGTCGAACGTGACACCGCCGTAGGAAACACTGCTACCAGCCCCGGCATAGACGGCGGTACTCCCACAATTCGCCGCGCGAGCGGTTGTGAGCGTGACGTCGACGTTTTCACGGAACCGGAACGCCTGGTCGTCCGCGCCGGTTGCAGTTACGGTACTCATCTTCAGGTCGGCCATGTCGTCGAAGATTATCGCGTTCGTGAACGGACCGTCCACGGTGACGTTCGATATCGCAGCGCCATCGAACCCGCTCGCGTACAACCCGGACCCGCCGGCGACTCCACTGTCATCGGTTCTGATCGTCGCGTTACTGATCGTCAGATCGCGCCGTCCACCCTTGCTGTGACCCAGCGTGATTCCTCTCGTGTTGTCGATGCAGGAAACGTCGTCGATGGTCAGGTTCTTGACTTCCTCACCGGGATCGACTCTGATCGCCGTGTACTGACACCCCGTGATATAGCCGTCTTTGATCGTGATCGATTTGTTCGGCCCCCGGTGCAGGTGGATACCGTACTCGGGGCCGTTCGTTGGATCGATCTGGAAGTTCGTGAGAGTGCAATTCTCGGACGGCGTATCGTCGTCGGTAACGAGTTCATCGTCGCTGCCGGTCCAGACGCTATTCCAGCCGGTTCCCGACTGTTGGCTGTCAAACTGTACCGGTGCGTTCGAGTCGCCCTCGCCGCCGCGGGTCGCCCAGTAGCCGTCTACGACGACGTTTTTCGAGGAGACGATGTCGATGTGATGATAGTATATCGCGTCGCCGTAGATATTCTCTATGCTGACGTTTGCCGCGTGAGCGGGCATGATACCGGTCGATTCCGGGGCGTCGATTCGAACGTTGCAAACGCCCCAGTTCGACGCGCCGTCGTAGCCGGTCGCGTCGTAGCCCCGGTTAGAGAGAAGCGCTCGACCCTCGGTACCGTCGGGACGCGGTCCCTCGAAAACGGTCGAGCGACCCGCGCCGAGGAGGATCGTATCGTCACCGATCAGCGGCGTCCGCTCGAAGAGGTATCGACCGGGCGGGAAGTACACGATCCCGCCGCCGGCCCGGGCGACCGTCTCGAGGAGTTCGTGGACGGCCCGTCCGACTTCGGTGGTTCCGTCCCCCTCGATCCCGTGGGCCTCGACGTTCCATACGGGAGTTTCCTCGGTCCGGGCGTGGACGACGGTCGCCGCCTCGAAGTGACTCGTTCCCGGGACCGGCTGTTCCGCGCATCCCCGGCCGCTGAAATAGACCCAGTCATCGCTCGCGGCATCCCACCGCCAAGTGATTCCCTGATCGGTCGCGTGGAAGAGTTCGTCGTCGTACTCGCCCGTCGCCGGGCGGTCGGCGATCGGACCGCGCACGATCGCGTGCTCGTCGACCGCCTCGACCGTGTCGGTGTGGTCCCACGATTCCCCCGCTTCGTACGTCCCGAGTCCGAGACGCGGCGTTTGGTCCCCCATATTATGTAGTGCCGTACCCCCGTCCGTACGCCGTTCCGTATCCGGATCGACTGGCACGTTCAGCTGACTCCGATACGTCGCCGCTCGAACATCCAGCGAGCGCACCGTACCCCCCGGAAACGGCGATGAGGACGGTCCGCCGCCCGATTCCAGAATTACTCATAAATCCGAATTATTCCGGTAATACATAAGAATGATCATCTGATGAGTTCAGCGACTAGGCAGGTACGACGATGCAGGTCGAAAGATTGAGAGACGGGTACGAACGCGAGAAGGCGACTGCTCGTCTGCAACTCGCTGGGACCCAAAAGTCGGTGCCGCCACGAGAGCCGTTCGCAGGCCCATCAGTGATCGATCACCGTAATCTCCTCGACGGGCCACTGGCTCAAGATTTCGACGCCGTTCTCACGGACGACGACCATCTCCTCGACGCGAACGCCCTGTCTGTCGGCCGGTTGCATCGTCTCGACGGCCATCGTCATCCCTTCCTCGATCTCGATCGGGTGGTCGGGCGAGAGGCCGCGCCAGATCAACGGCACCTCGTAGAGCTGTAACCCGAGGCCGTGTGCCCAGTGGTTCGTCGTCATCTGCCAGAACTCGTCGGCGTCGTACCAGTCCATGTGTTCGCCCTCCTCGTCCGGGAATTCCTGGCAGATCTCGTCGGTCGTCGCCCCGGGTTCGATGCGCTCGAGCACATCGTAGAGATCGTTCCGCGCGTTCTCGTAGGCCTCTTGCTGGGCCTGCGTCGGCTCGCCCATCGAGAAGGTTCGATAGTAACACGACCGGTAGCCGAGGTAGCCGATGTTGTAGAAGTCGGCATAGACGAGGTCGCCGGGGCGGATCATCCGATCGGTAGTATTCGCCTGATGTTTGGGCCACGTGTTCGGCCCCGACGTGACGTAGCCGCCACCGACGAACGCGCCGTGACGCCAGAGTTCACGAACGGCTTCGCCCCAGACCTCCGTCTCGCGCATTCCCGGCTTCGCAGTGTCCGTAATCGTCTGGAAACCCGCCTCGCAGATCGCGGCGACCATCCGCAAACACTCGATTTCGTCGTCGGTCTTGATCTTCCGGGCGTCTTCCATCACCGCCTGCGCAGTGGAGACATCGACGGAGACGCCGCGGTCCTCGAACGCCGAAACCAGGCTTCCGTTGCCGATGTCGATCCCGAGCGTCTCGTCGGCGACGCCGTAGTCGTCCATGGCCTCGGTGACGGTCTCGGCCATTTTCGAGCGCAAGAACTCGCGGGCGGAGGAACTCCCGGAGGCCCGCGGCACGTTCCCCAGTCCCGGACAGGCATACCGGATATCGTGGAGCCAGGGACAGTTGAACCGCTGGTTGCTCGCGTGGTCCGCGGTATCCCAGTGGACGATGTCGCCGTTCTCGGTCAACAGCGTGTAATGGTCCGCGCCGCTGCCGCCGGTCATCGCCAGCCCCGTGACGTACCGAATGTTCGGGTCCGAAACGAGCAATATCGCGCCGAGTTCAGTTTCCCGAAGGCGCTCGAGCGCCTTTTCCGTGCGCTCCTCGCGGAGTCGCTGAGTGTCGATGCGCTGTTCCCAGTCGACGGCCTGCGTGCCGCGGGTACCTTCCATGAACTCCCTGTCGTAAAACGTCATGAATAAGTACTGTATTTACCGTAGACGACATAAATCCCGGCGCTGCCGACAGACGCGCGACGTGGAGGGTCCGCAAGACGAGACGGCGCGTACTCGGCCTGCCGGCCTGGACGGCTGTGCCGATCACTACGGGTGGCAGATCGCTCTCGTGAAGCCGACCGGTAATTCCGGAGGCCAAAACCGAATACTTCGGTTACAGACGGCACTTCGACGCGGCCCCACACCGGGTTTCCGGTGAAATACCGCGACTATCCGGGGACGAGACCCGTCTGCTGTTCGAGTGAACTTCTCCGGAAAGACACTAGAAATCCAAATAATAGCCGAATAGAGCGGACAAGTAGCAGGAACCCGTCGAAAGCGGGGTAAATATGACCGTCATCATGATATTAAGGGCTATCATCCGACAGTATACGGGTGGATGATCGATACAGTACTGCACACCGGTTCACAACACCCGAATCTCGTCTGGGTACTCCTTCCGAGCCTCCTCTCGTTCGCCGCGGGCCTCGGTATCGGAGCGGCCTCCGGACGATTGCGCAACGTTTTCGACCACAATCGGACCGCATCGAACGACTGACCGCAGAATCGACTTCGAGCAGCCGCCGCGAACTCGTTTCGCGATCGTAATACCAAACGTGAACGAATCGGTGCTTCCACGTCGGCGTGGAGGGCAGACAATCGCTGCGTCTGCTAGACCGCCAGATACTCCGTGACGGCTTCGCGCGAGTCGAGACGATCGGAACCGAGTTCATCGACGATCATTCCCTTGTCGATGGCGTAACAGCGTTCGGCGAGATGCTGGACGACGTGGAGGTTTTGTTCGACGAAGATGATCGTCGTCTCGAGTTCTTCGTTGACCCGCTGCAGATCGCGAGTGATGTCCTGAACGATCGATGGCTGAACGCCTTCGGACGGTTCATCGAGGACCAGCAGTTTGGGGTTCCCGATCAGTGCGCGGCCGATCGCGAGCAGTTGCTGTTGGCCGCCGCTCAGCGTCCCCGCGGTCTGGGTCCGGCGCTCCGTGAGAATGGGGAAGTAGTCGTAGACGGCCTCATATTGGAGACTATTGTCGGCAGCGTGTATCGTCTCTCCCATTCGGAGATTCTCCTCGACGGTCAGTTCGGGGAAGACGTCTCTTCCTTGCGGAATGTATCCCATCCCACGGCGAGCGCGGACATCTGCGCCGGTCGACGTAACATCGTCACCGTCGAACGTAATCGTGCCCGTATCGACTTCGAGCAGTCCCATGACGGCTTTGATGAGTGTCGTCTTGCCGACGCCGTTCTTGCCCATGATGCCAACGATCTCCTCGGAGTCGACGGTAATATCGATATCGTGGAGGATCGGAGTCGTGCCGTACGAGACGTGTACGTCGGTGAGATTGAGCATTACCTCTCCTCCCCCAGATAGATCCGCCTGACCGCCGGATCGGTTTTGACCTTCTCGATCGTCCCTTCGGTGAAGATGCTGCCCTGATCGAGCACGGTAACGCGATCTGCAATCGTCTCAACGAAGTCAATATCGTGTTCGATGACGATGAACGCGACCCCCTCCTCGGCCTGAATCGTTCGTAACAGCTCTGCAACCTCGGCCGTTTCTTCGACCGAGAGCCCGGCAACCGGCTCATCGAGCAACATGAGGGTCGGCTCGAGAGCCATCGCCATGGCGATCTCGAGGCGCTGTTGCTGGCCGTGCGAGAGGGCCGCCGGCGTCTCGTCGATCTCGGCCAGCAGATCGAACTGCGCTAGAAGTTCACGAGTTCGCGTTTCGAACTCGTCGGCGTCGACGATGCGCTGTAGTGGAATCCGCAGGTTCTGGCGGGCGGTCAGGTCCTCGTAGAGAGTCGGAACCTGGAACTTCATGCTAATGCCGCGATCGACGCGTTCGTGGGAGGGGAGCGGCGTGATGTCGATCCCGTCGTAGTAGATCGATCCCGCGGTCGGTTCGAGTTGGCCGGTAATCAGGTTGAGAAAGGTACTCTTGCCAGCCCCGTTCGGGCCGATCAGACAGCGCAATTCGCCTTCCTCGACGGCGAAATCGACCGTGTCCGTCGCGGTGAGGCCGCCGAACTCCTTGTGGAGGTCGCGAGTCTGGAGGATTCGCGAGGATCGCTCACCCGTCTCGTCGACGGCCCGGGTGGTCTTGACGGTCGGATCGCTCGCCGCCATTAGTCCGTCACCTCCTCAGTCGTCGCAGGCGCCGTCGCCGGCTCGGACGACGATTGTCGGTCGAGGACGAAGGTCCGAAGCCGCGGTGCGATTCCCTCCGGCATGGCGAGGATGACAAATACCAGTAGCGAACCGACGATGACGAGCGCCCATTCGCCGGTGAGTTGGAGTTCGATCCACTGCAGGACGATTGCTGCGGCCATCGTGCCGGCGATCGAGTCGCGACCGCCGATACTGGCCCAGATGACCGGCATCGAGGCGGCCGTAATTGCGAACTGTTGTGGATCGATGTAGTTACCCCAGGTTACGTACAGGACACCGCTGAGTCCGGCAAGTGCTCCGCCGAGCGTAAACGTCACGAACTTGATGAGCGTCGTGTTGTACCCGAACATCTCGGTTCGGGTTTCGTCCTCGCGTGTCGCGACCATCGCGTATCCGAATCGACCGTTGACGAGAACGCGCAGGCCGAGATAGACGGCGATCAACGCGGCGAGTGCGACGTAGTAGTGCATCGCTCTGCTAACGTCGATTCCGACATCGCCGACTCCGATCGCCAGGTTCGGAATGTTGCGCATTCCGTTGAACCCGCCGAGTTCGGCCTCGCCGATGGCCCACTCGCCGCCGGCCGTCTGGTCCATGAACGTTTTCAACACGAGGGCGACGACGAGCGTGATAATCGTCACGTAGACGTCGCGAACGCCGCCGTAAAACATGAAGTAGCCCAGTGCGGCCGCAAACAGCGTGGCGACGGCGATGCCGGCGACGATCCCGAGCGTGACGCCCGTGTACGAGGAGACGTTGAGTCCGACGATACCGAAGGTGTACCCGCTGACGCCGAAGAACGCTACCTGGCCGAAGCTGAGAATTCCGCAGAACCCCCAGACGAAACACAGACTCACGCCCAGGAGTGCATACACGAGAAACACCGCCCGCTCCCCGGCTGCGTACGTACCGAACAGAACCGGATACAGCGCTAGCGAGACGACGCCAACGCCGAAGGTCAGCCAGAAGCCGTTCGAGTTCCCGAGCGTATTCGGTCCCTCGAACGGGGATCGAACGCGCTCGAGCAGCGACGAGTTCGGCTCCGAACTCATTCTGACTCCCTCCATGAGGTACGAACGGACTCGACGAGTCCGCTAAATCCGTCGGGTAACAACCGAATCATGACGATTGCGGCGACGAGCATCGCAACGGTGCCGATGAACTGCGTCCACTGAAAGGTGAAAAACGCCTCGATCAGGCCGAGAAACCCGCCGGCAAGCGGCGTGCCGACCAGTACGGAGGGCCCGCCGACGACGACTGCGACGAACGCATCGACCAGGAACTCCGAGCCGAACTCCGGTGTCGGACTCGCTCTGGCCGGGGCGTACAGCGCACCCGTCAGCCCGGCCAGCGCAGAGCCGATCGCAAACGTCGACATGTACATCCGATCGGTATCGACACCCATGCTCCGTGCCGTTTCTTCGTCCTGAATCGTCGCTCGTGCACGAATTCCAAATGCCGTTCGCGTGAACAGGATATAGAGCACGAGCAGCGTTGCGATCGCAGCCCCCGCTAACAGCACCCGGTACAGCGAGTACGAATAGGAACCGTAACTGATCGCGCCGAACGGCGTCGAAACCTGATCGATCGAGTTCCCGAACAGTATCCGGGTCAGTTGCACTAGTACGAGGCTAATCCCGAATGTGGCAACCATCGAGTCGAGCAACCGGCCGTAGAGACGGCGAATAATCGTTCGCTCGAGAACGATCCCGAAGATCGTCGTCGCCACGACCCCGACGAGCATCGCGACCGGGAGCGGGAGCCCCTGATGGGCGGACAACGTCGTCGCGTACGCACCCACGAGGATGAACTCGCCGTGAGCGAGATTGATGATGCCCATCATCCCGAAAATGACGGCCAACCCGACGGTCGCCAGAACGATAAACGCGAAACTCTCGAGGAACTGGAACGTGACGTTTAGTAGTTCGTAGCCGTTCATATTAGATCTCGTCGTAGAACTCGTCCGGTTCGTACTGGGTCTGTTCCGGGTCATCGGGCAGATTACAGCCTACCTCGTGGAGGAACGACGGTTCGATGTACTGTTCGTCACTGAACGTAACCTCGTGCTCCCCGTCAGCGCGACCGATCCGCATATGATGAGTCATGTGATGTGTTTCGGGATCGAGTTCAACGTCGCCTTCCGGCGCTTCGACTTCGATACCGTCCTCGAGTTCGGCGATGACGGTCTCCTGGTCGAAGGTGCCAGCTGCCTCGACGGCCTCGGCCCACATGTGGATCGAGAAGTAATTGTTCTGCGCTTCCTGGTTGAGGTAGTCGGCGTCGGGGAATTGCTCGTAGAAGGCGTCGACGAACGCCGCGTTGCGGTCGGTCTCGAGTTCCTCCATGTAATTGACGCCGACGTACATATCCTCGAGTGCCGGCGGGTCGAGCCGTCGATGTTCGTATCCCTGGGCCATCGTCGTCGACGAGGCCATCGGAACGTCCAGTTCGTTGTCGGCACGCTGTTCGTAGAAATTGGCGTGACCGTTGCCGACGAGCATCGAGGCGATGAAGTCGGGGTCCTCGCCCTGGATTGCGTTGATCGTCGACCCGAAATCCGTCTCGCCGAGCAGGATGAACTCTTCGCCGACGACCTCGGCGTCGTGTTCGTCGGCGAGCAGTCGGACCCAGTCGCCCGAGATCTGTCCGAAGTTGTAGTCGGCGGCGATGGTGTAGATTCGGGGGCCGTACTCCTCGATCATGTACGGGATCACCGCGCCGAGTTGCTGGCGAGCGGTGGCACCCATCGCGAAGGTGGTCCGATCACAGACGCCGCCCTCGTACTGGGTGGTATAGAAGTACAGTTGCTCTTCCTCGTTGACGATCGGGCGGATCGCTTCGCGGGTCGCGCTCGAGTAGCCCGCCCAGAGCGCGTCGACGCCCTCGCGATTGAGGGCTTCACGTGTGAGTTCCTGATAGCGCTGGTTATCCGACTGCGGATCGGGATCGTACACGTCGAGTTCTTCGCCGAGGACGCCACCGTCCGCGTTGAGTTCTTCGACGGCGAGAAGCGACGCCTGCCACTTGGCCGTCCCGTTGAGCGCGAACTCGCCCGAGCGGTCCTCGAGAACGCCGATCATCGGCCCGTCGGAGCCGCCCGAGCCGTTGAGAATCCCGCCCTCGGAAAGGCAGCCGCCGATCGCGGCCAGTCCGCTAGCGACACCGCCAGCGAGTGCTGAGCGACGGGAGATCGAGCGCCGAGTCACTCGCGGTCACCCCTGCCGGTTCCGCCACCCAATAGTTGTACAGTAGGGAACGCTACCACGGAAACTAGCAATGAACGTCCAAACATCGTCTACACGCTGCGAATCCCGATCTAATATAAAAGTATTCCCTACAGATACTACAAATTCTATCCTGTATCAGAGGGGTGACTAACCAGATAGTGTCTCATTTCCCCTCCTAGTATAATCGGTGAATGTCTACCATACTGTCGAATAGATAGCGGTATTTATATTCTCGATCAGCGTCGCGCTCACGGTGTGGCTCGAAAAGGGCGCGCTATCACGGTAGTAGCTAGTGGACGATTGTGAATCGAGGTGAAAGCCGCGGATCGACACGCGGTTGTTCGACGCCGAAGCAACGGCCCCTATTATTAATCCAAATCAACGGTTAACTACGCAAGTATTGTCGATCACGGGAATGCTTACGTTGATTGTCCCGATACTACGCGATATAATGGTCGATACTAAACGACGTCTCGTCATCCGGTGGGAACACGGTATCGGAGCGATCAGCGAATGACCGCGTTCGTCCCGGGCGAGATACTTCCGGCCGACGAGCCGCTACTGATAAACGACGGGCGACCGACGGCGACCGTTACGGTCGAAAATACCGGCGACCGGCCCGTCCAGGTCGGCTCGCACTTTCACTTCTTCGAGGTTAACCCGGGCCTCGCGTTCGACCGGGAAACCGCCTACGGAATGCGACTCGACATCCCCGCGGGGACGGCCATCAGATTCGAACCGGGCTGCGAACGCGACGTCGACCTCGTCGACATCGGCGGTGATCGAATCGTCCACGGCATGGGCGGCCTGGTCGACGGTGAACTCGACGACGAGGACGTGAAAGCAACGGCGCTCGAGCGCGCCCGAGAACGAGGGTATCTATCCGCGGAGGGGAGACAGTGAGTCGAGAACTCCCGCGAGAAGAGTACACGGAACTGTTCGGGCCGACCGAAGGGGATCGAGTTCGGCTCGGCGATACGAATCTGCTGGCGAGGATCGAAACCGATCACGCCGTCCCCGGCGAAGAAGCGGTCTTTGGCGGCGGAAAGACGATGCGCGACGGGATGGGGATGCAATCGGGTACGACGCAGGCCGACGGAGCTCTCGACTGGGTCTTTACGAACGTCGTGCTCATCGATCCCGTACTGGGCGTTCGAAAGGGCGACATCGGCGTCCGAAACGGGAAAATCGCCGGCGTCGGGAAGGCCGGCAACCCCGATACGATGGACGGCGTCGACATGGTGATCGGTCCGAGCACGGACACGATTCCGGCGGACGGGTTGATTGCGACGCCGGGGGCACTCGACATCCACGTTCACTTCAACAGTCCGCAACTGGTCGAACACGCGCTCGCGTCGGGAATTACGACCATGCTCGGCGGTGGCTTCGGCGGCGGCGCGACGACCTGTACCCCCGGGCCGCAAAACGTGCAGCGGTTTCTCCAGGCCGCCGAGGACTGGCCGGTTAACGTCGGCTTCTACGGAAAGGGGAACAGTAGCAAGCCCGAGGCGCTCGTCGAACAGATCGAGGCCGGTGCGGCCGGGCTCAAACTCCACGAGGACTGGGGGTCGACCCCCGCCGCGATCGACACCTGTCTCGAGGTCGCCGACGAGGAAGACGTGCAGGTCTGTATCCACACGGATACGTTAAACGAGTCGGGGTTCGTCGAAGATACCTTCGCAGCGATCGACGGCCGCGCGATTCATACGTTCCACATCGAGGGTGCCGGGGGTGGCCACGCGCCCGACGTGCTCGAATTGATCGGCCACGAGCACATGCTCCCGTCGTCGACGAACCCTTCGATGCCCTACACCGAGAACACGTTCGACGAACACCTGGACATGGTGATGGTCTGTCACCACCTCAATCCCGACGTTCCCGAAGACGTCGCCTTCGCCGAATCGCGCATTCGCGCGGAGACGATCGGCGCGGAGGACGTGCTACACGACACCGGCGCGATTTCGATGATGACGACGGACTCCCAGGCGATGGGTCGGATGGCCGAACTGATCTGTCGTACCTGGCAGACCGCCCACAAGATGAAGGCACAGCGGGGTGCGCTCGAGTCGGACGAAGGGACCGACGCCGACAACGCTCGCATCAAACGGTACATCGCCAAGTACACGATCAACCCCGCGATCACCGCGGGGATCGACGACTACGTCGGCTCGCTCGAACCGGGCAAACTGGCGGACATCGCCCTGTGGGATCCGGCCTTCTTCGGCATTAAGCCCAAGACCGTCATCAAGGGCGGCTTCCCGGTCTGGTCCCAGATGGGCGAAGCCAACGGCTCGCTGATGACCTGCGAACCCGTCGTGGGCCGCGAACGCGCCGGCGCACAGGGCCGAGCGAAACACGACCTCTCGCTCACCTTCGTGAGCGAGGCCGCGTACGAGAACGACGTCGGCGACACGTATGATCTCAAAACGCCGGTCCGGCCCGTTAGCGGTACACGTTCCGTCGGGAAATCGGACATGCTTCACAACGATCGCTGCCCCGACGACATCGACATCGACGCCCAGACCTTCGAAGTAGCGGTCGACGGCGAACACGTCACCTGCGACCCCGCCGAGGAAATCCCCCTCGCACAGCGGTACCTGCTCTGAATCAATGATTGCCACCCACACACTGACACCGACGATTACACCGGCACCGACGACGATCACGACCGCATCGACGACGCAATCAGTCCCCGCGACACGATCGGAACCCGCGACTCGACGAGTTCAGTCGCCGACCCAGGCGGAGGTGCGTCGTCGCCGATGAACCTCTCGCCGAAGGAGATGGAGCGTCTGACGGTCTTCATGGCTGCCGAACTCGCCCGGCGGCGCAAGGACCGCGGCGTGAAGCTCAACCATCCGGAGTCGGTCGCCTACATTTCGGACTGGGCCTGCGAGGCCGCCCGCGACGGCAAGTCCGTCTCACAGATTCGCACTGAGGCGGCCCGACTGCTTACACGCGAGGACGTCATGGACGGCGTTCCCGAGATGATCGAGATGATTCAGGTCGAACCAGTCTTCCCGGACGGCACCAAGCTCGTCACCGTTCACGATCCGATCCGGGCCGACAGTCCCGAGCAACTCGAGATGGACCGTCCGCGACCGGGCGAAGAACGGGAGCCAGCCGACGAGCGCAGCGCGAGAGACCGAGAGACGCCAGAAACCGGTGGCACTGGTACGCCACGGGGGGAACGCTGATGGGCTACCGCGATGTCGCAAAAGTCGGACTCGGTGGCCCCGTCGGCTCGGGCAAAACTGCGATGGTTCGCCGGCTCGTCCCTGAACTCGTCGAGCGCGACTACGAGGTCGGCGTCATCGCCAACGACATCATGACCCAGGAGGACGCCGACGTGTTTCGGGAATCCTTCGACGGACTGATCCCGGACGAACTCGTCGAGGGCGTCGAAACCGGCGCCTGCCCGCACACGGGTATCCGCGAGGACCCGTCGATGAACCTCGCGACGATCGACGAGTTCACCGAGCGCCATCCGGAGTTGGACGTGGTGCTGATCGAGAGCGGCGGCGACAACCTGGCTGCGACCTTCAATCCGGAACTGGCCGATTACTTCCTGTTCGTCATCTCGGTTGCAGAGGGAGAGGACATTCCGCGAAAGCGGGGACCGGGCGTCACGCAGGCCGATCTGCTGGTCGTCAACAAGACGGACCTTGCGCCCCACGTCGATGCCGATCTAGACGTGATCGACGAGGACGCCGCAGCGGTCCGGGGTGAGGACCCGTTCGTCTTCACGAACTGCAAGGACGGGGAGGGGGTCGATGCGGTGCTCGAGCACGTCGAGCGGGAGGTGTTGTTCGCGTGAGGGCGGGCGGGTCGAGCGTGGGGACGGTCGACTCGGCGCGACTCCCTCCGGCGTTCGAGGACTACGCCGACGAATCTCTCGCGCAGGCACCCGCCGGCGGGCCGGGAAAGAACGGCCTGCTCGAGGCGACGGTCGCCCGCGCCGGCGACGGGCCGACGCGGCTAATTCGGGACCGCGTGAAGGTGCCGTATCATCTGACCGGCACCCTCGACACCGATCCGGCACCGGGGCTCGCAACGCTGATCGCGCAGGAGCCAACCGGCGGCGTCGCACAGGGGGACCGCCACCGAATGGCTATCGACGCACACCCCGGCGCTCGTGTGCACGTAACGACCCAGAGTGCGACGAAGGTCCACAGCATGGCGGCAAACTACGCCCACCTCGACGCCTCGCTCCGAGCGGCGGCGGGAAGTTACCTCGAGTACATCCCGGGACCGACGATCGTCAACGAAGACGCCCGCTGCCTCCAGACGGTGACGGTCGATCTCGCCGACGAGGCGGTAGTCGTCGTCGCGGACGTGCTCGTTCCGGACGGCTTAACCGATCACGAATCGTTCGGCTTCGATCACTACCACGCGCGCGTCGAGGCCGAACACGACGGCCGTCTGGTCTGCGCCGACGCCGTCGATCTTCGGCCGGCCGAGCGCGACCCGCGGGATCCGGCCAGTATCGGCGAGTTCAGCGTCGTCGGGTCGCTGTACGTTTTCGCGCCGAGCGAGGACGGGACTGCTACCGAGCAGGCCGCCGAAACGGCTGCCGATACGCATCGGCCGGCCCTCGAACCGCTCGTCGACGCACTCCGTGAGCGAATCGGCGACCGCGAGCGCGTTCGGGCCGGCGTATCGCGGCTGCCAGCGGACGCCGGCGCAATTGTTCGCCTCCTCGGCCACCGGGAAGCGGACGTCACCGAACTCCTCCGCGAAGCCCGGGACGAAATCAGACACCGGACACTCGGCGTCGGCGTACCCGCCGACCGGCGATACTGATGGAGCGCATCGACACCATCGTCGGCAACGTCCACGCCGATGACGAACTCGCGACGCTTCGTGCGACCCACGAGGAGAACGGGACCCTCGAACGGGTCGTCATCGACGCCGAAAACCGCCGTCGATCCCGGTTCCGAGCGACGACCGATGGGGGAACCGATCTCGGCGTCGTCGTCGACGCCCCGACAGTGGCGGCCGGGGACGTGCTGCTCGTCGAAGACGATCGAATGATCGTCATCGCGTTCGAGCCCCGCGAGGCGATCGGGATTTCGCTTCCCGAAGCCTCTCCGGAGGCGGTATCGACGGCGATCGAACTCGGGCATCGGCTCGGAAACCGCCACTGGGGTCTTGCCGTCACAGACGGAGTAGCCTACGTCCCGCTGGAGGCGGATCAGCACATCATCGAGCGCGTCATCACCGATGTTGCTCCCGATGCGGACATCCGGAAGACGACGGTCGACGCCGACCTGTTCGTGACGGACCGCGAGGAAGGAAACGACGGTCACGCTCACGGCGGCGAGCACGACCACGAGCATACTCACGATGGAGGCCACCAGCATAAGCGCGGGCTTGGTCACACCAGTCACGATACCGATCACCAGCACAGTCATACCAGAGACCACCAGCACGGCACCGAGCACGACTACGAACACGACGGGAACACTGACACGCATGACACCTGATCCCAGTTCGTTTCTGACTGCACTCCGGCTCTCGGACTCGTTTCTTCCGGTCGGGGGGTACACGGCCTCCTACGGGGTTGAGCAGTATCTCAACGAGGATCGGCTCGAAGACGGCGAGGACCTTCAAGCGTTGCTCGCGGCCTACCTCCGGCGCGTGGTCGGACCCTGTGAAACCGTCGCGCTGGCGAACGCCCACGCTGCGGCCGCTGCGGGCGATATCGAACGACTGTTCGCGGTCGACGAGCGCCTGCACGCGGTGACGATGCCGCGCGAGTTCCGCGAGAGTTCGACGAAGGCGGGGGCGAAGCTCTGTGAACTCTTCGGGGCGACGACCGCGACTGGCCCGTCTGCAGATGGGCGCGAGGATCTGTCAGCCGAAACGGGGTCGTCGGTCGCCGAGGACGGTGATCTCGTGGTCCCGTTTGCCGACGCAATCGACAGCGACGCGACGCCGGGGAACTATCCGGTCGTCTTCGGCGTCGTCGCCGCGGCCCGCGGTCTCCCGCAACTGTCGGCCTGCCTCGCGCACGCATATTCGTTTGTTACGGGACTGCTCGGGGCGGCACAGCGACTCGGTCGGTTCAGTCACACCGAGATACAGTCGGTGCTCGAATCGCTAGAACCGGTGATTACCGACGTTTGCGAGCGCCACGTCGACGACGACGTGACGACGATGGCCGCGTTCGCACCGATGGCCGAGATCATGGGTATGCGTCACGAACGGGCCGGTAGACGGCTGTTTATGAGCTAACCGACGCCCGGCTCTCGGTCGCGGAGTCGCGGTCGAACAGGAGGGCGTCGAGGCTGTACCGCCCGCTGCCGTACGCGATGAGGGCGAGAAACGCTGCGGTGTAAAGCAAGCCGAGTTCGCCGCCGTTCTGGATGGGAACGACCCCTTCCGGGAGGTGTTCGAGGACCTGAGCGACGGCCATCTGTCCGGCCGTCACGACGGCGACGACTCGAGTGAGGACACCGAGGGCGATGAGCAGGCCGCCGAGCAGTTCGACGACGCCGGCGACACCGTACATGCTGGCTAGCGAGGCGGTCGCGCCGCTGCCGTCGACGCCGCCGAACAGCCCGAGCAGTTTCTGTGCGCCGTGCTGGAAAAAGAGGAGTCCGACGAGAACGCGGAAGACGGCGTATACCGGTTGTTCGTACGCTTCTGGAGGAGGTGTGAGTGAGTCGTTCATATCCGTAGTACCCCAGCTCCGCTATTCAATGTCGGGACAGCGGACTGTATTGCCAACAGTGATGATCATTGTTGATAGAACGACGGGGCCGTCGTGCACCGGGTGTCGCATTAACTCGCTCGGTGGCGTATCCGGACTATGCCACGCGAGGACATCGCACAGTTTACGATCCGGTCCGTGCAGGTGCTCGCCGAGGACGGGACGGTCGACGAGGACTTGGCTCCGTCGCTCTCCGACGACGAACTGCTCGACTGTTACGAAGCGATGAAACGCGCCCGCCGACTCGACGAGCGCGCGATTTCGTTGCAACGCCGCGGTGAACTCGGGACGTACGCCCCCGCGATCGGCCAGGAAGCGGCGCAGGTCGGCAGCGCGTTCGCGATGGACGAAGACGACTGGATCGTCCCCTCGTTTCGCGAGCAATCGGCGCTCATGGTTCGCGAAACGCCACCGCAGCGGATCCTCGAGTACGCGATGGGAATGGAGGAAGGGGCCGAGATTCCGGCCGACGAGCACGCGCTTCCGCCGGCGATTCCCGTCGGGACCCAGCCGCTTCACGCCGCCGGCGTCGGCTGGGGCGAGGCGATCCAGGATAGCCCGAACGTCGCACTCACGTACTTCGGCGACGGCGCGACCAGCGAGGGAGACGTCTACGAGGCGCTCAACTTCGCCGGTGTTTACGGCGCGCAGACGGTCTTTCTCTGTCAGAACAACCGGTACGCGATCTCGACCAGACTCGAGGATCAGACCGCGGCGGAGACGCTCGCCCAGAAGGCGATCGCGGCGGGTATCGACGGCATTCGAGTCGACGGCAACGACGTCCTGGGCGTCTACCGCGTCGTCTCCGAGGCGATCGAGCGGGCGCGAGACGGTGACCCGACCCTCGTCGAGGCGCTGACCTACCGCCGGTCGATGCATACGACCTCCGACGACCCGTCCGTCTACCGCGAGGCTGCCGAGGAGGACGAGTGGGAGGCCCGCGACCCGATCGTACGCTTCCAGGTGTACTTAGAGAACCGGGGGCTGCTCGACCAGGAGACGAAGGCGACGATCGACGAGCGGGTGGAATCGGAAATCGCCGACGCGATCGACCGGGCGAACGCGGCCCGCGACGAACTCGATCCCGCGGACATGTTCCGGCACGTCTACGCCGAGCAACCGCCCGAACTCGAGCGACAGGCCGCGGCGTTCGAGAGGAAGGGTGATCGCGATGGCTGATCGACTCCGGATGGTCGAGGCAGTTCGCGAGACGCTCCGCGCCGAACTCGAACGCGACGACAGCGTCGTCGTCTACGGCGAGGACATCGGTCGCGCCGGCGGCGTCTTCCGAGCGACCGAGGGGCTGTTGGAAGCGTATCCGGACCGCGTCTTCGACTCGCCTGTCGCGGAGGCGGGCATCGTCGGCGTCGGCGTCGGACTCGCCGCCACGGGACTCCGTCCGGTCGCCGAAATTCAGTTCCAAAGCTTTCTCTATCAGGGGTTTCACCAGCTCGCCCAGCACGTCGCCCGAATCCGAAGCCGAACGCGGGGTACGGTCACCTGTCCGATGACGATCCGGACGCCCTACGGCGGCGGCATCCACGCTTTGGAACTGCACTCCGAGAGCTTCGAGGCCGGATTCGCCCACGTTCCCGGCCTCACGGTCGTCGTGCCCGCTTCCCCGGCCGAAACCGCCGGTTTGCTCACCGCCGCCGTTCGCTCTCCCGATCCAGTCATCTTCCTGGAGCCGACGCGACTGTACCGATCGTTCCGCGAGGAAGTTCCGGCCGATGACGAACTCCCGCTAGGCGAGGCGCGGATCGTCGACTCCGGCGAGGATCTCACCATCGTCGCCTGGGGGTCGATGCTTCGCGAAACGCTCGCGGCCACCGCTGAACTCGACGCCGATATCGAAGTGATCGATCCGCGGACGATCTACCCGCTGGACACGGAGACGATCGTCGAGTCAGTCCGAAAGACCGGCCGCTGCGTCGTCGTCCACGAAGCCCCGCGAACGTCCGGAATGGCCGGCGAGATCATCGCGCGTATCACCGAGGACGCGTTTTACTATCTCGAGACACCAGTCGAACGAATCACCGGCTACGACGTCCCTGTCCCGCTGTTCGCTCGCGAAGACGCGTACCTCCCCGACGCGGATCGAATCGAGGCGGGAATCAGGCGAGTACTCGATCGAAATTGAAGGCCGATCGCTACACAGGAGATGTAAGCCCGTTTGCCAGAACGGAAATCATCGTCTCCTGAATGTGTTCGTAATAGCCCTCGTCTATCATTTCGAGTTCAGCCTCGTACTGCTTGTACTCCGCTTTGTGAACCATCAACCAGCCGAGCGAGGCGGACATGAGCCCGTTGATCGTGAGCAGATCCATCTCGGTAAGCGGACCGTTACACCGTTCTTGGAGGTCTTCGATCAGCGGGATTAACTCCGACCACATCTCCTGTTGAATGTCGTCGAGTGTGTCCCACGAGCCATCGCCGATGATATCCTGGTAGTTCCCCTCGATGACTAGTTGCTGGATAAACGGGTTTTCCTCACCGAACTCGA
Source organism: Natrialba asiatica DSM 12278 (assembly GCF_000337555.1). Lineage (GTDB taxonomy): Archaea > Halobacteriota > Halobacteria > Halobacteriales > Natrialbaceae > Natrialba > Natrialba asiatica. The sequence goes on along the minus strand of NZ_AOIO01000007.1, from coordinate 104,355 downwards.
CGTAACACCAGAACAGTCGTTCGAGCCCCTTCTGCGGATCCTCGACCCCGTCCAGAGCGTCGTGTACGTTTTCGATAAACGTCCGGCTCTCTCGCTCGAGGATGACGAGATAAAGGTCCGCTTTGGCGTCGAAGAACTGGTAGAACGTCGGTTTGGCGATCCCGACCGGGTCAGTGATGTCTTTGACGGTCGTTTTCGTCGGGCCGTACGTAAGCACCAGTTCCTGTCCGGTCTGGATGAGCTGCTCTCGTATTTGCTCTCGCTCTTCGTCACTGAATGTACGCATGTCTATACAACCGCGCTACAAACCCATAACCAAATCGGTTTTCAGTTATTACTCCATAACCGAAAACGGTATTTAGTTATAGCCCCTCTGAACGCGTATGGCGACGATTGAAGTGACGGATCTGACGAAGGATTACGGAAGCGTTCTCGGCGTCGACTCCGTCTCGTTCACCGTCGAACGGGGGGAGATATTCGGCTTTCTCGGGCCTAACGGGGCCGGAAAGACGACGACGATCCGAACGCTTCTAGGATTGCTCGCCCCGACCGCCGGAACCGCGACGGTACTCGGTGCAGACGTTCGCGATGACGGCGCGTTCATCGACGCAAAACAACGAATCGGGTACCTCCCGGCACAGTTGGGGTTCAACGAGGAAGTGACCGGCGAACAGGTCCTCGACTACCACGCGTCGGTCAAAGGCGATCGTCGCCGCGACGAACTCCTCGAGATATTCACGCCGCCCGTCGAGCGTCCGATTCGAGAGTACTCGACCGGGAACGAGCGAATGCTCGGCATCGTCCAGGCGTTCATGCACGATCCCGAACTCGTGATCATGGACGAACCGACCGCCGGGCTCGACCCCCTCAAACAAGAAGAGTTCAACGAGTTCGTTCGCAGCGAACGCGAGCGCGGAACGACGATTTTCTTCTCGTCGCACGTCCTGAGCGAGGTGCGACGCGTCTGCGATCGCGTCGGCATCCTCCGCGACGGTGAACTCGTCGGACTGGAGGATATCGAGACGTTACTCGACCAGGGTGGCAAGCGGGTCCAGGTCGAGACGACCGACGACCTCGAGTCGGCGCTGCCGGCTCTCGACGGAGTCGTCGACGTGAACTCGTTCGCCGACGGCGTGCAGTTCATCTACACCGGCGATTACAACACGCTACTCCGCGAGCTTGCGGCCCACGACGTTCGCGAGATAGAGATCAGTGAGCCGCCGCTCGAAGACGTGTTCATGCACTATTACGGCGACGGCGAACCGGCGCAGAGCGGCCAGGAGGTAGAATCCAATGTTTGAGACGACGCGGTACGAGGCGAGTCGGCGGGTGCGAGGAACGGCGATCCTCACGATCGCGATCAGCCTCTATGCTGCCTTTATCGTCTGGTATTTCACCGTCCTGGAGGGCGTCGATTACGAGGCCGTGTTCGAGTCGATGCCGCCGGCGATGATCGAGGCGTTTGGAATCGAGGCCCTAGCGACGATCGGCGGCTTCCTCGGGACGCAAATATACAACTTCGTGTGGTTGCTCGGGCTAGGACTGTACTTCGCGTACGCGGCAGGAGGGCTCATCGCGGGTGATATCGAACACGAGCGCATGGACCTGTTGCTCTCGTTTCCGGTGTCTCGCTCGCGGCTGCTCGTCGAGAAGACGCTCTCGTTGCTGCTCCCGCTCGTCACGCTCAACGTCGTCGTTGGAGCCGTCATCTACGTGCTGGTCCAGGCGATCGGCGAGTCGATCGATCCGATGTACCTCGTGTTGGCTCACGCGCTGTCAATCCCGTATCTACTCGTCTGTATCGCGATCGGCGTCGTCCTCTCGGTCCTCGTCGATCGGGCGGCGATCGCAGAGCGGGCCGCCATCGGACTCATATTCGTGCTCTTCCTCGTCGAATCGGTCGTCGGCGGGGCGAGCGAGTTCGAGTGGATTCAGTATATAAGCCCGACGTATTACTACGATCCGACGCCGATCCTCATCGACGGTTCGTACGAACTACTTGATACTGGCGTGTTACTCGTGGCCTTCGTCGTGTTACTCCTTATCAGTCAGGTGCTGTTCCAGCGACGGGACATCTAGCACGCAAACTGCCTCGGGGCCACCCCCGAGACGTACCCCCGTTTTTGTAGCGTGATCAGCGCATCCAGTTCCCCTCTGAACCCGCGACGGGCATCGTCATTTCGAACGTACTGCTAGTCAGTATCGGCTAGTAACGACGAACGACAGGAGAACGATTATTGCCGTACACGATTGTCCGGATAGATGGTCCGTGATAAACGCCGGGAAGAAGACGCGAGACCGCTGATCAAGCATCGAGAGTTCCGTGAAATCGTCCCGCTGTGTGCCGCCTACGACATCAAGCGTGCTATGAGCTAGACAAATCCTACGCTGCATGGCGATTCACCACAGCCGAGCCACGCTAAGCCGGTGAACCGGATGATATCGGCCCTCTAAATCCGCCCCGATATAACAAACCCACGTTGCTACCATTATAACGGATTATCTTAGGTAGTATTTTCGATTGTGATAGCCCGTTCTAAAATAGCGATCAATACATACATACATACGACGGATATTGTGATTTTTGCTATGATGTTTGTTACATCCATGAGTGAGTGTATTATCGTGGATACGCCCATGCCAATAGACATCCCCACTATATGCGCTAATGTTTTCTTTGACCAAAAATACCCTTATTAGATGCCACAATATTCATTTTACCCCCTATTATATAACTATCCCGGTCTTTATACTTGCTTTCTGGACCAGTCGTGAATGCTGGTCGACTTCGTGAAACAACCATGTTTCAAGTCATTGGTGAGATCCGACAGTCGCACTGAGAGATGGATAGAAGGTAGAGTTACTCCCTTCATCACTGGAACCGACGTCGGTGATTCGCGCCTTTGCCGGCGGACAATGCTTGGGCGTTAGCCGACGGCACGATGCCCGACGCGTCTCAAAAAGTCGGTCCGACCGCGTCGCAATTCCATCGGCTGCTGGCAGTCTCACGACGTTCGCAATCTCGCTCAGCTAGTAGTGGCTAGCAGCGCTGCATTTACACGGACACAGAGGCGTGTGTACTTCGGTACGGAGTACTAGAACCGCCATGGACTGAGAGGTGGGTCAATTGGCCCATTAAGTACCTCAAGCTGATGAGATCTATCATCGTAGTTACTTACACCGATCCAGCCGATTCTGCTTGAACTATCAACCATATCAGGGGAAGGTTCCACACAACCGGCGCTACCCGCGGTTATACCGAGTCCAATAGAAGCGAGAACGGACCGGCGCTGCATGCTGAACGTGTTCCGACCCCACCAGGATATGTGTTCTTATCGGAATGACTGGTTTCCCTATCTGTGACCGTCTTCGGAAGCAACGCTGACCGGGTCGTTCAACGGTCGTCTCACGTTGATTTCCCGGTACTCGTGTATGCCAGTGAAACGGGGCTCCGCGGCCGCCTCCAGTCCGTATTGTTCACGCCCTATCGGTATCTCCTCAAAATCAGACGTAGATAACGTATCTGCCGACCGGGACTGTATTCGGATAACCGACTGGTCTAACTTGTAACTCTCCAAGAGGTTCAACAGAGCCGGTCAGTTCGAGTTCCGTGCAAACACGAGTTCGGCCGCGTGTTGGTGGGGTTCATCCCCGGAATCGTCGTCGAAGATGAGACGGTCCGTCTCGAGGACGGTCCACCCGTCGTAGTACTCCAGCAACTCGCCCGGTGCGTAGAAGAACTCGTTTTCGGTCCAGTCCGGCGGCGTCGGCACGTCGGGGTGATCGACGAACGCGAACATCGCGTGGATTCCGTTTTCGGCGGTGTTCCGTTTGAGGTGAGCGAACTGTTGGGGACGATTTTCCGGGACGATATACTGGATCGCACCCGCCGAATAGATCACGTCGACCGGACCCGAGATCGAAACGTCGTTCGCATCGGCCCGGATCGGCTGAACCGTCACGCCCCGCCGGTCGGCGAGTCGCTGAGTCTTCCGAAGGCCGTTCGGGGAAACATCCGCCGCACAGACGTCCCAGCCCTGCTCGGCGAAGAACACGGCGTCCCGTCCTTCGCCGGCACCGAGATCGATCGCCGTTATCGAATCGGCCGTTTCCGGTGCGAACTCGACTGTTTGTGCCGCCATCTCGTTCGGTTCCGTTCCCCAATAGTACTCCGCTTGCCCGTAAACTCGCTCTCTGTCTGCGAAATTCATACCAGCCGGTTTCACGGGAGAGGGGATAAAATCAGCCGTCGCACAAATCGCCACCCGCGCGAGCCGGCGGACGCACGCGGCCGAACGCATGACCGATCCAAACGGACTCACGGCTAACGGGACTTCGTTCCGTCACAAGTCGCGAAAAAATCGGCGTCGAAACGGGTGAACGGGTGGTGTGTCAGAACCCGCTCAGCCGAGCAGCGCGGTTCCGACGGACTGCATTCCGTGCCCGCCGCGGACCGGAAGGATCGAGACGTCATCGGGCGCTTCCACGGTAACCTCGCCGTCGACCATCTCCTGCAGCGTGGAGACCGTGTACTGGTAGGCACCCGGTTCGGTGTCGTTCTCGACCGCATGTGAGAGCGACACCGTTTCCGATTCGCCGCCGTCGAGTTCAACCGTCGCCATCGAGTCGGCGCCGGCCTCGCGGCGTTCGTCGGCCGAGCGATCGCCGTCTTCGAGATCGATCTCGGCCGCCGTGGTGTTCCAGAACAGGAACACGTCCTGTTCGTCGAGTTCGTCGCCGGTGTTGGTGATCGTCGCGTTGATCGTCAGTTCGTCGCCAGCATCGACGACATCCGGCCCGTCGAGTTCGGTGACTTCGAAGTACGCCGGGTCCGGCTCGCTGTCGTTCTCGACGGTCGTCTGTGCGGTCGCCGACGCGTTTGCCGAGGCGACGACGTGCTCGTACGTTCCCTCGGCGCTTGGAAGGTCGGCGGTGAACTCGAGCATCGCCGTCTCGTTCGCGTCGAGCGAGAGGGTCGTCTCGTCGACGGTTTCGTTATCGAACGCGTACGTCACGTTCTGCGTTCCGGCAGCGTCACCCGTGTTCTCGACCGTGGCGTTGACCGACACGGTCTCGCCTGGGTTGGCCGTCGCGGGCGCGTCGAGTTCACTCACGTCGAAGGTTGCGTCGCCGCCGTCGTCGCCTTCGATCGTGATCGTCGTCGACTCGACCTCGTCGGCCGAGATGCCGTGTTCGTACTCGCCCGGCTCGTCGTCGGCGGGAATCCCGTAGGTGAACTCGACCGTCGTCGAGTCGCCGCCCTCGAGCGTGACCGTTTCGGACAGTCCGTTCTGGGTGTCGATCACGTCGGGACCGAAGTCGGTACCCGGCGGGAAGTAGAACACCGTTCGGGTGTCGGTCTGCTCGCCGGTGTTGGTGACCGTCGCATTGACGGTGATATTTTCTCCCGGTGCAGCGGTCTCGGGTGCCGCGAGGTCGCCGACCTCGAAGTAGGTGCCGAGCGTGAGGTTGGCGGTCGTCGTTTCGCCGGTCTCGACCTCGACGAACTCGACGTTCGAGTCGTCGTAGCCGTCGGCGGTCGCCCGGAGCGCGTTCGTGCCGGGCGTGACGTTCGTGATTTCGTAGTAGCCGCTCTCGTTCGTGGTCGCGTTGAACGCGCCGTCGTCGGCGTCGACGACGTTCGCGTCTGCGATCGGAACGCCGGCGGCGTTCGTGACGTAACCCTCGATCGAGCCGGCGGTGCGGTCGATCTCGAAGTCGACGCCGTCGACGTGCTCGCCGGGTGCAACGGTGATGACTTCCTCAGGTTCGAAGCCCGGCGGCGTGTCGGCGACATCGACGACGTACGTGCCGGCCGAGACGCCGTCGAGTTCGTACGTGCCGTTCTCGTCGGTCGTCGTCTCGTAGACTTCGCCGTCGCCGTTCTCGGCGACGACCGTGACGTTTTCGACGGGTTCGCCGTCGTCACTCGCCGTGACCTCGCCGCTGATCGTTCCCGACAGCGTGTCGAGGGCGACGTCTTTCGTGACCGTCTCGTTTTCCGGTACGTCGACGGAGACGGTCCGTTCCGCGTAGTTCTCGGCCGTGACCGTGAGCTCGTGTTCGCCCGCGGGGACGTTTGCGAGCCCGTACTGTCCGTCGGCGTCGGTCACGTTCGAGAAGGTTTCGTTTCCGGCGTCGAGTTCGACGCTGGCGTTTGCGATCGGTTCGTCGGACGCAGCGTCGGTAACCGTTCCCTTGACGGACCAGTTCGGACCGTCGTCGATCGTGACCGAGACGAAGTCCTGTTCGTCCTCGCTGGCCACGATGTGGCTCGCATCGCCCGCCTCGGCGTCAGCGGGCACGGTATCCGAGAACGTCAGCTGTTCGACCTCTCCCGGCTCCAGGGAGACGAGGGTCGTATTGTCGACCGTCTCGGCCTCGGCCGTCACGCCGCCGGTCGTGGCGAACTCGACGGCGTTTGTCAGCAACTGGTTGGCCTCGTCGGTGAAGTCCGGTTCGTTGGTGAAGTAGTCGCGGCCGGCCGCGGTGAGCAAGACTTCGCTGCCGTCGTCGCTGACGGCGACCGACGGGCCGCCGTAGTCGCCGCCGTAGTCGGCGGTCGCAAGCGTCGTCCCGCTGTAGTTGTCGAACCAGCTTCCCCAGGTCGTGGTCCCGGTGTACATCTCGACCGCGTCTCCGGGCTCGCCGACGCCGGCGAAGATGGCGTGGTCTTGGTCGATGTCGATCGTGACGGGATCGCTCGACGTGCCGAGTCCCTCGGAGTCGCGCTCGGCGGGATCTTCGCGGACGTTGTTAAGACGGAAGACGCCGTCAGCGTAGGTCGCTGCCGTGCCGCCCTGGTGCGAGTCGAGGTAGACCGCGCTCTGGGTCTCCTCGAGTTCGTCGAGGAAGTCCGAAGCGATCGTGTCGTTGCCAAAGCGCTGGATGACGAACGTATCGTAGTCGTCCATCGCGTCGAGCAGCGTATCCGCAGTGACGACATCGACCGAGTAGGTGTCGTTGTTGAGCCGTTCGTCGAGCACGCTAGCGACGGCCTCACCCTGCGTGGTGTCCGTTGCAACGTCGACGACGGCGACGTCGCCGCCGCCCTCGCCGAGTTCGTAGACGACCTCCTGGTCGCCCGGTGCGCCGCCGGTGTTCTCGACGACGGCGCTGACGTTGTAGGACTCGCCGGGCGCGAGTTCGGCCGGCGCGTCGGTGATGTCGACGCTGAAGAACGCTTCGTGGATATCGATCGCGTCCGTCGCCGCGTCGTCCTCGGTGAAGACGCCGTGATCGTAGGTACCCGCCGAAACGTTCGCCGTGTCAGCTTCGAAGGTGACCGTCGTGTCGGCACCGGGTGCGAGCGTGACGTTCTGTGCGAGGAGCGCGTCGTCCAGGTCGTCGAACCGGTACTCGACGGACTGGGTGTCATCGACGTTCCCCGTGTTTTCGACCGTCGCGTTGACGGTAATCTGCTCGCCGCGGTCGGCTTCGGCCGGCGCATCGAGGGACGTGACCTCGAAGTTCGAAGCCCGGACGGTGAACTCGGCGGACGCGTCGTCGTCCTCGCTCGTGAGCGAAAGGGTGTAGGTATCGCCGTCCATGGCCGCGGTGTCGAGTTCGATCGTGATCGTCGTCTCGGCCGGGTGGTCGACGGGATCGTCGACGCCGGGTGCGGCCACGTCGACGACTTCGGTTGCGACCGGCTCATCGCTCGTGTCGTTCAGCGAGAGGGTGAGCTCCTGTACTGCCCCTTCGTCACCGGGGTTTTCGAGGTCGGCGGTGACCTCGAGCGTCTCGCCCTGGTCGACCTCGTCGGGAACGTCGAGGTCGGAAATCGTGATCTCGCCCTCCGCAAGGGTGCCCTGGACCTTCTGCTGGAGCAGGTTCAGGTCGGTCGTGGTGACCTCGCCGTCACGGTCCAGATCGCCGAGATCCTGGGCGAACGGTTCGGGCTCCATATCCTGCAGGTACTGCTGTGTCAGCTGCACGTCCTGCACGGTGAGTGATTCGTCCTGATCGACGTCGCCGAGTTCGTACTCGAGCGCGCCTGCAGCGACCTCGTCGACGGCCGCGTGGGCGTCGATGATGCCGTGGCCGTAGCGAACGTCTTTCTCGTCGGGCGCGTCGTCGGGTTTCCAGGCGGTTTCTTCGAGCGTCGACTGGACCTCCTCGGCGGTGAGATCGTCGTTCGCCCCGAGCATGAGCGCGATGACGCCCGACGTGTGCGGGGCGGCCATCGACGTGCCCGAGAGCGTGTCGTACTCGCCGCCGGGTGCGGCGCTCAGCACGTCCGCGCCGGGGGCGGAGACGTCCGGTTTGATCCACTCGTCGGGCCACTCCGGATCCGGTTCGTCCCAGTTGTCGCCCGCGATCGTGTCGCCGCTCGAGAAGTCGGCGATGTTGCCGTCCTCGTCGGAGGCACCGATGCCGAACGAGTCGTAGATGTTCGCCGGCGAACTAACACAGCCCTCACCGGAGTTGCCGGCCGAGGTCACTGCGACGACGCCGGCGTCGTTGGCGTTCTGAATCGCCGGAATCCAGGCGTCGTCGTAGACCGGGCCGAAGAGGCCACAGCCCGCGCCGAAGCTCATGCTGACGACGTCGGTGTCCATCTCTTCGATGACGTACTCGAAGCCGGCGAGCGTGTCCGAGTCGGCTCCCGACCCGCCGGGCAAGACGAGTGCGTGCTGCAAGGCGACGTTCGGTGCGACGCCGTACGCGGGCGTCTCGCCGTCGGTCGGCGCATCGGCACCGACCGTACCGCCGACGTGCGTTCCGTGATAGTGCGTATCGTGCGGCTCGGAGCCCTCGATCGGCTCACCGTCCGGGCCGATCTCGACCCAGCCGCCCGGATACGTCGGATCGTCCGCATCCTCGGTGTAGAGATCGAGGTCCGGGTGGCTGACATCGAAGCCGGTGTCGAGCACTGCGACCTTGACGTCCTCGCCCTGCGTGCCGAAGTCGTTCCACGTCTCGGACGCGTTGACCTGTTCGAGACCGTAGGTGAACTCGTCCGCGTCGGGAGTTACGTCGGCGGCGGACTGGTTGGCCGGTTCCGGCACCTGGTACTCCGGCTTGAGCTGAATCGTCCGCACGCCCTCGATCGACGCGAGTTCAGCCGTGTCGACGGCGGTCGTATCGACTTCGGCGCGGACGGCGTTCGTGATCCAGTAGGTGTTTATCACCTCGACGCCGGACAGAGTGTCTAAATCCGCCGTCACGGTGGCCTGTGACTCCGCCGCGAACTCCTTGAGGCGGGCGATCGCCTGCTCGCGGTCGTCGCCGAGTTCACCGTCGTACTGATCGAGGATGATGTATACTTCCTCGGTTCCCTCCGCAGTTTCGAGCGCAGGATCGACCGTTGCGGGGGAGGCCGATGTATCGGTTGATTGTGTCTCGATTCCCTCTGTTGCGACTGCGCTGCCTGCTAGTCCGGCACCGGCGATCGCGACGAGCGAAAGCACCAGTAGCACGGAGAGCACCACAGCCATGAACCGTTCTCGTGTGTCTGTCATGTAGATGTGTCTCTTGAATCCCAGTAATTGCCACACAACGCGGACCTCACGTCTCTTCGGGTATTATTGATTTACTGCTGTTATTTCACACTGCGTGATCACACTCGGAGGGAATCACGAACTGGGTGATATAATTAACGGAAATTTGAATTACCAATTCTGTCTAGACATGCCCATTGATATCCAATGGACGACATCACGTGATCGGATCGTGGATGGAGTCACACCCCCGCAACGCAGGAGAGGAGCAAAGTCACACCTCTGGCGAGGAAAGCAGGCCGAAAGAGATTGAAGACAACACAAGACCACGCAGTACGCCACTTGTCGAGTCGAACAGGCTACTCACTCGGCCTTGGTGAGAAACACAACGGGTGAGTGGCGCGAGACAAGATGGATACCCTCACCTGCCACGAAGTGCATTACTCCCCGCCCGCATGCCTGTTATCGCCGCCAAGTAACTCACGCATAGCTAGTCAGGAGACTCGACGAATCGGTCCGTGATCTTTCGCCAGAGTGGTGAGAACCGTTCGATGAGCAAGAGGCCGAGCGTTGTTTTCCGATCGGGCGTGATTACCGGTTGCGTCGATTCGACGTTACTGGCCAACTTGCGACCGACCGCATCGGGTTCGGACGTCATCCACGACGGGTATTCAAGTCCGGCCACCATCCGCGTATTCGTCGTCGGTGGCACCATCAGGGTACACGATACGCCGGTGTGTTGCAGTTCGAGCCGTAGTGAACGAACGAACGCCTTGATCGCTCCCTTCGTGGCGGCATACCCTGACAGTCCGAGATGACCGACATCGCCCGTCCCGGACCCCATGTTGTGGATGATACCGTCGCCACGCTCACGCATATGTGGGAGTACCGCCCGAATCATCCGCAAATAGCCGAAGAAGTTCACCTCGAATTCGCGACGCGTCTCCTCCATCGCCAGCTCGCCGAACGGAGCGACGGTGGAGATTCCGGCGTTGTTGACGAGAATGTCGATCCGATTCCACGTCTCGATGACGCCGGAAACGGCGTCTCGTACGTCGTCCGGATTCGTCACGTCACATTCGTAGTACCGGACGCGCTTCGGTTCGGTTTCCTGGAGCGATTCGAGGTTTGCGACGCTACTGTCCAGCCCAGCGACCCGGTAGCCGTCGGCGACCAGCGACGTGAGCATGTGATAACCGATACCCTCGTTCGCGCCGGTAACGACAACGACTCTATTACTCTCAGACAATTGTATCCCGTCTGTTTCGCGTCCGGGATAACTATTCTACCGGTGGTGATGAACGCACGCTATCCTCGGGTGCACTCCTCGATCGCCTCACAGATGATCTCCGTTCCGACCTCGGCCTGTCGCCGGGTGAGCACCAACGGCGGAATTAATCGCAAGACGTTGCCGTGACGCCCCGCACTCCACACCAACACGCCGTTCTCGTAACAGTTCGTCTGGACCGCTTTGACGAGTTCATCGGCGGGACTGCCATCGTCGTCGACGAACTCGACGCCGATGAACAGGCCCTTCCCGCGAACGGCGGCGATTTCGGGCGTCGTCTCGGCGAGTTCCGCGAATCGACCGCGGATGAACTCGCCGAGGTTCGTCGCGTGGGACAGCAGATCGTGTTCCTGGATGTATTCGATGGCGCGAATACCGCCGACCATCGCGGGCGCGTTACCGCGGAAGGTGCCGACGTGGCCGCCGGCCCCCCACGTGTCGAAGTCCTCGTGATAGAGCATCGCACCGATCGGCAGTCCGGAGCCGCCGAGAGCCTTGGCCATCGTGATGGCGTCGGGGGTGACGTCGAAGTGGTCGGACGCGAACCACTCGCCCGTGCGGCCGAGTCCGGTCTGGATTTCGTCGACGATCAACAGCGCATCGTTGTCGTCGGCGATGTCCCGAAGGCCGCCCAAGAACTCGGCCGGGGGGACGTTGATACCACCCTCGCCCTGGATCGGTTCGACCCAGATTCCGGCGGGGGATTCGTGACCGCCGTACGGGTCCTCGAATTTTCGTTTGACGGCGTCGAGTGCTCGGGAACAGGAGACGTCCTCGCCATCGCCGTCCGTCCCGGTAGTCGCGTCCGGGTAGGGCACGTGAACGGCATCGGCGAGCAGCGGGCTGTAATCGGTCTTGTACTTCTTGGCGGCGGTGAGGCTGAGCGCGCCGGCAGTCGTCCCGTGGTAGGCCCCTTCGAACGCCAGTAGGCCGTGGCGACCGGTGTGCTGTTTTGCGAGTTTGATCGAGCCCTCGATGGCGTCGCTCCCGCTCGGACCGCCGAAGACGACGTTGCTCGATCCCCGAAGCCCACCGGGGGCGATTTCGCGCAATTTATCGATGAGGTCGATCCGCGCCTCCGTCGGAAAGTCGATCGTGTGCGTAACGGCGTCTAACTGGTCTTTGACGCCGTCGAGAACGTAGGGATTGGAGTGACCGACGTTCAACACGCCGATGCCGGCGAAGAAGTCGAGGAACGTATTCCCGTCGGCGTCACGGACCGTCGCACCGCGTGCTTCATCCAGTGCGATGGGAATCCGGCGCGGATACGCAACGGCATTGCTATCGACCTCGCGCTGGCGCTCTAACAGGTCGGTTGATCGAGGACCGGGAACGTCGTCGACGGCGGGTTCGTCACTGAAGTGTAGGTCGTCGATTGCTGGACCGATAGGCATACCAAAACGATCTCACGCAACCCACATATAGTTGGCTCTTATTCTAAATGGATAGATATAGTGGAACAGTATCCAACAGAAGACGGAGACGAACTGGTCATCCCCGCAGGTTCGGCCGAGAGATTGGATCGGATAGTCACGCATCGAACGACCAATCAGGACACAACTAAGACGTGTGCGTTCACAGGGGAAGACGTTTCACTAGACGAATCATAATTGAAGGTCTGCGCTCTGGATTGTACGGGCCGTATACTGCCGTTAGGAGGAGATTCAAAACGGACAAACAGCCGCAACCGATGGTCCTGAAGAATCCCTGAATTCACCACACGCATTGACAGCCATCGAGGAACCAGTTATTACTCTGTCACCCACCTACTCGTAGTGTTTAGCGTTTCCACGGATCCTCACATCAGCGGAAATACTTTCTCGGGTCGAAATTCGTTCCCCACGGAAGACTACTGGGTAGTTTAACCGGACGTGAATTCTCACCACAGTGGCCTGATGGACAGGTATTTTTCGGCGGTCGACGACCACCCGGCGGGGAATCCGCTCGTGGAGCAACTTCGCTGAAGAAGTTTCGTCCTTCCGCTGCCAATTCTGCGGCCGAGTACTCGCGGTACGTCCACGCTTCGGTCACGACCATCACAGCATCGAACTCGTCGTTGATGAACGCGTACGCGGTACCGTCTGTGCTGCTCGACCGTGTCGTATCTGGATACGAGAGTGAATGAGACGCGATCGAGTCGATCGTGTCGAGATCGTCGTCATCGACAGCATCCTCGCCGTAGACTACGGCATCCCAGTCGGAGTTCGTTGTCGAATGGAAGTCGAATCCCCAATGGACATCGTCCAGATTCTCCCGCATATAAGATGTCATGTTCTCGATTTCAACCGGTGACTCCGTATGCCACTCACGGTTCAAATCGTATCCTTGCGGAGTGTGCCTGTGATGTCCCTCGTACATTCCGTCTGGATTCGCATTCGGAATGAAGTGGAAGCAGAACTCGTCTTCGAACGTAGTCTTCGTACTACGGAGGGTTTCGAGCGCGTAGTCGATCGCGGCATCCATATGCCACGATCCCTCCACTTCTCCGGGGTGTTGTCTCGCGATAGAAATGATATCCGCCTTTTCTTCGTCGGGGACGGTCGGATTAGTGATACGAACTGCGTGCATATCCCGGCCATTCGCACTCTGGCCGATCACATCCGTTTCAACAAATCTCGGATATTTACGCTCGAGTTCAGCCACTCGCTGCACCGTCTGCTGATACGGATAGGCTCTGTAGCTCGATATATATACCTCATCGGAGTCGAACGTCTGGGAAAAACCGTCCCCGACTTCATCGTCCATCCGGGTCCAGTCTCCGGATTCGAGGCTCGACGTATACAGAAGCCTGTAGTTCGCAGGCATTCTCGACTCATCGAGGTTTGTGATCTCAAAGGAAATATCAGAGTTCGCTGCTCCTTCAAGCCTGAAATGCATATACCCGAGGTAACTGTATCCTCCGTCGTCGATATTGGTTAATTCTACGCACCCATTTTCCTGATCGATTTCAACGCCGCCGCCCGAATCGAAGTCCGTGGTCGCAGTTATCGAAGTTCCATCCTCGGTTCCGCTTGTGATACCACTCATCCCTACTGCACCCGTGAGACCCGCCACAGTCGTCCTACGAAGGAATCGTCGTCGGTCGAGTTCAGTGCTGATCGTATCTTTCATTCCGGAGAAAGTCAACCGCGGCGATATAGTTAGTAAACATCCTATTACAAGTCGATATGAATCATGCCAATCAAATAATAGCGATCTACCGCCGGTATTCGGTTACGGTTCAGAACAGCAATAGAGATCGACGCATCTCCTCTAAGACTGCATTCGCGCCGGGGAGGTTACGTAGCGTCTTGACTCGGTGTCTGACGTACCGTAGCGGAGTATCCTGCCGACGCCGAAGACGATCGCCGCTGAGAGCAACTCGGCCGGAATCGCGTAGTACTCGACCCCGATGACCGAGACCACAACGAGACTCAAAACGGCGACGGCGAACCTGGTCAGGACCACACCGACATTTCGCACGATCGGATCGTACCACCGTCTCTGAGAATCGTCGATATCCCTATCCGTTCTCTCAAGTGCATTATCCCTCCGCGAACGCCGACGATTGGTCGTCGGCCGCCTGCGGATGATCGCGGTCGATCACCTGTCCGTACAGTTTCGTAAACGGCGTCGCCGTAACGCCGTGAACCAGCACCGAACTCGCGATGACGAGAGTTGCCACGCTCCAGACGAGTTCGATACCGAGGATCCGATGGGCCACCGTCGCGTAAAAGAGCGCCGCGATGCCGATCGGGCCGAACCAGCCCGCGAAAAGCGCATCACGACTGTCGTTGATCGGACGAATGTACCGGTGGAACAAGAGCATCATCGGCAGTCGTCGTAGGAGCAAGATACTTGCCGCGAGGGCGACTCCCGCCCAACCTAGGGCAAGCCACTCGGATATCGGGATCGCCATCCCGAAGAAGACGAATATCGGGAACGTAAACAGCCGAAGCACCGTCTCCTGGACCTTTTGCTCGTCGGCCTCATCGCGGGCATCTGCGAACCGGTTGAACAACAACCCGGCTACGAACGCCGCCAGGATCCCGTCGCTTCCGAGCAGTTTGACTCCGCCCAGGACGGTAAACGTGAAGGCGACAGTTACGCTAAGTAACGAGGTCTCCTCGAGAAAATCGTGCTCGCGGGACTTGCGTTCGATCCGGCCGGCAACCGTCCCGACGGTAGCGCCGATCACCACGGCGGCACCGACTTCCCAGAGCAACGTCGAGAACAACCACTCGGTAATCGCTCGCTCCGACGAGTGCTGGAGGACGAGAAGCGGGAGAAACACGATCGGATACGCGAGTCCGTCGTTGGCTCCCGCTTCACCGCTGAGAAAATTTCTGATCGATGCCGGAATATCCTGCTCCGCTACGGATCCCGTAACGATCGTTCCCGCGAGAACCGGGTCGGTGGGCGTGACGATCGCCCCGATAAGCAACGCGGTCCAGAGCGGGACGTTCAGGAAGAGATAAACGAGTATCCCACTCACAAGCCACATCACGATCATTCCCGGGAGAAGAACGACCGCCATCGGACGCACGTTCGCTCTGAAATATCGCCGTGGAAGCCGGAGCGCCGCGGCCATGACGGCCAATCCCACCGTAAGCCGAGCGGACTGTTCCAGAATCGTGAACGGATCTCCCCACCCTGCAAGCGCGAGAAGATCCACACCGAAAGGACCGATCACCATTCCCAGAATCACCGCCGCCATCGGTTCAGAAACGACGTAGACCTTGTTTCGCATCAGTCCAGCAACGAGGCTTAATAGCAGTGTGAGCGCACCGATCGTAACGAGTGCGATGTTTAACTCTTGCATACGGAGTGAACTCGGCATCGATCGTCGTTTGAGGGCAGGCTGTCCAGAAGGCGGACGTACGGCGAAAAGTACTGCGGGTTTCGGAATAGTAGTGACCCTTGCAAACGTCGAATCACGTGCCTTCTGCTCGTTACCTCGGCGACCGAGATGCGAATCCCGACTCCCTCACACGCTGCCAGCGGAACACGCTACCGAAGACGGGCGAAGAGAGGGATTATAACGGCGGGCCCGAAACAAACCGCTGTGACTACGTCGGTGTTCCCCTATCCCGGCGGCAAATCATACCTCGCCCCGTGGATTATCGACCACATTCCGCCCCACAGGTGCTACGTCGAGGTCTTCGGCGGCAGCGCAGCAGTTCTCGTCACCAAAGACGAGAGCCACATCGAAGTTTACAACGACCGTGACGGCGATCTGGTCCAGTTCTTTACCGTCCTCCGCGAGCGCGAGGACGAACTCGTCGAATGGCTCCAGCAAACGCCCTACGCTCGCGAACAACACGAAGCGTGGAAACGGGCGTTTTACGACGGCGAGCGACCCGACGGCCCCATCGAGCGCGCCGGACGCTTCTTCTATCTCCGATACTCCCAGTACGCCGCCAAGTACCGAACCGCTTCCGGCTTCGCCGCCGCCAACCAGCGAAACAAGGCCCGCAAGTTTCGCAACGCGACCGAACACCTCCACGAGTTCGCCGAGCGCTTTCAGAACGTGCAGATCGAGAACCTCGATTACGCCGAGCTCATGGCCCAGTACGACGGGGAGCAGACGTTCTTCTACGCCGATCCACCGTACGTCGACGAGGGCGACATCCTGTATCGCCACGGCGAGTTCGATCACGAGCGATTCGTCGAGACGCTTTGTGAACTCGAGGGACGGTGGGCAGTATCGTATCAGCGGTTACCGGCGCGGCTGGAGGAGTATACGGTCGTCGAACAGGACCGCTCGCAGTTTATGAACAAGCAACACGACGACGCGAGTCGGTCGACGGCGGCGACGGAGCGATTGGTGATGAATTACGACGTCAAGGAGACGGGACGCTTTCAGCGGGGCACGCAGACGACGTTACCGGGGGTTAACGGGGGTTTCGGTCAGTCCGATCGGATCGATCGGAGCGAGTAGCATCGGCCGTGAGTAGTGGCTAACGATGATCGCCTCGACTCCACGGGCGATCATCCGCGGACGAGGACAGCATTCGGAAATCGCTATCGTCGCCGCCGTGGATATCGTGGAAACAGGGAGTACCGGAGACAGTAGAGTAGTGACGATAGGAAGCACGACAGCTACTGGTCGGCAGATGCAACCGGCTCAGATTCTGATTCTGACTCCGATTCCGGTTCCGGTTCAACGGCGTACGTCTCGCTGAACTCGGCGATCAGCTGGCCCATTTTTGCGTACCAGTCGTTGAGCAGTCGTTGCATCTCCTGGGAGATGTCCTCGGCATCTCGCGGGTGATAGACGTGATAGTATCCGCCCTGTTCGTAGTTGATCTGCTCCTTCTGGAGGAAGCCGGCCTGTAGCAAGCGGTTGACGGAGCGATAGGCCGTCGAGCGCTCACGATCGATGTGGTCGCCGATTTCGTCGACCGTCAGCGG
This sequence comes from Natrialba asiatica DSM 12278, assembly GCF_000337555.1. Taxonomy (GTDB): domain Archaea; phylum Halobacteriota; class Halobacteria; order Halobacteriales; family Natrialbaceae; genus Natrialba; species Natrialba asiatica. The sequence continues at coordinate 87,231 of NZ_AOIO01000007.1, read as the reverse complement.
CTCCGCTTCGTCGCTGAGCAATTGGAATACCTCCTTGTCAATCTCCTTGAGGTCGTGGAAACACTCCAGCAGCCCCTCACACTGCATGTCCTGGCGGAGCATTTCGCTCATTGAGTCAGCCATCTGTTACCCGTACTAGGGTCGCGGCGCTCAAAAGTATTCGCATAAAGAGCACAATACTGGCAATAGAGCGACGAGAGCAGGCGAGATAGCGGGCCAGGTTCACTCGCCCGTTGTGCTATGGCAGGGGCAGAATCGATCGGTTCTATTGAAATTTCCCTCCTTATAAGGCGAGTCGTGACGATCTACGGCTCCGGCGGCAAGGATCGCTTGGGGATTGCACTCCCGTGAAGTCTGCTTTTCTGTCCCACCAGGAGGAATACGGCTCTCCGCTCCCCCAGAACCGGGGAATATTGATAAACTACTACCACGTGTAGGTGAGTGACTATGAGTGTGTCTGACTCACTTACGACCCAGCGAGTCTCCGAACTCGTGATGGCGAATCGGGCAATCAGAGCGCCCAACTACCGTGCCGACCACGACGAAGGGGTTCGTTTCACGGATCTGGAACGGGGACTTCAATGGGGTGCCGACGCCATTCCAGCCTTGATGGGGCTTTTCCGGGTCGAACAAGACGCCCGGGACGACCACCCCGACGGCTGGGTTGGCTTTGCCCGCCACTGGCGAGGAGGGACGTTGCGGCTGGACTTCGACCTGTTTTCTGCTCCCGAAGAGCCAGACGAAATCTTGGTCGTGACCGCGATATCAGGTCGAGAGGGAGAGAAAACCATCGTGGACGAGAACGTCGGGGAAATCGAGCTGTCGGACAAGGTCCCGACGGAGGAGGAATGGGAGGAACGGAGGAAACGATACCAGGCGACGCGGAGGAAGGATGATACCGATGGATCGGCAGCGGTGAAGGCGTACATTGCAGCGCTGCCGGATTGGAAGCATGAAGTTGCGGCACAATTCGACCAGATCGTTCAGCAGGAAGCGCCCCATGTGCGTCGCGCCGTAAAGTATCACCAGCCGTTCTACGGCGTCGAGGACCAAGGATGGTTCGCGTCATTCAGTGCGTTCTCGAAACACGTGAAACTGACATTCGTGTGTGAAACGTACCTCGATCCAGAGCCGCCCAGCGGGACGGGCCCGGATAGACAGGCACTGGACCTGAAGAAGACGGACACGCTGGACGAGGAGCAAGTCGCTTCCTGGGTCCGGCAGGCCGCCGATGATCCGGGGATGGGCTGGTGAGCCTCTACGATCCGAAACGACTGTGAACTCGGGAGAGTCTGCGTTCGGTCACACTACTGACCGAACTTGTAGCTCCGCACGGGTTGAACGGAGCCGATCGATCGACGGAGTTAGCTAGACGCTGTCTCGGGAGTGCTCTCGGTACTGGGTGACCGACGTGTTCGACAGCGAGCCGACTCCGCAAGCGCCGTGGCCCGACGTACAGCCCTTTCCGAGGCGTGTTCCGACGCCGACGAGGACGCTCCGAGCACAGGAAAAACAGCAGGAGTGCACTCGGAACCGCCGTTCGGTCTCAGTACCTACTGCTCGCTGACTAGTCAGCGAACGTAACGAAGAGTTGCCAAGCCGAGCGTTCTGCAAGCATTTATTTCCCGGTAAACTCATCTGTGAGGTACTCATGCCAGGAGCACGCATCGAGAGCGGCGAGCGGGTCACACTTCGGACACTCGAACACGAGGACATCCCGTTCGTTCAGCGCGCGTATGCGAATCCCGAGATTCGCTACCCCGGAGGCGTCCCCCTCCGGAATCAAGAGCAGTTAGAAGATTGGCACGAGGAGAACAGCGGGGATCAATTCCTCGTCTGTCTCGACGAGGATCATGCTGACCCCGGTCAACCTAATGAGGACGATGTACGGCCAATCGGCGCGATTTCGCTGAAGGACGCCGACTGGCGGCGACCCGAACTCTCCTACTGGCTGGTTCCGGAGGTCCACGGCGAAGGGTACGGACAAGAGGCCGTCTCTCTCGTCATCGAGTACGTTTTCCGGGTGTACGCCACCCCTGCCGTAGGTGCGAGAGTCTACGATTTCAATGACGCTTCCCGTGGTCTGCTAAAATCGCTCGGGTTCACCAAAGAAGGATGCATGCGGAAGGACCGCTTCGTCGACGGTGAGTACCGCGATACGTTCCAGTACGGATTGCTCCGTCAAGAGTGGCAAAATCGCAAATAAATGAAAGCTAATTTATTGGGATGATTCGACGCTACTGTGTTGGAATTGTTCCTTAACTCTGACACAGACATCTCGATGCTGAGGCGACTCTCTCGTGCATAGATCTGGGGTATTTGCAGCGGCAGAAACACGGTATCTGTCGCATTTCCCATACATAGTCTATTTATTCTCGATTTCGAAGCAGATGATCGTGTTTCCGCCTCAGGTGGAGATGGCAGTATTGTTACTTGAATGCAGTACAGCGAACATTCATATCCGCTCCGCGTATAGTCGAGTATGCGAGAAACATGAGCAATCACGAACTACCACCGCTTCCGTACGACTACGACGCGCTCGAACCACACATTAGCGAACAGGTTCTGAACTGGCACCACGATACGCACCATCAGGGCTACGTCAACGGCTGGAACAGCGCCGAAGAAACCCTCGAAGCAAACCGCGAAGCGGGCGACTTCTCCTCGTCGGCGGGGGCGATCCGGAACGTAACGCACAACGGCTCCGGCCACGTTCTCCACGACCTCTTCTGGCAGTCGATGAGCCCGGAAGGCGGTGCCGAGCCGACGGGCGACCTCGCGGCTCGCATCGAAGCGGACTTTGGCTCTTACGAAGCCTGGAAGGGAGAGTTTGAGGCCGCCGCCTCCGCTGCAGGTGGCTGGGCGCTCCTCGTCTACGACTCCTTTAGCAACCAGCTTCGCAATATCGTCGTCGACAAGCACGACCAGGGCGCACTCTGGGGCAGCCACCCGATTCTGGCCCTCGACGTCTGGGAGCACTCCTACTACCACGATTACGGCCCCGACCGCGGCGACTTCGTCGATAACTTCTTCGAGGTCGTCGACTGGGACGAGCCATCGACCCGCTACGAGCAGGCCGTCGAACGCTTCGAGTAAGCCGGTACGTGGGCATCGTTCCGGTCGTTATTTCTTCGTTTTTCAGTTTTCAGCAGCAATTACGTTGCAACACGCTACTCGGTAGGCGAAGCCATCACTGTGAAGACCGTTCAACAACAGCCGTTTCGATCACCGAGACCGTCTCGTCGAGCCGTACCACGAGTTCAGCGCCGGCACAGGGGAGGGTCAGTTGAACGCGAAGCGGGTCGTCCGAGACGATCGTCGTCTGCGTATCGCTTACGCACCAGTCGAATTGCCAGAACGGGTCGGTATTCAGGTCGACGCCGCGCTCGGAATGGAAGACGAGCACCTCGGCGTTGTCGAGCAGGGTGAGCCCGACGGTCGACTGGAGGCGGTAGCCACAGCGTTGACAGACGTGGGTAACGGCGACGTCCTGATCGTCCGGTTCCGGATCGCGAACGAGAGTGGTCTCGACCGCGCCGGTGCACTCGGGACAGACGCCGTCGGCGGCGAGGCAGTAGTGGTGGCGGACGTAGTGGTGAAAGGCCTGGAGGAACTCGTCGGGTGATCGGTCGTCGAGGCCGCCGGTCGGGAACGGATACTGCACCTGAATCGTCCCGCAGTCGGTACAGCCGATGGTGAGCGTATCATCGACGTACCAACCGTGAAGTGACCCATCACAGGCGTAACACGACCCATCAACGGGGAAAAATCCCAACTTCGCGCGATCGGTAAGTGTGCCGCTGAAGATCGAACTGACGACTTTCCGCCCCGGATGGCGGAACTCGTATCCGCCATCGCTCTGCGTGATGAAATGGCCGGTGAGCTGGTTGAGATGGTAGCTGAAGTTCGCACTGTCCTGCATATCGACTTCTTCGAAGAGAGCCGTGAAGCTGACGGGAGCGTCGTCCGCGCCGAGTTCGAGCAGCGCCTGGAGGATGGAAACTCGCGTATCGTTGCCGAGAATCGAGAACACTTCCGCAGGGAGCAGCTGGGATTCAGTTCGGACGCTGGACGCTGACTCGAGTGTCCGATTCCGGTCAGCGTCCGTCCCTGATTCCGCGCTGGAATCGACAGTCCGGTCGAAGTGGCTCATACGCGTCTCATTGGCGACCCAACGATAAAACCTGTCGGAGATACTGAGGGGACACAACGAATCGAGCGCAGTCGACCGGGATAGCGGTCACGGCTGGATGCTGCATCTCGCTCTCTACCGTGGCTGAAGAGACAGACGAGTTCCGGTGTGCGGAGAGAACGCGTGCGTGTGAACTCGTTCTGTTACTCGGAGAGAAGCCGGTTGGGAGGGTGACGGTGGGGAGTCCCGTTAGTTCTCGCTCGCTCGTCTGAAGAAGACGATAGCAGCACCGAGCAGCGTTAGGTTTTGGAGGAAAGACGTGAGTTCCGCATCGCGTGATTCCGAATCGACGGCCCAGAAGTCGTGCATAACCGGTGTCACGCCTGCAAGGAACGCCGCGACGCTTCCCGCGGAAAGTTTCGGGAATTTCCAGGTGCCGATACCCAGACTGCCACCGAGGAGGAGTCCGCTCGCCGCCGGAACGAGTCTGTCCGCAGACGGGACCCCCTTGGCATCTGCATAGGCGATACGCCCCTCAAGGTCGGTCAGGTTTCGAATCGCGAGTATTGCAAGCCCACCCGCAAAGAGGAGTCGGCCGAATCGAGACGGTGTCCCGTTGTCTGCCACGTCGGTCTCGGACATTATCGGACTTCAGGAAGGCTACCGGGTTAACTTCCCCTCTTACCGAAGCCACTGCCGCTACTCCGGTTAACAGGAAATATTCCCTGCGAGAAGCGATGGACGCTCTGGATCGGGTCCTGCCGACGAGTTCGGCAGTTCGAAAGCCCGTCAGTGGAGATCGCTCTCTCGAAGGATCCGTCGCCCCGACTGCACGAGCTGATCGCGGTGCTTTCTCGCGGGATCGTTGTACAGGACGCCGTCTTTCTTGACGATCCGTCCGTCGACCAGGACCGTATCGATATTCGCAACGCCCGCCTGAAAGACGACCGTTTCGACCGGATCGTGGACCGGCGTCGTATTGATATCGGTCGTCCGAACGAGCGTGATATCCGCTCGCTTGCCGGGCGTCAGCGAGCCGATCGTGTCGTCGAGTCCAAGTGCTCGAGCGCCGTCGATCGTCGCGAGTTCGAGTGCGCGTCTGGCGGACAGCGAGACCGTTTCGATCTGTTCGTTTTGCTCGACGGTCGGCTGGGTATCGAGAGCGCGCTGAACCTGCAGCGCCGTTCGCGTCTGCGTGAACAGGTCGCTGCTGACGTTCGAGACGATGTCGACGCCGACTGCTGGCGTTGCGCCTCCATCGATGGTTTCCCGCAGCGCCGGCATGCCCATTCCCATCTGCATTTCGACCTCGGGAGTCGTCGATACCGAACCGCCGGAGTCGCCGATGCGGTCGAACTCCGCTTGCGTCAGACGGTTCGCGTGAACGTAGTTGAGGTCGTCGCCGAGGAGCCCGAGTTCGTCGAGCGTCGAGACGCCGCCGGGGCCGAGCGAGCCGATGTGCATCGAGGCGGGAAGTCCGAGTTCCCGGGCGAGTTCGATGTCGTGCGTGACGACTTCGTCAGTCGAGTAATCGGGGCCGCGGATCCCCATCGCCAGCGTGAGTCGTCTATCGGCCGAGGGAAAGCGCTCGCGGTGAAGCCGGCGGATATCGTCCGGATGCGGTTCCGCACTGTCTTCCCACCACGTCGCACTGTCGTCTCCGGGCGGTCCGTGGGCGAAGACTGCGCGGATGCCGGCGTCTTCGAGGCCGTCTATCGCACGATCGGTGTGTGACGGCGAGTTCGCGATGTGGAACCAGTCGAGAATCGTCGTCGTGCCGGCGTTGAGTTGGTCGACAGCGCCGAAGAGGTTTCCGAGGTACGCGTCGGCGGGTCGGTAGTGACGACTGATCTCTCCGAGCATCGTTTCGAGGTATTCGGAGAACGACCAGTTCCCCGCGATTCCGCGAACGCCCGCTTGCCACGTATGCAGGTGCGAATTAACGAATCCGGGAAGGACGATTGCATCCTCGGCGTCGAGGTGGGCAGCGCTCGGTTCGTCGATCGACTCGTCGATCCGTTCGATCGCTCCGTCCGCGATAAGCAGGTCCGTATCGTGGAGAATACCGCGATCGGGGTCAACCGTAACGAGCGTCCCGTTTTTGATCACGATCCGGTCGGGACTCCCCTGGTGCTGATCGGAACTCTCCATCCGTGCTGTCGCAGTTGCGCTGTCGATAGCTCCGATCGAAAGTGCTGTTGCGCTCCCGAATTTGAGGTAGTTTCGGCGCGAGACGCCGCGGCGTTCAGCGTCGTTCTGCTTGTTCATGGGCTTGCAGTAACTCGGGTTCAGCCGCTGACAAGATAGTGGTTCAGTTGGGATATCTCAAATAAACTCGAAAATACGATATCTTGTAAAGAGAAAATTGGGTTCTATGAGTGTGCTACGTCCGGCATCTAAACCGTCAGACCGATAACGATCACCATGATCGCGGCTAAGGCGAAATACCCCTAATCCCCAACGTCGCCGGTAGTCGCTGGCGAGTTCCTCCGGCGGAATCTCGGTCGGGTTGAGGTTCGTGTAGAAGTACGTGTAGTCGTCCCCAATCCCTTGATTTTTCCGTTCGGTTATCAATCGTTGGTAATGAGATTTCTTTATCCGGAGTTAGCCGTGAAATCCGCGGCAAGTACAGCGGGCTCAGTTATCGGATTCGTCTGCTGCCGGAAGAGTACAAGAAAACGTCGTTCCCTCGCCAAGGCCGGATTCAACCCAGATTTCGCCGCCGTGGCGCTCGATGATGCGCTCGCACAGCGCCAGTCCGATACCTGTCCCCGCTGCCTCCTCTTGCGTGTGGAGGCTCTGGAACACGTCGAAGACGCGATCGGCGTCCGCGGGGTCGATACCGATGCCCTCATCGCGAACCGATACCGTCCACTCGTCGCCCGTCCGCTCGGCCGAGACGTGAACCCGCGGTGACTCCTCGCCGCTGTACTCGATGGCGTTGTCCAGCAGGTTTTGGAACACCTGCCGGAGTTGGTCGGAGTCACCTTCGACGCGGGGGAGTACCTCCGTGACTATCTCCGCATCCGTCTCCTCGATTTTCACCTGAAGGTCCTCGCAAACGTCTTCGAGAACGGCGTCCAACTCGACTGGCTCCAAGGGGTCGCCGCGCGTGTCAACCCGCGAATATTCAAGCAACCCCGCTATCATGTCGCGCATCCGGTCAGCGCCATCGACGGCGAAGTCGATGAACTCTCGGCCGTCCTCGTCGAGGTCGTCGCTGTAGCGCTGGTCGATGAGCGTGAGGTAACTCGACACCATCCGTAAGGGCTCCTCGAGGTCGTGGGAGGTAGCGTAGGCGAACTGCTCTAATTCCTTGTTGGACTCTTTGAGCTCTCGCTCATACGCCTTGTGCTCGAGTTCATTGCTCACCCACTGACTGAGCAGGCCGACGAATGACACTTGCCAGTCGGAAAACGCCTCGGTCCGTGGTTCCATCCCGTAGAAGCAGAACGTCCCATACACGTCTCCGTGGACGATGACCGGTGTCCCGAGATAACAGGCGATGCCCCATTCGGGGTCGGCCAGTTCCGGAGCCTCTGCCTTCACGTCCTGCAAGACGAGTGTCTCCTCGGTCTCGACGACGTGCGAGCAGTTGGGGAGGGTTTCCATCGGCGTTGTGTCGCCCGGTTCGAGGTCAACCTCCTCCGGCGTGGCCACATGCTCGAAGATGTATTCCCCAGCGTCTTCCTCGACCCGCGAGAGCGTCGCAAATTTGGTCCCGACTGCCGTGCGGACCACATCGAGGAGCGAGTTAATCTGCTGGGAGAACGGTTGGTCTGGGGCCGCCATCACCTCATACGCACGCCGGAGGGCTTGCTCACGTTCTTCGAGTTCCTGCTCGTAGTCATCCGGGGCAGTGATGTCGCGCACGTACACTGATAGGTCGGTTTCAGAGGGGTAAACACGCACCTCGAACCAGCTATCCTGCGGCGGATAGTGTGCCTCGAACGTAACGGGTTCTTGGGTCTCCATCGCACGTTCGTGCTCCCACTGGAACGGCGAGTCGGTCATCACGGGAAACTCCTCCCAGATGACCTTCCCACGGAGTTCCGCTCGGTCTCGCTGGAACATAGTTTCGGCTCGGTCGTTCAAATACGTGAACCGCCAGTCCTCGTCGAGCGCAAAGACGCCGTCAGTTACACGCTCTAAAACGTCTTCTGGAGAACTTTGACGAGAGGTTTCACCCGGCGTCTCGGACCCGGTCATCAGATATGTCCACTGTTTCAAGAGGTATGGTCGTTACGCATACGTAGTTACCGAATTTTCCGGTTAGTTTCGGTAATCTCCATGGGTGAAGAAATCGTGCTACTATTTACTGTTACTCTTCCTCGCAGACGGCGTCGTAAAGCTCTTCGTAGAGTTCCAGGTGGTGTTCCTGAAGTACTTCGGCGTCGTCTTCTACTTCCTCGATTCGCTTGCGAATTCGGCTTGTAGCCTCGGCGAGGGTGTGCTGGAGGAGCTCCAGTTCGGCGGTAAGCGGAACTACGGCTACGGCGGGGTTCAGTTGAAGGACACGCAGATGGTTGACCTCGACGAACTGGACTATTCACGGCTCGAAGGCGCGGAGACGTACCTCATCGAGTTGGTAACGCCGTTCGTCCTGGCGTCGGAGTATCCAGAGGCGAACGACCGCACTATCCCTGGTGGTGGGCCGAGAACCGTGACGATCTCCGGCTCCGCGAGGAGAAGATACTGGAGCAACGCGGGGTGTTCCGGCTGGAAACGGTCGATCACGGCCAGGTCGTGAAGTACCTCGGTGACCGCCCGGTGGAGACCGCGAGGAACGGCCTCCAGCGGGTCGGGTCTTACTCTCGATACGGCTTCGGAGAACTGCGGCTGAAACCCCTCGGTGAACAGTGTCAGGAATTGGCGGGAAAGAACGGATTACGCTCGTGAGTAAATTCATGAACGACGATGAATCGCCCGGTAAATGTTCGCGGTGCAGACTGAATAAAGAACTCGTATTACCAACAACTGGTACACGCGACGTCTTACCCGGGAGGCTATAGTGGCTGGTTTCCGTCCTCCATCGTTCCGCTTCTCAACGGACCAACGTCACGGCCAGCAGCGAACAACGACCGGTGCCCGACGTGGCACGAGTTCGAGTTCGTCTCTGACGAGCACTCGTGCAGGGAGATACAGGGGTCACTGAAAGTCAGTGCACCCGCTCGCACAGCTGTCGGGCAATCCGTGTGGAAACAGATTCGGGTGTTATTAGAGAGTCGGTTCCGACAACGAGCCTCACTGATCGTGTTCTCCTGTTCGTATCAGTGTGCCATCGGTATCGGCCAACGTGAATCGTTATATGGCCTGTCGAATTGCAGGTCAACGCATAGAACGGGTCCCGACTAGAGCAAGGTACTCATGGCGACCGTTGAAACGATCCTCTCGTCAATTTTCAGCACTATTCCCGAACTTCATTCGGGTCAACTCGGATTACTCGCGGGTGCCCTTGTCGGCGTTCTCTATTGGCACGGGTATCGCCGGTCCTCGCTTTGTCTCCTCACCCTGTTCTATTTGCTGGCGCTGGGTATTGTCCCCGCTTCGACGAGAGGGCTTACAGTGGTTCAGGCCAAGCCGTGGTACTTCTGTTCGCTGCTGCTTATCAACTCGATCGGCGCGATCATCGGACGTGCCGTCTGGACGCGGCTACCGCTCTCGAACCAGCCTCGATCAGTAGAGGTCGAACGACAGGATTTCTGACGCTACTGTTTGCGCTTGCTTGTGGAGCCATCGTTTGGCTGGAAACCGGCCTAGATCAGCCCCGTAGAAACCCGAGAGTACTGGTAGCAGCCTCGTTTTTTTGTAGCGGAAAGGCTGCGTTGGGCCGACAAAGATGAGACGACATATGGATACTCGCTAGATGAAAATGATCATAGTGGTTGCTGCTGAAGAATTATGTAATGGAAGTAGCTGCCCCATTGGTTCTCTCCCTCGGTAGTGGTATCGAAACGGTCATTGAATCGGTGACAGGTTGGCCGGGAATGGGGATTATTTTCGTCTACTCGTTTCTCATCGCATTTGCCCTCCCAGGCCCCAGCGAGGTCGTTCTCGGTGTCCCACTCGATCTCGGTCTCCCCGCATGGGGACAACTCGGGTGTATTATGATCGTAAGTGCGACTGGAAAGGCTGCAGGAAGCGTTTTCGCGTTCCATATCGGACAGGAAGCCAAACAAGCCGGGCCGCTTATTCGGTGGTTACGCCGATCCAGATGGAACATACTGGAGTGGTCAGAGAAACGCTCAGTGCAGCTCGCACAGCAGTATGGGTACGCCGGGCTCGCGCTGGCACTGTCCGTCCCCTTCTTTCCCGATACGATATCGATATACGCGTTCGCCGCGCTCGAAACGAACTACGTGCGGTTTGCTATCGCGACCTTTCTGGGAAGTCTCGGTCGGTTGCTCGTCACGGCCGGCGTCGTTGGATGGCTCATTACGGTGTTTTAAGGCACTCCCCTCACTTCGGGTCGTCCCACGATCGTTCGAAAGAACACGACCACCCGATGGGCAGCCCCCAGGCACGAATCGATCCGAGTTTTCCACGTGCTCCGCAAACGTCTCGAGAAATCGAGCCGCGTCTGCACCGTCGACGAGGCGGTGATCGAAACTCGGGTCGACGGGCAACTGATTTTGAACGCGACACCGTCAGACCAACGCTGTGCGCGCTCGCGGATCTCCATGCGGTCGACGCCGAGAATCGCAATCTCCGGCGGGGTACTAATCGGCGTGAACGAGTCAACGCCAAAGACGCCGGGATTTGAGACGGTGAACGTGCCACCGCGAAGATCACGCATCGAGTACTCTCCTCCTGAACGCGCTCGGTCAGTCGTCGCCGTTCCGTTGCGAGTTCAGCGAGGGATTTTGAATCGAGACGACGGAGTACGGGGTCGCCAACCCGACCTCGGTATCGACGCCAATACCGACATTGTGCTCCTCGTACAGAACGTGCGTCTTCGAACGTCGCGTTAACGGCCGGGTGTTCGGCAAGGGTTGCAGAAACTGCGCGGCGGACGAGGTCAAAAACGGAGCTGTTCACATTGAGGGTCGTCGCTGCACTCTCGCCTCGGAGACGGTCCGGCCGAGATCGGATTCGCTGGCGTTCGTCGCTGGTGCGTTGACGGTCCGGTTCGAATCTGGGTTCGAATGCGGGCCCGGGCCTGAGTCTGAATCAGGGTCCGAGTCGATGTCGGTGTCTGGATCAGTGGCGGTCATACTCTCTGGAAACGAGTTCTGGATGGGGGCGGAACTACTCGCGGCGAATCCAGGCGATCGTCTCGCCCTTTTCGAACTCGTCGTCTTCGTCGAGGGCGATTTCATCGAGGATGCCGGACACCGGTGCCGGAACGTCGACGCTCACCTTTTCGACCTGAAATTCACAGAGGGGATCACCCTCGTCGACGCGGGTCCCCTCGCTCGTGAACCAGTTGACGACGACGCCCTCGTTCTCGTCGCTATCTTCGGGCCAGACGTCGGCCGTCTCGACGGCGACGCGGGGTGTGTTCGAGCTCATTCGTCCGATCGAACGCGTCGAATCGCCGCTGTGATATCGTCGGTATCCGGAATGACTTCGTTCTCCATCGGGCGCGCGTAGGGTATCGGGACGTCCGGAAGTGCAACCCGTTCGACGGCGTCGAGAGCGGCGAGGTCACCTTCAGCCACCCCTGCGATGATTTCGCCGGTGAGACCGTACGAACGGTAATCTTCGTCGACGACGACGAGTCGACCGGTCTTCGCGACCGAGTCCCGGATCGTCTCGATATCGAGCGGAGCCAGCGTCCGAAGATCGATGACTTCGGCATCGATCCCGTCATCGGCAAGCGAGTCGGCGGCCGCAAGCGCACGGTGAACGTGCAATCCGAGTGTGACGACGGTCGCGTCAGCGCCCTCGCGTTTGATGTCGGCACGGCCGAACGGGATCGTGTACGCCTCCTCGGGGACGCCGGTTTTCGGACCGTCCGGTGCGGGAAGCCATCCGATACCCATCAACCGCTTGTGAAACAGGTAGACGACCGGATCGTCGTCACGGATCGCAGTGTGCAGCAGTCCCTTTGCATCGTAGGCCGTCGACGGGACCACAACTTTCATCCCCGGAAGGTGAGCAAACGTTCCGTAGAGCGTCTGTGAGTGCTGTGCAGCGTCGTTGTACGTCCCACCGACGGCGGCCGTGAGGACCATCGGAACGGAGAGGGCCCCGCCGCTCATGTAGGTGTTCTTCGCCATCTGATTGTAGATCTGATCCATGCCGACGCCGAAGAAGTCGACAAACATGAGTTCGGCAATCGGCCGCATCCCCCCCTGTGCGGCACCGACCGCAGCACCGATGTACGCCGTCTCGCTGATGGGCACGTCCATGATACGGTCGCGGCCGAACTCGTCGAGGAGCCCCTCGGTGCTATCGAAGATACCGCCGTAGTCCGCGACGTCCTCGCCCATGTAGAAGACGGCATCGTCCTCGCGCATTTCGTGGGCGATCGCCTCGACCATCGCCCGGCTCATCGTCAGCGAGCGCTCCGTTTGTCGGTGCTCCTCCGGCCGGGCCATCAGTCCTCACCTCCTGTGTCCGCGACGGACGGAGCGCGCTCCGGTTCCTCGGACGGTGGCGACGAGAACACGTCTTCGTAGGCCGCCGACGGCTCGGGTTCGGGTTGTTCTTTCGCCCACTCGATGGCCTCTTCGACGCGGTCGCGGGCACGAGAGCGGAGTTCATCGAACGTCTCGTCATCGATGTCGTTGGCTCGCAGTTTCGTTTCGAGACGTTCGATCGCGTCTCGACGGGTAGCCGCATCCTTGTCCGCATCCGGGCGATATCCTTCTGCGTCTCCCATGAAGTGGCCCATGCGCCGATGGACCTGGACCTCGAGTAGCGACGGGCCGTTCCCGTCGCGAGCGCGTCCGATGGCGTCAGTAGCGGCATCAGAGATTGCGATCACGTCGTCGGCGTCGACGCGAGTGCCTGGAAGATCGAATCCGGCTGCTCGTTGTGCCCCGTTCGTGACGTCGGTGACGCGTTCTTTTGGCATACTGATCGCCCAGTCGTTGTCCTCGATGACGAAAACGACCGGCAGGTTTTGGACGCTCGCCAGGTTGAGCGATTCCAGAAACGCGCCCTGGTCGATCGCACCTTCGCCGAGGAAAGCGACTGCCACGTCGTCAGCATTCCGTTTTTTCGCGTCCAATCCGGCACCGACCGCCGGCGGACAGCCCTCGGCAATGATCCCGCTACACGCGAAGTTGACGTCGGGATCGAAAAGGTGCATGTGGCCGCCTTTTCCACCACTGAGACCGGTCTCTCGCCCGAATATTTCGGCGGTCATGGCTTTCAAATCGACGCCCTTTGCAATCGCGATGTGGTGGGGGCGATGGGGCGCTGTAACCGAATCCTCGGCTCGTAAGTGATGACAGACGCCAACGCCGGATGCCTCGTGACCGGCCGCCAGGTGCAGTTCACCCGGGATGGGGCCAGCGGAAATATCGAAGGCGGGCTGTTTTCCCTCGAGATACTCCTCCTGCAGCCGTTCCTCGTAGTGACGCGCCATCACCATCGTTTCGTACATGTCTTGTAATTCGGTAACACCCAACATGGTTCCGCTACAACTGAGGGCGTGATTCGCCAAATAGCTATGCTAAGTAGTCGTTCAAATTCACAAAACGGATTCTCTACAACAACAGGACCTTCCCCAGCAATTCCGATACTCGATTCGACTGAGAGGCGGAACTCGAAAGTTGACACGGAGGACGGAAACAATATTACCACGGAGACGGGGATCGAAACGAGTTCGGAACGCTGGCAGGGCGCTGAGGGGAGCGGGCGCTGGTGTCCGAGCCGCCGCAATTCGACGCTCCCGGTAGGGAGGCGGTCAGTCCGGGTTGGCGACAGTCATGACTGGCACTGGCGCAGAGCGGACTGTCTTTTCGGCGACGCTTCCGAGCAGTATTCGTTCAGTGCCGCGCTGTCCCGTCGTTCCCATGACGACGGCGTGGATAGCGGTCGACTCGATGGTGTCGAGAATCCCATCGATCGGCGTGCCGCGTTCGATGTGCGTGACGACGTTGGAAATGCCGCGTGCCTCCGCCTCCGACACGATGTCGTTGATCGCATCGGTTGCGGCCTGTTCGCTATCTAGCCCGGAGACTGTCGATCCGAGACCCAGTTCAAGGAGCGTCTCATCGACGACGGACAGGACGTGGACGGTTGCATCGAGTGACTCCGCGAGCGAGAGCCCGTAGTTGGTGGCGTGCGCTGCGGCGGCGCTCCCGTCCGTCGGAATGAGGATAGCCTCGTAGGGGAACGTCAACTGCTCGTCGGGTTGCATCCGTACTGTAAGCACCGGAAGCGAAGCGAGACGAACGACCTTCTCGGAGACGCTCCCGGCCAGGTATCTCGAAATTCCGTCGCGACCGTGGGTTGGCAGGACGATCAGGTCGTGCTCGTAGCGGTCGGCGTACTCGACGATCGACCGGGCTGGATTTCCCTGGACGACATCGGTGTCGTACGGAACGCCGAGACTATCCAGGGTCTTCGCCGCTTCATCGACGATCTCGTCGCCTTTCCGAGCGAGTGCGTCGACGACCTGGCCGTCGACGACGGTGACGCTATCCCGGGTCGTGTCGGCAACGAACAACACGTGGAGCGTCGCATCGGCCCAGTGTGCGACCTCGGCGGCGTGGTGGATCGCCTCTGCAGCCCCGTCGCTACCATCGTACGGAAGAAGGATATCCTCGTACATGCTCACGAGGGGGGATACGACCGCCATCGCTACAAACTTTGCACCAAAATGGGAGACTAGTTGATTGAATTATGTGATGTCTTTCACAGACTATGGGCGCTTTGATTCGATAAGTACAGTGACCTACACAGCGCAGGAACTAACGGAGTCTATGGATTTTGATAGAATAATTCGATCATCAATGGCCGTCTATACTGACATCTATTGAATTGAACACGCTTTTCTCATCAGTAATTCTGATAAGGAGAGTATGTGTGATAAGGTCATCATGGTCGGGGATTAGTGGTTTATCTATAGAAATAGCAACCTGAAGACCGTCTTCAATGCGGTTAATTGAACCTAATTCAAGATCGTCTTCTGATCGCATTCCGTTTTGAACAACAAGAATATATGATTCATCAAAATTTATCCCCTCGGTGAAATCAGATAGCTGTTCAACGTCTCTAAATTCACTGGCAGCCGTTTCTTCGTCAGTTATGAGCGTGTGTGACTCTTCTCTCGGCCCAAAAACATCACGTGCATCGAAAATATTCCCTTCGTAGTATAGCGTATCTATAGTCATACCACTGGGGATTGACGGAGATCGAGACCTGTTCCATGCATATCCCGCTCCAAGACCGAGACCCCCAATAGCAAGGAATTTCCGTCGCTTCATAGTCAAATATTTGATGTGGGTCACTATATATCTTCGTGAAGTTCAACCAGTGGTTTGACTAATCCGCACACCTATTTATCGGCCAATGCGCCGTCGAAGTGGCTGTAATCAACACCGCGGGACAACTTCGATACCCGCCTAGTTGGCCGCGCAGTTGTTCGGGTCGAGTTCGAGTTCAAACGCCGTCACGTCATCGAGCGACTCCGCGCCGAGGCTGGCGGCGATGACCGTCTCGTAATTGGCCGGTCGCGGGGGCAGATCCGCGGCGACGAACTCGGCTTCGTCCATCGACAGTGCAGCCAGCGTTTCCGTCAGTTCGCCGAGTGTCGCAGTGACCGTCCCATCGTCGGTCGGTGTTGCGGAATCGCTACTGTGTGCGGGGGCGACGATCGTCTCGAACGGCCGCGTCGATACCGTCCGGGTCAGTGATTCGTACAGGGTCTGGGCTGCGTTTCTGGCCGCCGCAGGGTCTTCGAAGTCGGGGCGGACAACGCGATCCGTGAAGAGGCCATCGCCGGTGAACAGCACGTTCTCGACCGCGTATGCGGTCATTCCCTCCGTGTGGCCAGGCGTGTGAATACCGTCGATGTCGACGGTGCCGACCGAGAGCGTCTCGCCGTTTGCGAGGGTATCGAAGGCGACATCGTAGTCGTCGCCCCGAGCCGCAGCAGCCTCGGGGACGACCGCCGTCGCCCCAGTCCGACCGGCGAGTTCACGAACGCCTGAGAGGTGGTCCGCGTGGATGTGGGTATCGAGCGCGTACGTCAGCTCGGTATCGAACGCCCGCACATCCGCCAGATACTCGTCGGTGAACGCCCGTAGCGGATCGATAACCGCGGCTTCACCGTCCGAAACGACGAGATACGCGAGGTAGCCGCTCGAGGAGCGACGGTACTGTGCTATCGTTGCATTGCTATCGGTGTCGAGCGTCGTGAACTCGTAGACGCGTGTCCAGCCTCGCATTCCGTGTTCGAGGTAGATTCTGTCATAGCCGCCGCTTCGAGGCGTTCAGCGACGAGTTCACTGGAATCGCCTTTCGCACAGACGACCGCGATAGGCTGGTCCTCAGGGAGTTTCGCGTGGAGCGTGTCCGGAATTCCCATCAGGAGTTAGAAGTGTGGGCAGTTGACGACTTCGACGGTGGGACCGTCGATGTACCACGCTTCGAAATCCGCTGTCGAGCGGACATCGTGGAGGAAGGCGTCCTCGTCGCTGTCGATCCGCGCGTGCAGTTCTGTCGGCGTGATCGATTCGACTGCGTCGGTGACACCATCAGCTGTCATCGTCGTACCACACTACAGACAGCACACGGATACGGGCCCGTATAGAAGTCCAAATAGCACACAATACTACTCGGTGCCGGCTGGCGACGACACCGGTGAGAGAGACGCGAATCAGTCCGCCGGTTCCGGGGACCGAGAACTGGAGACGCCGGGGAGACTCGGGCGGTCCAGATCGGTTCGGCGAAGGAACTGCGCGTTGATCGCGACGATGACCGTACTGAGTGACATGAGCAACGCGCCGACTGCGGGCGAGAGGAGGATGCCGATCGGGGCGAGGATACCCGCCGCGAGCGGGAGTGCGAATACGTTGTAGCCGGCGGCCCACACGAGGTTCTCCTGCATCTTTCGATAGCTTGCCTTGCTCAATTTGACGAGGCGAACGACATCCATCGGATTGTTCTGGACGAGGATGATATCCGCTGACTGGACTGCCACGTCCGTCCCGGAGCCGATAGCGATGCCGATGTCGGCTCGCGTCAGCGCGGGCGCATCGTTGACGCCGTCGCCGACCATCGCGACGGATCGGCCCTGCTCTTGAAGCGCGGTTATGTTCCCGTCTTTGTCCTCCGGCAGCACTTCGGCGAAAACCGTGTCGATCCCGAGGTCGTCGGCCACCGCGGTGGCAACGTCCTCGCTGTCGCCGGTGAGCATCGCGACTTCGATGCCGAGTTCGTGAAGCGCGTCGACGACCTGATAGCTCTCCTCGCGAATAACATCCGCGAGTGCGAACGCAGCGATCACTGTTGCTTCGGTGCCCGCGGCAGCGCCGCTCGTTCGAGACGCAGGTTCGCTGCGCTCCTCCTCGTTGGTCGCCCGTTGTGTCGCGTTCGGTTCTTCCTCGGAACGACCGGGAATATCCTCGCGCACGAGATAGACCACAGTCTGTGCGTTATCACCGGCGCGTTCCGCGAACGCGGTTAACTCGGACGGAGCCTCGACATCGAGTGCAGAGAGGAGGTTCGGACCGCCGACGGAGATCGCGTCGCTGTCGACAGTTGCCCGCACGCCGCGGCCTTTGAGCGCCTCGAAATCCGTCGCGGCGTCCACCGAAACGTCTCGTTCGTCGGCAACCTCGCGGATCGCCTGGGCGATCATGTGCTCCGAATCGCTCTCGACAGCAGCCGCGAGCGCGAGGGCGTCATTCTCGGAAACGGTACCGACGGTTTCGATGCCGACAACCCCCTGTTCGCCTTTCGTGAGGGTCCCCGTCTTGTCGAAGACGATCGTATCCAGGTTGCGGGCTCGCTCCATGGCGATCCGGTCTCGAATCAGCATGCCGTTCCGTGCGGCGAGTGACGTATTGATCGCGACGACGAGGGGGATGGCGAGCCCGAGCGCGTGCGGACAGGCGATCACCAAGACGGTGACGACTCGTTCGACGACCGTGGCGTCGAACGAAATCGCGACGGTCCACGCGATAGCAGTGACGATTGCCGCAGCCAGGGCGACGTAGAACAGCCATCCCGCTGCGCGGTCGGCGAGCTGTTGAGTCCGGGACTCGCTCTCCTGGGCCTCCTCGACCAAGCGCATGATCCCTGCAAGCGTCGTCTCGTCTCCCGTCGCGCTGATCCGAACGCGAAGGCTGCCGTCGCCGTTTAGCGTGCCGCCGATTACTTCGTCACCCGGTTCCTTCGACACCGGCTTTGACTCGCCGGTGATCATCGACTCGTTCACGTCGGAATCCCCCTCCTCGACGACGCCGTCGGCTGGCACGCTCGCGCCGGGTCGCACGAGAACGAGGTCGCCCGCAGACAGATCGCTCACGGGGACTTCCTCAGTATCGCCGTCGTCGGTGAGCCGCTCCGCCGTATCCGGCAGCAGTTTCGCCAGTTCGTCGAGCGCACTGGAGGCTCTGCGAACGGAGCGCATCTCGATCCAGTGACCGAGCAACATGATATCGATGAGCGTCACGAGTTCCCAGAAGAACGCCGATGTGGTAGGAAAGACGACGCTCGCGAGGCTGTAGACGAACGCGACGGTGATCGCCATCGAGATGAGCGTCATCATTCCCGGCGTTCGGTCCGCGAGTTCAGGGACGGCCATTCGAAGGAACGGCACCCCGCCGTAGGCGAAGACGATCACCGCGAAGACGGGGGTGAGCCACTGGCTGCCGGGGAACGCGGGGACGGAGAAACCGAGCCAGGCCTGTAGCGTCTCGCTGTAGAGCAACACCGGAATCGAGAGCAGCGTCGAGACGAAAAAGCGCCGCCGGAACAGCTGTTCGTGGCCCTCGTGCATGCCGGAATCACCGCCGTGGTCACCGTGTTCGTCACGAGCATCGTGACTGCCGGTTGATCGCCCGTCGTACTGCTCGTCGATCGTTCGGTGGCCCTCACTGGCGTCGTCGGCCTCGGATTCGAGCATCGACTGTTCGACGCCCGACTCCTCGCGCTCGGCGTCGGGTATCGCGCGTTCGTCGGTCCGGTCGTGAGTATCTTGCTCGTCGCGGGCGTCGCGAACTGTACGATCCGGGTCCGAACGAGGACCGGAGTCAGTGGTGTCACCGTCACCCGGTTGGTCGCTGTGATCGTCCATACGGCAGCCTCACCGGTACGGATACACGCTCGCAGGTGAAAGTTTCCGGCTTGCGCTGGCCACAGTGCAATCGAGTTCGCTGCGAGCGAGACGAACGAGACGGCGAGTAAACGAGAAGAACTCGTTTCCCCTGAGACACAGCCACGTGCCCTCGTCATGGGGTTACACGACATTGCGGTACCGGTTTCCGAACTCTTTTGACTGACCGGTTAGTAAGTCCTATACCAACCGACATGGATGACGACACAGCAAATGAAATACTAGATGGGACATATCGTGCCCTTTGTAAACACGGTTATGCAGAGCTTACACTGCAAGATATCGCCGATGAGACGGACAAGAGCAAGGCGTCGATTCACTACTACTACGACACGAAAGAGGATCTCTTTACGGCCTTTCTGGAGTTCCTGTACGGCCGCTACACCGACAAAGTAACGGGGGTCACCGGAGCGTCCCCGCAAGCGCGGTTGTTGTCGCTGCTCGATGTCTTGCTTGCAGACGGAGAAGACGGACCGGATACGGAGTTTCGGACCGCAATGTTGGAGATACGAGCGCAAGGCCCGTACAACGACGGGATACGGGAACAACTCACCAAATTCGACGAGTTCCTGTACGGGGAACTGCACTCGATCATCGAAGCGGGCATCGAGCGCGAGGAGTTCAACGAGCACGTCGATCCCGATCTCGCCGCGGAGTTTCTGACGACGATGATCAGCGGCGCACACACGCGCCGCGTCGCCGTCGACTACTCGATGGATCGACTCCACGAGACGGTACGAACGTACGTTGAGCAACACCTCTCGCCCGAACCGCCGGAGGTGTCTCACTGATGGGGATTCGGCAGTTCGTCAGCAAGTTCTTCAAGGGCCCCGACGAGTTCAACCTCACCGAGGGCGGGATCGGCAAGCCGCTGTTCTACCTCTCCCTGCCGATCGTCCTACAGAACCTGTTCCAGGTCACGTACAACCTCGCGGACACGTTCTGGCTGGGGCGACACAGCACGGCGTCATTGTCGGCGATTACGTTCGCGTTCCCGATGGTCTTTCTGATGATCTCGCTCGCGCTCGGTCTCTCGGTTGCCGGCAGCGTCCTCGTCGCCCAACATATCGGTGCCGGAAACGACCGGAAAGCCGAGTACGCGGCCTCGCAGACGATGGCCTACGCCGCCGTGGCGTCCATCGTGCTCGGTGCGATCGGGTTCGTCTTCGTCGACGATTTCCTCGTGATCCTCGGGACGGGACCCGAGATCTCGTCGCTGGTCGCGGACTACATGCGGGTCTATTCGGTCGGCCTCGTCGGAGTGTTCGGCTTCGCCGTGTTCATGGCGCTCATGCGCGGCTACGGCGACACGATCACCCCGATGTACGTGATGGGCGGTTCGGTCTTCCTCAACGTCGTGCTCGATCCGGTGATGATCTTCGGCTTCCAGAACAATCCCCTGTTCGGGTACCTCGGGGCCACGGGCCTCGAAGCGTCGCTGCTCGAACTGACGGGCTACACTGGTTCGGGGGTCGCCGGCGCCGCGATCGCGACGGTGTTCTCGCGGGCGCTCGCTTTCGTCGTCGGACTGGCGATCATGTTCCGCGGGAACCGCGGCGTCCGAATCCGACTCGGACAGATGGTTCCCGATCTCTCGTTCGGGCGGAAGGTCGTCGACATCGGTCTGCCGGCGTCGATCGAGGGAACGGCCCGCTCGCTGTCGATCACCCTCCTGTTGTTCGTCCTGGCGATGTTCCCCGAGGAAATCAGCGCCGCCTACGGGATCGGGACGCGAATCTTCTCGGTTATCTTCCTTCCGGCGCTTGCGGTCTCCCAGGGGATCGAAACGATAACCGGACAGAATATCGGCGCTGAGAAACCCGATCGGGCCGCTAAGACGAACCACTTCGGCGCTCGTGCGATGCTCGCCGTGCTAACCGGTCTCGGAATTATCACCATCTTGGCTGCACGGCCGATTTCGTCCATCTTCACGGACAACCCGACGGTCGCCGCAGAGAGCGCATCGTTCCTCCGATATACCGCACTCACGTTCGGATTTATCGGAGTTATGCGAGCCTACACGGGCGGCTTCCGCGGTGCCGGAAAGACGCTGTTTGCCGCAGTGATCTCCGTCGTAACGCTTGGACTCATACGATTGCCCGTCGCCTGGCTCGGCGCGGAAGCGATCGGCGCTACCGGCCTCTGGATCGCGTTCCCGATCTCGAACGTCATCGGCGGCGTCATCGCGTACCTCTGGTTCAAGCGCGGCACCTGGCGGGAGGCGTCGCTCACCGAGTCGGATATCGGCGCAGACGTACCCGGCTCGGAGACGCCGTCCGACGACTAGTACCAGTATAGAAACTACTTTTCTTGGCGAAGTCAGACAGGTAGCGGAACAGAGTATACGGCGCGAATCCGAACCAGAAATACAAACCGTTGTCTTCTTCCGGATACTATTTTCAGAAGGAACACGATTGGCGTTCGAGTAGAATGATTCAAACCTATATCCGCCGTTCAAATCCGGGTTCAGTGACGGCAAGTTAGTATGTAGGAATGCAAATCTGATACCACACTAGTATCTGATACAGGTACGAGTTCGCTGCGACGATCGCAGCACCGACGGTCACTCATCCCGAACTCGCGACCGACATGACCGGGTCCACGGCAGCGCGTAGGACGGCTCAGTGACGAATCGATCGAGTGACGCCGCGACCGTGAGCCGCGTTCCGCTCGGGAGCGACACCCGAACGCACGTCGACTCAGGACGTACCCGTTCGTCCTCGAGTTCTATCGCCGCGAACTCGTGTTCGCCGTACGCGCCGGCCTGGACGATCACGTCGCGGTCCCGTCCACCGACGTTAACCAGCGTCAGCGTCACGCCGTCCCGGGTCACGTTCTCGACCAGCGCGGCGACGCCGGGCGGCAGTCCCGGCCGCTCCCGCTCGGGGTCGAAGTGGCGAAGCTGCGCCATCACGAGCCCGCCGTAATAGACCGGCTGTGGGGCACCCATCGTCAACTGGAGTAGTCCGCGGTGAACGATCGGATTCCGGTCGCGAAGGTAATCCTCGTCGACATCGTCCGGGACCCCGCCCTCCTCGCGCATGAGCGCGAGGCGGTCCTGTACGTGGGCGTGGCTCGCTTCCAGCCGCCGCTGGGGATAGTCCGGAAACTCCCCATCGAGGTACGCCAACCAGGCGTACTCCTGGCCTGCACCGTGCTTGTTCGACGGCCGGTAGTCGACCTGCGTCCAGTCCCGTGACCCCCAGTCGCGAAGTCGATCGACCCGCTCCCGATCCGCTTCCGACAGGGACAGATACCAGAGGTGAAAGACGTACGGATCGTCCCGGTGCGGCTTGAACTCGTACCACCCGTCGCGCCACAGCACCTCCCCGTCGTTCTCGGTCAGGACGCCCGAGGCGTCGTAGTGGTAATCGCCGGGACCGCCGTACTTGTGCGGAACGTACAGCGTCTCGTGGACCGAATCCTCGGCGACCTCGATTCCGTTCTCGATCAACACGTCGAGTTGCGACCGCGGAAACGCCAGATGCTCCCGATCCCCGGTGAGCAACACGGCGTTCTCCGCGGCGACCGTCGGCCCGATGCCGACGTAGTGCCACCCGCCCCACGACCAGCCGTAATAGCCGCCGTACCACGAGCCGTCAGTGTACTCCCCGATCTCACCCGACCGACCGACGTTGTCCGGAATGATGCCGCCGTTTTCGGCCGTCCGCTCGCGCCACGCCTCGAGATACTCGAGGACCCACTCGCGATACCGGGCCTCGCCGGTGTGGAGGTAGGCGTTCGTCATCAGGCTCGTCACGTTGAGATTGAGCGGAATATCCCCCTTCGAACACCGCTCGTCGAGCACCTCGAACAGTCGCTCCTCGTTGTCGGGGTCGCACAGTTCGGCCGCCTCGTCGAACTCGAGATCACGCCACGGCAGACCGTGGCTCGCCCAGCGGTACTCGGCCCCGTAGGGGTGGTGTTCGTACGCGGAAAAATCGCAGCGATCCGGCCCCATACTACCGTTCATCGGCCCGCGGACGAGTCGCCGCTCGCCGTCGTAGTTCCCCGCGTCCGCCTCGTCGTCGGTATCGAGATACAACCGAGCGAACCGTTCCGCGCGGTCGACGACGGTCTCGTCAGTCGGCGCTGCAAGGCCCATGTTGTACGTAAAGAGATTTCCCTCCCCCAGGTGAAACCAGTCGCGACACTGCTCGAACTCGTCGACGACCATCGGGTGACCGAACGGGGTGTCAGTGTTCCTCCCGCGTCGAAGCGCGCCCGCATAGACATCCTGGGCGTGTTCGAGAAATCGCTCGTCGCCGCCCAGCGCGTAGACGAGCGGCCAGTTGTAGAATCCCTCGAGCACGTCGTCGAACCCATCGACGCCGGTGTAGCCCCTGGGTGGCCAGTACGGTTCGCCGTTCTCGTCGACGTACTCGTCGACGAAGCGGTCAACGGCGTCCGCCATCGTCTCGAACAGTTCTCGTTGCAAGAGCGCCCACTCGGGCGGCCGACCGATCGAGTGCTGCGCCGCTAGCTCGAACATACCTCGTGTGGTGTCGTTCGGGATGATTAATATTTGGGTCGAGGAGAGAGGCGAGTCGCGGGTGTCCGTAGACCCGAACCCGTCGCTACCCGTCGAGATTCCCCTTCGAATCCCAAATTTCGGTGATGAGATCGACGAACAACGCCGTTCGCTTCGGCTCCCCGTCCGGCGTCGTCTCGTCGAGCGGACAGTTTTCGAGGTTCGCGACGAACTCTCGGGTGTGGGTCATCTCGCCGACGACCTCGCGAACGTCGAACGTGATCGTGTTGTCGCTGTCGGTCCGGAGCCACGCGGCGGCGCTTTGCTCTTCGGTGTACTCGAGCGTGTACGTCTCGCCGATTCGATCGACGATGTGCTCCATCGGACCGACTTCCAGGCGATCCCCATCGTGGTCTAGGTAGAGCGTTTCGTCCTCGATCCGGGGTTCGTATCGCGGTTGGGCCGTCATTGTGTGATACGTTGGGACACGGCCGAGGATCGTATAAATGGTGTGCTCTCGGCCGTGAACCTGCGAGACGGTGAAGCTACAAAGCGAACGATCGCGGAACGGCGAACCGACTCGACCGAAGATCAACCGAGCTAGCGGCGCGTCGGCAAGCGGGTCCGCGAGTTCAGCGACGGCGGCCGTCTGCTATCGGCGGTCGGTTCTTCGGTTCTTCGGTTCTTCGGGGTCGAGTAGTGACTATTCGACGGCGCGGGCTTTCGCTCGAAGCCAGGCGCGCGTCCCGCTCTGAGGAACGGAGATCGGGCGCGTCCGAACCGGGAGGTCGGGATAGCCGCCGACTTCCGACTGGCTGTCGATGTAGGTCCCGTCGCCGGCGTCGAGTTGGGCGAGGATTCGCTCGTCGGTGGCGGTGCGGTCGGCCGGTCGCGCGCCGGCGTTGGCGAGGTTGTGATCGACGACGGCCGCCGACTCGAGGGGCTCCAGTGCAGCGGGCCAGAGCGGCCGTGAGTCGAGTTCGGTGATCCCGTCGCCGACGATGGGATTCGACGCGTCGTCGAGGACGGTATCGGCGACGAAGGCGTGGCCGTCGCCGAAGACGACCGGTTGGGCAGCGACCGGGCGTCGGAAGACGTTGCCCTCGATGCTCGCCGTCGTTTCGGGGTCCATCCAGATGCCGTCGTTGTAGTGGTAGACGAGGTTGTTCGCGACGACGGAGTGCGTTCCCTGTTTGAGTCGCGGATTCCGGTCGTAGTTGTGCGCCCAGACGTTCCCGGCGAGCGTGACGGAGTCGGCGCCGTCGCCGATCAGCGAGCCGTAGCCGTGGTCGCCCTTGTGGTGGGTGGCGTCCTGGAGCGGTTCGGCGATCAGACAGTTCGAGACGGTCGTTTCGGCGGTGTCGTAGCCGACGGAGAGGTTCTCGTCGACCGCCCAGGTCGCCGTACAGTGGTCGATGACGTTGTTCTCGGTGCCGTCTTCGGTTCGAATGCCGTCCGGCTCCCAGTCGCTTTCGCTCGTCAGGTTGGCATCGCCCGGTCGAACGCGGAGGTGTTGGATCACGCAGTCGTTGGCATCGATCCAGAGGTCACCCTTGATGAGCGTGATGCCCGGCGAGGGAGCCGTCTGGCCGGCGAGGTAGAGTTCGTCGGTGGCGACGGTGAGGCGCTGTTGTTCGAGGTCGATGACGCCGCTGGTCTCGAAGACGACCAGGCGAGGGCCGTCGACCTCGAGCGCGGCCGTTAGTTGGCGTCGCGTCGGCTCCGTGATCGGGATGACCGGCGTGTCGTCGTCGAGCCACGGTGCCGGGTCGGCGAACCCGTCGGCGAGATCGATCTGCGATGCGCTTTGCGGGCCGCGGCCGGGAGCGGTACCGTTCGAACGACTCGGCGTTCCGACCGTCGCGGGCGAACCGACCGCCACGTCGCCATCGCTCGTTTCGACGACCGTTCGATACTCGTAGTAGCGCCTGCTCGTGAGTCCGTCGAGGTCCACGCTGAACGCGGTCGGCTCCTCGAGCGTCTGTCCCCGGGTCGCCGTCCAGGAATCGTTCGGGACGGCCCGATACTCGACGTAGCACTCGGCCGAATCGGCACCGCCGAGATCCGTCAGTTCGCCGTGGAGCGTCGCCGAGGTCGCCGTCACGTCCGTGGCGTCGCCAGTCGTGACGAACGGGACGCCGGTTTCGACGTCGACGCCGCCGGAGACAGCAACGTCGCCGATATCCTGATTCCCGGTCGGCGAAATTCCCGTTAGATCGCGTAGTTCGGCGGTACAGCGCTCGCCGACGGAGTGGCTCGTAACCGGGATCCCGACGGACGCCTCGTCGCTTATCGCGACCTGCTCCGTATCGATGTCGGCGAGGAGCGTCCAGTCGTCCCCGTCGGACGACCCGTACGCTTCGAAGGTGTCGCCGCGCCTGCACAATCGCAGCCACTCGGCCTCGAGACTGCCGCCGTCGACCTCGCTCTCGTCCTCGCCGCCGGAGGTCGTACTCACCGTCTCGGCTCCGGATTCAGGACGCCACTGAAGCGATACCGCCCCGTTCGGCGTCCGGCGAAGCATCACGTTCGCCGCGTCGGGTGCCAGCGACTCCCGAACCATGATTCCGGTCTTCGCGTTCGGGTCGGTGTGTTCCAGCGCTGTATTGCGCACTCGAACGTCGATGTCCCCGCTGAACTCGTCGTGGTAGTAGTGAAACGCGTCCTCCGTGTTCCAGATGTCCGCGCCACCGCCGCGGATCGTGATGAGGGTCGCTGCAGCAACCGTATCGCTGAACAGCGGTATTGTCGCGAGGCCGAGACTCCCTGCACCGACCGTCTGCAGAAACGTCCGTCTATCATGTGTCATTGGCTCACACCAACCAGGGAATCAAGTCGGAAACTGGTAAGTGTTTCTTCAACGAATACACAGGTAGCCGAGAGGAGGTGAGTGCAGCGACAACAATGGGAACTGGCCAGAGAGACGCCGAACGGCGGCTGTCGTTAGGAAAATTTGGTATTGAGTTCGATCACGTTGGCGGTCCGTTGCACGCTTTCGGCGAGTTCACCGTGGAGGACCTCGTCAGTGCTGCGACTCACTGGACCGGAGACGCTGACGGCGCCGAGGACCGTGTTCTCGTTTTTAACGGGAGCGGCGACACACCGGAGCCCCTCGATGTTTTCCTCGTCGTCGATCG
This sequence comes from Natrialba asiatica DSM 12278, assembly GCF_000337555.1. Taxonomy (GTDB): domain Archaea; phylum Halobacteriota; class Halobacteria; order Halobacteriales; family Natrialbaceae; genus Natrialba; species Natrialba asiatica. The sequence continues at coordinate 60,250 of NZ_AOIO01000007.1, read as the reverse complement.
CGTACCCCTGGTCGGTGATGACATCGAGTTCATCAGCGAAGCGCTCGGGGTCGGTGATCGTTTTCGGCGTTTTCGGGGCGAACGAGACGTGTTCGAGAATCTCTCGGCGTCGGTCGGCCGGGAGGAAGGCGAGGATGGCCTTCCCGAGCGATGTCGAATACATCGGCTGTTTGCCGCCGGGGCGCGAGACCGTTTCGACGGCCTGCGTACCCATCGCCTTGTAGAGGTAGGCCACTTTGCCGTGTTCTTCGAGCCCAAAGTGGGCGATTTCGCCCGTTTCGGACGCCAGTTTATCGACTTCGTCGACGATGACCTCGTAGTTTGCAACCTGCTCTCGAACGTCGTTTGCCATATCGAGGAGTTGCAGACTGAGTCGGTAGCCATCGTCCTGCCGAACGATGATCTCCTGACTTTCGAGGGTTCGAAGGTGACTGTGGATGGTGCTTTTGGAGTGACCGAGCTCGTCGGCCAGTTCGGTAACGCTCGTCGCCTCGTTCGCACGGATGGCGTCGAGAATCGTAAATGCGATTTCGACCGACCGAATGCGCCGTCCCGTGCGTTTATTGGGGGTGCTTGCCATACAAAGTGGTATCATAGTTCAGCATTATAAGTCTGTTCCCCAGAAGGGAACCAAAATGGGTCGTCTGGATCGATCGATCCAGCACTGACTACTCGCTGGGTGCGTTCGTCCGTCCCTGTTAGCGGACCGCCCGTCGCAGGCCGACACCCACAACGTCGTCCGACACAGTATCGCTGAACCGGTCGTCATTCCCGTCTCGCGAACAGATCTGAACACCGGATAAACGGCGTATTCAGTGTGTAGAAGCGCTACAGTGCCGCTATTCGACACTACTACGTGAGGACCGGTCGATATCATTTACAAGTGTACGATTGAAATGTTTCCGCACATTCATTACAACAGTACGCTTGTCAATATTCGGCGAGCGGGAACTCACTGCTCTCGGGGAGAGAAACGAAGGGTAATCGATAATAGCCGTAACGGAAACCAGCAGGGGAGAACTCACCGGAACGAACAAATACCGACCGCTGGACTGGGTACCAGGCACGGTGAACGCAGGAGCAGCGGAGCTGATCGACACCGTTCAGCGACGCGTCGAGACAGTTCTTGCAGACGGTCGCGATCGATACGACGACACGGAGACACCGCTTTTCGCCGACGTGATCGATCCGGGATCTGGCGTTGCAGTCGCTGCCGATGCCCGCGGTGTTAGCAACGAAACGCGACTTGCAAACGTCGCCGTCCAGCAAGAGTTCTTCAGAGCGCTCGGCGGGCTGGCGTCAGCTACGACCTCGACGCGGCGGCTCGTGTGGGGGCAAACGTCCGAGAAGTGCGGCCGTCTGGCAACGCGTCCGTGGACGAGGAGGACCACATTCGTCTCGAAGACCCGGTGCCGCTGGCGTTTGCGACGTTGCGTGGCGAGCCGGTCACAGCCCGTCCGACACCGATCGGAGGCCGTCGGTCGCCGCGTGGCGGCATCTAAACGCGAGGTACAGCCGGTCCATTAGGAGGAGAGCCGGCAGTTTCGACCCCAATCACCAACGCTTTTGCGCGTTCCGTTCGGGTGAGACGTATGCATCACCTCGGCAGACGGTCGAGCGACGCAATTCCGGAAGTTCGGATCGGCTACATCGGCGGCGGCAGTCAGGGCTGGGCGCACACCCTCATCAACGACCTCGCGCAGTGTACGGACATCGCCGGCACCGTTGCGCTGTACGATGTCGACTACGAGGCCGCGAGGAAGAACGCCGAACTCGGAACGCAGGTAACGGATCGCGCGGACGCCGACGGGGACTGGACGTTCGACGCGGTTCGGGACCTGTCCGCCGCGCTCTCGGGCGCGGATATCGTCATCTGCTCGATCCAGGACCCGCCGGCGGAGACGTTCGTCCACGACATCGACCTGCCCAAGCAGTACGGCATCCACCAGCCGGTCGCCGATACCGTCGGCCCCGGCGGCATCCTGCGCTCGATGCGGGCGATTCCACAGTACCGAGAAATCGCGGCGACGATCCGCGAACAGTGTCCCGATGCATGGGTGCTCAACTACACGAACCCGATGACCGTCTGCACCCGCACCCTCTACGAAGAGTTCCCCGAGATCAAAGCCATCGGCCTCTGTCACGAGGTGTTTCAAACGCAGGAGTTGTTCGCCGAACTCGCGGCGACGCACCTCGACGGGGTCGACGCCGTCGATCCGGACGAGGTTCACGTCACCGTCAAGGGAATCAACCACTTCACGTGGGTCGACGAGGCCCGCTGGCGTGGCCGCGACCTCTATCGGTTCCTCGACGCCGAACTCGCGGCCCGAACGCCGCTTGCCGACTTCGATCCCGGTTCGATGGCCGACGCATCCTACTGGACCAACAACTACCGCGTCGCGTTTGACCTCTACGACCGGTTCGGCTGCTTCCCCGCTGCCGGCGACCGCCACCTCGTCGAGTTCGTCCCGTGGTATCTCGAACTCGACGATCCCGACGAACTCCACCGGTGGGGAATCCGATTGACGCCGAGCGAAGCGCGGCTTCCGGCCGACGGACCGACGCCGACGGAACGGTATCTCTCGGGGGCGGAGACGTTCGAACTCACCGAATCCGGCGAGGAAGCCGTCGACATCATCCGGGCGCTGCTCGGGCTCGAACCCCTGGAAACGCACCTGAACTATCCCAACCGGGGACAGGTCGCCAACCTGCCGGACGGCGCCGTCGTCGAGACGAACGCGTTGCTCACCGGTGACGCCGTCACGCCGCTGACCGCGGGCTCGCTTCCCCGGTCGCTCCGGTCGCTCGTCCTCGCGCACGTCCACAATCAGGAAACGCTCGTCGAGGCCGGCTTCGACGGCGACCTCGACCGGGCGTTCCGGGTATTCCTCTCCGACCCCCTCGTGACTCTCGAGCGGGAGGCGGCCGAATCCCTCTTCAGTGAACTCGTCGAGCGCGAACGCGAGTTCCTTGATGCGTGGGACAGAGAGAACGCGGCGATTCTCGAGACGGGACCCGATCGGCGTCCGTAAGGAGAGCGATAGAACCTCGGTCACGAATCGCCGACGACGCAACGTTTATTTTCGTACTGCGAAATAGGCAGACGATGGCAGTCCCCGACACGGGCCGATACGACATCCGCGAGTTCGGCGCACAGAGTGGGTCCGACGATTCCAATACCGAGGCGATTCAGACGGCGCTCGACGAGTGTGCCGGAACCGGCGGAACGGTGTCCGTTCCCCCGGGAACGTACGTGACGGGTCCGCTTCGCGTCGGCGATCGGACGACGCTTCATCTGGAGGCTGGAGCGACACTGCGATTCGTCGGCGACTACGAGGCGTTCCCGACGGTAAAGAGTCGCTGGGAGGGGTGGGATCAGGTCGGCTTCCACCCGTGCCTGCTGGTCGATGGAGCCGACACCGTTTCGATTACCGGTCGGGGAACGATCGACGGGAACGGCGAGTACTGGTGGCAGTTCTACGGCGAACCGGAATCGACGCTTCCCGACGGACTGCAGGACCGACTGGCCGAGTTCGAGGCGCAAAACGACAAGCAAGATGACGTGAGCAGTTTCACGCACCGGCCGCCGCTGCTCCAGGTTTTCGACGCCGAGAACGTCACCGTCTCGGGCGTGACGCTACGGAACTCGCCGTTCTGGAACACGCACGTCGTCTACTCGGAGAACGTGACGATCACCGACGTGAACATCGAAAACCCGGCCGGCGCGCCGAACGGCGACGGGATCGACATCGACTCCTCGCGGTACGTCCGGATCAGCGATGCGTACATCAACGCGGGCGACGACGCGATCTGCATCAAATCCGGGAAGGACGCGGAGGGGCGTGAGGTCGGCGAACCGGCCTCGCAGATCACGGTCACGAACTGCACCGTCGAGGCCGGTCACGGCGGCGTCGTCATCGGCAGCGAGATGTCCGGCGACGTCCGGGACGTGACGGTGACGAACTGCACGTTCACCGACACCGACCGCGGGATCCGGATCAAGACCCAGCGAGGCCGCGGTGGCGTCGTCGAGGACCTGCGATTCGACCAGATCGTCATGCGCCGCATCGCGTGTCCGTTCGTCATCAACGGCTACTACTTCACCCCGTTGGACAGCGATCCCGAACCGATCGACGAGGGGACGCCGCTGGTCCGCAACGTCTCGTTCAGCAATATTACCGCCCGCAACGTCGAGACCGCCGGCTTCTTCGCCGGACTCCCCGAGCGGTACTTCGAGGGCATCTCGTTTCGCGACGTGCGGATCGACGCAACCAGATCGCTCGATGCGACGGACCTCGATCCCGCGATGGCCGACGGCTACGAGCAGACCCACGGCCTGTTCTGCAAGTCCATCGCCGACATCTCGTTTCGGAACGTCGAACTCCGAACGCCCGACAGCCCTGCACTGCGCGTCGAAGAAACCGACGACGTAACCATCGACGGACTCGATGTGCAACGCTCCGCGGACTCATCCGCCTCATCCGACGAACCCGCTCTCTCACTTTCGAACGCCGAGCGCACCCGCGTGAGCGGCTGTACCGCGCCGTCGGACGGACAGTTCCTGCGCGCGAGCGGTCCGAAGACCGACACGATTTCGCTGGCGGGCAACCACGGTTCGCTGGCCGACTCGATCGAAATCGACGATGGGAGCGATGTGCGGCTCGATCTGGACTGACCGCTGAGCGCTCCCCTAGTCCGGCATCACCGGTCACCGCGATCACCGACCACGACGAACCGGCTGCAGGACTGCAGGGCAAGACCGCGCCACAAGAGACGGCAAACACCCACCGAACAAAACAATTATACGCTATTTACCTGTATGCGTGATTACGACATGGTTGACCCATCCGAATCGCCGCTTCGCGTCGGACTCGTCGGACTCGGCAGCCTCGGCGTCCGACTCGGCCGGCAGTTCGAAACCGTCCCGAACGCCGAATTGGTCGCCTTGGCCGACATCAACGAACCGAACCTCGCCGATGCGGGCCGCGAATTAGACGTTCCGCAGTCGGCCCAATACGCGGACTACGAAACGATGCTCGACGAGGCCACCCTCGATGCGGCGGCAATCGCCACCCCGAACGGCCTGCACTACGAACAGATCCTGGCCGCGCTCGACCGCGACCTGCACGTCCTCTGTGAAAAGCCGCTGGCGACGGCCGTCGACGACGCGGCTGAACTCTATCAACGCGAGCAGGAGACCGATCGAGTGGTGATGCTCGGCTACCAGCGTCACCTGAACCCCGCGTTCATCATGGCCCGCGAACGGTGGGCGACGGGCAACAACGACCCGACATCGATCACGGCCGAGATCACCCACGACTGGCGCTCGTACTACGAGACCATGGACGACTGGCGAATGGACCCCGAACTGAGCGGCGGCGGTCACCTCCTGAACGTTGGCTCACACGTTCTCGACGCTATTCTCTGGGTAACCGGCCTCACGCCGACCAGCGTCGACGCCACCGTAGAGTTCCACGACGACGACCAGTACTTCGACACGCAATCGTCGATCACCATCGAGTTCGCAAACGGCGCGCTCGCCACCGTCTCGGACACGGGGATCGTCGCGTGTACCCGGGAACACATCCACATCTGGGACGACGACGGCGCGGTGTATCTCGAGGGCCGCGAGTGGGACGAACGCACCGGCTACACGATCGACGCGGAGGGAACGAAGCACGATCCGTATCTCGACTATCACGGCCGACGGACCAAGGCCGAAGCGTTCACCGAATCGGTGCTCGAGGGAACGGAACCGCCGATTTCGGTTCGAGACGCGTTTCGAACGTTGGTCGTGACGATGGCGGCGTACGAGTCCGGTCGCACCGGCGACCGCATCGAACTCGCCGATCGGTACGCGTTCGGAGACGACGCGCTACTGGGCTAACGCCGCGTTGTGATGAGCGTACGGACACGAGAGACGATCCGCGTACTCGTCTGTTCGGCCGGGAGCAACGGCGACGGCATCGTCGATATCGAGTTGGCGGCCGACGGAACGGTAACGGAGCGCACACGAGTTCCCGCGGCGAATCCGGCGTTTCTTTCGGTCCACCCCGACGGGAAGAGTCTCTACACGGTCGAGCGAGCGGCGGGCGGACGACTGGTCGCCTACCGACTGAACGACGGTTGCGGCGATCTGTCGCGGCTCAACGAGCGCTCGAGCGAGGGGGCCGCCCCCTGTTACGTCAGCGTCGATGCGACCGGACGCTACGCGTTCGTGGCGAATTACCGGGGCGGAACCGTCGCCGCGTTTCCGATCGAATCCGACGGGCGGGTGGGCGAGGCCAGCGATGTCGTCCGCCACGAGGGGACCGGTCCGGATCAGGACCGGCAGTCAGCCCCGCATCCCCACGCGATCGAACCGGGTCCGCGGAATCGGTTCTGCTACGCACCCGACCTCGGAACGGATCGCATTGCGATCTACCGCCCGGACGCCGACGCCGGCGAACTGAAAGCGGCCGAAACGGAGCCCGCAACGGCCCGTGCGGGGGCGGGACCGCGTCAGATCGCATTTCATCCGACCGCCTCCGTCTGTTACGTCGTCGGCGAACTCGAGTCGACGGTGAGCGAGTTCAGTCGCGACCGCGAGTCCGGTGCGCTCACGGCGGTCGGTCGGACGAGCACCCTCCCCTCGGAGTTCGGTGGAGACAACGCACCCGCAGCCGTTGGCGTCCACCCGTCGGGCCGGTGGGTGTACGTCTCGAACCGGGGCCACGACAGCATCGCCGTCTTCGCGGTCGACCGGGCGAGCGGGAGTCTCGAACGCATCGGTCACCAGTCGACGCGTGGAGAAACGCCCCGAGACATCGCGCTCTCGCCCGGTGGCGAGTTCCTGCTTGCGGCCAATCAGCACGGCGACTCGCTCGTCGCGTTCGCGATCGACGGCGACGGACGCCTCGACGCGCGCGCTGAACTCGCGGTGCCGAAGCCGGTCTGCGTGACGGTTCTCGATCCGCGGTAGAGAGCACCCGGCGTCGAACGCGGATCGCCGTCCCGACGGATCGTCGGCTGCCGCGGCGTCAAGCTTTATTCTCCCGGCCGGTCCACGGTGAGACGATGAACTCGTTCGAATCCGACGACGGGCACGTCATCGTTCGCCTCGATCGCGGCGATATGGCGCTCGAATCGATCGAGCGCGCCTGTACAGCACACGAGGTTGACACCGGTGCGGTCGTCACCGGGATCGGCACCTTCAGCACCCTGCACATCCATTACGTGGATCGGACCGACCTCCCCGACGAGCAGGCCGATCGGAACGCCTCTCGGGAGTTGACGGGTGCCTGGGAAGTCACCGATATCAACGGCGTCATCGCGAACGGCGAGCCCCACCTCCACGTGACCGCGTTCGACGGCGACCGAACCGTCGGCGGGCACCTGGAACAAGGCTGTGAGATCAACGTTCTCGGCGAGATAACGATCAGAAAACTACCGGGTCTCGAATTGGAGCGGCGGCCGAACGACCGGCAGATCTCACAGCTCGAGCGTCGCTAAGAAACGACCGCCGACGCGTTCTGAACTCGGGCGGACCGATTACCGGCGTCGCCACCAGATGAATCCGTAGAAGCCGAGGCCGACAAGTGCCAGTCCAGCGCCCCAGACGGTGATAACGGCGGCCCAGACGCCTTCGTTTATGAGCGCGCCGAGTGCGATCAACAGTCCGCCTAGCAGTGCGAGTTTCAACAGGATTGAGTTCCGAAGCGATCCGCGCCGCACTCCGCGGGGATGTGCGACCGACTCCGAGTCGTCCGTCTGTTGTGTGACCTCCATTACCACGAATGGTACGCATACTCGTATAAAGTAATTCGGGTTCGTCGCCGACCCAACGGCGATACCGCGTCACCGTCAGCATCGCGAAGACGGCCGAGAGAAAAAGAGAGAACACAGCCACAGCGGATCGTCGCGCGAGAGGAGAGTTTTGCCGGAAGACCAACGTTCGTATCGGGAAACGCGAAATCACTAGTCCGAATGCCGACAGCATACCGTAATTACGTCGACGGCGAGTGGATCGAATCGCGTGCGGGCGAGACGTTCGAGGTTCGGAATCCCGCCGACACGGGCGATATCGTCGGGGAGTTCCAGGCTTCGACGAGTGCAGATACCGACGCGGCGGTCGAAGCTGCGGTCGGTGCACAGACGGAATGGGCGACGACGCCGGGGCCGGAACGGGGCAACGTGCTCGCGGAGACGGCCCGGATTCTCGAAGAGCAGCGGGACGAACTGACCGAGACGCTCGCGCGCGAGGAGGGCAAGACGCTCGACGAAGCCGGCGGCGAGGTCCAGCGCGCGATCGATATCTTCTGCTACTACGCCGAGAAGGCCCGCGATCTCGGCGGCACCGTCAAATCGCCGAGCGGCACGGATACGGAACTGTACACCAAACGCGAGCCGCTCGGAACCGTCGCGCTGATCACCCCCTGGAACTACCCCATCGCGATTCCGGCCTGGAAACTCGCGCCGGCGCTCGCAGCCGGGAACACGGCGGTGCTAAAGCCGGCTTCCGCAGCGCCGACGGTCGCCCGGAAGCTCCTCGGGGCGCTCGACGACGCCGGACTTCCCGACGGCGTCGCCAACTACGTCACCGGCTCGGGCAGCGAGGTCGGGGGGACGCTCGCGTCACACGAGGACATCGACGGCGTCTCGTTCACCGGCAGCACGGCGGTCGGAACGGGCGTCGCGCAGGCCGCCGCCGACGATCTGACCCGCGTGCAGTGCGAGATGGGCGGCAAGAACCCCACCGTCGTCATGCCGAGCGCCGACGTGGCCGAGGCGGTCGACATCGTCGGGGCCGGCGCGTTCGGCGTCACCGGACAGGCCTGCACCGCCTGCTCTCGAGCGATCGTCCACGAGGACGTCTACGACGAGTTCGTCGCGGGCATCGTCGACTACGCCGCGTCGATCGAAATCGGTCCCGGCCTCGAGAACCCCGATATGGGCCCCCACGTAACGCAGAGTGAACTCGAGTCGACGCTCGAGTACGTCGATATCGCGACCGAAGACGGCGCGAACCTCGAGACCGGCGGCCGCCAGCCCGAAGGGAGGGCCTACGAGGACGGCCACTACGTCGAACCGGCCGTCGTATCGGGTGTCACGAGCGACATGCGGATCGCCCAGGAAGAGGTGTTTGGACCGGTACTCGCAGTGCTGAAGGTCGACAGTTTCGAGGCGGGCGTCGACGTGGCAAACGACGTGGAGTACGGCCTCTCGGCGAGTATCGTCACGCAAGATCTTTCGGAGGCCCACCGGTTCACCGAGGAGATCGAGTCGGGCGTCGCGAAGGTCAACGAGAAGACGACCGGCCTCGAACTGCACGTTCCCTTCGGCGGCTACAAACAGTCGTCGACGGACACCTACCGCGAGCAGGGCGACGCCGGCCTCGACTTCTTCACGTCGACGAAGACGGTTTACATGAACTACTGAGACAGCTGCTCGACGGACTCCGGCGGTGCGGTCCACTCCTCGCCGTCGTCCTGCGGATCGTAGCCGAGAACCGAGCGCGCGTGTTCGAGATCGAACCACCGCCGCCGGTTGTCGCTCACGCCGCTGAAAATATCGAACTCGACGCGGTCGTCCGCCAGGCAGCACTCGATCTGGTGGGCGAAGTCCCGGCGTGACTGCCAGGTCGCTTTCATCCGCGCGACCTCCCGTTCGTACTCGGAGCTGCCGCGCTCCCACTCGCCGTTTTCGACGCCCGCCTCGGCGTCGCCGTAGGGATGGTCGTACTCCGGCATCCGGACGCTGCAGATCCGAAGCGCGTAGAATCGGTTCGGATACGCACAGTCCTCGACGTAGTACCGTCCCAGATCCTCGCCGAAACTCTTGGAGGCTCCGTAGTAGGAATCCGGACGCACGGGGTCCGTGTGGTCGAGCACGAGTTCGTGCTGGCGGTCGTAGATGTCGGGGGCGAACTCCTGTTCGTACTGTCCCATCACGTGGTTGGTCGAGCCGAAAATGACCGAGTCGACTTCGGCCTCGCGAGCGGCCTCGAGCACGTTGTACATCCCGATGACGTTCGGTTCGAAGATGTCGCTCCAGTCGCCGTCGGTGTAGGGGTAGGCGGCGAGGTGAACGATCGCGTCCTGACCGGTACAGGCCTCCCGAAGCGTCTCGTAGTCCGCAATGTCGCCGATAACGGTTTCGTAGCCGCCGTAGGGATCGTCTTCGTCCCGTCCGGATCGGTTGTAGTAGGTGAACTCGTACCGATCGTCGTCGTGCAGGTGATCGATGATCGCGGTTCCACAGCGGCCGTACGAACCGGTCACTAGTACGTCCATGCCTCTAGTCCCACGCGGAGCCACCATCAAAATACCGGTCCGGCCAACCGTTCACTCCATCACGGTACCGATCCAGCCGAACCTCACTCCATCATGACGGTTACCGGCCCGTCGAAGTTCAACAGCACGCGCTGAGCGATGTTCCCAAAAATCGCCTTACCCGTCGGCGAGCGCTTTTGCCCCACGAGGAAGACGTGATCGCACCCCTGGCGGTCGGCCGCCGAGAGGATCGCATCGTCGCGCTCGTCGTCCGGCGTGATGACGACCTCGGTCTCGACATCGACGTCGGCGTCGACCCCCGACAGCGCGTCATCGCTGAACTCGCGGGCGAACTGCCGCGTCATGGCCGTCGCGTCGGTATCCTCGAACGTGGTCCCCTCCATCTCCTCGACCCACTCGATCGCGTCGTTGCCATCTTCGGCCGCCTCGGGAGTCGTCCACGCGAAGACGACGAGTTCAGCGGCGCCATTGCGAGCGAACTGGCCGGCTTCGGTGAGTAGTCGTCGGTGCGCGTCAGTGTCGTCGATAACGACAAGTGCACGTTGCATACACGTCATCTGGGTGGGCAGTCTGATAAAAGTACCTCCGGGACGAGACCGGACTGGCGGCCGGTTTCAGTCTCGAATCTGCAGGACACAGCACTCGACCCGGAGACCGGTCAGGCGGATTGCTGTACCGATTCTCGGCGCACTCGCAAACTGTCGCGGGTGCGACGGAACTGACTGACAGCAGTCCGTCTCAGTCGGCGCGATACCGCTCGAGCGCCGCCTCGTCGATATCGATCCCGAGTCCTGGCGACTGCGGAACGGTGATCGTCCCACCGGCCGGATCGAACGGCGTCTCGAGCAAGTCGCTTCGCAGCGGGTTCTCGCTGCGGTCGAACTCGATCAGCATCGGTTCGGGAACGTGGCGCGTGTTGGGGTACGACGAGATGCTGGCGGCGAACTGGATTGCGGCGGCCATGCCGACGGCGCTGTTCCAGATGTGGGGTCTGACGGCGACGTTCTCGGTCGACGCCATGCCGGCGATCAACCGCGCCTCGGAGAGCCCGCCGCAGCGACCGAGATTCGGCTGGACGATGTCGACCGTTCGGTCGTCGATCAGTTCCTTGAACTCGAACCGCCCGTAGTGGGCTTCGCCGGCCGCGATGGGAGTATCGATTTTGGACCGAAGCTCGCGGTAGCCCGACCGGTTCTCCGGCGGCACCGGTTCCTCGATCCAGGTCACGTCGTACTCCGCGATGGCCCGCGCGGATTCGAGCGCCTGATGGGGGCGGTAGTTGCCGTTCATGTCGACCATCAGGTCGGTGTCGGGGCCGAGGATCTCCCGCGCCGTCCTGACGCGTTCGATATCGTCCGCGATCCCGGACCCGATCTTGATTTTCGCGGCGGTAAATCCTTCCACGACGGCCACGCGGATCGGATCTTCGATCGGACGATCCGCCTCGGTGAAGTACATCGTCGACGCGTACGGCGTCAACTCCGAGCACTGCGTCCCGCCGAGCAGGCGGTGAATCGGTCGGCCGACGGATTTTCCGATGATGTCCCAGCAGGCGACGTCGATCGCGCTGACCGCGCTCTGGACGAACACGTCGCCGCCGAAGTGGTAGGGATCGGTGTAGGAGCGGTCGGCGAGCGACTCGACGGCGAACGGGTCCATCCCGAGCACGTCGTCGGCGAACAGTTCCTCGACGGTCGCCGTCGCGATCGGTCCGGGGGCGAACGCCTCGCCCCAGCCGACGGTTCCGTCGTCGGTCTCCAGTCGCACCAACGTCGTTCCGCGATCGGTTCCGAATCCCCGCGCATCGCCGAGTCCGCGGCCCTCGGGGAGCGAATGAGCGAGCGGAATCGCGCGAATATCCGTAATCTCCATGGCGTGTACGAGAGACTACCACACAATATAGCTTGCGTTGACGGGAACGTCCCCGACCTTACGCAACCGGGGTCCGAATCGTCGCGATTACGCCGTCTCGCCTTCGTAGTGGAACTCCGTCCACGGACCCTCGACGAACGGATACTCCTCGAGTACGTCGAGATCGACCTCGACGCCGAGCCCCGGTGCATCCGAAACGGACAGACAACCGTCCTCGATGATCGGCTGCCCCTCGATGATGTCGAACGCCAACTCGAACGGATACATTCCCGGATCGACTGCCGTCTCTTCGAGCGCCGGATCGTCCTCGAAAACCGGATACTCGAGCAGCCGAACCTCCGGGGCCGCGGCCACGAGATGGGCGTTAGCCTGCAACCCGAGCCAGGTGCCGAAGTTGTGCGGAACGAACTCGACCTCCCGGCCGGCACAGAACTCGATGGCATCTCGGCAGCCGGTAAAGCCCTCGTGGTGGCGAACGTCTCCCTGCAAGAACTCGACGCCGCCGGTCCGACCGAGGTCGGCGAGCGCGACGGGGGAAGACTCGCTCTCGCCGCCGGCCAACGGCGCACCGGTTTCAGCTAGCTCGACGTAGCCGTCGTGATCGGCGGGTTCGACCGGCTCCTCGATCCAGTAGGCCCCCTGCTCGGCCGCGTGTTCGACGAGTTCACGAACGGTAGCCCGACCGTACCCGTTCTCGAGTTTCCACCAGGTGTGGGTGTCGAGCATGAACTCGGTTTCGTCGAGCGCGTCGGCGAGCAGGTCGATCGTGCGGCGGTCGCCGTCGGGGTTGATTCCGGGGCGGTACTTGTAGCCGAAAAAGCCGAGCGATTCGATCGCGGCGGCCTGTTCGGCGTATCCCTCGGGTTCCATGTACATCCCCGCGCTGGCGTACAGGGGGATCTCCGTCGTCGGATCCGTCTCGTACTCCTCGGCCAGAAGGTCGTAGACCGGCATACCGAGTTCCTTGCCGCGAATATCGTAGAGAGCAACATCGATCGCCGAGATCGCCTCGGTACGGAGGTGTGCCGGGAGGCTGGTCGCCGCGAGCAGGTCGCGGGCGGAACGGCTGTCGTCGATCGACTCGCCCTCGAGTGCGGGGGCGACGTCGGTCTCGATGACATCGGCAAACGTCCCCTGGGAGTCGCCCTCGAAGTACTCGCGCATGGCGGAGCTACTGGCCCCGGCCGTCGCAACTCCCTGATGCCCGGCTTTCGTTTCGACGACGACGAGGACGACATCTCGTTTGCGAAGGCGGCGCGTTCCACCGAAGAACGGTCGTTCCTGTACCGGTTCGATCGGCGACGAGAGGGCGTACCCGCTCACCGAAGTGATGTGCATACACACCGCATCCACCGCCTGGCCTATAAATCATCCGAGTGGCTGCCATCTCGTCGCGTTCCCGCGCCGAGAACGGCGGAGAAGGCGTGTTCACCGCGACCGTTCACTCGAAGAGAACTCGTCCGGTGTCGTCGACGAGGCGGATAGCACTGCTATCGATCCGCTTTCATCCCATTCTTCGTACAGAAACTGTTCTCGAGAGGGGAACGATATGTGATGCGAGAAAGAAATTACCGTGAGACAATACCACGGTGTAGCAGCGACTAACAGTTCGTTTCATAGCGTTTCGCGACTTCAGAAGCGGCGAGTTCAACGACGACGATCGAACGCAACCGCGAATTGGATTCTGCTGCTCCAAATCGGTCGTTTCAGGGCGGTATAGTTGGCTAGAGGGAGCAAAAGTGAGAGTGACGGTCGGTAACTCCGAAGAGGGGTAGACGTAATCTCGTTCGTTCGTAAGGCGTTCCGGCGACTCACAGCGGCAATTACGTTTGTACTCCTGTAATGTTCCCCAGAAGGGAACAGGGGCCGTTGCGAACGGTGAGACGAGTTCGGCGAGCGGGGACCGGCGAACCGAACACTTTTACAGAATGCTGATCTCTCTCCGAAGGAGTATGCTGAAAGACGAGTTCAAAGAGCTCAAAGAGCAGATAGCCGGTGGCATCATTCCCGCGACGGCGAATCCGTGGACGCCGGAGTACGAACTGGTGGAAGCCGATCTCAAAGGTCACGTCGATTCCCTCGTGTCCGTCGATGGGATCGAGGCGGTCATCGCGAACGCCCACACCGGCGAGACGAAGATGCAAGACGAGGAGACCTACCGACGGGTCATCGAGACGCACGTCGAGGCGGCGGGCGACACGCCCGTGTTCGCCGGCGTCTACGGCGAGAGTTCGATCGAGGCGGCGAAACTGGCCCAGACGGCCAAGGATGCCGGTGCGGACGGCGTCATGTTGTTGCCCCTCGACGTCTACGCCCACCAGATTCCCCAGGAAGCGATCAATCACTTCAAGTACGTCGCCGACGCGGTCGATATGCCGTTGATCAACTTCCAGTTCCCGACCTGGGGGAGTCCGGGGCTCCCGATCAGCGCCCACGTCGAAATTTGCAAGCTGCCGCACGTGATCGCGTTCAAGGAGGCCTCGTTCGACCCGATTCGGTACGACCGGACGATTCGGGCGGTCGATCACCTTCGGGACGACTGTACGATCATGACGGGCAACGATACGTTCCTCATGCACGCCTACGAACTGGGGGCCGAAACCGGGCTCATCGGGTACGCGAACCTCGTGCCCGAACTCCACGTGGAGAAAATCCGCGCCGTCCACGACGGCGACATCGAGCGCGCCCGCGAGATCCGCAAACGGCTGTTGCCGCTGACCAACCACATCTTCGGGGAGCCGGAGGGCCGCTACCGCGCCCGCACGAAAGCGGCCCTCCAGATGCAGGGCGTCTTCGAGCACGATACCGTCTTGCCCCCGCAAGAACAGATCGACCACGAGGAACGCGAGGACCTCCGGCGGATTCTCGACGACCTCGATCGTCTGTAACCGTCGTTCGGTCGGTTTCTCGTCGTTCCGAGAACGGAGGGCACGGCGGATTCGGCCGAATAGGTTTCGAGCAGGACTGAACGCCGCGGTGACCCGCTCGAGTCCATCGTGTCGGTGGAGTCTGCCCCGCGCTGCCCAACGGGCGTGGAGCCGGACGAAACATATCTTTCTCGCCAAATGAGTAGATTTAATACAAGTTGTGTGGAGGTCGGTTCCATGGCAGACACCGACAGCCATAGTGAGCAGAGCGTGCTACGGAGACGGCTGCTGGCCGTCACAGGTGCCGGCGTACTCGGCGCGATGCCCGGCTACAGCAACATCGGGGGATCGGCTCCCGGGGCGAACGCGACGGCCGCCACCGACGGGGGCCGCGATATCGCTGCCGCGAACGATAGCGAATCGACCGGACGTTCCGGTGGTGATGACTACGATATCGTCGTCGCACAGGACGGCAGCGGCGACTACGAAACCGTTCAGGCCGCGATCAATGCGGTACAGCCGAACTCGTCCGAGGAGACGCGGGTGTACATCAAAACGGGTCGCTACAAGGAGAAACTGGAGCTCCCCGAAGATCGGATCAACGTGACGTTCGTCGGCGAGCGCGTCGAAGACACGGTGCTTACGTACGACGATCACGCCGACAAACGCGACGAAAACGGCGACGAAATCGGCACGAGCGGGTCCTCGAGTTTCTTCGTCTGGGGAGACGAGTTCAGCGCGAGGAACGTTACCTTCGAAAACGCCGCCGAGCCCGTGGCACAGGCCGTCGCGATCCGCATCGACGCCGATCGGGTCGCCTTCGATAACTGCCGGTTTCTCGGCAATCAAGACACCCTCTACAACTTCGGGCGAAGGACGCGCCAGTACTTCACGGACTGCTACATCGAAGGCGACGTGGACTTCATCTTCGGTCGCGCGACGGCGTTTTTCGACGACTGCACCGTCGTCTGTACAGACGAGGGGTTCATCGCAGCGCCCGCCCAGCCGGAAGATGTCGCACACGGGTTCGTGTTCAAGGACTGCGACATCCGCGGTGGCGCGCCGAGCCAGTCCGTCTACCTCGGGCGGCCGTGGGAACCGTACGGACAAACGGTTTACATCGATTGTGAACTCGGCGACCACATTCGTCCGGTAGGGTGGGAGCCGTGGGACGAACCGGAACACGGCGACAAACGGGAGACGGCCTACTTCGCGGAGTACGACAACCACGGGCCGGGGTACACGCCGGAGCAGCGCGCGGACTGGAGCCACCAGCTCGGAGAGGACGAGGCCGCGGCGTATACGGTCGAAACCGTCCTCGACGGCTGGGATCCGCGGCGCTGTTCGGGTCGCTAACCGTACAGCGGGGCGGAGGACTTATCCCGAATCGCCGGAAACACCGTGGGCATGCCGGTACAGGTCACGGTCTGGAACGAGAACGTCCACGAACAGGAAGAACAGGCGGTCGCCGAGCGCTACCCGGACGGAATTCACGGCGCGATTGCGGATGCGGTCGCCGGCGACGAGCGAACCGTCCGCACGGCCACGCTTCAAGAGCCGGACCACGGGCTAACCGAGTCCGTCCTCGCTGACACCGACGTCCTCCTGTGGTGGTCTCACTGCGCGAACGATGAGGTCACCGACGAGGTCGCGGACCGCGTCGTCGATCGCGTCCACGAGGGCATGGGCTTCGTCCCGATTCACTCCGGGAAGAACTCGAAGCCGTTTACGCGCTTGATGGGGACTTCCTGTAACATCAAGTACCGACACGGCGGCGAGACCGAACGGCTCTGGGTCGCTGATCCGGGCCACCCGATCGTCGACGGCCTCCCGGAGTCGTTCGAGATTCCCGCGACGGAGATGTACGGCGAACCCTACGACGTTCCGGAACCGGATCGAACCGTGTTTATCTCGTGGTTCGAGGGCGGAGAGGTGTTCCGTTCGGGCGTCTGTTATCGTCGCGGTCGCGGACGTATCTTCGCGTTTCGGCCGGGGCACGAGGAGTACCCCATCTTCTACCAGGACGAGATCCGAACGGTGCTCGATAACGCCGTCGAGTGGGCCGCCCCGACCGACGGAAGTGAGGCGGTGTGGGGCGAAGTCGAACCGGCCGAACCGCTCGAAGACTGATCGTTCGCCGCCGCAGATCGCCGTTCTGGTACACCCGTCCAGCTGGTTCACCCTTCGATACCGAAGCAACGACGTAAACTGAGTCCGAGAGTTGGTAGGTATTGGTTATTTTCAGGAAAAATTATTTATGGAGTTGTGTTGTTTCTCGGGGTGCGGTACCATGAGACAGACGAGACGAACCTATCTGAAAGGCACGGCAGCATCGGCACTCATCAGCATGGGAGCGCTCGGCGGACTCGCAGGGTCAGTAACGGCCCAGTCCGGCGGGAGTTCACACTTCGGCCTCGACGACGGCTTCGCGGATACGTCGTGGTTCGACGACGACGTCGACGTCTACACGATTACCGAGCCGACCCGCGCGGCCGTCGAAGCGGCGTTTCACGCCAGCGGCCCGCGGCTGGTGGTCTTCGAAACCAGCGGGACGATCGACCTCGGCGGCGAAACGCTACGGATTACGGAAGACAACTGCTGGGTTGCCGGACAGACGGCCCCCTCACCGGGAATCACGTTCATCAAGGGTATGGTGCAGGTCGACGCCAGTAACTGCGTCGTCCAGCACGTCCGTTCGCGGATCGGCCCCGGCGACGGCTCGATTCAGGGCAACGACGCGATCAACACCCAGGACGATACCCGGAACAACGTCCTCGACCACGTGACCGCCTCGTGGGGGGTCGACGAGTGTCTCTCGGTTGGCTACGATACACAGGCGACGACGGTCACCAACTGCCTCATCTACGAGGGGCTGTGGGACCCCTACGGCGACGGGGCGGACCACAACTACTCGACGCTCATCGGCGACGGCGCGTCGGAGGTCACGTTCGCGGGGAACGTCTGGTCGAAAACTCGCGCCCGAATCCCCAGACTCAAAAACGACACCGAGACGGTCATCGTCAACAACTTCGCGTACTTCTTCGACGAATCGGCAAACGCCGACAGCTCGGCCGTCACGAGCTTCGTCGGCAACGCCTACACCGGGCTGACGGACACGGGCGACCAGATTCTCGAAGGCAGTCCGACGGCCTACTACGCGGACAACTACACCGCCGACCCGCCCCAGGACGACGACACCGACTTCGCCGGCACCGACAGCGAGAGTTCACCGCCGCTGTGGCCGAGCGGCCTCGACGAGTTGTCCGCTTCGGAGGTCGAGAGCCACAACCTCGCAAACGCCGGCGCGCGGCCGGCCGACCGAACGGGCAACGACGATCGAATCGTCCAAGAGATCCAGAACCGCGCCGGAAACGACCGCCTCGATTCGCCCTACGAGTACTGGGTCGGCCACCAGGACGAGGTCGGCGGCTATCCCGAACTCGCGGTTAACACGCACTCGCTCAGCGTGCCCGACAGCGGGCTGCGCGAGTGGCTCGCGAGCTGGGCGCAATCCGTCGAAGGAGGGCAATCGCCACCGGACGACGGCAACGGCGGCGACAGCGGCCCGATTCCGACGGGAACCTACGAGATCGCGAACGCTAACAGCGGCAAACTCCTCGAGGTCGCAGACGGCGAAACCGCCGACGGCGCGAACGTCCAGCAGTGGGGCGC
Organism: Natrialba asiatica DSM 12278; assembly: GCF_000337555.1. Classification (GTDB taxonomy): domain Archaea; phylum Halobacteriota; class Halobacteria; order Halobacteriales; family Natrialbaceae; genus Natrialba; species Natrialba asiatica. Next base: position 41,568 of record NZ_AOIO01000007.1, on the reverse strand, counting down.
GACCGACCATCCGACGCAGCAGTGGTACGTCGAAGAAGTCGGTAACGGGGAGTATCGACTGGAAAACGAGAACAGCGGCAAGTTCCTCGAAGTCGCAGACGGCGAAACTGCCGACGGCGCAACCGTCCAACAGTACGCGGCGACTGATTGTGACTGCCAGCGGTGGTACATCACCGACGACGGAAACGGCGAGTACACGCTCGAAGCCGTCCACAGCGGCAAACTTGCGGATGTTGAGGGCGCATCGACGAGCGACGGCGCAAACGTTATCCAGTGGCCGGACACCGGCGGGGCGAACCAGCGCTGGACGTTCGAGTCGGTATAACTACGTGATCAGGTAATCCCGAGCGGTCGCGCCACTCACCGCGCACTGCTCGCCAGCAGGCCTCATCCCTCACCTCACCGTACCCATCACTCGTTACTCACTGTTCGCCACTCACCACTCGTTACTCACCGCCGGCTACTCACCGCTCGCCGATACTCCCGTCGGCGCGGTGTCCCGGTGACCGATCGAAACCCAGATTCGTTCCCGCGAGTTCACGAACGCGATCCTCGTCAATTTCGATGCCGAGTCCGGGGCCGTCGGGAACGTCGAGGAAGCCGTCGGTCAGGTCGAACACGCCGTCGTTTTCGACGTATCGCATCGCCGCCGCGTCGTCGAGGATAACCTGCTCCTGAATCAGGGCGTTCGGTGCGACCGCGTCGATCTGGAGCGACGCCGCGAGCGCCAGCGGCCCGATCGGACAGTGGGGTGCGATCGAGGCGTCGTAGGTGTCGGCCATGTCCGCGATCTTCTTCGTCTCGGTGATGCCGCCCGCGCTCGAAACGTCCGGCTGGACGACGTCGACCGCGTCCGCCTCGAGAATCGGACGGAACTCCCATCGGGAGTAGAGCCGCTCTCCCGTCGCGATCGGGGCCGTCGTTCCCTCGGCGAGCCGAGTGAGTTCGCGGTCGTGTTCCGGCGTTACCGGCTCCTCGATAAACAGCGGGTCGAACGCCTCGAGTGAACTCGCCAGCCGGCGGGCCATCGCCTTCGAAGTGCGGCCGTGGAAGTCGAGCGCGAGGTCGACGGACGGGCCGATCGCCTCGCGGACCGCGCCGACAACGTCGCGAGCGCGCTCGACGGTCGCCGGCGTGTCGATGGGTTCGAGTCCGCCCGTCGGGATCAGCTTCACGGCGGTGTACCCGGCCTCGACGGCGTCGCGTGCCTCCGCGGCGGCAGCGGCCGCCGGGTCCGAAACGCCGTCTTCGCCGTGGGCTCTGACGTGGCGATAGGTCCGAATGCGGTCGCGGGCAGGGCCGCCCAGCAACTCGGCGACGGACATGCCGGCGGCCGTTCCCTTCAGGTCCCAGAGGGCCTCGTCGATGCCGGCGATGGCGCTCATGTGCACCGGGCCGCCGCGGTAGAAACTGCTTCTGTACATCGCCTGCCAGAGGTACTCGATGCGACTGGGATCCTCCCCGAGGACGTACTGGTGGAGCAACTGATCGACCGCGTTCTCCGTCGCCGGTTCGCTGTCGCCCGCGAAGTGCCACTTCGTGTAGACCTCGCCCCAGCCGACGCGGCCGTCGCTGGTTTCGAGTTTGAGGAACTGCCACCGCGGTGGCACCGCGTAGAGTTCGTAATCGGTAACGCGCATGCAGTGGCGATGCGAGCGGGCGAGTATTGAACGTTCCGACGGCGAGAAAACCGCAACGGACCGGCGAAGCGGCGAGTTCGCTTCGAGCGCGGAACCGTGGACCCCGTGGGGACAGCCGTCCCATACCTTGAAACTGATGTACTGCGAACCACCGGCTACGAACACATGGGACCACGCCACCACGATACCGCCGACCGACGAACCGCGGCGGTCGACTGTCTGACCGCGGGAATCGACGCCGCCCATCCCCGGCGCGTCGTCGAGGAAACGGTGACGCTCGACGACCGGGGCCGGACGCTCGTCGTCGACGACACCCGGATCGATCTCGCGGCCATCGACGACGTGCTCGTCGCGGGCGGCGGCAACGCCGCTGGGCACGTCGCCGCGGCGCTCGAATCGATCCTCGGCGACGAACTCGACGGAGGTGCGGTCGTGACGGACGATCCGGTCGCCGTGGATCGGGTATCGATTCGCGAGGGGACCCACCCGTTACCGAGTTCGGAGAACGTCGACGGAACGCGCGACGTGCTCGCGGTCGCGGACGCGGCGGGGGCCGACGACCTCGTCCTCGCGGTCGTCACGGGCGGCGCCAGTGCGCTGTTGGCCGCGCCCGCAGCGGACGTCGCGCTGTCCGACCTGCGGGAGGTGACCGAGGCGCTGCTCGAACGCGGAGCCGACATCGAATCGATAAACGCCGTCCGGAAGCACTGCTCGGCGGTAAAGGGCGGCCGGTTGGCCGGACGGGCGGGGCCGGCCCGCGTGGTCGGCCTCGTCCTCAGCGACGTTATCGGCGACCCGCTCGGCGTCATCGCGAGCGGTCCGACGGCGCCGGACCAGACCACATACGCGGACGCGATCGCCGTCCTCGAGGAGTACGACGTGACGCCCCCCTCGAGCGTCGAGGCGCACCTCGAACGGGGTCGCGACGGCGACGGGGAGACGCCGGACGCGGACGATCCGCGCGTTCGGACCGTCGACAACCACGTGCTCGCAAACGCCGACACGGCGATCGAGGGTGCCGCCCGGGAAGCCGCAGCCAGCGGGTACGACCCGGTGGTCCTCTCGACTCGCGTTCGAGGCGAGGCCCGAGCCGCTGCAACGACCCACGTCGCCGTCGCCGAGGAGATCGCCGCGACCGGCCGCCCGGTCGAGCCGCCGGCGGCCGTGCTCAGCGGCGGCGAGACGACGGTGACGGTCCGCGGCGACGGCGACGGCGGTCCGAACCTCGAGTTCAGCTTGCAAGGGGCGCTGGAGTTGGACCCCGACGCGCCGATCGTTCTCGGCAGCGTCGACACGGACGGCTTCGACGGGGGAACCGACGTTGCGGGTGCGGTGGTCGACGGCGAGACCGTCACCGACCGCAGGGCCGCCACGACCGCGCTGCGAGAAAACGATGCCGGCGGCTTCTTCGCGGGCCGTGGCGAACTCGTCCGAACCGGTGCGACGGGGACGAACGTCAACGACCTTCGGATTCTCGTCGTGGACGACCCGGACGATTACGACGACGAGTAGCGATACGCAGGTGACGGAGACACGAGACCGGAGGTGGTCGCGTAAACACCGATTCCGCGATGGATATCAACCCACCAACAGAAAATGTAAATACGTGCTGCTCGCACTGTCACATCGTAGCGTATGAAATTCGGGATTTTCCCAGTCGAAGGCGGACAATCGTGGGACGGCGTCGTCGAACAGTGTCAACTCGCCGAACGGGTCGGCTTCTCGTCCTGCTGGGTCAACGACCACCAGGCGACCGAGGGCGACAACTACTGGCCTTCGCCGCTGACGCGACTGACCAGCATCGGCACCGGAACCGAGGAACTCGAACTCGTCACGTCGGTGTTGATCCTCCCGCTCTACCACCCGTTGCACGTCGCACAGCGGGCGGCGATGCTCGATAACATCTCGAACGGACGGCTCACGCTCGGCGTCGGCCTCGGCTACGTCGAGGAAGAGTTCGAGGCGTTCGACGTCCCGATGGACGAACGGGCGGGGCGCATGATCGAGGGACTGCAATTCCTCGACGAGTTCCTCTCCTCGGACGAGCCGATTTCCTTCGAGTGTCCGTTCTTCGAGGTCGAGGACTGGCAGCCGCTGCCCGAGACCGTCCAGGAGCCCCGACCCGACCTCTGGGTCGGCGGCTGGGGCGACAAGCAGATCGCCCGCTCGGTGCGGTTCAGCGACGCCTGGGTACCCGGCGTCGTCGCCGACCTGGGAATCGTCGAGGACCGCAAGGAAGCCCAGCGCGAGCACATCGAGGACAGCGACCAGGAGTGGGACGAGATTGAACACCCGCTGATGCGCGAGGCGGTCATCGCCGAGACCGAAGCTGAAGTGATGGAGCGCAAGGAGTACCTCCACCGCACTTACGTCGACGAGTACGGCGGCGAGTTCTCCCACCCGCTGATGAACGCCGACGCCGTCGAAAACTTCGACGAACTCGCCGACGACCGGTTCATCTACGGCACGCCCGAACAGATCGTCGAGCAGATCGAATCGATCCGCGAGCGCTTCCCGCTCGATCACCTCACACTCCGGTTTCACCACTCCGGGATGCCGAAAGAACTCGTGGAGAAGCAGATTCGGTTGTTCGGCGAGGAGGTTGTCCCTGCGTTCGAGTGATCGATCGACTGCGACACCGTTCGAGAGCGTCGTCGCTCAATCGACTTCTGCGTCGGGACCCCAGGCGTCGGCGAGCCAGCCGCCGTCGGCGCGGATGACCTCGCCGGTCATGTAGTGATCGCCGGCGGCGAGAAAACTGACGCAGTTTGCGATTTCTTCCATCGTGCCGAATCGGTCGAGCGGCGTTCGATCGCAGACGTCCGCATCGGTGTAGCCGGCGGCTTCCTGGGTCTGGTCGGTGATTTCCGTGCGGACGAACCCCGGGGCTAGCGCGTTGACGTGGACGTCGTGCTCGGCGAGTTCAGTCGCGAAGACGCGGGTGAGGTTGTTGACGGCGGCCTTTGAGGCGCAGTAGGGTGCGCGCTGTGCGAAGCCGCGTTCGCCGATCATGCTGCTGATCGTGATGATCTGGCCGCCGGTTCCCTGCTCGACGAACTGTTGGCCGGCCGCTTGCATCCCGAAGAAGACACCGGTGAGATTGACCTCGATCACGCGCCGCCAGTCCGCGGGGTCCATCTCGAGGGCGGGATCGATGACGGTGGTACCGGCGTTGTTCACCATGACGTCGAGCGATCCGAACGCGTCGACGGCACCCTCGATGAGCCGCTCGACCGCGTCGCGATCGCTGATGTCGGCCTCGATTCCGACCGCTCGGCCGCCGTCAGCCCGAATTTCCTCGGCGACGCGCTCGGCGCGCGACCCGTCCCGCGAGTTCGTGACGACGGTTGTGCCCTCGGCGGCGAAGCGTTTGGCGAGTGCCTTGCCGATGCCTTTGCTCGAACCGGTAACGACGACTGTTCGCTCGTCCATCGATAGAGGAGTGGACGGACCGGTGGGAAAACGTTTCGGCGTTAGCCGGGCGACGAGTCGGTCGAGAGAGACACCGGCCGAGTGCGGGGTAAAGTTAAGTGCGACTGTCTGGCAGTAGAGACTATGCCAGACGGTGACAAACAGTGGCAACAGCCGAGTCGGCGCGACGTGCTCAAGTACGGAACTGCGGGCGGGGTTTCCGTCCTCGCCGGGTGCCTCGGCGGTTCGAATAGTACCGATCGATTTCGCATGTTCGATGCGGAGACCAGCGGCGCACTACCGTCCCAGCGTCACTGCAATCCGTGGAACTTCGCACAGCGCGGGGCGTGGCACCCCGGGGCGCTCATTCACGATCGGCCCGTCGTCTATAGCCCCGCTGCGGACGAGGTGTACCCGTTGATCGCAACCGACTGGGAGATGGTCGACGACACGACGCTCGAGTTCACCTTCAGCGACGAGTGGACCTGGCACGACGGCGAGCAGGTCGTCGCCGACGACTGGGTGATGCAACTGCAGCTAGCGCTTGGCATCATGGAGTATCAGGCGGAAGACGGCGAGCGACCCCACCAGTTCATCGAGTCGGCGGAAGCGGTCGACGAGCGGACGGCCCGCGTGTCGTTGTACGACCCGTTGCTGTCGACCTACGCGGTGCGAACCGCAGTTGCGGATCTCGTGGGAGACGAGAGCCGGGGGATCTTCACGCAACACACTGACGACCAGTGGGCCGACTGGCATCAGCGGCTCCACGAGGGCGACGAAGCGGAGGCGGAAACCGTCGTCGAGGAGATTACGACGACGAACTATCCGTTGCTCGAGGAGGTCGTCGGCAACGGCCCGTTCGAAGTCGCGGATGTCGGTGACAACGTCGTCGTTTTCGAGCGCTACGATGACCATCCGAACGCCGATAATCTCAACTTCGAGACGTGTTCGGTACGCGTCTTCGAGAACGACGATCCGACGCAACCGTACACGAGCGGAGAAGTCGACGCCGCCCACATCCAATTTCCGGTCAGAGACGACGTCAAATCCCAACTACCCGAGGAGCACACGCTCGTCAGGGAGGACTTATCGATCAACCTGCTGTTTACGTTCAACTGCGGGAGCGGCGTCAGCTACGACACTCCCTTCGAGAGCGCGAACGTCCGCAAGGCGGTCTGTCACGTCTTCGACCGCCAACAGGTCGTCCAACTCCTCGAGGGCGTCAACCGCATGTTCGAGTGGCCCCCCTGTCGCGTCCCGGGGAGCGTTCTGGACGAGGGGTCACACGACGCCACCGACTGGGTCGAGGACTTCACCCTGTACGGCCAGAACGATACCGGCCGCGCCACCGAACTCCTCGAAGCGGAGGGGTACCAACGCGACGACGGCAAGTGGTTCACGCCCGACGGCGACCGATTCGAGATCGACGTCATGAACGGAGCCGACCGGAAGGATATCGGCGTCCTCAGAGAGAACCTGGAGAACTTCGGCATCGGGACGAACCAGGAACAGGTCGACGACGCGTCGTTCGACGAGCGTCGCCACGCCGGCGAGTACGACATGATGCCCGACAGATCCTCCGCAAACGGCGTCGTTCCCCTCTGGGGACTCGACCTCGTCCCCCGATGGCTCCAGTCGATCGCTCACTTCGAACTCGAGGCGGAGATTCCGATGCCGGTCGGCGATCCCGACGGCGCGGACGGGACGAAGACGATCAACGTCGAAGAACACATCAATCAGTGGCAGGTCACCGATGATAGCGAGTACCACCGGGAGCTGATGTGGTGGTGGAACCAGACGGTCCCCCAGATGGAGGCGATGTTCCAGCCCGACGCCGGCGCGTACAACGCAGCCAACTGGACGCTCGACGCGCCCGAGGGCGTCATCGATGGCACCGAGGACGCGCTGTACCTCATTCCGAAGATGGAAGACGCCACGATGGAATATACCGGACCATAACGGACGCCGACTGTCGACAGCAAGCTGGAAGCGACGGACGGCCGGAGATCAAAAGCGAGTTCACCCTCGGCGGTAGCGTCGTCGGTCGCCGAGACGAATATTGTATTTTTTATAGTTAACTATATGTACTACCTTCCAACATTAGGGAGTATGCCAGAGGGTAACAGCTGGCGGAGCAGTGGATTGAACCGGCGAGATGTACTCAAATACAGTGCTGCGGGCGGAACGGCGTTGATGGCGGGGTGCCTCGGCGGTTCGAGTAGTACCGATCGATTCCGTGTGTTCGACGCAGAGACCAGCGGGACGCTGCCGTCGCAGCGTCACTGCAACCCGTGGAATCCGACGCAACGCGGCACGTGGCATCCGGGGGCGCTCATCTACGACCGACCCGTCGTTTACAGCCCGTCGAGGGACGAGGTGTACCCGTTGATCGCAACCGACTGGGAGATGGTCGACGACACGACGCTCGAGTTCGCCTTCAGCGACGAGTGGACCTGGCACGATGGGGATCAGGTCGTCGCCGACGACTGGGTGATGCAACTCCAGATGGCGCTGGAGATTCTGGACTACCAGGCGGAAGACGGCGAGCGGCCCCACCAGTTCATCGAGTCGGCGGAAGCGGTCGACGAACGGACGGCCCAGGTTACGTTCCACGATCCGCTGTCGACGAAGGTTGCAGTCCAGAACGTCGTCGCCGACCTCGTGGGTGATGAGAGTCGCGGGATATTCACCAAACACACCGACGATCAGTGGATCGACTGGCACGAACAACTCCGGAATAGCGACGACGGGGAGATGGAGGGTGTCTTAGAGGAGATGACGACGACATCGTATCCGTCGCTCGAGGATGCGGTTGGGAACGGGCCGTTTCAAGTCGCCGATATCGGGGACAACGTCATGATCTTCGAACGGTACGATGACCATCCGAACGCCGGCGAACTTAATTTCAGCGAGTACTCGGTACACCTCTACAATAACAACAACCCGGCACAGCCGTATTCGAACGGCGAGATCGACGCCGCCCATACGCAGTTCCCGGTCAAGAACAAGCAGCAGTTACCGGAAGAGCACACGCTCATCAAGGAGGGCTTCTCGACGAACAAACTCTTCACGTTCAACTGCGGGTACGACGTCAGCTACGACACTCCCCTGGAGAGCGCGAACGTCCGCAAGGCAATCTGTCACGTCTTCGACCGACAACAGGTCGTCCAACTCCTCGAAGGCGTCAACCGCATGTTCGAGTGGCCCCCCTGTCGCGTTCCGGGGAACGTCCTCGATAACGGCTCGCACGACGCCGCCGACTGGGTCGAGGACTTCACCCTGTACGGCCAGAACGATACCGACCGCGCCACCGAACTCCTCGAGGAGGAAGGATTCCAGCGCGACGACGGCGAGTGGTTCACGCCCGATGGAGACCGGTTCGAAGTCGATATCATGAACGGGACCAAGCGGAAGGATATCGGCGTCCTCAAAGAGAACCTGGAGAACTTCGGCATCGGGACGAACCAGGAACAGGTCGACGACGCGACGTTCGACGAACGTCGGCAGGCGGGCGAGTACGACATCATGCCCGATGGCTCATCCGCGAACGGGATCAGGGCGCTCTGGGCGCTCGATCTCGTCCCGACCTGGGTCCAGTCGATCTCGCACTTCGATCCCGACACGGAAATCCCAATGCCGATTGGCGACCCCGACGGCGCGGACGGGACGAAGTCGATCAACGTCGAGGAGCACATCCGTCAGTGGCAGGTCACCGGCGACGACCAGTACCACCAAGAACTGATGTGGTGGTGGAACCAGACGGTCCCCCAGATGGAGGCGATGTTCCAGCCCGACGCCGGCGCGTACAACGCAGCCAACTGGACGCTCGACGCGCCCGAGGGCGTCATCGATGGCACCGAGGACGCGCTGTATCTCATTCCGAAGATGGAGGGAGCGACGATCGAGTACAACGGGTGACGACCGCGACGGTCGAACGCTGCCGCCGGTTTCGAGTTCAGTCCCGACTTGGACGAACGTTTATTAGCATCGATGCAAACGGTTTCGCATGGGATTCCTGCAGGCTATTTCACAGATCGTCCTCGGCGTCAACTTCGTCTTCCTCCTCCTCCTGGGATTCTCCCTCGCCTTCGTCGACCCGGGAACGGGACCGTACGTCGTCGCGCAACTCGCTCTCATCCCAGTTATCCTCTCGCTCGCGGGAAGCATCGCCGTGCTCTATACCGGCTGGGAGCCGTTCTAACGCCGGACGATAGCTCCCGACCTCGAGACGGTTCGTCTCCGACCCCCCGCCGAATTCGGCCGAAATGATAATATATATTATACGATTGCAAACCTTCATTACGAATTGTTTTGAACAGCTATACAGCCATGGTAACAGTGGACTGGCGTGTCAGACGATTAGGGCAAGCAGCCTTCACCGTGTGGGCCGTTCTCACACTATCGTTCGTGTTGATCCGGATGATGCCCGGAAACATTATGGGCGCGATGATTACGCGGATGACCCAACAGGGAATCAATCCGGGCCGCGCGCGTGAACTCGTTGAGCTTCGCATGACGATCGATCCGGACGAGCCGCTCCTCACGGCCTACGGGAGCTATGTTGTGGACACGCTGCAGGGTGATCTTGGACAGTCTGTCTATTACGGCGAGCCGGTGACAGATGTGCTCGCGGGAGCACTGCCGTGGACGTTGTTCGTCCTAAGCTGGGCGGTCTTCATCAGTTTCTTCATCGGCATCAGCGTCGGCGCGCTGATGGCCTATTGGGAAGGTGGGAAATTGGACGTCGGACTCACCTCGTATGCCGTCTTGATGGGATCGATCCCGTTCTACGTACTTGCAATCCTCCTGCTGATCTTCCTGTCGTACCGGTACGGACTGTTTCCAAACGGCGGCCGCCAACCGATCGGAGCCGACCCGGGATTCAATCTGGTATACATCAGCGGGATCATCCACCACGCAGCCTTACCGATCATCTCGATGTTAGTCGCCTCCGGCGTCGCCTCCCTCGGCATGCGCGGAAACAGCATCCGCGTGCTCGGCGAGGACTACCTTCGCGTCGCCCGCCTCCGCGGCCTCTCCGATATCACTATCTCGACCCAGTACGTCGCTCGCAACGCCGTGTTGCCGATGTACACGACGCTGCTGATCAGCATCGGCGAAATGTTCGGCGGTTCGATCGTCCTCGAACAGGTGTTCCAGTATCACGGTCTCGGCTGGTACATGCTATCAGCCACCCACCAGCGCGACTACCCGCTCATGATGGGGGGCTTTATGGTCATCACGCTGGCAATCGTTACCGCACTGCTGCTGGCCGACCTGACCTACGGCTACGTCGATCCGCGTGCACGGAGGGCCCAATGACACGAGAATCACCCAGTCCAACCGACCCAGGAGACGAACACGAACTCAGTACCGATATCAAGTCGACGCCCGAAACCGAACGCAACGGGGCAGCCGACAGGCCCGTCGAAACCGACGGCGGAAACGTGAACTCGCCGTTCGAAGTCGTCTCGGAGTTCGAGGAGACGCGCCGTGATCGCTATCGAAAGCTGTACGATGCCTACGTCTACGCGCCGGTTTCGATCATCTGGCGCGACTGGCGGGCGCGGATCGGATTGACGATCGTCGTCCTGTACCTGTTGATGGGAACCGTCGGAACGGTGCTCGTCGAACCGACGAACGTCGCTGAAGGATCCGCGCTCATCAATCCGTTCGAGAACGCGGAGTACATCCTCGGAACGGACGGACACGGTCGCGACCTGCTCTCGCAGACGGTTCACTCGACAGCAACGATCCTCAAGATGGTCGTCTCGGGGGCGGTCTGTACCGTCGGCATCGGGACCACCGTTGGCGCTATCGCCGGGTACAAAGGTGGCATGGTCGATACGGTCCTGAGTTCGATTACGGACGTCTTCATCAACATCCCCGGCTTCCCGCTCGTGATGGTCCTCGGGCTCATGTTCGACGACATCATCCTCGGCAATCCGTACGCAGTCGGCGTACTGCTGAGTGTCGCGGCGTGGGGCGGACTCGCTCGCGCCATCAGATCCCAGATGCTCACGCTCCGAGAAGAATCGTTCGTCGAAGCATCACAGGCGATGGGAATGCGTACCCACACGATCGTCTTCAAGGAGATTATCCCCCACCTGATGCCCTACGTCGTGATCAACCTCACCAACGCCGGTCGACGGGTTATCTTCGAGGCCGTCGCCCTGTACTACCTGGGCATCCTGCCGTTCGAGAACCTGAACTGGGGGAGCACCCTGAACCTCGCCTATCAAGAAAACGCCCACGTACGGCCCGGCGCACTGCACTGGTTCCTCGTTCCCATGGTCGCGATCGTCTTCATTTCGGTCGGGCTGACCCTCCTCGGGCAGTCACTCGACCGCGTGTTCAACCCCCGCGTTCGAGCCCGACACGAAAAGACGACTTCCCCGGCCGACCCCGAGGGCGAACCCGACGACACAACGAACGCGAACGACATGATGGGAGGTATCTAACATGACCGTCTCAGAAACTGCACACCACGACCTGGACCAAACCGATTCGATCCTGGAGATCCGGAACGCGTCAGTCACCTTCGACATGGACCGCGGAGAATCCCGCGTCCTCGACGACGTCGACCTGGACATCCAGCGAAACGAAATCCTCGGCGTCGTCGGCGAGAGCGGCAGCGGCAAATCGATGCTCGCCTCCGCGCTCCTCGACGCCATCGTCGATCCCGGCGTCCTCTACGGAGACATCACGTACTACCCCGCCGACGGGGGCCCGATCAACATCCTCGACCTCGATAAACAGGGACTCAAGGAACTCCGCTGGGAGGAGATTTCGATGGTGTTCCAGGGCGCAATGAGCTCGTTCAACCCCGTCCGCAAGCTCCGCACCCACTTCGTCGAGACGCTCGACGCCCACGACTACGACATCGACGAAGGCATGGACCGAACGTGGACGATTCTCGAAGACCTCTACCTCGACCCCGAGCGCGTCCTCGATTCCTATCCGCACGAACTCTCCGGCGGCATGAAACAACGCGCGCTGATCGCGCTCAGTCTGGTCCTCGAGCCGGAGGTCCTGGTGATGGACGAGCCTACCGCCGCGCTCGACTTGCTGATGCAGCGCTCGATCATCTCGCTCATCCAGGAGATCAAGACGGAGTACGATCTGACGATCGTCTTCATCACCCACGACCTGCCGCTCGTCGCCGACATCGCGGACCGCATCGGCGTGTTGTACGCCTTCGAGTTCGTCGAACTCGGGCCGACCGACGAAATCCTCGAAGACGCGGCCCATCCGTACACGCGGTTGCTCTTGAAATCGACACCGAATCTCAACGCGCCGATCGAGACGATGCAACCGGTCGAAGGTAGCGCACCGGACCCGGTAAACGTCCCCACCGGCTGCTCGTTCCACACCCGCTGTCCGCTCGCCGATCAGCACTGCCGCGCCGAGGACCCCGTGGCGTACGAGGTCCATTCGAGCCATCACGTCCACTGTCACCACTGGGAAGACGCGCGGGAAGACATCCCGATGAGTTACGAGATCGACGACGCAGAACTCGACGATGAGCAAACAGCGACGGGGACGCCCGAGACGATCGCCCGGACTGCCTCAACAACGTCACCGTCGAGCGGAACTTCCGCATCGACGGCGGCTGAGCCGGTCGTCTCGCTCGACAACGTCGAAGTTCACTTCGAGAAAGAGCAGGGCTTTCTCGACATTTTCTCCGAACCCGACGTGGTCGAGGCCGTCGATGGCGTCTCGCTGGATATCTACGAACAGGATGTCGTCGTCCTCGTCGGCGAGTCGGGCTGCGGCAAAACGACGCTCGGTAAAACGACGGTCGGCCTGCAAGAGCCCACCGGCGGAGAGATCACGTACCGGGGACACAGTATCTGGGACGTCAAGGCAGGCAACGGGAACGGCATCTCCTGGGGCGAGATCCGCCAATCGCTCCAGATCGTCCATCAGGACCCCGGCAGCGCGTTGAACCCCCACCGACGCGTCAAGGCGAGCCTCGAAGCCCCCCTCAAACGGTGGAACGACGACCTCGACGGCAACGACCGCAAACAGCGGATTCTGAGCCTGCTCGAACACGTCGGCATGACGCCCCCCGAGGACTACATCGAGCGCTATCCCCACCAACTCAGCGGCGGCGAACAACAGCGCGTCGCGCTCATTCGAGCGATGCTGATGAATCCCGACCTCATCATGGCCGACGAACCGGTCAGCGCACTCGACGTCTCGCTGCGCGTCGAAATGATGGACCTCATGATCCAACTCCAGCAAACGTTCGACACGTCGTACCTGTTCGTCTCGCACGACCTCTCGAACGCCCGGTACATCGCCGAGAAAACCGGCGGCCGAATCGGCGTCGTCTACCTCGGTGAACTCGTCGAAATCGGCCCGCCGGAACAGATCATCCACAACCCACAACACCCCTACACGCAAGCCCTTTGCTGGGCCACACCCGAACTCGGCGTCGACACGGATGCGGCCGACTCGCCGATTCGAAAGATCGACATTCCGGATCCTACCGATCCACCGAGCGGCTGCCGCTATCACACCCGGTGTGCAAACGCCCGCGAAGTCTGTAAAACACAGCAACCGGAGTCGTTCAGCGTCCCGGACGAAGAGGTCCACAACGCCGCGTGTTTCCGGGTTACGGACGACCACGAATACTGGTCCAGTGCGTCGATCACCGACGACGAAAGCGACGCGGAAGCGACGGCCGAAGAACCGGCAGCGACGGACGGCGGTGGCGACACGAACGATGGCGCGTCTGAGCCGCTTACACAGGACGAGTGACGGCTGATCGGTAGGCGACCGAATTCGGAGAAGAGACGCCACCGGATCGACGGTCCAACGCGCGTGATCGCGAAGGTCGTCACACCGCTGTTTTCAGCGCACGTTTGCTCCCCGTTGAGAGCGTCCTGAGCGTCGCCAGCAGTGCTTCCAGTGTCGTCTCTTCAGCGAGAGATCGACATCGTCCGACAGCGTCTCGACCGGTGTCTCGCCGGCTGCGATGTCGTCCGCGACCGCACTCGCTGCGACTGATGTCGGCAGGACGACGATACGATTGCGGACGCCGATTTGGCCATCGTCACGCCCGTATCCGGCAAACATCTGCATAGGCGGTCGTACAATAGGGCGTGGAATCATCGTTCCGGTTTGCCGGAACACATAATCGAAACGACCGTCTCGTGGCGGCCGGGCGATGGATTTATACTATCCGCGATACATCGACACGCTATGTCATTGTCAGCGCAGCAGGTGCGGAGCCACCTCCGTGGCGTTGCCGTTGGACTCCTGACGCCGTTCGACGACGATCTCGAAATCGAACACGAAAAGCTCGCGGAGAACGCCCAGGATCTCTATCAGAAGGGGATTCGGACGTTTCTCTCAGTTGCGAACATCAGCGAGTACCATTCGCTCTCGGAGAGCGAACGCGTCTCGGTCGCCGAGACGAGTGTCGACGCGCTCCCGTCCGATGCCTGTGTGCTCGCCGGCGTCGGCGGCAGCACGGCGGCGGCACAGGACCTGATCCGGGCCTACGACGCGGTCGATGTCGACGCGTTGATGGTTATGCCGCCGGATCACACGTATCTTCACGAACAGGGGCTGCTCGAGTACTACCGCGACCTCGCGTCGGTCACGGTAACGCCGCTCGTCCCGTACGTCCGCGGCTTCGACCCCTCGGTCGAATACCTCGCCGCCCTCACTCGCGTCGAGGGCGTCATCGGCATCAAGTACGCCCTCGAAGATCCCGTCAAGCTCGGCGCGGGCGTCGCCGCCGGTGCCGACGATGTGGTCTGGGTCGACGGCCTCGCGGAGCCGTTTGCGGTCTCCTTCTGGGCGGAGGGCGCAGAGGGCTTTTCCGCCGGCGTCAGTAACTTCCGCCCGGAGATCGGACTCGAACTCTTCGAAGCGCTCTCCGACGGCGACTGGGAACGAGCCTGCCAGCTGCGAAACATCTGCCTTCCCTACCAGAACTTCCGGAGCGAAACGGGACAGCAAAACACCATCCCCGGCGCAATCAGCGTCTCCGCGGTCAAAAAGGGACTCGACCTCGCCGGCCTCCACGGCGGCACCGTTCGCGAACCGATCCGGCCGCTCGCCCCCGAGGAGGCGGACAAAGCCGAGCAACTGTACGCCCAACTCGAGGACGACATCGAATCGCTCGTTCAGTGAGCAGCCAGCCGCGACCGGATAGCGCCGCAAAGCGGTGCAACAGCTCCAGCACAGCTACGGTTCTGGGACGGAGACTCAACCGAGTCAGTGGAAGCGGTTGGGCCGCCTGCGATGCCGCGAGAACGAAACGACCTCGTGAGTCGCTCAGCTACGACGGCCTCACCGACGAGTTCAGGAATACTGACGGGTCGTTCCCGGACGGGGAACAGCGACCGATCTGCGATTCCAGCCGATACGGCGAGCTGAGAGGCTATCGTGTTCGGTCGCTCGCGCGTTGCTGGCCATCGATAACCCCGGTTTGTGACTCGGATCGCAGATTGGGGCTCCGAGGGCAGAAGAAGAGCGATTCGGTCGTCGGGAACGATCAGGATCAGAGCGACTCCCTCGAAGCGCCGAGCCGAGTCGGAACGGCGGATTTGGCAACGCTGAACTCGAGCGGAGAAGGAGATGTTCGGAGGAGCCGCGAGTCGCGGTTGCCAACGGCCACGTAGCCGCGCTGTTCTCGGTACGGGAACAGTCGAGAGGCGCGACGAGTTCGGGTTGTGCGGCGAATGGCGAGGGGACGAGCGGTGCGATCGGCGGACCGACTCGAAAAGCGCACAATGAGGGGCTGACGGGGCGGTTTCCCGGGTGACAATTAGTGGAGACGGACGGCACTCGGTACGGGAAGCACATCGATACGGGCGTTCTCGTCGGCCGAGCGATCTAAACTCACGCAGAGCGCCATTAGCGTTCCCGAGAAGGGAATAGATCTTCCGTACCCAACAGACCAATTACATACATACGGGTGTAAAACGAGTCGCGCTACCGAGCGGTATGGCCGGAGCAGAGCACGGAAAAGTGACCGCCCGAAAGGCTATGGGACGACGGGCGGCGCGGTCTCAGTCGTCGGATTTAGCGACGGCGCGCGTGGAATCGTCCGCAGCTACCTCGTAAAGTGCGTTCGTAACGGTTCCGTACTCGGAGGCGTGGGGACGCCCGGGTGCGTCGTCGTAGCCGGAGTCGAAGATGCGATTCCGGTTGAGGGTGAGTTTCGTGAACTCCGGCTGCAACAGGTCGAACAGCTCGAATCGGTCCTCGAGTTCAGGGAACTGCGCCTGGTAGTCGAGGATAGCCGTTCTCGCGTGCATCCAGAACGCTTCCTCGGGGTAGTCCTCGTGAGTTTCGAGGATGTCGGCGACGTACCGGAGGACGCAGACGAACAGGCCGGAGAAGATGAACTGACAGAGTCCCTCCGGCGGTTCTTTCCGGAGGACCTCGTGCATCTCGTCCGGGAGCGCCTCCAGTTCCGGCAGCGGCTGGTCGCTCACGTTCACGTCGTCGACGAAGTCCTTGACCGCCAGCCGGGTCGGAACGCCATCCTTGACGACGAGGATGGTGTTCTGACCGTGCGGGGAGAACACCGTCCCGTAGCGATAGAGGAAGTGCAACAGCGGCGGGAGGACCGTGTCGAAGAACGTCTCGAGCCACTCGTCCGTCGTGAGTCCGGACTGCTCGACGAGACGGGCGATGTAGGGTTCGCCGTCGCCGTCGACGTGCATCAGCGCCGAGAGCGTGATCGCCCGCTCGCCGTCGTCGAGGAAGGTGTAGATGGATTCGCGCCAGACGGCACCCAGCAGTTCGTGGTACTGGTACGGCGAGTTCTCGATGTCGGTAAAGTCCCCGTGGTCGTAGTTGATGCCGGCGATCTCGCCCGGCAGGACGAGCCCCTGCTCCTGGAGGAACGCGTCGTCTTCATAGATCCCCTTGACGTACTCGGTGACCGTCGGCGCGAGTTCGGTTCGCTCGCCGGGGAGGCCGCGCCAGACGAGCGTGTTGAGGATCCGCATCGGAACCTTCACGTGGTGTTTCTCGGCGTCATCGATGTTGACGAAGGTCCGGACGGACTGTTGGGGGAGGTACGCGTCAGGCCCCTCGCCGAGCGGCACGATATCGTCGGCGGCGATATCGTCGGGGAACAGCGGCACGATGCTGTTGTCCCACTGCCAGTCGTGAACCGGCAGGAAGTAGTAGGCGTCCGGATCGAGCCCCTGTGCGGCGAGTCGATCGCGGAACTCGTCGTAGCGAGCGCCGAGTTCAGTGCGAACGAGCGAGTCGTGATCGATGGCGTCGGTGGCGACGAAGGTCGCTTTCTCCCGGCGCACGGCGACCCACGAGAGCGCGACCGGGGTCTGGCGCTCGGGCGCGTACTGGCGGTAGTCGTCGTATCCCCAGCCGAGGCGACCCTTGTTGTAAGTTATCCAGGGGTGGCCGTCCATCTCGCCTTCGAGGTGAGCGTAGTCGAGTTCGAGGGGATCGAACTCGTCTCGGCCCCGCTGACGCGCCTCGACGTGGGCGTCGGCGAGCAGCGTCCGCTTGTACTCGCGAACGAGGTTTCCCTCCGTCAGCCCGTCCAGCGACGTCGTCTTGCCGAGGTCGCGAAGCAATCGAAGCGGGTCCGAAAGGGGCGTCCACTCGTCGTCCGCACGTCGTTCGACGGTCTCACCGTCGACGTGAAGGCTGTCCATCAGGCGGTCGGTTCCTTCGAAGCGATACGCCGCGTCGCCGAGGTCAAATCGGTAGGTGTTGCGGTCGTCGCCGCCCGCCACCACCCGCGGCGCGATGATCTCCTCGTACGCGAACTCCGCGAGCATCTTCGTCAGCAGCCGCCGTTCGGCGGTTTCCCAGACATCCTGCTCGAGTGCGTGCTGTAGCGTTGGATCGTTCGGATTCATGTGTCGTATCAATTATTCTCGTGTTAGTCCTTTTGCGTCGGCGGAGACGGACGACTCGGGTCCGCTCCTGAACTCGATTCGGTCCCGTTTCCGTGCTGGCGGGAGGCATTCGGTGCTCGTTCGACGAACTGTTCGACGGCGAAATCCTGGTAGACGGTATCCGTGTCCTCGGGGTAGGCCTCGTGACCGACCAGCCGATTGACGAACCGCGCGTTGCGATAACAGCCGAGGCCGAGGTCCGGCACGCCGACGCCGTGAGTGTGCATCTCGGCGTTCTGCAGGAAGACGTCCCCCGGCACGTCGATTGCGAGGCGGTGATCCGCCGTCACCTCGAATCGGCCCTGCTCGTCCCAGCCGATAGCGTCCGCGACCGGATCGAGAAAGTCCGGAATCGGTCGTTCGTAGCCCGTTCCGAGGACGACCACCTCGCTCTCGTGAACGAACGACTCCTCGGCCTGCCACTGGCGGCAGTCGAGCGCGTACTCGGCCCCGTCTCCGACGGCCTCGATATCCCGAACCTCGGTCATCGCGAAGAGACCGACGTCGGGGTCCCGGTCGCCGATCGACCGCCGGTAGAGCAGATCGTATATCTCGGCGCTCGTCCCCGGATCGATCCCCTTGTAGAGCAGTTCCTGCTCCGGGATGAACTCGTCTTTGACACCCTGGGGAAGGTCGTAGACGTAGCGGTCGTACTCGGGCGTGAAGTGTTGCAATCCGAGCTTGGAGTACTCCATCGGGAAAAAGCCGTCCGACCGGGTCAGCCAGTCGAGCCGATAGTCGTTGTCCGGATCCGCCTGGCGCTCCAGCAGATCCTGGAACACCTCGGCGGCGCTCTGTCCGGAGCCGACGACGGTAACCGAGTCGGCCTCCAAGACCCGCTCTCGGTTGCCGCGATAGGTCGCCGTGTGGAACACGTCGCGTTCGGAATGGCCCTGCAAATGGTCCGGAATCTGCGGCCGCGACCCGACGCCGAGCGCGAGGTTCTCCCCCCGGTACTCGAAGCGCTCGCCCGTCTCCGGATGCGTCGCCGTGACGACGTAGTGCCCGCGCTCGTCGTCCCACCGGACCGCCGTCACCTCGCGTCCGAACCGACAGCTCTCGAGTTCAGCGACGACCCAGCGCAGGTACTCGTTGTACTCCCGCCGGGGCACCTGGAACGTCTCGTAGAAGTAGAACTCGTAGAGTCGGCCCGTCTCCCGCAGGTAGTTGAGGTAACTGTAGGGGCTCGTCGGGTCCGCGAGCGTGACGAGGTCCGCGAGGAACGGCACCTCGAGGGTCGCCCCCTCGAGCAACATCCCTTCGTGCCAGTTGAACTCGGCCTCGCGCTCGAGGAAGACGGCGTCGACGTCCTCCTCGATGCCGNGATGCCGTCGAGCATGGCCGCGAGGCCGAGGTTGAACGGGCCGATGCCGACGCCGACGACGTCGTGGACGGCCTCGCTCATCGGATCTCACCTCCCGGGGTGGCGTGGTCGGCCGCCTCTCCGGCGTCGCGGGAGTCGGCGAGGAGAACCGACGACTCGAACCGCTCCCGGTCACAGACCAGCAACACGGCATCCTTCTCGGCTTCGTCGAAGTAGAACTCCGATCGCGGCTCGAAGCCGCACCGCTTGAAGACGCGGATGACCCGCTCGTTGCGGGCGTCGGGTTCCGCGACGACGCGATCGGTCTCCGCGTGGCGAAACTGCATGGCAACGACTGCCCGCAGCAACGGTGCCGCGTAGCCGTGTCCGAGGAACTCTTCGGGGCCGATGAGGAGGTGGACGCCCTGATCCGACGGCCGGGCGTCGTAGTGGGCCGCAACATCGTCCTCGGCCGCCCAGTAACACTCCCAGTAGCTCATCGGAACGTGGTCGAGACAGCCGACGTAGGGCGTGAGGTGGTCGTCCGCCAGTTTCGAGGCGAGACGGTCTCGAAACGCCGGGAGCGGCAGGTCGAGCTGCCAGTACGGTTTCACGTGCTCGCGTCCGAGCCACGCGTGGAGTCGGCCCAGATCGCGCTCCAGCGACGCTTGCCGGAGCGAGACCGTCCGGTCGATGCGATCGTCGTACGTCTGATAGTCGTAGTCGGTCGCGATGGTGGCGTCCGGTCCCGTCATGGGTCGAGTTCACCGTCGGATTCGAGGGCGAGCGCGGGGTCGTGTTCCCGTTCGGCGTCGCGGTCCAGTTCGGTGACGATCGGATTTCGCAC
Organism: Natrialba asiatica DSM 12278; assembly: GCF_000337555.1. Lineage (GTDB taxonomy): Archaea > Halobacteriota > Halobacteria > Halobacteriales > Natrialbaceae > Natrialba > Natrialba asiatica. The sequence continues at coordinate 21,465 of NZ_AOIO01000007.1, read as the reverse complement.
GTCCGTGTAGACGGACTGGTTCTCGAGGTCGTTCTCCAGTTCGTCGAGCCCCCTGAAGCGGGTGAGCAGGTTCGCCTTGCAGGGGACGGTCGGCGATTCCAGGAGCGGGTCGAGGAAGGCCGACGACGGCCGATCGTAGCGCTCGCGGGCGCGCTCGAGTTCGTCGCGAAGGAGCGCCAGGAGCCGACGCTCCGCGACGAGGTCGGCGCTGCCGAAGGCGTTGATCAGGTCGAAGGCGTTGTTACAGATCACGTAGTAGCGGAGCCGTTCGTCGGCGATGGCGTCCGGGCAGACGGTTCCCGCCCGCTCGCCGACGCCGGGGAGGTACCGCTCGACGCCGTCGACGAGCGATTCGGGGAAGTAAAAGCCCTGGTTGTCCCGGTAGCGGAACCCGTCGGGATAGCCCGCCTCGTCTATGAGCAGGACGGAGTTTTGCTGGTGCGCCTCGACGCCGACGCCCTGAACGAGGTAGAGCCAGAGCACTGGCCGAACGGAGAGCCGAAGGTAGCGGTGGAACCAGTCAGTGCTCACGGCGGCGGTCGAGCGACCCTCGCGGTCGGCGATGGACTCGATAAGCCGGCCGAGCCGCGAGTGGCCGGTGATCGCGTCCTGGCAGAGCGAAACCAGCGGCGTGGCGTTCGCCCCGCTCTCGCCGCGGAACGGGTTCGCTCGGAGGACCGTCTCTAACCCCGACTCGCGTCCCTCGCCGGCGTCCAGCGCGAGGTAGGCCGGATCGCGAACGATGTCGAAATCCGGGAACGCGGCCGCGAGTTCGTCGCCGAACTCGGTCGCGAGGAGGTCGGCGACGGCGACGCCGCGCTCGAGTTCCGGGCGTTTGTTGGTCCGCACGGAGTTGGTGATCGTCACGTTCAGCGACGACTTGACCATGAACGGGGCGGTTTCGCCGTACAGCGTTCGCACCGAGGTCGTCGGGATGAACTCGCGGCCGACGGGACCGAGATATTCGAGGCCGTCGCCGAGCAGGGAGCGGATGTGTGCTTGGTCGCGGAGGTAGTCCGCCTGCCACGGGTGGACCGGCAGGAGGACGTCGTCGCTCTCGACGTGCTCGGCGACGAAGGACGCAGAGACGGCGGGATCGTCGCGGAGGGCGTCTTTCACCCACATCGCGGCGGTGCAGTCGAGCGCCGAGTCGGCGGAGACGAGCGCCGGGTCCGCCCGGAAGTAGTGCAGCGGGAACGACCCGCGCAGTTCCGGCGCGTACCGCTCGCGGTTGCGTGCGGCGATTCCCTGTCTGCTCTTCGGCGTCGGGTGTCGGTGGTGGCCGAAGACGAGGGCCTGCTCGGCGTCGCGAAACGACAGCGTCTCGGCGTACAGGCGGTCTTCGTCGCCCGCACGCGCTGCGACGAACGCCTCGGTGGCTCGCTTGCTCCGAAGCACGCGCTCTAACAGTTCGTCCGGGACGGCCTCGCCGTCCTGTGCGAGGCTGAGATCCTTGATCACGAGCGCGGCGAGGGTCGCCGCATCGAGCGGGCGGCCGCCATCGCCGCCGAGCCGGTACCGGACCGGCGTCTCGAAGCGGTGTCGCTCCGTCGGAGAGCGGTGTGCGAGCGGAGCCAGGAGGTCGATCTCCTGTGCCGGCAACGTCGCGCGAAGCAGCCCGTCCGGACCGGGATCGACGCCGGCAACGGGTTCGTCGCGAATCTCGTAGTCGCCCGTCTCGCGCAGGTAGCAGTTGAGAAACGCGTGAACGGTGGCGTCGTCGGCTCGCACCGCCGGATCGACGCTGCGGTCGCGGTCGGCGCTGCACTCGGTGCCGGCGCTCATGCCGTCACCTCCCGGGCGTCGGCAACCCTGTCGCCACAGTCCCGGACCGCGTCGAGCATCGCCGCCACGTCCTCGAGCGTCGCCGTCGGGTTCAGGAGCGTCACCTTCAGGCTGGTCACGCCGTCGACGGTGGTTCGGGCGACGAGCGCCCGCCCGTCGTCCAAGAGTTCACGTCGGACGGCCGCGTTCAGGTCGCTCACGGCCTCGTCGCTCATCCCCGGCCCCGGACGGGGACGGTAGCGAAAGACCACGGCGTTCAGCGTCGGCTCGCCGAGCAGTTTGAAGTCGTCGGCCTCGCGAACGAGTGCAGCCGCGTCGTCGGCCAGTTCGAGCGTGTGCTCGACGAGTTCGGCGAGGCCAGTTCGGCCGAGCGTCCGGAACGCGACGTAGGGTTTGAGCGCGTCGAACCGGCGCGTCGTCTGGACCGACTTCGAGACGAGGTTCGGAATCCCGCCTTCGTCGTGGGCTTCCGGATTGAGGTAGGCCGCGTTGCGGGCCATCAACCGGAAGTCCGCGCCGTCGCGAAGCAAGAGCGCCCCGCAACTGATCGGCTGGTAGAACAGCTTGTGGAAGTCAACGGCGATCGAATCGGCCCGCTCGATGCCCGCAAGGTGGTCGCTGAACTCGTCGCTCACCGCGAGCGCGCCGCCGTAGGCCGCGTCGACGTGGAACCAGAGGTCGCGGTCGGCGGCTCGGTCGGCGAGGGCGGGAAGCGGGTCGATGCTGCCGAAGTCGGTGGTGCCGGCGGTCCCGACGAGCGCGAACGGGAGTTCGTCTCTCCGATTCAGGTCATCGAGGGCCGCGTCGAGTTCATCGAGGTCCATGCGGCCGTCGGCGTCCGTCGGAACGGTGTAGACGGCCCGCTCGCCGAGTCCGAGGTGGTGTGCGGCCTGTTTGCCGGTGAAGTGGGCCGCTTCGGAACAGAGGATGCGAAGCGACGGGGCTGCCGCGGGTAAGCCGTCGGTCTGCACGTTTCGGTCGAACTGCTGGTCGCAGTAGCGGTCGCGGGCGAGCAACAGCGCCTGGAAGTTCGACTGCGTCCCGCCGCTGGTGAAGACGCCGTCGGCGTCCGCGGGCAGGTCGAACAGGTCACAGAGGGCGGTCACGACCCGTTCTTCGAGGACCGTCGCAGCGGGTGCCTGGTCGAACGAGTCGAGCGACTGGTTCGTCGCGGTGAGCAGCGTCTCGGCGGCCAGCCCCGGAATCATCGGCGGACACTGGAGGTGGGCCGCACAGCGGGGGTTCGACGGATCGACGGAGTGTCGAAGAACGCGCTCGGCAACCTCGTCGATCGTCATCTCGAGGCGTTGGCCCTCCTCGGGAACGACGGGGTCGTCGAACTGGGCGGCGAGTTCCTCCGGCGACGCTCCCGAGTGAGGCCGCTCGCGGTCCGCGACCGTCTCGATCACCGTCTCGACCGCCCGGTCCATCGCGTCCCGATAGCTCGTCTCGCCACGCCCGGTCCCAAGGAAGCACTCGTCGGCGCTCATGTGGATGCGGCCCCCGCTCGTTGGGTGGCTGAGCCGTCGACGGCCGCCGCGACGGCTTCGTCGAAGCATGCTGCGATGTCGTCCACCTGCGAGGCCGAGACGATCAACGGCGGGAGGAATCGCGCCGTCGCACTCTCCCGGCCGCCGAGTTCGATCACCAGCCCGCGGTCGAAACACGCCGCCTGGACGGCTTCGGCGAGGTCTCCGTCCGGCGCGGCCGGACCCGCACCCTGCCAGTCTGCGCTCTCGTCGACGAACTCGACGCCCAGCATCAATCCGCGGCCGCGAACGTCGCCGATCGCGTCGAATCGGTCGGCGGTGGACTCGAGGTGATCGCGCAGGCGCGATCCGACATCGGCCACGTGGTCGTCGAGGTCGTTCTCGAGGACGTAATCGATCGTCGCCTCGCCGGCCGCCATCGCGAGCTGGTTCCCGCGGAAGGTGCCGGCGTGGGCACCCGGTTCCCAGGCGTCGAGGGACTCGTCGTAGACGACGACGGCGAGCGGGAGCCCGCCGCCGATCGCCTTCGAGAGCGTCACGACGTCGGGGACGATATCAGCGTGTTCGAACGCGTATAGTTCGCCCGTGCGACCGAGCCCCGCCTGGATCTCGTCGACGATTAACGGCACGTCGTGCTCCCGGGTGATTCGACGGATGTCTTGCAGCCATTCTGCGGGCGCGGGTACGGCACCGCCCTCACCCTGGACCGGCTCGAGTATCATGCCAGCCGGGTCCGTGATCCCGCTTTCGGAGTCCGTGAGGAGATGCTCGACGTACCGGCTGGCGGTTCGGTGACCCTCCTCGCCGCCGATTCCGAACGGACAGCGATAGTCGGCGGGATACGGCAGATGGTGGACCTCGCTGACCGCACCCGAAACCGGCTCCTTGGCGGCCGTATCGCCCATCAGACTGAGCGCCCCGCTCGTCATCCCGTGATAGGCACCCTGGAATCCGAGGACGCTTCGGTTCCCCGTCGCCGTCTTGACCAGTTTCAGGGCCGCCTCGACGGCGTCCGTTCCGGCAGGACTACAGAACTGCACCCGGGCCGAGCGGGCGAACTCCGAGGGAAGACTCTCGAAGAGCGAATCCACGAACCGCTCTTTGGCCGGCGTCGAAATGTCCAGCGTGTGAAGCGGCCGATCCGCCTCGAGAACGCGCTCCATCGCCTCGCGAACTCGGGGGTGGTTGTGTCCGAGCGCGAGCGTCCCCGCGCCCGCGAGGCAATCGTAGAACTCGTTCCCGTCCATATCCGTCACCATCACGCCCTGAGCTTCGCGGATGGCAAACGGAAGATGGCGTGGATACGTTCGCGCGCTCGACTCGCGCGCCGTCTGCTGTGCCAGAATCTTCTCGTTTCCGGAGGAGAGATAGCTCACAACGCATCACCGCCAGAACCGGCGTTCGATGGCGTACAGCGATAGTGTCGGTGCAAACGTTCTCGCATACAACCTTTAGGCCAACCTAAAACATTGTAAAAGCACCGGTTTTAGCCCAGCCTAAAAGACGGTTCAGATAGCATTTTTGATAAGACGGAGTCACTAAACTCGGTCTGGCGGCCAGTAGTCGTGCACATGGAATGCAATTCTTTCAGAAGGGACATTCTCAATATACCGGCAATTTACCGAAGGGATAACCGGTCCGCTTTGTGAACCAGTCCTGGGCGATACTGGTCTCTGTTCCGGGCAGATGGTGGCTCATCCGATTTTATATATCGAGAATAGTAGAAAGAAGAAAAAGAAGACGGGGCGGTGGAGAACGGGTTAGTTATAAGTTGTTCACCTAATCGATGATAACAGATGACATATGATTCTAGCATGGATATTCACAGATATAGCACGATTGATGCTGAAGAGCGACGTAACGTCAGACATCTAATAAAATATCGATCTGTAAACACCATCATGTGAGTGGCGGGTAACGTTCGGGGCAGCAACGAACGCACCCACATCTTCGCAGTTACGGTAGACTGCGAGTTCAACGAGTTCACCGAGCGCGTTCACGGCACGACTGTGCGCAAGGAGACGACAACCTGCCGCGCCCAGTTATGTCGGCCCCTAATATCGTTTCATCAAGCCACCCTAGCGAACGGATTCAGGACCAGGATCTGGCGCGGACGGAAGCGGGGTCACTGGCACCGTTCGCTCAGGTGAAATCGATCACTCGCTTGATACGGTCGGGGGAATCATCGAAGGCCGCCTCGAGTTCAGTCGGCGAGTACACATCGGTGATGATCCGTTCGAGGACCCAGTCGGGAAGCGATTCGAGCGATTCCTTCGCGGTCTCGAAATGGCGGATATTCGAGTTCACGCTGCCGAGCAACGCCTTGTTTCCGAGGACCAGCTCCCGGTGGAGACACCCCCCGTCGATATCGAACGTCCACTCGGTTGGAATCCCGAGCAAGACGCCGACGCCGTTCGGGGCCAGGACGTCGATCGTATCGTAGGCGTGTTTAGCGTGGCCGGTCGCCTCGTAGACGAGATCCATCGGTTCGTGGATGTCCGCGATATCCGAAACGGGCGTCGTTCGCGAATCGACGTACGTCGCACCGAACTCCTCGATGATATCGATCGTCGGGTCGGGTCGATCGCGCCGCCCGAGGCAGTACGATCGCTCGACCGTCGGTTGCAACATCGCGAGCGTGAGCAGTCCCAGCGGTCCGTTACCGAGGACGAGCGCCCGTTCGGGTTCCCACTCGAATAGCGACCGCGACGCGAACGCGAGTTCGAGCGCCTTTACCGTATTGCTCATCGGTTCGATCAACACGCCCGTCTCGGCGAACGCGTCGGGAATCGGAACCAGAAACTCGGCGGGCGTCGTCACGAACTCCGCCATGAACCCGTGTGCGCCCTCGATACCGCGCTCGCGGTACGTCCCCGGCGGAGCCATATCCGGTTCGCCTCGGTCGAAGAACTCGCGGGAACCCTCGGCCGGTCGCCTCACAGTCGGAACGACGAGTTCACCTTCCGTCAGATCCGTGCCGTTCGGATCGGCGACGGCGCAGACGGCTTCGTGACCGAGAATCTGGTACTCGTCTCCTGCGGGAAAGCCGCCGTGGTTTCCGTCAAGCACCTCGAAATCGGTGCCGTCGATGCCAACCCGAAGCGTTCGAAGCAGCGCTTCACCCTCGTCCGGTGTCGGTTCGGGAACGTCGAGTAGCGACGGCTCGGTCTCTCCCCGCTCGACGGCGATCGCGTTCATCGACTTACCCGTGCAACGACCTCGATTTCGACGCCGATATCGACGGGGAGTGCCGCGACCTCGACGGCGCTGCGTGCGGGATAGGGATCGGTCAGGTACGTTTCGTACACGTCGTTGATCGCCTCGTAATCGTCCATGTCCCTGACGAAGACCGTCGATTTCACGATGTCGTCGAGCGAACTGTTCGCCGCCGTCAGGACGGCATCGATGTTTTCCATCGTCCGTCGCGTCTGGGCCTCGATACTCTCGCCGACGATATCGTCCGACTCGGGATCGATCGGCCCTTGGCCCGAAACGTAGACCGTTCCGTCTTCGATGAGGCCCTGTGAAAACGGCCCGATACTGGCTGGTGCACTGGTTGTAGATACCTCTTTCATAGCCGTTCAGTCAATTTCGAGCGGTGGTAATGGAAGTTTCGGTACACGCGAATGTCACTGGTGGGTACGTGAGTCCGACTCCGAACTCGCGTGTGCCCGGATTCGCTCGAGGACGTACGGAACCTCGTCGTCGTCGAGACACATGGGGTTGATCGTAAGGATATCGGCGTCGAGTCGATCCGCGCCGACGAAGACGCGCGGATTCTCGGCGCGGAGCGAGCGGACGAGTTCGGTCGCGGAGCAAGCCGCGTCGGTCGGATCGATCGAAACGACGACCGTCGGGGCAACCGAGACGTCGGTGTCTGCGGTGACGGTTGCGTCGAGCCCCGAAATATCGGCGAGCGACTCGGCGATGCGAGTCGCCGTCCGGTGCCAGGCCTCCGACTGGGCCGTTCGGTCGGTGTCGCGGAACGAGTCGAGCGCGACGAGGAGGCCGACGAGTTCTTCTTTCCCGACTTTCAGCGAGCGCCCGATCCCCTGTCGCGGGACGCCCTCGAGTCGGTCGGCGTCGATGAGTTCGGTCGGCGGGTCCCAGACGGCATCGGCGGCGTGCATGTCGAGGTGTTGCAGTGCGATCGATTCGATGAGATCCTCGCGACCGGCCACGATCCCGGTCGTCTGCGGGCCGCGGATCGCCTTGCCGCCGCTGAAGACGACGAGATCAGCGCCGGCGTCCGTGAACCGCGACAGGTTCTCCGCGGGCGGCAACTCGGCTGCAGCGTCGACGATGACGGGCACGTCGTTTTCGTGAGCGACTGCCGTAACGGCTTCGAGCGGCGGCTCGGTGAACGGTTTCTGGACGTAGCCGACTGCAGCCGTGTTCTCGGTGATCGCCGCCTCGATTTCCCAGGGCTCGACGTTCGTCGCACCCGTCCCGAGGGTGCGGTCGTTCGTCCCAACGTCGACGATCGTCGCCCCCGCGGCGCGAAACGCGTGATCGTACCCGGTGCGGTGGGTTCGCGGCATGACGATCTCGTCGGGGATGCCGTCCGTCTCGGGGAGTCGCTCCATCCGTTCGACGGTACACCCCGCGAGCGCGGCGGCAGCGCTCAAGAGGAGCCCGGCGGCAGCGCCGCTGGTCACGTAGCCAGCCTCCGCTCCGGTCGCGTCGGCGATCCGTTTGCTGGCCGCGGCCTGCAAGTCGGACAGTCGGACGAACGACTCGCCGGCGCGCGCCATCGCGTCGAGCGCGTCGGTTCGAATGCGACTCCCCCCGATACGCGTCTTCGTCCCGGTCGCGTTGATGACCGCGGGGACGCCGAACTCGTCGTAGATAGAGTCGTCTTTCACAGCTCGGTCCATACCGACAGTGCGAAGATGTGAGATAAAAAAGTTCGGTTTCAGCGGTGTTTCGGTGCGGGAAACACTAATGACACCACGTCGGAATAATCGGTGTATGAACGCGGACGGCCACGGAGAGACCATCGATGCGACGGCTCGCTCACTGTCGGTGCTGAACGTTCTCATCGACACCCCGGAACCGGTCGGCGTCACCGAAATCGCCTCGCAGACGGGGATGACGAAGAGCACCGTCCACAAGCACGTGAGCACGCTCGCGAACCTGGGCTACGTCACCAAAGTCGGTCGTCAGTACGAGCCCTCGATCCGATTTCTCGACTGTGCGAGACGAGTGCAGTGGGATACCGATCTCGTCGACACGGCGCGCGAACCGGTCGACGAACTCGCAGCGATGGCGAACGAAGTGGCGGGGTTCGTCGTCGAACAGAACGGCGTCGCGGTCGACGTCTACTGCGCCGATCAGTACGCAAGCGGAACGTTCCCGGCGTACAACACCCGTCACCTCCACTGCAGTGCGGCCGGGAAAGCTATCCTCGCGGCGCTCCCGGACGGACGTCTCGAGTCCGAGCTAGCAGCACTGACCCCCCACACGATCACGGACGGCGAAGAACTGCAGTCTGAACTCGATCGCGTTCGCGAGCGGGGCTTCTCCCTCGATCGCCAAGAACAGTTTTCCGCGGTCAACAGCGTCGCCGTCAGCGTCGAAACCGACTCGCTGACCGGCGCCGTCTACGTCTCCGGACGGGCCGATGAACTCTCCGGAAAGCGCTTCGAGGAGAACATTCCCGGCCTGCTTCTCAGCGCGAGTCGACTGTTGACCGATGCGCTCGAATAACCGCACCGGCGACCGCAGGTTGGCGCGGGAGTAACAATTAACACGGATTACTGTCAACATGGCCGGTGCACATGAAGTTATTAGCAATCGTTGCCCATCCCGACGACGCGGATATCTTCTGCGGCGGGACGCTCGCAAAGCACGCCGACCGCGGCGATTCGATCGCGATCGCTCACATGACTAAAGGCGAGTACGGCGGCTTCGAGACGACAGAAGCGGATATCGCAGCGACGCGGGAAGCGGAGGCGCGACGGTCGGGCGAGCGCCTCGGCGCGAGCGACGTAACCTTCCTCGGCTTCCCCGACGGCCGCATCGAGTACTCGCTCGAGAACCGACTCTCCATCGTCGAAACCATCCGCGCCGCCGACCCGGATCTGATCCTCACGCACTACCGAGACGACATGCATCCGGACCACCGGATCACCGCCCGCCTCGTGACCGACGCCTACTACATGGCATCCCTCCCACTCGTCGAGAGTGACTACGGACCGTGCGATCCGGACAACGTGTACTTCTTCGGTAAACCGACCTCCTCGTTCGAACCGACCGTCCACATCGATATTTCGGGCTACGAAGACCGGAAAGCCGCCGCCATCGGCGAACACGAATCACAGGTGGCCTTTCTCGAAGAGCACGGCGGGATCGACGCCGAGTTCGACAACCTCATCGACGGCGTCGCCGCGGAAGACGCCACCCGCGGCAAGCGAACCGGCGTCGCCAGCGCGGAGGGCTACGTTCCGCTTCACGACCGGGCCGACGCGTTCCTCGGCTGAACTCGGCCCCGTGACAGCCGAGGACGAGTTCGTCGTACTGGCGAATCGAAAGACCACCGCGTAGACGAGAGCGACAAGCCGACGAAAGACCGGCGGCTGAACGCCGATAGCTCGAAAAGAACGCAAAAAGCGGTAGTACGATGATCGAGCCATGGTTTCCTTCTCCGCCGCTCTCGAAACGATAACTGGGCCGAGAAGCCGCCCGTGTCGCCCGAATAGTGGCGAAACTAAACCGCTGCCGTCGAAACGAGACAGCACGTCCAACGGAACGGTCACCTGTCGGACTCGATGTGGCCGGTTGTTTCGGTGAGCGAAATCCAGTGCAGCGACGCCACCAAATTACAATAGTATGTTTGTAATCCCTTGTCCGGTATCTCCCCCCAAGACGCTATTTTCCCTACATTTGTTTCGGACAGCGAAACATCCGATCACGAACACAACCCCGGAGACACGGCGCGGAGGCTGCCGGCACTGCCGTTCGAGTTCACCGGTGCGCGGCACTGGTGCCCCGCCCCTCGGACGCGAGCGTTTCGACTATCGAAACCGCGGGCATTCGGCACGGTCTGCGGCGTTAGCGGGCGTTACCACTCGGCGATACTACCGTCCTCGTGACGCCAGATCGGATTCGACCAGTCGAGATCCTGCCGGGACCGATTCCGAACCGCCGACTCGTCGATGTTGACCCCGAGCCCCGGCCCGTCGAGCGGGGACAGATAGCCGTCGGTGAACTCGAAGACGGAGGCATCGTGGAGGTAGTGATCCGCTGCGCTCTTCGGTGCTGGATAGATATCGAAGCCGTGATCTTGAATCAACAGGTTGGGAATGTACGTGCTCACCTGAAGCGAGGCCGCGAGTGCGATCGGACCGAGCGGACAGTTCGGCGCAACGGCGATATCGTGGGTTTCGGCCATGGCGGCGAGACGGACGAGTTCGGAGATGCCACCGGCGTGTGAGACGTCGGGTTGGATAACGTCGATGCCGCCCCGTTTGAAGAGGGGTTTGAAATCCCAGCGGGAGTAGAGACGTTCACCGGTCGCCAGTGGGACGTCGGTCCGACCCGCGAGTTCGGGAATGTATTCGAGGTTTTCGGGGAGGACCGGTTCTTCGACGAATAACGTGTCGAACGGTTCGAGGGCGGTGATAACGCGCTTTGCGAGTGACTTGGAGATACGGCCGCGGAAATCGACGACGACGTCCATTTCGTCGCCGACGACGCTGCGAACGTGTCGAACGCGGTCGACGATGTCGGTGATTGCGCGCGGCGGTTCGAGGTGGCGCAGCTGGTTCGACGCATCCATCTTCAATGCGGTATAGCCGGCTTCTAACAGCTGTTTCGCTTCTGTCCCGATTTCGCTGACGCGGTCGCCACCGATCCACTGGTAAACCCGGATCCGATCACGAGTTCGCCCGCCGAGCAGTTCGTAGACGGGGATATCGAAGTGCTTGCCCTTGATGTCCCAGAGGGCTTGATCGATCCCGGCAATTGCACTCATCAATACGGGACCGCCTCTGTAGAAACACCCGCGATACATCGCTTGCCAGTGGTCCTCGATGTTGTGGGGATCCTTGCCGAGCAGGTAGCTCGTCAGAATTTCCTCGACGGCGGTGCGAACGGTCTGGGCTCGCCCTTCGACGATCGGCTCGCCCCATCCGACGAGCCCGGTATCCGTCTCGAGTTTCAGAAAGAGCCAACGCGGCGGGACTTCGAACAGTTCGTACCCGGTTATTTCCATAGTGGAACAAGTAGATGAACCACCAAATACCTACGCGATAGCGGCGGCCACCGTGGTGTTCACCGGTGTCCATCAGTGACTGGGTTCGGTGACCGACGGACGCGGAGATCGGCTCAGCAGCCGAGCGGAGAACGTTCAGTCGAGGGGAAACAATTATGTATAATGTATCATAATACGGAGTCGAAGTCTAGCTATGAGAAACCATACCCGTCGGAAGATACTGGCGACGACAGGTGTAGCGACCGCGTTCGGCGTTGCAGGGTGTCTCGGTGGCACCAACAGCGGTGGGACGACGCTCGAGACCCGGTATATGGATGCACCGGGCTTAGAGGAATTTTTCGAGGAACACACCGCACGGTTCGAGGACGAAACCGGAATCGAAGTCGAGTACGAGTTCGTCGGCTGGGGGGAAGCACAGGAGACGATGCTCAGCGATATCATGAGCCGAAGTGGACCGGACGTCCACGAAATCGCCTCGACGTGGATTCCGGAGCAGTACGACGCGAACGGCTGGATGGATCTGGACTCCGGCAGCGTCGTCGACGAACTGCCGTCGACGGACCTGTTCACGGACGGCGCATTGGATGTCGCAACGTTCCAAGATACGCTCGTCGGAATTCCGTGGTTCTGGGGCCCGCGAGCGTACCAGCAGGTCGACGAACGGATCGAAGCCGGTGGGGTCGAGGGGACGCCGTCGGACTGGGACGGCCTGCTCGATCAAGCGGAGGCGTACGACGCGGAGAACAACTACTTCGCCATCATGGGTGCGGATTTCGAGCCGATTCGGAACTTCGCGATGTTCCTCTGGCAAAACGGGGGGCAGTTGCTCACCGACGACGACGGTGCCCCGGCGTTTCACGACGACAGCGGGGTCGAAGCCCTCGAGTTCTACGCGGACCTGTACGCCGAGTACGACGTGTTGCCGTCCGAAACCATCGAGTGGGGGGCAGCCGACATTCAGGGCGCGTTCACCGGCGGGCAGATGGCCAGTACGTGGGGCGCGCTCGGAACGGTCTCCGCCTACGAGGAGGCGGACGGAAACGCGCTCGATGACCTGTCGGTCTCGGCTCCGCCTGCGGGCCCCGACGGCGACCAGGGAACGTTCTTCGGGATGGAACTGCTCGGGATTCACCCGTGGACCGACGAACCCGAGGCCGCCGCGCAGTGGATCGACTATCTCCTGCAAGCGGAGCCAAACGCCGCAGTCTCGAATACGGTCGGGTTCCTGCCGACGAATCCCGACGGACTGGAGACCGACTACTTCGACAACGAACTCTATCGGACCTTCGACGAGGAGGTGTTCCCCCACGCCAGAACGTATCCGCAGGTCCTCGGCTGGGGAGAGATCGAAAGCGAACTCAATAGCACCGTATTCGAGGTTCTGCAAAGTGCCGTTACGGGCGATCTAGCGGCCGGTGACGCCGAAGCGGCACTCGAACGGGCTGCCTCCGTGGCCGAACAAACGCTGGAGTAAAAGCATGAACGATCGAAATAGCGTAATGAACGGATTATCTGTACGTGGCTATGACACGGACGAGTAGTCGGGTCCGGAGCAGCGTCGCCGAGATCGAAATCGGGCGCTATCTCCCGCTGTACAATCGGCTATCGGACGAACAGCAGTACGCGTACAAACTGTTGCTGCCGGGACTGGCGATGATGCTGCTGATTCACTTCATCCCGATCGTCTGGGGTGTCCTGATCAGCGTTCTCGGCGTCGACTCGGGCTACGTTTCCCAGTGGTACGAAGCCCCGTTCGTGTGGGCGGAGAATTATCGGTTCGTGCTCGACCCGCGCACCGTCGTCGGGGAACGATTCTGGTACTCGCTGCGTCAGACGGTCATCTTCTCGGTTGGGACCCTGCTGTTGACGTACGTGTTGGGGCTAACGGCCGCACTGCTGCTCAACCAGCGGTTCAAAGGGCGATTCGCGGCTCGAACGCTCCTGTTGCTTCCGTGGGTCGCGCCGTCCGTCGTTACGCTTCTCATCTGGCGGATGATGTTCCAGCAACAGAGCGGGATCATCAATTCGCTGTTGCTGTCGCTGGGCGTGATTTCGGAGCCGATCTACTGGCTGATCGGTGACAACACGATCTGGACGCTCATCCTCGTCCACTCCTGGACGCAGTTTCCGCTCGTCATGATCATGCTCTATGCCGGGCTCCAGTCGATTCCCGAACAGTTGTACGAGGCCGCATCGATCGATGGCGCGGGCCGATGGGAACAGTTCCGGTACATCACGTTCCCGCAGCTGAAACCGGTGTCCGCGGTCGTCGTCCTGTTGATGATGCTGTGGACGATGATCAACTTCACCTCGCCGTATATCCTGCTCGGTGCACAGCCGCCCCAGTCCGGACAGGTGTCGATCCTGTACATCTACAACTTCGCGTTCTCGAACTACCAGTTCGGCCGCGGGGCCGCGATGAGCGTCGTCCTCTTTGCGATCGCAATGGCGATGGCGATGCTCTACTACAAGTACCTCTTCGATCAGGATTTCACGGAGGGCGACCGATGATTCCCGACGAACTCCATCTCACCGACTCGGGACGAGAGACGCTGTTCAAGCTCCTCTCGAAGGGCGTTCTCGGTTGTCTCCTCCTCTACGCCCTGTTTCCGATCTACTGGATGATCCTCTCGAGTTTCCGAACGCGGGCCGAAATTACGGCCGCCGAGCCATCCCTCTTCCCGTTCACCCTCGACGACGCAGCGGATATCGTCCAGGACCCGAGCGTTCTCCCGACGCTTCTCGAATACGAAAACTACCTGACGATGTGGGATCGGTTTCCGGTGTTCGATTACTTCGTCAACAGCCTCATCATCGCGAGCGTGACGACCGTGTTCGCACTCGCCGTCGGCTGTCTGGGAGGCTACGCGTTCTCTCGCTACCGGTTCCCCGGCAAGATCGGCGTCGGCGGCGCACTCCTCGGCACGCAGATGATCCCCGGAATCCTCATCCTGCTGCCGATGTTCTTGCTGTTCGTCTGGATTCAGGAAACGCTCGCGATCCCACTGATAGACACCTATCACGGGATCATCTTCGTCTACACGACGTTTACCGTGCCCGTCGCAATCTGGATGCTTCGAGGGTTCTTCGATTCCATCCCGAACGCCATCGAGGAGGCTGCCCGAGTCGACGGCTGTTCCCGGTTCCAGGCGCTCGTTCGCGTCGTCCTCCCGATGGCCGCACCGGGTATCGCCGCGACCGGCATGTTCGTCTTCCTCACCGCGTTCAACGAAGTACTGTTCGCCTCGGTACTCGCTCGCGGCGACGTGACTCCGTTCGCGATCGGTATCCAGAGCTTCGAAACGCAGACGACGGCGTACTGGGGCGAGATGATGGCCGCATCGACGGTCGCGACAGCGCCCATCCTGATCCTGTTCATCTTGTTCCAGAAACCGATCGTCGAAGGCCTCACGGAGGGCAGTGTCAAGCAGTAAGCTACAGATGAATCCGCGTACCCAACACACGAGTTCAGCGACCCAGACAAAATGACCACAACAATCAGTATGGTCCGCCCTAAACGGCACGATGAGAGTGAACTCGAGTGTAGCGCCAGCAACGGTGAGCCGTCCCGTCGGGCGTTTCCCGAGCGAGTCCAACTGGCGGCCCACCTCAGTCCCGGTCTCGAAGCGGGGGTTCGATCACGAGCCACCGTCTCGGCGGCCGGAGGATGGACAGGCAGAGAACTAGACAGACCGACACCACACAACTGCATACAATGAGCCGAGTTACCATAGAGAACCTTACAAAAGTGTACGACTCCCCCAGCGGATCGATCGAGGCCGTCGACGATCTCACGCTCGCCATCGACGACGGCGAGTTCGTCGTCTTCGTCGGTCCCTCCGGGTGTGGCAAATCGACGACGTTGCGCTGTATCGCCGGACTCGAGACCGTAACTGACGGGACGATCGAGTTCGGTGCGGAGGACGTGACGAACCGGAAACCGAAGGAGCGAGATATCGCGATGGTGTTCCAGAACTACGCGCTGTATCCGCATATGACCGCCCGAAAGAACATGGCCTTCGGGCTGAAGATGTCGACCGACCTTTCAGCGGGTGAGATCGAAGACCGGGTCGAGGAGACGGCACAAATGATGGGGATCGAGGAGTTGCTGGCCGACAAACCGAAAGCGCTCTCGGGCGGCCAGCAACAGCGGGTCGCGCTCGGCCGTGCGATCGTCCGCGATCCGGCGGTGTTCCTCATGGACGAACCGCTGTCGAACCTCGACGCGAAACTCCGCGCCCAGATGCGGACGGAACTCCAGCAGCTACAGCACGACCTGGACGTAACGACGGTGTACGTCACGCACGATCAGACGGAGGCGATGACGATGGGCGATCGGATCGTCGTCCTCAACGACGGTGAACTCCAGCAAGTCGGTACCCCGCTCGAGTGTTATCATCGGCCGGCGAATCGGTTCGTCGCCGGGTTCCTCGGCTCCCCGCCGATGAACTTCCTGCCGGTCGAGGCCGACCTCGACGCGGGCGCGCTTTCACATCCTAGCTTTTCGCTCTCGCTGTCGGATTCGATCGGTGCCGATCTCGACGCTACTGAACTCGTCATGGGGATCAGACCGGAACACGGGTCGCTGACGACGACGCCGGACGAACATCCAGAGCCCGAGCGGTTAGTCGAGGCGACCGTCACAGTAACGGAACCGATGGGAGACGTGACGAACGTCTATCTCGATATCGGCGGTGAATCAGTCACGGTGACGGCCGGTGGTCATCTGGGGCTGACAGACGGGGAGTCAGTCTGGCTGTACGTCCCGGAAGCAAAGCTGCACCTGTTCGATGCCGAGACCGGGACGGCGATCAAACACAGCGACGAGCCGATCGAATCAACGCGAGTTTCCGAGGCGAGTCGGTACGCCGAGACGGCGTAGACAGCACGGACATCCGGAACGCCCTGCAGACCGGTGTCTCGATAGCACTCGATTGTCTCATACCCTTTTCCGCTAGTTCAACATCCTATATTATATATTACAATACTATTTTATACTCTGAAATGTAGTATTGGAGTGGCTGTAGACGAGCAGCCATCGGACGCGACGACGCCAACAGCGAAGGCTAGCAACTATGAAACGAACACGTCGACACGTACTACGGAACGCAACGACACTCTCGACCGTCCTCGCCGGACTCGGGACGAGCACGCTGACAGCAGCACAGGCGCAGGAATATCCCAGCTGGGACCCGGAGACGGTCTATACCGACGGTGACCGCGTTATCCACGCTGGCTACGTCTGGGAGGCACAGTGGTGGACGCAGGGCGACGAACCTGGGACGAGCGACTGGGGTCCCTGGGAGGAGATCGAAGAGCACGACGATGACGACGGCGATGACGGCGACGACGGCGTAGTGGCCCGTCTCTCGGTTAGCACGCAGTTCCCCGATCCCGGCGAAACGATCGAGTTCAACGCCGGCGACTCGACGGGCGACATCGAAGACTACGAGTGGGACTTTGGCGATGGAACGAGCGCAACCGGCGAGACTGTCACCCACGCGTTCGATGCGGGACAGTACGACGTTACGCTGACCGTCGAAAACGGTGCCGGCGAAACCGCCAGTACGTCGATCCAGGTCACTGCCGGTCGGAGCTCGTCGGACGAGAAACGCGTCGTCGCCTACTACCGCCAGTGGGCACAGTACGACCGTGACTTCGTCCCGGGAGACATCCCGTTCGAGCAGGTCACACACGTCCAGTACGCCTTCGCTCGCCCCGCGGAAGACGGCTCCGTCGAACTCGTCGGTGATAGTCACGGCCAGCAAGTATTCTACGCCGAGGAAGACTGGCAAGGGCCGGACCGCGGCAAGACGTTCGCGGAATATGCCGCCGAACGGGACGATACGAAGTTCGTCCTCTCGATCGGTGGCTGGGGCGACTCGGAGTACTTCTCCGACGCCGCGTTGACGCAGGAGAACCGAGAACGGTTCGCCAGCGACTGCGTCGATCTCGTCCAACTGGCGAACCTCGACGGTATCGATATCGACTGGGAGTTTCCCGGTGGCGGCGGCTGCACCGGAGACGATCCCGTCTGCGATATGGACAACGTCGTTCGCGACGGCGACCAGGAGCGCTTTACGCTCCTCTGTCAGGAAGTTCGCGACCACCTCGATACCGCCGCGACGAACGATCCGGAGAGAGACGAGCCGTACGAACTCACTGCGGCCGTGAGTGCAAATCCCGAGATCGTCGAGGGAACCGCCGACGGGAACGACGGCCTCGAGCACGACGAACTCTCGAATATCCTCGATTTCGTCCAGGTGATGACGTTCGATTATCGGGGTATCTGGAGCGACACGACGGGCCACCACGCGCCGCTAATGGAGAACTCGGACGACACGTTCGAGGACGCAGACGTCTGGAACGCCGAATACGCGCTCCAGTACTGGGCGAATCAGGGCTGGGACCCCGACCAACTCAATATGGCCGTGCCGTTCTACGGGCGGAGCTGGACGGACGTGCAGCCGCCCGCGGACGGAATCGGGACCGGCGAGGACGACGGCCTGTTCCAGCCGTACGAGGGGACCGGCCGAGATGCGAGCGGTGAGGGCTCCTATCCCAGCTGGGATCCGTCACAGGGAACCAGCTATGCGGGCGTCTGGGAGTGGTTCGACCTCGAAAGCGACGGCCGCGAGGGCAGTAACCCGGTCGATCTCGACGGTCCCGGCTGGGAGACGTACTTCGACGAGGACGCGGTCACGGCCTGGAGTTTCAACGCCGACGAACGGCTCATGATCTCCCACGATACCGAGCAGTCGATGGCGGCGAAGATGGACTGGCTTCGCGACTCGCCCTACGGCGGTACCATGCTATGGGCAATCGGTGGAGACACGTACGGCGGAGCCCTCATCGGAACGCTCTGGCAGACGCTCAACGGCTGATGGCGACCGGCGGCCCGAACTGCGATGACGGCGTGGACGACACACATGCACACACATATACAGATACACAGACGGACAACACACAACAGGCCGACGGCTACAGGGAACGAGTGCAGCACGCACGCGCAGACGCACAGTGCAGAACTCAGTACGGACGGCGAACAGTGCGCAGAACGACCGCAGACCGTCCCCATCGACTCATACCCACAAACGAGCGATCACGCACGCATGAAACGAAACCGATCACGACGCGACGTACTCCGAAACGTATCGACAGCGCCCGTCCTGTTTACCGGGCTGGCCACGAGTTCAGTAGCGGCCCAGGACGGGGACTATCCAGCCTGGGATCCCGACGCGGTCTATACGGACGGCGACCGCGTCGTTCACGATGGTACCATCTGGGAAGCGAACTGGTGGACCCGTGGCGACGAACCCGGAACGGGCGAATGGGGACCCTGGGAGCAGGTCGAACCCGGCGAGGAACCCGAACCGGGGCTGCGGGCGCAGCTTATCGCGAGCGCGACCCGCATCGAAGTCGGCGACGACGTCGAGTTCGACGGCAGCGACTCCACCGGCGAGATCGCCACCTACGACTGGGATCTCGGCGATGGAACCGAAGATACCGGCCAGGTTGTCACTCACACGTACGAAGAGCCGGGTGAGTACGCCGTCGAACTCACCGTCACCGATGCCGATGGGGAAACCGACACGGCGCTCGTCGAACTCACCGTCGAAGACGAGATCGACGGTCCGGGCGACGAGTTCAAGGTCATCGGCTATTATCCCGGTTGGAAGGCGAACGACGAACAGGACTACTACCCCAGTGACATCCCCTTCGAGAAGGTGACGGACGTACTCTACGCGTTCATCGGCCTCGACGAGGAGGGCAACGTCTTCCCGCCCGAAGACGACGAAACCGAGTTCGATATCCCCCGCCAGTCACACGAGGAGAACTTAGCGGAGTTTGCGGACCTGGCGGGCGACATCGACTGTCGGCTCCACCTCTCGGTCGGCGGCTGGACGCTCTCGGACAACTTCCACGTCGTCGCCGCCGACCCGGCTCTCCGACAGACGTTCGCCGAAAACTGCGTCGCGTTGCTACGCGAGTACAACTTCGACGGGATCGACATCGATTGGGAGCACCCCGGTCCCGAACAGGGCCAGTGCCAGTGTGGCAACGCCGACGACTACGACAACCACGTCCGATTGCTCGAAGCCCTTCGAGCTGAACTCGATACCGCAGGCGACGAGGACGGCCAGCACTACTACCTCTCGGTCGCCAACGGCGGCTCCGACTGGAACGCCGGCGGCCTTCGACACGGCGAGATCGGCGATGTCTGTGACTACGCGATGGTCATGGCCTACGACTTCACCGGCTCCTGGCACGACACGGCTGGACTGAACGCGCCCATTTACGGCACCGATCATCCACTCGGGACGAGCGACTACGGCGAGGATCACCACGACCAGTACTACGTCGAGTACGCCGTCGACGAACTCTGGGCGGGCACCCACAGCGAGGAGGGATACTGGCCCGGACAGTGGGAGTATCCACCCGCCGAACCCGCCGCGTACGACGAACTCGTCCTCGGAATGCCCTTCTACGGGCGCGGATTCAACAACGCCACCGAGCCGTACGACGGAATCGGGTTCGGACCCGATGCGCTCCCGGAAGGAACCTGGCATCACCTGCTTGCGGACGGAGCGGATCCGACCGGCGCGTTCGACTTCGGTGATCTCGAAGCCAACTACGAGGGAGTCGAGGGCTGGGAAAAACACCGTCACGATCTCGGCGCAGTACCGTATCTCGTCAACGAAGACGAGGAAACGCTCATCGGCTACGACGACGAGCAGTCTATCGCCGAAAAAGTCGAGTTCGCCAAGGAACGTGGCATGCAGGGTGTGATGTTCTGGGAACTCTCCCAGGACTGGAACGAATCGCTACTGGATACGATTCTCGAGACGATCTAAGAGGCAAACCAATGAAACGAACACGACGAGACGTACTACGGAACGCATCGACACTGTCAGCACTCGCCGCCGGCGTCGGACTGGGTACTTCCGTCTCAGCACAGGAGTATCCAGCGTGGAATCCCGAAACCGCCTATACAGAGGGCGACCGAGTGCGCCACGATGGCGTCGTCTGGGAGGCGAAGTGGTGGACCCGCGGCGACGAACCTGGCGAGGGCGGTGAGTGGGGGCCGTGGAACGAAATCGGTCCTGCCGACCCTGGTCCGAGCGCCTCAATTACCACGAGTACGACGAACCCTGAACCAAGGCAGGAAATCGAGTTCGACGGCACTGACTCCACCGGCGAAATCGCCACCTACGACTGGAGTTTCGGCGACGAAACCGGAGCCACAGGCCCGATTGTCACCCACACGTACGGCGAGAGCGACAGGTACGACGTCGAACTAACCGTCACCGACACCGACGGTGAAACCGATACTGCCAGAACGATCGTATCCGTTGGCGACACCGCACCGCCAGCATCCGACCAATGGTTCGCCCCGTATCAGGGTACCTGGGAAGATATCGTCGGCGATACGTTGAACGCGAATACGGATCGGGTCGTCCTGTCGTTCGTCGGCGACGGAACCGACGGCGGCGGCGTAACGCCAGGCTGGTTAGCCGGCTGTAATCAGCCACCCTGTGACGACGAGCCGCTCGAGACGTATCTCGATGAAATCCAGACGCTCCAGAACGAAGGTATCGAGGTCGGCGTCGCGATTGGCGGCTGGCAGGGCCGCGTCGTTGCCCGCGACGCCGAAAGCGCAACTGAACTCAAGGATGCCTATGCCGAACTCCTCGACACCCTCGGCGTGACACACCTCGATATCGACGACGAGAACGCCCACCGCCGTGATCGGACGATCTACGAGTTGCGAAACGAGGCGCTCGCGATGTTACAAGCCGAGCGGCCGGACGTTACGGTCGGTTACACGGTCCCGGCTACCGAAAACGGAATCGCAAACTCCGAACACGCCCAGGCCAGAACCTGGGTCGAAGACGCCGCAGCGAAAGGCGTCGACCTCGCATACGTGAACATCATGACGATGGGTATGAATCCTGTCTCTTATACACATCTCTG
>NZ_AOIO01000006.1 GCF_000337555.1 Natrialba asiatica DSM 12278 | reverse complement strand
GGGTTCGATTACAACCGACGTTGCCGCCGATATCGTCGCCTTCGCCAACGAACGGGGCATGGGACACCTGTCCTACTGGGCACTCTACAACGATCCCGGCGGAGAATTCTCGGAAATCTACGCTGACTTCGAGGGCGGGCCGACCTGACACTCGATCCCCTTCTCTTGACTAGCACCAGCTAGTTCGGTCCGGAAGTGCCGTGCCGAAACGGCTCAATGAACGCCTCTCTACGAATTTTGGCCGCGAAATACCGCATAGTCACGCTGATATCCGAAGCCGCGGAACAAAACGTCTGAGACGGATACAGACGGTTCTCATACTCTCGGACACTCGAGCATACATCGATGACGGGAAGTCGTGTAAGACTACACCACCGGTAACTCATCGAGATACGCGTTCCACACTGCTTCCGGTTCGGCACAGGCGATGCTCGAAATCGACCGACAACCGTCGTATCCCCACAGAAAGACGCTATCCACACCGCCGTCAACCGCCGCACGGGTCGCTGCCCTCACATCTGCGATTGTCGCTTCGTCTCCACTCAGTCGGAACCCCTGAATCCAGATCTGACTGTCGAGATCGTACTCCGCTGCTAACGAGACGACGGTACCGGTAAACGACGAGACGAACGCCTCGCTCTCCTCCCCGTGCACGCCCCAGTATGGGTCAGTAGCGAGTATATCGAGGAACTCGGACGACGCGAGGTCCTTCCACTCACTGAGACCGTGTTCGGCATCCTTGCTCGGTAACAAACAGACCGCGTTCTGACAACCACGATTCCTCGTGTGACTCATCATATCCTCGAGAAACGACAGCAACGATTGTTCACGGAACTCGTCGATCCGGTCCGTCCTGGCCGCCGGCATTTCCTCACCATAGTCGTCTTCATACAATTCTTGGCAGGACTCACACCGACAGGTCCAGGCACCTTCGGGAAGTTCGTCGTCGAACCATTCCGGAATGTACCAGTGCGGTTCATCCCAGAAGAGCACGTCAGCCCCGATCTCAGCCGCATCCGTCGCCCACTCGCGCATATACGTCCGAAACCTCGCGTCGTTAAAACACGCCGCCGGGATCCGCTCCCCCGTCGAAAGAACCTGACAACTCTCCGGATGTCGTCCGATGAACTCGGAGAGTGCCTCACCACCGAAAACACGTCCAACAGCCCACGGATTGACGTATACCCGCATATCTCGATCGTGACTCGCCGATACTATGTCGGCCATCGTCTCCATATAATACTCGCGATCGCGCTCGCTAAAGGTGTGCAACACAGCGTTTAACCCGCGTTCGTGGAATCGGTCGAGATCGGACTCAACATGGTCGATATCACGGACACCGAAGTAGCTTGTGCCTTGTTCACGCATCTAGCTCACAGAATAACTCGTTATATGTTACTCTTTGGATACACGCTATGTATCGCCGCTTAACGCACTCAAATCGTCACACCACACAGCTTAGCGGTATTCGTAAGGAATTACACCATGAACGCGATGCTCACGGATCACTGTGAGAATCCATGTCACCTCGCAACGGACGCCTCTCATACGATGCCCATCGGGTATTGGTATAATGGACGATATGCCATCCGTCAGTGCCACTCAGCAACAACGAATACATTACCCGCTCGTTCAGGATCCTGGTTTCGTGTCCGCGTTTCTCAGTTCGAAACGTTCGGCGTATTCGGCCAGGGATTACAGCTGTACACCCGTAAGCACAGTTGTCTTTGTTCTAATCCCTACTACGTTTCTTCTATTATGGAGTCGAATTATTTCTTCGATCGAAACGTTCCTCCGAGCTACACTCAATGGCGATCTCCCAAAATCGGACGGTCCGGTTCTTGTAGTCCGGACGATTTTTGAACTCGACCATTCACTATCGAATGTCACCTCGGATGAAACTAAAGGAAAGTT
This sequence comes from Natrialba asiatica DSM 12278, assembly GCF_000337555.1. Taxonomy (GTDB): domain Archaea; phylum Halobacteriota; class Halobacteria; order Halobacteriales; family Natrialbaceae; genus Natrialba; species Natrialba asiatica. The sequence continues at coordinate 391 of NZ_AOIO01000006.1, read as the reverse complement.
TATTTGGCGTCGGATATTACTGCTCTTACACCAACTAGACAACACCATACATAGGGTGAAAATCTGGATTCAAGTTATAAAATAGCAGGTATTGTCTATTAGTCTCCAAGCTGCTATGAATAGGAGGAAGCTGAAGAAATCATTGACAACCGATTCATTCGTCTAACCAATAATCAAATATTAGTTCTATCACCAATAGACAACCTCTGAAACGTTGGAGGAGTTTATTCTTAATCGTGTTTGTAAAGGTGTGTTTACGACGCTGTACAATTACGAAATATAAAATGCCCCACACAGCAGCGGCTGTGTGGGGCTATTGAGTGGAAGTATGAGTGGAGGCGGCGAATCGAGTTTCCCAGAGGATCTCTCACTCCAGTACTCACCGATACGT
>NZ_AOIO01000005.1 GCF_000337555.1 Natrialba asiatica DSM 12278 | reverse complement strand
TGCACTCACACTAAATGGGTCCACGTTCGGTGAGCGGCCGCGATCGTGAACCGATCGGGCGTCACCGAACTACCAAGGCTCACATCAGACCACATCTTCTGGCGGACCAGAGGGGTGCAGTCCTCATCTCCTTCTGTTATTTTGTAGACCCCGGTTCATACTTAAGGCCTACGAACTGGGTCCTCAAAGAGAGTGAGTCCCACCCGTGTCTAATAGAGTCACTCTCAAAGAGGACAGATAGTATCGATGAGCGGAGAGATGCAGCGTGTACTGGTGATAACGAAGAGCTCATACCATCTTCACCCCAGTTGGAAATTACATACGAAATCACATATGCACGCGGCCTACGGATAGCTCGCTGCTCTCTACTGAATTCGCTACGGTGCGCTTTCATTGGGAGTACTCACACTTGCGAGTTATTTCGTAATGCTTCGCGCTTAGGATCGATTCGGCTACGCGGATAGCGGCGAGTATATCACCGTCCGTTTCACATCTTACCGAGTCTCCTCGGCGTTCGCGAACGACTTTCCTCGCGTTGCAAAAGAGGGAGAGTGAAGAATCGTCCTCCCCGAGTTCACGCTGAGAAGAGATGGGGACACCGGGTTTCCGGTGAATAGCGGGACTGCACCCAGTAAGTGGATTTCTTTTGCGCGCGAGCTAACACACCGTGTTTCCGGTGAAATGAGGAGGGGAGAATACGCCGACTGAACGGGGATGCCTGCACCCATGGGGACTGATCACACCGGGTTTCCGGTGAATTGTAAGTTCACCATCGGCGAACGAACTGAACTTCCGAGTGACGAACAATAGAGAGTAACGGTAACGGTCCCAGTAGATACCACCCTACGTACGCTGCCTTACGACACCGTCTCAGCAAGGACATCGCGGACGACTTCCGGGTCCTCCAGGAGCGTGTGTTCTGTATAGCTCCCCTCGGCACTCCCGCCGCTATGCCTGGATTGTTCGAGGATGTCCAGAAACGCGTGTTCTTTCAACAGATCTCGAACGCGACGAAGCGAGAGCGTATCCGCTCCCTCCTGCCGACAGATTTGCTCATACACATCGTACACGTGTGTGGTTCGAAAACCATCGGTCTCATCCGCCGCATCACTGTATGCACCCTCGGGGTTGTGCTCAAGGGACAGCACTGTCAATGCTTGGAGCACGTATCGAGAATGCGGCGTCGACCCACGAATGAGTTCACGGAACCGATCGACTTCCGCGCGCTCGCGCGCTTGCACGACGAACTCTTCTCGAACGGTCTCCGCTCCCTTGGCCTGTGCGATCTCCCCGGCATATCGAAGAATGTCGATTGCCTTTCGCGCATCACCGTGCTCTCGAGCTGCGAGCGCCGCTGCACGCGGAATAACTGCATCCTCGAGTACTCCATTCCGGAACGCATCGTTTCGTGCAGCCATGATTTCGTTGAGTTGCCCTGCATTGTACGGCGGAAAGACGAACTCGCGCTCACAGAGACTCGACTTGACCCGTTCGTCCATCCGATCTTTGTACTTGATCTTGTTACTGATGCCCATAACGCCGATCTTGCAATCGGTTACCTTTCCCGCCTCGCCCGCGCGCGAAAGTTGCATAAGAATCGCGTCGTCCTCGAGTTTGTCAATCTCGTCTAAGATTATCAGCGTGACATCGTATTCCTGATCGAGAATTCGCCAGAGTCGCTTATAGTATGTCGCCGTACTGATTCCTTTGTCCGGAATGTAGATCTCCGTCTCCTCAGTGTTAACTGAACTCGCGATCGTCTGAACAGCCTGCGTTTCAGTTGTATCCTGTGCACAATCAACGTAGGCGAAGACGGCATCGACTCCTTCCTCTTCGGCCGTTCCAACGAGTCGTCGAGAAACGTACTTAGCACAGAGCGACTTTCCGGTTCCGGTCTTGCCGTATATCAGCACATTACTTGGACTCTGACCGAAAATCGCAGGATTGACCGCATTTGCAAGCTGACCGATTTCTTCATCACGTCCGACGATCCGGCCTTCATCCGGGAGGTGGCTAATTTCGAGGAGTTCCTTGTTGACGAAGATTGGATCCTCCCGAATAAAGAGATCGTCGGAATCAGACATACCTTGGACACCGTGTTTCCGGTGAAACATCTTGAACGTTTCGTCACTGGTGTGGAGAGCGGTCGATATGCAGAGAGACGGGCAAAGACAAAAAAGAGGGTTTTCCCGGAGACACACACACACCGGGTTTCCGGTGAAATAGGTGTAATGGTGCAGAGTGGTCCAGATGAAATAGGGGTGAGATGAATTCGAAATCAATAGTTCCCGAACAACGGAGCCACAAACAGAGACGAAGTAATGAAAGACGCCGAAACAGGGAACAGAGAGAGAAGAGGCTTTTCAACGGCGAAGAGAGGTCTAACTCGAAGGGTAGTAAGAGGGAATTCAGTTATCAGGAGAGTTCGGTACGGAACGCCGAACGGAAAGAGTCGACATCAGAACGGATAAAGTAGCATTTTCGACTGGAAAAGTTTTCCTTTCGGCGACGATGTCTTCTTTATGATTTGCGACTGAATCAATGGACTTTACTCAGGTGTTGTATATAAAACCATCTGTTTTAATGAGAGAATACTTCTAGTTCCCTCCCCGTTCTGGATTCCTCTTTCACCGGAAACCCGGTGTGTGTCTGCAGAGGTAGCAGAAACTTCCCTTGAGAGTTCAGTAGCCGGTCGAACATCTCGCTTCGGAAGAGTTCTGCTCAGATTGCCGGCCAGAACAACAGTCACTCCACTCTATTCTTGCATTTCACCGGAAACACGGTGTGTGCGTCTCGGAACTCCACTGCCTAGGGGACTTGCTGATAGTCGGATGCTCAGTTCCTGTTATCCAGTTTCTACGATAGATCACGCAGTCTTCCGGTATCCTCTTTTTTGACCGCTTAGCAGTAACTCCTCTTTTGAACCGTTTCACTTGTCGATTGCTGAATGTCCCATCATGACCTCTTTGGACACCTGGTTTCCGGTGAAAATTGCGGCCAACCACTGTGTCGTCGACTTTCTCCAGGGTTCTCTTCTGATCTTGCAGTGTTCTTTCTTTTTCTGAACTCGTCTATTTCTGCTGTGCCACGAACCACTTGAAACCGGATCTTCGTTCGAGTCGAGTCTAATCTGGGGTGGTTAGAGCTCGGTGGGATTCCACCGGAAATCCGGTGTGTTGTCGCAATGGTCCCATCTGAGAGTTGTTGTCGCCGAGTAGTAACTATCAACTCTGATTAGTGAATCACCTTGGGTCAAGTGGTTCGAGTCGCCTTCGGTGTCTCGTCATCACGGGAGAGCAGTGCTCTCTCGAACGACCCCGAGGCACTCGCCTTGAACCTCCTGTAGAGATGGGAAGCCAGCAAGAAGCGGGGGAAACTGATTTCTGGAGACATATTGGTTGTTGAGAGTTCCGTTGATTCCGCTATTTATTACTCACACGTGATCTTCGCGAGCCCTCATATGGTATTTATGACTTCGATGACCGCATTAAGGCTCATCATCGCCTTGGCAAACGATTACGGTAATAGAGTTAGGGACGACGCGTTTAACAACGGGTGTTGTTACTAATATTGACAAGTCTTATTGGCGTGTATTCCTGACCAGTGACTGATGGCTTCTCGAAAAAACAGTTCTAACTCGGTAGTAGGGGCTCTCACTACGCCAAAAGAAGAATCTTCTCCTCGCCGAGCTCGCCTTGCGAATTCAATTATCTTCGGTATCCTCGGAGCGGTTTTCGCAACCTGGGCAGTCCGTATTCCTGCCGTGAGTTCTGCACTTTCCCTCTCGGAAGGAGATATCGGAATCGCACTGCTTGGACTTGCAATCGGAAGCATAATTGGACTGATAACAAGCGGTATTCTCGTCTCACACTATGGTGGGCAACACGTAATCAGAGGTGGGCTCGCTGTCTATAGCCTTACGCTCGTGGTTATTGCGCTCGCTGATGGGCTCGCCATGCTCGTCGGCGTTCTCATCGTCTTCGGCTTTGGAAAGGGATTGATCGATGTCGCAGCGAACGCTCAGGGCGTCCGAATTGAACAGTCATATTCAGGGCAGATCATGGGTAGCTTCCACGCACTATTCAGCGGTGGTGGGCTGGTCGGCGCAGGACTCGGTGCGGTCGCGACGAGCTTGGATCTCTCCGTCAAGACTCATTTCGTGCTCGTAGGGGCTTCGTTCCTCACTATTGGAGTTGTAGCAACCCTGTGGCTATACCCAAAGGATCCTGACACAGATACTGGGCCAACAGTCACACTGCCATCCCGGAAACTCATCGGCTTTTGCGCTATCGGCTTCTGTGCCCTGTTCATCGAGGGTGTCGGTAACGACTGGAGTGCTGTCTTCCTCGAAACCAGCGCGCATGCTTCCGCAACGATCGCTGCGCTCGGCTTTGCAGCGTTCTCTCTTACGATGATGGTTGGACGATTTCTCGCCGATTGGATCGTCGACTGGGTCGGTCCAACACAATTCATTCGCCTCACTGCAGCCGTCGCCGCTACCGGTGTTGCAGTCACGCTCCTTGCCCAACCTGTCCTCTCACTGATCGGCTTCGGTATCCTCGGACTCGGTTTAGCCGGCATTATGCCGGTCGCGTTGAGCCTCGCCGGTAATTTCGATCCCGATTCTCCGACGGAACCGGCAATCGCTGCGGTCTCGACCGCAGGCTATGCCGGATTCGCCGTCGGTCCGGTCGCAATTGGTCTCATTGCAGAGACGACGTCATTGCGCACGGCGTTCGTCCCCGCCCTCGGTTTAGCAGTTCTCATCGTCGTGTTCTCCGGGATCGTCCCGACAATTACCCACACTTCCCGCGACAGCGAAACAACCGCCTGACCCCACGGCGAACTCGTGTGCCGTTCTTACGAATCGTCTCAGTACTTACGAACCGCTGGCCTCAGTCTCAACCTGATCGATCGTGAAGCGTTTGGCAGCGATATCCTCGATATGTGCACCGCGCCCGCCAACAGTATAGACTGTTTCAGCCGTCTCAAACCGAATCTGAGCTTCAGCAGCGAGTTTCAGGAGTGATGTGCCCTCCGTCTCTGATTGAGATCCGGTATAATTGACGGCAACGAATTGGCCAGTAAGTTGGCACTCCCGTCCAGTAGTAGTGTATTCCCCAGTGATCTGACCCGTTACTCTCTGTTCCGCTTCGATGAGTGGTTCGATAGCACGAATGCATTCGGTGATTTCGACGAACGAGTACGGGGGATTGTCCTTCCGATCGGTATAGATCGGTTCGTATACTTCCCAGAGACGTGTCAAGTAGTACCAATGGAAGACATATGCAGTCGTGTAGTCATCGATGAGAACACCGTATTCTTGCGGGAGTCGATTCGGCGTCGCATAGCACACCCGCTCTCGATCAACTAATAAGAGAAACGGCCCTGAGAGTTCACGATGGCGGGCTTCGGTACAGACGCCTTCGAACTCGGCTTCTTCGACGGTGGGAGTGTCGTTCTCTGGCAGGTAGAGCGAGAGGTGAATGTGAACACCGCGATCGTAGGCGTTCCGAAGTAGCGGTTGAAGAGCGGTAAATTGACTGGGCGTCGCGGCTAGCTGAATGTGCTCGCGAGCGTCTGTGATCGCATCACGCGCGTGGTCGAAGACGGTTCGAAACCGCTGGACGAGGCTGACGTTCCCGTCGCGTCTTTCGGGTTCCTGGTATCGGGTTTCGATTTCGTCGATGGCGGATTTGTACTGCTGGATCGCTGTTTTGATTCCAGTAAGGGCGTTCTGTGGATCGTTTGCCCGCGCATACAGCCGATCCTGATCGTAGACTGTAACGTATCCCTGCTCGTCCAGTGCACGGAGGACATCATAAATTCGCGGTTGAGGAACGTCACTCGCCGATGCGAGTTCACTTGCAGATGTAGTGCCTAGTTCGAGTAGAGTGGCGTATGCATTTGCCTGGTATGGAGATAACCCGGCGTCTTCCAGGACAGTGAGTAATTCATCCGTCTCCATTGACACCGGCAGATTGACCGGGCAGACGTATAAACACCCGTACGGAAGGCGTAATCGGACCCGGCATTGAGGATTCGAGTTGGGCTAGACGCAGCTACTGACTGCGCGAATGCTTGCTCATGTTTTTTGCCTCCCTTCAGCGTGGATTCTCGCCTGAGAGCCGTCGTGTTAGATACACAACCGTCGGTATTCTGTACCCAAGACTATGCATACCGCTGTTGATCAACTCGCGTCTGAAGCCCAAACCCACCTCGAATGGCGATATCTTCAGACGAGACACCGATTAACCGGTAATACACACACGAATACTGTTGCCGGCGTTTCGGCGACGTTCTATACAGAGACGTTCCGGGAATATCTTCGGGCTAGAGACTATCAAAACGAATCGTTCCTCATTCACCGGCTTCTCGATGAAGTGGAGCCGGCGGACGTCTTTTGGGACATCGGTGCGAATATCGGGACTCACTCCTGTTATGTTGGGCAGCGTGTTTCAGACGTAATCAGCATCGAGCCCCATCCGTGGACTGCGTTGCGGCTAGTGGAAAACTGTCGCATGAACGATGTCGATGCGACGGTACTCGAGATGGCACTGAGCAATGAATCTGGGACGACCGAACTCTGTATTCCGGATCGGTTCGACGATGAACTCGGTGTGGGGACGTTCACAACAAAAGACCACGACGATACGAATACGGTCTGCTCTGCGCCAGTTACAACCGGTGATTCGGCTTTGACCGAACATGATCTCCCTCGACCAACGGTACTGAAAATCGACGTTGAGGGGNGCCCGCTCAGAGATGTGTATAAGAGACAGCCCTCGACCAACGGTACTGAAAATCGACGTTGAGGGGGCCGAATACGACGTTCTCCGCGGGTTCGAAACTGCACTGGAATCGTGCCGAGCTATCTTCTGTGAAGTACACGAACGGTACGTCGACAGCGACCCAATCGTCGACCTGCTTACCAACAACGGGTATTCCGTTAAACTGCTCCGGACCCGCTCGCGAGAGACGCAGCTCGTTGCGAGGAAATAGCGTCTGCGATTCGATCCGGAATCGGCCATCCGTCCTCAGAACTCTTATTGGACACTCTCGTATACCCCTAAGAAGATGGGGACGCAACAGTCGCGGTCAAATCATCCCGAGATCTCTGTCCACGAACTCTTAGAACGGAGTGCACGCTCTGCTCTTCACTATCAACGAGATGATGGATCATTCCCACCAGGACGGAATTACGCGTACGATGAGCCTGAAACTCCGGTTAGAACGACGGCACATTGGTTGACGACCCTTTCCACGGTGTACGAAATCACAGGTGACGAAAAATACTACCGGGCCGCCAATCGCGCAACTGATTTCCTTCTCCAAAACTCGAATCGGCCTGATGGGTATACGTTCTATTGTCGCAAAACGGACGAGAAAGACGCCTGTAATGGCTTAGTTGGTCAGGCTGAACCGATACGAGCATTATCTCTGGCAGGGGTACTACTGGGCCGACAGGACGCTAGTAGCACCGCTGAAGAAGTCTATTCGATCCATCCGTTCAACGAACAGGTGGGTCTGTGGGAACGAATCGAAATCGACGGCCGTTCGCTGTCGTTTGACCGGACGCTGAACCATCAGATTTTGTTTGCGGGGGCTGCAGTTGAACTCGTGCCGGAGTCATCCGAGATAGAGGACGATCTTTGGCGGTTTCTTGATGGGCTTCGATCGAATCTCCGCGTTCACAGCGACGGGGTGATTAAACATTTTATCAGGCCGGCTCCCCGACGCTCGGCTAAACTCATACTACGGAACCGACGATACCGGCACCTCCTCAGAAATGAAGTGCTCTTCCACGTCTACTCTCACTCGCAGAAACGGTGGGCAAAGGAACTCTCCTACCAACCCGTCAATTTGCATCCGCTGGGCCGACTCTACGATACTTTTCCGGACCATCCCCTTTGGACGATGGACAAGATCGAGAACGCCCGCTCAGTTCTCAAATCCGAGGCGAATATCTCCAAGATGACTGAGTTATCTAGCGGCAGTGTTCTCCCGGGCATTCGATCGGCGTGTGCGCTATCCTATTTCGAAATCGATGCAGACGAACTGGTACCGCGGATCGAGCGCGACCTCCGCTACTACTTGGATGAAAACTATTTGTTATCCAATGGAGATGTGAACGCGTCAAACCTCTCTTCGACGATCTCTCACCTAACTGACTTCCCGAATAAACAACTCTTCGAATGACCTATTCATGGATCACCTCTCACCCATTCTGCCCGTAGATCATAGATGTGTGTAGGGATTCCCCTCGTGCTGTCGTTTTTGATGCCGACCGCACGGCCGAATATCTACCGGGTGTGATATAATCACTCAGGCAGCCTGGCTGAGTGCTTGTGGTAGCAACACTCCTATAATACTGGTGAGTTCGTTTTGCCCTCACACATACCGTAACCGCTTCCATCCCAGCGTACCTGAGCGGCCTCGATCCGAGCAACGATTCCTGTGTGCCTGATCGGGTCCGATCCGAGCAACCCCTGCGGACTATCTTGGCAGTCAACGGAAACCACTATCCCGTTTGAACGCTCGGACATCGACTTCCACCGGAAACGCGGTGTGTCGGTAGGCCACGATCAACTACGCCGTAATCGTCAGAACTCCATCGTTGATTATTACGTCGTTTGCATCCGCGGGAATGCTGAACTCGAATTGGGACCCGTCGACGACAACGATAGCCGTCTCGCCGACGATGTCGAGTGTTGGTTCGCCGGAAATGGGTCCGAAGTCGACGGCAATAATCTGTTCTTCGTCGTACTGTCTGTTCGTGATCGTAATATCATTCTGTTCGCCTGCGGCAGCCTCGAGTTCAGGTGGCGTTTCCATGGGGGCACTTGGAGGCGAGTGGTCGTAAGTCTCGTGCACGAACTTGCTGCGTGAGTATTCGGTAGACACTGTCGAAATAGGGGTAGCGAGCAGAGACTACCGTAGAGTTGTTATGGTGGCGGTCCCGAATTGTGAGTGTAGTTGTCGTGGTGGCGATCTCGAGTTGTGAACGTTGTTTCCGACGGTGGCTATGTGATAAGGGCCAGTAATGGTTCGCCCAAGAGAAGCAAGAGGATGTTATTGATCACGAGGAGCGTATAGAGGGAGGCGACGGCGAGGGCGAACTGGATGTCGTATGGATCTGAGAGGATGTGGCCAATGAAGATGATAAGGAGCGCGTAGAGCGCTGCTGCAAGAGGGACACCGGCCAATCCGAAGATGTTAAAGAAGAGAACAGTAATCGGATTGAGTTCGGTTGCATAGGGGACGACGAAGAAAAGCGTTGCAGCGACCATGTCCGCAAACCACAGAAAGAGAATAGTGATCCGTAGCGGCGGGGAATCTGGCGGATCGAGTTCGACTATCTGTTGGGGAAGTGTGTCGACTGCCATTAGTGGAGACTAGCGATCGTCGAAGTTACGTTTGACCTTGCTTACGCTACTGAGAACGGTTCACACGGGTAGTCTGGCTGTTAGTGGTTGGACAGCGTGACTGCGTTGGAGGCTTCGGTACGAGAGAACCGGTTTGGGTCGATGGACCAGAATGGTTCGTCGGCGCTGCTGGAATGGGGGCGCAATACGATAGTGGTTTGTATTAAAGTGCGAGAAGGTAGCCACCGAACAGGTAGAGAATGGCGAGTATTGTCTGGAACGACAGCGAGCCGATTGCAGAGAGGAGGACGAAGGAGCGACTATCCATTTCGGAGAGGCCGGCGGGAACGGTGAGCAGGCCGCGGACGAACAGCAGTGTATTGCTTCCGGCGACGGCAAGGGCACCCCAGCGATCGAACCAGGCGTCGAAGCGGTCGAGCCGGGATTCTGTGAGCGGAAACCATCGTTTCTGGACGATGTAGTCTCGGCCGGTGTGGCGGGCGAGGATGAAGAGGCAGAATTGGCCGATGGTCGTGCCGACGACTGCGATACCGACGATAGTGAGGGCCTTGGGGATCGATGAGCCGATCAGGGCGAGTGCGGCGGGGACGACGAGTTCACTGGGCATGAATCGCAGTAGCATTGCGCCTTCGAGGAGACAGAGGCCAAACAGGACGACGAACGCGAGATCGGAGGCGAAGAGTGACTCGAGCCAGGTTGGTGTCTTCTCAAGTTGCAAGGGATACGGCTGCATTGGGTGGCTGTTGGTGGTCTTGTAGGTAAGCCTTAGTGGTGTCTTTTCAGGTTATCTGGTAACTGACAGCTACGACGAGTGACTGAGCGTCAATACGAGGGATACACTCAGTGCAGCGGTTCCAACGAGCAGGACGACGCGATTGATGTAGCTATTTTTCGATTTGAACCAGTTGAGTGTCACGCGCTTGCGCGTGAGTGGGCTAAGCGGGGCGAGTCCCATGGGGGTGACGATGTCGCCGGCGAGGTGTGCGAGGATACCGGCGGTGCCGACGACGCAGCCGAACATGAAGACGGATCGAGTGGGGGAGACGACGAGTGCGGTTCCGATTCCGGCGACGATGCCGATAAGGATGGCAAACCAGAGTGTGTGCGTTGGCCCGCGATGGTGGAGCCAGGGGAGGGGTTGGTCGATGTCCGGCAGGTTTGCAACGGCGACGGCGATGACCGCACCCAGAATGGCGAGTTCGAGCGACCAGGTTCGTGCGACGAGCGGGACGAACGGCGCGTATAGCAGTGCGTTGAATCCGGCGTGGCCTCCACGATACATAGCGGCTCGGTGATAGCAGTTGGGGGTCGAATGGGGATTAACGTCTCGGTTGTCGGGGATCGGCGATCCCGTCGTCTTGGAGCCGGAGTTGTGTGGCAGTCGTGTGACGGCGGTGATGGCTGTGGGGTCGTGGTGTTTTTCCGTACCCGGAGAGCTACCGGAGCGTGCGAACGCCGAACGCTGAAACCGAGAGGCCGCCGATTACGACCGGCATCCAGTAGATCGCGCCGCGGAAGATGAGGATGGCCGCGGTAACGATTGGTGCCTCGATACCAGTTGTGGGAACGAGAAGCGTGACGAAGGCGGCTTCGATGCCGCCGAGTCCGCCCGGTAGTGGCGCGGCACCGGCCAAGTTGGCAAGCGGGATGACAAAAAGCAGGACGGAGAAGGGGGCGTTGGAGCCGAGCGCGGCGAACGCTGCGGTCAGTGCGACTGCCTGGAAGACCCACCCGGTGAGCGAAAGACCGACGATGGCGGTGAGTCGCCACCGGTTGGTTGCGACGCGGTCGACGTTTTCGAAGAATCGGCGCATGCGTTCGGTGAGGTCGGCTTCGAACTGCTCGGCGTTGAAGCGAACAAATCCGAGCCGGCTGGCGTACGGAGCGATGATCGATGGAAGGCGATCGATAATGCGCTCTCTGTATCGCCAGACGATCGCGATACCGAGGACGATTCCGCCGATCAGGACGACGGCTGAGCCGACGGCGGTCTCGAGTTGATCGCCGATATCGGTGGTCGTGGTCGTCGTATAGTAGCCGACGCCGATAAGGATCAATGAAATCGAGGGAACGACGTTGAGTACGTCGACGCTTGCGATGCTCACGAGACCGGTCTCGTATTCGGAATCGGAGACCTTCGAGATGAGCAACGCCGCAATCGGCTCGCCGCCGGCCTGGCCGAACGGGGTAACGTTGTTCGCAAAGACGGCTCCGGCGTAGACGAAGAACGACGTGACGACCGGAACCTTAACCCCGAGCGAGCCGAGGACGGTTCGAAGCATGAGACTCCAGGCGGCTAACCACCCCACTGCAAGCGCGAACGTCGCGAGAACAAGCAGGGGATCCGCCGATAGTAGCGAGTCGATGACGCGCTCTGCTCCGACGACGAAGAGCAAGACGGCAAACACGATCAGCGTTCCAACGACGCCGAGAAAGAACGCTCGCCGATTTCGCTCGTCCATACTGACTTTCTCTCGGTAGCTAACTTGAAACGTCTGATTCGTCCGAGGGATGTCTATTGGTTCGTCCATCCGCTGACGAGAGGCGCTTCAATCGTTTTATCAGGATTGGGACGAGTGTCTTCAGTAATGGACGGGACTCGTCACTCGAACGTCCTCTTCGTCGTTCTGGATACGGTCCGGAAGGATCACCTCGGCGCGTACGGTTACGAGCGGGAGACGACACCGACGCTGTCGCAGTTCGCCGAGAACGCGACCGTCTTCGAGTCTGCAATCGCGCCCGCACCGTGGACGCTGCCGGTCCACGCGTCGCTGTTTACTGGCCGCTACCCGAGCCAGCACGGCGCAGACCAGGGCAGTCCGTATCTCGAAGACGCAACGACGCTCGCCTCGATTTTGTCTGCTGCGGGCTACGATACGGCGTGTTACTCTTCGAACGCCTGGATCACCCCTTACACTGGGCTCACTGACGGATTCGACGATCAGGATTCCTTTTTCGAAGTCCTCCCGGGCGACGTTCTCTCAGGCCCCCTGGCCAGCGCGTGGCAGGCCGTCAACGATAACGACTACCTCCGCGAACTGGCCTCGAAACTCGTCAGAGTCGGCGCGATGGCCCACGCCAAACTCGCCAGCGGCGAGGGTGCCGACTCGAAGACGCCCGCGGTCATCGACCGGACCAAGTCCTTTATCGACGACAGCAACAGCGACCAGGGCTGGTTCGCGTTCGTCAACCTGATGGACGCCCATCTGCCGTACTACCCACCCGAGGAGTACCGCACCGAGTTCGCTCCCGGCGTCGATCCCGATTCCGTCTGTCAGAACTCGAAAGAGTTCAACTCGGGCGCGCGAGATATCGACGATGAGGAGTGGGAGGCCATCCGCGGGCTATACGACGCCGAGATAGCCCACATGGACGCCGAACTCGGGCGGCTGTTCGCCTGGCTCCGCGAGACCGGCCAGTGGGAGGATACGACGGTCATCGTCTGTGCCGACCACGGCGAACTCCACGGCGAACACGACCTCTACGGTCACGAGTTCGCCCTCTACGACGAACTCGTCAACGTCCCACTGCTGGTGAAACACCCGGAGCTGGCGGCCGATCGACGGGACGAACTCGTCGAGTTACTCGATCTTCACGAGACGGTGTTGGATGCGCTCGATGTCGATCCCGCGGCTCTCAACCTTGCCGACGGCGACTCGCTCGCCCGCGACCCGACGCGGTCGCTGCTGTCGAGTTCGTACCGATCGTTCGATACCGTGGCGGATTCGGAGCTGGATCCGGGCCAGCGCGCTGTCCGCGAGCAAGCGGCCGCCGACGAGCCGGACGCGGCGGCCGATGGGGATCGGGACCGAGACCGAGATGGGGACGACGATTACGCGTTCGTCGAGTACGCACAGCCGGTCATCGAAACCCACCACCTCGAACAGAAGGCGAGCGAAGCCGGCATCGAACTCCCCGACGACCATCGGGCCTACTCGCGGCTACGGGCCGCTCGCAGCACCGATGCGAAGTACGTCCGCGCGGACCGCATTCCGGACGAAGGGTACCGACTCGACGAGGATCCAGTCGAGGAAACACCAGTCGACCCGGCGGCGGACGCAGTCGTCGCGGCGACCGAGCGAGCACTCGCCCGGTTCGAGGAGGCTGCCGGCGGCGCCTGGATCGATCCGAGCGAGACCGATGACGATACTGCCGGGCTAGACGACGCCGACGAGGAGACTCGCGAGCGCTTGCGCGAACTTGGATATCTCGAGTAGCGTTCGAGCGCCGATCGCGGTATTGCTGGTCGCGCTACGCGAACGGCGCTGACGGAACGCGCCGGCCAGTAGCGCTGAACTCGTACCGGAACGGCTCTGTTTGTTCGATCACTTTTTATCACTAATAAATAGCAAACCCGTCATCGACCGCCTTAATCTTATCATTGTGTTGTTGATCGCTATCCTTACCCTCCGGCTTGTTTCTCTTCTTCCGCTAGAACTGTTATCCATCGGTGGGCTCTTCTCACTCCTTTGTTTCCATTCTTCTCATCGCAGCTATTCGCCTTCTTCCGTAAGAGCGCCCTCGTATTTGCCGACTCGTCCTGTTCCCCCACCGGTCGAAATGCAGAACTATGTTACCGTGAAACACCCGCGTTCGCGTCACTCGCCACTATTTTCATCCCTGCTGTGACTGTCTCGACACCAATAAGAATACATAGGTCGACTCGAAAGATGCCCCTAATCGATGCAGGACCAGCACTTCCTCGAATCGGAGTGGGACTATTGTCTGGTGCTGGATGCGTGTCGGTACGACGTATTCAGCGAGGTATACGATGAGTACCTCGATGGGACACTCGAAAAACGCCGAAGTATTGGGTCATCAACGCCGGAATGGGCGTCTCGAACGTTCACCGGAACGCACGACCTCGCGTATTTCTCCGGGAATCCCTTCATCAACGACCTCGGGATTCCGCTAAACGAGCTCAAGTGGGGGGCCAGTTGCGACTACGAGTGGACCGCATCCGATCACATCGAGACCGTCTTCGACGTCTGGAAATCCGGCTGGGACGACGACCTCGGAACGGTCCCACCGGAGGGCATCGCAGACGCGTTCCATTCCAACCAGTCCACCGTCGAACAGGCCGACCGAACAGTACTCCACTATATGCAACCCCACGCACCCTATCTCTCTCGCGGGAAAGGGCAGAAACTCAAACAGATTCAGAAAGGTATCCGGCGAGAGAGATAGGGTGCGTGGGGTTGCATATAGTGGNCTATATGCAACCCCACGCACCCTATCTCTCTCGCGGGAAAGGGCAGAAACTCAAACAGATTCAGAAAGGTATCCGGCGACAGGAGGAATCCGAAGCCGAAACCGATACCGTCTCCGATGGCGGCACGCTCTCCTCGCTCAGCGATACGATCCGCCCGAAAGTCGAGAGCCGACTCGAGGACAGCGAACTCGCACAGAAGGCGGGTCTCTGGCTCGAACTCGATCCCGCTGAACTCGTCAAGAACGGCACCCGCGAAACCGCACTGGAACTTTACGAGGAAAACCTCCGAATCGCACTCGAATCCGTCGCCGACCTGGTTTCCGAACTCGATGGTCGCGTCGTCGTTACAGCCGACCACGGCGAAGCCTTCGGTGAGCAAGGTGTCTGGGAGCACCACATCGAGACGTACATCCCGCCGCTCATGGAGGTGCCGTGGCTCGAAGTCGAGTGACGACTCAGCCCTGTAATTGATTGTCGCTCATACCGACTCTCAGTTTACAGGTATCGAACACCGAACGGAAAGGGAACACAGAAACACACCGGGGATGCCAACGATGAAAATCAGCCACTACTTCGAGTTCGAGGATCACGTCACCGGCGGGATCCATGAGTCCGTCGTCCACCAGCGAAAGATGCTGGACGGATTGGACTTGCAGTATACAACGGCTCCGACGCTCGATGCCGACGTATTTCACTGCAACCTCATGGGACCGCGGTCAGCCTGGTACGCACGACGGGCCCGTTCTCGGGGAATTCCGGTCGTCGCGAACACGCACGTGACCGCAGAGGACTTCGGCGATAGTTTTCGCTTTACGAACGCGCTCGCAAGGCCACTGAAACCGTACCTCGAGCGCGCCTACGGACTGGCCGATGCGCTGGTCTGTCCCTCGGCGTACAACCAGCAACTCATCGAGACCTACACGGACGCGCCGACGACGATCATCTCGAACGGCGTCGACCGCGAGAAGCTCGAGGGTTTCGAATCGCTGACCGAGGAGTACCGCGAGCGCTACGACCTCGACCCGCCGGTCGTCTTCCTCGTCGGTCACGTCATCAAGCGCAAGGGACTCGAGACGTTCGTCGAGTTGGCTCACCGACTCCCGGAACTGGACTTTGCGTGGTTCGGGCCGCTCGATCTGTCCTTGAAGGGCCGTGAGACGACGGCACTGATCGAGAACTCGCCGGATAACTGTACGTTCACGGGCTTTATCGACGACATTCGCGGCGCGTTCGCCGCTGGTGATATCTTCTGTTTCCCCACCCACGAGGAGAACGAGGGTATTGCACTCCTCGAGGCAATGACTGCAGGGAAACCACTTCTCGTCCGAGATATCGAGACGTTCTCCTGGCTCGAAGACGGCGCGGACTGCCTCAAGGTTTCAGAATCCGGCGTTGCAGGGTTCGAGGCCGCACTGCAACGACTCGAAGACCCGTCAGTTCGCAAACGTCTCGGTACAAACGCAGCGAAGCGAAGCAAACACTTCTCGCTCGAATCGGTAGCCAACCAATACCAGTCACTATACTCGACGGTGACCTGAATGAAAATTGGATTTTTCACGGACAGTTACTTCCCCGAAATCGATGGCGTAACGTACACGATCAAACTCTGGCGCGAGGAGTTAGAACGGCGGGGGCACGAGGTCTACGTCGTCTATCCCGATGGGGACTACGAACCCGGAGATCGCGAAATCCCGGTTCCATCACTGCCGAACCCCTTCTATGCCGGCTACCGCATTCCACTGTTCAGACGCCCGTCGACGCTCCCTGAACTCGATGTCGTTCACTGTCACGGTCCAGCGTCGATCGGTCTTCTCGGTCGCTACTACGCGCGCAAACACGATCTGCCGACTATTTACACTCATCACACGCCGCTCGAGGAGTACTTCCACCAAAACGTCAAGTTCGAGTCGATTGCGACTGGCCTCTCGAAACTATACGTTCCGCTAGAAACTGCGTTTCTCCGGTCATTCGATATTATCACCGCCTCTACCGGCCGTATCGAACGCGACGTCGAACACATCCAGCTCCCGGTCGGTATCGACATGGAGTTCTTCCAGCCGACCGACGAGGACTGGTATCCGGACCGGACAGTAATCGGTTACAGCGGCCGACTCAGCATGGAGAAGAACGTCCACGAGATTCTCCGTGCTGCCGAAGAACTTCCGGAATACGAGTTCGTCATCGTCGGTGACGGTCCCTACCGTGATCGACTCGAACGGAACGCGCCGGACAACGTCGAACTTCGAGGCTTTCTCCCGCGCGAGGAGTTGCCAGTCTTTTACTCGTCAATCGATACGTTCGTGACCGCATCCACCGCCGATACGCTCGGTCTGTCGACACTTGAGGCAAATGCCTGTGGGACGCCGGTCGTTGCAGCGGACGTGGCTCCGTTCGATCAGACGATTGGATCTGAGAACGGCGAACGGTTCGCCTACGACGATCTAGAGGCAATGACGAACTCAATTGAGGAAGCGCTTCGAACGGATCGCGACACCAGAGCGGCTGTACGGAAGTACGACGTCCACCGAACGCTCGAAAATCTCGAATATCTGTATCGTGACGTGCAAGCATCTGCGGACAAGATTCCAACCGCGTTCGAGGATCGCTGGTTCTCCGGCGATTCACAGCATTGAACAGCGGATAGTGGCTGCAGTGGGAGACGGTAACTTCGATCACTGGCGACTGTCGAGTATCCTCGCTCGCTCTTCGAACGGGAGTAATAATCGGACGAAGGGCTTTGATTTCCGGATACGGTCTCTCGGAACGGTGCTATCTGTGCCCAGGCGATTGTTCTCATTGCAGTTGGCGGAAGTAGTGGCAGTACCAACGATGGATGGTATTGTGACGAACGTGTTACTCCACGCGAATCTCGTCTACTGCTGGCTTGTTCGATCGCCATGATTTCGTTTTGGTGGCGTGTTTGTGCACGTCGTCTCGAAAACCCGAGCCGACGGAATCGTATTTCTTCGGAGACGAATTCTACCACTACTGGACGAGGGATAGACGGACAGTCATCCGAGACTCAATTTTTGCCGAGTCGCTAAACTGTACTGGAGTATAATTACCCGCAAATGTAAACCGAATCGGATCGAACAGGCAGTATGGACGACTCCCTTCTCGTCCCGGTTGATGGAAGCGACCCCGCAAGGGCAGCACTGAAACAGGCCCTCGATATTGCTGTCGATACGGGCGCAACTGTTCACGTTCTCCACGTTGTCCCTGCGAACGAGTCTCGCCTCCTCCAGTTCGGCGATCGCGATATCGATGTTCTCGAGGACGAAGGCGAAGAAATCGTCGATCGTGCTCGTTCAGCGGCCGATGAACGTAACGTCGCTGTCGTTGATACTATTGTACAGGGCGAGCCACAGGAGCAAATCCTCACCTACGCCGAATCTCACTCCGTCGACTGTATTATCATGGGAGCGCACGGTCGACACGGACTCGAGGAATACATCCTCGGTAGTACGACAGAGCGCGTTGTTCACCGGAGTGCGGTCCCCGTAATGACGGTCCGTGCAGGCGAAGACGTGACACAGTCGTACCCGTACCGCTCCGTTCTCGTCCCAACCGACGACAGCGACCACGCTCGAGCGGCGTTGAAACTGGGGTCGACAGTTGCGGCTCGACACGATTCGATGCTTCACCTGCTATTCGTCGTCGACGAACTCCCCGAGACGATCGACCCACGATCGACGCCGCTCTCTGCAGAACTCAAAGAAAACGCTCACGAAGTGTTACAGGACGCTGCGGATCGAACGAAACTCTCGGAAGAATCTCTGGTCACGGCGGTCAAAGCTGGATCGGTTCCCCACCAGATTACCTCGTACGCCGAATCAACGTCTACCGATCTCATCGTGATGGGCACGCACGGCTGGACTGGTTTGGATCGGTACCTGCTCGGAAGTTTTACCGAGCGTGTGATCCGTACCTCCCCTGTCCCAGTCTTGACAACCTCTCTGCCCAAGGACGAATCCCGTTCTTGACTTCGGCGATACCTGCGCCCGCGCCCGTTGCGAACCGGTTGCGCATCGGACCACGCGAGTCACGGAGTAAGTCCGCATACTGAACTCGCTGATTTATCGCTTCAATCTGGTATTGAATGGAGGGTACAAACTAGATCACAACGAGAGGCATATAATAACCAATACCTCTCATTGTGATGGTGCAGTGTTACAACGACTGCTCTGATATCGAATTCACAGGCGGACTCCCTCGAGTCACTCAGATTATAAGTATCCTCTATTATGTCTATTCATAATATGTTTTATACAATATTTACAACGCCGATACGCTAGTACTGCTCGAGGAGTCCGATGATTACGTGGCGGTACCCAATGGTGTGGAGTAATTCGAGGTGAGATCCCGATCTCCAGAATGGCCAGAACATTCTACTATGATCGGAAGATACCAGTAACCAAGAACAAGTGGAGATGTGGGATAGAAATGACACAAGGACGGAGAATTGGCTTCTGTTAATTGATCCACTCGCGGAAACCGTGGGGGACATATGACAAAAACCACAAACATTACGTCACGAGCTGCTGAATTGTACAGAGATGGTGGCTTCTCTGAACTATCCCGAGGGATTCGGGACTTTGCCCTGATCCGATCCGACCAAGCGAGATGGATCGTCGGTGCTGCTCTCAACACTACCGTTCCTGTTGAAGTCGGTGAGCATCAAATAGATTTCAAGACCGAGACAGCCATTGAGTACCGACGAGCTCGCACTCAGATGCACGAGCGGCAGGTGCTTGAGGACTTTATCAGAAGCCTCCGTCCCGATGATATTGTCTGGGACTGCGGGTCGAATGTCGGGCTCTATGCAACGTTCGCTGCCGAGATTGCAGCTGAATCTGTTGCTATTGAGCCAGCCCCAAGTAATGTCTCGGCGCTCAGCCGCAACCTCTCTCAAAACGATCTAGAAGACGAGTCGACAATCATTGCGACCGCGCTAGGATCTTCGGAGGGGACTGCCGCGGTTCCCGCAGATGCAAAACCCGGTGAGAACCATAAACTGAGCTCTTCTGGTGGATCGACACAGGTTCCCATCAAGTGCGGAGACGATATCACCGGCTCGGCGGACGTACCTGATCCGACCGTGCTTACAATGGATATCGAGGGGGCAGAGGCTGATGCGCTTGATGGGCTGCGCGAAACGCTTCCGAATGTTCGATTGGCCTACGTCGAAGTTCACGAGGATCTCTTGTCTGACTATGGCCGATCTGCTGACGATGTAATGGATATCTTCGAGGAGACCGGGTTCAACGTTTCATGTTTAAATGAGAGACGGTCGGGAAACTACCATCTCAAGGCAGTTGCGAAATCTCGAGAATAGCTGATTTCGGAGTCGACGATGGCACTCTGACCGATAGGTTTGTGAACGCTCGAATTCGGCCATCTTGTACTGCTTCCGGACGCTCATCGTTACAGAGACACGTCTCTCAGGAGCAGCCTATAAGCGGGAGGTAGAACTCTATCACCGAGGTCGCCGTGGTGGGAGAGAAACAGTGTTGGATGTATGGGCAGCCGTTTCGTTACAACTACCTGAGGCTGTCAAAGATAACCCTTTCACAGACCGTCCCTCCAATAGAGCAGAATTCTCATTACAGCGCGCCCGTATCTGATCTACAATGAGTTCGGATACAGAACAGCGAATCAGAGAAGCCGCATTTTGTGCACTTGCGGAACACGGCTATGCCGATCTTTCCATTAAGGATATCGGTGAAGAACTGGGCCAAAATCCATCACTTATATACCACTATTTCGATAGTAAGGACGATCTGTTGCTTTCGATGCTTGATGTCTTTGTCGAGATCTTCATCGACCAACAGGCCGAACGACCGATCGCGGACGCAGAAGCGGATCTTCGTGAATTCGTCGGCCAAATACTGCATCCAAAACCAGCGCACGTCGAGCAGGTAATGCTCACTCCGCCTTCGGATATCGAGAGAGCAATATCGCGGATTTTCGTTGAACTGTGGGCACACGCGACGTGGGATAGTGACTTCCGCGGAAAAACGACAACGATGGAAGATCGCCTCCGAGAGACGGTCATTCGAAAAATCCGCGCTGGAATCGAACGTGAGCAGTTTCGCCCAGTGGATCCTGAGCTGACCGCAGATCATCTCCTCGCGCTCCTCAAACAAGGGCTCCACACACGTGCGACGACAAATCAGAAAGCTGCCGTAGACCGAACGCAAACGATCGTTGATGGAATTATAACAGATATGTCTTGTCAGGGATAGGCAAGAATCCCGACGACGATTCACGTTCTCGGGTCCCCTACCGACTTTCTATCCTCTCGTATTTGCTCGTCCTCCCTACTGTCTCCAGTGTCTCATAGCTGCAGTATACGTTCATTTGGTTACGTATACAGTGCAGGAACCAAAAGGACTATAATTAATTGAATAATTAATCAGCTCATGCAGTCCCCCGATTCAGTCGTCGGACTGGGCCAGCCACCAGAAGCCATCCGGAGCCGTGAAGGACAACTGTCACCGTTCGAGTGGTACGCTGAAATGCGTCGGGAAGCGCCCGTTCGCTTCGACGAGCGACGAGAGACGTGGGACGTGTTCCGGTATGAAGATGTCAATCGCGTGCTCAAGGATCACGATGCGTTTACGGCTAACCGCTCCTTGGAAGACGGCGAGTCCTCAGGCAATCGTGAAGAAGGTATGCCGATGCTTCAGACAATGATTACGACGGATCCTCCGGAACAGATCCGACTCCGAGAGTTCGTCAACGAACGATTCCAGCCGGGATCGATACGGGAGTACCAACCTCGAGTGAAGGAATTGACGAAGGACTTACTGGATGACCTCGAGGATGAAGAACAGTTTGATTTCGCCGATGAGTTTGCGGCTCCGCTTCCCGTCATCGTTATCGCCGAACTACTTGGAATTCCTGCCGATCGTCGCGATCAGTTCAAAGAGTGGTCGGATGCACTCGTTGCGCGACCTGCAGACGATACCCAGGCAGAGATGCAGCGGGTCCAACAGGAACGGCACCAGGCCCAACAAGAGATGGGAGGGTACTTTGCGAAGTTATTAGCAGAACGACAAGGTGGTGCCGATGACGACCTTATTACGCTTGCAGCAAACACGGAGGGATTATCCAGGGGTGAAAAAATTGGCTTCTGTATGCTCCTTCTCCTTGCAGGCAATATCACCACGACGAATCTCCTCACCAACGCGATCTGGTCCCTCGAAGAACAAGAGCTGACGGATGCGGTTCGCACAGGTGAAATCAACCATAACCAGGCTATTGAGGAAGTACTTCGGTACCGATCTCCGATTCAATCGTTGAAGCGCATCGCTGTAGCGGATGTCGAACTAAACGGGAGACACATCCAGGCTGGAGACGTCGTAACGCTCTGGTTAGGTGCTGCAAATCGCGACTCAGAAACTTTCGATTCCCCCGAAGAGTTCAGGCCAGAGCGAAAGCCAAACCGCCACATCGCGTTCGGTACGGGGGTGCACTTCTGTTTAGGTGCACATCTCGCGCGGATGGAAGCGGATGTCGCGCTGAAGCAACTGCTCGACCGCTTCGAACGGCTGGATGCGGATCTATCGGATATCCGCCCATTGAGCGGTCTTTACGGTCTCGAATCGCTCCCGTGTGAAGTGAGCGGAAATGCTTCACCTGCAAAATAGCGTTGTCACTGCCATCTCTTCGGTGATTGTCGCAGTAACTGGGGCCTGGAAAGAGCAGAGTGGACGTACTTAATCAGCCGCCTGACCACCGTCGACGGGAAGTGTCTGTCCAGTAATAAACGATGCGTCGGCAGAACAGAGGAACGCGACCGCGCCGGCCATTTCCTCCGGCTCTGCAACGCGTCCCATCGGAACATCGGTCATCGCCGACGTATCAAACGGCATCGATGTCGGATCGTTCTCACCCCGTGGTGAATTACGTTGGATGTTCGTCTTCGTCGGGCCAGGCGCTATCGCGTTGACGCGAACACCTCTCGTCGCGTATTCGAGGGCGGCTGATTTGGTCAGGCCAACGACGCCGTGTTTACTCGCCGAATAGCTGGCGAGTCCGCCCATCCCCACTAACCCGGATTCGGAAGCGGTGTTGACGATCGCACCGCCTCCCTGTTCTTCCATGATCGGAAGCTCGGCCTTCATACACGCCCAAACGCCCTTCAGGTTAATACCGAGAAGGTTGTCCCATTGGTCTTCTTCCGTGTCGGCTACCTCGTTGAATCCCGTGAGGATTCCCGCGTTATTGTGCGCAAAATCGAGACTTCCGTATGTGTCGACCGCGACCTCGACCATTCGCTCGATCGATTGGAAATCGGAGACATCCACCGTGACGAACGTCGCATCGCCGCCGGCGTCCTCGATTACCTCAACCGTTTCGCGGCCGGTTTCCTTGGCGATATCTGCGATGACGACATTTGCTCCCTCCGCTGCGAATCGTTCCGCTGACGCTCGCCCGATCCCCGATCCGGCACCCGTTACCACGGCCGTCTTCCCGCTGAATCCTTTCATGATTTCACCTTACCATTGACTAATCGTTCAATTAATATAGCCGTTTGGATCAGTCAGCGTCGGATACTGTGCGACACTACAGTCACGGAGCAGTTTTACTTCTACAGACACTCGTCACTCCGATCCCGTCGGCGAGTAGCCGTTCAAAGAGACGATTGGATCAGATCGGGCCGAACCCGTCTCTCTCAATTGACGTACTATCTGCTCTCAGTGAGACTGAGTTATTCCCTATCGAGGTATGGCTGACAGACGCGCTCGACGCCCTCCTCGAAGTCGATCCGAGGTTCCCAACCGGTTGCCTTGCGAATCTTCGAACTATCGGCCAGCGTATCGTGGACGTAGTTCGTCAGCGGGATCGGTTCGTACACCGGTTCGATGTCGGTTCCAAGCACGCCGTTGATCAGTGCAACCATCTCGTTGAACGAGTAGGACTCGCCGGTCCCGAGGTTGTAGACGCCCTCGAGTTCATGATCGGCAGCGAGTTCGAGGCCGCGGACGATGTCGTCGACGTGAGTGAAATCGCGGGTTTGCGTTCCATCGCCCCACAGGACGGGTTGGGTGTCCTGTGCGATTTTTTCGGCAAACTGCGAGACCGTGTTTGCGTACGTCCCCTTGTGGGATTCTGCACCGCCGTAGCCCTGGTAGACCGAGAAAAATCGCATCCCCGCGAGCGTTAGGTTTGTGTCGGCGTAGAAGTCGTTGTAGTATTCCGCATAACGTTCCCGGCCGAGCATCGATGCGTCGTAGCCCGTCGCCGCTTCGACATCGGCGTCTTCGGGTGTCGGCGTCGTTCGACTGCCGTAGATCGACGACGTCGAGGCGTAGACGATCGTCTCACAACCGTCCGCGATCGCCTGTTCGACGACGTTGACGAAGCCATCGACGTTGACTCGGGCCCCGTGGACCGGATTCTCTTCGAGAAGTTCCCGACTCGAGAGTGCCGCAAGGTGATACACGACGTCCACGTCAGTCGGCAGATCCTCGTCGAGTACGTCCGCCTCGATGTACGTGACACTCTCGTCGAGATTGTCACTCGTTCCGAGATAGCCGTTATCGAGCGCGATAACCTCGTTCTCTTCGGCGAGCGTATTCGCGAGATTCGATCCGATAAATCCCCCGCCACCCGTCACGAGGATGCGTGCATCTTGCATGGCTACTGGTTTCTGGATACGTCATATAGGACTACTGGATTCGCGTCTGTGCGCCCTGCATTCCATTGCCAGCCCCGGCCGGCTATCACTATTTCTCATCGTCCCGTTTCCCCTATATTTATTATATCTAGTTCCATACTCAATCGTATGTATGACTTAACCGGCTTCCAGCGTGACCTCCTGTACGTCGCGGCAGGACTCGAGGAACCACACGGCCTTGCAATCAAAGACGAACTCGAGAACTACTACGAAAGCGAAATCCATCACGGCCGGCTGTACCCAAATCTCGACACGCTCGTCGATAAAGGACTGATCGAAAAGGGTACCGCCGACCGTCGAACGAACGTCTACAGCGTCACCCGACGCGGCCGACGTGAACTCGAAGATCGCCGTGACTGGGAATCACAATACGTCTCGGAGCTGGTCTAACTCTCGGAGTCGCCACTGGAATCACCGGAGTCGGTTCGTGGTATTTGGTCCCTCTAGCTGATAGCCCGAACGCGATACCCTGTCTCTCCGTTCTCGCCGTTCGCGGTGCCAGCGACCGGAAATATGGATCTAGGCGGACCGTAGTGTGCTGTTTAGCAGCGATCGATCTCGCTGCCGGCAGCGTAAATGAGACCGTCGCACCCTTTCCAGGCTCCGAGTCGATCCAGATACTGCCGCCGTGGCGCTCGACGAG
Organism: Natrialba asiatica DSM 12278; assembly: GCF_000337555.1. Taxonomy (GTDB): domain Archaea; phylum Halobacteriota; class Halobacteria; order Halobacteriales; family Natrialbaceae; genus Natrialba; species Natrialba asiatica. The sequence goes on along the minus strand of NZ_AOIO01000005.1, from coordinate 9,144 downwards.
TCGCTCACAGAGTGCGAGCCCGATTCCCGTTCCCTCGTACTCGTCGCGACTGTGGAGTCGGTCGAAGACCGGAAACACCCTCTCCTGGTTTTCCGGGTCGATTCCGATACCATCGTCCTCGACCGACACAACCTATCTCTGGCCGCGACGCGTCGATATGTATTCGTGGTGACTCCTCTTCACTGTAGGTAATCGCGTTCGAGAGCACGTTCTGCACGACCTGCCGGAGCTGGCTCGCATCACCCAGCACGCGGCAGTTCGCCGACGGTGAGTTCGGCGTTTTGTTCTTCGATACTGAGGTGCAGATCCTCGCGAACGTCCGCGACGACCCGCTCGAGTTCAACTGGCTCCAGCGGATTACCACGGGTTTCGACGCGGGAGTATTCGAGCGGGCCGTCGATCATCGTTCGCATGCGATCGGCTCCATCGACGGCGAACTCGAGGAACTCTTTCCCGTCTTCGTCGAGTTCGTCGTCGTAGCGATTGTCGAGGAGTTGGAGATAACTCGTAACCATGCGAAGCGGTTCCTGCAGATCGTGTGAGGCTGCATAGGCGAACTGCTCGAGGCGGTCGTTCGTCACCGATAGTATCAGAGACACAGGGATAAAATCAGGAAAAATACAGTAGTTTGTGAGGGAATTTTGGATAGAGAACGTGTATTCTCCTACGCTGTGTCGGTATCATCGTCGAGATACGACATTGCTTGCTCGTCGCTCACCTGACCGAAGTCACGGTAGTACTGTTCGACTGCTCGGAAATCATTCGGCGTCTCGAGAGCGATCACCTCGTCGGCCTCCGTTTCGAGTTCAGCGATCGAGTTCGGTGAGCCGACGGGAACGGCGAGGATGACGGCGGCTGCACCGGCGTCGGTTACCTGTCTGAGACACGCGATTGCGGTGGCGCCGGTCGCGACGCCGTCGTCGACGAGGACGACCCGTTTGTCAGCCAGGTCGGGTAACCGTCCATCGTCTCGATACTGGTGAGCCTTCTGTTGGGCAGCATCGGCTTCCTGATCCCGTTGGCCGTCGATGTACTCCTGTGGGACGTTGACTTGGTCGACGAGGTCCTCGTTGAGCCAGAGACTGCCGTCGCTGGCGACGGCACCGAGCGCGAGTTCGGGATTTCCAGGGGCGCTCAGTTTTGATGCGACAACGACATCGAGTGGTACGTCGAGCGCGTCGGCAACTGGTCGTGCGACCGGGAGTGCGCCGCGTGGGATGCCGAGGACGATATCGGCGTCGACTCCCTCGGCTGCGAGCCGATCGCCGAGTCGTTCGCCAGCATCCCGCCGATTCGAAAACATATACTGGTACTGGGCTACGGGTTCCAGCCCATTGTAGATATCACCCCGTTGGAAATCTGAAACCACTCGAATACGTCGTCGGCGAGTACTCAATCGTCCGCCGCCCGCATCGATTCGGACGGTTCCTCGTTGTCGACCGAACTCGACGCAAGCACCCACTCGAGCGCTTCGATTCGTCCGCGAAGCACGCTGGCCCGCGGGTCGTAGTAGTCACACGACTCCATCGCGCGTTGCATCTCTTCGAGTCGGTCACGGATGTCGTCTTGCGAGTGCATCGATAGTTGCTCTTACTACTGGCTCCGCCATAAGCCATTCATCGGCGACCCTGAACTCCAGGATCTCGATCACGAACTCGCTTCCGGATATGACGGCCGTACCGCCGCTGTCGAGAGATGAATTTCCTCTCGACGCGGGTTATCGAACGATCACGACGGGAACCGGCGAGCGCCGAACGACTTTCTCCGCGACGCTGCCGAGCAATACCCGCGAGACCCCTTCTCGACCGTGGCTGCCGATCACGATGGTTTCGTATCCACCCGCTGTCGCTTCCTGCTCGATAACCTGTGCCGGCTTTCCCGTCTCAACTGTCGTCTCGAGTTCGCCATCGAAGTCGGCGGCGATGTCGCGTGCACCTTCGAGGACTTTGTTTCCGCGTTCTTGCGCTTTCTCGTCGTCGTGTTGTTTCTGGGTATCCGATTCGAAGGCGGCCCAGTACCCCTCGGGTCGTGGAACGACGTACAGGGCGATGATCGCCGCGTCAGGGAACGTTTCGAACGCGTATTCGATCGCCTTCCGCGCCGGTGCTGAGTCGTCGTAGGGAACCAGAACTCGGTCTGTCATAGGGGCTTACACGCCGCCGATCGATATAATACCCGTCTGTGATCAGCCGGAGAGATCACGCCGCTCGAAGTATTCGCTACTGACGACGACGAGGACGGCGATGGCGAGTACGAGAACGGAGAGGTCAACCCACGATACGTCGCCGTCGACGAGAATTGCACCGGGATCGAAGTACCGCGAAAGAGCGATGTCTCCGACCCACTCGTAGTCGGTATCGAACGTGAACGTATCGAGCAAGAACAGGCCGAAGACTGACCCGGCTCCGGTAGTCTGTGCCCGGCGAACGGAGTCGAACGCAACGGAAGCGAGGAGACCGACGGCGGCGCAGGCGAGCAAGTACGCGACCGAGTATGCGTGCACGGCGAACAGGTTGACCACATCGATCGATTCGCCGACGAGTCCGACGCCGAGGGAGACCACGAGGAACGTAATCGCGTTCACGAGGACGACGCCGGGGATGAGCGAGAGGAACTTCCCGACCACTAACCGGGTCCGCGTCACCGGTAACGACAACGTCACGCCGACCGTTCCGCGCTCTACTTCTCCGGCAATCGTGGAGGCTGCGGCGTACGCGTAATAAATCGCAAGCAGTAACACCCAGCCGAACTGGTAGAGCTGGGAGACGAGATAGCCCTCGATCGTGGTCAGCGTCGTTACGTTTCCGACGAACGCGCGCGTCGCTTCGGGCGGCAGCGACTCGAGGTAGGCGTCGAGATCGGCGCCCGACTCTTGAATCGATGGAAAGAGCGCGACGGTGAGGACGATCAACGCGACCAACGCACCGGCGAGTAGCAGTGACCCGCGGAGTCGGCGACCGGCTTCGAACGAGGTGATCTCGAACATCGAGTGTCGGTCCGGCGCTGTCCCGACGACGGGCGTCGCCTTATAGATGGGTTGCGACCGAACTCCCCGTCTCGTGGTAAACGAGCGGTTGTCACGACAACGGTCGAGTAATCGGCTGTTCGTCCGTGGAACGTGCGAGGTGCTTTATCGCGCTCCCGTCCGTCCCGGCGTGAACATGACGGGCCGAGCGGGAACGCCGGGTTGGAACCGGTGGCAGACGGCTATCACCGTGGGGGTTCTCCTATTCCTCGGGCTATCCGTGATCGGTGCCGTCGTAACGACGGCGGCTCCCGGAGCTAACGCGAGTTCACCGCTGCAAGCGGAGTTCCAACAAAACGATACCGACCCTCACGTCACAGACACCGATACCAACGCGCCGGTCCCAGAACAGACCGAAGACGTGGGTGCGCTCCCGCCCGGCCAAGCGGCCGAGGCTGAAAACGAGTCTGCAACGTTCCCGCCATCCGAAGACGCACCCGGGGGGTCACCGACCGAGCAGCCAGCTGCGGAACCGCAACTCGTCCAGGGGCCCGAAGCCAACGTCACCGTCGCCGTCGCGGAAAACCAGTCCGTTCGGGCGGAAACCGCGACGACAATCGCGCTCGAGGTAACGAACGATGGCGACCGGCAGGCGACCGATATCGTCGTGACGCTGCAATCGTCGAGCGGTGCATTGTCTTTCGGTTCGCTCGCGTCGCCCCGGTCGAGTCAGTCGCTTTACCTCGAAGACCTCTCGTCCGACGAGACGGCGACCGTCGACGTCGATGTCGCAGCTCTCACAACCGATCCAGGAACGTATCCGCTGTTTGCGTCCGTTCAGTACCGCGTCGATGAACCCGTCGATGACGCGGACACTACCGCCGATTCGAACGAAACGGCTCCCGACGAGGACGAACGCGTCGTGACCGGCGGCCCCTCAACGCTCGGAATCGCCGTTGCGGAGGCACCGATCTTCGACCTGACGCCCGTCGGCAGTGACATCCCGGTTGACGGAGAGGGCGTCTACGAAGTCCGGATTACGAACGACGGAACCGAGACCGTGTCGGACGTCGTCGCCACGATCGATGCCGGCCCGCCGCTGTCTAGCGAGTCGCCGACAGCATACGTTGGAACGCTCTCGCCGGGCGACGCGGAAACGGTTCGGTTCGCCTTCGAATCGTCGCCGGATGCGATCGAAACGACCGCCGGTGTCGCGATGACGCTCGCGTACGATACCGACGACGGCGACCGCACGAGTTCGGACCCGGTTTCGCTCCCGGTTTCGATCGTCGCCACCGACGAGTCCACGGACGCCGACTCCCTCATTCCGTTCATCGCCGTCGCGATCGTGTTCGTTCTCGTGGGAATCTGGTGGTTCCGACGGCGCTGACAGCGGACCGACCACGGGACGAGTTCGAGTCAGGTGCCAGTCTCGTTTTTCAGGGAAGTACTGTCGTCGTCGCCTTCGTCCGTGCCGCCGTAGAAGTGCATGAATACGTCCTCGATGTCGGCCTCGCGGACCTCCAGGTCGAGCACGGTGTACTCACTCAATCGGTGGACCAGGGCGTCGAACTCGCGTGAGAGAACGAGCCGGTACTCGCCATCCCGCCGGTCGACGTGTGCCACCCCTGGGAATTCGAGCGCCGCGGTTGGCGGCTCCTCGGCCAACCGGACGGTGGCGATCGTGCCGCCGTCCGCGAGGATATTCTTGACGGAGTCGAGTTCTATCAACCGCCCGTTCCTGATGATTCCGATGCGATCGCAAACGCGACGAACCTCGCTTAGGATGTGCGAGGAGAAAAACGCCGTCTGCCCCGCTTCTTGTCGCTCCTCGAGCAACTCGTAGAACTCGTTCTGGACGAGCGGGTCCAGTCCCGATGTGGGCTCGTCCATGATCGCGAGTTCGGGATCGTGCATGAACGCCGCGACGATGGCGAGCTTTTGTCTGTTTCCGCTCGAGTAGGCCTTCACGTTTCGATCGAGCGGCACGGGAAAGCGTTCGAGGAGTTCCTCACGGTGCGCATCACCGCGAAGCCGGCCGAAGTAATCGAGCACCTCTGTGCCGGTCACGCGGCCGTAGAACGTAACGTCGCTCGGGAGGTAGCCGAGGTGCCGTTTCGCATCGCGGAGTCCGTTCCGATCCGTAACGTCGCGTCCCAGCAGGGACGCCTCGCCGCCGGTGGGCTTTAACAGTCCAAGGAGCACGCGAATCGCCGTTGACTTCCCCGCCCCGTTCGGCCCGAGAAAACCGAAAATCTCCCCGCGATCGACGGTGAACGTGAGGTCTTCCACACCGCGGACATCCCCGTAGTACTTCGTCACGGAATCGAACTCGATCGGGTATTGACCAGCGCTGCTCACGCGCTGAACGACGACGGCTCGAACCTTATACGTGCGAGGGCATTACCGCTGGGACGAAGCGGTCACACGGGCGCTCTGACACCATCGGTGACAGTCACGTAGTGCTTTCTCCGTTCCCAGCATTCGATCCCGGGTCACGGAGTAGGGGCAGGGATTCAGCAGTAACTGACGGTGTACGGTCATCAAGCCGCTTTGCGGGACGAATACACGCTGTCACCCCGAATCAATCACGCCTCCTCTCTCGTAACCCGAAACAGGAGCACTCAACTCCTCGAACGTTCTAACTGGTCGTCCCCTTTGTCAACCGCACGATTCTCTATCACCGTAGTTACCGACCGACCGGACTAGCTGGGCGTTCGGCGTCGATTCTCTCATGACGCAGATCTGGAAAATGTCTTTGGTACCACCTATCAGTATCGGTTTCTATGGTGGGTAATATCAAATAATACACCGTACTTTCGTACGCTTCGGAGCAGCAACGGTAACAGTTGGAATCATCGGAACAAATCTGGGCCTCGCACAAGAGATCAGAAAATCGTGCTGACCGGACGCTACACCAACTACTGAGGACGGAGGCGGAAACGACGCCCCCGATAGCTTCGTCTCGAAGCCGCATGCTATTGGTTGGTATGCACCGCTCTAGTTCTCTCTGTACCACTCAATATCACAACTAGCAGTGGCTTTGTACAGTTGGTGAGTTAGCCAAGATAACGTGAGTCACCAACAACCCATGACGGAATCCTCGTCCGCTCTCGAGTCGATCGTCGTTCGATACGAAAATCAATCGGACCGGTGTACCATTACCCCCGAAGAGTGTTCCGACATTGAGCGACTCACGGCGTGGTTATCAGCGGATATGGACGCGTTCGTCGATCTCGAGACGGCCCGCTAGTACCCGTATCCGCTACGGACGCTTCCAATCGGCCGAAAATCCGGCGCTCATAGCTATTTCCAGCCTGAATTCCCCTCTCAATAGCACTCCCTCGAAGCCGAAACGCTAGTCGAACGCTGCTGCAACCAGCAGCGGGAAGACCAGCGTCGCCTCGGCTTCGACGAGCGTATAGTTCGTTTCCTCCTCGTCTTTGATCTTCCCCCAGGAAACCGCCTCGTTAGGCGGTGCCCCCGACAGCGATCCGTCTCCCTCCATCCCGGTCGAAATGTAAATCGCGTGGTCGGCACCCCCACGGAAGAGGTTCGTCATAATCGCGTGATGCTTCGGCACCCCGCCGCCGACCGCGATGAGCCCCGTCGTGTCCGAGAGCAACCCGTCCTCGATCAGCGAGTCGTAGTCGTCCAGAATCTCGATGCCAACCTCCGAATCGTATCCCTGTCGGTAGTAATACAGGAAGTTCCCAACTTCGGCGTCAGTTAGCGCAGGACAGTATACGGGCACGCCGTTGTCTGCAGCCTGTTTCAGGACCGAATCCTCGTCGTCCAACGTCTCCCCTAACTCCCGGGCAAATGCCGTCGGCGTTCGGACCTTTTCCTCCGCAAAGAAGTCGTCGAAGAAGTCATAGAGGTACTCCTCGAGCCAGACGTACCGGTCCGACGGCACGAAGATGTTTCCGAGTCTGTTGATCCCGCGTTCGCGGAGTTCAGCTTCGTCCGCATCCCATTCGCCCATCTTGAACGGCTTTGCCGTCTTGATCACGTCCTCGGTGAGCGAGCCTGACGTCGTGATGATCACGTCGACGTAGCCCTTCCGGACCAGCGCGGCAACGACCTCGCGTAGTCCCGAGGAGATGATATTCGACGTGAAGGTAAGATACACCGTCGCATCGTCCGCCTGCATCTGCTCGGCGATCTCGATCGCCTCCGCGAGGTGCGTCGCCTGAAAGCCAGTCGTCGCGTACGAGTTCAGCAATTCGTCGAAGTTGAACTCGCCGCGGAAGTCGTATCCCTCGACGTCCGGAGTAGTGAGTTCTTCATCGCTTCCCGGAATTACATGGTCGCGTGAATCGTCGGTCATATACCCACTGAGGGCTCTGTCCGGTTTGAATCACTCGGGTTCGGTTGGCCCGTCCGTTTGATCGCACGTGAGACTCGCAGTTCGCTTCTGCTAGCCGTTTGTTGATTGTACGGCAGCGTTTTGATGCATTTGCACTGTTGCGCGCTTTTCTCTGGGCTTTCACAGATACTGCGGTGGAGTACGCGCTACTGGAGTGCAACTCCGGGAGGTCTCTGCACGCTGCGAATTGGGCTACGTGGGTGCAAGCCGCTCTTCACACCGGTCCGATTGATCGAGTAACGGACCACACTGCATCACTCTCTCCCCTCGAAGAGGGTAGAAATAACCGTGCGTTTTTATTATTTTAGTGCCTTTTCAATAGTATGCGCGCTCTCGTTGCTCGGCTTTATTTACAGATGGTGGTTGTTATACTATCGCTTATCTGCATCACGGGTGCCCTTCTCGTCGGCATTTGGGCTACGTTCTACGGATTGTTTGCTTATCTCGGTCTCGGAGTGGCCAGCCAGCTATCAGCAATCATCACCGGAGCGGTAATCGCGACCATTGGATACCTCGAATATGTCCAGCAACCCACCGTCGAACACCTAACCGGTGCTGAGCCAGTTCGTCCCGCGGACGCTCCAGAATTACATCAGTTGATGACGAAGGTCGCGACGCAACTCACTATCCCCGTCCCAACACTCGCCCTCTCTGATCGCGATACACCCGAAGCCGTAGCTGTGGGTTTTCACCCACAAACTGTTCACCTCGTTCTCTCACAAGGAACCCTTGATTCGCTTGCCACCGCTGAAGAACTCGAATCGGTGATCGCACATGAACTCGCTCACGTAAACAACTGGGATGCAATGGTGATGACGATCGCTTCGGTCCCGGTTGTCTTAGCTGATGGTCTTCGATCACAGGCTATTGAATTCAGTAAAAGCGGCGGCTGGATCATAGTCACCGTTCCACTTGCGATTCTTTCGACTGGTGTCTGGTTCGTCGGGAACATGATTATCGCGAGACTCTCGAGAGTGAGAGAGCAAGTCGCAGATCGATCCGCTGTCGAAATAACGGGTTCACCTGCGGCTCTCGCCGCTGCTCTTGAACGATTAGATCAGGGGATTACGACGACGCCTGATCACGACCTCCGAACTGTGTCTGCAGTCTCCTCGTTATCGATTTTACCGCTGGAACCGGAAGAACCGGTTCTGCTTGGTCCGGAAGGGAGTATAGAACCGCTCCACTGGAAGATTGAGAAACGGCTTCGGTACTTCTTCAAAACGCACCCAGCAACTGAAGATCGCATCGAGACCCTATCACAGATGGGGGACGAAGAATGACTCGGAGTTATGCCATGGGGATTCTCATCCGTGTTTATTCTACCGATCGCGGTAGGTGAGCGCTATGCGCTGCCAGCTCTATCTGTAAACACGTTGTCTACAGCGAGATCAAATACGTCGTGAAAACGTGCGCACGCTCATACCCACGAGAGCCACGGTCGCATTGGCGACCAGTGCTCTCGCCTTATTGACGTCGTTTCGAAGTAAGAGTATGTCATTCCTCGGTCCGCTTCACTTGTATTGTCACCCCTATCAAAACAGGAGAACCGCTCAAATCGCCTTCGAAGCGCCATTCTCCCTACCACAACCCACGCCGCAAGAGCATTCCGCTACTGTGATGGATTCGATCGTTGTTCACTGTGAGCGTCTGTCTTGGACAAAGCGAATCCGTGCGCTTAAGTAATGGACGCTACAACGATTTGATCCCAACAAAGAACTGATGCACCACTCCGCGTAAGCGTGAGTGGGAAGGGTCAATGCAGGCCGGCCGTCTACCGGCGTGCAAATGCGACCGTGTGTACGTGTAG
>NZ_AOIO01000004.1 GCF_000337555.1 Natrialba asiatica DSM 12278 | reverse complement strand
CCCATCCCGAACACGGTTGATAAGCCCGCCTACGTATCGGTGAGTACTGGAGTGAGAGATCCTCTGGGAAACTCGATTCGCCGCCTCCACTCATATTCAATCTCCGAGCGAGTGGTCTCTGAAGACGGTTCGATTCCGTCGCTCGGGTTGTAAGCGGCCATCGCGGTGGGGTTCCTCCCGTACCCATCCCGAACACGGACGATAAGCCCACCTGCGTATCGGTGAGTACTGGAGTGAGAGATCCTCTGGGAAACTCGATTCGCCGCTTCTATTCATATCTCATTTAAACCGCGTAGTCTTCGGTATTCGCCGTCTTTGTGTTACTTGTGTTCGAATCGGTTTTGATCTGCCGACGATGTTTCGAGTTCAAGCTGTGGTGTGTCTGTCGGCTAATGACGGAGTTGCGATTGGATTCTGAGACGCGGTCACTGGTTCGGAGTGTTTGAATCGGAAGGTCGCTTCGATCCCGGCCGTCGTTGTTACTGCGTGATGACTGTCGGTAGACGGTGTTCGGGGGCACAAGTCGCTCGAAGCGGATGAGGGAGACGACAATTCTAGCGAGAGCCATCGCGTCGCATTAGCGACGGTGGCTCTCGCCCTAGTGCTGAATCTCAAACGGTAACCTGCACGTCTTTCTCGGTAGTTTCACTCCGGTGAGACTATCGACAACCGAGGTGAGACGCTTTTAAATACAGTATCCAAGCGACGCGCTGCGATCAACGATGTGCGACGGAAGACCGTTTATGGGGTTTTGGACTGGTAAGCAGAAGCCTCCGTACTCTTGCTGTTCACAGACCCAGGAGCCATAGCGCATCCATTCAGTGCTCATCGTGTTACGTGGTTATCAATTTAGTTCGGACGCCGATGAGATACCGGGAATTTGGCATTTATAAGCGTGGAACCAATACGTTCACTAAGATGCACCCGTGGACCCGACCGGTAGTTTCGAACGCCCGTTGTGTAACGGGTTGGGTGAGACGGTGATCCCGCTCGTAATTCCGAAAGGTACTCTGGTCCCGCTTGCGGTAGGGGGTGAGTCGAACCTGCTGTTAATCATTGCACTGATCATCGCACTTGGCGTGAGCGCGCAGGTGCTCGCTGACCGGTACCGCGTCCCGAGCGTACTCTTTCTTATTCTCGCAGGCGTCGCCGTCGGACCGGAGGGCATCGGACTCGTGAGTCGGGAGTCGTTCGGGCCTGCACTGTCGACTATCGTTGGCTTGAGCGTAGCGATCATCGTGTTTGAGGGTGCGTTCCACCTCACGGTCGAGAAGCTTCGCGAGGCGCCCGCTGCCGCGCTCCGACTGGTAACCGTGGGTGCAACGATCGCCTTCCTCGGAACGACCGTCGTGGTTCATTTCCTGTTGGGCGTCGAATGGGCGATAGCGGCGTTGATCGGTTCGCTCCTCGTGGCGACGGGACCGACGGTCGTCACCCCCATCCTCTCAGTGGTGCCGGTCCACAACCGGGTGGCTGCGGCGTTGGAGATCGAGGGAATCGTCAACGACGTAACCGCGGCTATCCTCGCAGTCGTCATCTTCAAACTACTCGCGTCTCAGGAAGCCAATCCCTCCGATTACATCAGCGAGTTCGCGATGCGTCTCGGCGTGGGCCTGCTCGTCGGTATCGTCGTCGCCGGTGTACTCTGGTATCTGCTTACGCAGGTCCACCTCGCAACCGGTGGGACGCCCCAGAACGCTCGCCTGATGACGCTCGCGGGTGCGATAGTTGCGTTCGGTATCGCGGATACCATCGCCTCTGAGGCGGGGGTCGCCGCCGTCGCAACCGCCGGTATACTCCTCGGAAATACCGACCTCCCGTACAAGGAGACCATCGAGTCGTTCAAGGGCGACGTTACGCTCGTCGTTCTCTCGTTTATATTCATCGCGCTCGCTGCACTCATCGATTTCGAGACGCTGTTGACTCTCGGCCTCAAGGGGCTAGCGGTCGTGGTAATCATCGCGCTGGTCGTTCGTCCGCTACTCGTCTTCCTGTCGACGAGGGGTGAGCAGTTCACGCGCAACGAGAGGGTGTTCATGAGCCTGGTCGGTCCGAGGGGAATCATTCCAGCAAGCGTGGCGACGCTGTTCGCCATCCAGCTACAGACGACGGAACCGCCGTCAAACCCGGAAGGAGCGAACGCCCTCGTGGGGACGGTGTTTCTCGTCATCCTCGTGACGGTCGTGTTCGAGGGTGGCTTCGCCAGACAGATCGCGGAACGATTACGTGTGATACCAATGCGAATACTCATTGTCGGAGGCGGACAGGTGGGCCGCGCGCTCGCCGAGCGCCTCGAAGAACGCGAAGAGAACGTTATCGTACTGGAAAATGACGAACCGATAGCCGAGCAAGCGCGGGCCGACGGCTTCTCCGTCCGCGAGGGCGACGGTACCGATACGACGGCCCTGCGGAACGCCGGCGCTGACAACGCGAAGACCGTGGCCGCTGTCACCGGTGATGACGACACGAATCTGTTGATCGCCCAGCTCGCCAAGTCGAAGTTCGACGTTGAGACGGTCATCGCCCGAGTCAATGATCCCGACAATGCTGACGCGTTCGAAGAACTCGGTGTCAAAACGGTGTCATCCACAATGGCAACCGCGTGGGGAATCGACAACATGATCGAGCGCCCGGCGCTGTCGAACTGGATGACGGAACTGGGCCGAAGCGGTGACGTCCAAGAGATCGAGGTAACCGCGGAGAAACTCGTTGGCCGGACCATCGCCGACATCGACGCCGAGATTCCAAACGAGGTGCTGATCGCGCTCGTCGATCGCGGTGGTGAGAGCACGGTTCCTCGCGGTGATTTCGAACTCGAATACGGCGACCGCATCACCATCCTCGGACAAACCGAAGCCGTCGACGAGGCTATCGACAGAGTTCATCCACACGTGTAATTGGGAGTCGAAGGTCCGAGATACGAACGAACCAGCGGTCCACTTCGTCGCGTAGCAGGCATAGTGCAGACGTAATCCAACAGTGGTGTAGTCGGAAGCGCTGAGCTTTATCGAAAGTAACTAGTAACTGTAAATTGCTCTGCAACTCTCGATATAACTGGGTTGTATTCAATGAATAGATGCCAGTAGAGATAACTTCCATCTGATCGGTCTCAGTAGAATTACGTCCGAATCTGAGGAGGACGATTCGATGGTCGGACCGTGGGGCGACGGATTTGTGTTGAAGCTTTGATCCGAGGCGCTGGTTTGGAGTTTGAATTGAGGAGGGTACTTCGATCTTGCTCGCCATTGATATTGGTGACAAACAGTCTTATATTCGACATCCTGACTATAGTTGTGTGTATAATCGGATTTACTATACAATTTTTCTCGGTACTGAGGGCTCGACGCGTTGAAGTTCGGAATCTGTATTGCTTCGGTAGTAGCTGTTGTTGTAGCGGAATTACGAATCGATCGTTGCTCGAGATTCCGTGATAACTGTCGCTGTGGATTGCTGTGGGGCGCGAGTTCTGATTCCGAATACGTCGTTCATCAACCGGTGGGAGGGTGTGCATCGCAAATTCTATGACTCGTCTCGCAGTATCGGGTTGCCGGTCAGTAAATAGTATCTCACTATTTTCGCAATTCCAAATTGATAGATATCTGTCTATTTCTTGTTTGAGCGAGTACTCATGTCTCGTTTCTGTGATGGATGATCAGGAGGTTTCTCTCGGTTCATCGACGTGGTCCTCGCTGTAGAAGTGGATCTTCAACTCGGAGGTTGACTCGAGCTGATTACAAACGTATTTTTGTAAAATCGCTGTGGCCTTTGTGGGGTAGAGTGCTTGTCACGGTAACACATCCAAATGTGGATGACCGATCCTAATATCCGGTGAGAGCGAACGCTCACGAGTACGTCATGTTGACTTCGATAACGTTTGCCGTGCTCAGCACGTTTTTCGGAATTTCGGTGGTAAGCGTTTCCCCTTCGAATCGGTTTGTCGGCCCGGAAACGCTGATTGCGCCGAGCGGCGTCCCATCGGTAGGGCAGATGGGGGCGGCGACGCATCGCATTCCTGACACGCGTTCTTCGTCATCGATCGCGTATCCGCGCTCGCGAATTTCCGAAAGTTGCGCTTTCAACACGGCGGCGTCGGTGATCGTTTTTTCGGTCACGCTGGGAAGTCCGTGTTGGTCGATGATCTTGTCGACTTTCGATTCTGGATAGTTCGCCAGGATCGCCTTTCCCATCGCCGTCGTATGGAGGTGGACGCGCTTTCCGATGTGCGTATCGAGGGTGACTGCTTCGGATCCTTTCGCCTTATTGAGGAACACTCCTTTTCCGTGCTCCTCGATAAGCAAGTTCGCGTGCTCTCCGGTTTTCTCGGCGAGCTTCTGCATTTCGGGAGAGGCGATTTGATAGAATTTCATCTGGCTTCGAGCGAAGCCGCCGAGTTCGAGAAACCGAACGCCGATGTGGTAGGTTCCGTTCTGATTCACCAGGTATTCGGCCTCCGTGAGCGTCTGGAGGTGATCGTGGACGGTGCTTTTCGGCATGGTTAGTTCGTCGGCGAGTTCGGAAACGCCCGCGCCGTTGAGGCGGTGCAGCGTCTCGATGATTCGGAAGGTCGTTCCGGCGGCCTGCACGGGGTATTGCTGTTCGTTCGCCATTTTCTTCTAATACAAACCCCTCCTAGTTAATTATTATTCGGTTTGACCGAACGAGAGCGGACGCGGGCACTTGGCAACGTGATGTATTCACGAATGTGGTGGCAGGTGTTCTCTCACGTGGTTCCGTTCGGTGTCACCAAACAGACCGTTCACGGTCAAGTGGACTGGAAGAGTGACCCGCTGTGGGTCGTGCGTTGTAACGAGCGGCGTCCGCTGAGCGAAGGAGTATGTTTATATAACGATATGAGTATGTGTTAGTCATGGTAGATAGAGTCAACCATAGTTTGACGAACGGAACCCATTGTCGTCGCGTCTCTCGCAGACGGGTCCTCGCGATGACCGGGGCCGTAAGCACCGGTAGCGTTGCCGGTTGTATCAGCGACGGCGCCGATGGCGAGGTGAGTATCGGCGAGTACACCGGCGACGAAGTAACACTCGAGTACGCGACTGCACCGCTGTTTGGCGACGTCGAGGATGAACTGATCGAGTCGCTGCGAAATGCGGGACTGAACGAAAACATCGATATCGAGTTCTCTACCGGCGTGTGGGGAGCCGATGATCAGCAGGACCGGTACACGCAGATCCTGCAGGCCGGTCGATCGACACCGGACATCATGCTGACGAATTTCGCGTACACGTCAGCGTTCGCGCCGCGCGAGTGGTTGGTCGATCTGAACGACGCCCTTCCGCAGGAGAAACTCGACGAACTCGAGTCCGAGTATCACGAAACGATGGTTGATGCGATGCGGTGGGAGGGCGGGCTGTACGGTATTCCGCAGTTTGTAGACATCCCGACGATCCTCTATCGGAAGGATTACGTCGAGAACGCCGGGTACGACCCGGAGGAAGAAAACTGGTCGGTCGAACCGATGACGTGGGACCGCTTTGCTACGATCGCCAGCGATGCGGTGGAAGCGAACGATGTCGATCACGGATACACGACGACGCTCAACCAGCGGACGATCGGTCATCAGACGGGATACGAGAAGGTCGTCACGATGGGTGGCAACTACTTCGGAGAGATGGCCAACCAGCACGGTCCGATCGGCGACCGGCCGGTTACGATCGATGACGAGCCGGTTATCGAAACGCTACGATTGCTGCGGACGTTCATGCACGGCTCCGATGACGCACACGCTCGCAGCGATCTGGACGGCGGTTTCCTGCCGTCCGCGGCGCTGGGATGGGGTACGACCTGTCTCTTATACACATCTCTGAGCGGG
>NZ_AOIO01000003.1 GCF_000337555.1 Natrialba asiatica DSM 12278 | reverse complement strand
ATCTCGGTTTGATGCCGTTTCCCTACGGCGTTTCACCGGCGGAGGCGAAGTACGAGGGAACCGGTGGAACGAACGCGACACTCGGCGGCTGGCACCTCTCGCTCAATCCCAACAGCGAGAAGCTCGCGGCCGCGGTCGAGTTGCTTCAGGTGATGACGTCCGACGAGTTCTATCTGGATATTTTCGAGCTTACCGGGTCGACGCCGCCGAAGCCGGCGCTGTTCGAGTCCGAGCAGGCTCGGGAGGTCGACGTTATGAATCGGTATCTCAAGACGCTTCGATTTCAGTCGGAGCATCAGTGGGTTCATCCGATCAATCCCCTGTGGGAGACCCAATCGAGCAGGATCGGTAGCGAGTTTCACGCGTGTCTCAACCGAGAGAAATCACCCGAAGATGCCGTCGCGGCGGCACAGGAAGACGTTGAAGCGGCCGAACGGGTGGGTGTCTGACGTGGGGTTTCCACCGAACGCGCGTGCAGAACGGAAACGGATAGATCGTGATACCAACCTGGAGTAACCGATCATGATGAGAACAATACGACGGGCAGTTTCGCCCGTGCTCTATCGGATCGAACGCTTGGACGAAGACAGATACGGCTATCTGCTGATCGCACCGATGTTTCTCGTGCTTTCGGTCCTGGCCTTCTATCCCCTTGCGCGGACGTTCTGGGTCTCGCTGCGCGCCGACGATCTGTACGGAACGGAACCGATCGGCGCGTTCGAGGGGATTCGGAATTACTGGATGATCCTTTCGGGAGACGCGAACGTCGTTCTGAGTTATCCGTTCTTCTCGCTCGAGAATCCGCTCTCGAGCGCGCTCGTCGTTACGGTGGGTATCACCCTCATCAGCGTCGTCATCGGGACCGTATTGGGACTGGGTATGGCGGTTATTCTGAACAAGGAATTTCGGGCGCGGTCGGTCGCTCGCACGATCGTCATCCTTCCCTGGGCGATTCCGATCGTTATCCAGGGAATGATGTTCTATCTGTTGTTCCAGCCCTCGATCAGTTCCCTCGTCGAACCGCTGCACGACCTCGGGGTACTGTCGGCGAACCCGCTGGTGAGCAGTCGTGATTCGATGCTCATGATTATCCTTATCGACGTTTGGCGGAAGGTTCCCTTTATCGCGTTGATCATCATGGCGGGACTGGCGAGCATCGATCGAAGTCTCTACGACGTGGCGAAGGTTGCGGGGGCTTCGAAGTGGCAGCAGTTCAGACTGATAACGCTGCCGCTGGTCAAACCCGTCGTTCTCATCGGAATGATCTTCTATACGATCAGTTCGATGAAAATTTACGGTATCGTCGAGGCGTCGACGGGCTGCAGTACGGTTCCGACGCTAACCTGCCTTGTCGTGGATACGTTTCGCATGCAGCGCTGGGCGATGGCGTCCGCGATAGCGTTCCTCACCGCGCTCATTATCGGCGGAATCGTCATGGTGTATCTCGTGCAGTTCAGAGCGGGGGTGAACGCGGATGAGTAATCCGGTGACGACCGATGCGGCCGAAAAGAGAGGGATCGTTCGGCAAGTCGTTGATTTCCTCGTCTCCGAACCGGCCGACACGTACAGACTCCTGTTTTACGTCGGACTCGTCGGATTCATTTCGATCACGTTGTTTCCCTTCTATTGGCTGTTCATCCTCGCCGTAACACCGCGAGGCCAGCTTCGAAACATGGGGCTCGTCCCCGAGGGATTCAACCCGTCCGTCTTCCTCACGGTTCTCCAGGAGTATCCGCTCCACCACTACATCTTCAACAGCATCGTGATAGCAGGGATTACCGTGGTCATCTGTCTTGTGATCGGGAGCCTCGCCGGTTACGCGTTCGGCCGCGTCGAGTTCCGCGGCAAGGGACCGCTCATGTTGCTCTTGCTCCTCATCTCGTACTTTCCCGGGATCACCTACCTGATTCCGTTGTTCGAGATGCTAAGCGGCACGCTTACGATCGGCGTGTTCGTGACGCCGGATCTCTACAATACGCCGTGGTCGATGGCGTTCCCGTTTACGATGTTGAGCCTTCCGCTCACGATTTTTATCCTCACGACCTTCTACAGCCAGATTCCGGATGGGCTCGAAGACGCAGCCAGGGTCGAGGGAACGACGCGGTTGGGCGCGCTGTTTCGGGTCATCATTCCGCTTTCCGCGCCCGGCGTCGCGACGGCGGCGATCATCGTCTTCATCGGCGTCTACCGCGAATTCTTCTTTTCGTTCATGATGACCGACGGCCAGCCCGACAACTGGGCCGTGCTGGTCTATGGGATCCTCAACTTCCAGCAGCAACACACCGAGCTCTGGAACCTGATGGCGGCGGCGAGTCTCATCGGGATTCTTCCGGTCGCGCTGTTGGTCATTCTCGCACAGAAACACATCGTAAGAGGCTTAACGTCGGGTGGGTTAAAGGAGTGATACGATATGGGGAATGTTAGCCTCTGTGATGCGTTCAAGCGCTACGACGATATCGTCGCGGTCAACGAGATGACCCTCGAGATCGAGGACGGCGAGTTCCTCTGTCTCGTCGGTCCGTCCGGCTGTGGCAAGTCGACGACCCTCGAGATGATCTCGGGGTTGACGCTGCCGTCGGACGGGACGATCTCCATCGCCGGCGACGACGTCACGGACGATCCGCCGAAGGACCGAGACATCGCGATGGTCTTTCAGAACATCGCGCTGTTTCCCCACATGGACGTCTACGACAACATCAGCTTCGGGTTGCGGCTTCGGGATTTCGAGCGGGCGGAGATCGATCGCCGCGTCGAGCAGGCGGCGACGATCGTCAAACTCGACGGGATGCTAGATCGCAGTCCCAAGGAACTGTCCGGCGGGCAACAACAACGCGTCGGCATCGCCCGCGCAATCGTCCGCGAGCCGGCGGTGTTCCTGATGGACGAACCGCTGGCGAACCTCGATGCGAAGTTGCGCGTGCACATGCGAACCGAAATCCAGCGCCTGCAGAAGGAACTCGACATCACGACCGTCTACGTGACCCACGACCAGGAGGAGGCGATGACGATGGCAGACCGGATCGCGATCATCGATCAGGGCGTCATCCAGCAGTGCGCACCGCCGCTTGAGTGCTATACCCGTCCGGCGAACGAGTTCGTCGCGACGTTCATCGGGAGTCCGTCGATGAATAGGTTCGACGGCGTCGTTCGCGACGAGAGTATCGAAACTGAGCATCTCGAACTCGCGCTCAAACCTGAGCGCGGACGCGAATATGAACTCGGCGATGAAGACGGCGGCCGCGACGTTTCGGTCGGGGTGCGTCCGGAGAACGTCTACCTGGTCTCGAGCGACGACGAGCCCGCGAGTCCGAGTGCCTCGTTTGCTGCGGTCGTCGACGTGCTCGAACCGGTCGGCGACCAGACCTACGCGTACGTCCGACCCCAGAGTGCGTCGGCTCCGCCGTCGACCGACGGGTCGCTTATGGGCGACGCCACAGAGCAGTTGCTCGTCAGCGTCGATCCCGACACCTCGATCGGCGAGGACGAGCGGATCGAGGTGGTTTTCGACCGCGAGAAGGTGCACGTTTTCGACGATGCGTCCGGTGATGCCCTCACTCACGGTCTCGTCGGCCCGCTTCCCACGGATGATGCAGCCAGCTCGTCGGAAGAGGTACAGGGTGATTGACCGATGGTGACGACCGCCGGCGTGGTGTTCGTCATCGCCGCTGTCGCACTGTTTTTCTTCTGGATCTACGGCATCGTCTCGTTCTACTTCGATCTACGATACCGATTCGTCCCGGTCGTTCGTGAGTACCGTCGCGAGGACGAGCAGTACGACCGTTCGGTCCCGGACGAACTCCGCTGATTACGCCGCGGCGGGACGCGAGTTCGAAAGCGCTTCCGGGGCGGTTTCGGCGTCTACAATCGATCGAACGACCAGATCTGGTGGGACGCTCCTCGCCACGGTCCCGCGCGGACTGGTGCGCCCGAGTCCAGCGCGGCGTCGGCGACTTCGAGGCGACCGCCGGGAACGTCAACCTGAAAGCCGCTCTCGTACCGTTCCGCTCGGTACTCCGCGACGCTCCCTTGGACCGCGTCGGTGCCCGAGAAGACGATTCCCTTTCCGCTGTGTTCTGCGGCGAGCGTGAACCAGCCTTGCCGCCCCTCCATCTCCCCGTCGACGACCCAGCGCTGATGGGGGTCGTCGGCGAACTCGCCCTGTTGGATCGCCGCCCCGGTAGCCGTCGATCCATCCGCGACTTCGAGGACCTTGCCGCTGTGCTCGGCGACGATGCGGTACGTGCCGGGCTCGATCGACTGAACGGCTTCCTCCCAGAGCGAGTCCCGGTCGATCTCGCGGCCGATCGCCGCGCGGGGGCGGTCGACGACGTAATCGACGTCGATGTCGGTTCCCGGATCCGTACGCCACTCGAAGACGAGGTCCCACTGCCCGGTTTCGGCGTTCCACGCCGGATACTGCTCCCAGGCGGCCGCTGCACTCGCCTCGTCGTACGGTGCCGTGCGAGCCTCGGGTGTCGACCGGTAGTGTTCGGAGACACCCGCGACGCGGGCAGCCGGCGACCCGCCGGATTCGAGCGTAACGGTTCCTCGGTCGAGACCGCCGCCGACGTTCCCACGGACGACCGTCGTCTCGGAGGCGGTCTTGATGCGGCCCTCCGTGCCGCCGCCGCGCACGTCGTTGTTGATGAACTGGTTGTGCAGACAGGCGCCGTCTTCGTCGATCGCCCACGGTTGTCGCGGCTCGTCGCGGTCGTCGGTGATCCGAAGATTAGCTAGCGTCACGCCCTCGTTTATCTCCGAACTCTCGCCCATGAGTCCGATCGACCAAAAGTTGACGCCGGGGCCGTCGGTGTTCTTGATTACGCCGCCGAGGATTTTCACGTTCTTGACGTCCACGAGGAGGATTCCGGCCTTCCGGCCGCCCTGGATGAGTACCGAGCCGACGGTAACGTCTCGCGTCCCGGTAATTATCGACAGCCCGCGGACGCCGCCGCGGCTGATAACGCGGCCCACGGAGACGTTACGACACCCGTTTGCCAACCGGAACGTCGCGTAATCGAACGACGGATTCCGCCCGACGACCTGCCCGACCGTCGCGTCGACCGTCTCGTTCAGCAGGACCACGGAGCTACCCGGATCGACGCCGGTAACCTGGCCGATCTGTATCCGTTCGACGTCGTAGGTTTCGATCCCGTGGTGGCCCGTATTCGCCACGTACGCGGTGTCGATCTGGACGTCCGTACAGCCGCCCTGGAGCCGAACGCCCTGTACCGTCACGCCGTCGATCCACAGCCGACCGATGGTCAGGTCCGAACAGTCGTCGGCGAAGATTGCCCTACTCGCGGGGCCGCGTACGACCAGCCGGGTGAACTCGACGTTCTCGACACCCTCCACCAAAAATAGATCGCCCGTTTCGCCCTCGACCGTCACCGCTCCGGCGATGGCCAGGCGCGTGTGACTCGGCACGTCCACGCCCGTTACGTCATGGCTATCGCTCACTGTCAGATCCGTCGCGATCTGAACGGTCGCTTTCGTTCGCCGGTCCGCGTCGAGCGCATCGAGCGCCGCCTGTAGGACGGCCATCGGCTCGCCGTCGCTCGCGACGGTGCCGCCCCGATCGTCGGCGTGATAGACTCCATCGTCGTCTCGCCACACGACGACCGCCGCGTCCCGCGAGTTCGTGTGCGTGTGTGCGACGTCAAGCGCGTCCAGATCCGTCAATCGGTGTCCGCTCGCGGTAACGTCCGCCTCCCACTCGTACCACGGCTGGGTTCCGAGCCCGTCCCGTCCGTCCGTTCGTGCGCTCTCCCGTGCGCTCACTGCGCCGGTCAGCGTTGCGCCGAGCCCGACAGCGCCGAGCGCCGTCATTGCGCCGCGCCGCCCCATCGAGATCCGTCCGTTCGTTTCTCGTTCGGACCCGTGCGTTCCGTTCTGTGAACTATCGCCATTGCTCATGCTAATATCTGCCGCGGTAGTGCGACACAATCACGGGACGACGCTAACGGCCTTAATTCTTCCCCGACTGAAGTTCGCTCGGGGTGGCTCGTCTGCCGGTACGAGTCGGTCGAATCGTCCGAAGCGTCCGACGCCGCACTCGAGTTCGCGTTCGCGACGTATCCGGCTGTCCACGATCACGGCGAGATGCGGCACCGGTCCCGCGGACGGACACGAGGGTAGTGCGGTGGGGAGTGACCTGGATCATTCCTTTTGCCGGGGCGGAACTCGTCTCGTAGGCTTCATCACAGTCGTGGGCTATCCGGGTCTCCGAAAGTGATTCAGATCGATCGCCTCGGCCATCGCCCGATATCCCGCGTCGCTCGGATGCAGGTGATCTCCGCTATCGTACTCCGGGCGGATTCGCTCCGGATCGTCCGGGTCGCGAATCGCGCGATCGAAGTCGATAACGCCGTCAAAGGCTCCGCTCGTTCGAACGAACTCGTTTACTTGTTGTCGTTTCCGTTCGCCCTCCTCGTAGTAGTATTCTGCTCCCTCGAACGGCGTCAGCGTTCCGCCCACGATACGGACCCCGTGCGTGTGAGCGCGCTGAATCAGTTGCTGGTATCCGGCAATTATTTCGTCAGCCGTGACGCTCGCTGCGGGAGCGTACGCCGAACCGCTGTTCCGTTCGAAGCCGATATCGTTGATCCCTTCTAAGAGCACGATGTCCGTCACACCCGGTTGTGTAAGGACGTCTCGGTCGAACCGAGCGAGCGCGTTTTCGCCGAACGTGTCGGAGTCGTGGCGCACGCGGTTCCCGGAAATACCGGCGTTCAGTACGGATTTTCGAGGGAACGGTCGCTCGTTGACTCGGTCGGAGAGAACGGCGGGATAGGATGCGTTGGCGTCGATCGTCGATGCAGCCCCGTCGGTGATCGAGTCGCCGAAACAAACGATGGCACCCGTTTTGTTCGGCGCGAGCACGTCCACCCCTTCGAGGAAGAACCAGTGTGTCACTGGGGTCGTAAATGCGTCTCCGTTGAGTTCGGTCGTCCGATCTCCTGCCGGCGATACGTACGACGTTCGCGTCTCGAGTTGGTGCCACGTCGCCGGACCGGTTGCTGATTCGGCGTACAGAGAAATTGCAAGGTTCTGTCCCGGTCCGATCCGTCGATCGACGGGGTCGCTAACGACTCGGGAACCGGACGGAATCGTCACGCTTGGTTCTCCGCCGAAGGTGATCCGACGTAGCGTTCCCGGCTCGACGCTCGCATCCGCCGCCTGAATCCCGACGGAGGCTCGATCGAAGGTGACCGGCCGATCTCCGAAGGCATTCGAGAGGCGAATACGGATGGCGTGGCCGCCGACGCTCGTCCGGATTAGCAGCCGCAGCGTTTCGTCCTCGAAGCCACGGGCTGAAACCCCTTCTGCGAGCGGGGCTTGCGGACTCGCCGTCCACGTTCCCAAAAACTCGTTTCGCCGATTCGTCCCTTCCTCCGACGCATCGGTCCGACCGGCTTGCTTGTCCGTGCTATCGCCGAACGCGACTCTCGCTACTCCCACTCCCGTCAGTCCGCTAATCGCGCGCAGTGCGCTCCGACGAGTTCTCATCGACATCGTTCATCACCGGTTTTCCGATTCATGTCACTGTGAGACATGACACGTGATCGGCTACAGGAGCCCCGATAGTTAGTCGCCGCTTTTGCCGCGTGCAGGTGCTGTATCCGAAAATAAGGCGCTCCTACCGTCGCCGACTTCATGGCTGTTTACCGGCCGTTCAATTGCACTCCCGTTACTCGGTGAACTCTCGGTGAACTCCGGCTACAAGTCGGTTATTTCGCTCCGTCTCTCGACAGATCGACTACGTGAGTGGTGGCGGGAAAATTGACTCGGAAGCGACGAATAGTTCCTTGTCTTGAGATGCAATTGTTTTGAAATTTCTCTCCGCAGTCGAGGTGACTGCCCGTCGATAGTATCTAGTTTAGTACCGGTACTGATATATAGGATGGATGTCTATTCCGTTGTTTCGAATTAGAGCTATGCCGAAATCACCCAAGAACATTCACTGCCGTTCGTCTAACTACCTAACGGATTACGGAAGCGATCAACGCGCATTTTGGTCTGTGAGACCACTCTTCGGTCAGATTTGCTCTTACCGCCGAACTGACTGACTACTTCCGATTGAAAGACGGAAATCAGATAGCCAGCGCTATCAACGGGACACGCAGTATCAGAGAGATCGTGGTTCTCGGTCGATATGTGAACGAATACAACGGCTGTACCGGTCCGTCGTCGTTCAAAACCTGCGATATCGAGAAAGGACGTTGACTCGGTGTTATTGTGCCATATAAACAATATAGTCCATCGATATAATTGGCAATAAATCGATAATAGCGTCCCGTCAACGGCGTCGCCGTCCACAGACCGATCCGCGTTCTGCTGTCGAGGTAAATCTCAGATTCGCCGACCATGAAAACGAAGGTCGCTAGGGAACCGCGCGACGGCAACGCTTTCGTGGCTGCCGGAGAGCGTGGAACGCTGCTCGCCGATCGATATACCAGTGCCAGATTTTTCCAGAGAGTTCATCGCCGACCAGGCGACGACTTGCGTGTGCGTCTCGAGCGACCAACCGATTGCGCGGAGTCGGGCGGCAAACGCCTAACGGGTGTCGCCATCCGGTTACGCTCCGACGGCTCATCACTTCCGCCACGTAGCACTCGGTGAGCGGGTCGACGAGCAACACGGACGAACTAGCTCTCGACCTGTCCGTTTTCAAATCGTTCTCACCACGAATTGATGGACAATCTATACCGGAAGGAATCAGCATATATGAGCGGTTTACCAATATTGGAAATAATCGGCCTGTGTTCAATGAATCGTGAATAGAGAAGATGACTATTTATTTGGACGAGTTCAGTCGAACCATG
This sequence comes from Natrialba asiatica DSM 12278, assembly GCF_000337555.1. Taxonomy (GTDB): domain Archaea; phylum Halobacteriota; class Halobacteria; order Halobacteriales; family Natrialbaceae; genus Natrialba; species Natrialba asiatica. The sequence continues at coordinate 348,643 of NZ_AOIO01000003.1, read as the reverse complement.
TCCGACACTGAGGGGAACGATTATATGGCCGGACCGTGAGATACTGTGTGAGATGATAGTATGAGACGGGCTGGCATAGATATCGGCGGCACGTTCACGGACGTCATTCTCTTCGACGAAGAGACGGGAGACGTCGAAATCGAGAAGACGCCCTCGACGCCGGCTAATCCCGCCGACGGCGTCATCGACGGATTGACCAAATCGGATACCGAAATCGGCGACCTGGAGTTCTTCTCGCACGGATCGACCGTCGGGACGAACGCGCTTATCGAGCGCGAACTGCCGCGGATCGGCCTAATTACGACCGAGGGGTTTCGGGACGTACACGAAATCCGCGACGGGACGAAAGAGGATCTTTGGGATGCGTACGAAGACGTTGCCGATCCTTACGTACGAAGGCGGGACCGACTCGAAGTGCCCGAGCGTATCGATTATGCGGGAAACGTCGTCGAACCGCTGGACGAGGAGGCTGTCCGAGAGGTCGTTCGGATCTTCGAGAAGCGCGATATCGATACGATCGCTGTCTCGTTGATCAATGCGTACGTTAATGGAGAGCACGAACAACGAGTCGAGGAAATCGTCGCGGCGGAGTATCCCGATGCGTTCGTTTGTACATCCCACGAGATTTTGCCGGAGATGTTCGAGCACGAACGGACCAGCACGACGGTCATCAACGCGGCGCTAGTGCCGGTTGTCCGCGACTATCTGACCGATCTCGAAGCCAAACTCGGTGAGCGTGGATACGGTGGCGACGTCCTCGCGATGCATTCGGGTGGCGGCGTGATGACGACTGAGGCCATCGCTTACTACGCGGCTCGTATCGCGAACTCGGGCCCGACAGCGGGCGCGATCGCAAGCCAGTATATTGCCGATCAGTGCGGCTTCGAGAACGCGATCGGGTTCGATATGGGCGGTACCAGCGCTGACGTCTCGCTGACGCACCAGGGCGAGATCGAGATGACCGACGAGTGGGCCGTCGAGTACGGGTATCCGATCATGTTCCCGTCGACGGATATCGAAACGATCGGTGCCGGCGGCGGGTCAATCGCCTGGATTGATGACGGTGGCTCGCTTCGGGTTGGCCCGAACAGCCAGGGTGCCGATCCGGGACCGGCCTGTTATCTTCGGGGCGGAGATAAACCGACGACGACCGACGCGAACGTCGTTCTCGGCTGGGTCGACCCGGATCGGTTCCTCGGCGGCGACATGGATGCCACCGCCGAACCCGCCCGGGAAGTTATTCGGCGTGATATCGCCGACCCACTCGGACTCGGACTCACGGAGGCTGCGTCGGCGATCGAACGGATCGCGGTCGCGAACATGTGTAACGCCGTGCGGCTGGTTTCGACGAGCAAGGGCTTCGATCCGCGCGATTTCGCACTCGTCGCGTTCGGCGGTGCGGGGCCGTTACACGCGGCACACGTCGCCCGAGAGATGAACGTTCCACAGGTCATCATCCCGCCCTACCCGGGAATTAACTCGGCGCTCGGCTGTCTGCTGGTCGACGTCGAACACGATCTTTCGCAGACGTTTATCGCCGACGCCGCGGCGGATATCGTCGACGATATCGAGACCGCGTTCGCGGACATGGAAGCCGAAATCCGCGAGCGACTCGACGAGGAGGGAATCGACGAGAGCGAGATGCGGATGGATCACGAGATCAAGATGCGTTACACCGGCCAGTGGCGCTCGCTCGAGGTCGGCTGCTCGCGTCCGCTCGAGAGCATGGAGGCGATTCGGGAACGCTTCCATCGCCAGCACGAACAGACGTACGCCTACTCTGACGAGGACCAACCGGTCGAAGTCTACGGATTGCACGTGACCGGTCGCGGCGTCGTCGAGAAACCCTCGTTCCCCGAAATCGACTCGGGAAAGGCCGATACGGCCCGGCGAACGACCCGAGATGCGTACTTCGAGACTGCAGGCGAGTTCATCGACACGGCCGTGTACGAGCGCGCTGCACTCGGAGCGGGGGCGACGTTCGAAGGACCTGCGATCGTCGAGCAAATGGACTCGACGGTGGTCGTCCCGCCGAACGCGACGGCCGAGGTCGACGAGACGGGTACCATTATTCTCACGGTGTAATCATGACTGAAACGCAACCACAGACGGACATCGATCTCGATCCGGTTACGTTCGAGGTGCTTCGCAGTTCCTTTACGAACCTCGTCGACCGAATGGCACAGCAGATCCGACGGACGTGCTACTCGTTCGTCATCTACAACCGCGACTTCAGCAACTGTCTGAACGACGCCGAGGGGAACACGGTGATGCAGGGGTCGAAAGACATCGCCGTCCACGTCGGGACCCTCCACTACACCTGTAAAGAGACCCTCGAATACTTCGAGGGCGACATCAATCCCGGTGACGTCTACATCGTCAACGATCCGTATCTCGGCGGGACACATATCAACGACGTGCGGATCATGCGGCCGGTCTTCCACGAGGGTGAACTGATCGCCGTCACCCAGTCGAACGGTCACTGGGCGGACGTCGGCGGCCCCGCTCCCGGCTCGTTCAACATCGAGGCGAACGACCACTTCGCGGAGGGAATGCGCATCCCGCCGCTGAAGATCTGGGACGCCGGCGAGTTCCGCGACGACGTTGCCAACCTTCTGACGACCAACATGCGCCTCTCGGAGGACCGCATGGGTGACCTTCGCGCCCAGACCGAGGCGACGCGGATCGCGGAGGAACGACTGCTCGAACTCGTCGAGAAGTACGGCGTCGACACGGTCACGACCGCCTTCGACGAGTCGAAGGACTACGTCGAGCGCATCATGCGCGAGCAACTCAGCGACCTGCCCGACGGCACCTGGCACACCCGGGACTACATCGACGCCGACCCGAACAAAGAGGAGGGGTTCGTCACGATCGACGTCGAGATGACCATCGACGGCGACGAGGTCCACTACGACCTCTCCGGATCGGACGAGTACGTCGGCAACTTCCTGAACTCGACGTTCGGGACCTCCTTTTCGGCGGTCGTCTCCGGGACGAAGATGTTCTTCCCCGACGTGCCGCTGAACTCGGGGCTCTACCGCGTCGTCAGCGCCGACCTCCCCGAGGGAACCGTCGTCAACGCACCCGAACCCGTTCCCGTGACGGGCTCGGTCGCCGGCGCGTACGAGAAGGTGATGAACGCCATCTTCGAACTCTGGTCGGAGGTGCTGCCCGAGCGGGCGATGGCCTGTGCGTTCAACCTCGAGTACCTGCTCGCGGGCGGGCAGGACCAGCGACCCGGCCGCGACGACCAGGAGTTCGCCTGGTACGACTGGATGGCCGGGGGCTGGGGCGGCCGCGACGGCAAGGACGGCTCGAACGCGACCGCGCCGGTATTCGGAGCCGGACTCGCCGTCCAGTCGCTCGAGGGCCAGGAGCGAGACACGCCGCTCGTGACCAGCGAGCACTCGATCGTCACCGACTCCGCGGGCCCCGGCGAGTTCCGCGGCGGCTGCGGACTCCGCAAGGGCGGCCGGATGCTCGCCTGCGAGAACAGCGTCATGTCGTACTGTTCGGACCGCGCCCGGTCGATCACCTGGGGGATCAACGGCGGGCTTCCGGGCGTTCCCCACGGCGTCACCCTTACTCGAGACGGCGAGTCCGAGGACATGGGGACCGTGTTCTCGAACGTCCCGATCGCCGAGGGCGACGAGTTCGTCCGTCCGTCCTCCGGCGGCGGCGGATTCGGCGACCCGCTGGAACGCGATCCCGAGGCGGTTCTCGAGGACGTCAAAGACGACTACGTGTCCGTCGAACGCGCCGAGCGGGATTACGGCGTCGTCATCGAGGAGATCGATCCGGACGTTTGTGCGTACGAGATCGCTCTCGAGGCGACCGGCGAACGACGCGCGTTCATCCGCGCCAACCGCGAGGACTGGCTCCGGGAGGACCCCGACGCGATCACCGAGCGCTACCGCGAGGGCGAACTCGACAAACTAGATCTCATTCGCCGCTACGGCGTGATCCTCGACTGGTCGTCCGGCGAGTTACTCGAGCGGACGACGGCGGAGTTCCGCGAACTGCTTCAGGAACGGGCGGCGAGCGAGTGGACGGATTGAGAACCGTGTCGCGTACGTCCGTGGCACGGCGGCACGCCATTCTTGCCGTTTCGCCGTCGAGTCGTCGAGTCGGCGATTGCCTGCCGGTGAGCGTGTCACCGATTCCAGCGTTCGATCCCGAGTACGACACTTCCGATTCCGAGTAGCCCGACGGCGACCGTCACGATCGGCGTATCGCATCGATTCACGCCTCCGTCGGGCGAGTAGCCGAGCACTCCCACGTAGAACTCGTAATACTCGAATCCGCCGGGCGGTTCAGCGCCGCTGTATCCGACATCGGTACACGAAGACAGCGGCAATTCCGGGAACGAGAGCGCGATGAAGATCGCAACGAGCCCGCCGCTCAGTAGACACCCCGTCGCGAGTAGCGTCCATCGGCTTGCCATCAGTTGTTGATTCCTTTCAGCCACGATAGTTGTCTGGGGGTGAATATACATCCGATTCACACCCCGTCTCAGCCGGTTTATTGGTTCGTGGCCGTTGCGATCCTAGAAAACAGCCCCTGTACCGTTCTCCCGCGTTACCCTCAGCCATCGGTTCGATGCCCCATTGAGTGTTCGTTTCCCTGTCGTGACACGGAGCCAAGGTCACGCGCTGCACTCGACCGACTCAGTCGTCCGCGCCGGTTACCGGCTCCCACGTCCGCGGCGACCGGTTCAATCGCTCGCAGCCCTCGTCGGTAACGACGACCAGATCCTCGATTCGGATACCGAACTCGTCATCGAGGTAGACGCCGGGTTCGATGCTGAATACCATTCCCGGCTCGAGTTCACGGTCGTTGCCGTCCGTGATGTATGGCGGTTCGTGGACTTCGAGGCCGACGCCGTGGCCGGTGCGGTGGATGAATCGGTCGCCGTAGCCGCGCTCGTCGAGGACGTTTCGTGCGGCGTGATCGACCGCTTGGGCCTCGATCCCGGGCTCGACGGCGCGAATAGCGGCCTTTTGGGCGGCCAGGACGGCGTCGTGGGCGTCTTCGAAGCCGGCGGGGGGATCGCCGGCGAAGACCACGGTTCGCGTCTGGTCGCTGGGATAGCTCTCGACGACGGTGCCGAAGTCGAGGACGACGGGGTCGCCGCGCTGAATCGTCCGGTCGGTGTGGCGATGGTGGGGGCGAGCGCCGTTCGGTCCGGACCCGACGACGGTTTCGAAGGAGACGCTGCTGCCGCCGGCCGCAGACAGTCGGTTTTCGATCTCGTCGGCGAGTTCAGTTTCGGTGAGGCCGATCGCGTCGGCACCGAGGCTGCGAATGGCGGTGCTGACGTCGTCGGCGACGGTCGCCGCGGCGCGGAGGTGGTCGAGTTCACGTTCGTCCTTTCGGATTCGAAGGTCGTTGAGGAGTTGACTCGCCAGACCGAAGGTGGCTTCGGGAAACGTCTCTCGGAGGTCCTGCGTGAAGCGGGCCCACATGCGGTCGTCGACCAGCAGGTGCCCGGATTCGATCCCGAGTTCGTCGCCGAGGGTGGCGAGGAGGGTGGTCGGATCGTCGCCGTCGTCCCAGGTGCGGATGGACGACACGGGCGTTTCGGCCGCGAGCTGGGTATCGTACATCGTGGGGGCGAGAAAGACCGCCTCGTCTGCCGTGACGAACAGGAAGAGATGGCGTTCCATCGGCTCCTCGTCGAAGCCGCTGAGATACGCGAGGTTCGTGCTCGGGAAGAGGACGAGGGCATCCGCCGGTGCGTCCTGAATACGATCGTGTGCCCGTGCGAGTCGCCGTTCGATCGCGGTGGGCGTCTCGCCCGCTGATNCTCATTTGGATTCGAGTGGTGGTTCGGTCGCCGCCTCCTGAGTTGTACGGGTTTCCCGCGTGGCCCTATAGGTTAGTCTATTTGGTTAGGCCATCTAGTTATGTCTTCCTGTGGGCCCCTCTTGGAACGTCCTCTCGAACTAGTCGACGGTGGCCGCGTCGACGGCCGAGCGGACGGTTTCTGCCGAGAGCGCCGAGAGGGGAACGCGTTCGCCGTCGGTTTCCGCGACGATGAGCGAGGAGAGGCCGGCGCGGCTATCGGTCCCGGCGTCGACGAGCACGAGTTCAGCGCCAGTCTGGGTGAGTCGGCGCGCGGCTGCTCGCGTGTGCTCGGTCGGACTGCTGTCGGCGGCGGTCGCTTTCCCGTCGGTAACGAGGACGACGACGGCGGTTTCAGTGTCCGCCCGTTCGACGACGGCACTGGCGGTTTCGAGGCCGGCGGGGAGCGGCGTGCGGTCGCCGGTGGGGAGGGACTTCAGGTGGCGAGCAGCGAGGCTCACGCTGTGGGTCGGTGGGAGGAGAACATCCGCGTCGTCGCCGGCGAACGCGACGAACGCGATGTCGTCGCGGCGCTGGTAGCTCTCGCGCAGGAGTTCGAGGACGACGCCCTTGGCCGTCCGCATCGCGGGTTGCATCGACGCGCTCGCGTCGACGGCGAAGACGATCGTCGCCGCGGCGGTTCCCTCGCGGACGGCGCGCCGGAGGTCGTCCGATCCGACCGTCGTCTCGCCGCGGGCGGCGGCGGCCCGCACGGACGCTGCGGCGTCGATCGAGCCGGCTTCGCCCGTGGAGCCGGACGCCGATTCCGTTCTGACGCGAGCGCCGCGGTTCGTCGAATTCGGGTCGACGGTCGTGTGCTTTCCATCCGATCGTGAGGTCGCGTCGGTCTCCGCGGTCGGCGTTTCGAGTTCGGGTGCGGCGGCGTCCCCGATGGCGGCCCGTCGCTGTCCGGGGACGAGCGGCTGGGCGGTGTCGGTACCGGTGTCAGTGTCAGCATTAGATCCTCCCTCGTCAGAACCGCTCTCGTTTCCCTCTTCGCCCCCCTCGCTTTCGGCCGCCGAAGCGCCCGCTTGCTCTGCTGTGTTCGCTGCGGTCCCGTTACCGGTTCCCGACGTGTCGTCGCCGTCGGAGCGGTCCGAATACGACTCATCGCGGTCGTCCGTCGGCGACCGATCTCCGGAGCGCTCGTCGTCCTGCGGTGCATCGGCGGCCTCCCCGCTCGTTTCGGGGTCGCAATTGTCACCGTCGCCGTCTCCGCCCTCCGCCGCGCCGTCCTCGTCCGGTCCGGGTTCACTCTCGCCGACATCCGCGGCGTCCGCGTTCGACTCGCCGTCATCGTCGCGGCCGTCGGCCGAGTCCTCGAGATGATCCGCAAGCAGGTCGTCTACGTCCGGAACGTCGTCGGCGAACGGCGTACTCCGGAGTCGGTGGGGCAACGTGTAGGTCGCGGCCTCGCGAACGTCCGACTCGATTACGGTCGTCCGTTCCTCGAGCGCGGCCAGCGTAACCGCGGTTCTGGCGGTTGCAATATCGCCGCGGTGGCCGTCGACGCCGGCATTGAGACAGAGTTCGGCGATCGTCGCCCTGAACTCGGCGGGGAGGTCGACCTGTGCGACGCGATCACGGGCGGCGGCGACCGCCTCGCGGCGTTGGCCGACGCTGAACTCCGCCGGTTGCGCGTCGGTGGGTTCGTCGCCGCCTGTCGGAGCCGCGTCGGCACCATCGCCGAGCGCCCGGTCGATGATTTTGACGCGATCATCGATATCTCGACAGCCCTCGACGGTCGTCTGTAGGGCGAACCGATCCCGAAGCTGGGGGCGGAGGTCGCCCTCTTCGGGATTCATGGTGCCGACCAGGGTGAACGCGGCGGGGTGGGAGACGCTGACGCCGTCGCGTTCGACGGTGTTCGTGGCGCTTGCCGCCGCGTCGAGGAGGACGTCGACCAGGTGATCGTCGAGCAGGTTGATTTCGTCGACGTAGAGGATGCCGCGGTTCGCACGGGCTAACAGTCCGGGCTCGAACGACGCCTCGCCGGCGAGTGCGTCCTCGACCGAGAGGGTACCGACGACGCGGTCGCGGGTCGCGCCCAGCGGAAGCGTGACGACCGGGGTCGGACGGGTTTCGACGGGCATATCGTCGGGATCGCGCTCCCGGCAGTCAGCACACTGGGGTCCGGATCCGTCGGGCGAACAGCGAAACCGGCAGTCGACTACGACCCGCTGTTCCGGGAGGTGCTCCGCGAGCGTCCGCACGGCGGTCGACTTCGCGGTTCCCTTCTCGCCGGCGATTAGCGCCCCGTCGAGGTCGTCGTTGACCGCGACGGCGAGTAACACGCGTTTGAGCGTCTCCTGCCCGACGATCCCCGGAACGGCGAGCGACGATAGTTTTTTACCCACGGAATTTGCAACCATACTTGCGCTAATACAATAGAGATTTAAAAACACGATGACACGGATCGGCATCTACACTGCGACGGAGAACGAGCTCGGATCGATCGGGCGGGCGGCCAAGCGCCTCGACGACATCGAGTTGGTCGTTCGCTCGGAGAGCGACCTGGACGACGAGGCCGCGATCGAGGAGTTCGTCGAGGAACTGAGCGACGCCGCGGCGGCGATCTTCTGGCTGCACGGCGCTGCAGACAGCATGCCCGGCTACGAGTACGCGACGGCTGAACTCGAGTCGGCGAACGTCCCGCTGATCGTCAAATCGACCGGCGACGCGTTCGCGTTCGAGGACACGACGGTTGACGCTGACCGCCGCGACCGGGTCTACGAGTACCTCGAGCGGGGCGGAACGGTCAACGCGGCAAACGTGTGTCGGTTCCTCGCCGCCGAGTTCGCCGACGCGGGCGACCGCGAGCGCGAGTTCGACGAGCCCACCGCGCTTCCCACGGAGGGGGTCTACCATCCCGATCACCCGGGGATCGAATACGAAGAGCTACTCGAGACGCACGATCCCGAGCGGCCGACGGTCGCGGTCTGGTTCTACGAATCCCACTGGACCCACGAGAACACCAGGTACGTTGACGCCCAGGTTCGGGCGCTCGAGGCGCAGGGCGCGAACGCCCTTCCCATTTTCTGTAACCCAGCCACGGATACGGAAGCGCAGGAAGACGCCGAGTGGGTGACGGACAACTGGCTTCTCGATGATTCGGGCGAGTCAGTCGTCGACGCCGTACTTTCGTCGTTCATGTTCTCCCTCTCGATGGACGAGCGCGGCCGCAGCGCCAGCGACGAAGGATCGAGCGCCGAAGACGTTTTCCTCGACCGCCTGGGCGTCCCCGTCCTCCAGACTGTCACCACGATGCGCTCGCGCTCGCGCTACTCGTCGAGCGATACGGGCGTGATGGGCTTCGAACTCGCGCTTTCGGTCGCGCTTCCCGAGTTCGACGGCAACGTCATCACCCACCCCATCTCGGGGAAAGAACGCACCGACGACGAGGCCGGCATCGGCTCCGCGCCGAAACACCACTTCCCGATCGAGGACCGGATCGATCACGCGACTCGACTGGCCGTCAACTGGGCCGCACTCCAGCATACGCCGAACGAAGACAAGCAAGTCGCCGTCGTCCTACACAACTACCCGCCGAGCGACGACGGAATCGGCACCGCATTCGGCCTCGACTCGCCCGAATCGACCGTCAACCTCCTCGCCGAACTCGGTGCCCGGGATTACGACCTCGGTGGAGAACTGCCCGACAGCGGGCAGTCGCTCGTCGAAAAGCTGACCGCACAGCTCACCCTCGACGACCGCTGGGTCGCACCCGAGGACGTTCGCGACCTGTCGGTCGACGTCGTCTCGCCGGAGACCTACGCGGCGTGGTTCGAGTCGGCGGACGAGGGCTTTCAGGAGAACGTGCTCGAAGAGTGGGGCGATGTCCCCGACCGCCCGTTCGCGATTCCCGGCGTCGAGTTCGGAAACGTCCTCGTCACCGTCCAGCCCCCGCGCGGGTTCGGCATGGACCCCTCGAAGGTCTACCACGATTCGAACCTCCAGCCGCCCCACGACTACTACGCCTTCTACGGCTGGCTCCGGAACGCCTTCGAAGCCGACGCGGTCGTCCACCTCGGCACGCACGGCAGCCTCGAGTGGCTGCCCGGCAAGACCGTCGGTCTCGACGGCGCGAGCGCGCCCGATCAGCTCGTCGACGATATTCCGAACGTCTACCCCTACATCATCAACAACCCCGGCGAGGGAACGCAGGCCAAGCGCCGCTCCTACGCCGCCATCGTCGACTACCTGACGCCCGTGATGCGAACTGCGGGCACGTACGACGAGCTTTCCGAACTCGAAGAACTCGCGAATCAGTACCGCGAGGCCGGTATGAAGGATGCGCGCACCGACGACGGCGAGCACCTCGAGACGCTGATTCGCGAGACGGTCGACGAACTCGACCTCGCGGTCGAACTCGGCGTTTCCGGCACGATCGACGAGCGCGCCGACGTGCGCGGCCCGGACGAAGCCGGCTCGACGCTCGCCGAAGGTACCGTCGACGGCGACGCCCTCGATATCGACGCCCTCGTCGAGCGCATCCACGAGTACCTCACCGACGTGAAGACGACCCAGATCCGACTGGGACTGCACACGATGTCCGAACCACCCGCGGGCGAGCGCCTCGTCGAATACTTGGTCGCGTTGACCCGACTCGAGAATCCCGGCGCGCCGAGCCTGCGCGAGAGCGTCGCCGGCGTGCTCGGCGTCGATTACGAGACCATGCTCGATTCCCCTGGCGAGTACGACGACGCGCTCGGCATGACCTACGCCGAGGCCGCCGACGCGGTCCACGAGACGAGCGTCGACCTCGTCGAAACGCTCGCCGCACACGAGTTCGACGTTCCCGAATCGGAGCGTACCGCGGGCGCGGAAGACGAGGTGAACATGAATCTGCTGGTCGTCGATATCGACACTCTCGGCGACGCGCGGGCGAACTCGGGTGCGCACGACGACCTGCGCGAGGTTCTCGCGTACATCTGCGACGAAGCCGAGCCGCGTGTACAGGGGGCCGAAGACGAGATTCCGCGGACGGCCGACGCGCTCTCGGGCGAGTACGTCCCGCCCGGGGGATCCGGAGCGCCCACGCGGGGCGGCGTCGATCTGCTCCCGACGGCGCGGAACTTCTACACGCTCGATCCGCGCAAGGTCCCGGCGAAGCCGGCCTGGCAAGTGGGGAAGGAAGTCGCGGAGGGCGTGCTCGAGCGCCACCGCGATGAGAGCGCAGCGCAACGCGCCGCGGAAGAGGCGAGTAGCGCGGAACGAAGTTCCGCAGACAGTCGAGCGGCAGAGCCGCGAGACGACGGCGACGAAACGGAGCCGCGAGAGGGCGAGTACCCCGAGGAGATCGGCGTCGTCGCCTGGGGAACCCCAACCGTGCGCACCCGCGGCGAGACGATCGCCCAGGTGCTCGCACTGATGGGCGTCGAACCGCAGTGGACCGACGCCGGTCGGATAGACGACGTGGAACCGATTGCGCTGGACGAACTCGATCGGCCCCGGATCGACGTGACGACGCGCGTCTCCGGGCTGTTCCGCGACGCCTTCCCGGCCGCAGCGGGCGTCATCCACGACGCCGTGGACGCGGTCGTCGACCTCGACGAACCCCACGACATGAACTACGTGAAAAAGCACGTCGAGGAGGAGCAAGCTGAACTCGAGGCCGACGGACTCGACGAATCCGACGCCCGAAACGCGGCCAAACACCGCGTCTTCACCACGACGCCCGGCGGCTACGGCGCCGGGACGAACAAGGCCGTCGACGAGGGCAACTGGGACGACCGCGCCGACCTCGCGGACGTTTACGTCCAGTGGGGCGGCTACGCGATGGGCTCTCGCGGCCGCGTCTCGGAGGCACACGACGCCTTCGAACGGCGACTGTCGAACGTGGACGCGACCGTCAAACTCGAGGACACGATGGAGCAAGACGAGTTCGACTCCTCGGACTGGTACGCCTTCCACGGCGGGTTCATCTCCGCGGTCACCGAAATTTCCGGCGCAGAGCCGGCCTCGTACGTCGGCGACTCCTCGGATCCCGACAACGTGGACGTCTACACGAACGAGGAGAAGGTCCGCAAGGCGATGCGCGCTCGCGTCCTGAACCCGGATTGGCTCGAGTCCATGGAAGAACACGGCTACAAGGGTGCCGGCGACCTCTCGACGACGGTCGACGTGACCCTCGGCTGGGACGCGACGGCCGGCGTCGTGAGCGATACGCTCTGGGCGGAGGTCGCCGAGAAGTTCGCCTTCGACGCCGACAGGCAGGCGTGGATGCGCGAGGTCAACCCGTGGGCGCTCGAATCCATCACCGAGACGCTCCTCGAGGCGATCGATCGCGACCTCTGGGACGCCGACGCGGAGACCGCAGACCGCGTGCGCGATCTCAACCTCTCGGTCGAGGGCGACTTAGAGGAGCGGACGACGAACGAGGCCGTCGGTGCGGAGGTGTCGACTGATGACTGACGGGACAGGGCAACCCGCCGCTACGACGGAGAGCCGGGAGGAGTACGCCGACCTCGGCGCGACGACCCAGAACGCGATGGACATCGCCGAGACGAGCATGGACATCGTCCGGCAGTTCGTCCCCGACGAGACGCTCGCGGATCGCATCAGACAGAAGTCGGTCCACTCGATGGGCGACATCGAGTTCCAGCACCTGCTTCGGTTTACCGGCGAGGACGACCGGGGAGACGACGAGGACGCCCCCGTTCGCGCCGGTGCGCGGGCCGTCCTCGCGGAGGCCGACATCGTCACGGACATCACCATGTCGATGGCGGGCATCACGGGCCGCGGCCACGACTGCGAGAAGCGAAAGGCGATCGGCCACGGGGCCGAGTTAGCGGAGCGAACCGGCATGACCCGCACCGCCGCCTCGGTGCTCGAACTCGACACCCAGGGCGTCTACGACGACTCGATCGCCGTCGTCGGCAACGCCCCGACGGCCGCGTTCGCGCTCGCGGACTGCATCGAGAACGGTACCCGTCCCGCCGCCGTCGTCGCGACGCCGGTCGGCTTCGTCAAAGCCGAGGAGAGCCGCCAACGCGTACGCGAGGTCAGCGACGCCGTCGGCGTTCCGGCGATCACGAACGTCGGCCGCCGCGGCGGCAGCGGTCTCGCCGCTGCGCTGACCAACGAACTGATCCACGTCGCGGCCGACGTTCGCGCGGGTGAACTCGAGTTCGATAGCTCGGGAGCCGGTGAATGAGTGACTACAATCTCGACGCCGGTCCCGATCCGGCGACGTTCGCCGCTGCCGACCCGGAGACCGACCGCGACGCATCGGCCGCCGACCCGGTCCGCGTCATCGGCGTCGGACCCGGGAACCCCGAGTTCATCACGCCTCGCGGCGAGCGGGCCGTTCGGGAAGCCGATGTCGTCGTCGGGTTCACGACGGTCGTCGAGTTCGTCGCGGAGCTGGCGGACGACGAGACGGATCTCCTGACCTGCGGGTACGAGGATGAGGCGGCCGCGCTGTCGTCGTTCGCCGAGCGCGTCGCGGCCGGCGAGACGGGCGTCGCCGTCGCGATGGGCGATCCCAACCACTCGGGCTATCAGTTCGTCGGAAAGGTACAGGACGCCGTCCACCGCGACGATCCCGCCCGACCGGTCCGGGTCGTTCCGGGCATCTCCTCGCTACAGGTGGCCGCGAGTCGCGCCCGGACGCCGATGGAGGACACCGAGTTCGTCACGCTGCACAAAAGCGGCGACCTGACCGCCGACATGGACCGCCTCGCCGCGAGCGTCGGCGAGCGACACCTGCTCGTGCTGCCGCGCCCGTTCGACCGGATGCCCGGCGATATCGCCCGATTCCTGCTCGAAAACGGTGCCGAGCCGGATCTTCAAACGCTGGTACTCGAACGACTCACCCACGAAAACGAGCAGATTCGTCGATTCACGCTCGCCGAACTCGCTGAACTCGCGGGTGGATCGGGGAGAGACGATACGCCGTTTTCCGACCTCGTCGTGCTTGCGGTTCGACGGCCGGTGTAAGCCTGCCGGCCGCAATCCGGTTGCGGTTCGGTGTTTCGTCGGCGGATTCCGGATTTCTGCTACTACAATCGTTGAAATGAAGTTCCGGTATTCAGGATGCGGAACGGAATTGGGTCCCGGTTCGGTACGCGTGCAGATCGAACGCGAAACGATGAGAGAAGCGCTTGCAGCGGGTCGTGCTGAGAGTATTTTTATGAGTGTGGTTCCGGTAGTAGTTGTATGGATGATACGAAAGTCGCGGTAGTGACAGCGGCGGGAAGCGGTATCGGAGAAGCCTGTGCTCGGCGACTCAACGAGGAGGGATACGCGCCGGTTCTGTTGTCGCGGTCGGGTAGCGCCGTTGACGTTGCGAACGACCTCGGCGGAGACGGGTTTGAGGGATCGGTGACGAATCCCGATGACTTGGCAGCCCTCGTCGAGACGACCTCCGAGCGGTACGGTCGTATCGACGCGGTCGTGAACAATACGGGTCACCCGGCGTCCGGCGACCTCCTCGGAATCTCCGACGAGGAGTGGCACGAGGGGCTAGATCTCGTTCTCTTGAATACCGTCCGGATGGCGCGACTCGTCACACCGATCATGGAAGAGCAAGGTCACGGCTCGATCGTGAACATCTCCACGTTCTCGGCGTTCGAACCGTCGAGTGAGTTCCCCGTGTCATCGGTGCTTCGGGCTGGACTCGGGAGTTTCACGAAGCTCTACGCCGATCAATACGCAGCGAGTGGAATCCGGATGAATACGGTCCAGCCCGGATTCGTCGATAGTTACGACGTCGACGAGGAAACGAGAGGGCGAATCCCGATGGGACGACCGGCACAAACCGCAGAGATTGCAGACGCGGTCGCGTACCTGCTCTCACCCACTTCGAGCTACGTCACCGGCCAGAACATCCGCGTCGATGGGGGGCTTACAGCGTCCGTCTAGACGCCGCAGGCTCTTCCGTAGTACTCGTACGCCGTGTTGATCAATATCGTCATCTCGAACGGTATTCGCGGAATCGAGTTCAGCACTATCCCTGTTACCTATTCGGCCCGTACTTGCCACGAGTCACGCGGGTCGGTCTGCAAAAGAACTCCGCGCTCCTTACGGACGGACGTACGCGTAGCCTTCCGATTGCAACCGCGTCACTTCGACGGCGCCTTCCGGAACGGTTTCGATTCCCTCGACGAGGTCGGCTTCGTCGAGGTCCATCATGTCGAGCGTGTTGCTACACGCCTTGACCGAAATCCCGCTATCGAGCAGTTCGCGTACTTGCTCTTCGTTATCCTCGCCCGCTTTGACCGCGTTTATCCCCGCCGCCTGGACGACGATCGCAACGTCGTCGATACTGCCCGTCTCGTCGTCTAGCAGGTTCTGTGCGATCGCGAGTGACGTCTCTTGCTCTGACTCGTCTCCGGAAAGGAGGTGCACGACGGTTTGCATACACGATAGCTGACACCCGGGACGATTGAAGCCTTGCTGCTTGCAAACAGCGTACAGGTGAGTCCTGTCGATAGCGTTCGGATCACGGTGCGATCGACCGTTGACTTACGAATAGATCCGCGTGGCGAGTGATACCATCTGAAACGATTATGCGGGCCTTGACGCCGTCGCGTCACAGTCGGTCGATACGAAATCGTTCTATCATCGGCTCAGGACGGATTTAGGGTCTGGAACTGCTATCCTGTCGCCAATGCTTTGCTCCACAAAGGATACAAATTAGAGCCGTCTAAATCAGCGTATGCGTGGTACCGTCGATGACCGAGTTCTCCCTTCCGGGCAGTTCCACGGATGACCGGCTGGCTCGAAATATTTATCAGCGCGTTCGTCCTCCAGCTGTCGGTGCTCCCCGGCGAGAAGGGGCAATTCATCATTGCGGGCCTGGCAACCCGCTATAGCCCCTGGGTCGTCGTCGCCGCCGCCGGGAGCGCCTTCGCCGGATGGACGGTGCTCGAAATCCTTCTCGGTGCGACGCTACAGGGGATCCTCGCGCCCGTCTATCTCAACGCCATTACGGCGGCGTTGTTCCTATTCTTTGCCGTCCTGCTCGTTCGGTCGGCACCAGAACGGGACGCGACCGCCAT
Source organism: Natrialba asiatica DSM 12278 (assembly GCF_000337555.1). Classification (GTDB taxonomy): domain Archaea; phylum Halobacteriota; class Halobacteria; order Halobacteriales; family Natrialbaceae; genus Natrialba; species Natrialba asiatica. The sequence goes on along the minus strand of NZ_AOIO01000003.1, from coordinate 332,792 downwards.
CACGCCCGACGGTGGAACGACCGAGACCGATGACATCGACGTCTCCGTTTTTGGTCACGAGATTCCGCCATACTTCCGCGGGTTCGCCCCTATTTTCGTCCTGATGACCGCGGGCGAGTTCGGCGACAAGACGCAACTCGTCACGATCGGGCTCGCGGTACAGTACGGGGCCCACCCCGCAATCTGGGCCGGAGAGATGCTCGCAATTATCCCCGTGAGCGCCGTGAACGCGATTCTCTTCCATCGCTTCTCCCACCGGTTCGACGCGCGGCGAGCCCACTTCGCCGGTGCGGCACTCTTCCTCTTTTTCGGCCTCGATACGATTCTCGAACTCGTTACGTCCGTCTCCATCTGGGAAACGATCATCGAGACGATCACGTCGCTGTTCCTCTCGCTCGTCTGAGTCCAGCGTCGGTCGTCCGTCACTGAACTCGCAACTCTCCTCCCGCTTTTCGCTCGGCATCACTGCTTGCTGGCAAGCGTCTGCACTATGCTTTTAGACATCTCTGTGAACCGAATAGCTATGCGTAAACAGCAGGGCGCGATCGGCCAGTCTCCAACCGTTCGAGTCAGTAGCTCTGCAACGCCCGCTCCGGAGGCGGTGCTCGACGTTGCGCGCGAGACGGCGACGGAGACGCACGTCGTCGAAGTCGGCCCCGTCGGCGTCCCGCGGTTCGAACCGCTCGCGGTGACGACCGCCGACGGGACGACCGCGTTTCACACCGCCGTCTCGCCAAGCGACGTCCGGCTGCTCGTCGATACGCTCGAGGAGGGAGAGTCACCAACCGACGGCGCTCATGCCGTCGTTTCGCATGATCCCGAACCGGCGACGCTTCCACGTCCCGACTCCGGGCCGCTCGCGGTCGGCGAGCACGTCGCACTCGCCCGGTGTGGGTGGGTCGCTCCGGCAAGCGTCACCGATTACGAGTTCAGCGCCGAACTCGTTACCACTACCACGGAGTCGGACGAGGCGTTCGACCGACTCGCCGAGCTCGGACTTCGCGGCCGTGGGCGCGGCGATGGAAGCACGGACGATCCGGTTTCGGAGACGTGGACGACGGTTCGGGAGGCACCCGGCGATCCGGTGGTCGTCGTCAACGGGAACGAGGCGGATGAGAACGCGCGGATGGATTCGCTGTTGCTCGAGAGCGTCCCGATCGATGTACTGGACGGAGCGAGTGTCGTCGCGTCGCTCCTCGAGACGCCCGATATCGTCGTCTACCTCGATGAATCGGACACGCTAGCGCGCGAGCGAGTCGAGCGGGCTGCAGGGGCGATCGATCGGCATGTCGACGGTGTCGATCTGAACGTACAGGTCGCAAGCGGCCCCGACACGTACCGAGCGGGAGAGATGACGATGGCGCTCGAATCGCTCGAAGGAAACGACCGGCTCGAAGCGCGTCGTCGCCCACCGGGTCCTGCGGAATACGGCCTCTTCGGCCGTCCGACGGCGATTCACACGCCTCGCACGCTCGCTCAGGTCCGGGCAGCCCTCGCGTCACCCGGGGCAATGGAGACTGACGAGGCGGATCCCGGGACGCGGCTTCTTTCCGTCGACGGCGACGTGGAATCACCGGCGACGGTCGAACTTCCCACCGACGGTTCGCTGAAAACGGCGTTCGACGCCGTCGTCGGCGACGGCCAGTTCAAAGCCGCCTGCGTCGGCGGCGTCTTCGGCGGCATCACCCGCGATATTCGCGTCTCGCCGAGTGCGGGGGCGCTTCGCTCATCGAACCTGGGTACCAACGGCATCGTCGAACGACTCAACGACGATCGGTGTATGGTCGCGTTCGCCGGGAAACGCGCGAAGTTCGCCCGCGAGGGTAACTGCGGGCGCTGCGTTCCCGGCCGCGAGGGAACCAAACAGCTCCTCGAACTCCTCCGCGAAATCTACGACGGCGACTACAACCGCGGCATGATCGAGGAACTCGCCCGCGTGATGCGTCGCTCGTCGATCTGTGACTTCGGACGGACCGCCTCGCGTCCGACGACGACAGCCATGTCGAACTTCGACAGCGAGTTCACCGCCCACACGGAGGGCTACTGCCCGGCCGGCTTCTGCGAGGAACGGGCGGCGACCGAATCTCGAACCGAACCGCGACGACCCGGCTCTACCGCTCATGAGTAGCTACAACGACCCGCATCCGCACGTACCGAATATCGACGATCCCCAGCCCGAGACGCCGTTGACGGAGGATTTCAACAAGGGGACGGCGAACGATCCGAACGTCGACGTGACGACGACCGCGACCGAGATTACCGTCGACGGCGAGCGACTCACGATGCGCCCGGGATCGACCGTCCTCGACGCCATCGAGGGAACCGACGCCCACCGTGACGTACCCGCGCTCTGTCACTACGAGCGCGGTGACGAGGGTGACTCGGGCGATCACGGCCGGTACGAGATCGGACCGAGGAGCGAGTGCCGGACGTGCATGGTCGAGACGGACGCGTACGGCCTGGTTCCGTCGTGTAGTTTCCCGGCCGAAGACGGCCTGACGGTCGCGACGGACACGGCCGACGCGATGGAGGCCCGCGACGTCAACCTGGACCTCCTCCTTTCGAATCACAATCTCCGATGTACCACGTGTTCGAAAAACGGCTGGTGCGAACTGCAGGATGCGTCGATTCAGCAGGGCGTCGAGCACCCGCGCTACGGCGTCTTCGACGACCGCGACGAGTACGAACCGATCGACTCGACGTCGTCGTTCATCCAGATCGACCGTAACAAGTGCATTCTCTGTAACCGGTGCGTTGAGGCCTGCAGCGACGTGCAGGTCGCGGGCGTGCTCCGCATGGAGGGCAACGGACCCGATACCCGCATCGGCTTCCAGAGCGAGGCCGAGACGATGTCCGACTCGAACTGCATCTCCTGTGGCCACTGCGCGACGGTCTGTCCGACCGGGTCGATCGTCGAAGAAGGACTCACCGATATGACGACGCTGCCGCTGCCCGGTTTCGATCAGGAGAACTCGGTCGGCCGGGTGATCCATGGCGAGCGGGCCGAGACGAGCGAGACGAGTTCAGCGCCGAACCGTGCGGTTTCCGGCCGATCGCCGACGGACGTAAACGTCGCCAGAAAGTCCGGCGTCGCGAAGATGATGTCCCGAGCGAAACAACAGGCCGGCCGGACGCGCAAACTGGCCAGCGAGAAGGCCCGCGAAACGGCCGAGATGGTACTCGAGGGGACCGAACACACGGCCGAGTTCGTCGCGGCGAACTCGCTCCCCGAGGGCATGCTGTTCGACATCGGCCACGCGGTGGGCGACCAGCGGCTCAAGCGGGTGAACAAAGCCGAGACTACCTGCGGTTTCTGTGCGGTCGGCTGTCGATTCGATCTGTACGGCAAGGACGACGAGGTTCTCGGAACGCGGCCGGCCGATCCGGACGCCACGCCGGCGAACGGCTATTCGACCTGCGTTAAGGGCAAGTTCGGCTACGACTTCGCCAACAGCGACGAGCGCCTCGAGACGCCGCTGATCAAGGAGGACGGCGAGTTCAGGGAGGCGTCGTGGGACGAGGCGCTTTCGCGGGTCGTCGAGGAGTTGAGCGAGACGCGCGAGACCTACGGCCAGGACTCGCTCGCGGTGTTTTCCTCGTCGAAGGCGACCAACGAGGAGAACTTCCTGATGCAGAAGTTCGCCCGCCAGGTGCTCGGAACGAAGAACATCGACAACTGCACGCGGCTCTGTCACTCCTCGACCGTCGCGGCGTTGAAACAGACGATGGGCTACGGCGCGATGTCGAACCGGATCAAGGACGTGGGCAACGCCGACTGCTATCTCATCACCGGATCGAACACGACCGAGAGCCACCCCGTGCTGGCGACGAAGCTCAAGCAGAACGTGCGGGACGGGGCGGACCTGTTCGTCTTCGAGCCGCGGCGGATCGAACTCGCCGAGCACGCCGACCAGTTCACGCGCACGGCGGGCGGCCACGACATCGCGTGGATCAACGGGATGATTCGCCACATTATCGAGAACGATCTGCACGACGAGGCGTTCATCGAGGAGCGCACGAAAGGGTTCGAGGACGTCGAGGAGAAGGTCCAATCGTTCACCCCCGAGAAGGTCGAAGAGCTCACGAACGTCTCGCCCGACGAGTTGGCGAACGCCGCGGAAACGATCGCCGAAGCCGATTCGTGCGTGTTTGGCTGGGCGATGGGCGTCTCCCAGCACACCTACGGCACCCAGACGGTGCTTGCGCTCGCGGATCTCGCGCTCGTGACCGGGCACGTCGGCAAGCCGAACGCCGGCGTGTCGCCGTTCCGCGGACAGAACAACGTCCAGGGCGGCGGCGGTGACATGGGGACGATCCCCGACAACCTGCCGGGATATCAGGACGTTACCGACGACGACGTACTCGACCAGTTCGAGGAGGAGTGGGGCGTCCGCCCGCCGGACGAACCTGGGCTTCGCGTCACGGAAGTATTCGACGAGGTCGACGAGGGCAACGTCCGCGGGATGTACATCATCGGGGAAAACCCCGCAATCTCGGAGCCCGACGTGACGAACGCCCGAGAGAGCCTGCAAGAACTCGACTTTCTCGTCGTCCAGGACATCTTCGTGACGGAGACCGCGGAGTACGCCGACGTCATCCTCCCGGCGGCGACGTTCACCGAGAAGTACGGCACCGTCACGAACACCGAACGGCGCGTGCAACTGGTCCGTCCGGCGGTCGAGCCACCGGGATCGGCGCGTGCGGACTGGAAGATCTTACAGGACCTCGCCCGACGGATGGACTTCGATTGGCAGTACGACTCGCCGACCGACATCATGGACGAGGTCAACGAGTTGACGCCGATCTACGGCGGCATCACCCACGACCGACTGGAGGAGAACGGCGACGGGTTGCAGTGGCCCTGTCCGGACGAGGACCACCCCGGAACGCCGTACCTCTACGAGAACGAGTTCAACTTCGAGGATGGAAAAGCGCGGTTCGTTCCCGCCGATCTGGGCGACCCCACGGAATTGCCCAACGAGGAGTTCCCCATCGCGCTCACCTCGGGACGGGTGCTGTACCACTGGCACACCGGCCAACTCACCCGGCGAAGCGAGGGGCTGATGGGCCACGTCGGCGAGAGCTACGCGGAGATCCACCCGCAGACGGCCGGGCAGATCGGTGTCGCGGACGACGAGTACGTCAAGGTCGAATCCAAGCGCGGGTCCATCGTCGTCCGTGCGAAGGTGACCGAGCGCACCGCCCCCGGGAAGATATTCATCCCGATGCACTTCGCCGAGGGCGCGGTCAACGAACTCACGCAGGAAAAACTCGATCCGGTGAGCCGGATCCCGGACTACAAAATGGCGAGCGTCCGGGTCAGTTCGATGGGTCCCGATCCCGATACCGAACCGATCGGGACGCCGGGCGAAACGTCGCCGGGCACGTACTCGGACGACGACTGACGGGTGAGAGCGCAGGCAGTAGCTCTATTCGCCCGGCCGGCCCGTATGCGGTTATGGACCGCGAACTAACGGACGACCTAGTCGGCAAGTCCGTCACCACGGACGAAGGCCAGGAAATGGGGACTATCGCCGAGGTGGACGAGGGGCACATCTACGTCGATTTGATGGGGGGCGGTGAAACCCAACACGACGAGGATATCGACGCGGAGTCGATCAAGGAGATCACCGACGACGAAGTGATCCTCCACGAACCCGAGCAGACGTAGCGACCGGTCCGAGCCGACTCGTCGGCGAATCGCCGGCTAGAGTATAAGGCCGTCGTCGTGGACCGATGGCGTATGACGAGAACGAGTTCACAGGCGGCCAGCAGCGAACCCGATACCGGTATCTCATCACCGTGGCTCTGTCGCTGTGCTCTCATCAGCACGGGTCTCGTCGCGGCGGTGGTCGTCGCGAGAGTCGTTCGATCCACGTCGCGCAACCGAACTCGATTCACTGCACCGTTTTAGAGGGGGACTGTGATCGATGGCGAAGTATTGATACATTTCCGAAGGGACCTCTCTGTATGAACCGCCCAGCGCACCGCCGAGACGAGTCCGACCGAGTTCCGTTCACCGCTCGTCGGGATATCGGCGGCGGCGTCGCGATGGCAGTGACCGGGATTCTGGCTGCGTTCCTGTGGTTTGGCGGCACCTTTCTGCTCGTTGCCACTCGAACCGTTTCTCACACGGTCGGATTCGTCTTCATCTCGGCCCTGTTTTACGTTCCGTTCGCAATTCCCTCCGCGTTCGTCGGTGGCACGCTCTGCTGGCGGTACGCGTACTCGGACGCGAATCCCGCTCGCTCCGGCGCATTTCTCGGCGCGATAACGTCGATCTTCGGTCTCCTCGGGGGCACACTCGGCGCTGCGCTGTTCAATCCGCTTTTGACCCTCGCCCAGGGTGAGTTGGAACTCCTGGAAGCAACGATCGCCGTGGTATCGCGCGTTCCCCGGGGCTTCGGTATGGCGCTGGCAGCCGCCGGGTGGCTGGTGATCCCGCTTGGACTGTTCGGCGGTTGGTATTACGAACGGACAAAACGGACGGCGTAGCGATCGCGCTCTTCGATTCTAACTGATCGTCCGCCTGATCTCCGTCGGTCTATCGTCTCGAGAGTGCGTACTGTGCTTTGCTGCTGGTCGGTGCTACTGCCATTACTACTACCACCTGAATCGTAATAGCTGAAATAACCGTTTGTCCTTCCCCAACGGTTTTCCCGATTTCTTTCCTCCGAATCGGTATGCAACGACGCGACCTCCTCGCCCTGAGTGCGCTCGGCGTCATCGGCAGCGCCGGGTGTCTCGCTGAACTCGGTCGGGATCGTGCGTCAGCGCCGACCGAGGACGAGACCGGTACTGATACCGATACCGACACCGCCGGAGCCGACGCCGTCGACGTGCGTTTCGCCGGCGTCTACGCGGCTGACCGAGACCGCGAGTTCATCGACGGCGAGTATCTCGTCCTCAGGAACGACGCCAGCGACGCAGTCGACGTGTCCGGATACGTTGTCGCCTACTCCGACGATCGGACGTATCGAATCGCCGATCTCGTCCTCGAACCGGGCGCACAGTTCGTGCTCGCGAGCCGAGACGGAACCGACGCGACGCTTCTGTCCAGCCCTCCGGCGTACCTCCGCTACGCCGGTTTCGACGACGAGTTACCGGTGCTTGGCGACGGCGGAACGGTCCGCGTGAGAAACGCGGCGGGTGCTCGCGTTTCCGCTGCGCACTACGAAAACGGCGGTTGCGACGGCGGGTCCGTTACCGACGACGCTGGGGACTCGATCGAGTGTCTACACGGACGGCCGTGAAATCAAACGAACTTTTCCTACTCCAAACAAAATTGTTTTAGTACGGGCGACTGTTGCCACAGGTGATGCCATCCATCGCGCTCCCGCACGACGCGAAGGCCGGACCGACCAAGTCCGAGGTCCGCGCCGTCGTCCAGTCGAAACTCGAACTCGAGCCGGACGACCACTTCGTCGAGGTCGGCTCCTGTACGGGTGCCGTCACCATCGAGGCCGCCAAACGAGCCGGCAGCGTCACCGCGCTCGAGCGGAAAGCCGAGCGACTCGAGACGACCGAGAAGAACCTCGCAGCGAACGACGCGTCGATACGCGCCGACGTCGAACTCCGGAACGCGGAAGCGCCCGACGGGTTGCCGGCCGACGCCGACGCGCTCTTTCTCGGCGGTAGCCGCAACTTCGAGGCCGTCCTCGACCACGCCGCCGAGACGGGCGTCGACCGCATCGTGATGAACGTCTCCCGACTCGAAGTCGCCGGGCGGGCGGCCGCCGCCTTCCGCGAGCGCGACTTGCTCGAGGAAGTCGTCCAGTTCCAGGTGAGCCACGGCTACGAACTCGCCGGTGCGACGAGTTTCAACTCGGACAACCCGGTCTACATGCTGGTCGGAAGTGCGACCCCGTCTTCGGACGAGACCGAGACTGAAACCGAAGCCCGCTCGGGAGGGACGACCCGATGACCCTCTACGGCGTCGGACTCGGCCCCGGCGAGGCCGATCTCGTTACGGTTCGCGGGAAGGAAATCTTAGAGACTGCCGATGTCGTCTACTCCCCCGGCCGGCTCTCTCGAACCGTCGCCCTCGAGCACGTCCCCGAGGAGCGAATCGGCGACCTGGACTTTCCGATGACGAAAGACGAGGAGAAACTCCGCACCGCTTGGACGGAGGCCGCCGCTGAAGTCGCCCCGAAGGCGACCGCTGGCGACGTCGCGTTCGTGACGCTCGGCGACCCGAACGTCTACTCGACGTTCGGTCATCTGCGCCGCACGATCGACGCCTTCCACCCCGACGTCGACCTCGAAATCGTTCCCGGCGTCAGCGCCGTGACGGCCTTCGCGACCGCACTCGGCGTCGAAATCGAAGCCGGTGCCGGACTCTCGCTCCGCGAGGCCGCCGCCGGTCACAGTCCGACCGGTCCGGACCGCATGATCCTGTTCAAAGTCACCGACGCGCCGGCCACCCACGAGGGCCTCGTCGCGGCCGGCTACGACGTGACCTACGGCCGCCGCCTGTTCATGGAGCAGGGCGAGACCGTCACCACGGACGATCCCACCGAACTCGACGAGCGCGACTACTACACGCTCGCCTACGCCGAGAAGGAATCCCTCGACGTCGAATCGGCGACGGCAGCCTTCGATACTAGCGCCGTCTCCGGCGAGACGACCGACGCCGATACTCCCGACGGATCCGATACCGCCGACGCGAACGTCCGCTCCGACGGCGGCCGCGAGTTCTCGGCCGCCGAACTCGCTGCACTCGAACGGGCTGAAGGCTGTGCGGGCGGCGACTGTAACGCCGACCACGGAGACGCCAACCACGGAACCACGGGGGTAGCCGATGAGCGATAACACGGCATCGCCGACCGCAACCGACCCACAGACCGCGATCGACTCTCAGAGCGACCGCCGCCGCGACGACCTCGACGATCGCATCTTCGCACACAGCGCCGGCGACGACCAGGACGGGGTTCCCTTCGTCGGCGCTGGCCCCGGCAACCCGCGACTCCTGACCGTCGCCGGGAAGGAACTGCTAGAGGCGGCCGACCTCGTCGTCCACGCCGGCTCGCTGGTCAACAGCGACCTCCTCGACGCCTACTGCGGCCACGCCGACCTCGTCAACTCGGTCGGGAAGGATCTCGAAGAACTCGTGCCGCTGATGCGGGACGCCTACGAGGACGGTCGGCAGGTCGTCCGCCTCCACAGCGGCGACCCCGCGATCTACGGGGCCGCACTCGAGCAGATGGACGCGCTGGAGCACGAGGGCGTCCCGACGTACATCGTCCCCGGCGTCACGTCGGCGTTCGCCGCGAGCGCCACGATGCGAACGCAGTTGACGCTCAACGAGGTCTCGAACCACGTCGCGTTCACCCGGCCGCAGGGCAAGACCCTGAGCGAAGACGAGGATCACATCTCCGAGTTCATCTCGATGGGCGACGTCACGACCTGTATCTACCTCGGCACCCACGCCGTCCGGGACACGATGGATCGCCTGCTCGCGGACGGCCACGATCCCGAGACGCCCGTCGCGGTGATCTACCACGCCTCCTGGCCCGACGAGGACGTGCTTATCGGTTCGATCGACGACATCGCGGACCGGGTCGAAGAGGCCGGCTATCGCGCCTCCGCGCTCGTCGTCATCGGCGACGCCGTTACGGGTGCCGGCTACGAACGGTCGTACCTGTACGGCGACTGGGCGAACCGCGGGGCGAACTCGCCGGATTGAGGCGGAGGCCGGCGACGACGGTCAGTTTCGGTTCCGGGCAGCCGGTCCGTACCTTCAAAACGGATGCCGCAATAGCCCGGGCTATGATCGCCATTGCCGGCTCGAAAGGCGGCTGCGGGAAGTCCACGATAACGCTCGGCCTCGCCGAGGCGTTCGCCAGAGCCGATACCCCGGTGCTTGCCATCGACGCGGATCGCCAACTGCCGAATCTGCACGTGATGACCGAGACGGACCGCGAGCCGACGCTCGCCACGCTCGTCGATCGCGCTGCCGCGTCCGAAACCACCGATATCCGCGACGGCGCACAGCAACACCCTCGTGCGTCCGGTGTCGGTATCGTTCCCGCCCCGACGCCCGACCAGGCGTTCGAGTTCGGTTCGCTCGCGGAACACCTCGACACCGAGAGCGTACAGGTGTTCCTCGACTGTCCGTCCGGAGCCGGCCCGAGCGTCGTTGACCCGTTGCGGCAGGCCGACGGCGTCATCGTCGTCGCCACGGATTCCGAACGGAGTCTCACGGCCGCAGCGACGACGATCGAGATGGCTCGCCGACTCGGCGTCCCCATCTACGGCGCTCTTTTGAACCGGTGTTCGGCGGTGCCGGAACCGGCGACCCGCTGGGAGGGGGTCCCGTTGCTCGGCTGCGTTCCCGACCGCCCGTCGCCGCTCGCCAACGATGCGGTCGCGGCGGCGTTCGACGACGCCGTCGCTCGACTGGCGTCCCAGTCACCGGCCGACCGCGCGCTGCAGACGTACGCCGACGACCGACTCCCGCTCGGTACGGATGCGATCGACCGGCACTTGGGCGGCGGCCTGGAACCCGGCTCGCTCGTCGCATTCGTCAGTCCGCCCGCCAGCCAGGGCGAACGGCTCCTCCACCGGGCGACCGCCGTCCGCGGAACGTTGTTCCTCTCGACGGATCGCTCACGAACGACCGTCCGTCACGAACTCGAGTCGACCGCCGTCGGTACCGGCACCCCGACGATCAGACGCGTCACCGGCCCGGATTCCTTCGACGACGCCACGTCCTTGATCGGAAAGCTTCCGACCGCGGCCACGCTGATTATCGATCCGATCGACGAACTCGAACGCCGGGACCGATCGGCCTACGTCGCCTTTCTCGATACGCTCACAGACCGACTGGCCGAGACCGACAGTATCGCTATCCTTCACTGTCTCGGCGGGACAGACGATCGAGCAACTCGATCCGCGACATTTCGGCTGGCCGATGCCGTGTTCGAACTCGAGTTCGGCGGTTCCGATTCCGAGCCCGCCGATACGTCCAATACGCTCACCGCGACCGGCACCACCAGTACGCACTCCCTCCGAATTCCGAAGTACCGTCACGACGCCTCCGTCGTCGGGACGATCGAACTCGAGTTCAGCGACGGGGCTGGAGTCGAACCGATCGAGTCGCCACCGCGCGCCGAGCAGACATCACCGGACGACCCAGGGCAGTCGCCGCAGTCGGATCGTCCACGGCCGGATGCACCGCAAGCGGAGACGGAACAGGGGTGAGCCACGATGGTCGACCTTCCATACGAATCACTGCTTGGCGTTTCGTACGGCCTTCTGGCGGGCACCGGTCCCGCCGTCCTGTTCGGCCTGATTGCAGCAGGCGTCGGTCTCGCTCGAGACCGATCGGTACCCGCCGCGACCGGACTCTTCGCGGCTGCGATCGCGGCTGCGATCGTCGTCTTCGGTGGCGTCCATGGCTCTGGTCCCGTCCTCGCACAGGCGATTCGACTCGCGTTTGTCGGCGTCATCGCCGGCGTGCTCGGCGTCTTTGCCACGAGCCAGGGTGCGCGGATCGCAACTGCACTCCCGCAGGACCGAACGTTTCCCATCGTCCGCGGGCAGGCGCTGTCCGCCGACGCGATCGACGCCGTCGACGCGATGGGACAGGTCACAATTCGGCCGACCGGTGCGATCCGCGAGCTCGACGGCTATCCACCGCTCTCACCCGCCCTCCGGACCGCCCTCGAAAACGGTGCCTGGCGATTCCCCGCCGACCTTCAGCTCGCCGAACTCGAGGACCGTCTCGAGCGCCGCCTTCGAACCGACCACGGACTCGCCACCGTTCGCGTCGCCGTCGATGGCCGCGGGCGAGCGACGATCGCTGCCGCTCCGCCGTCCAAGGGCGTCGCGACGACCCTCGCCGACGGGTTCCGGGCGGTAACGGTAACCGGGCTGCTCCCGACCGGCCTGGAACCCGGCGATCGCGTTCTCATTAGCGGCGACGAAACGACGGTCGAGGGAACGGCCCTCGCTATCGACGACGAAACCCAGGACGCGACCGATCACGAGTTCGTCGCGCCTGCCGCCGACACGCAGCGAGCGGCCATCGGTACCGACGGCGGCGACCGCCGGCTGACCGTCGCCGTCGAGACGGCCGCCGCCGACACGCTCCTCGAGTCGACTCACCACCGGATCGCGGTGCAGCCGAGTGACGACGCCACCCACAACCACGCACTCGAGGCCGCAACGATCCTCGACAACGCCGGCCGTCCGATCACCGTCCGTGATACCGCGCTCGCTGAACTCGATCCAGCAACGACGATCGGCGTGCGAACGGCTGAAGACTGGCACTGGCAACACAGCGCCGATGACCCGGTTCCCCACGGTGCAGACCGGGCGTTTGTGGCTGGCTCGCCCCAGCCCGATTGTGAGGAGAGACGGTCACAATCGCAGTCCAACTCACAATCACAGCTACAGTCTACATCACAATCACAACCACAGCCACAACTCGAGGTGAACCGATGATCGATCCCGAACTCGTCGTCTCTCTCGCCCGGGAAGCAACGGTCGGATTCGTCGGAACGGCGTTGCTCGCGGCGACCGCGGGGCTGCTCGCGGCGGGGGGCTACCGCCGGCTATCGACACGATCGCCGCCGGCCGGTATTCCCGCGTTCCTCGGACTCACGGCGGTTGCTGGCGTTCTCTCTAGCAGCGCTCTTGCATCCGGGGCATTTCTCGGAGCCGTCCCGCTCGATCATCGTCTCAGCGCCGGCTACCTGCTCGGAACGATGCTTCTGGGGGGTATCGCTGCGACGGCCGGCGGTCGCCTCGGCGATCGGATCGCCTGTCAGGTCGCCGACATCGAGCGGATCGATGCGAACGGCGAGGCCGCGGCTGCCGTCCGATCCGCTCGGCTCGCCGTCGAAATCTCACTGCCGGAACCGATTGCAACGGCATCCGGATACCAGGCAGTCGATCCGGCCGTCCACAGAGCACTTTCAGGCGCGACGATCAGGCTCCCGCACGGACTGACGACGACAGCACGCCGTGAGCGCCTCGAACGACACATCGAACGCGACTACGACGTCGGCTATGCCGCCGTGACGCTCGCCGACGATGGCACCGTCGACCGCGTTCTCGTCGGCCAGCAGTCCACCGGACTCGGATCGACGGTCCCCCGCGGAGCCGTCGCCATCGCGATTCGAGCCGATCCATCTCCGGATGCCAGCCTCGGCGATCCCGTCGCAATCTGGTCGACAGACGACCACACTGAACCTGAACTCATCGCGACCGGCACGCTTCGAACGATGACTCGCTCTATCGCGACCGTCATCGTCGACGCGACCCTCTCCGACGAACTTCCAGCCGACGACCGCTACCGGCTGCTTACCTACCCGGACGAACCGACCGACGGCTACGAGTTCGCCTCGACGCTACGAACCGTCGAGGAAACCGTCACGACGCTCTCGATCGACTCCGACGGCCCGCTCGTCGGCGAGTTCACCGGCTGGCTTCCCGGACGCGTTCTCGTCATCGAGCGCGGCAACGACCACTTGCCGCTCCCGGCGGACAACGAGACGCTCGAATCCGAAGATGAACTCTGGGTGCTTGCCTCACCGACGGACCTGACTGCGTTCGATCCAGCACCAACTGATGACGGTCCCCCTCCACGGTCGAGCGTTTAAATCGGAACGCGAAATAGCATCGCCATGGTTACGGTCGAAGCGAGCGCCGACAGAACGAACGGGGTGACGACAGTCCGAGTCGTCCTCACGAACACGCATTCGACGCCACAAACAGTCAGACTCGAACACCGCCTCGACGGGCCGATCTGGCCGGCCCGGCCCAACGGCGTCGCCGACCCTCGCTGGACCGGCAACTGCTGGGAAACGACGATCCGACCCGACCGAAGCGAGGGACTCGGCTTTGCGAGTCCCGCCGTTCCAACCGACCCACTCGTAACCGTCGTCTCGAGCACTCGCTCTACAGACGATCGCATCCGGTCACCCGAAACAGTCCTCGCAGGACTCGATACGTGGTGTCCGCCGAGCAAGATTCTCGAACGCACTCCCGCTCTCGACCCATGATCGTCGCCGTCGCCGGCGGCAAAGGTGGCGTCGGCAAATCCACGACCGCGTTAAACCTCGCCCGCGAACTCGATGCCGTCGCCGTCGACGCCGATCTCACGACTGCCGACCTCCCGCCAGGGACCGGCCCCGATCTCCACGACGTTCTCGCCGGTCGCGTCGACCCGACTGCGGCGGTCGAGACGATCGGACCCGTTACGCTCCTCCCCTGTGGGCGCACCCTCGCCGGCGCTCGCGCCGCCGCGCGTGAACTCGACAATCTAGATGCGATCCTCCAACGCATCGAACGGGAGTGGGGAACGGTCGTCGTCGACTGTCCGGCCGGCCTCGCTCGCGATGTCGGGATCGAACTTCGGAGTGCCGATCTGACGATCCTCGTTACGACACCGGCCAAATCAGCACTGGTCGACGCGTTTCGAACGGCATCCCTCGCCGATGCCCTCCAGACGCCGATTGCTGCACTCGTCCTCAACAAGGCCGATCGGGATTCCCACGGCGAGATCGCCGATAAAATCAGCCGAATGCTCGGTGTCGAGGTCACGATTATTGCCTCCCAACAGGCCGTCGCCGACGCACAGGCGCGCTGGCTGCCGGTCCGCGATCACGCCGCCGACGCACAGGCCGTCGACGCCTATCACTCGATTGCCGACCGACTCGAACGGACTGCAGACCGACTCTCCGGCCGAGCCACAACTGTCTAAAAACTGTTTATTTCTTCGCTCAGTGCCGCCGCATCACGACCGTCGCAAGGACAATCGCAGCCAGCGCGACAGCCCCACCAAAGCCGGGCGAGCCGTCGTCTGCCGCCGCCGTACTCTCAACCACCGTCTCGAGTTCGTCGTCGGCCGATGCGATCGTGACCGCGATCTCCCCCTGCTGGTCGAACGCTGGCGTGAACTCGATCGTCTCCGAGCCGCCGCTGTCGAGTGTCACCGACTGCGTATCGACGAGTTCACCGTCGACGAGCAAGTCGAGTTCCTGCGTCTCCGACGCCCCACCGGTATTCGTCACCGTCACGGATACCGAACCGTCCTCTCCGTTCGTCACCGTCTCGGGCGCATCGAGTCCGTCGAGTGTGAACGCTGCGGGCGCGATGATGCGTACCGTCCCCGTCGCATCGTTGCTGTGATGGTCGACGACGTGGGTCGCGATCCCCTGCTCGTCGTAGGCGTACGTGACCGTCTCCGTTGATTCACCTGCACCGATTTCAACCGTTTCCGTCGTTTCGACAGTTCCGTTCACGCGGAGTTCGACCGTGTCCACAACCGGGTGCGACGCCGTGTTATTGAACTCGAGTTCGATATCGTAGTCGCTGCCCTGTGCTGCTTCATCTGGAAGGGAAATCGACTCGAGCGTTATTGCTTCGGGAGCGACGATGGAGAGCTCTCCGACCGGTTCACCATCCACCGCAACCGTTCCGTTTCGCTGTGCAGTCCACTGGATCGATTCGGTCGTCTCACTATCGGCATCGACGTGTACGGTTTTTGTTGCTACCGTTTCACCGTCGACCGTGACTGCCGCCGTTTCTGAACCAGGTCCGCCGGTGTTCTCGTAGGTGACAGCCGCCTCGACTGTGGTTCCGTCGACAGCCGCTTCCGTGCCGAATTCAGCGTCACTGAACTCGATGTTCGGCGGCTCAAGGACTTCTACGGTCACGCTATCGCTCTCACCGGCGACAGTTGCCGTGAGTTCTGTCTGGCCGACGGAGTTCGCCTGAAGCGTTCCATCAGAGACAGAAGCGACGGCTGTTTCGGAATCGTAGTTAGCAACTTCGGATGCGGTGACAGTCGAGCCATCGTCCAGTGTGAGTTCAACCGTAACGCTGGTCGTTTCTCCCTCGCCGATAGCGGGTTGTGAGACGCTCAGATCGACATCTTGGACCTGCCACTGGAGGATCGGATACTCGTCTGTCGCAGCCCAGAAGTTCTCGAAGTCGAGATCCATATTCGTCTTGGCATCTGCACCGGTCATTTCTTCTTTAGATAGTCCTGTTCCGACATCATCTCCCTCACCAGTTCCGTCGTAATTCGTAGGTTTTTCGTAATAGAAATCGGATACAACAGCATCCAACCGTTGATATCCGCCGGATTCTAGACCATATATCGCCCCTGTTTTACTAGGATTTCCATCGATAGTATTTACCACATAGCCATCACTGATCGGTCCGGCGAGCGCTCCAATTACTCCACCAGTCCGTTCCTCTCCAGAAACATCCCCAGTAGCATACGACTGAGCGATATTCTCTCCGTTCTTTTTCCATCCAACAAGACCACCAACACCGTCAACCCCTTCGACATTACCGGTTGCATATGATTCGACTATCTGTTGCTCATTATTATCACCTACTAAACCACCGACATACTCTTCGCCCTTAACGCCAACATTTGCCATTGAACGTTTGATTGTTGCTCTTTCGTCGCCACGTGCAACGAGTCCACCAACCCAAAGATCCTCTCCTTCGACTGTTCCAGTAACAGACACATCTTGAATTGTACCGAGATTATCTCCTGCTAAACCTGCAATTCGGCGTTCAGTACCATAGACTTCAATATCTTTCAAGTACACATCTTCTACGGTTCCTGTAACAACTCCAAATGGTGCAATAAAGTGTTCCCCCGGCCGATCAATAATGAGTCCAGAAATTGTGTGACCTTGTCCGTTGAATGATCCACTAAAGGGAGTCTGTGATCGATCGCCAATATCTCCGTCGCCTATTGGCTCGAACCCAGCCCCGCTGTTCCAAGAACTCGTATTACTAGCATCGATATTATTGCCAAGTACATAATGTGCCTCGAGATTTTGGTTTATTAATTGCAATTCCTCTATAGTGGTAATGATATATGGATCATCTTCTGTTCCACTTCCATCTAATTCTCTAAGATCCATTCCCTCATTTGCACCTGCTATTCCAGCAATACCACAACTAATGATAAACATCGCGAGAGAGACCATCAGGACACTCCTTGTCACTTTTATTGTTAAATCTTTCACACCGAATGTCTTTTCTACTATCACTATAATATTTCTATATGTGGTGGGACTAACTCATACTAATATTATAAAAATACAATGCCTAATTATAAAATATATTATAATCAATGTGATTTGACAACCCGTACTATTATCCAACTACCAAGAGTTCATTATTAGGATTTTCATCGGCCCAATTAGTCCCAGATGGCGGCTGCAGCTTAAATTCAACTGTTCCAGTATCTTGATCTGGTGGAAGACGAAGATTCTTATTATCGAATATAAATTTTACTTTATTAGAATCTTCACCTGTACTACCGACCATCGTGCCATCCATTTGTGCATCACCTGCAGTCGCAATTACAGTTGTGTCTGTAACGTCATTCCCGTCTTCATCAACGACTGAGATAGTGAACTCACTCAAATGCTCATCATCATCAATATTTATAACATCATCCTCAAACTCTACATCCACCTCTGTATCCCCTTCAAACGTATCAATACCTCCTAATATCTGTAGCATTATCCCTAATGATACAACACCGATAACGAGTGCGATCACGAGCCGAATCGGTAACCCCTCAATCGCACGATCATCGTCTGCAAATGAACGACGATCGCCCGGAGAGACCGAGTTCAGTTGTGGGCGGCGTTTCGAGCCCATACCCCTGTTGGCTCGTAATCTGTCTTAAAGTTTTACTATGCAAATGATGCAACTTATATGATCGGGTAAAACTTCAAGTACGAGAGCGAGCGAACGCTCGCTATGAGTTTCGTTATCGGTCGCGGTGCAAACGCTGAGACCGAACAGACGGGCCATCTTGGGCGGTATCGAGCGCTCGATGGAAGCGAGGGGGCGACACTGCACGTCGATCTCGACGGGCCACACGCAATGTTGATCGTCGGGAAACGCGGCTACGGGAAGTCGTTCACGCTAGGCGTCGTTGCGGAGGAACTCGCCCGGGTGCAGGGCGTTGCACCTGTTATCGTCGATCCGATGGGCGTATTTTCGACGCTCGCCGAATCCGCCGCTGGTGAGGCAGTCCCCGTGGACACCGTTGCAAAGCCGGCGGTGACAGCGGATGTTCTCGATCCGCGGTCGTGGTGTTCGCTGCTCGGGCTGTCCCCCGAAAGCGGAGCCGGGGGGCTCGTCTGGCAGGCGGCCCAGGCGAAGGCATCACTGGCGGCTATGCAACACCACATCGAGACGGCTGACGCACCGAAGACCGACAGACGGGCGGCGACGAATCACCTCGCGCTCGCGGACTCGTGGGACGTGTTCGACCCCGACGGGCTCGGCACGGCTGAACTCGCAAGCGCTGCGGTTACCGTTCTCGATGTTTCCGGGCTGGATTCGGCCCCGATGAACGCGATCTGCCGCGGCGTTGCCGAGGCGCTCTATCGTGCTCGGATCGACGAAACGATCGACCGGTTGCCGTGGCTCATGATCGACGAGGCGCACACGTTCTTCGACGGCGTCGCGGAGCCGGCGTTGCACACGATTCTTACCCGTGGGCGCGCCCCCGGTGTCAGCCTCGTCCTCGCAACGCAGCGCCCGAGTTCAGTGACGGAGACTGCGATTTCCCAGTCCGACATCCTGCTCTCCCATCGGCTGACGGCCGAGGCGGATCTGGACGCCTTGAACGCGGCCCAGCCGACGTATATGAACGAATCACTTGGTAATCGGCTCCCGACCGATCCCGGACAGGTTGTCGTCATCGATGATGCGACGGAGACGATCCATGCGGCGCAGGTTCGGCTTCGGGACACGCCACACGGTGGCGGGAGTCCGCGGGCGCGAGACGTCGTCGCTGCTGCGGGTGAGCGTGAGTGATCGCTATGCAGGGACAGTTGTGGGTGTCGTCGAGGTCGTGGCCGTTGTCGTTGTCGCGGTTGGGGTTGGGCGTGAGTCTCTGGCTGCGATTGTGGCTGCAGGCGGCGAGGCAGCGCGGGTCTCAGAGACGGTTTCGATCGGCCAATTCCGGTGAGGTGCAACGATGACCGACCGGGATCGACTCGAACAGCGACTGGCGGCAGTCGAACGCGTCGTCGTCGACGGCGACGTTGCACTCGATGAGCTGGCGGAACTGGCTTCGGTGGCCGACGCCGTCTCGACCATAGAAACGCGGCTTTCGGAGCACGAACGACGACTTGCAGAACTCGAGGGGGCCGTTCAGTCGATCGAGGGGTACGTCGGCAACGTCGAGGCGGTCAACGACGAGGTCGAGCGACAGTCGGCGACCGCGGTTGCGACGGTCGATCGGCTCGAACGCCGCGTCGAGGCGCTGGAAGTTGAACTCGACGATCTCGAGGGCGGGCTTCTTGCGGGCGAGGACCCGGCTGTCGATACGGCGGGGTCCGTGACTGGCGGTGAGACAGAAACCAGTGGCGAGACAGGGCCCGAGAGTCGAGCGGGAGATGGCGAGGGCCGGCAGTTCGGTACCGCTGTCGATGGTGGTGATGGTGGCGATGGTGACGATGATGGCGGAAGTGGGAACCGACCTGCCGGAGAATCGCCTCCCGGGTCGCCAGAACAATCGGTAGCGGCGGTTCTCGGCGACGGAAAGCGGTCGCTCGTCGACGACGGTATTGATCGACCGGCGTCGTCTGCAAACCAGACCGCGATCGAACTGGCAGTTGGTGAGGAGAACGATCGGCGTGAGAACGGCGGGGACGCTCCTACGGGGACTGATGATGGTGCCACCGGTACTGCTCCCGATACCGCGACCGTTGAGACGACTGCTGGGTCTGGTACTGCTACGGCTACGGCTACGGCTACTGATACTGCTACTGCTGCTCGCGCGAATTCCGAGACCGATGACTCCCCCGATGACGATCCCAACGGAGACGATACTACCGGGTTGGTCGACTCGATCCGGTCTCGGCTCTCATGATCCGGTACGTGCTCGCCGTCTTGCTCGCCGTATCGCTGCTCGCGCTTGGCGGCCTGGCGCTCGCCGAGAGTTCAACTGCCGCGACCGAACGGGAGGTACGAACGGCGATTTCGGATATCGAGGCTGCGGCGATCGATCTCGCTGCGAACGAGGAGGTTTCGCCTGCCGACCATCCCGATCCGCAGCGGGTCGTCGAGGTGTTGATTCCCGAGCGGTCACTGCTGACGACGGGCGTCTCACACGTCGAAATCGAACCGGTCGAGGAGGACGTCGACGCGAGTATGGCCCGGTACGTGCTGGACGATGGGACGGCAAATCGGGAGGTTCTCGACGTGCGGCTCGTTGTTCGGAATCGGACGGCGTCGCGAACGACACTCGAGGCGGCCGGAACCCACCGGTTACGTCTCCGTCTCGTTTCCGACGAGCAGGGTGATCCACTCGTCGTCACGGAGCGGGTTTAAATCGGAAGCCGAGTCCAGCGTGGGGTATGTCATCTGATTCGTCCGGCGGTTCGGTCGAGACCCTGCTCGCGGGGCTCGGTCTCGACGGACTGTACGGCGGCGAGTCGACCGAGAGCCACTGTGGCTGTGACCTCGAGTTCGACGACAGAACGCTGGTGGTCGAGGCCTCGGACTGCAGCGGCGATCTCGCGGCGTCGCCCGCCTGCCGGCACTCCGTCGTCGAGCGTCTGGCGACCCGCGAAGCGTCTTCGATCGTCGTCCACACGGATGGATTGAAACACCGGTACGATCGGGAAGGGACTGCGTTTCTCGGTGCCGCAGGCCGTTTCGTCGAACTGCTCGGCGATCGCGACGGCGAACTCGCGCGGGCGGTTGCCCGGGATCCGATCGAAGGAGCGGCGGGTCTCGAGACGCGGGTCGACGAGATCGGCGACGTGGCGATCGAATCCGGTCTACTGGGTGCCGTCGCCGACGCTTCCGACTATACCGACGTGTTCTCGCCGCGTCTCGGACTGGCGGTCGCGTACTATTACGTCGATCAATCGATTCCGGGGACCGCTCGTCTCGACGATGTTCGCGAACTCGAGACGGGGAGTAGGGCGCGTGTCTACGACCGTGCGGAGCGGGTGCCGCTATATTCGCTCGACGCGTTGGATCTCTCGTTGTCGCCGGGGGAACGCGAGCTGGTCGTCAACGGGTACGAGGCGATTGCGGAGGGGTGGGTCGAAGGGGACCGTGCCGCGTCGCGGGCGATCGAGTTCGTCTCCGACGACCCGGTCGATCCGACGCTGACGGCGGTGTTGGAGAAGCATACCGACGGCTACGGCGTGCTTGAGGATTTGTTCGCCGACCCGGCGGTGACGGACGTCTACGTCACGTCGCCGGTCACGGCGAACCCGCTTCGGATCGAGTTCGATGGAGTTGCGATGGAGACGAATGTGCACCTCACCGAAACGGGGGCGAAGGCGCTCGCCTCGCGGGTCAGACGGACGAGCGGCCGTGCGTTCTCGCGTGCGAAGCCGACGATCGATGCGACGGCGTCGCTTTCGAACGATCGTGGACTGCGAATTGCGGGAGTGACGGAGCCGGTTGCGGACGGGATCGGCTTCGCCTTTCGCGAGCGGTCCGACGATCGGTTCACGCTGCCGGGTCTCGTGGCTAACGGGACGATGCCGGCCTCGGTCGCGGGCTTTCTCTCGACCGCGATCGAGCGGAACGCGGCGGCGCTGATCGCCGGCACCCGCGGGTCGGGCAAGACGACGCTGCTCGGAACGCTGCTCTACGAGGTGACGCCGGATACCCGGACGGTGATTATCGAAGATACGCCGGAACTCCCGGTTAGCCCGCTACAGACGGTCGGCCGAGATGTGCAGGCGCTTCGGACTGGGACCGGCGACGGGCCAGAGATCACGCCGTCCGACGCGTTACACACGGCACTCCGGCTCGGCGACGGTGCGCTGGTCGTCGGCGAGATCCGCGGCGAGGAGGCGCAGGTTCTCTACGAGGCCATGCGCGTCGGTGCGAACGCAAACGCCGTTCTGGGAACGATCCACGGCGGCGGCGCGAGCGAGGTCTACGAACGCGTCGTCTCCGACCTGAAGGTCGAACCCTCGTCGTTCAGCTCGACCGACCTGGTCGTTACGGTCGACGCCTATCCCACGTCGACCGGACGCAGTCGTCGCGTCGCCCGCATCGAGGAGGTCTGCGGTACCGGGGAGGACCTCTGGTTCGAGCCGCTCTACGAACTCGACGGGGACACAGCAGCACCGACCGGCCGCATCGATCGCGGCGAGAGCCGGTTCGTCAATGCGATCGCCGGCCCGACGGAGGCCTACGCCGACGTGCGCGGGGCTATCGCCGACCGGACGGAGTTACTCTCGACGCTCGCCACGGACGGGCGCGTCTCGCCGGCCGAAGTCGCAGCGGCGTACGCCGACCGGAGGTGACAGTCGTGGCACGCTCGAACCGGACCCGCTTTCCGGCACTCGCCATTCGCGGCCTCGCCCGGCTGTACCCCTACGATGTCGACGCAAGTGCCGCACTCGTCGATTCGGTCCGGTTCATCGACGCCCCCTACGACGCCGCGACGATCGTCCGAGCCGGCTACGGCGCGGGACTGCTCGGGGCGATGGTGCCGCTCCCGCTGGTGCTCGCCGACGTTCCGCTCCCCTTCATCGCGGTGTTCGTCATTACCGCCGCGCTCGCGGCGATCCACGGCGTCCACTCCTGGCCGCATCTGGTGGCGGCGTTCCGTCGAACGGAAGCGCTCGGCGATACGCCGAACCTCATCGGTCGGGCCGTCTTGCGCATGCAGATCCAGCCGTCGCTCGAGAACTCGATCCGATTCGCCGCCGACACGGGGACCGGGCCGCTCGCCAGGAGTCTCGAGGCGCACTTCAATCGCTCGAAGGGGACGCCCCACGCCGGCCTGCTCTCGTTTGCCGAGGAATGGTCGGCGCACTTCCCTGCGCTCCGCCGGTCGTCGACGCTCCTGGCGACGGCACAGGACGCCCCCGAGGGCGAACGCGGTCGCACGCTCGACCGTGCGTTATCCGCGATTCTCGACGGTACGCGAAACCGGATGGCCGAGTTCACCTCGGCGATTCGAGCGCCGACGACGATGCTCTTTGCGTTCGGCATCCTGCTTCCGCTAGCGCTGATCGCCCTCGTTCCGGTCGCACCGATGGCCGGCATCAACCTCAACATCTGGATATTCGTGCTCCTCTATACGATCGTGCTGCCGCTCGGGTTGCTCGGCGCGTCGCTGTGGCTGCTCGTCCGGCGGCCGGTCGCGTTTCCGCCGCCGACGATCGACCGGGACCATCCCGAACTTCCGGACCGGCTCTGGTTGCGCACCGGTTGGGGGGTGGCCGTTGGCGGGATCAGCTACGCGCTCGTCGGAGCGTTCGGCCCGGCGTATCTCGCCGAAATCGTCGGTCTCGGGACCGGTCTTGGAACGGCGCTGCTCGCCGTATACAGCCCCGTTCTCGCGCTTCGAAACCACGTCCGAGCGGTCGAAGAACACCTGACCGACGCCCTGTACATCGTCGGCCGCCAGGTCGCCGAGGGCGAGTCCGTCGAGTCCGCGATCGACCTCGCGGCCGACCGCGTTCCCGCCGAGACCGGCGCGGTGTTCGATCACGCCGCCGGCGTCCAGCGCCGCCTCCACACCAGCGTCGAGGAGGCGTTTCTCGGCCCCTACGGCGCACTTCGCGATATTCCGAGCCAGCGCGCTCACAGCATGGCCGCCCTTCTCGCCATCGCCGGCGACGAGGGCAAACCCGCCGGCCGTGCCATCGTCTCGATGGCCGATCACCTCGAAGAACTCGAGACGGTCGAAGCCGAGACGAAACGTGAACTCGTACGCGTAACGAGCACGCTCGATAACACCGCGGCGTACTTCGGCCCGATGGTCGGCGGGGCGACGGTCGGGATGGCGGATATGCTCACCGTCCAGAACTTCGATGCCGTCGATGGCTTCGCCGATGCGAGTACGCTGCCGATCGAACAACTCGGCGTCGTCGTCGCCGTCTACTTAATCTTACTCGCGTTCATCATGACGCCGCTTTCGTACGCTCTCCGGTACGGCATGGACCGGTCGCTGTTTGGCTATCACATCGGTCGAACGCTGCTCTCGTCGATGCTGTTGTTCGCGCTGACTGTCGCCCTGATCGATGTCGTCCTCGTCAGCCCGATGTAGCAAGTGACGGACCTCGACCTGTAATTCGCGTCTCCGCTCTCATCTCTCCGCGACTGGAGTTTAAATACGAAGCCGAAACAGACGCGGTATGGATCTGGACGCGCCGGCTGACGCGTGGTACGTCTACGTCGCAGTCGCAATCGTCAGCGTCGCGCTCGCGGGGCTTGCACTGGGCGTTTCAACCGGCCCACCGCCCGATGCCGAGCGAGCGGCGACCACGATCGAGGGCGCAACAACCAGCGAGTATCCCGCACGTGCCACCGTCGAGCACGACGCCGAGACCGTCACGATCGACCGCAGGACGATCACGATGGGAAACGACCACGGTACTTCCCACGCGAGCGTCGACTACGGCGTCGCCGTCCCCGTCCGCGGCAACGAACGCCTGGAGAATCTGACCGCCGGGGCCGCGTTCAAAGACGAGTACGCTGAGGCGCTCGAAGACGGAGACAGACACGCTTTCGACGAATTTCAGCAGGATGTCGAATCGGCGTTCGACGAGAACTCCGGGCGACCGATCCGAGCCAACGGCGATCTTCGCGCCCGCCAGGTCACGGTCGACGCTGCCGTCGATGAACTCGACCCCGTCGAGGAGCGACTGACGATCGAGGTAACGGATGACTGGGAGCCGATACTCAGCACCGTTCCCGATCGGATCTGGGACCCCGAACCCTACATCGGCGCGATGCGGGTCACGTATACCGGACCCGAAGACAGACGGGCGACCGTCCACATGGACGGGGAGTATCGCCTTTCCGATACCCTCCCCGATATCGTTCCCAATCCGGCGGTTCCCGACCCGGAGCCGCTCGACGAAACGGTAGAGCTAGCTGCCACCGGCCACGGCAGCGCTAGTTCCGTTATCAGGCCACGATCGGACGGTCAGATTAATATCTCCCTCCCGGGTGATTCCGGCCGTCTCAGGTCGTCCCAACCGGCTCGTGACCCTCTCGAGTTCACCGTAGAGGCGACCGATCCGAGCGGCGATCTGCCGTCGGCGACGGGATCCGGCGAACTCGAGTACGCGGACGGATCGGTCGAGTGGACGAACGAGGTCGAACGCGACATGGAGTTCGACCACGAGCATCCGGCGATCGGCCGCAACGACGGAGGGAACTACTATGTTACGCTCGTCGCGGTCTAAGGGGAGAGCCCAGACCGAACCGATCGCCGCGATCGTTGCGGTCTCGGTTGTCGTCGTCGGGATCGGCCTCTACGCGATTTCCATGCAGACCGTGCTCCCCGGAACCAGCCAGTCGGCGACGGCCGATCGGACGATCGACCGCGTGTGGGACGACATCGAAACGGGCGGCGTGTTCTACGCTCACGACGATGCCACCCCGCTTTCGGATCGCGTTACGTCCGCGGCGCTTCCGGCCGGCGCAACGGTTGCGGTCGAGGTGACTGCGGTCGATGAGGGCCGTGAACGGGCGGTCGCGACGGGTGCGTTTCCGACCGGCTTTCCCGACGAGACCAATCGTGCGGATGTCGCTGCACTCGACCGCTCCGTCGAAGCGCACGGAGTCCCCGACGAGGCATCCGTCGCGACCCAGTCGATCCCGGTCGCCGTCGAAAACGAGGCCGACGTTCGAGCCGGCACGCTTCGGGTGAGCGTCTGGTGAGCCGAACTCGGGATCCTCCCGCTGAACTCGCGGGCGGCCGGAGCCGCGACCGGGCTATTTCGACGGTCATGGACGTTGCGTTGGCGCTGTTGATCATCAGCGCCTGCGTGGTGATGATCGGGGTCTATCTCCACAGTGACGACGAGTCCGTCGACGGGACGCGCGCCGATCGAGCCTACCAGACGCTCTCTGGGTCGACGATCACGATCACCTACGATATGACGGCCGAGAACGAGTCGGGTCACGCGCCGGTCGACAGTGACAACTTCGAGGTCCCAGACGGACTCGACCCTGACGAGAGTCCGGAACTGTATCGGGTGACGACCTACGACTCGGCCAGTGCGCTGGTAGCTGAGTCGGCGCTCGTCGGCGTCGAATACGACGGACAACGGCCACTCGCGTACGCAGACGATGTCGAATCGTCGGTCGATGCGGCCATCCGCGGCCAACTGGTCGGGAGCGACGACTCGATCTACGCCGTGGCGACGTGGGAACCCTACGCGAACAGTTCGATCAGCGGCACTGCGACTGCCGGAGACCGCCCGCCACGGACGGCGGATATCTCGAGTACGTCCGTCACGGTGTCGACGAGGATGGCCGGTGCCGACGAAGAGGACTACGAGGCACTCGCGAGTTCATTTTACGACGCGCGAGCAGCGGGATCGGCGGGGGTCGACGGCACGGCCGGCACGCTCGCGGAACTGATCGTCGAGGCGATGTTTCCGGTTGCGGAGACGCAGTATGCACTCGAATCGACGCGGACCGAGAACGCGGTGACGGTATACGATTATCGACAACTGGCACTTGCGTTCG
Source organism: Natrialba asiatica DSM 12278 (assembly GCF_000337555.1). Lineage (GTDB taxonomy): Archaea > Halobacteriota > Halobacteria > Halobacteriales > Natrialbaceae > Natrialba > Natrialba asiatica. The sequence continues at coordinate 306,323 of NZ_AOIO01000003.1, read as the reverse complement.
GCGGAGACGATCTCAAGGCGGCTGTCGACGAGGAAATCACCGGCGTCAACCCCGACGCTAACGCTGCAAACGAGCAGCTTGCGGCCGGCTTGGCCGACCAGATTACCGAGGACATGCGCGACGATCCAATTCACGATGAACTCGATCGGCTCTTTGCGGCTCACTCCGACAAAGACGCGTTCACAACCGCAGCAGTACCGCATCTCGAGGAGTACGTCTCGATCGAAACAGTCGACCTGACCGTTTATGTTACTGATCAATGACCAACCGATCCCGTAATCGACGAACCGTATCGATCGCAGACGACGACCGGGCACGGATTCCCTTCGCCATGATCGCAGTCCTGTTGCTCGTCTCGAGTATCGCCATCGTCGCCACTCTCGAACAACGTTCGGACCCGGTAATTGAGCAGGACGTCGGGGTCGTAATGGATCGAAGCGAGACGGCGGCCCAGTCCGAGATTCGATCGGCGGCGATCGACGCCAGCCACGACGTGGTGAGCGCGCCGCTGATCAACGCAAGTAAGGACGGTGATATTACGGCTATCCACCCGAACAACGACCAGCCGGTCAATCTTGAGAACTACCTCAAACTCCGCGTCTACCTCGAAGCGCACGATCGACTTCCCGCCGCGGGGCAGCGAGTCGGTTCCGAGACCGTCTCGACGGTGTCGATTCCACCGGTCACCGCGGACGGCGACGACGGCGTCTCGCCGGACGAAGCGATCGATGCCGTCGACTTGACGATCGGCGATGACGACGCTACTGCGCTCGAGGCCGGCCTGCTTGAAGTGACGCTTCACGATGTGGTGATCGACGCCGAAACCGGCGGACGGAACCTTCCAGTCGAAACCAGAGATCTTTCGGTAACCGTCGGCTCACCGGTCATGCAACTGAACGAGCGAACATCGACGTACGAGAGCCGACTCAACGAGGGCTTTCTCGATGCCGGGATCGATACTGAACTCGAGAGTCTCGGCCAGCACATGGCTGCTCGTCTGTACCCGTTCGCCTATTTCAAGTCAGGCTGGGATCGGATGCACAAGACGACATCACCGGAGAGCCACGATTTCGGGCGGGTACTCGAGCCGGGACATACGGAAGTTCTCACGAATCACGCGATTTTCGCCATTCAGGAGGATGTGTTCGGAACCCGAGACCCATACGCACAACGGACGTTACGACCGGGATACGTCTGTATGGCATACCAGATGGGCGAGTCGATGAGCGGGGGCAGTGACGATTCGGGTGAGAGTGGGGGCAGTAGCATCATCGATACCGACGAGTTCGGAATGGGCGAGGTTACGAACGAGACCCAGAACAACGAGAGCATCGATATCGAAACCCAACTCTGTGATGGCGGTGCGGCCCAGCAGTGGCTCTTTGGGGATCAGGCAACCGGTGAACTCCCCGACATGCCGCCGCTCTCGGAACTAATTCAGGAGGGACTCGGCGAGATGGACGTGATGAACGAGGCCGAGGAGATTCCGATTGCCGACCTGTCGGAGGCATCCTATCGGTACTACGAGTATCAGGTGGTAAACGACAAAGTCCTCGACGTTTCCGAGTTCTTCGAAGATCGAACGGAGGACGTAGTCGATCAGGTTCCGGACGAATACCGAGACGATGTCGAAGAGACCGTCGATCAGGCGGGCACACCTGCCATCGAGAACGATGGTCGAAGCATTCGACGGCTCATGGAAGAACTCTACGAGATCGATATCGACACGAGCGATGGCAATGCGAGGCTCTTCGGGTCCACGCCGTCAGCAGGTTCGCCACCGACGACCAACCACTCGCTCGAAACGTTCTCCGTCGACATTTCCGACGTACACGACAGCGATGCGACCCACGAGGCGTTTCCACACCCCGATGGGACGTCGGCCTCGAGTGACCGGACGATTCACGAACTCGACGTCGACGCCGAACTCGAACTCGACGCCATCGAGATGTGGATGCACGATGATCCAGCTAACGCGAGCGAGTACGGCGAACGACGGACGATAACGAGATCCGAAACGGCGAACGTTTCGGCCCGTCTCGGGCTTTCGATCGAGGGCCAGTACGACTTCCGAGAGGAGGGGCTCTACGACGACACGTTCGTTATTCAGGAAGCCCCGGCTCTCGAGAGCGATTACCTGCACTTTCAGCCGCCTGTACGCGAATCCAATACGAGTTCGATCCAGTCTCAGTCCGAAAACGGGACCGGCACGGCTGGTGTCGCTAGCGCTGTCCAGTCGACGAGTTCGCTCGGCAATGAGACGACGTTCAACGCGGCGCTCACCGATTCCGTTCTCGACGTGACGGACGGTGTCAGCTACTATGGCTCAGTCGAGCGCGATCTCGAGCAAAACGTCGATGCACTTCAGTCTCGGACTACCGATTTTGGCAGTAATTCCGGGACGACGAGGGCCAGCGCGATCGAGTCCGCATTCGAGGAGGCCGTTATCGACGACGAGTTCGACGAGACTTACGAACTCGACGAGTTGGTCGCTGTGACCGACCAATCTGGGCTAGAGACTGATCTCTACGACGAACTCAACCGCACACACGCCGAGTTCAGTACGTGGATCGAGGATGAGAAGAACGCGTATACCGTCAACCGAACCGAGTTGTTAAACGCGGACGCCGATCCGGTGTCGGGCGCAATTGATCACGTCAAAGCGGTCGAAGACGAGTTCGTCTACCGGAATCTCTCCGCGTCGGGGCCAAACGACTCGTTCGAGACGCCGGAGGAATTCCTTACGGCGCAGGTGCGGAAGGCGTACTTCGACAGGCTCTACTCGTATCTCGATGCAGTTGCCGTCCAGTACGAGGGGCGGATCGGCGACATCGAGGACGAAGTCGACGAGATGGGTGAGCCGGCGGTCGACGTTGGCGATGATCTGCTCGGGTTCGTACAGGACGTACTGAACGCCGATGTCGAGTACAATCCCGAATCGATCGAGGGCTCGCCGGTGCTCGATGAGGCCCAGTACGAAGTCGCCGGATCGCCGACGTATCTGACCCACGAGAGCATCTCCGGAACGCAGGACCCGGCCGTTCGGCCGGCGAATGCGACGATCACCGATGTCGATGCCGAAACCGAACACGCGCCACTGACGATTCAAAGCACGAATCGAAACCCGTGGCCGGGGCTTCCGGTGACGCCTCTGCCGCCCTCGATGTGGTTGTTGCAGGTCAACACCTGGAATACGACGATCCGGGGCGAATACGCTCGCTTCGAAGTCGGAGCCACCATCAGCGATCCCGGCGAGACGGGGCGATTGACCTACGTTCGCGAGCACCGACCGATCACGGTCGAACTCCACGACGGCACTGAACTCGAACTCGGCACGAACGAGCCGATCGAGTTCGAGAGTACGACCGAGGTAATCGTCGTGATGCCGGGGGGAGTCGTCTCGAGCGGCGGTGTTCCGACAGTTGGGGATACGGAGCCGGAACACGACGGACAAACCGTGTGTTCGCCAACCTGGGATCAGACCGGACCGGGATTCGATCCCGCCGAGGCGGAGACGACGATCGAACGAGAGTGTGCGTATCCCATCTCTAGTAACCAGTCGTAGGATCGGCGTTCGTTCTTTGGCAAGATGAAGCCGCCGTGTCGGGGCAGCGACAGTGACGGCCTTATCAAACAGTGGGGGACGTTCGAAGTAGCATCATCGCTACTATAGGCGCTATTATCCTGATCCCTCTTCGGAATCCGTCCCGGAAACGCTGATTTCGACGGTGTCTCCTGGCTCGATATCAGCTTGTTCGAGAAGATAGAGGAACTGTTCACCGTTTCCATCGGAGAGTACGCGCGCCCGTATCGTCTCCCTGGATCGATCGAGTTTGGTTTCGATCGCCTCGAGACGCGCAAGGAGCTCGGCCTCGACCGAATCATCTCCCCCTCGTTGCGGACGATTCTCCTCGGTATCGACAGCGGTCACACCGTCGTCGGAAGCCGATGTCGAATACGGATCAGTCGACGGGTGTCCAAACGTGGTCTCGAGTGCGTCGAGATCAACGCCCTCCGCCTCGAGATCGACTGCATCCCTTCGAACGGGTGCGCGAGTTCCATCGGGATCGAACGGCTGGTTCTGTGCACTTTCCCACTGTCGCGTCCGAATTTGCGTTGCAGCCGTTTCTGTGATCCATTCTGGGGCCTGCCACTCCCCTGCTTCGTAGAGTCGATGGACCTCTTGATCGTTCGTTCCCCACGTGAAACAGTGATCGAAGCGGCGCTGAAACCGCTTGAGCGCGTCTCCCATCGCGTGTTTGACAACGACCTGTTTGGGTGCCAACTCGCGAACGACATGGTCGATCGTCTCGATCGATGGATGGTTCCGGAGTTCGATATACCGTGTCGTACAGCTCACGTTCGCAACCGGCGCGGCGTCGCCCGTTGCGAGCTGGACGAAGACGCCGGTTGGGTCGTCTTTAATCGCGTTCAGGAGTCGAGATGCGCTTCCTTTCTGCGGTGACTCCGGTCCGGCGATCGTCACCCGTCCCTGTTCGAGCACTGTCGCAGTCCGCTCGAACACTTCCCGTGTCTCGATCCCGGGAACGTCCAATTCGATCGCGTTGTACAGTTTGGCGGCCTGTCCGACCATCGTGATCGGGAGTTCGCGATCGAGTTCCGCCGCGGTGTGTCTCAACAGTATTGCGTAGTGGAGTCCCGTCAGTGAACTCGTCGCAATGACGACCTGCGAACCGGCGTACGCTCGTTCGAGAACCGTCTGTAACGACTCATTGAGCGCAGTCTGATAGGAGTCTTCGGTCGAGGCGTTCAGAAGGACAGCATCAATATCGAACGGATAGGCCGTCTGGAGTTCCGGAAAGCCGGCACAGGGTCGCATCGTAAAATCTCCCGTCGCGAGTATGTGCTGTTCGCCGTTCAAGAGTTCATCAGTGGTGGTCCGGTCTCGAAAGCGGATGATGAACCCGGCTGCACCGGGTGTATGGCCTGCGGCAACGGGTCGAACTTCGAGAGTGGCCAGAACCGCCGTCCAGTCGTCGATCGGTTCGAGCGCGTCCAGCGCCTTCGAGATCTCACCGAGATCGTTGTCTTTCTGCGCCTCCGGGAGTGTCCGTTCGAGGAGAGTCGCTGTTGCCGGCGAGGTGTAGATCGGTGCGTTATGTCGGACGTTTCTCGCGATCGACCGATAGTGGTCGATATGTGCGTGTGTGAGTAAAATCGCGTTCAGATACTCGTCGTCGCCGAGCGCCGAATCGAGATCGACAGCGCCACCAGCATCGACGAGAACGCAGGCGCGTGTCCCATCGGCAGCCGTGAATCGGAGGAGGGTAGATTCGTTGCCGCTCCGAATATTTGTGTGTTGATAGGAGACGCGCATGCTCTCGTCTTCACTTCCGGTCGACTGTATTTATATTCAAGCATATTGGTTGGATTAAAAATTAGATATAACCAACAAATCGGGTCGTTATGGTAAATTCGATCGAGCGTCGCTTCCAGTTCGTTTGGCCCTCAAGGGATGCTGTCCGATAACGGAAACGTCTCCGCGAACACAGCGACGACCGACGTTAGACGCGGTATCCGACCCGTGCTGGTTCGCAGTGCAATGGAACTTTCAGTCGAACGGATTGGGTTCTCTTCTCGGACGGACGAAAGACTCAGTCGTTGCTCGCTGCTTCCACCCCGCGGTTACCCGTCTCTTGGGTGTCGTCCGGAGTGCTTTCGGTGAGGCTCTGGTGAACTTTCGCGAGTTCAGTCAGTAACGGACCGCGACCGATGAGCGCGAATCCGGCGAAGATCACGAGGAAACCAGCAAACGTCCAGGCGGAGATGGTCTCACCAAGGAGAATCCAGCCGCCAAGTGTTGCCACGACTGGTACGACGTAGAAGATCAGGTTCCCTCGAATCGCGCCGATATCGTCTAAGAGGCTGAAATACGCGATGAAGGCGATTGCACCGGAGAACACGCCAAGGTATCCAAGTGCGACGAGTGCTGTCGGGGTCCATGCGACCATTGCAGCTTTTTCTCCCGTTGCCAGGCTGAGACTGTGACACAGCACTGCGCCAACCGGGACGGCCCATGCAGTGCGTACCGTGCTCGGAAGGGATGCATCCGCTCCGCGGATGAAGATACTTCCAAGTGCGCCGCTGATTGCGCCGGTGAGCACGATCGCCTTGCCGACGACTGCACCACTGAATATGTTCGTTGGGTCGAGATTGACAACGAGTGCAACGCCAACGAGACCGAGCAGCAGTCCGCCGACCCCGTATTTCGAAATGTCTTCATCTGCTAACATCACGGTTGCAAATACCGGTGTCAGGATGGGGTTCAGACTGTACATAATCGAGCTCACTGCACTGGTCGTGAACTGTTGTCCGATGAAGATGAACGCGTTCGCGAGTCCGATCGCAAATACGCCAGCAGCGAGGATCGATACGATATCGGCCCGCGTTCTCGGTAGCAGTTCGCTTCGAGGAAAGCGATACAGCACGTAGCTGGACAGCAGCAGCGCCCCGATGTCGAACCGGAACGCGACGAAGAGAAGCGGTGGAAAGTAGCTAAGTCCTGCTTTTGCAGCGACGTATGTTCCGCCGAAACAGAGGCTTGCAATGACGAAGAAGACGAGCGTTTGCTTCGTCGACCGCGTCATCCTATGCTTCCCCCCAGACTATCAGCGATTCTAGAGAAGCGGGGGAATCCGTTTGCAATGCGATAGAGTCAGTCATCTATCTCAGAGTACGCCGACCGGGACTTTATATCTATTTAGAATTACATGCAATTATTGAAAGAGTGAACAGGTTTGCCTCGTATTCGCTCTTTGATTACTATTCACGCCGTGAAAACAGTTAACCGTGACCGGGACCAAACGCCGCCATGGATTCGGCACTCGACGAGATCGAATTCCTCGCGCTGTCTGCTAACCGGGTCGAGACCCTTCGAGTGCTCAGTCACGACGCGTACACTCGCCGCGAGCTCCAGGCGGAGATCGATGCCTCCCAGCCAACGCTCAGTCGCGTTCTCAACGATCTGCAAACGCGGCGATGGGTCTCGTACGACGGGGACACGTACACTGCAACGGCCACCGGTGAACTCGTCGCCGAAGCGTTCACGAATCTCTGGGACACACTCGACGCGGAAGCCGACCTACGCGAGATAATCGAGTGGTTGCCGACGGAGGAGATGGAGTTCGATTTTCGCTGCCTTACTGACGCCACTATCACGACACCCAGCCAAATGCGACCGAACGCGCCGGTTCAGCGGATTCTTTCGTTACTGTCCGGATCAGAACAGGTCTCGATCTTCTCGTATGCGTTTAACGAACAGAGTCTCGATATCATCCGAGAGCACGTGATTGGCGGAGACCAGCACTTCACCGGCGTGTTCTCCCCGACGGCAGTGGATGCCATCGCGCAGGATTCCATGCTCCGACAACCGCTTCAGGAATTAGTCGCGGCTGATGGGGCCGAGATTCGCCTTCACGAAGACCGAATTCCGTATGCCGTGACGATCGCCGACGATGTCGTTCACTTCATGCTGCGCGACGAGGCGGGCGTTCTTCAGGGGGCGATAGATACCGACAACGAGGCCGTGGTCTCGTGGGCTCGCGAGAAGCACGCCCAGTACTGGCAGAACGCAGCTCCGCTCAGTTCCGCGGATCTCCGCAAGTGAATTGAGATTCGAGACGGCTCATCCCCGAATCGGATTTCCGTCGATTTGAGGAGTGAACGTAGCAAAAGTTCTATCCTTCCCAACCACAGTCGTCTGTCGAGAGTTCGTTCTCGGTTGTCTCTCATCTTCGATTGGATACTCTGGTCGGTGCTGTTGAGCCGCTCCGTTTTCGACTGAGACGCTATGAGGGCACTTCTAGGTGACAGTAGGCAACTAGGTCAGATATAATCGCTTGGATTGGCAGTCCCCTCCCATTCAGATTTCCCGGAGAGTAAGTCAACCTCTACCGCTGTGCCATGCTTTTGGGCTCTGTTCCAGTTACAAGCGGTTCAGTCTGAAGACAGCAAATGGTTTTATCATGCATAGCATATACTGAATCTACATCCGGGCTCACATTTCACAGGACGCCGTGCATGACAAATCTACTTCGTCAACTTCAGATCGGAGGAATCCTCGCATCTCAGGGCCTGAAATCGGGAGATTGATTATCCATGTAGGTATATGGGTTTAACTGAATTACATCTTAATATAATATCCTGACGGTGAGTTCGTGAATATATTCACACGAATCGCTATGCGATTTCTCCTCTTAGTAGACCTTGTGGGTGTAATACCAACGAACACACATGGTAGACTTGTTGACCAGACCGAACGCGCTTCAACCGCGCTCGAATCTCAAGATCCCAGTGCCACCTATCCAAACAGGACTGAAACCGGACGAAGACTGATAATAGTGAGATGATACAAATGAGCAACACCGACATCCATCCCTTCAGCATCGACATTCCCGAGAGCGACCTAAACGACCTGCACGAACGCTTGGATCGCACTCGGTGGCCCGACGAGCTGCCCGACGTCGGCTGGGACTACGGCGTGCCCCTCGACTACCTCCAGGAGCTGGTCAACTACTGGCGCACCGACTACGATTGGCGTGAGCACGAGGAAACACTCAACGAATTTCCTCAATACACCACCGACATCGATGGATTGGAAATCCACTTCCTGCACGTGCGCTCACCCGAACCCGATTCCATTCCCCTAATCATGACCCACGGCTGGCCGGGATCGGTGGTGGAGTTCCTGGACGTTATTGGCCCACTTACGGATCCTCGGGTCCGCGGTGGAGATCACGGTGATGCGTTCGATCTCGTGATCCCGTCGATTCCCGGCTACGGCTTCTCCGGTCCCACCTCCGAAACTGGCTGGGACGTACGCCGGATCGCTAGCACCTTTGCCAAGCTGATGCGCCGGTTGGACTATAACCGGTACGGTGCGCAGGGCGGTGATTGGGGGTCAGCGATCTCTCGCGAGTTGGGCACGGTGGACCCCGAGCACGTCGTTGGCGTACACCTGAATTACCTGGTGACCGTCCCGTCCGGCGATCTGAGCAACCTCTCCGAAGAAGATGAGGCTAGGCTCGCACAGCTGAAGCGCTACAAATCCGAGCCTGCCGGCTACATGCGGATCCAGTCCACCCGGCCTCAGACCCTAGCATACGGGCTCACTGACTCGCCGGTCGGGCAGCTAGCCTGGATTGCGGAGAAGTTTACCGAATGGGCCGATCCCGCACGTCCGATTGAGGTCGATCGCCTGCTCACCAACGTGATGCTCTACTGGCTCACGGGCACCGCAGGCTCGTCAGCCCGACTCTACTACGAGTCCGCTAAGTCCCGAGGCCAGCCGAAGCGGTGCCCCGTACCGCTTGGGGTGGCCGTCTTCCCACACGACCTCGTCCTGCCGGTGCGCCGCCTCGCTGAGCTCCAGTATACGGTCGTGCACTGGAGCGAATTCGACCGTGGCGGCCACTTTGCTGCGATGGAAGTGCCCGACGTGCTCGTTACCGACGTGAGAGAGTTCTTCCAGCGATTCCGGTAAAATAAGGAATTGGCGATGTTCCACGACTGACGCTGTGATGAGCACAATAAAACAGCTCCGACGACAAGCTTGCGACCACAGTGTGATCAGGTGTCAGCCAGGTCGGTCAAGGCCGTCGACCTGCTTCGTCTCGGCAACGAACGCTTTGATGATTTGCTCTTCGGCACGGTGGAGCACGCCACTCACCGCCGACGGGTTGACATCCAGCGCGGCCGCGAGCTCGGTGAGTGAACAGCCACGTGGGCTATCGTAGTACCCACGCGTGGTGGCTTCAGTGAGGACTTCCCACTGACGGTCCGTCAAGAGGTGGGTCGTTTCGATTGGCTGGGTGACCGAGAGGACCTCAAATGAGACATCGGCTCTCTCGAACTCCTCCTTGAGCTGTGACAATCGTTCCCACGACGTGATCGCTTCAATGGTTTGCCACCCGTTGCGCAAAATCATAGGATATTGCGGCAGGATTCCCGCCGTATGTGCTGCGATACGCGGTGCCTGTTCCAAGGCCTCAAGCTGGAACAACACCGACCTCTGATCAGCGCGTAATATCTCATATGAGCTCACCTCAGGTGCTTCATCAAATTGCTTGAACAGAGCCTCCGTATCGGCCGTCTCTGCTTCGACGATCACGCGCATACCATCCTCCGTGCGATGGGCGGTGAACATCCGAAACTCATCGTCTGGATGATCGGTCGAAAATTCCACTAACGTATCATTTGGTAGTTTGATCTTCAGCCATACTCTGGGCATAACTCTTCATCTCCCTGTTGGCTTGTTACCCTGACCGTGAATATATTCACGCGAAATTCCACGGTGCTTCCCTTCCTCAACTATCTCATGGTACCACCAAAGCCACATCGAAACGGTGAATCCCACGAACAGACTGAAAGGAGTCGCACCAGAGACACTCCCACGAATCCAATCGAATCCGACACCAGTGAGTGGCCCGGTGTCGAAGTCGAGTCGCACGACCGTGGTGGGCGCGAATTCACTCTCGACGGGCGGGAGGTCGGCCACGTCCACCGCGGCCGTCTCATCGACATCCCATTCGCCAAGCGCATCCGTGACATCCTCATCGAAGAGGAGCGAGCCGAAAAGCATCACGTCTATCCCGACTCTGGGTGGGTCTCTTACTGCGTCCGCTCGGACGAAGACATTGATGGAGCACTCTGGCTCCTGCGCATCTCGTACCTCTACCACTTGATCGCAATGCGGAAGCGCGAGAAAGATCATTCTGCGGAAGACGCAGTGAATATTGACGCGGTACTCGCCGAGCTGGATCTGAGCGACGCGTTGGAGCACGTGTTCAGCGAACGGAGGACCGTCGAGTGAGCCACGAGACGGCGCTTCCGCGCCCGCGGCTCGCTCAGGCGACGCTGTTGCTGGCGAGTATGCTGACCATCATGGCGGGGGCGACAATCGCCCCGGCGTTGCCCGCCATCCAGCGGGAGTTCGCAACGGCACCGAACGCGGCGGTCCTCGTCGGGCTCGTGCTCACCACACATGGATTGTTCATCGCGGTCGGCTCGCCCGTCATCGGCGCACTCGCTGACCGATACGGTCGCCGGTGGTTGTTGCTCGTCTCGACAGTGGTCTACGCGCTCGCGGGTGGCTCGGGGTTCGTGCTCGATTCATTGGTGGCGATTCTCGCCGGGCGGGCTGTGCTGGGGCTGGCAGTCGCGGGCGTGATGGTGACGGTGACGGCACTGATCACCGACTACTACGAGGAGAATCGCCGGGAAACGGTCCTCGGGAGACAGGGAGCCTTCATGTCGTTTGGGGGTGTCGTGTTGTTGCCGCTCGCGGGCGTGCTCGCCGATATCGGCTGGCGGGTTCCGTTTCTCGTCTATACGGTGGCGTTGGTTCTCCTGCCAGCAATGGCGTTCGCGTTGCCGGAATCCGACCGACAAAAATCGTCTGAGGACCGCCTGACGAGCGTCGACGACCTCCGCCGCACGCTCGCTGGATTCCCACTCGGAACGCTCGCACTCATCTCCGCGCTCGGGCTCGTCAGCCAGATCATCTTCTACATGATCCCGGTTCAGATACCGTTCTATCTCGAAACACAGACGGGAGCGAGCGCGACACTGGTCGGCGGTGTGTTGGCAGCGGCGACAGGCACCGGTGGGGCCGTGTCGCTGCTCTACGGGCGCATCCGATCCTCTATGAGCGTGATCGCAATCGTCGCGCTCACGTTCGCCTTCATGAGCGTCGGGTACGTCGTCATCGGAGTGAGCGGGACGTTCCTCGGCATCGTCGCTGGACTGGCTTTCGTCGGTGCTGGCATTGGGCTCATCCTGCCGAACCTCAACACATGGATCACGGCGGTCACTCCGGAAACCGTTCGCGGACGGGCACTCAGTGGACTGACAAGCGCGTTGTTCCTCGGACAGTTCCTGTCCCCAATTGTCGTGCGCCCGGTAAGCGAGGTCGTCGGTCTCGGCGCGACGTTTCTCGGCGTCGGCGTGGTCCTGGTGGTGGGAGCGGTTGCGTTCGCGCTCGCGGCGGTGTATATCACGCCATCAACCGAGTCCGAACCCGAGGTTGAACCCAAACCTGCCGACCAACCAGCCCGGTAGTGCTATGAGACATACTATGATACCGGCAGCGGCAACGGCGTCTTCTTCGTGGAGATCACCGGCGAGGATGTCACCATCCACAGTCATGTCGACTTCGAGAAAGGGCTGTGAGCAGTACAGGGATGTGCTAGATGTCGGCAACCGATCCATCAGCAATGGTATCACAGTCAACAGTAGGAGGCTCAGAACCGGTGTTCGATCTTCGATGGGATTCGTCCTACGACCTCTCTAATCATTCTGCTGACGGCCGATTCCGATTTTCGCTCCGCTATGTTGGGGCGGCTACGGACGATCCGACCGTCAAAAACCTAATCGGCGACCTTTCGGTTGATCCGGACATTCCCGACGCACGCGCCACGTGGCACCGGAATTACACCCCGCTCGCGCCGTGGATCAGAGCACACGTCCTCAAACAGGCGATGGGGTGGAACGGCGAGACACAACTCGCCGACCACTTCAAAGAGCATCCGGAGTTGGCAGTGGCATACGGGTTCGTCAGTGATGATCCGACAACACAGTCGGAAACGGTGCGTCCCAATCTACCGGCACAATCTCGGCTTTGGGAGATGTGGCACGAGGGGTTCGACGATAACCTCCGAACCATCTGTCGTACGGTTGCGTCCGAACTCGTCGAACTGGCACGTGAGGAGGGTATTCCCGCTCCGGACGATGTTTTTCAGCCCGGCGGCAAAGGGAACACCTCGAAGAGATCGGAAACCCGTCTCATCACCGATACGACCAAGGAGGTGTGGCAGCAGACCAAACCGTTCGTCACCGAGGAATTTTTCCTGAAACGCGGCAGTAACGCCCAAATCCACGAGAATGCCTTCTGGGAGCAACACGCGTTCATGGGCGTCCGGAAGAACATGTTCGCCGAGAGCGGTGCGGACAGCTTCTACGTCGACTCGACCCGCGATAGAACGCTCTCTGGATCGACCCATCGGTGGCAGATTCGCAAGTTGACCATCGAGGAAATGCGCCGCCAGCACCGCCGAACCACGAAGCGCCTCATCGAACGCGCGCGACGTGACGGCGAACTCGTCGGGGAGCTGTGGACGGCCATCGACGTGACGAAGGGTGCGCCGTTCACTGGCGAGATGGACACCGACGACGGGGGAAACGTTATCGAGCCGTACATCCTCGGTCACCGAGACGGGAACTACTACCACCAGTGGGCGAGCATCCAGATCGTCGGCCACGACATTCCGCTCGTGCTTGACGCGCTCCCGAGAAAGCGCGGCATGGCAAAGGACGAGATCGTTGCTGAACTGCTTGACCACGCGACCGAGATGGTTGACGACATCGACCTCGTGATGATGGACCGGGAATTCGATAGTGATCCGGTCAAGGATTCCTGCGAGGAGCACGGCGTATACTTTCTGAACCCGAAGCGGAAGTTCACCGACCAGAACGACACCATCGAGGAGATGAAGCGGAACGAGGAGACCGTCCGCATCGTCGAGCAGCCACGTGAGGACCACCCGAACCGGAAGAACCTGTTTCTGCCCTCAACGAGGGAGACGCCAGAAGACGAGGAGACGAAAAACGAGGAGGGAGACGACGACCCCGATGAAAGGCCGAATCACCGGCAAGAGATGCGCGGTGAACTCGGGCTGGCCGAAGACGACATCGACGGGGATGCCTCTCCACTGGGACGCCTTCTCGGGGAAATCCGTGGCGATGAACCACTGGAGACGGAGGATGCCAACGGCGACGGCACGGGCTTTGTGGTGTTCCAGACTAACCACCCGTTCGTCTCGGCCCGTGACGAAGACGGCAGCCCCTACGACGAACGCGAGCAAATCCACATGATAGCGCGCGTAATTCGCTGGTACCGCCACCGATGGGGTATCGAGAACGGCTACAAGAAAATCAAGACGTTCATGGTGCGGACGACATCGACGTGCCCGCGCTATCGGTTTTTCAATTTCATGTTCGCGTGCGTCCTGTACAATGTGTGGCGGCTGGTCGATCTGCTCGTCAAGCTCTCACTAGAGATGAATCCCGATTACTCGCCGCGGGTTAACGCCAACCAGTTCGTAACGATAGCGAAGCAGTACTACGGTCTCGACCCGCCCGACTGACACTGATTTCTCTTCGTGGTCGCGCCTGCTGAGCAATAGCTCTCTTACTCTCCGATTGTTCCGGCCAAATACTCACAGTCTATAATAATTTACAAAAATTATCGATTTTGAATTCGTTCTGATGGGCCCAAAACTGAGCCGGAAACAGCCGAGTTCGAGCGATTATCTGGCTACCCAATTGCCATCAGTTTCTAGTGTGGTTTTGCAGGTGTACTACCGGTACCGACTCCATGTCTTGCGGGTTTCCGTATGAGGGTGTCCAGTAAGAACGCTGATCTCAACCCCGCTGATGAACTCGGCGATAAACTCCATGGGGCGATACAGAGTTCGCTATTGTGAGGCCACAGATTCCGCGTTCAGATTCCCACGAACCCATAGATTACTGACACCACACGCTTCATCTAAGGCGGAGGTGGATTTGTGGAGAATACAAAACGTTCCAGCGACTGAATCAATTGCGTAATCGTCGAACCAACTCGGGAGAGTAACTAGACCGTGCCAGTTTGAGCAATGTGGTTTCGCCGCTACACAGCTCTCTATTTACAGGGGCCTCAAATCGGTGAGCATGGTCAACGAAAATCACGCTTTAGCTGAACTCGAGCGGGGCAATAGTGTTGTTGGCGCATGGCTTTTGTCTCAAAGTGCTCGTACGGCAGAAGTACTTTCGCGGACGGATATTGATTGGGTTGGAATTGATACGGAGCATGCCCCGTATTCACCAGAGCACGTAGAGAGATTGGTTCGAGCGATTGAACCCAATGCTACACCCATAGTACGGCTGCCATCCGTTGAAGAAGCCATTTCGGGAGCGGCGAAGCATGCTCTTGATTCTGGGGCACAGGGAGTGATCGTACCAAGCGTCCAAACCCCCACACATGCGCAAGAAGTTGTAAGATCGACCTATTTTCCGCCGATTGGAGAGCGTGGAGTCGCTGGTACTACACGGGCGAATGCCTACGGTGAAAACTTCGAGGACTACGTTAATGACGCTGATACGGAAACACTCGTCGCGATACAGATCGAATCACCTCCCGCTGTTGAAGCGATTGAAGAGATTCTCGCGACGGATGGAATTGATGTCGCATTTATTGGTGAGAACGATCTCTCATCGGCACTTGGCTTCCCCGGAGAGACTGACCATCCAGAGGTAACGAATGCTGTCACACGTGTTCTCAATGCGGCAATTGAAAACGATGTATTTCCTGGCATTGCAGGCCGAACACCAGCCATGCAAGCTGAACGAACAGAGCAGGGTTTTCGGTTCTTCCTGCTCGGGGCAGATTTGAGCTTTATGCGTAGCGGTATCCAAAAGTTCCTATCCGAATAGGGAGATATCCCCCGTAGGCGAACGTGTTTCTGACGGCGGCCAAATCCATTCGAGATCGAATAAAATCAGTGACTTGTTTGGTGTGCCGATTCGGTGAACTGGAGTCCTCCGAACCCGAATCGAATCAGGAGGGCGATGAATCCGTTGGCGACGACGAGCGTTCCGAGCAGGTACGGGACTGTCGCGCCGTACTGCTGGCCGAGATACCCGGCCGTAATCGGTGCGAACGCTTCGCCGATGAATCGGAGACTGTTAACCGTCCCCGAGGCGACGGATCGGCACGTATTGGGCGGTGATCGACGAGATGGAGTATCTTGATCTTGATGAATAGCGGGCAAACTGCAACAGTGCTCTTCAACGAGCAGCGGGACGAACGGTACCTGCTCTTTACCCCTCGTCCGAATCGATACTCAGGCTGGTTATCGAGTCTCTGTGGTCTTTTATGAACGTGTGCTTGCCCGTGATTCGAGCGGTTCCGGTTATCGTCGGGACCGTCAGGGTAATTCCTTCCCGTTCTTTCGTTTCGATGATTCGGCCCTCGAACCGCGTTCCGATGACACTCTCATGGATGTACGGTTCGTCAACAGCGAGTCGTCCGCTCTCGTGCAAGAGCGTCATCTTCGCACACGTCCCGGTCCCGCACGGAGAGCGATCCACCTGGCCGCCGCCAAAGATAACGATGCTGCGGTCGGCACCGTCGGAAGACTCGTAGATCTCGGTAATGGAAACGCTATCGGGTTCGCCGGAGAACGGATGCACGATATCGAGTTCATCGTTGACGGCGGCCCGGATTTCGAGGCCCCAGTCGACGAAGTCGTCGGTTCGGGTGGTATCGACCGAGACGCCGAGTTGTTCACCGTCGACGAGCGCGAAGAAGTTCCCGGCGTAGACGATGTCAACCCGGAGCGGCGAATCCAGAAACGAGACGGGGACTGTCGTCGCATCGTAGACGAACGACGTGACGTTCTGGATCGTGACTCGTTCGACGCCTCCCTCGGCGTACCGGGGCGTCGCTTCGACGACGCCTGCCGGCGTCTCCACGCGGATCGTTGGTTCGGCGGACAGGTGTCCTTGTTCGATAAGCGCAGAGACGACGCCGATCGTCCCGTGGCCGCACATGTCCAGGTACCCCTCGCTGTCCATGAAGATTACGCCGAGGTCCGCGGTATCATCGCACGGGTTGACGATGACCGCACCGAACATATCGTCGTGGCCCCGTGGTTCTTTCATCAGTAGTTTGCGAACCCAGTCGTACTCCTCGGCGAACGATTTGCGCTTCGCTCGAACGCTCTCGCCGTCAAGCGGTGATCGGTCGAGGCCATCGAGGAGGATGCGCGTCGGTTCGCCCGCTGTGTGTGTATCGATCGTCGTGAACGACGCGTCCACATGCATGTCGTTGAAATCGTTGTCGGACGTCATTCGTCGATTACCTCCAGTTCCTCGATCTGTTCGTCGGACCAGTCGTAGTACGGGTCGTCGATCTCCCTGAGCGTTCGCACGCACTCGTTGTATCGCTGCCGAGCATCAGACACGTACGGGTTGTTCGGGTTCGTCTGAATCCATTCGCGGAGTTCTTTCAGCGCTTGCGGCGAGTAGCTATCGAGATTTCCCTGCTCTCTGAGCATCGTCAGTTTTCGTCCTTCGGTGCGGAGTGACCTGACGAGGACGACGCTCGCGACGCCGGGGAGTGCGAGTATTGCGAGGAGCATCGTCACCCATGCGACAGTCGAGAGCGCCATCTCAGTCACCCCCCTCCGAGGCGAGTTCTACAGATCCAGTAGACGCCTCTCCGATGATACTCATCATAGCCGTACTCACGACGGTGAGTACAATCATGAATGCGACGCCCAGTATCATCAAGGTCTGATTCTCGGTGCCGATACTCGAGATGACTCCGTATCCAAGGATGAATATCATCACGGCCGGGATGACGTACTTGACGACCGGGTTCCACCATCGACCGACGTAGATGCCGGTATTGCGATTGAGGTCGATAACGCGGGCACATTCAGGGCCGATTTTCCACGCGACGAGCACGATGATCGAGAGCGTCGCCAGCGGGAGGCCGAAGGTGCCGAACATGAAGTCCATTCGATCGAGGAACGACGACGAGTAGGCGCTCGGGAGTCCGAGCAGCCAGATGACTCCACAGACCGCGAGCACCGAGCCGGTTCGCGAGAGAGTCGTTTCTTCGGAGACGGTCGTTACGCCGACCTCGGTGATACCGAGACCGGATGTAAACGTTGCAAAGAAGAACGAAACGAAGAACACGATGGCCCACGCCGCTCCACCGGGCAGTTCCGGGAACACCTCGGCCAGCGAGATGAACAACAAGTTAGACCCTGCGCTTGGTTCGAGTCCGAACGCGAAGACGACGGGGAACGTTGCGAATACCGCCAGGAGACCGATACTCGTGTTTCCGACTGCGGTGAATAGACCACCCCCGAGCGGAACGTCGTCGTACCGCCCGAGATAGCTTCCGTAGGTGAGTGCGATACCCCACCCTAATCCCGTCGAGAACAGTGCTTGACTGAGTGCTGCAACCCACGTGCTTCCGCGAGCGAGCGATTCCCATTCGGGGGTGAAGACGAACGCCAGACCTTCCGTTCCACCGGGGAGGGTGACGCCGCGTATCCCGACCGCGATAAGCGCTATGACCAGGAGCGGGATCATCCATTTTACCACGCGCTCAATACCGCGTCGGATCCCGAAGACGAGAACACCGGCGAGTCCGGCCATGGTCAGCGTGTGCATCCCGATGACGAGCGCGGGGTTGGAAATGAATCCCTCCCAGAACGCCTGCGGCTGGAAGCCCGGTTGGGTAAATGTCAAGAGCAACGAGTGGACAGTGTAGTAGAGTGCCCATGCGATGATCGGCGCGTAGTAGGACATCAGCGCCACGTTGACGATGAGGACGACGAGACCGAGCCCCTGACCGCGCTTACTCTGTAGAACTTGTCTAAACGATCCGATAACGCCGGTGTTCGTGTACCGACCGACCATCGTCTCGGCCATCAGGCCGGGAACGGCGATGACGTACAATAGAAGAATGTACGCGACGAGGAACGCGCCGCCACCGTTCTGCCCCGTCGTAAACGGCATCCGCCAGATGTTTCCCGCTCCGACCATCGCCCCGACCATCGCCATGAGGAAGCCGAATCGGCTTCCCCACTCTTCTCTCGCTGTTCTCGCCTCTGAATTAGTCATGATAACCCTACCCAACCCGTGGTATAGATGGAAGTTATATTACTCCCCTACTATGGTTGGGTTCTTTGATATACACTCTATCGTCTCTCAGTATGAGGGCTGCGATCCACTGGCCCTATTATCAGTAGTGAATCGTCTACCTGGTCCATAATATGTTTATATTCCTATTATTATGGGCGAGAATCGTTTGGTAGGTACTGAACTTAGTACCGGTGGGTATCGATATTGCGAAGAATGATACCTCCTATAGCGAGACGTTTTGTTGCCGGCGAATCTGCGAGCGAGTCACTCGATCACGTGGCCGACCTCAACCGAAACGGTATCGGCGGCATACTGAACGTACTCGGCGAGCACTACCAAACCCGAGACGCCGCGGACGAGGACGTGAGCAAGTATCTGAATCTCATCGCTCAACTCGACAAGACGGAACTCACCGCATCCATCTCGGTCAAACCTTCTCAGATTGGACTCGATGCTGGAGATGCGGTGTTCGAGGACAATCTCGCACGGATACTGAGCATGGCCGATGAAAAGAACGTGTTTGTCTGGGTCGATATGGAAGATTACACGACGACCGACGTAACCCTCGACGCGTACACGCAGTCCGCCTCCAGATACGGGGGTGGCGTTGGACTCTGCGTGCAGGCCAACCTCAAACGGACGGCCGACGATCTCGAACGCCTCGCAGCGGTTCCCGGTAAGGTTCGGCTCGTCAAGGGTGCGTACGATGAGCCGACGGACGTCGCGTACCAACAGAAAAAGCACGTCAACGAAGCGTACAAGAACCACCTCGAGTATATGTTCCAGACGTTCGATAGCGGGATCGCCGTTGGGAGCCACGATCCCGAAATGATCGACTACGCGAAAGAACTTCGAGAGCGGTACAAAACCGACTTCGAGATACAAATGCTGATGGGCGTTCGAACGGACGCCCAACGCGAACTCGCTCGAGAGGGGTACGAGGTCAATCAGTACATTCCCTACGGGAACAAGTGGGCGTCGTACTTTTACAGACGAGTTCGTGAGCGCAAAGAGAACCTGTTGTTTGCAGCCCGAGCCGTCCTTACATCCTGAGATGGGTCGACTCTTCGGTCAGTCGTGACGAACCGTCTCGTCTGGCTGGCCGACCCGTTGCAGACACACCTGATAGTGAGGGCGCATCTGTCGACGACGCACCGAGCGGTCGACCCCGCTTTGGCCGCAGACACATCCGGCTTGATCGCGTGGCACCCGGAAGACGGAGCACCCGCCGATGGAATCAGCGATTTCGTTCCCACCACCGTTCATAGTCGGGGTTGGTTTTATACACCTTCTTTCTAACCCATTTACAGGCTTCGTAATGGCAACTAAATACAGAACGGAAGAGACAACCAGTCTCACGCTCGACATCTGGCACCCAGACTGTTGGACGCTTGAGGTAACAGCACAAGCAGATGCGGATTTAATCGCCCACACGGTATACAAGGCTCCCTCCGCCGATGAATCTCGATCAGCGGAGTCGCTTGTCCGCGGGCATTTCACCGCCTACGCGGACACCATACAAGAAGTCAAAAAACTAGTTGCGGCTGCCGAGCAATCCGAGCATACGCAGTCAGTGATGGAGTTCGAGCGCTGCCACGACTTTACCGGGAGAGCGACAAACTACGGGAACGCGTCGTGTGAACTTTTCGTTGAGTACGATCACCGGAACACGATGAGCGACGCGTTGCTTTCACACGGGTTCATCCACGACGCTCCGGTCCGCGTTCGTGACGGCCGTGAATACTGGCCCGTCGTCGCCACGGGGGATCGAGAAGATCTCAATGCACGTCTCGACTCGCTTCGCGAAGAGAAAGATGCAGACATTTCCGTCCGCAGAGTGGTGTCGTCGAACCGCAGTCACTCTCAGCCGAACCAAGAGACGCTTTCAGAACGTCAGCGCGAGGTATTTGAACTCGCCCGTACCCACGATTACTACTCTTGGCCTCGGGGGATCACCACGAAAGAACTCGCGAAAAAAGCTGATATCTCGAAGACGACACTGTTGGAACATCTCCGAAAAGCGGAGGCGAAGCTGCTGGACCAAGAGTGATAGGCGGTCGGATACTGATCTGAACTCGATACGATCTGCTTTCTCGCTTGACGGCTCTCGTATTCGGTCGATCGAGTGGAGTGCATTGTGCACCCACGAGTTCACCCCGTTACTTGCTCATGAGGGTAGATCCACTGCAGTAGTCTCGAACTTGAGATCTCTATTTCAGACTCGCTGAAAACCGTATCGTCTACGCTGAAATATCACAATCGAAACCAGAACTGCCGCTAGTAGGGGTCTCGGAGGTTTACGGTGGTTCCGGGACCCCTATCGGTGTGTGCTGTTGCTGTTCGTTCGCAGTCGTTGCACGCCGTGGCTTCGGATGTGACAGCAGAGAGGCCACAGCCGGGGAGTGGTTGACGATCAGTGAGGAAATCGGCGTACAGGGTCCTCAGATCTCCCAAGATCTTTCCTGATCGACCGCCGCCACTTCAGTGACAACCTCGGGGTCTACGACGGGTCGAAGGCACTCTCCGCGGTCGCGATTCGGGAACCCATGCCCGCCAGAGCGTAGACTGGACGGGATGCCTCGAAGTCGAGCCGCATGCAGAGGAACGGCTTCCGTTTGAGGGGCTTCCAAAGCGCCGTCTCGTTCTTCCAGCTCTTCACGTATCGCAGAACGTGGGCACGGAAGACAGCGTTCTAGGACATCGGATCTCCCTGTTCGTGGTCGTAGGTGTCGTAGAAGCGAAGGTAGTAGGCGGGGGACTTCGGTGACGAAGTCTTCCGGAGTGACTGAGCGGTCGTACCGGTGTCCTTAGTGACGTGCAAGAGACAGGGCGCTTATCCGCTACCAAGGTAGCGGTTCGTCGATTAGACTGAACTTCGTTCGGTTTCGATGTACTTGACGTACGTCTCCGCGACTTTTTGAATAATCGTTTCACCAGCCTCGACAGTCGCCTCGTTCGGATTCCCGAGCACGCCGTTTTCGGTGATCGATCTAAATCCTTCGCTGAGGAGACGGGCGGGCGAAATATCGCCTTCAGGACCGCGTTCGATCTGATCCATCCTGACGAGACCCTCGTCGATTGCCAATACCATCGCCGTTTCGGCTGCTCCGGCGTGAATCACGTCTTGGTCGTACTCGACACCTGCCTCGCTGAGCCCCGCGTTCAGTAACTGCATGTGTTCGTCGAGGTCGGCAAGGGGGATTACGGTGGCATCAATCTCTCGGGCGACATCGGGTGCGACGGTCTTCACGGGGCCGAAATTCCCTCCATGAGTCGGTACAAGTACTATGTACTCGAAACCATGTTTATCGAGGGACCGGCAGTACGATCGAATTACGTCCATCAGTATTTCGGGTCGGACAGTAATCGTACCGGGAAACTCCATGTGATGACCCGAACACCCGGGGCGAATCGTCGGGGCAGCGAGCGCATCTCCTAGCTCCGACGCGATCCGACGAGAGAGTTCGTCGCCGTCTAGTGTATCCATATTCAACGGCAGGTGTGGACCGTGCTGTTCAATCGACCCGACAGCCACGATCGCTGTGCGTGTGCCGGCTTCGAGGGCTGATTCGACCTCTGGCCAAACCATCTCCTCAAGGAGTACTGACCTGCGAGAAGACATGCATTCGACCCTTTACTACTAGACTTAAAACCTTTTCAGGGTGGGGCTGTGATCGTTCGTTGATTTATCGGGCCCTTTGCTGAATACATCCTCTATATCTTGCACGCCGTTTGCATCAAGTGACAGAGAAATCAACCGACCATGATACGCGTCTACCCTAATTGACCGGACAGTGGCTACGGCTTCGTGAATAGAGTCGCCGTATTCACGACGACTGATATCGCGGACAAAATCGAGACGGCAGAGACAACGCTACGGCGTACGGAGCAGATCCGCGGCAACTGATCCTTCTCGCCGTTCTGAGAAAAGCGGGCTATTCACTCGTGGACAAGGGTGTGCGAGACACTCAGTCCGGAGAGTGGTCGCGGCGGATCCATGCGTTATTCCCCATCTTCGCAACATCACATTCTTCGCATGCTTATAAACCTACAAATGAAACTAGGAAATTCACGAGCTGGTGACTCCAAATCCGGTGCGAAAATCGGACGAGANCACATTCTTCGCATGCTTATAAACCTACAAATGAAACTAGGAAATTCACGAGCTGGTGACTCCAAATCCGGTGCGAAAATCGGACGAGATCGAATTAGCAACTACGAATCATTCACCAATGCGACAATTAGCACGAAAATACGCAAAAATGAATAGAGCAGCTGCTACTGAATCAGTGAACCCAGAGGGAGAAAAGCGTTACGCAAATTCCCGTAGGAAATCGCCCAACGCTCGCACGAACGTCTTCGCCGTGATCACTGGCGGCGACCGGATCGGCTCGTCAAGTGCGACCTTAATTAGATAGTCTGTGAGCCGCCACAGGTTATAGATCAGCGTCGACAGCGCGAAGTTACACAGTCGAAGCCGGTAGTCCGTCGACGATGTCTTCGGCATGAAATCCTTGATCGACTTGTACTGGTTCTCGATATCCCAGCGACGACTGTACCCGTTCACGACACTCGTGATCTCTTCCGGTTCAACGCGGTCCTGGTTCGTTACGAACACCGCATACTTCCCCTCGGCATCGTCACTCGTACTCGGCGCGTACAAGAATTCGGNTTCCGGTTCAACGCGGTCCTGGTTCGTTACGAACACCGCATACTTCCCCTCGGCATCGTCACTCGTACTCGGCGCGTACAAGAATTCGGCCTCGTGATGTACCTCGCCATCGAGTCCAAATGGAACGTCGTGCTTGACAGCTGCGTCTGCCGTCGGATGTTCCTGAATATCCTGAATTGTCGCCAAATCATCCTCATACGTCGGCACTGGAGAGAGGTATGTGAGCCCGCGCTCGTGAACATCTGCGTACACGCGATTGACGTAGAATCCACGGTCGAACATCACCATGTCCAGATCAACGAACTGCTCCGCCCGGTCGAGCAATCGGCTCACCAGGTCAGCCTTTGAGTACGACGGCGAGTCCTCACGCTCCCACGCAGAGTCCTCTTTGACCGGCTCAATGCCGAGGGCGATCGGCGCGTGGTCACCGACTAGGGTGATGGTGGCGTACTTGTAGCCGTGTTTGTACTCGCCGTCTTTCTTGTACCCACTCACCATCTTCGGGTAGTCTGGCTTCGCGATGCCTGCTTCCTTGTCCTCCCACGGCCAGACGTGGAATTGCTCGTGCGTGATGTCGATGGCTGCAATCTTCTTACGGGAGTCGAAGGGGTCCTCGCCACGAATTGAGTTGATGATGTTTTCCGTCGCGGCGTTGAACGCCGTCATAATAGCGTCCCGAATCTGGTCGATCTCGGGCATCAAATCATCGTCCTCGAAATCTTCGAACGTGAGCTGCCCGTCGGAGTCTTCGGGTGTCGCGATTTTCTTGATCGCCCGCAGGAATGTCGAGTCGTCACAGATGAGTTCGTCGTCGGTGAGCCAGCCGTACTCGGCTTCTGAGTGGGCACTACCGTTGTTCGCGCAGATACTCGCAAACATATCCAGCATCACCTCGTCGGAGTATGTTTTGTGGGCTGCTCGGTGCGTGTCGAACTCAGGGATGACGTGTTTGCGGGCAAGCGTCAGCGTCTTCTGGGCCTTCTCCTTCTTGTACTCATTCGCGCTTTGTGATTCTTCCTCGGTTTCGGCTGGGACTGACGGAACAAGACCTTCCGTGAGGACGTCGTTGTCGAGAGCAACTTGCCGGACGCCAGCAACCGTCTGATTGAGGACTTCCTGGGTATCCTCGCTGAACTGCGCGTGCGTGTACGAGAGCTGTTGCTGGGTCGGCGTATTCGAGAGATCGGTGATATCGAGGTGGAAGCTCTTGACTAAGCTCGGCTCCCGGCCAAGGCGTTGCGCTAATTCGTTCTGTGAGATACCCCGAATTCCTTTGAACAGGAGCGTGCGGAACATCTCGTCAGTTCCAAAGGTCACGCAGTTCTGATCACGGGCATCCTCGAGTTCGTCGACAGGAATCGAGAGTTGCCGAATAACATCCCAGAGATGGTCCTCCCGCTCACAGAGAGTCTCCGCGTGAACCACGATTGATTCAGCGACACCCGAAGGAGTAGTTGAGATAACTCTACCTCCGGGGTGAGTCGCCAGCCTGGTGGCGCAAGTTCCACCAGACGTTATTGTGATTCTGTGAAGGGTACATCAGAAGAAGACAGTATTATCGGTATGATTTAGAGCGCAGTATTAGTACAAAGGTGAGTTCAGCCATCTACTTAGAGCATATTTCTGCGAGGATATGAAGGGGTATGGACGCTGTACCCTATGAATTGGTTGGGATCGAAAATCGGTACGAAGGCAGAATCGATATGAAATATAATATAGTTTGATTTATACCTATAGCTGGAATAGAGAGAGTACGATGGGACGAGACGAGTTGGAGCAGTTCCTCCGGAAGAAAGGTGCGGCTGAACTCATCACGGAGATCGGACGGGGAACAGCGACATTCAAAGTGCTCGTTGATGCAGTTTCAATCAGTTCCTCGACGGTTTCCGCACGACTCTCCGAAGGCGTTGAGAAAGACGTGTACGAGGTTGCTCATGCACCAACAGAACACGGGACAGAAAAGCGGTACGGGCTCACGATCCTTGGACGTCGAGTGTACGACTGGGCGGAGAATACAGAATACGTGCGGAAGGTCCGCGATCTCCGCCGCGCTCGCCACAAACGGGATACGGCGTTTGAGCAGATGATCGGACGGGTCACTCGAGATATGGAGATCCTCAAGATGGTGAAGGACTCGGACCCACAGCAGGATCTTCCACCCGAGATGCCAGAGGGAGCCTCCATCGTGCCTAAAGAACAATCAGAGGAGGAACTGAGAGAGGCTCGAGATAGACGCTTGGAAGAGAGCCTCCAACCGATCGAAGAGGTTGAAGCAGACGCTGGAACAGAAGAGTAGTAGTAATTAGTGATACCGGTTCTTTAGAGGTCTCCGAATATCGATTCAACGCTCTTCAGAAGCAGATTGTTGGTCGGGTAGAGCTGTCGCTGTAGAAGCGCAGTGGGCAAGGGTGACACGTTCACGTCACCCGATATGTTGAGTTTACCCAGAGGTTAGCTGAGCCACTAGTGCGACGGTGGCTCTCGCCGCATCGAGGTGTCTCAAAGGACAAACTAACAGTGTATCTCAGGCCCTTCCAGCTCCGACAACAAATCCTTCGTAAATCGGGTCAGGAAGCGCTCAAACAAATCGTTTGAGCAGCTCTCTGATTCACCAACAACGTGCTTCACAAGAGCGAACTATTTTAGCAACGTCAACGTAGGAGTTGCCGACAGTTGGTTTATATTGTTCAGTTTTGCATAGAATCCACGTATCTGAACATTACCCTGCAGCGTACCCATGAACTCTTGAACTCCGTAGTCACACATAGTATATCGATAACTACCAATATATTCGGAGTGATTCAAAAAGAATTTATGGTATTGAATTGACTCATAGATATGACAGCGATCGATGTGAATGGGCTTCACAAAGAATTTGACGGCGGGGTGGTCGCCGTTGACGACCTCAGTTTCAGCATTGAATCTGGAGAGATTTTTGGCTTTCTCGGCCCCAACGGTGCTGGCAAGTCAACGACAATCAATATCCTCCTTGGATACGCCTCTCCGACCGCTGGTCGCGCCACCGTTCTGGGGCAGGATGTCAGTACGAATTTTACACAAACTCGCAAACGCATCGGCATCCTTCCAGAGGGGTATAGCCTGTACGACCGACTGACTGCCCGCGAGCACATCCAATGGGTGATTCGAACAAAAGATGCAGCTGACGATCCCGACGCGATCCTCGAGCGAGTTGGGATCGCCGACGCGGCGGATCGTCGCGTCGGTGGGTTTTCGAAGGGAATGGGCCAACGGCTCACATTTGGGATGGCTCTCGTTGGTGATCCCGACCTCCTGATTCTTGATGAACCGTCGTCGGGGCTCGATCCGACGGGCATTCAGGAGATGCGAGAGACGATCCGCGAACTGGCCGCCGACGGTACCACGGTATTCTTTTCGAGCCACGTCCTTTCCGAGGTCGAAGCGGTCTGTGATCGCGTCGGGATCATGTCCGAGGGACAGCTGGTCGCGCTCGACGAAATCGACGCACTTCGTGCGCAAATCGACGGGTCGATGCGAATTACGCTGACGCTCGAATCGGTACCTGATTCGCTCGAACTCGAACGACTGAATGGCGTCGAGACGGTGACAGTCGATGGGAATACAGTCACCGTCAGTTGCCGGAATAATGCCGACAAGCTCGATGTGATCAACCACGTCGACGAACGAGCGACGGTTACCAATGTCGTCTCCGAAGAGTCCTCGATGGAAGATCTCTTCAACAGATACACGGAAGCGTCCCACTCTGAAACCGACCAGCAGGTAGGGGAGGTTTCACAATGAGCGTCTCAGACGTTATCTGGAAGGATTTCCTGAACGTCCGCCGCTCGAAAGGAATCTGGATCGGTCTCTCCATCTATGCAGTACTTGCTGGACTGTTCTTATTCGCTCAACGGAGCCGATTGCGCTATTACGAGTCAGCTCAAGAGGGGGCGGTTGCTACCCTCTCACAGGTCGCCTCGATTGGATCATTTCTCGTCCCGATCGTTGCGTTCGTCGCTGCGTATCTTGCCATTGCTGGCGAACGCGAAACGGGAAGTGCCAAACTGGAACTCGGCTTGCCGAATACGCGTCGAGATGTTATTCTCGGGAAATTCGTCAGTCGGAGCCTCGTCGTAGCGCTCAGTATCGTCATCGCGTACGCCGTTGCTGCGACCTGTCTTTTCGCTCTGTACCCTGTCTTTCCCGCTCAGACCTTCCTCGCGCTGTTTGGTATTATGTCACTCTATGCTATCGCCTACACCGCGATTGCCATCGGCATTTCCGCGTCAGTCGCCAGTAAAGCTCGTGCGGCGGCAGTCGGCTTTGGTGTGTATTTCGTCTTGAACGTCGTCCTCTTAGTCACCACGCCAGGTACCATCGCCCGTCGGATTCTCGTCGGCATTGTCGGACTCGATGAAACGCCGGACATCTATAATTTCATCTCACAACTTGTACCGAGCCAAAGCGTACTACAGGCGGTACAGAGACTTACCGGTAACAGCGTGACGGGTGGTGAATTGGCCTCGAGCACACCGTTTTATCTCCAGCCGGAATTCGTGCTCGTGATTCTGTGTCTTTGGATTGTGTTCCCCGTCGTAGTCGGGTACTATCGGTTCAGCCGAGCCGACGTGAGTTAACCGATGCCGGATGACAACTGCTGACAACTACTATAGTAACTGTTAGAATTTTCCGCCCATTGATTGTTGGTGCCTCTAATGGATCATCTCGACGAGACCTACGATGTCGAGTACTTAATCCCGAGTTGCCGGCGGTTGCTCAAAGAAGCGGGATTAAGCTATCAAAAACCACGCCGCACAGCCGCTGAAGTTGAGGGTAACGAACAAGAAACGTTCCGCGACGAACTCAAAAATGCGGCGGGAGATAGACGCCACAGTAGTCTGTATTGATCAAACCAGGAAATCCGTGCGAGTTGAGCCGCGTGCCGCGTGGTTTCCGCGCGGCACGCGGTCGGCCTTCGAATTGTCTGGGAAACGTGACTGGACGTGTCTGTTGGGTGCGGTCACCGAGGGCGGTGATCGCTTTTTCTCTTGATTCGAAGAGGACGTGACCGCCGAATATGCGAAACATTTCATTCTCGAATTATGCAACGAATTCGAAGATAACTTGATCGTCGTGTTGGATAGAGTGCCGTATTTCCAGGCGTCGGTCGTCACGTTACTAGCGTATTCACCAGAACTCAATCCAGTCGAAGAGTGCTGGAGACAGCTCCAATCAGCACTTAGCAACCGATTCTTCGACTCACTTTCTGAGGTCACAACAGCGATCGATACCGCTCTTGATCAACTCTCTATCCCCAAAATGAGCAATCATTTCTAACATCTATTATAGCACTCGACGACTCTACCGGATGAATTTAGGCGTCTAAACAAGACCGGTTCGAAGTCAAGCTAGACAGTCTTTCTGAACAAGTCAAGAGAAACCTGCTTGCGTCTCAAACGATCTCAATAAACAATGCCAATGAACAAGCTATTCTTTCTTTTAGTTAGTGGGAGTATCAGTTGATAGAAGATCGAAATTGCCGTCCTCGTCTCCTCGCGATTCGATTGAAGCTTCTCCTCCTCTTGTAACACCAAAGACCTCAGCTTCGTAGTTAGCTGAAAGAGTGGCAGTAAAGGATGTCGTACTCCTTTCGATTACGTCTTCTGTTTTCCCATCGAATGTAGCTGAGGGTCCAGGTAATTCGTAATCAAGTTCCTGTGATACATTTATATACACACTCAGTACCTCACAACGCATCCGAAGCTAACTGACGCTGCATCGTAAGTTACCGACGAACCAAAGATGGATTTGTGCTCTGAAGATCCATTCCTACGCTGAGAGACGAGAAGCCGTCGCAGTCGCTGGCGATCAGCCGCCGACGCGACGGCGTTGTCACTGGTCGGGAAGGCGTACTCGGTCACCGGCTACCGGTGGGAACGGTAATCTGGTGGCTGATTTGTGGGGACGGCCCGACGCACCTCGAGGGCCGTCCATGCTGCCCGAGTCGCCATGACAACGAACTCCTCGAAGGGCCATCACCAGAGGCGACGCCCGTCGGGGCGGGGCGTCGCCACATATTCCCAATGCAAGTACCGCCAGACGTTTTGGATCAGGAGACTGAGCACAACAAACAAGAGCCGTCTCGCAGGATCTTGGGTTGTCGTCGAGATCAGTGTTGACTCCGGGAGGCGGTAGCTGGCTTCGATCCCGAAGCGTTTGCCGTAGTGGGATCGAGCCTGTCGCGGCTCGTCGATGAACTCTGCGTAGTACTCATACTAATCGACAGAATCCGATAGCTGCTGTTCTGCTTTCTCACAAGGAGCAATACGGAGAGTTGCCTATACACCGAGTTTCGATCTCTAAGCTACAACAAGTATTGGAAAATTGGTGGTTTGTAGAAACCCAAACGCAGAATTTCTGGCAACATCCCTTTCCAGAATCTGTATAGCGATATTGTGTTTATACATACCGGTCCGCTAACAGCTCATTATTCGAAGCAGTGTCAGTCTCACAGCTGATCTCGGGTTTCGTGACGCTCTGGACGCCGATTTCGAAACCGAGAATCACGTTGACGGATCGATACCTTCTTTCGGTTTAGATAGAAGTCACGGACAGGGAGAGTTCGAGGCCGACGTGATCGGTCAGGTAGTTCGGGACGTTACCCTCGTCGTCGGCGTAGAACTGTTCTGGCGGTGCGAGTTCACGCCAGAACACGCGGCGGTCGATGCCGTCGACGCGTGCTTCGAACTCGTGCTCGGCGGTTGGCTCTTCGATGAAGACGTAATCGATCCGCTCGCCTGCATCGTCTTGTGGACAGTACGCCGGCGGTGCGGTAGTCGGATCGAAGGCGCACCCGTTGCTGATCGCGTCGTCGTTCGTGCCGCCCGATCCGGTTCCGTGCTCGAGCCACGCGTCGGCGACGCCCGCGGTCGTCGCGAAGTCATCGAGCGCCCCGGCCGCTTCGCCATCGGGTGCGATATTGAAATCGCCCGCCACGACGGTCACGTTTTCCGGACTGGTCTGTGCGGCGACGAACGCGCTCAGTTCGTCCAGTTGTTGGCGTCGAAGTTCGGGGATGTCCTCGTCGCCGCCGCTGGCCCACGGGAGCAGCGATCCGGTCACGAGGTGCGTCGTAAAGAGGTCTATGTTCCCGACGCCAACGTCCAATTCGACGTAGTGGGCTCCCTTGCCGACGTGCGCGTCGACGTACGTGAGGTTCCCGTCCGGTTCCGCATCGTATTCGAGCCTCGCCTGATCGGTCACGGAAACGCCGGATACCAGGTCGAGCAGTCCCGCGCCCTTCTCGCCACCGTCCGGTTCGGGTCCCGGAATCGCCGTCCCGGTTCCGGCGGCAGCGGCGTACTCGGTTTCGACCGTCTCCTGTTCGTCGTTGAACACCTCGCAGAGCCCGACGATGTCGTACCCCTCCGCACCGAGCCGGTGGCCGAGTTCGACTGCGCGTTCCTGATACTGGGGTTTCGCCGCAATATTGGACGGAGCCCCCAGAACGCCCTCAATTCCATCGGTGAGCCACGAGTTCACCCAGAGGAATCGGTACGATTCGGACGCTGCTCGAACGGATTTCGTCGCTCCCGGGACGCCGAGGACGAGACTTCCGAACCCGGCCACACCGGCTTGCAGTGCTGTTCGCCGTCGGATCGTCGACTGTGACTGATCGGTCATGGTCGCGGGTTCGTATACAGAACGAGAACGTATATTAGATGCTATTGGTAATATATTGTAGTAACTACTGGTACATAGGATATTTATCGGCTACGAGCTTCGGCGGAGAAGCGGAATGAGACGCTATCGCGTTATTTCTTCGATGGCACCGGCGGTTCCAATCCTTTTCGCCTCTCGCTTTCGGCCCGACTGCGGGTCGACAAAAATCAACCTATATTGTATAGGGGAAACGTAGGTTGTATTAGTGTGGAACACTATGGTGGTCTCGTGAACGTTCGAACGAGACGACAACCGAACGGAGGGAGGCGATGAGTTCCGGGACGGACGACGACGCCGGTACCGACACCGCCACCGATGCCAACGCCGACACTGACGCCGACGCTGGCGGCGGACACTGTTCGACGCCGGACAGCGACGGCGAAGTCGCCGAAGAGATCGCGATCATCTCCTTCGAGCGCAAACTCGAGACGGCCGAATCGATTCAGGCTGAACTCGCGGATCGGTACGAGACGATCGAGATCATCGAGTACCACGGCGACGTCTTCGAGGAGCACTGGGGCGAGTTCGATTGTTTTATCGGGCTGATGGCCTCGGGAATCGCGATGCGGAAGACGGCGCACTTGCTCGACGACAAGTGGGACGATCCCGCGATCTGCGTCGTCGACGAGGAGTTGACCTGGGCGATCCCGATCACGGGCGGCCACCACGGTGCGAATCAGGTCGCACAGGATCTGGCGTCCATGGGTGCCGTGCCGGCGATGACCACCGCGTCCGAGGCCGCCGGCAAGCAGGGCGTCGAGTCCCGCGCGAAGGCGATGGATACCCACGTCGTCAACGGCGATTCGACCGTCCAGACGAACCTCGCGGTACTCGATGACAATCTCGGTCCCGTCGCGCGACTCGAGGGACCGAGCGCCGTGCTGGTCGGCGACGACGTGACCGTTCTCAAGCGGAACAAAGACGACGGCGTCGTCCTCGGTACCGGCAGCGTCTCGGGCGCGGATACGGCGGCGTTCCTCGAAGCCTGGGAGGACGCCCTCGATCGGACCGACTACGACCTCGCCGATGTCGAGTTCATCGGCACCGCCACGCGGAAGGCGGACGAAGAAGGGCTGCTGGAGGCGGCCCAGGAACTCGACCTCGGCGTCGTCACCTTCGAGAAGGAAACGCTGCTCGACCACGAGGGGCCGACCCCCTCGAAATCGAAGGAACTGATCGGCTGGCCGGGTGTTTCTGAAGCGAGCGCGATCGCTGGCGGGGCGGCCCAGGAACTCGTTCTCGAGAAGGTGAGCTACGAGAACGAGGTCACGGTGGCGATCGGCCGATGAGTGCCGAGAACGCTCACAGCTCCGAGACCGACGGCGAGGCGGGGACGCCCGCCGATCACGGCACGCTCCACGTCGTCGGTATCGGCCCGGGCCTGCCGGCGCACATGACGGCGAAGGCAAAGCGGGTTATCGAGTCCGCCGACGTGGTCATCGCATCGAGTCTCTACCAGGAGTTCCTTCGGGACGACGGGACGCTTCCGCCGGCGGATGCGGCGGACGAGGACGGGATCGCCGTGCGCGAGGACGGCACCGAACAGGAGATCGTTCGCTCGACGATGGGTCGACAGATCGAACTCGCCCGCGCGGCGTTCGAGTACGTCCGCGAGGGCAAAGACGTCGCCCACGTTTCGGGCGGCGATCCGTCAGTCTACGGCAAGTCGGACCTGCTTTTCAAGATGGCCGACGAGGACGACGCGACGGACGTTCCCATCGAAATCGTTCCCGGCCTCACCGCGGCGTTAGGCGGGGCGGCGAACGTCGGCGCACCCCTGTGTAACGACTTCTGTACGGTCTCGCTCTCGGACAAGTGGCGCGGCTGGGACGAGATCGAGGAGAAGTTGCGGGCGGCCGCGATCAGCGACTTCGTGATCGTCCTCTACAACTGCTGGCGAAACTACGAGCAGGCTGTCGAGATCGTTCGCGAGGAGCGCACCGACGACGCGTTCGTCGCGATCGTCAACGACGCGGGCCGCGCCGACGCCGGCCGAAACGGCGAGAGCGAGTTCATCACGACGCTCGGCGAAGCCGCCGACCACGACGAGAAGGTCTCGGGAATGGGAACTTCGCTGATTATCGGCAACCACGAGACCGAGACCTGGCGTAACGACGACCGAACGTATCTCGTCACCCCGCGCGGCGGGCGTGACGTGGAGGATTTCTGATCGATACCAATGAGTTCAGAGACGAACGCGGACGCTGCGGAGGAATCGACATCGAAGTGCGGCGGCGCGACCGAGACGGAACCCGCCTCGAGTTCGACGAGTTCGTCGTCGGGATCGTCGTGCGGTGCGTCGAGCGACGAGACGTCATCGAGCGATTCGGCGTGTGGTGCATCGGGTTCGACTTCGACTTCGAGTTCGTCGTCGGAATCGTCGTGCGGTGCGTCGAGCGACGACGGCTCTACCGAACAGGAAGTGGGGGCGACGATCGAGGACTTCGACGCCGAGCCCGGCCAACTGACGGCCGTCGGCCTCGGTCCCGGTCAGCCGGAGGGAATGACCGAACGCGCGAAGACGGCGCTGCTCGAGGCCGAGCACATCGTCGGGTACACGACCTACATCGACCTCATCCCGGACGAGATCACCG
Organism: Natrialba asiatica DSM 12278; assembly: GCF_000337555.1. Taxonomy (GTDB): domain Archaea; phylum Halobacteriota; class Halobacteria; order Halobacteriales; family Natrialbaceae; genus Natrialba; species Natrialba asiatica. The sequence continues at coordinate 272,639 of NZ_AOIO01000003.1, read as the reverse complement.
CCGCGGCCGACGAACTCTACGACACGCCGATGTGCGGCGAAGTTTCGCGGACGGAAGAGGCGATCGACCGCGCGCTGGCGGGCAACGACGTGGCGATCGTCGGCAGCGGCGATCCGAACGTCTACGCGCTGGCCGGGCTGGCGCTCGAGATTCTGGAGTCGAAGGGCTCGACCGCCTCGATGGTCGAGTTCGACGTGGTTCCGGGCGTTCCCGCGGCCCAGTCCTGCGCGGCCCGACTGGGTGCGCCGCTGGTGAACGACACGGTGTCGGTGTCGCTGTCGGATCACCTCGTGCCGATGCCCGAGATCGAGTCGCGCCTCCACGCGGTCGCGAGCGAGAATTTCACGATCACGATCTACAACCCCTGGAGCCGCAAGCGCCGCGAGAACTTCCAAAAGTGCTGTGAAATTCTGCTGACCCACCGCGATCCCGAGACGCCGGTCGGCATCGTCCACGGTGCCGGCCGCGAGGACGAGCAGGTGATGATCACCGACCTCGCCGAACTCGAGGATCTGGGCGAAAGCGAGATCGTCGATATGACGACGACGATCGTCGTCGGGACCGAAGACACCTACGTCTGGGACGACCGGATGGTCACCCCGCGCGGGTACGAGACGAAGTACGACTACTGAGCGGTGCGGTTCGATTCAACTCCTATGCCACGATACGAAGTCACGATCGAAAAGGACGCCTGCGACGGTATCTTCGCCTGTCTGACCCGCGACCCGCGGTTCATCGAGGGCGAGGACGGCCTCGCGACGGTCGATCCCGACGCGGACCCGGTCTACGACTGTGCGGGCGACGTTACCGACACGGCCGACCGCGTCGTCGCGACGTTCGACGACGACCGAATCGACGAAGCCAAACAGGCCGCAGCGGCCTGTCCGACTGATGCCATCGTCGTCGAGGCTGTCGATGCAGCTGAGCCGTCCGGGCCGCCCGAATCGCCCGAGGAGGTGGCCGAATGAGCGATGCAGCGGCCGAATCGGACGCCGCGTTCGATTCCGAGTTCGAACTCGAGATATCGCCGCCGGCGGACCCGCTCGCGGGACACCCCGCCACGGCGTACTTCTGGGGGCACGTCGCCGGCAGCGGCGAGGTCGCTGCCGACGGAATCGAGGTCGCCACCTCCGACGAGACGTCCGCACAGGTGCTCGCGGCCGTCGCGGGCGGCGATCTCGATCGCGAGACCACGACACGTGAGTACGCCCACGACGCGTCGATCACCCGGACCGAGGACGAGTTCACGCTCTCGATACCCGCCGACGAGGGAACCGTCCTCGGACGGGACAGCGTTCGTAGTCTTCCCGTCGATGGCCGGGGCAACTATCGCCTCGGCGCGTTCACGGACGCCGACCGAGAACTCCTCCGCGGGTTGCTCGAGGGCTGTGGCACGATCTGTTTCAAGTCCTCGAGCGGGACCGTCGGCATCTCGTTCGTCCACGCGGACCGCGATCTGCTCGCGCTCGTCCGGGAACTGATCGCCGACTGTCCGGTCGAGGCCCCCGTCGGCGAACTCGGCGACACGTCCTCGGGCGGCTACTGGTTCGGGGTCGACGACGCCGCTGCGTCCGCCTTCGGCACCTGGCTCTACGAGGACTGCGAGGAAACCGGCCTGTTCGCGCCGAATCGGCGTCGAAAGCTCGAACGGAGCCTCGAACAGGCCACCGCGATCGACGACTAGGACCGCCACTACTGCTACCGCCACTGTCCGGTATCGAACCACCCGACGCAACGACACCAGCTACGATGAGCACACCCGACGAATCCCACATCGGCACGCCCCCATCCGTCGACGACGAGGCCATCCTCCTGATCGGCCACGGCTCCCGCCGCGAGAAATCGAACGACCAGGTGCGAGACCTGGCCGCCGCCCTCGAATCGCGCCTCGATATCCCCGTTGATGCCGCGTTCCTCGAACTCGCCACACCGGCTATCGACGAGGCGCTGGCCGAACTCGCCACGGTCACCGCGCGAGTGACGGTCGTCCACTGCTCGCTGTTCGCTGCGAGCCACGTCAAAAACGACGTGCCACTCGCGCTCGAGCAATCTCGCGCCGAACTCGACATCCGGATCGACAACGGCGCACACCTCGGCATTCACCCGGCGATCATCGACCTTCTCGACGACCGGGCTGCGGCCGTCGAAGCTGAACTCGGCGTTGACCGGACGGAAGACGATGTCGCTGTCGTTCTCTGCGGTCGCGGCTCGAGCGATCCGGACGCCAACGGCGACGTGCACAAACTCGCACGATTGCTGTACGAGGGCCGCGAGTTCACCCGCGTCGAGGCGACGTTCGTCGGCGTGACGGAGCCGACGCTTGAGGAGACCCTACACGGCGTGGCAAAGCACCGGCCCGACGCGGTCGTCGCGTTGCCGTACATGCTCGGCGACGGTGTCCTTACCCAGCGCGTTCGGGACCGGACGGCCGACTTCGACGCAGACTATCCCTACGTCGACGCGCTGGCCGGCGATCCCCTCGGAACGGACTCGCGGTTGCTCGACGTGTTCGCCGACCGATGGCAGGAAGCCCGGACGGGGAGCGTCGAGATGTCCTGTGATACCTGCAAGTACAAGGTCGATCTCGAGGGCTACGAGGAGGACGTCGGCGGGGCGCGGGCCATGCTCCGCGCGCTGGCCCACCAGGAGGCACACGCCGACCGGGAGTCGGTCGCGGACGAGCCCCACACCCACGACGCGCCGGGGAAGCACGTCGCGGTCTGTACGAACCGGACCTGCGCCGAGATGGGGTCACCGACGGTCCTCGAACGGCTTCGCCAGACGGCTCGCGACTCAGACCACTGCGACGCGCGCATCACCCGCACGTCCTGTCTGGGTCGGTGCGGCGACGGCCCGATGGTCGCGGTCTATCCGGACGGCATCTGGTACGGCGACGTCGACGCGGCCGACGCCGACCGCATCGTTTCGTCCCACCTCGAACGGGACCGCATCGTGAGCGATCTCGTGGATCAGACGCTCTGAACGCGATGATACCATCCCAATACCATACTTATCTATGAGCTGTTACGAAATCGAAGCACTGAAACTCGGATTGATGAACGTCCTCGGCAGCGAGGATCGAAGCGCCCGCGAACACGCGCAGGCGGATCTCGAAGGCCATCTTGAGGGCCCGATCAAGGCGCTCGCGGAGGCGGAATCCCTCTCGGCGATCGAGCGCCACCTTGACGCGGCCCTGGTCGATCTCGAGGAAGAAATCGCCGCGATGGACCCTGATGACCCCGAATACGACTACACCCGCGGCCGACTGCTCGCGGTCCGAGACGCCGAACGCGCCGTCCACCGGCTGACCGCGCAGGGACAGAGTATCGTCGACGGGATCGGCGACGCTCACGACCTCCTTCACGAGACGTTCCCGGAGGACTAACGGTGGCAGAGCGTACCCACGGCTCCCGGCGCGTCCCCCTGGGTGAGATCGACAGCTCCCGGAGCCGACACATGTGGACCCGGTCGAGCGTCCACCTGACCGCCGACCTCGTCATCGCGGGTCAGTGGGACGGCCGGCTCACCGCCTTCGACCGCGATCGCGATTCCCTCGATCCCCGGTGGGGCGTTACGCACCCGGGCCACCCGGTCACGCTAGGCTCGCTCGAGGATGAACTCGTCGTCGGCAGCCGCGGCGAGGACGGGACGATCGCAGCCTACGATCTCGCCACCGGCGAACGCCGATGGGCCTACGAGACTGCAACTGACATCGGTCCCCCGGCAAAGGACGGCATCTTCGCACTGCCCTACGTCGTGGCTCTCGAAACGGACCCCGATCGAGGCGCGGTCTACGCGGCGGCCCGCCGCTACGAACGCGACGGGGCGGACCGACGGTGGCACAGTACCGTCTTCGCCTTCGACGCCGACGGTCGCGTTCGCTGGCGTTACGAAACCGACGCCTCACCGATCGCGATCGACGTAAACGAGGCGGGCGACCGCCTCGCGGTCGGCTACAATCGGTGTATGGGCTCCCACGATGTCGGTCTCGTCGTCCTCGATACCGATTCCGGCGAGACGCGATGGGACTGGGACCCCGGAACCGACGGCGACCGCCGCGTCGGTGACGTGTCCTTCGACGGACCGCATCTCGCGGTGGCGAGCCACGGCGACAAGCGCGGCTACCTGCTCGGCCCGGGCGGCGAGGAGCGCTGGCGACTCGATCTCGCGGTCGAAACTGAACTCGGCGACGAGACGCTGTACGCCTATCCGAACCACGCCTCCGCGCTCGACGGCCGCGTCGCGTTCGCCACCGGGAATACGTACGCCAAACAGAGCCGCGACACCGACTCGCTCCACCCGAACGAACACCAGCTTACCGTCGTCGACGCCGCGGGCGATCCGCTCTGGACCGCCTCCCTCGACGGCTTCGCACACGAACTCACTACTGCGGGTGACACCCTCGTCGTCCCCTGCGCACAGCACTTCCGAACGCGCGATTCGGCGGCCCACGGCGTTCGCCGGTTCGACGCGGAGAACGGCCCGCTCGAGGACGTTCCCACCGACGGCATCGCGACGGCGGTCGCGGCAGACGAGCGCACGATTGTCGCCATCGAGGAACCCGTCGCGTATCACGACGAAACCCAGGTTCGCGGCGAGTACGCGCTCCATACCTTCCCGATCGATCGGTAATCACTCTCACTGCTTTCACCGCGAACGGAACGCGCGATCGGGAAGCCCGCCGACCGGAACTCGGCGTCACTCCGAACCGATTTCGATCGGTTCGTACGGCGTATCGATAGGCGAATCAGCCGCTAGATAGCCGCTGGCATCGGCGGGGTCGATCACCCACGACCAGATGGTCGAACGCGGATCACCGTCATCGCTGACGGGCCAACACATACCGGTGTCCGGGTCGCCCATCGCCGTTTGGAGGTCGGCGGGTGAAACGGGTCTCTCTTGGTCGGCGAACCACGCCTCAACTGTCTGCCTGCGCGCGCAGTCGTCGGGCGTCCGATCCGTCGATTGGTACGCTTCGCGCATCGACTCGGTGTGGAACTCCCGCGTTACGGAGACGTGATCGCCGCTCGGACGGGTCGCCGCCACTCGGTCCGGACTGGCCTCTACGAGTGCGATATCCCCGGCCGCGTCGGCGGCGAGGAAATTGACGGTCGTCGCATGCGGTATTGACTCGAGGAAACTGATAGCTTCCTCAGTGCTTCGGCACGAGTCGAGCACCGCACGAATGGCGAGTTGCCACGGTATCCCCGGTTCGAACTCGTGCGGCGGTACTTCCGCGAAGCCGATCGCCAGTCCGGCCTCGTTCACGCCGTCACAGCGGCCGACGTACACACAGGAACACCCGATACTAGCGAGCCCGTCTGCGGGCGCTGTCCGGTATAGCGTCGCGAAGTCTTGGAAGGACGGAAAGAAATCGTGATTCCGGCCGAAAAGCGGCGTCCCGGTGGCGGTACGCTCGCCCGAAACGGCGACGAGCGAACACCCGGCCTCGGCGTCTAACGCCAGCGGAACGGTCGCGACGAGTTCAGCGTCGATACCGGTTGCGTCGGCGATTCCGCGAAGTTCGTCGAGGAGGGACGGGGCATGTTCTTCGACGTGGCTCGCACAGTCGCGTGCGAGCGCACGCCGTTCTTCGGGCGGATCGAGCGGTTCCGTTGCTGCGTCCGCGAGCGACCGGCCATCGTCCGTGAGCTGGGCCGCGTACTGTCGACCCATCGCTTCGTACGGTCCGGATAAGCGGTGGTGATGCATGTCGGATTTGTTCCTTCTCGACACTGGCAGGTAGCACCGTCTCTCACGTTTGCGGCCTTTTATAAACTGCACGCCGGCGTCGACGTCCCACGGCTAGTTGCGCTCGTCTGTCGTTGCCCACCTCGAGAACGGCACGTCTCGACGACTGCACCCTCGCTAGCGCGTTCGAAACCGAACGGTGATGCCATCCGGATCGGCGACCGCGATACCGACCTCGTCGTCGAGTTCAGTAACCGAGTGGTCGGTCTCGACGAGTCGACGCCTGACCGAGTCGACTGCAGCTTGGTCCGGAAGGCTGAACTCGAACCATGCTAACCCGCGGTGACGGGTGGTTGCCGGCTGCGTTCGCTCGTTCCACGTGTTGACTCCGAGGTGGTGGTGATAGTCGCCCGCAGCGAGAAACAGTGCGGATTCCAGTTCGGTTTGGACGCGGAGGCCGAGCGTCTCGCCGTAAAACGTCCGGGCGGCTGCCAGCGACGAAACCTCCAGGTGGACGTGTCCGATCGACGTTTCCGGCGGCACGCTCGACGCACCGTTCGACGCGGCGGCAACCGCGTCGAGTTCGAGCGGTACTGTCCCGATGACTATCGTCCCGTCGTCGTTGCGCGGCCACTCGGTCCGCGGTTTGTCCCAGTAGATTTCGACCCCGTTGCCCTCGGGGTCGCGACAATAGAGCGCCTCGCTCACGTAGTGATCCGACGCGCCGGTCAGCGTCCATCGATCTCGAAGCCGATCGAGCGCCGCGCCGAGCGCCTCGCGCGTCGGAACCCTGAACGCAGTGTGAAAGAGCCCAGCCTCGTCCCGCTGTCGAGGCGGTGCGCTCTCAGTTTGCTCTACCACGAGCAACGGCGTGTCGTCGGCTCCGAGGGTCGCCGTCGTCTCCGACCGCGTGTGGACCGCGAGCCCGACCACGTCACGATAGAACTCGACCATCGCCTCGAGGTCGGCTACGTTCAGTGCGGCGCGGCCGATTCGCGCGGTCTCCGGAACGGGTGGGTCGTCCGTCATTGTGTCTGCTGGGGCTTCCATGATCTTCACGGTTGCCTGCGAAGCCGATTCGTCGGTGATCGTCTCGCTGCGATGAGCGTTCCTTGCCGACGATTCGATCAAGCGCGTCGGTATTCGTCTACGCCCCTGGGATCGCTCCCGACTCCCGGAGCCGTTCGATTTCGGTCGCACCGAGCCCAGCCTCGCGAAGGAGGGACGCAGTGTCAGCGCCATGGTCGGCGACGGCCGTTGCCGGTTCGTCGTGGTCGATATCGCTTCCGCGCGCCGGAAAGCCGACAAACGGCGGCCCGTCCGACGACCGATGAACGTAGCCGCGAGCCTCAATCTGGGGATGGTCGACCGTTTCGGCCGGCGTGTAGACACCGCCGACGGCCGCGTCGATTCCGTCGAAGAACTCGAGCCACTCGTCCCGCGTTCGCTCGGCGAACAGGGCTTCGAGTTCTTCGCGGAGCGCCTGGAGCTCGGCCGGGTCGCTCGTCGCGTGGAGTTCGATCCACTCCTCGCGGTCGACGGCGTCACAGAAGTCCGTCCAGAAGTGCGGTTCTAACGCGGCGAGCGTCACGTAGCCTTCCTTGGCTGCGTAGATGTCGTACCAGGGGTATCGACCGGTAAGCGGCGTTTCGCCCGGTCGCGGGTTTGCGCCGCCGAGCGCCCGTGGCGCGACTGCCTGAGAGAAGGAGACAGCAGCGTCGGTCAGGGAGATGTCGATGTATTCACCGTCGGTGGCCCCGAGTTCGCGGGAGAGGACGGCGCTGACGATGGCGAGTGCGCCGAACAGCCCGCCGCCGATATCCGCGATCTGATAGCCGGGTATCCGCGGGGCTTCGGTATCGGATTCGCGAGTCATATCCAGCAACCCGGCGAGACCGACGTAATTCAGGTCGTGTCCGACGCGATCGCTGTACGGGCCGTTCTGTCCGTACCCCGACAGCGAGCAGTAGACGATTTCGGGGTTGAACTCGCGGACCGTCTCGTAGCCGATCCCCAGTCGGTCGACGACGCCCGGTCGAAACTGTTCGACGACGACGTCGGCGGTCGTTGCGAGTTCGAGGAAGGCGTCGCGACCGCCGTCGCGTTTCAGATCCAGCGCGACGCGTCGTTTGCCGCGGTTGATCGTTTCGAGTTCCGGTCCCGCTTCGTCGTCGTCCCCGGGCCGTTCGATCCGAATGACCTCTGCACCCATGTCTGCAAGCAGTTGCGTTCCGTACGGTCCGGGGAGCAATCGACTCAAATCGAGCACGCGGAGTCCGTCGAGGTGCATGTCGAGATCAATACCACGAACGCGTATAACTGGTATCCACGGACCGTTCAAATACGGGTTCGTGTAATCGTACCCGCGATCGCTTACCGATAGTATCAGAGGTACAATAGCGTCGACAACCAGCTCGAACGCCACAGAAATACGCTTCTCGGCTTCACCCCTCACAATGATATATGTGTGACTGGTTAGGCTAACTAGTTAGTCTACCCAGTTGTTCTCCGAGAGAACTCGTGTTCGTTCCTGGGACTTCCGGTCGATCCGCACCGAGAAACCGGCCGAACGGATCACTCGATCGCTTCGACCGGTTCGCCAACCCGAAGCGTCTTCCCTCGATCGGACTCGGGAACCCGAGCGATGATCATCAGCGTGTAGTAGTGGTCGAACGCGTCCTCGTCGGCCCACTCCGGAAACCGTTCTCGGCGGTTTCGGACGAACTGCGTCCGAAATTCCGGGATCGGTTCGCCGGTATCGGGATCGCGCTGGGGAACGACGCACCGGCCACACGGCGTGACGCCCTCGAAGCGGATGTCGCCGATTTCCAGTGCCGGGGCGTCGTCGCCGACGAACCGGTCCTCCCAGAACGCCGGAACGCCCGAAACCTCCACGTTCGCCCGAACACGGCGTCGCGCTCCCTCGACCGTCATCTCGTCGAACCAGGAGGCGACCGTCCGAAGCGTGGCCGTGCTGATCAGCGATGGTCCCATCTCGCGGCGGTCGACGAACCCCAGCGACTCATCTCGCTCCAAGGTGAGTTCCGCACCGAAGTAGTCGCCGAACCACTCCTCGACCCGCTCGCGCTCGGTTTCGAGATCGAACCGTCGTTCGTCGCCGTCGGACGTTTCGACGATTACGTCCCTCGACGCCGGTTCGAACTCGGTCGCGAGTTCGTGGACGCGGTCGGTCCGTTTGCCGTTGATCACGTCCCCGTCGGTGTCGACCAAGGCGAACTCGCGGTCGTACTGGAGCGTTCCGCCGTCGAGAACGGATGCCGAGTCGAGATCGATCCCGTCGAGTCCTTTCACCGGAAACACGGTGAGCCGCTCGAGCGTTGCCATTGATTGCTATCTCCCGTCGAACCCAATATTCGTTTCTGTGGCGGGCGTGTTGCGGCGAGCGTCGATGCAAGAGCACGTCGTTTCCGCTGAAATCAATCCCCCGGTTCGGTCGGCGACCTCGGCTGCATCGTCCTCGTCGCCCGCGAGTTCAAGCTGCGGTATCGCCGACGGATCGGCGGCTCCGAGTCCGCCGACTGGTGCTGCTGACGCCTCACTGATTTTTCGCGTGAGAAATCGACGCGGCGCGCTAGTTGGGGAGCCCCATCGCGCTGATCTGTTCTTGGTATCGGTTCCGAATGGTAACCTCGGTTACCTGGGCAACGTCGGCGACCTCTTTCTGCGTCTTCTTCTCGTTACAAAGCAGCGCGCTCGCGTAGATCGCGGCCGCGGCGTATCCCGTCGGGGATTTTCCGGATAGCATCCCTTGCTCGGCCGTCGTATCGATGATTTCGTTGGCTTTTGCCTGCACCTCTTCTGGAAGGTCGAGTTCGGAACAGAACCGCGGCACGTATTTTTTCGGGTTCACGGGCTCCATCTCGAGACCGAGTTCTTGCGAGATGTACCGATATGTGCGGCCGATTTCCATGCGATTAACGCGCGACACTGCAGCGACTTCGTCCAGCGATCGCGGTATCCCTTCCATCCGACAGGCTGCGTACAACGTGCTCGTGGCAACGCCCTCGATCGAGCGGCCGCGGATCAGATCCTCGTCGAGTGCGCGCCGGTAGAGAACGCTCGCGACCTCTCGAACGGAACGCGGGACGCCCAGTGCGGAGGCCATCCGGTCGGTCTCGGAGAGGGCGAACTGCAGGTTTCGTTCGCCGGCGTCCTTCGTCCGGATCCGCTCTTGCCATTTCCGCAGCCGGTTCATCTGCGATCGCTTGTCCGAGGACAGCGAGCGACCGTAGGCGTCTTTGTTTTTCCAGTCGATCGTGGTCGTCAACCCCTTATCGTGCATCGTCTGGGTCGTCGGGGCACCAACGCGGGATTTACTGTCTCGTTCCGCCGCGTTGAACGCTCGCCATTCCGGCCCGCGGTCGATCACCTCCTCCTCGATAACCAATCCGCAGGCCTCGCAACTGATTTCGCTCTCGTCCGGACTCCGCGTGAGTGAACTCGACTCGCATTCGGGACAGGTCTGAGTTCCCTCTCGCTCAGTAGTCTCTTGTTTCGATTGCGTGTCCTGATCTTTCTGCCGAGTTAGGCGTTTCACTACGCGTACAAAATCCCTCACGAGAGTTAAACACTTGGTGCGATCTGCGGACGGAATGTCATCGCCGCCGATCCACCTCGAAATCAGCGGCGATCAGGGGATCACCGTCTCAGCATGAGGTCTCGGCGCGAACGTCTCCGGAACGCCGGCACTACGCGGGTTTCGATCCACCGCCGTTCGCTCTCGAGTACGAAGGCGGTCGCGCCGCGATAACGAATACACCTCGGTCAGTCTCTCGACTCGAATCCCCAGGCTTCCAGTCGCTCGACCACGTCCTCGACGTTGTACATCGCAGCCTCGTACGCTGCCTCTCGAACGTCGGTCTTCGAGACGTCCGTCCCGAGTTCGTCGCTCACCGCGTCGACGAACTCGTCTTCCGCGTCGACCACGTAGTCCCGGAGGTAGAATTGGACCATCTCCCGGTCCTGCTTGACGTTATCACGAACGTACACCCAGGGTACGCCCCCATCGGCGGCCCCCGCCTGCGGCGGCTCGTCGACGATCGTGTTTCGGGATCGAGATTCCGTTTGCGCATCGGTTTCCGTCTCCGACGAGTTCCGCTCCGATTCAACGGCGGTTTCTCTCTCGGACGACTGTTGGCCCGCCGCCGTTGCCGTCGACTCGTCCGTGGACGCCGTTTCGTCGAACGTCGTCTCGAGTTCGGCGCTTTCTGTCTCTGTATCTTCGTCTTCGTCCGACCGTGCGTTCGAACTCGTTTCAGCGTCGCGTTCTTCGGGTTCGTCGCGGTGGGTCTCTTCGGTTTCGCTGTCCGTTTCGCCCTCGTTCCCGCCTTCGTTCTCGTTTGTATCGGGTTCCGGTTCGGACTCTGGTTCGGGCTCGGCAAACGGATCGCTACCGGACCCCTTTTTCATAGTCCGCCCACCTCCTCGATTCGTCCTGCCAACTGGTCGATCTTCTCGAGCGTTTCCATCTCGTGATCCCGCGTGCGAGATCGGTGCGTCTCGACGTAGTGAGCCGGCGTGCATTGCTGGTCCCAACAGCCTTCGAAGAGCGACGATCGTTCCCGGAGTGCAACGGGTGCGGGATAGCCGCGCTCTCGAACTTCCTCCAGATACCGTTCCTGGTCGGTCGTTCGCCCCACGCCGTTCGGAACTGCGGAGAGGACGCCGATCTCGGCTTCGAGTCGTTCCTCAAGCCCGTCGACGAGTTCTTCGAGCCCGATGACGCTTTGCATTCCCTTCCCGGTCGGCTCGACTGGGATAACCAGACTTCGGGTCGCGGAGACGGCGTTGTAGAGGTGCGGGCCGGCGGTCGCCGGCGGGTCGATGACGATCACGTCGTATTCCTGTGGAATCCCGGCGTCCATGAGCACCTGGCGAAGCCGGTCGTACGGATCGAACTCGTCGCCTTCGCCGAGATCGTCGGCCATCCGCTGTGCGCGATTGAGCAAGTCCTCGAGGTTTTCGAGCATGTTGTGACTCGGCAGGAGATCGAACCCGTGTTCCGTTTCGAACACGAGGTCCTCTACCGATCCCTTCGGTCGGTCGATCAGGTGTCGAACGATGTTATCGGCCTGGCTGTCGTCCCGGGGTGCATCGATGTCGAGGAGGTAGGTGAGCGAGCCGTTTTGCTGGTCCATGTCGATCGCGAGCACGTCGAGCCCGTGGGCTGCGTGGGCTTCGAGTAGGGCCGCACCCACTGTCGTCTTGCCGACGCCGCCGGCCTCCGAGTAGGTCGTATAGGTGAGCATACGAACCAGTTAGTCTCCCCGAATATAATTCTCCGGTATATGGTTTAGTTAGGCCATTCAGTTAGCATAATCAGTTGGCCTAACTGGATATGGGCTAGGAACTGTGCTGCAGCGCGGCTAGCGGACGAGACGGCTCGTCTCGGGCGACGTACGGTGGTGTTGACTTCGTTAGGCTGATGGGTTAGGCTATCCAGTTGGCTTACTCGGTGGTCCCACCTGAACAATCTATCTTGCCATCTCTGCCAGTATGGCGTACCGGGTGTCTTTGTGAACGCGCCCGCTACTTGAGAACTGTCTGGCTAGGGCTACCGGATTGGCTAGTGAACTATCCCTCTGAACTGCCCCATCGAGTTAGCCCTATTGGTTAGTCTTATCGATTAGGCTACTTCGGTAGCTCTCTCGAAAAACCATCTCGGCTGAAATAGCGGGTGCCCCTTGCCAGTTCGATTCGTTGGTTATCTTTCCGGACAACGGACGTTCCTCGTGGCCGACCGGAGGAGGATAGCGGTGTGGCTGACTGGCCGATCTTCCCGGTTGGTGCGATCGGTGTTCCTTGTCGGTTAGGCTTCTTGAGTAGTCTATTCAGTAGCCCTTATCGGTTCGCTGTGCACAGACGGTTGTAAAACCGAATAGCCACTCCGGAGAACGCTAATCGGTAGCGTTCTTGCCGGTTGCGGTTTCGAATAGAATCGTTCGACGGCCGCTTGGATCGTGTCAGTCGAGTTCGTTCTTTTGCATCGTCTCGCCGCGTCTGTTGACGACTTCGTGTATCGGGCCTTCTAGAGGAACTGGTTAGTTAGCCTATCCGGTTGGCCTAACCAAGAATCTCGTCTAGTTAAGCTATTTGTACTCGTGATGTGCTGGCGACTATGACCGACGACCTGGATCCCTGGAACGAGTTCGGCTAGCCGCTTACTACCGGAGCGAAGCCGCACGCTGTGCAACCGCAGTCCATCTGTGACCTGTTCTCTGGCGAGCGGTACATAGTAGAAATATATACACTTAACTACTGGAAATAGTCGTCACTTGTCATGGGAGAAAATCCCACGGAGCGACGATCCACGATCGGACGTCGCAACTTCATGGCGGTAACTGGAACGGCGGTCGGCACGGCCCTCGCCGGGATCGGCACCCGGCCTGCTGTCGGGGCATCGGCCGCCGAACCGGGTATCGAGGCGCTGTCGTTTTACTCCGCAGCGAGTCAGATCGCACCGGATGGCGAGAGCGAACTCGGGGACGACGAGACCGTCGTCGTCTGGGCGGAACCGACCGCGTACAACTTCGAGACGACGGATGACGGCCCGGAGACGGTCGTCTACGAGGCCAACGATATTCCGCTCGTCTCGGAAGACGACTCCGTCGTCGGGCTCGGCACAGTTGAGTTCGTCAGCGACGATCAGGGCGGTTTCGACGTTGGAAACGAGGAGTTCATGCTCAATCTCTTCGACGCCAAAATCGGCGGGGAGGGGACGGTCCTGTGGGACGAGGGCCACGATCAGTTTCACGAACTGGCCCTCGAGTACTACCACTCCTTCGAGCAGTACGCCGCAAACGCGGGCTACGAGTTGCGGTCGACGACCGATATCCTGGGCGGCGCGCAACTGCTGTTTCCCTCGACGGCGAGTCAGGTCGCCGCGGGCGGCGGTCCGCTCACCGATCCCGCTCACGTGCTCGTCTGGGCGGAGTCGACTGCGGAGAACGTCGACGACGCGGGCGATTCGGCATCGTACCTCTACGGGGAGGACGAAGCGATTCCGCTCGTCTCCCGAGATGAGTCCGTCGTCGGATTCGGGACGCCGGAGCTGCTCCAGGACGGTGATCTCACAGAGTCCAACGAGCAGTTCGTGCGCAACTTGCTGTCCGAGACGATCGGCGAGAGCGGCACGATCCTGTGGGACGACGCCCACGACAGCTACTACGATTCCTCGACGTTCGGCGAGTTCGCGGCCGCCGTCGAGGACGACGGCTACGACTTCGAGGCGACCGAGGACTTGCTCGGAAGCGACGGCGGGGTCGGAATCGACGAACTCGAGTTCTTCTCGACGGCGAGCCTGCTCGATGCGGACGGTGACCCGCTCACTGACGACTCGCTCGTCGCCGTCTGGGCCGAGTCGACGGCTGAGAACGTCGACGAGAACGACGACGGATACGTCAGCTACGTCGGCGTCGATGCGGACATTCCGCTGGTTGCGGTCGACGGAGCCGTCGTCGGAATCGGCGCGCCGTTTGCGACCGACGAGAGCGACGTCGACGCCACCCGCGAGTTCCTCGTGACCGCCTGGGAGGATCGACTCGACGGGCCGGGGACCGTCTACTACGACGAGAGTCACGGGCAGGCGCTGGCGCTCGACGACTACGCCGAACTCGAGGCGCTCGCGTCGAACCGCGGCTTCGACGTGGGAGCGACCGACGACCTCGCGGCCGACCTCGACGATGCGGATCTCGTGATGATNTGCGTCGAACCGCGGCTTCGACGTGGGAGCGACCGACGACCTCGCGGCCGACCTCGACGATGCGGATCTCGTGATGATCACGACGCCCGGGGAGGCGTTTTCGGCGGCCGAACGCGACGCGCTCGAGGCGTTCGTCGCCGACGGCGGTGCCGTATTCATCCACGACGAGGCCGATTACGACGGTCACGCGACCGAACCCTTGAACGACCTCGCGGCGGCGCTCGACCTCGACTTTCGGTTCAATTCGGACCAGGTCGTCGACGAGGAACACAGCGACTGGGCCCCGTTCGTACTCCGGACGACGAACGTCAACGGTGCGTTCGAGTTCTTCGACGGATCGTCGGACGGCGCGACCATCGATGCCGCCGATGCGGTCGTCGTTCCCTCGCCCGGCGAGGAATACTCCGAACCTGAACTCGACGCGCTCTCGGCTCACGTCGCCGGCGGCGGCGCGGTGTTCCTTCTGGACGAATCGGAGTTCACCAACGAGGAGACGGCGACGCTCAACGCCATCGCCGCGGAACTCGACGTCGCCTTCCGGTTCAACGCTGACCAGGTCGAAGACGAGACGCACAACGACGGTGCCGCGTTCGTTCCCACGACCGCGAACTTCAACGACGGGTTCGACGTGTTCGACGGCGTGGGCGCACCCGGTCTCGACGAGGCGGACGGACTGGTCGTCTCCTCGCCGTCGACCGCGTTTTCCCAGTCCGAACTCGACGAACTCGGGGCGTTCGTCGCCGACGGCGGCGCGCTCTTCTTGTTCGACGAGTCCGACTTCGGCGGCCAGGGCAATTCCGAGACCGGCTTCGACGAAACGGCAAACCTGAACGCCATCGCGGACGCGCTCGAACTCGACTTCCGGTTCAACTCGGACCAGGTGAACGACGGCGACGGCGAGTTCGACATCACGACGACGAACGTAAACACCGCGTTCGACTACTTCGCGGACCGCGACGAGTCGATCGGCATCGAGTTCGATCCGGACGAGGAGTACTACGGCCGCGTCGTGCGCGTGTTCGACGGCGACACCGTCGAGGTGGAGTTCGACAGCGAGTACGAGTATCGGGACGTGGTCCGCCACCTCGGGTTCGATACGGCCGAGACGGGAGACGTTTCCAACGAAATCCACGAGTGGTTCGGCGTCGAAGACATAGCGCACCTCAACGAGTGGGGTGAGAACGCGACCGCGTTCGCCCTCGACGTTATGACGCCCGACGGCACTGACACGGGCGACACCGACGTCGAGGGACGGCGGATCAAGCTCACCTTCGACGACGTCGAGCCGATCCGGGGCAACTACGGACGGCTGCTCGGGTACATGCACTACGATCCGGACGATTTCGACGCCGATCCCGGGACCGGGGAGTACTCGGTCGAGTACAATCGGCAGATGGTCGCGGAGGGATACGCCCGCGTCTACTCGTCCGGATTCGGCCGCCACGACGAGTTCGCGGCCGTCGAGGAGACCGCGCTCGCCGACGGGCGCGGCGTCTGGTCGGCGGCTGACTTCGACGCGGTCCCCGAGCACCGCAACGATCCCGTCGAGGAGGTGTACGTCCCGCGAGCGTCCAGCATCACGACCGACTCCGGGCCGCTCGCGGCCGACCGCGTTCCCGTCGCAGCCGGTCCGGATGCCGATCAGGAACCGCTCTCCGGCGGCAGCTTCGACGCGTACGACGACGCGCCCCTGATCGGGGTCGATCACGACAATCGCGTCGCGATGGTCGGCGGGCTGCTGTTCAACGAGGCCTACGAGGAACTGGAGGGGTTCCCGGTCGACACCGGCGGCTACGGCAACTTCCCGCTCGTAACGAACCTCGCGCGATACCTCTCGCACAACGACGGCGACTTCCTCGTCGAGGGCGGACACGCCCAGTTCGACGTGTCGGGCTCGCTCTCGCTGGAGCGGATGCAGTACTTCCTCCGCTTCGTCGAAGGCATCGGCGGCCGGCTCCGGCAGTTCAACGACGTCGCGACCACACTTCCCGAGGCGGACGAGCCGACCGCCGCGTTCCTCACCGCACCGGGGCGGGCCTACACCGGGACTGAACTCGACGCACTCCGCGAGTACCGCGACGACGGCGGTGCGGTGATCCTCGTCGGTTCGACGGCGGCGAGCGCCGACCACCGTGAAAACCTCGACGCCGTCGCCGCCGGCCTCGGCTCCGACCTCCGACTCAACGACGACCGCATCGTCGACGCCGCGGACAATCTCGCCGGCGAGGCGACACTGCCGGTGACGAGCACGTTCGATCGCTCGTATCCGCTGTTCTCGCCGGTCGGTGACGACGCGCTCGGCCATCTCGATCCCCAACAGCGAACGTATCTCGAACACCTCGCCAATGACGAGGGAATCATCATTCGCCCCGCAGTCGACGGAGCTATCGAGGACTGGTCCGCCGGTCGTATCGACCGCGAAACGCTCGACGCCGCCGTACAGGCGTGGGAGCAGGAACGTCGGGTGATCGCACCATGAGCGCGCAACGTCGCTGGACGTTCGCAACCCTCCTCGTCCTAATCGCCGGCACGGTCGCCGTCGCACCCGTCGTTCCGGCAGTTCTCGCTACCGGCGCGAGTTCACCGACGCCCGACGCCGCGGAACCGACACCCGTCGGGTCGACTGCCGATGCGGGACCTGTTCTCGCCGCAACGGTCCTCGCCGACGATGGCGGTAGCGCACTCGCGGAGACGACCGTCGTCGCCGAACTCGACGGCCCGACCGACGCGGTTGAACTCGTGACGACCGACGCCGCGGGCGCCGCTTCGATACCCGTTCCCGAACCGGGGACGTATACCGTCACCGTGACGGCGAAAAACGGCGCGACGGCGACCGAACGCGTGGATGTTGCGGAACGCGGGAGCGGGGCCGAAGCAACGTTCGAAGTCGAGTCGGCGGCGACGGGCGCAATCGATGCGCTCGTCACGGACGACGCCGGCGAACTACTTCCGGACGGAACGTGGGTGACCGTAACCGGCGACGACGCGTTCGGACCTGACCGAACTGGACTGGTCAGTGCCGACGGCTCGGTCTCGATCGACGGCGTGGAACCGGGAACCTACGATCTCCGCGCGCTCACCGGTAACGGCACCGAAACCGAGACGACGACGGTAACCGTGACGGCCAACGAAACGGTCGCTACCGAGTTCACGACGAACTCGTCCGGTTCCGATATTCCTGCGGACCGCGGCGAGGATGTCACCGAGTTGCGCTTCCAGAGCGAGGCCGTCGACGATGACGTTGTCGTCTACGGCGACGTCGAGGGCGATGTCGTGCTCGCCGGTAATACGCAGATCGGCGGCGACGTGCTCATCGCGGGCGATGTCGGCGGAGACGTGGTCGTTCGCGGCGCAGCCACTGTCGAGCGGATTCTCGTCGGCGGCGACGTTCGCGGTGACATCGCGCTCCGGGGCAGCGGGACCGTCACTGATGCCGTGGCCGTCGACTCCGCCGAGACGCTCACGGTTCGAGGTAACGCGGCCGTTGACGGCAGCGTCGAGGCGGCCGACATCGGCGACGTAACGGTTGCCGGCTCCGGCTCGATCGGTGAACTCGCCGTCGAGAACACCGCGTCTCGGATCGAACTGACCGGCGGCTCGACCGTCGGCACCGTGACGGTCGGCGCTGAACTCGAAACGTTCGAGGCCCGCGGCGGGGCGACCGTTGACGGACCGGTGTCATTCGCGACCGCAGCGACGGTTCGACTCGCCGGCGGCGCGACCGTCGGCGGCGATCTCGTCGGTGACGCCGTTACCCAAACGTTCGCCGTCCCGGACCGCCTGGTCGAGGGCGACATTTCGATCGGCGACCTGCCTTCCGGCGCGTGAGTCGGAGCTGAGGCCGAAACCGGAGCCGATTCGAGCGCCGGTGCCGGCTCGCAGTCGCTACTGACTCCGGTTTGAGCGCGCCTCGCGGCCGACTCGTTTCCGTTTCCGTTTCGTTTTGGTGTGGTGCACCCGCGATTCAGTCCGCCAATCCGATCCGAAACCCTACATGAGATAGAACAACGGAAAGAGGATCACCCAGACGATATCGACGAAGTGCCAGTAGATGCCGAAGTACTCTACCGGGCGGTAGTCCTCGAGATAGGCACCGAGCGTCACGATACGGTAGATCATGAACCCCGCGATGAGGAGACCGAGGATCACGTGGAACGCGTGGAGGCCGGTCGTCACGAAGTAAATCGAGTACTGGAGTTCGGAGAACCAATAGATCCCGTGGGCGAACTCTTGTCCCCACTCGTACCCCTTGATACTGAGGAACGTAAGCCCGAGCAATACCGTCGCTCCTAAGGATACCAATAGTCCGCGTTCGTTTTTTCGCCCGGCCATCTCCAGTGCGAGGACGACAGTAAAACTCGAGGTGAGCAGGACGTAGGTGTTGATCAACCCGATAGTCGCAGAGGGCGGGACCGTTTCGAACTCGTTCCAGCCGGCGTGCAGCCGCATAAAGATATACGCCCCGATGACAGCGCCGAAGACGAGAACGTCCGATGCGATGAAAAACCAGACGCCGAGCTTCGTCGTTCCGATTCCTTCGAACGGCCATCGTTCGGCAATGGCCATCTCGGGCGCGTTGAACCGCTCGCGTCCGTATTCGAAGAGCGTGTATCCCACTATCCCGATACCGACGAGTACGAGCACTGGATGGATGAAGTCCGGTGACCCGGTTTCAGAAATCTCCACCCCGCGTGCGGTGGCGAAATCGGCGACCCAGGGTGTTATCCCCGATAACCCGAGGAATGTAACGAACATCCCCGCTCCGATTCCGAACGGCCAAATGCTTCCGTGATCGGTATGCTCCGACTCGAGCGAGCCGGCCTGTTCGATTTCGCCGCCGTTTGCTGTCCGGCCGCCGTCAGCTGTCGTCGGTGTATCGTCGACGAACTCGAGGGACCCACTGCTGTAACTGGGTCGGTTCGGCCAATTTTCGAGTGGTGGCGGTGAGGTCGTTGCCCATTCTGCAGTCCGCGAGAACGTCCACGGATTGCCGGGTGCATCCGGACCGGTGAGGAGACTTTTACCGAGCGTGTAGAAGATGATAAGATAGGACGCACCGAGGATCAATGCCCCCACGGTCGCCACTCGGTGATAGACCGTAAACGCTGTATTAAATTCGAAGACGCGCCGCGGCGTCTCCCACGCGAGAAACATCGGGAAGTAGAGTACGTTAAAGCCGATAAAGTAGACTACGAAGCTAAGCTTTCCTAGCGTTTCGTCGTACATCTTTCCGGTGATCTTCGGCCACCAGTAGAAGATTCCGCCGATCAGCGCGGTAATTCCGGCAACCATCACGTAGTGAAAGTGAGCAACAACCCAGTAGGTCCCCCTGAACTCGTAGTCGAGTACGACCGCACCGAGGAAGACCCCCGTGATCCCTCCGAGGATGAACAAGACCAGCGCACCGAGATTAAACAGGAACGGCGTCGTAAACCGAACTCGTCCCTTGATCATCGTATAAATGAGTGAGAAGACGATCAAGTCGAACGGGAGTGAGATCCCAATACTCGTCGCCATATACAGCGTCTTGATTTCGAGGTTGATTGTCGTCAGAAACATGTGGTGCATCCAGACCAGGAAGGACTGGACGGCCACCAGGACCATCGCGATGATGATCCATTTCCGTCCGACGAGCCGACGCCCGGTGAACGTCTGAAACGTTTCGAGCATGATGCCCAATGCAGGGAAGAAGACGATATACACCTCCGGATGGCCGAAAAACCAGAATAGATGTGCCCATAATAGGCTCGATCCCTGGTTCGTCGCGAAGTATTGGGTGAGGAAAATACGGTCGCTAATCAAGAGCAAGAGTGCAGCAAGCAGTGATGCAAAGGCGAACAGCATCATCCACACGGTCAGTAGCGTCGCCCATGTGAACAAGGGCATATTCCACAACCCCATTCCTTCGGCGCGGCACCGATGAATGGTCGTCAGAAAGTTCACTGATCCTAGCGTGACCGACATAACGAACAGCGTCAGCGCGAGGACCGCTGCGGTCCCACCCGCAGTCATCTCCTGGGCCGGATTGTAAATCGGTACATTGAGCGGTGCGTACATATACCAGCCGCTGGACCACGTTGCATCCTGAAAGAACGAGAGAATGAGCAGTAGTGCCGAAAACGCATAAAACCAGTAACTCAGCGCGTTCAACCGTGGAAACGCGAGGTCCTGAGTGCCGATCTGCAAGGGGACGATGTAGTTTGCGAACGCGACGCCAAGGGGGGAGATGACCCAGAAGATCATCGCGAGCCCGTGGACGGACACCGCCTGATTGAACTGGGTTGGATCAAGCAGACCGATCCCGCCCGATTCCCACATCTGGATGCGGAATAGTATCGCGAGTACGCCGCCGACGACGATCAAGAATAAGGACGTTATAAGGTAGAGAATCCCGATATCTTTGTGGTTGGTCGTGACCAGCCATCGCTTGATGGTCGTCCGCGGCGGGAGTTCACTCACCGGCACCCCCTCGCTCGTCTCTCATACCGTGTTCCCCCCAGCGATTCGCTTTCGCCCAAGCACGAGCACGGGTCATCACCAACATACCCGCGATAGAGAGCCATATAACACCCCGTTGGGCTCTCAGGGGTGTCATGTCGGTGCTTCGAAACTGCCCAGAAGCGGATTCTGACGCCTTCGTCTCTCATTCAGAATACGAGCGTTGGGAGTGTATGCCCCCTCCTTTCACGGGCCAGAGCAGATATACGAATAACTAGCTAGCACCAGTTACTTATCAGCGTGTAGTCGGGCCAGTTTGAGACGTGAGCAGGTCGAAGTCGAGTTGAATTGCTGCTGGCAGACACGCTGTGGCATCTCTCACGGATTGTGTCTGTTCGCCCGTCGTGAATAGAACGCTTTACCGCTGGTTCGCCATGAACGACACATGCCATCCACGATCCTCGCCGCGTTCGACGACTCGCCACAGGCGACCGCCGCATTGCGCCACGCGCTCTCGACGTACGACGACGCATCGATCCGCGTTCTGTACGTGAACGATCCGCGTCAGTGGGCCGGTTCGGACGGTATCGACGGCATCTTCTCCGCGGAAAAGGCCTTCGAACGGTCACAAGAGGCCGCCAATGAGATTATCGCAGCCGCGACGGAAATCGCCGCCGAATACGATGTGGAAATCACGACGGCGATAGAGGTCGGAACGGTCGCCGAGACGATCATCACCTATGCCGAGGATCACGATATCGATCACGTCGTCCTCGGCAGCCACGGCCGACGCGGGTTCCGGCGATTCCTGCTCGGAAGCGTCGCTCAACGGGTTGTCCGCCGGTCGCCTGGCTCAGTGACGGTCATTCGAGAACGAACGCCGACTGCCGAGTAGGAGCACAGTGGTCCCGGCTGGACGAACTCGTTCTCTGTGCCGCCACGACCAATCGAGTTCGAAACGCCGGGTAATCACGTCATTTCCGCCTGTCTTGTGGTGCTTGATCGAGCTATTATACACGCTGGGTGAGGCGCGCCGCGTTGTATACCGTAGACCGGGGCAGTATCAGGGACGCTGCTCACCGAGAGGGATGTGACGGTTCATTCGCCGGGTGTGGATCTTTGGCACTCGGAGTGGGAACTACGGCAATGGCAACTAGCACGTTGAGAACCGACGAAAGTGGCGTCGAGGCAATTGAGAGAGGAACGAGGGGCGAGCACACCGCGGACATCATCGTCCCCTCGGAGTGAGCATCGTGCCGACCGCAGCCGACCTCCTCGTCGCGTGCCTCGAGGCCGAGGGTGTCGAGTACGTCTACGGGTTGCCGGGCGAGGAGATCGAGGACCTCCTGTTTTCGCTGCGGGAGTCCTCGATCACGTTCGTGCCGACTCGCCACGAACAGGGCGCGGCGTTCATGGCGGACGTACACGGGCGGCTCACCGGCGAGGCGGGCGTCTGTCTCTCGACGCTTGGACCCGGTGCGACGAACCTCGTTACCGGCGTCGCTGACGCCCAACTCGACAAGAGCCCGGTCGTCGCGATCACCGGTCAGGGCGGCCGCGAGCGCCTCCACAAGGAGAGTCACCAGGCGCTCGACGTGGTCGACATCTTCGAGCCGATCGTCGAGTGGAACGCCCAGATCGCCGCGCCAGAGGTCGTCCCCGAGTCGATCCGCAAGGCGTTCAAACTCGCCGAGTACGAGAAGCCGGGCGCAACCCACCTCGAGTTCCCCGAGGACGTCGCCGGCGAACCCATCGACGCGAGCCCGATCCTCGCACGTAAACAGGTGCGCCGCCCGGACCCGGATACCGAATCGGCGGTCCGAGCGGCGAACGTGATCGAAGACGCCGAGCGCCCGATACTCCTCGCGGGCAACGGCGCGGTACGAACTCGCGCGTCGGATCGGCTGCGTGCGTTCGTCGATCGGCTGAGTATTCCGGTCGTCGCCACGTACATGGCAAAGGGGGCGATTTCAGACCGCGAGCCGGCCTCGCTACTAACCCTCGACTCCGGGCCGGACGATGAAGCAGCCAGCGCGATCGAGTTGGCAGACTGCGTCGTCACCGTGGGCTACGATATCGCCGAACACGATCCGGCGGCGTGGAACCCCAATCTCGAGACGGAGATCGTCCACGTCGATCACGAACCCGCCGAGGTGTACCGCCACTACAATCCCGACGTGGAGATCGTCGCGGACGTCGGTGCATCGCTCGAAGCGATCGGCGACCACCTCTCGGCGACGGCCTGTTCGCTGTGGTGTGCGGATCGCCACGACCGAATCCTCGAGGACGTTACCGCTCCCCCCGACTCGACCGATCCCGTTACCGTCACGAACGCGCTCCCACTGCTCCGTGAGGCTCTGGCCGACGAGGACGTGCTCATCTCCGATGTGGGCCACCACAAACTCGAGATCGCACAGAATTACCCGACCTACGAACCCAATACGTGCGTGATCTCGAACGGACTGGCCAGCATGGGCATCGCCGTCCCCGGGGCGCTCGCCGCCGACCTCGCCGTCGATACGAACGTGGTCGCGGGGACCGGCGACGGCGGCTTCCTGATGAACGCCGCGGAGATCGAGACCGCGACCCGACTCGGCTGCGAGTTCACGATCGTCGTCTTCACCGACGACGACTACGGACTCATCTCCACCCAGCAGATCGATCACCGCGGCGAGTACACGGGAACGTCGCTCACCAACCCCGACTTCGTGGCGTTCGCCGAGAGCTTCGGTATCGAAGCGCGCCGTCCCGAGACGTGGGACGAGGTCGAGCGCGCGTTCGCCGACGCGGTTCCGTCGGACGAGTTGACGCTGATCGAGTTGCGTTTGGATGTCTCCCGTTCGGAGTTGAGCGGCTGATCTCCGCTTCGGCTCACAAACCGAAGTAGACGACTTCGGTATACATTTTCGATACAGAAATGGGGAAGAAATATCATTACTATGAACGTCCGGAACTGTCTAGTTCTGGCTCTCCTCGGTCGGTATTTTTCCGTCGAACGCTCTCCCGACTGTCCGCACACGAGTTCTGGAAGCGGACGAGTCGCAATTTGAGGGTGCGAGACCGCTTTTCAGCTACGGTTTCGGTCAGCTTTGAGTGATGAACTCGAGTTCACCTCGCTACGATGGAACTCTCGGGAACGGCACGTTCGAACGGGAACTGATGAGCGGAGATGGCGGTGGCGTTGCTCCGGAAGAGTTCAGCGGGTGGCCGAGACCCGCGTACTGTTTCAGCGGGGAATTGGGAGTCCTTACTCGTACAGACGGCTGATCAGGTAGGCGGTTGCGCCCGTTGCAA
Organism: Natrialba asiatica DSM 12278; assembly: GCF_000337555.1. GTDB lineage: Archaea > Halobacteriota > Halobacteria > Halobacteriales > Natrialbaceae > Natrialba > Natrialba asiatica. The sequence goes on along the minus strand of NZ_AOIO01000003.1, from coordinate 248,494 downwards.
TCACGATAGGGAGCCACGAGACGTACGCTGTAACCGTCTGGTTCGAATCGAGTATCGCGTTAAGAGTGAAGTGACTCCACCCGAGCAGCATGAAGGCGGTCATCGATGCAAGGGTCACCTGGATGACGAGGGCTGCGAAGGGGATCTCCGGCCGCTTTTCCTCCGCGTGAGATTGCACGTCCGGCTGGTTGGTAGCCATGATTGTTTAAAAGAACGTGATACTAATATGCGTTGTCGTGTTGCAGGCCGTATGAGAACAGCCGCAAGCGTTTCAGTCCCGTTCCGTGATCGTGATCGTCGTTCCAATCTTGCTCTCGAGATTGTCGTCCGGCCGCTCGTCCCTAACGAACAGTGGGTGAACGTCGAATTGCCGGCTGAGCGCGACTCTGCGCCCGGCATCCGAACCGGCAGACCGAGACCGATCGCCGCGATCGCGGCTAAGGCGACAGATCCCGGTCGAAGTATTCGTGGTCACATTACGCCGAAGATAGCCGGATCGCCGGCAGCGAGCGATGCGGAGATCGTTCGATCGACTCCGTGTCTCGCACCCCGCTCTCCTCGGAGGACGAATCCGCGAGAAGACTGTGTCACCGTTCCGGCCCCGAACATCGTGCTTCCGAGTGGATTTCACGCCGTCGAACCCGGCGTCGGCCGCGCTCAGCAGCGGCCGCGAACCCCGCGATAGCATCCCTTCCCCGGCCCACCTGATTCTTCCCGGCGTATCTTTTTCACCGATTCGGGTGACTCACTACGTGCGATGCTCGAACTCTACCAAGCCGAGGACTGTCCGTACAGCGGGAACGTGCGCGAGAAACTGACGGAACTCGGGGCTTCGTACGTTACTCACAACCCGCGTACGGCGGATGGGCAACTTCGCAATCAACAGACGCTGGACGAGATGGAGAACATCGGCGGAGAGGACCAAATCCCGTTTCTGGTCGATCACCGACGGGGTACCGAAATATACGAGAGCGACGACATTATCGAATACCTCGACGAACACTACGACTAGCGAGCCAAACGCAGGCGCATCTCCCGCCGAACTCAATATCCATACTATCCGTTCGATATCGGTATATCGTGCTATTGTGGTCACCGTTCTGAACATAGCAAATTGTTACTATTTTCTCGCGAGTGACCAGATAATGTCCGACGCAAACGGACCGGCACGGCGATCGATTCTCCAGACCGGAGTCGCGATGAGTTCGCTCGCGATGGCGGGGTGTCTGAGCAGCCTCGGCAATAGCGGCGGGGAGCAATATACGGTCGGCTACGGCGAGTACGAGACGACCGTCGATTCGGCCGCGTTTCCCGGCGAACTCCAACTGTATTGCGTTCAGACTGGGTGGTCGAACTGGGACGCCGTCATGGAGGCCTTCGAGGAGGAATACGGCGTTTCCCTCTACGATGCACAGGGGTCGTCCGGCGAAGCGCTCGACGATATGCGAGCGAACGCCCAGAACCCGACGCACTCGGCGTACAACGGCGGGTATTCGTTCGGTCTCGAAGCCATGAACGACGACTTGACGACGGATTACAGACCGGCGAACTGGGACCAAGTCCCCGACGATCTCAAGACCGACAACGGTCACGTGACCGCGACGCGACAGATGACGACCGCGGTAACCTACCGGACGGACGTGTACGAGGAGCGGGGGCTGGAACCGCCGGAGACGTGGGAGGACCTCAAGCATCCCGATATCGCCAAGGACCTCGCGTTCACGCCGCCACACACGGCGAACGGGCAGGCGTCGGCGCTGTCGGTCAACAGCGCGTACGGTGGCGACTTGGACGATCTCGACCCGGTGATCGAGTACCACGAGGCGATCGCCGACCACGGGGCCGATTTCCGCCGAAACGTCGAGGGGCCGATGACCAGCGGCGAAATCTCGACGGTCGTCGAGTACGACTATACCGGCCTGAACCTGAAGTACAACAACGACGAGTTCGACGAGGATCAACTCGACGTCGCGATCCTCACGGGACCGGACGGCGAGCCGGGCGCGATGAACGTTCCGTACGGGTACGCGCTGCTTCGCAACGCCCCCAATCCCGCGGCGGCGAAACTGTTCATGGACTACGTGTTGACGCTCGACTGCCAGGAACTGTTCTTCGACGCCTACGTTCGGCCGATTCGAGCGGCCGAACTCGACCAGCCCGACGAGTTCCCTCCGCAGTCGGCCTACGAGGCGGCGCAGTTTACGGTCGATCAGGAAGAACTCGTCTCGAAGCAAGACGCGATTCAGTCGGAACTGGTCGACCGAACGCCGCTGCAGGGGGCCCAGTGAGATCGCAGTATGTCCGTCCCGGAATCGACGGCGGCGTCGGTGCGCCGAGTTCGAACGTTCGTGTCGACGACCGCCAGACCGACGACCGAGCGCGAGCGAGAGCGGCGGCGAATCGCGATCATGTGCCTGCCGTTTTTCGCGCTCGCGACGGTCGCGGGGTTCGTTCCGCTGGCGATGCTCGTTCGAATGAGCGTCGCAGCGGACGCGGTCTGGATCGAGGGCTGGTCGCTCGACGCGTGGCGGACGCTGCTGACGGAGCCGACGTATCGGCGGGTTGCGTGGAACACGGTCTGGTTCGTCGGACTGGCAACGATCGTCAGCGTCGTCCTCGGCGTCGCGGTCGCACACGCCCTCGAGAGATACGATCTCCCGTTCGAGCGTGCAGTTGTCGCGGCGGTGTCGTTTCCGATCGCACTGCCCGGAATTATCGTCGCGATCTTGGTCATCGCGATGCTCGGCCGACAGGGATTGGTGACGAACGCGATTGCGGCCGTCACCGGAACGAGCGCGATCGACCTCGCGAGTGCAACGGCCATTACCGGGCTGTTCCTCGGCTACGTCTACTCGCTCGTACCGCGAGCGACGATGGTGTTGCGGGGGACCTATGCCGAGGTCAACACGCAAGCCGAGGAAGCCGCTCGGTCGCTCGGCGCGAGCCGTTGGGAGACGTTCTATCACGTGACGCTGCCCGAAATCCGTCCCGGGATCGCCGCTGCAACGATCCTTACGTTTCGCTCCGGACTGGCGATCTTCGGCACGGTATTGCTCCTCCAGAGTCACCACGTCGTCACGCTGCAGATCCAGCGCGAGATCAGCGTCGGGACGTACAGACCCGACGTGGCAGCCGCAATCGGCCTCGTCTACGTCGTCTTCATCGTCGCGTTCACGTTCGTCGGGCTCCGGTTCGTCAGGACCGACACGGTGGCTATCTAATATGAGCGACGACGCGGAGCCACAGCGCAGGTCGCGATCCGACGCCGGCGTCGATCCGAACTCGCAGGCCGATGGCGGCAGCGTCGAGACGACGATCGAAGCGTGGGCACCGTCACGACCAGCGCTCTCGACCCGAGTCGGTCGGCCACTCGTTCTCGGGATCGTCACACTCGTCGTGCTCGTTCTCAGCGTCCCGGTCGTCGTGACGTTCGTGTCCTCGTTCGCGGAGACGGCAACGGGAATCCTTCCGCGAGGATTTGTAACCTTCGAGCATTGGCGCGACGTGCTCGGGTTGGGAGGCGATCAAATGGCCGTGATTCCGGGGCTCGCGTTCAGCCTCGCGATCGCGACCGGCGGGATGATGCTGAACGTCGTCATCGGCGTTCCGATCGCGTACGCGCTCACGCGATACGAGTTCTACGCTCGAGACTGGCTCAATACGCTCGCGATTGTACCCCTTGTTCCGGGCGTGGTTCTCGGACTCGCCTTCGTGCAGACGTATCCGAACCACGGCCGCTCCGCCCTGGGCCTGATCGCCGGCTACTGCTTGCTCAAATCACCGTACATGGTGCTGACGGTGCAGAGTTCATTTCAGTCGATGGACCTCGTTCGCTTAGAGGAGAGCGCTCGATCGCTCGGTGCCTCGTGGCCGCGGACGTTTCTCACGGTCATCGTTCCGCACGCGAAGCGGGGCATCCTCGCGGGCTGTATCATCACCTGGACGCTCGCGGCCGCGGAGTTCAATTTCACGTTCATGGTGGTAAGCGGTAGTCCGGATCCGTTTGCGGTCTTCCTCTACCGCAATACCTCGAATGCGACGTATATGCAGCAGGCGGCGGCGGTTTCGGTGTACTTCCTGCTCGTCGTCTCCGCGATCGCCGTTCTCCAGCTAATCGGCAACCGAGGATTCACAACTATTCGAGACCAATGAGACGCACGAATACCAGTAGCCGACGTTTCAACCGAACCGTTCACCGACCGTTTTCGGACCCCGACCGCGTCGCCGGTGAGACCGTATGAGCGAAGTCACGCTCGAGTCGCTGACCAAACGGTACGGCGACGAGTTGGCCGTCGACGGCATCGACCTGACGATTCGCGACGGCGAGATCCTCGGGATCGTCGGCCCGTCGGGCTGCGGGAAGACGACGACGTTACGGACCATCGCGGGCTTCGAGACGCCGACACACGGCCGAGTTCGCTTCGACGGCGTCGATGTCACACACGTCCCGCCGGAAGAGCGACACGTCGGCCTCGTGTTCCAGTCGTACGCGCTCTTCGATACCATGACCGTTCGCGAAAACGTCGCGTTCGGACTGAAAATGCGCGACGTTCCCCGGCGCGAGCGCCGCGAGAGAGCGGGTGCGTTGCTCGAGATGCTCGATATTTCCGCGCTGGCTGATCGCCGGCCGACGACGCTATCAGGCGGGCAACAGCAACGCGTCGGGCTTGCTCGAGCACTCGCGATCGAACCCCACGTCCTCTTGCTCGACGAGCCGATGACCGGGCTCGACGCGGCGCTCAAGACACGGCTCCGAACGGCGATCCGCGACCTCCTTTCCGACCTCGGCGTCACCGCGATCTACGTGACCCACGACCAGGAGGAAGCGATGGCGATGTGCGATCGGATCGCCGTGTTGAACGCGGGAACCGTCGAACAGGTTGGGACGCCGTCGGCGATCTACCGCCGCCCCGCAAACGCCTTCGTTGCGAACTTCATCGGAAACTCGACCCTGCTCACTGGGGTTGCCGCAGACGGTCGCGTCGATCTCGGGTTCGCCGAACTCGAGGTCGCGGCCGCGACGGACGGTACAGTTACGGTCGCAGTACGGCCCGAGGCGTTCGAGTTCGAGCGCGAGGGGCCGATCAACGCGGAGGTGACGAGCGCGACGTACCTCGGCGATCGAACGCAACTGACTGCGACGCTCCCGGACGAAACGACGGTGGCGTTGCACGCTGATGCCGCCGAAACATACCGGACCGGAGAGACGGTCTCGCTCTCGATCGACGATACCAGCGTTCACGTTCTCGAGTGATCTCTGAGTCGGTTTCCGCGGTTTCCCTTACGCTTCACCCTCGATCCCCATCTCGCGCTCGAACTGCGCGAAGAACTCGGTCATAAACTGCCAGCGTGACCGTCCGAGTGACCGGCCGGGCGACGTGTGCAATCGATCTAGCCGTTCTCTTGCCCACTCCCGAAGGAGCGTTACGTCCGGACAGTCCGGCCTCTCCAGTTCCGAAACCGACGCGTTCTCGATCACCGCGTATCGTTCGCCCGCTCTCCCCGATCTCTCGCCGACGATACAGGCCAACCGCACGAGACCGCGCGCGCCAGCCGCTTCCAACTTGTCCGCATCGAAGAGCAGTTTCGCTTCGAGCGTCTCCGGCGTCGGTGAACTCACTCGAATGCTGTGGGTGCGGATACAGTGCGTGATCGCCTCGATGCGCTCGGCCGAGACCGCTTCGGTTCCGAGACGCGCTGCCGCCTCCGTTGCGGCCCACTCGTCGTGATCGTCGATCTCACCCGTCCGTTCGAGCGGGCGACCGATATCGTGTAACCACGCCGCCGCGGCAAGGACCGCCCTGTCGACGGGTTCCTCGCATTCGTCTGCTAACCGCAGCGAAAGAGTTCGAACTCGATTGGCGTGGTACCGGTCGTGCGCCGGTAGCGCCGATTCGTAGTAGGGCAACGACAACTCTCGAGCGAGCGGAACCAATTCCTGCGCCATGGCTTGCATAAGCAGTCACCGCCTAGATACTATAGTGATTATGAAACGCTCAAGCAGCGGTCTGAAACGGACCTCGCTCGGCACAGATTTTCCGGAGAATGTCACGAGCAGCAGTCCACCGTTCGAGAATCAGGTGTCACGGACGAAAGTGACGGGACACGGCGCGTTCAGCAGCACCGTCTGGACCGTACTCCCGAGGATGGCCTTGCTGGACGGCGACCGTCGGTGTCCGCCGACAACGACGCGGTCGGCGTCAACGTCTTCGGCAATCGCAACGATTCCGTCGCCCTTCTTCCGCGTTGCAGCCCGGGTCTCATACTGAATCTCGTCCGACAGTTGGTCTCTCATATCACGAACCACGGACATTTGGTCGGCCAACTCATTCGGATCGACGCGACCTGTCTCATGATCGAGTACGTGTTCGACCGTTTCCTTGTAGGACTTCAGATCGAAAATATGGACGAAGACGACGCGAGCGTCGGTCGGACGCGCCAGTTCTTCGACGGCGTCAACGAGCGTCTCGCTTCTGGAACTATCGGCTTCACCAACTCCGAGAACGATGGTATCGAGGGTCGGATTCATCGACGCTACACCCATTTGCCTAGCCACGGGACGGCGGATGCAAATGCCTTTTCATATATTTACTCTATTTCGAGTATCTATCGTCAGCCGGAGTGGCGTATCGATACCCTTCTCCCAATACCGACAGTTCGGATCGGCACCACTAATAGCACTGTTCTCATAGATCCGCACGAGAACAAGCCGGACAGTTGGACGCTTTCAGAACTCGATCAGCATGAGGGAATTCATTGTCGCCATCGTTGCCGGAATCGTGCAGGGAATCGTCGAGTGGCTCCCCGTTTCGAGCCAGGGAAATCTGGCGCTGGTCCTGACGCTGATGGATGTCGATCCCGATACGGCGCTCCAACTCGCACTCTTCTTCCAGCTCGGGACGACGGTTTCCGCAGCCAGTTATTATCGTGACGATCTCGAAACTGCGTTCCACTCTCTCTCGGGGTGGCGTCCCGACGCCGCCTACCGCGGGGACAATGCGATTACGTCCTATCTCGGTATCGCATGTCTGATGACTGGCATCGTCGGAATCCCGCTTTATCTCTTTGCCGTTGATCTCGCGGGCCAACTTACCGGCGGTGCCTTCATTACGATCATCGGTGTCCTTCTCCTCCTTACGGGGGGTATCCAGTACACTTCGGAGTCCGTCTCGATGGGAGTTCGCGAGACCCCGACGCTACGCGACTCGCTACTGGTCGGTGCCGTTCAGGGCGTTGCTATCCTTCCCGGAATTTCCCGCTCTGGGGTGACGACCAGTGCCCTTCTGTTCCGACGCTACAACCCCTCGGACGCGTTTCGGCTTTCCTTTCTCCTTTCGATTCCGGCCAGTCTCGGCGGGGCAGCACTCACCGTTGCCGGCGCCGGTGGTCTCCCTGGAATCAGTCCCGCCGCAGCGGCGACAGCGCTCCTCGTCAGCGCAGGCGTCGGATACGTTATGATCGATGCACTCGTTCGCGTCGTCGACCGCATTTCCTTTTCGACTGTTTGCTTCGGATTGGGTGGACTCGCTATCGTCGGTGGCGGTGCCGTTTCGATACTCGTGTGACCTACTCACCCTCCTCGTTCGCGATCGCTACTCGAGAGTAGCGTGAGTCCTTCGTCTCACGGCCCATGCGAACGGCGGTAAAACTGCCGTGAGCGGACGAGATTCCTGGTTCCACGGCGTTGTCTGATTGCATCTGATAGTCCGCCGGACGACATCCGGCGAACGCGCTTTGCAGGAACCGACGTGGTTCCTGTAGGGAGCGCAGTCTCCGCAGACGTTCGAAACGCAACGGTGATTTTCGCAGTCGCTTGGAGAGTTCTGCTCTCCGTGATCGGCGACGATGGATTCGCCTACCCTCCGAATCGGTCCTCCCGAGAGGGAATACTGTTGTGAAGCGCTTTCAATACTGATGGTAGATGTATAGAATTAGTATGGCTAGTGGATCGATGGGAGAGATCCGGAAGATAGATTCTTCGCGGATGATTTAGTGAACAATTCCAGATTTTATTTTCTCACATCTACCGGGCATTTATCGATACAAAACGCAACTCTCTACCCTCAAATAATTCCCTCACTACATAGTGGCCGCTATTAATTCTCTATATCCACAACTCTTCGATCTTTGGTGACTTGTACATACTGTACTTTTCCACTGGCGGTGAACCAGTCGATGGGCCCCTCACTGCGGGTTCATCTTTCCCTCGGCTCTACTGAATCCCAACGGCGTTGAGTTGACGGTCATTGTCTAGTGTGCCCCGAATCAATCTCGACTATGTGTGTTGCTCCGTTCGTACAGTTCCACTTTTCACACGTTTTCGTCCCGGTTAGTTCGCTCTCACCCCCGAGGACGGTATTTAGAACTACTCGTACGATTTTGTGACCGACGGCAATCGTTTCTTTATTTGCCGTTTTAACAAACGGTCCCCACATGCCGATAAATTCGAACTCATCGCTCCCCTCAATTCTCTCTCTGAATTCAGGACACGGATCAGAACACCGTTCTTGAGTTGAGATACGGAGTGGGAAATCAAATCCGTTCCCGTTTATCTGAATTTGGACCATCGTGGTTGACCCCTTGCCTCACACGATTCGTTGATTCATCGCACTAACAATTATTCGTTTTGAATATATCTTACTGATAACATCGTTCCACTCCCTCGCTATCCCCTTCTTATCGGATTATTTGGATTATTGCTAAAGATTCAATAGAACCGAACGCCTGAGAGCGAATGATATGGAGTTGCCGCGCCTCGATCACGTGGGTGTTGTTGTCGATGACCTTAACGCGACGGTCGCCTTCTTCCTCGATCTGGGATTCGAGCGCGAGGGCGGCGAGTTGGTCGAGGGCGAGTGGGTGGATAAGGTCGTCGGACTCGACGGCGTCCGAGCGGAGATCGTGATGGTGTGGACGCCGGACGGCAGCGACGCGCTAGAACTCATCAAGTTCCATGCGCCGGCTGACAACGAGGGTTCGCATCCCTTACCGGCGAACCGGCGGGGCATCCGCCACATTGCTATCGCGGTCGGTGACCTCAACGCGATCGTCGACGAACTGCGAGACAAAGGCTTCGACACGGTCGGCGAGATCCGTGATTTCGAGGACACCTATCGGCTCTGCTACGTCCGCGGTCCTGAAGGATTGATCGTCGAACTCGCCGAGCAGATCGACTCCGAGGGAGCGAGCTAGGCGGCCGTACGGCTCTCCGACTTCCATATCTGGCCGCGACGAGCGGCGATATCACGGACGAGGATCCCTCGTTCAACGCCATCGGCGGCGCCCGTCTCGGCTACATTCGGCCGTACGCCGTCGATCGATCACTACAATCAGCGAGCCCTCGTCGAGTCGGTCAACTCAGCGATCAAGCTCTCAATCCGCGAAACAATCGACGCTAGCGGCTGTTTTCGTCAGTTCCGCGACCTCGCCCCCCCGTCGTCTTCGTCTACAACAGCAACTGGGCGATTCAGCGTTGAATCCCGTCCCCGTCTTGGGATTCAGTAGAGCCCTTTCCCTCCGAATCGAAGCCGAGTTCGGCGTTCGTGAACTCGTCCTGAAGTGTGTCCTCTCCTCGGCTAGCAAGCAGTATGCTATGGCCGCCACTGTAAGTCAGTGTACACCTGATTACACGACGGCTATGATATCAGTTTGAGAACAATCCCAGTCGGGACTAGAGTGAACTCCGGGGTCATGACTTGTCCCGATCAACGAACGGGAGTCGCCATGACGGGTCGTGTGCACGTGCTTCCGTGGTCCCTGGAAGGTTCGATGGCTTCCTTCGTCGGAGGGCGATCGTCAGCGACGATACTCCTGTAACGACTTACCAGGGGCGGCCGTCGGTCGTCGGATCGATCGTCTCGATCAGCGACAGTGTCCAGCGCTGCTGATCCCCACCGTTCCACGACCACTGGACGATATCGGCCCCATCGGCCATCGACGCATCGGCGACGTCGATGACGGCACCGCTGTTGTGGTTCTCGATTCGGACGGTCCCGTCGTCGTTTTCGATAAACCGCCATTTTTGCATCGTGCCGGTCCACCACGCCCACTGGGTGAGTCGCTCGCCATCGTCGAGCGATCCGTCCGGCACATCGAGGGCCTTCCAACTGTTTTGGTTCATCAGGCGGTACTCTCCCCCGCCGACGTGCTCGACCCACCAGTGCTGGTGTGCCCCACCGTCGTATGCCGACTGCTCGATAGTGTCGCCATCGTCGGTGCCGGCAGCGGTGACTGCCATCGGTTTCCCACTGTTGACGTTCTCGATCCGGTAGATTCCATTCGGGACTGCGCCCGCACCTGAATCGCCAGCGTTCGGCAACGGTGACTGCAGACTCGGCGTCTTATCGCCACCGATGATCGGCCACCCATCGTCGGTCCACTCGAGGCGGTCGAGGAAGAACTGGCGAGCGGGGACGCCGTCGATGAACTCGGCGTCGTCTCGGTCGTAGGCGTGGTAGACGAACCAGTAGTCGCCGGCGTCATCGACCGTCACGTCGCCGTGTCCCGGGGCGGGAAACCGATCGTTTCCGGTGAGTTGTGCGATGCCGGCGTTGTGCTCGTCGTAGGTTCGCAGATCCGTTCCGGACGGGTCGATGTACGGACCGAAGAAATCCGGTGATCGACCGACTTCGACCTCGTAGGTGCTGTCGTACCCGCCACAGCACGTCCCCGTTGCGACGAACAGGTACCAGTAGCCGTCGCGATAGAACACGGTGGAGCCCTCGTAGGCCTCTCCAGCGACTTGCTGTCGTGTTGCCGGCTTCCAGTCCCGAAGGTCGGCCGTGAGCTCCGCCACGAAGATCCCCTGGAAGCTTCCCCAGAACAGGTACGGGGTTCCACCGTACTCGACGAAGTAGCCGTCGATGGTGCCACCACCCGTCTCCTCGTCACCGAGAACCTGGCCGTAGTCAGTAAACGGCCCATCTGGTGTGTCGGACTTCGCGAGCCCGATCCCGAACTCGCCGCTCTCCCAGGGTCGGGGTTCCAGCGAGTAAAACATCACCCACTCGCCGTCGTCGTAGTGGATGTCCGGGGCCCACACCGAACCGTACGTCCAGCCGGGTCGCGAGTCGAAGGCTTCCCCGACGTACGTCCAGTCGTGAAGGTCGTCCGAGCGCAGTATCGGTACCAATAGCTCTTCCGAGTCATCCGCCCCGTCGTCGCGATCCATGTTCGTGCCGTAGGCCCACCACGTTCCGCTTTCGTCTCGATGGATCGTCGGATCGGGGAAGTGCTGCCCGTACAGTTCATTGTGATAGTGCGTCGAGCTATCTGGTGATGCCTCGACGGCGTCGCTCGCTCCGCTTACGCCGAGCGTACCGAGTGCACCGGCACCGAGCGTCTGCAGTACTGTTCGTCTATTCGGATCTCTTCGGTTGTTATTATCAGCCATCCGAATCTGTAATCCAGAAATATAGTTAATAATCTTTCGTTGATGCGTCCGGATCGGCTATCGACGTGCGTCCGAGTTCACGCCAGAAACCGTCCACCGCTGGCTATCGGCACCGGTCCACGGCCGCTGGAGCACGTTCGCGCCGTCGTCGTTCGATCCGCTCGCCGTATCGGCAACCAGTCCGCTGTTGACGTTCTCTAGCCGATACGTATCGTCGCCGTTTTCGACGAAGAACCATCGTTGCGTCGGGTGGCCGTTCGACGGCCACTGCTGGATGTTTCCACCGGTGGTCGTATCGGCGCCGGCGACCTCGAGCAGTTGGTCGCTGTTGACGTTCTCTAACGCGTACTCTTCGTTTCCCCAGTCGTGAACGCGCCACTGCTGGCACGGGTGTCCGGTGTCCGGGTGGTGCCGAACGTTCGCGCCGTCGCTCGTGCTGGCGTCTGCCACCTCCAGGAGAGATCCGGTCTCGACGTTCGCGACGCGGTATGTCCCCGCCGCAAGCGGACCCGTCGTCGCACACTCGTCGCCGGATCGAGATCGCGGGTGTTGGGCGGTCGGCGTTCCGTCACACCCGAGTACCGGCCAGCCGTCGTTGTCCCACCTGATCCGATCGGCTAGCATGATCCGGTTCCACGTCCCGTCGACGTACTCCGGCTCCCGTCGATCGTAGGCGTGGTACAGGAGCCACAGGCCGTCGGTATCGTCGCGGACCGCCGTATTGTGGCCGGGGCCGGGGAACCGACTGTTGCCGCTCACGATGGCTACTCCGCTGTTGTGATCGTTCAGGGTTCGCAAGTCCGTCCCGTTCTGGTTGGTGTACGGCCCGAGGACGTTCGTCGATCGGCCGACCTCTATCTCGTAGGTGCTGTCGTAGCCTTCACAGCAGTAGCCGGTCGAGTAAAACAGGTAGTAGTAGCCGTTCGCTTCGACGATCTTCGCCGCCTCGCGATTATCGCCCGCGAGGTGGGCCGTCGTCCCGTTCACGTAATCCGTTCCGTCCGGCGTCAGCTCGACGCCGTAGATTCCGTAGAAACTCCCCCAGACCATGTACGGGGTTCCGTCGACGACGAAAAAGTCCGAGTCGATGGCGTTCGTCATCGACAACTCGTCCTCCCGGAACACCGGTCCCTGATCGGTGAACGGCCCCTCGGGCGTTGTCGCCGTCGCCAAACCGATTCCCGGATTGTCGCTACTCCCCCACGTCGAGTAGGAGTAGTACAGGTAGTACTGGCCGTTGTAGTAGTTGATGTCCGGGGCCCACAGCGACGCATCGTCGTCGCGCCAGTCCGGATACCTTTCGAAGGCTTCCCCGACGTACGTCCAGTCGTGGAGATCCGCCGATTTCACGATCGGAACCATCTCCTCCTGATCCTCGCCGTCTTTCTCCATGTTCGATGCGTACGCGTAGTACATATCATCGACGCGGACCACGGTCGGGTCAGGAAACACGCGATCGGCATAGACTGGGTTGTGATAGTGATCCCCGTCGTTGTCTGCCCTCGCTGTACGCGTTCCTCCACCCGGATATCCGAGTGCACCGACTGCTCCTGCACCGATCGCCGCGAGAACGTTGCGTCGTTTGTGGCTATTGCTATTATGCACCATGCGACCATCATTATTCCGACTATTTATATAAATATGTGTGCCCGTCAGTTTTCGCGTCCGTAACCGATCCGACAAACGACGCCATTATCGCCATCAGCGGTGCCGGCTCGCGCTCGGCCGAGTTCAGTTGCGTTCGGTGGCCACGGTCGGTGCACAATCACACGCTGTACGCCGACGTATACCGAACGAGTTTCGCTATAATAGAATAGAGTTCTCCAAAGAAGAATACAGGGTGAGGCGTCGTATCGAACTCGACCGCGAATAGTCACTCGCTCGTTCCGCGGGGCGGTTCGCCCGGGGTATTGCGTCGAGACGCGGTAGTGTCGCGTTTCAGTTGCAGCGTCCGTGCTCTGGGGACGATGTTGCCAGCTAGTCCGGCCGATGTGGATTACAGATGTACCTTTGTAATATACACTCACTTTCTTGGATGAACTCGCCTCAGATCCCGATTTCCAGTCCCGCATAAGGACGGACCACCGTTCTCCATCCAGCTAGCTTCATTCTGTTATATAGAATCTTGTTTCCGAAGAATGAACACAGATGTCACCGTGCACCGCTTCGATTTTCCGATTCGGACCTGTCTATCCAAGCCAGTTCCGAGCCGTCGTCGCGAGTGGGCGACGGAACGCCCGGCGGCGAGTTCCGCCCGAATCACGCAATCCCACAGAACTATAACGTCCGATGAACGTATTGGGAACCATGCGCGGACTTGCCAAGACCAGCCGAAGTCAGGGAGCGATGGAACTCGTCGATCTCGAACGTCCGACACCCGAACCGGACGAAGCACTGATCGAAGTCGACTATGCGGGTCTGTGCGGAAGCGACGCAGGAATCTACGAGTTCGAGTCGGCGTTCGAACGGATGGAGCTCCCGACCGTTATCGGGCACGAGTACACCGGTCGGGTTATCGAGGCCGGCGACGACGTGACGAACTTTGCGGTCGGCGATCGAGTCGTCGAGCGCCCGATTCGGGGCTGCGGCGAGTGTTATCAGTGCCAGATCGGCGAGGAGAACGTCTGCCAGAACGCGGTTATCACGGGCGTCGACCACGACGGGGCGTACGCGGGCCACGTTTCCGTTCCCGAGACGGCGCTCCATCCCGTTCCCGACGACGTCGAGCCGAAACACGCCGCGCTCGTCGAACCGACGAGTATCGGTGCGCGTGCGGTCATCGAGAACTCCCGCGTGAGCCCCGGCGACCGCGTTATGGTCGCCGGACCGGGTCCGATCGGGCAGCTTACGGCCCAGATCGCGCGGGCTCAGGGCGGCGAGGTCGTCCTCGCCGGCGTCGGTCAGGACGCCGAGTATCGTCTCCCGCTGGCCGAGGAACTCGGCTTCGAGACGATCAACATCGAGGACGACGATCTCGACGCGCGCCGAGACGAACTCACCGACGGCGTCGGCTACGACGTGGTCTTCGATACGACCGGCCATCCGTCCGGATTACCGATGGCGGTTGAGGAGGTCCGGAAGGGCGGGCAGATCGTCCTCGTCGGCCAGACCGGCGAGACGACGATGCCGTACTCGCCGCTCGTCCGTGCGGAGATCGACCTGCAGTGCTCGTACGCGTCGATGTACGAGGACTTCGAACGGTCGCTCCGGCTGATCGCGTCCGGCGACGTCGACCACGCGACCTTCCTCGACGATCGGTTTAGCCTGCTCGAAGCCGACGAGGCGTTCGAAACGTTCCTCGCCGGCGGGACCTGCAAACCCGTCTTCGACGCGTCGGTACTGCGGGATTGATTGCGGGCTCTCGATATCCCTCTTCTCGCCGTTGCCGTTGTCGGCGCAGCTCTCGCTTGCTCGCCAGCCACAGCGCCTCGCCGATCGGCTCGGTGGACAGGCGGAAGTTTTAGTAGCGGCTGTCGTAATTCACGAACGTCGATGGACTACAGACAGCTGTCAGACCCGAACGCAGAGTATACGATGCGCGACCTCTCCGCGGAGACGATGGGGCTTTCCGCCTCCCGCGGGCCGCGCGACGTCGAGATCACCGACGTCCAGACGACGGTCGTCGAGGGGAACTACCCTTGGACGCTGGTCCGCGTCTACACCGACGCCGGACTCGTCGGGAACGGCGAATCCTACTGGGGAGCCGGCGAACAGGAAATCATCGAGCGCGTCGCCCCGTTCATCGAGGGCGAGAACCCGCTCGATATCGACCGGCTCTACGAGCACCTGGTCCAGAAGCTTTCCGGAGAGGGATCGATCTCCGGGAAAGCGATCTCGGCGATCTCCGGAATCGAACTCGCCTTGCACGACGTTGCCGGAAAGATACTCGAGGTGCCGGCCTACCAGTTGCTCGGCGGTAAGTACCGCGACGAAATGCGGATCTACTGCGACTGCCACACCGAAGAGGAGGCAGACCCCGATGCTTGCGCCGACGAAGCCGAGCGCGTCGTCGAGGAGCTGGGATACGACGCACTGAAGTTCGACCTCGACGTGCCAAGCGGTCACGAGAGGGATCGTGCGAACCGCCATCTCCGCGGCCCGGAGATCGAGCACAAGGCGGAAATCGTCGAGAAAGTCACCGAGCGAGTGGGCGACCGCGCCGACGCCGCGTTCGATTGTCACTGGTCGTTCAGCACCGGTAGCGCGCACCGCCTGGCCGAACGTCTCGAGGAATACGATGTCTGGTGGCTCGAAGACCCGGTTCCGCCGGAGAACCACGATGTACAGCGCGAGGTCACCCAGCGGACAACGACGCCGATTACTGCCGGCGAGAACGTCTACCGCGATCACGGCCAGCGCCGGCTCCTCCAGGAGCAAGCCGTCGACATCATCGCACCCGACGTTCCCCGCGTCGGCGGGATGCGCCAGTCGCGGAAAATCGCGGATCTGGCGGACCTCTACTACATCCCGGTCGCGATGCACAACGTCTCCTCACCGATCGGCACGATGGCAAGCATCCACGTCGGTGCCGCCATTCCGAACGCACTTGCCGTCGAATACCACTCCTACGAACTCGGCTGGTGGAGCGACCTCGTCGAGGAGGACATCATCCACGAAGGCTACGCCGAGGTACCCGAAAAACCGGGACTCGGCGTCACGCTCGACCTCGATGCCGTCTCCGACCACCTGGCGGAGGGCGAAACGCTGTTCGACGAGGCCTGACGGCTTTGTGACCCGAGAGCAGTATCCCACACGTTCCCCGATCCGGCCCCGTCCTCGCCGCAGGCCCGTCTCCGGCGCCCGATAGGCCCTACTAGGCTGATCGATACATATCACGGACGGTTCCGTCGGTAATCTCTCGAACAAACCACAGACCGGTTCCGAGAGTCCCTGTCCCTCGTTCTTCGGAACTCTCCTTCTCCGTACTTTCTTCGACGCGCCCGCACGCAGCCGACCACCCGATCTTCGATTCCACTTCGGATGACGGCTGTTCGTATTTGATCTCAAACCACTACCGTCAGTTTTATAATTGTGTACTATTATTCATCAGGTAGTATGGTTACCAATGCCAAGCGAGATGTCGGTATGAAGCGACGATCCTATCTCGCCGGGGTCGCTGCGAGCGCGACGCTCGGTATCGCCGGCTGCGTCGGCGGTGGGACCGGGAGCGAGTCCGGGGAACTCGAGGTGCTTCACGGCTGGACTGGGGGAGACGGCGCGGACGCCGTCGACGCGCTTACCGGCGCGTTCGAGGAGGCACATTCGGACGTCGAGACGAACTTCCAGCCGGTCGGCGGCGACGGGAACGTCGAGTTGAACACGAAGATTCTTCAACGATTGGTGAACTCGAATCCGATGAGTTCGTTCGCCAACTGGCCGGGGAACAACCTCGAACGATACAGCGGGAGCCTGCTGGACCTCGAAGAAGACGTTTGGGAGGCCGAAGGGTACAAAGAGACCATGCAGGATCGGGTCGTTGAAATCTGCACGTTTAACGACAAGATGCCAGCGGTTCCGATCGGATCCCACCGGATGAACAACCTCTTCTACAATACGGCTGCGTTCGATGAGGCCGGTATCGATGCCGAGAGTCTCGGCAGCGTTCCGGACTTTCTCGATGCACTCGAAACGATCGATTCGGAAACCGACTACATTCCCTTCGCACACGGGATGCGCGCGCCGTTCCTCGGACTGCAGACGTGGGCGCAAATTCTGACGAGTCAGAGCGGCGTCGATGCGTACACGGACTTCATCGACGGTGACGGCGACAGAGACGCGATGATCGAGGCGTTAGAAACGCTACAGGAGATCCAGGAGAACTACATCAATGCCGATGCGTCCTCGATCGGCTACACGACGGCGGGACAGAAGATCATCGGCAACGAGGAAGAACCAAGCGAGGCAGCGTGTATCCACGGCGGCAACTGGCTGTACGGTATGTTCCGGTCCGACGACGAGTTCAACTACGGCGAGGAGTGGGACTGGGTTCCGTTCCCGGGGACGGAGGGAATTTACTTCTATCACGTCGACGCGTTCGTCACGCCGGCCGAGAATCCGAGTCGGGAACAGACGATTGCCTGGCAGAAGTTCGTCGGGACGAAGGAGGCACAGATCGCGTTTAATAATCTCAAGGGGTCGGTCCCGCTGCGGACGGATATCGACCCCTCGGAGTTGTCGGACTTCCTGGCGATGAACTACGAGGATCTGACCGACTCCGAAGCGTACCCGCCGACGATCGCGCATGGACTCGCTCTTGAACCGGAGGCGATGAACGACTGTAAGAGTGCAATCGGGAACAACTTCTCTGGTCCATACGACGCTGAGGCGGCGGCAGACGGGCTTCTCGAGGCTGCTTCCGGGAACGAATAGATAGTCTAATGAAGCGTATTCATACGGGGTGCCGGCGTGACCGGCGCAGTCATATCGGAAGTAAAAAATTTTTTATTACGATAGTCCAGAATGGTGAGTTAGATGGCAACGCGTGACACAACCGAACCGACAAACCAACCGGCAGTATCGACCGACGAGGTTGTCGATTGGAAGACGAAACTCAGGTACTTCCTCAATAGCGACTTCGTTCGGTCGTCGCCGTACTGGGGGATTCCCTTCGTCATCATGGGAATCGCCGTCTACGGCGGTATCGGCTATAATCTCGTAATTTCGTTTACGGATTACAACGGTCTCGAACCTCCGACGTTCTCCAGTCTCGATCTCGAGATGTATCGGACCGCCCTCGCGAGCGAGGCGTTTCGCGAAGCCGCGATCAACAACTTCGTGCTGCTCATCTCGTTCACGGCGATATCGTTGATACTCGGGCTCTTCCTCGCGATTTTGCTCGATCACGGTATCCGGTACAAAAACAAGGTACAGACGATTTACCTCCTGCCGATGGCGCTGTCGTTCGTCGTGACGGCACAGCTTTGGCTGTGGATGTTCAACCCCGATAGCGGGGTTCTGACGATCATCGTGACGACGTTCGGCTTCGATCCGGTCGACTGGCTCGGCAATCCGCAACTTGCGCTGCCGGCAGTTATCTTCGCGCTGGTCTGGCAGTTCAGCGGCTACGCGATGGTCGTCTACCTCGCCGGTCTCCAGTCGATTCCCGACGACCAGTTCGAGGCCGCGAAAGTCGACGGCGCGAGCACGATTCGGACGTACCTCCGAATCATCGTCCCACAACTCAAGGAGTCGTCGGTCAGCGCCGCCGTCGTCCTGATGGTGTTCGCGCTCAAGGCCTTCACGTTCCTCTACTCGCTCGTCGGTCAGTACCGACCGCCGAACGGAACCGACATCCTGGCGACGCTGATGGTCCGCCAGGCGTTCAAATTCGGAAAGTGGGCCTACGGGGCTGCCATCGCAACGATGCTCCTGTTGCTCGCGCTCAGCGTCATCGCACCGTACCTCGCATACCAGTACCGACAGGGGAGCCTCTAATATGTCACAGTCAACCTCCAGATCACCCATCGACGTCGAATCGCTCGTCGAGAACTTCAACTACAGGCGGGTCGGGAAGTACGCGCTAGTCGTGCTCTTCCTGGGCTTTTTCCTCGTCCCGCTCGAGACGGGGATCATGACCGCCCTCAAGACGAACTCCGCTATCGCCCGTTCGCTGCCGTTCGCACCGCCGGCCGGCGAGGGGTTCACGCTGACGAACCTCGAGTACGCCTTCAGCCAGCTGACGAACTCGTTCGTGAACTCGTTGCTGATGGCGGTGCCGGCGACGCTCCTCAACGTCCTGCTGGCCAGCATGGCTGCATACGGCTTGACGATGGTTTCCTGGCGGGGACAACTCGTCGTCTTCGCGCTGTTCCTGGTCGGTGTGTTCGTTCCCTATCAGGCCGTACTGGTCCCGCTGGCGCAGTTCTGGAACAACATGTTCCCGCTGGCGCAGATGCTCGAACCGCTGTTCGCGGCGATCCCGTTCTTACAGGGGGGCCACTCGCGGCTCGTGCCGCTGACCATCACTCACGTCGCCTACGGGATTCCGATCTGTACGGTCCTCTTTCGATCGTACTACAAGAGCCTCCCCAACTCCCTGGTGGAGGCCGCGAAGATCGACGGCGCGAGCATCACGAAGATCTACCGCCGCATCGTCCTCCCGCTCTCGCTACCGATGTTCGGCGTCGTGTTCATCTACCAGTTCACGCAGATTTACAACGAGTTCTTGTTCTCGTTCACCCTCATTACGGGGGCGAACCATCCGGCAGCGCCGGTGACGTTGATCCTGCCGGCGATCGGGTCCTCGACCGAGGGCATCGACTTCGGCGTCCGGATGTCGGCGGCGTTCCTTGCAGCACTACCGACGATCATCCTGTACGTCGCGTTCGCCGAACAGTTTGCAAAGGGACTGCGCACGGAGAGTGGATAACCGATGGGACGAATTCAACTCGATCACCTGACGAAACGATTCGGAGAGACGGTCGCCGTCGAGGACGTGACCATCGACACCGAGGACGGCGAGTTCCTCATACTCGTCGGCCCCTCGGGCTGTGGCAAATCGACGACGCTGCGAATGATCGCCGGTCTGGAACGGCCGACCGACGGGGACCTCTACATCGACGGGGATCACATGAACTATCGCGTGCCCCAAAACCGGGATATCGCGATGGTCTTCCAGGACTACGCGCTGTACCCGCACATGACCGTTCGGGAGAACATTCGGTTCGGTCTGGAAGAGGAGGCCGGCTACACCGCCGCGGAGATGGACGATCAGGTCGACGCAACCGCCGCTGACCTCGGCATCGTCGATCTGCTCGACCGCAAGCCAGGTGAACTCTCGGGCGGCCAGCAACAACGAGTCGCGCTCGGGCGCGCGATCGTCCGCGATCCCGAAGTCTTCCTGATGGACGAACCGCTCGCCAACTTAGATGCCAAGCTTCGGTCCCAGATGCGAACCGAACTCCAGCAACTCCAGGCGGATCTCGACGTGACGACCGTCTACGTCACGCACAACCAGACCGAGGCAATGACCATGGGCGACCGGCTTGCAGTGCTAAACGACGGCCGTCTCCAACAGGTCGGCGAACCCCTGACCCTCTATCACGAGCCCGCAAACCAGTTCGTCGCGGGCTTTATCGGCGAACCGATGATGAACTTCCTTCACGGATACGCCGACGACGAGACGTTCATCGGCTCCGGACTCGAGTACCCGTTCGACGACCGCCTCGCCGATGCCGTCGGCGACACCGATGAACTCGTCCTCGGCGTTCGCCCGGAGGCTATCGACGTGCGCCGGGCCGACGACGCCACAGGTGAGCGCGAACCCGGGTCCCACGAGTTCAGGATGCAGGTGGCGGTCAGCGAAACGCACGGTGACCAGAACGTAGTGTCGATGACGGTCGACGACGAGGAAACCGACCACGATACCCTGCGAGCCGTGACCGATGGGATGCACGTCGTCACCCAGGGCGATTCGGTCGTCGTCACCATCGACCCGGATACGATCCACGTCTTCGACGGAGAGACCGGTGAGACGCTGTGCAACCGGCTGCTCGAAACGAAACCCGAATTCACGGCGGTATCATCAAACTAGTCGTACTATGGCGCGCTTAGAACTCGACGACGTAACCAAGGTGTATCGGGACGATGACGATGAGGCAGGTGTCGTTGCGGCCGACGACGTCTCGGTTGAGGTTCCGGACGGGGACTTTCTCGTCCTGGTCGGCCCCTCGGGCTGTGGCAAGTCGACGACGCTGCGGATGATCGCCGGTCTCGAAACTGTGACCGCGGGCGAAATTACACTCGGCGACCGTACGATCAACGACGTTTCGGCACAGGAGCGCGATATCGCGATGGTGTTCCAATCGTACGCGCTGTACCCGCACAAGACCGTTCAAGACAACATCGCCTTCGGACTCGAGGAATCGACGGACCGCTCCGCCGGCGAAATCGCTGCGGCCGTCGAAGAGGTTACTGCACTGATGGGCATCGACGACCTGCTCGACCGCAAGCCGGGCGAACTCTCGGGTGGCCAGCAACAGCGGGTCGCCCTCGGCCGCGCAATCGTCCGCGATCCCGATGTGTTTCTCATGGACGAACCGCTGTCGAATCTGGATGCGAAACTTCGTGCGGAAATGCGTACGGAGCTCCAGCATCTCCAGGAGCAACTGGGCGTGACAACTGTCTACGTCACGCACGATCAGACGGAGGCGATGACCATGGGCGACCGAATCGCCGTGCTCGATCAGGGGGAACTCCAGCAGGTCGGCACGCCGCTCGAGTGTTACCACCAGCCGAATAACCTGTTTGTCGCCGGCTTCATCGGCGAACCGTCGATGAACGTCTTCGGCGGCCAGCTCCGGGACACCGAACTCGTGGCCGATTCGTTCACGTACTCGTTCTCCGCCGAGTCGGTCACCGATCTCGACCTCGAAGCCGACGGCGAACTCGTCCTCGGTATCCGTCCGGAGGATATTGAACTCGGTGAACACTCGGCGGACGAGCGTCGGTTCGAGGCCGAAGTTGTGGTCGTCGAACCGATGGGAAACGAGAATATCGTCCATCTACAGTTCGACGATACGCCGACTGACGACGAGTTCATCGCGACGACCGAGGGGATTCCGAGTGTGAGTAGCGGCGACCGGGTCGGCGTTGTATTTCCCGAAGCGGCGATCCACNCGATCCACCTCTTCGATGCCGATACCGGTAACGCGGTGAAGAACCGGCAACTGTCGTTTACCGGGACGCCAGTAGAGATGCTGCAGTAGGTGAGCGGGGCTGTTTTTCGACCGGTCGTTGCCCAGCGTACAGGTACCGCTCTTGATTCTGGTGGGTGACGCGGTCGTGGTTTCTCCAATGGCGAGCGGTAAGTGTCGAGTATCGGGCGACAAGTGGTAGTATCGAGTGGTGAGCGATGAGTGGAGGATGGCGAGCGGCAAGTAGTGAGTAGCGACTGATGAGCGACGGGTGTCGAACGGTGAGCGGTGAGTCGTGAGACCGCGACTGAGCGGTGAGCCGCGAGTAGCGCGTGAAGAGAGGGAGCGAGGTACGTGACGTGATTGCGGATCGGCTGGACGAATAGAACTCGGACGTGCTAAGGCACGGGCCAGTACTCGGGTAACAACAGAACGATAACCAGCGACCCCACAATGCCATCCTGTCTATCTCACAGGGACAACGGTGAGTCTATCATACCGACGCGATTCATCCCGCCTTTCGGTCAACGCTGCTGGAGTTCGCGTCGACGATCGGATTCGACGGGTTAGACTTCGATGACCGGATTCGAGAGTTCGCCGATCTCGTCGATCGTAATACGGACTTCGTCGTCGGGCTGGAGCGTGAAGCCGTCGTCGGGGACCAGCGAGGTGCCGGTGAGCAACACGCCGAGTTCGGGAACGGTATCGTGGTTTCGCCAGAACTCGGCCAGTTCGTCGCAGGTGCGAGCCATGTTCCCGGTCGAGGTTTCGCCCTCGTACTGGAGTTCGCCGTCGCGGCTGATCTCCATGGACATCGTCAGCTCGTGGGGGTCTGTGACGCTGTCAGCGGAGACGATTGCGGGGCCGATCGAACAGCAGCGGTCGTAGGTCTTGGCCTGGGGCAGATAGAGCGGGTTTTCGCCTTCGATTTCGCGGCTACTCACGTCGTTGCCGATCGTGTAGCCGACGATCGAGCCCTCGTAGAGGACGATCCCGAGTTCGGGTTCGGGAACGTCCCACGTCGAGTCTGCGCGGATACCGATCGCTTCGTTCGGACCGACCGTGCGGCTGGGCGTCGCTTTGAAGAAGATTTCGGGGCGGTCGGCCTCGTAGGCGTGCAGGTACATCTCCGGCATGCCGCTCTCGCTTTCGCGGGCTTCCTCGCTAATCTCGTAGGTGACCCCCGCGGCCCACACCTCGTCCGGGACGAGGGGGAGCGTGGCATTGACGAGGGAGTCGCGCGCGATCGTCGGGGCATCGGCTGCGATATCGCTCGCGATTTCGTCGACGGAAACGCCGGCGATGTCTGCCGTTGCTGCGAGGTCGCCAAAGCCGTTCAGACGGGGTTTGACGGCTGTAAGATCGTATGCCGTGCCCGAATCGACGGCGATGAGTCTGTACTGGTCGCCACTGGATAGGCGCTGATACCGCATGGTGAGTGCAACACTCTACCCCACTATAAATGTCCCGTCCGCGAACCGATCGAGCAAGCGAAAGCTGCCAAACGGCAAGAATTATGGGCGAACGGAACGTCCGAGAGAGTGTATGCCTGACCAGCGGTTGAACTACGTGAGCGGCGAGTGGACTGCATCGAACACCGATGAGACCTTCGAGACGACCGATCCGGCGAATCCGGACGAGGTCATCGCGACGTACCCGCAGTCCGATGCCGAGGATACCGAACGGGCGATCGAGGCGGCAAACGAGGCCAGCGACGAGTGGGCCGAGACGCCGGGCCCGGAACGCGGACGGATCCTCACCGCAGCCGGGTCACTCCTCGATCAGCGAACGGACGAATTGACCGAACTGCTCGTCCGAGAGGAAGGCAAGACCTGGAGCGAGGCCGGCGGCGAGGTACAGCGGGCCATCGACATCTTTCACTACTTCGGCTCGAAGGCCAGCGACCTCGGCGGTACGGTCAAGAGTTCGAGCGCCCGCGATACGAATCTTTACACGACGGTCGAGCCGCTCGGCGTCGCCGGACTGATCACGCCGTGGAACTACCCCATCGCGATTCCGGCTTGGAAGATCGCGCCCGCACTCGCTGCGGGTAACACCGTCGTCATCAAACCCGCGACGCTCGCGCCGGGCGTCGTCCACGAGATGGCCGAGGCGCTCGACGAGGCCGGCCTCCCGGACGGCGTCCTCAACGTCGTCACCGGCCCCGGCAGCGAGGTCGGCAGTACGATCGCGGGCCACGAGGCCGTCGACGCCGTCTCCTTTACCGGGAGTACCGCGGTCGGTAACACCGTCTACGACACCGCAACCGAGGACGGCAAGCGCGTCCAGCTCGAGATGGGCGGCAAGAACCCGACGATCGTCAGCGACAGCGCAGATGTCGAACAGGCAGCTGACATCGTCGCTAACGGTGCGTTCGGCGTCACCGGCCAGGCGTGTACCGCCGCCTCCCGCGCGATCGTCCACGAGGACGTCTACGACGAGTTCGTCGACGCCGTTGTCGACCGCGCCGCGGCGATCGACCACGGCCACGGCCTCGACGATCCGGGGATGGGCCCGCACGTCAGCGAATCCGAACTCGAGAGCACGCTCGAGTACGTCGAGATCGCCCAGGACGAGGGCGCAACTCTCGAGTACGGCGGCTCGGAACTCGATCGCGAGGGGTACTACGTCGAACCGGCGGTCTTCTCCGATGTCGACACCGAGATGCGCCTCGCCCAGGAAGAGGTCTTCGGACCGGTGCTCGCTGTGATCCCCGTGAGTGACTTCGACGAGGCGATCTACGTCGCAAACGATGTCGACTACGGGCTCTCGGCCAGCGTCGTCACGGATGATCACACCGAGGCGAACCGTTTCGTCGAGGAGATCGAAGCCGGCGTCGTGAAGATCAACGAAAAGACGACCGGCCTCGAACTCCACGTTCCCTTCGGCGGGATGAAGGACTCTTCGAGCGAAACCTACCGCGAACAGGGAGACGCCGGCCTCGACTTCTACACGATCAGCAAGACGGTCTACG
The DNA here is from genome assembly GCF_000337555.1 of Natrialba asiatica DSM 12278. Classification (GTDB taxonomy): domain Archaea; phylum Halobacteriota; class Halobacteria; order Halobacteriales; family Natrialbaceae; genus Natrialba; species Natrialba asiatica. The sequence continues at coordinate 223,494 of NZ_AOIO01000003.1, read as the reverse complement.
ACAACTACTGACCGCCTTCCCGTCGCTCGAGGCGGCCGGAACTGACGCTCTTTTTTGGCCGCGATTCGACGAGCGTCGATCGCGTACCGGTCCGAATTATTAAGCGTCTGGGCGGTGAGCGGATGGATAATGCAGCCGAGTTCAGACAGCGGCGTCAGCGAAGCGCCGGCCGAGCAGCGCATCGATTCTCTCATCCAGGAACTAACGCTCGCCGAGAAGGTGGCACAACTCGGGTCCGTCAACGCCGACGCGCTCCTGGACGAGTCCGGCGAACTCGACGAGGAAGCCGTCAGCGACCACCTCTCGAACGGCATCGGTCACGTGACCCGCATCGGCGGGGAAGGGAGCTTATCCCCGTCCGAGGCGGCCGAACGGACGAACGAACTGCAGACGTACCTCCGTGAGGAGACGCGTCTCGGTATTCCGGCGATTCCCCACGAGGAGTGTCTGAGCGGATACATGGGTCCCGAAGGAACGACCTTCCCGCAAATGATCGGGATGGCGAGCACGTGGTCGCCCGCCCTCCTCGAAACGGTCACCGAGACGATCCGCGATCAGTTGGAAGCCATCGGGACCGCACACGCGCTATCTCCCGTCCTCGACGTCGCCCGCGATCTCCGGTGGGGACGCGTCGAGGAGACCTTCGGCGAAGATCCGTATCTGGTCGCCGCGATGGCGTGTGGGTACGTCGACGGGCTCCAGGGTGACGGCGACGGCATCAGCGCGACGCTCAAGCACTTCGTCGGCCACGCGGCCGGGGCGGGCGGGAAGAATCGGAGTTCGGTTTCCATCGGGCGGCGCGAACTCCGCGAAACGCACATGTTTCCCTTCGAAGCGGCCGTCCGCACGGCGAACGCCGAGTCGGTCATGAACGCCTATCACGACATCGACGGGATCCCGTGTGCCAGCGACGAGCGGCTGCTGACCGACATCCTCCGCGGCGAGTGGAGCTTCGACGGGACGGTGGTCTCGGACTACTACAGCGTCGAGTACCTCCGCAGCGAACACGGCGTCGCCGCTGACGAACGGGAGGCGGGCGTCGCGGCCGTCGAAGCCGGCATCGACGTCGAACTCCCCGCCACGGACTGCTACGGCGACCACCTCGTGAACGCCGTCGAGGCCGGTGAACTCGCCGAAGAGACGGTCGACGAAGCCGCCCGTCGGGTCCTCCGCGCGAAGGCTCGGAAGGGATTACTCGACGATCCGACGGTGGACGCCGACGCGGCGACGGCCCCGTTCGGTACCGACGAGGCGAGGGCGCTCACCGAGCGCGCCGCCCGCGAATCGATGACGCTCCTGCAAAACGACGGCGACCTGCTCCCGCTCACCGGCGAGGAAACGAACTCCGTCGCGGTCGTCGGTCCGAAAGCCGACGACGCTCAGGAACTGCTCGGCGATTACGCCTATCCCGCCCACTACCCCGAAGAAGAGATCGAGTTTGACGCGACGACGCCGCTCGATGCCGTCCGTGCGCGGGGCGAGGAGCACGGATTCGAGGTGCGCCACGAGCGGGGCTGTACGACGACCGGGCCCGACACGGAGGGGTTCGACGCGGCCGCAAACGCCGCCGCGGACGCCGACGTCACCCTCGCGTTCGTCGGCGCACGCTCCGCCGTCGATTTCTCGGACTCGGACAGAGACCGGATCAACAAGCCGAGCGTCGCCACGAGCGGCGAGGGGTGTGACGTGGTCGACCTGGGACTGCCCGGCGTGCAGCGCGAACTCGTCGAACGAGTTCACGAGACCGGGACGCCGGTCGCCGTCGTCGTCGTCAGCGGCCGCCCCCACGCGATGGAGCGGATCGCGGCGACCGTCCCGGCGGTCGTGCAGGCGTGGCTTCCCGGCGAACGCGGCGGCGAGGGGATCGCTGCCGTCCTGTTCGGCGAGCACAACCCCGCCGGCCACCTTCCCGTCTCCGTTCCGCGTACCGTCGGGCAACTTCCCGTCCACTACAACCGAAAACCGAACACCGCGACCGAGGAGTACGTCTACACGGAGAGCGATCCGCTCTATCCCTTCGGCCACGGGCTTTCCTACACCGAGTTTGCGTACGGGGACCTCTCGCTGTCGACGGACTCCCTCTCCCCGGCCGGCACGATCGTCGCGACTGTGACCGTCGAAAACGCCGGCGATACCGCGGGAGATGACGTCCTCCAGCTGTATGCGAGCGCAGAGAATCCCGATCTGGCCCGCCCGGTTCAGGAACTGGTCGGATTCGAACGCGTCTCACTCGATCCGGGCGAGACGAAGCGCGTTAGTTTCGCGGTCGACGCCTCGCAACTCGCCTATTACGACCGGGATTTCAACTTGGTCGTCGAGGAGGGTCCTTACGAGTTCCGCATCGGCCACTCGGCCGCTGACGTGGTCGAGACCGCGCCCTTCCAGGTGACCGGGACGACGGAAGTCCCACGGACCGGTCGAACGTATTTCACCGAGACGGACGTGACGGACGGAACCGAGTGAACGCTCCGGTCACAGTTTCGCTCGACATCACTCGGGGGCATCGGGCGGCTGTCGTCGAAGCCGGTCGCTAACGGTTCGTGAGTGTGGAAACCAAACGCGGTAAACAATCCCTCACATATTTACTCCTCGATACGTATCACTCAGTCATGCCGACGGATTCATCGGAGCCTCTCGACGGGTTTTCCCTCGACTCGAAATCGGTATCGCTTGGCGAGTTCGACTGCGCGGAGATTCACACCGCCCTCTCGTCGTCGGAGCCGCTGGATCGGCAGCGGGGTATAGCGGCCTGTGAGACTCTCCTCGAAGCGAGTGTCGACGCCGTCCGTCCGCTCCTCGATGCGATCGCGTCGGCCGTGACCGACGACAACGCCCCGATCGCGTTGCGCGCGATTTCCGTCCTCGACGCCGTCGCGGAGAGCGATCCGGCGGCGCTCGAGGGACACACGGCGGATCTCGTCGGTGCCGTCGACAGCGAGATCGCGGACGTGCAACTGACCGGCGCGACCGTCCTCGGGAAACTCGCCGTTTCCCGTCCCGCTCTCGTCGCACCGCATTCCCCGGCGGTGATCGACGCCATTCGAGCTACCGAACTCGATACGGAACCGCAGGATTTCGGCGACGTGATCGCCGACGAAGTGACCCGGCGGACGCTCCGCAACCACGAGGAAGCGGAACGCAAACGGCGAATTGCCGGCCGTCACACGCTCGTTAACGTCGCGGTCGCGATCGCCGAGGCGGAGCCCGAATCGATGGTCGACACCGTCCCCGATCTCGCCACGCTACTGGACGACGAAGATCCGACCGTCGCCGGCGGTGCCGTCGACGCGCTCGCCGAACTGGCGGCGGCGAATCCGACCGCCGTCGCCCCCGCGACCGACCGCCTAGTCGATTGTCTCGACCGCGATAGCGCCGTCGTTCGTGCGCGTACCGTTCGGGCGCTCGGACATCTCGGGGACGCCGCCACCGTCTCGCACCTTCGAACGGCGGCCGCGGACGACCCCGACGCGGACGTTCGTGAACTCGCGGCCGAGACCGCGAAGTACATCGCGGACGCGCCGTAATTTGTGAGCCGCCGACGCTCAGGATCAGTCGTCCATCGCGCGTTTCGTGCAGTACCAGTACGTTGTGCTGAAGAAGCCGAGCGCCCCGACCACGAGAACGATATCGATGACGAGGATCGGAAACGCCCTGTCACCGGGCTCGACGAACGGAATCGAGAGCGCAAGGAGGAGTCCCGACGCGATCAACAGGGCGATAATGACTCGTATCTGCGCCCGCTGCGCAGCGACGAGATCGAGCAGCGTCGACGTTTTCGACATGGTGTGTGAATTCACAACACGCGGTAAAAATTTACCGGTGATTCCGATCACCGCGCCACTACTCTTTCGACGGAATCTGCAGCGCGATTCGGCGGTAACGGAGTACGTCGCGGACTGGGACTAGTCACGGCGAATGCGACCTCGTTCATCCGGGATGCCGGAGTACTCGCGGAAATACGACGCGAGAACGTCCCGCCACCGCTCGGCCTGTGCAACCTGTTCGTCGAACCGCTCGGCGACGTGTCGGAATCGTCGCTCGTCTATCCTTCCTTCGAGCGTGCGCCACCGGTCTCGAAGGCGCTTGACTTCGTCGACGCCGTCGAAGCAGTTGTCGTAGAGTCGCTGGACGACGGTCGTCCCGTCGTCGAGTTCGTAGTCCCAGGGGAGGTGATGGAAGAAGAGGAGGAACTCTTCGGGGCACGTTTCGACGGACTCGTACCGCTCGGCGATCGGGTCTCGATACTGGGTGGTATAACCGCTACCGCGTTCGGTTCGATCGACGCCGATTCCGTCCTCGCTCGCGCCGTGATAGCCGGGCCATTCCGCCGGCGACGGGTAATAATGGTTCTCGAGGAACTCCTCGCCGTTGTGCATCATATGCACGAGCCCGAGACCGCCGGTTTCGTAGTCGATACACGCTTCCCACGAGTCGCGGAGGATTTCGGTGACCGTTTCGACGACGACCTCGTCGGCCCCGAAGGTTTGTCGGACCCATTCCTCGGTGATCGTTTCGACGGACAGGTCGGGATTCCAGGCCACACGCCCGAAGGCGTAGAGATTCGCCTGCGACAGGTAGTGGCCCGTCCAGGTGTCGTCCTCGCCGACGTTGGCAACACCGGCGACTCCTTGTCCCGCTCCTCGCAGGAGCGACTTCACCGGCGTCCCCTCGCCGTCGGCCTGCGTCTCGAACTCGAAGACTTCCTTCCACAGCGGAAGGTGATAGGTTGCGTGGACGCCCTGGCCGGTGTACTCCTGAGTGAGCTGTATCTCCAATCCGAGGTCCGTCTCCGGCATCGCACCGAAGAGCGTCGACACCGGCTCGCGGGGCTGGAAGTCGATCGGACCGTTCTTGATCTGCACGGTGACGGTATCGCTGAACTCGCCGTCTAAGGGTTCGAACGTGTCGTAGGCCTGTACCGCCCTATCCTCGTGCGAGCCGTAGACGAAGGCTCGCCACCAGACGCGCCCGTCGTGGGGTTCGAGCGCCCGTGCGATCGCGTTCGCCCCGTCTACGTGGTCGCGGTCGTAGTCGTAGGGTCCGGGTTGGCCCTCCGAGTCCGCCTTGATCAGGAAGCCGCCGAGATCCGGCACGAGTTCGTATACGTCGTCGGCTTTCTCTCGCCACCAGTCCCGGACGTTCTCATCGAGCGGATCGGCGGTATCGAGGTCGCCGACGAGCATCGGTGCCGCGAAGTTGACCGACAGGTACGGTCGGATCCCGTATCGGCGAAACAGCGACGCGAGCCCGGTGAGATCCTCGAGCCGTCGCGATTCGAGCAATTGCCAACCCTCGAACGCGCCGACGGCGTCGTTTGCGCTCTCTCGCGGCGGTTTCGTGGTGTTGACGTTGTTGAGAACGATCCCGTTGATCCCGACGGACGCCAATAGCCGCGCGTAATCCTCGTACCGCGGCCGGAGATCGGGCAGCCGCTCCCAGTCGAAGATCGACTCGCCGCCGTAGCCGCGCTCGACCGACCGGCGGAAGGGCGTATCCCACTGGTTGAGCAATCGATTCGCGTACGTCGGCTCCTCGCGGATCTCGAGTTCGTCGATCGGTTCGCGGAGTTGGAGGAGGCGAAGGAGGTGGAAGGTGCCGTACACCAGTCCCCGATCGGTGGATGCGGTCACGACGAGACAGTCCGCTCCGTTCCAGGTGACCGCCCGGATGAGGAAGCCGCCGTCTTCGAGTTCAGCGACAGCATCGACCGGGACCGACTCGGCGATCATCGCCATATCGTCCGGCGTGCCGATGGCCAGGAACCCGTCGACAGTCGTCGGCGGATGGTGCCAGAAGTGGGGCTTCGCGCCTAACAGCTCGGGAAGCGCCCGCCGGAGTTCGTCTCGAATCGCGCTGCACTCGGGTGATTTTTCCGAGACGTAGGCGTGTCTACACCGCCGGCGGTACGAGGCGCGTACGTCGTCCGCCGTGATGTGGTCGTACCGGAGCCAGCAATCGTCGTACGGGGTCATCGAGATACGCTAGTGCAGTCATTGGTGATCGGTAAAAATGGTACTGGTCGCCGACACAGTCGGTCCGAGCGCCGATCGTGCGCCACGGCTCGTCCGCTCCCCGCTCTATCGCTACATATGGGGAATAATAATCATAATATTTATTACCGTCTATGTGGTGTCATACCAATACATGGGATCTGATAGCATCCCGGACGATTACAGCGATGTAATTAGTCGTCGGGACATGTTAACGATAGCTGGGGTGTCGGGTGCGGCCGCGCTCGCCGGTTGCGTTGGTGGCAGTGGGTCGGATAGCGGCACGTTCGTCAATGCGTACACCGGCAATCCGGCGGACCTCCATTTCAACACGTCGGCGATCCAGAATTACAGGTGGCCCGCGGGGCGGGCGGTGTTCGCCCCGTTTATGAAGTATTCGTTCACCGAGAACGAGTTCCTGCGCGGAGCGCTCGACGACCTGGAAATCGACGGCGAGGAAGTGACGCTTACCTTCCGCGACGACCTGGCGTGGGACGACGGCGACGAGTGGACGACCGAGGATCTCGACGTGCAACTGCAACTGGCGGAGAAAAGCGGGAGTTCGCTCTGGGGTTACCTCGACGACTACGAGATCGTCGACGACAAGACTGCCCGCCTCCTGCTCTCCGGGCCGACGAACCCGCAGATCATCCGGTTCGAACTCACGAACTTCCTCGTCGATACGAAAGCGGAAACCCACGAACAGTGGTTGGATGCGGACGAATCGGAGTTCCTCCGGTGGGAGTGGGAGGATCCCGTCGCCAGCGGGATGTTCTCGTTCGTGAGCAAGGATCGCCAGGCGTTCGAGTTCGAACCCAACCCCGAGTTCTACAACGCAGACAACGTCGATATCGACACGTTCCTGATCGATAGCTACGGCGGAAATACCGCACAGCACCAGGCGTTGATGTCGGGGACGGAAGCCGATGCGGCGCTGAGTCTGTTCGCGCCGCCGGAGATCGTCGATCGGTTCCCGGATCACGTCGTCGAGATTCAAATTCCGGCCAAGTGGGGGTACGGAATCGTGTTTAATCACGACGATCCCCACTTCGGGCAGCGGGAAGTCCGGCAGGCGGTCGCACACGTTATCGATCGCGAGTTGATCGTCGAGAACGCGGGACCGCGCTCGAAGTTCGTGACGCCGACTCCGTGCGGTATCGCGCCCCGCGATCAGGAGTACTGGCTGGACGACTGGTACGACGACTTCGAAACCTACGGTGCCGGTTCCAGTCAAACGGAGCAAGCGGCTCAGTTGCTCGAGGACGCCGGATACTCCCGGGAGGGTGAGACGTGGGAAGATTCCGACGGGGACACGATCGGCGGGGAGTACTACTCGCCCGCGGGCTGGACGGACTGGACGACGATGTCCCAGACGGTCGTCAGTCAACTGAACGAGTTCGGGTTCGATTTCTCGGTCAGCACGAAGCCGACGAACGACTGGTTCAACCAGTACTCCAACAGCAACTTTGCGATGGGGAGTCTCTACTGGCTGCCCGGCGGCTCGCGGTCGTCGTTCCCGTACTTCCCGCTGTACTACCAACTGTGGGAGGAGGAGATCGGCGGCGGACACAACTACCGGGAGAAGGCGGACTCCGAACAAACGATCCCTGACAGGGACGGCGGGGAGATGACGCTCACTCCGCTCGAGGTGACCGAGGAGATCGCGCGACAATCCAGTGACGAGGAGGCGCGGCCGTACGTCCAGCAGGCGGCGTGGCATAACCACATCGAACTGCCGTTCCTCGGATTGGTGTCCAAGTACGAGCAGTCCTGGGTGACCGACGACGAGTGGACGATCGCCGCCGAGGACAGCCCCAACCGCCAGGTCAAGTGGCCGCAGTTCTGGTGGGTCCACGAGGGTGAGTTGCAGTCTCGAACCTAACGGTGACTCACCGTCCACCACTCAGCTACACGGAAATCCAACCATGAACTACTACCTCAAACGGACGGCACAAATCCCGCTGACGATCCTCGCAGTGGCGACGCTTACGTTCGGTCTGATCCGACTGCTTCCCGGCGGTCCGTTCACACAGCTCCGACTCGAGCTGCTCCAGCAGGGGGTTCCCGCCGAACAGGTCGACGCGCGTATCGAGGCGTTGCAAAACATCAGACCGGATGCCCCGCTCTGGCAGCAGTACCTGGATTACATGGTCGGCGTCGCCCAGTTGGACCTCGGGCAGTCGATCTCCCTCAACGAACCCGTCATTGACGTACTGGCTCGATCGCTCCCCTGGACCGTCTTCCTCGTCGTGACGTCGACGATACTGATGTTCGTCATCGGCGTGGTAATCGGCGCGCTGCAGGCGTACTGGGAGGGCTCGCGATTCGACCGGATCACGTCCGGCGGGTCGATCTTTCTGCTGTCGGTTCCGTACTACATCTTCGCGGTGATTTTCCTGTTTTTCCTGGCGTTCCAGCTCCAGCTGTTTCCGACCGGGAACGCGGTCGCCCGAGGCGTCGACGCCTCGCTCAGCCTCGCGTATTTCTCGAGCGTCCTCCACCACGCCACCTTACCCATTCTCGCGTTTACTATCAGCGGAATCGGATCGACGGCGCTCAACATGCGCGGCAACGGGATCCAGGTGCTCGGCGAGGAGTACGTCGAGGTCGCCAGACTGCGGGGACTCTCCAACAATCGCATCGCCACCCGATACGTCGCCAGGAACGCCATCCTGCCGATGTACACGGGACTGCTCCTGCTCATCGGGTTCCGCCTCGGGGGCACCGTCGTGCTCGAAGAGATCTTCTCGTATCCCGGCCTCGGATACTACATGATCCAGGCGGTGAACGCGAACGATTATCCGCTCATGATGGGCTGTTTCCTCGTCATCACGGTCACGCTCGTCGTCGGCGTCTACATCGCCGACCTGACCTACGGGCTCATCGACCCGCGCATCTCAGCAGGTGATTCCGATGAGTACTGAACCGGACTCCGCCGCCGAAGGGATCGACTGGCGTTCGGAGTCCTCGAACGTCGAGATGAGTCGCCGCGACCAACTGAGCGAACTGTACGAGCAGAAGATCCGCGTGCCCGCCGTCGTCGCGTGGTCGGACGATCGAACTCGTCTGGGTATCCTCATCCTGAGCGTGTACCTCTTCATGGCGTTGGTAGACGTGCTCGGCCTCTGGCGCGATCCCAGTCCAAACCAGGCAGACCGCTTCCTCAGGCCGTTCGAGAACATGCAGTATCCGCTCGGGACGACCAATTCGGGAGTCGATCTGCTCGCGCTGATCATCGACTCGACGCCGTTCATCCTGCTGATGGTGCTCGCGGGCGGCGTGTGGGCGACCACACTCGCAGTCGCCGTCGGCACTCTCTCGGGATACAAGGGTGGTACGGTCGACACCGTCATCACGACGATCTCGGACTTCTTCATGGCGATTCCGGGGCTGCCGCTCGTCATCGTGCTGGCGATCGCGCTCAGTCCCGAGAACCCGATCCTTCTCGGCGTCGTCCTGACGATCAACTACTGGGCGGGCCTGGGCCGCTCGATACGGTCGCAGGTCCTCTCGATACGGGAAGCGAGCTACGTCGAGGCGTCCCGAACGATGGGAACGAGTACGCCCCGCATAATCATCAAAGACGTGCTGCCGAACATCATGCCGTACGTGATGGTCAACTTCGTGCTCGCCGCGCGCTACACGATCTTCGCGGCCGTCGGGCTGTACTTCATCGGCGTCCTGCCGTACTCGGGACAGAATTGGGGCGTGACGCTGAGCAACGCGTACTATCAGGGCGGCCTGTTCTCGATGCAGGCGCTCCACTGGCTCCTCGTTCCGATTATCGCCATCGTCGGCCTCGCCTTCGGGCTCATCCTGCTGAGCCAGGGCATGGACCGCATCTTCAACCCGCGAGTTCGAACGCGGCTCACCGGCGAATCCGAGTCCGTAACGGAGGATACCGACGCGTCGACAACGGAGATGATATAATATGGCTACCGATAGTTCAAGCTCAGTCAGCGATCACGTCGTCTCGCGAGGAACCGTCGAAGATCCGATCTTCGAGATCACCGACACGAGCGTCACGTACGACGGTGAAACGCGCGTCCTCGAGGACGTCAACGTCAGCATCGATCGGCACGAGATCCTCGGCATCGTCGGCGAAAGCGGCAGCGGGAAGTCGATGTTCGCTTCCGCATTGCTCGACGCTATCCCCGATCCCGGCGTCCTCACCGGCGATATCCGATACCATCCGCCGGACGGACCGCCGGTTGATCTCCTCGGGTTGACCGACGAGGAACTCAGACAGTTCCGCTGGGAGGAAGTGTCGATGGTGTTCCAGGGCGCGATGAGTTCGTTCAACCCGACGATGAAGATCGGTGCCCACTTCGAGGAGACGCTCAAGGCCCACGACAAACGCGTCTCGGAGGGACTCGAGTTCGCCCGCGAACTCCTCGAGAACCTGTATCTCGAACCCGAGCGGGTGCTCGATTCGTATCCGCACGAACTCTCGGGCGGAATGCAACAGCGGGCCTTGATCGCGCTGAGTATGGTCCTCGATCCGGAGGTGCTGGTGATGGACGAACCGACGGCCGCGCTCGATTTGCTGATGCAGCGATCGATCCTGACGCTGCTCGACCGCTTGCAGCGCAAGTACGATTTGACGATCGTCTTCATCACCCACGACCTGCCGCTGGTCGCCTCGCTCGCCGATCGGATGGCCATCATCTACGCGTTCCAGTTCGCCGAGATCGGGCCGCGCGACGAGATCATCGGTAACGCCGCCCACCCGTACACCCGTGCGTTGTTGAACGCGACGCCGAACGTCGATGCGCCGCTGGACGAGATGCAACCCATCGAGGGCGAAGGCCCGGCCCCGGTGAGCGTTCCGTCCGGGTGCCGGTTCGAACCGCGGTGTCCGCTCGCGACCGAAGAGTGTCGGACGACCGATCCGCCGTTAGCCGCGGTCGATCGGGACCGGACCACCCATCGATCCGCGTGCCACCATCCGGCGACCGCCCGCGAGGAGATCCAGCTCAATTTCGACGAGGCGAACGACGAACTCGAGTCGGCTTCCCCCGTCGAGCCGTCGGAACCGGCAGTCGAAACGCGGGCCGAACAGACGAGCGAGACGCCGTTACTCTCGCTCGACGACGTTGCGGTCCATTTCACCGAGGAACAGGGGCTGACCGAACGGTTCACGAAAGACCCGACGGTCGTCCGTGCGGTCGACGGCGTCTCGCTCGATATTCACGAGCAGGACCTCGTCTGTCTTCTCGGTGAGAGCGGCTGCGGCAAGACGACGCTGGGGAAGACGTTGATCGGACTTCAGCGACCGACCGACGGCTCGATCGAGTATCGCGGGCAGGACATCTGGGAGGCGAAGGACGGCGACGGTGAGATACCGTACGACGAAATCCGGTCGGCGCTGCAGATCATCCATCAGGACCCGGGAAGCGCGCTCAATCCCAACCGACGTATCGCCGATATTCTCTCGGAGTCGCTCAGACACACTCATCCAAACATCGGTCGGAACGAGCGGCGGCGGCGGATGCATTCGCTGCTCGAACGAATCGGTATGGCGCCGGCGGAAGAGTTCCTCGATCGGTATCCCCACCAACTGTCGGGCGGGGAGAAACAGCGCGTCGCGCTCGCTCGCGCCCTACTGATGAATCCGGATGCAATCCTCGCCGACGAGGCCATCAGTGCGGTCGATGTCTCGTTGCGTATCGAGATCATGGATCTGATGTTGGAACTCCAGTCGGAGTTCGAAACCTCGTTCCTCTTCGTCTCCCACGATCTCTCGAACGCACGCTACTTCGCCGAACACGGCGACGGCCGTATCGCCGTCATGTATCTCGGCGAGATCGTTGAGATCGGCTCCGCCGAGCGTCTCATCCACGATCCCCGGCATCCGTACACCGAAGTGCTCCGGTGGGCGACGCCGGATCTAGAACTCGATTCGATGGGTGCTGGTGACCCGCCGCTCAGGGAGGTCGACGTTCCCGATCCGATCGATCCGCCGTCCGGCTGTCGGTTCCACACGAGATGTCCCGTCGCTCGCGAGGCGTGCCGCGAACAGCATCCGGACCTTCGGCGGATCGATGACGGAGACGGACGGGTCGCGTGCTTCCGCGAAGATCCGAACCACGAGTATTGGGACAGTGAACCCGTGGATGGGGCTGTCGAGCAGCCCGAAGAGTTCACAGGAAACTGAGACGCGATCTGAGAAGCCCTCGCCCGGTTTCAGAACGAGTGAATGCAGGATTCGACGTGTTCACTGTAACCGAACCAGTGTTCGATTTTGATGAACGCTGTTCTTGTTTGTTGGCACATGGTGGACATTCGTCCGCTCTTCAGTCGTTATAGGAGACAATCATGTTTGCAAACCGAATAATCGTAAACACATGGTTTTTTATGTCCGTCTTTGCTTGTGACGAATGCACATGGTAGCAACGGCACCACTGGTAGCCTTCGGTATTGGGATCGTCGCCGTCGTCCTGTTTCTGGTCGTCTGGGACGTACCGACGTTCATCGGATTGACGCTCTCGGCACTGCTCGTTGGAACGGTTAATGCGATGCTCTTTCCGGGAATCACCGCCGGTGAAATCCCTGACTCTGTCGCGACGGCGTTCGGTGACAACATGGCCAGTGTTGGGATTCCGATCCTGATGGCAGCGGTGATCGGGAAGTCGATGACCGACTCCGGCGCGGCAAACCGTATCGTCCGAACCTTCCAATCGTTCGTCAGCGACCGAAACGCCGACATTTCACTCTGGGTGAGCAGTTCGCTGCTTTCCATTCCGGTGTTTTTCGACAACGTGTTCTATCTTATGGCCCCGCTGGCCCGTGCGATGCGCGCCCGCATCGGGGATAACTACACGCTGTACATCGTCGTCGTCGGTGGCGGTGGCGTCGCGATGCACGCGTTCGTCCCGCCGACCCCGGGTCCGCTTGCGGTCGCACAAGAGATCGTTCCCGACCAGGCGAGTTCGATTCTCGGGCCGACGATCCTCATCGGGCTGGCGGTCGCGATTCCGGCCGCGCTCATCAGCGGGATTCTTTTCGGCCGGTTCATCAATCAGTACATCGATATCCCGCTTCGCGACGCGATGGGAACGACCGTCGAGGACCTCGAAGAACAGGTGGCAAAATCGGATTCGAACCTGCCGTCGTTCGCGGAGTCGGTTCTGCCGGTCGTCGTCGCAGTCGCATTCATCGCCGCCAGCACTGCGGTCAACACGCTCACGGCGGCGTACTCGATCCCCGCGTTAGAAACCGTGCAACCGGTCACCGACTACATGGGCAACGTCAACCTCTCGCTGACCCTCGCCGCGGTCATTGCCGCGCTCACCTACCTGCGCATGGACGACTTCCCGCGGTCGGTCTGGGAGGACGAACTCACCGACGCCCTGCGAAACGGTGGCAACATCGCCGCGATTACCGCCGCAGGCGGTGCGTTCGGTGCCATGCTCGCGGAAGCCGGTATCGGCGACGTGGTCGCATCGACGCTGCAGAACTTCGGTATCGGCATACTCGTAACCGCCTGGCTCATCGCCGCGATCATCCGCGTCGCACAGGGATCGGTCACGGTTGCGATGTTGACGACCGGGGGGATTATGGCACCGCAGGTCTCCTCGATGAGCGTTCATCCGGCGTATCTCGTGATGGCGATCGGCTCCGGGGCCGTCATCTTCTCGTGGTTCAACGATTCCGGATTCTGGATCGTCAAAGAAATCGGCGGACTGACGAAGGCGGAGACGCTGAAAACGTGGACGACGCTCACGACGGTGCTCTCGTTTTCGAGTCTCGTCATGATTCTCGTCTACTCGACGCTGCTCCCGGACCCGTTCGGGTTCGCGTAACCGTCGGTTCCGCTTTCCGACCCAGCACCCGTTCTCGGGACAGCTTATTTAATCCACCGTCCAGTAGGGCGCTGTATGGAAACCGGACTTGTCGTCGTCGAAGACACTCCCAACCACGCCGCGCTGCTCAGCGAAGCCGCCCAGTCCGCCCGCGGTGGCGACGAGGAGACGACCCTGATCGTCCTGGCCTTTGCAACCCCCGAAGAGATCGGTCCGGGCGTCCGCAGGCTCGACTCGATCGGCGAGATCGGGGGCGTCTCCGACAGCACCACCGACGAAGCAGCGATCATCGATGCCGCCGAAACTGAGCTCGAACAATTCGTCCGGCGAACGCTCGATGATCCCGAAATCGACTATACTCCCACCGTCCGCGTTCTCTCGCAGGGCTACGGCATGGGAACGCTCAACGCCGCCGACGAGTTCGACTGCGATTCGATCTTTATCGCCGGCCGCAAGCGCTCGCCGACCGGCAAGGCGATCTTCGGCGACTGGATTCAGCGCGTCCTTTTGAATTTCGACGGGCTCGTCACCGTCTCCCTCGACGAGGACACCGAGACGGCAGCACAGAACTCGTAATCCCTGCCATTGGGACACACTGTCATCGATCATTTTTTATCAACTGACGAGATAGCACGCTGTATGCGCGAGTGGATCGATACCTACGACGAGCGAACCTGGCAAACGACCGACGAAGAATCGGGGACCGTTCGATACGCCCTGATCGGTCTTGGATGGTGGACCATCGACGTTGCGCTCCCGGCGATCGAATCCTCGGAACTCGGCGAGGTTACCGTCCTGGTCAGCAGTTCGAGCGAGAAGGCGGACCGTCTGGCCGCCGAGAACGACGTCGAACGCGGACTCAGCTACGACGAGTTCCACGACGGCGACGCGGCCGACCGGTACGATGCCGTCTACATCGGCACGCCGAACGCCTACCACCTGGAGTACGCTGCAACCGCAGCCAGCCTGGACAAGGCGGTGCTCTGCGAAAAGCCGATGGAGGCCACCGTCGAACGCGCCACTGAACTCGTCGAGACCTGCGAGCGAGCCGACGTACCGTTGATGATCGCGTACCGGATGCACACCGAGCCGGCCGTCCAGCGAGCGCGGGAGTTGATCGAAGACGGCTTCATCGGCGAGCCGGTGTCGGTCTACGGCCACAACAGTCAGCCGCTGCTCGAGATGATCCCCGATCCGGATCAGTGGCGACTCGATCCCGATCTGAGCGGGTACGGAACGTCGGTGATGGATCTGGGAATCTACTCGATCAATACGACGCGGTACCTCCTTCAGCGCGAGCCCGTGTCAGTCCGCTCGAATATGATCTCGGCGCACGAGGCGTTCGACGCCGTCCCGGACGAACGCGCCTCGTCGCTGTTCGTCTTCGAAGACGATATCCAGATGATCTCGACGGCCAGTCAGCACGCTCACGAGGACACGGAGCTCAAGATTACGGGAACGGAGGGCCAAATTACCCTCCAACCGGCGTTCCACGGGGAGTGTTCGATGGACCTCTCGCGGGGTGACGTCTCCATTTCGGTCGAACACGAGACGTTCGATGCCGAAGCGGAGATGAGAGAGGAGTTCGACTACTTTGCCGACCGCCTTCTGGGTGAGCGCGAGATCTACCCGGATGGGCATCACGGACTGGGAGATATGCGGATCATCGAAGCGCTTCACGAATCCGCCGACCGCGGGGATGTGGTCACTCTCGATCTATGACACCGAAGTAGTCTGCTCCCATCCAGCGGCGAACGATCCGCTATCACTTTGGCCTGTTTCGCCCGGAAACTGGACTGTATTCGAATACGGTCACTCCTGCGATTCTTTCCTGTGCCTTCCTGCCTATCGGCTGTCTCTAGCAGTCATTACACACCTAATCGCACGACTACGGTGCGATCAGTGTGAATCGTTGCAGTTGCTCCGATAGCATGTCATTGATCGACTGTCTTTCAGAATGCTATTCATTCATACAGAATCCTATTCTGTAACACTCATCCATTATCGATCGTCTCATTGAGCGGTGGTTTCCCTGACTGAACCGGCCGACTAGTGCCGCGTTTGTGGACGAATCGCTCGATACAACTGACCAGACGCCTGTTCTACATTTACAGTAGTACATCCGTAAGAATCTGTCGAGGGCTTTCGGTACTCCCTGCCCTCTCAAGGATACTTTATCTTTGGCGAGGGACTCTCGATAGAGGCGGTGAAACGCCCCAATAGCCGGTTTCCCTTGTCTCCTTTCGGTTGGTACCTTGTCACACGCGAGTTCTCTGTGTATCGGTCTTTGTTCTCTATAACTGAATGCTATTCGCCTATGAAGACTCATCCCCATCGAGAATGAACGGTATGTTGCTCGCGGCCGAACTCGAGAACGGAGACTGGTGATCTGACAGCGCTCTCTCCACACAATGGCATATGATCGACTCGAACAGGTCGCGAACCGTCGATCGCACTCGGCTAATCGTTCTGTATCGCTCTTTTTTCATTCTGTGCCTCGAAACCTCGTTTTGTGTGTCAGAATAATTTATATGTGATCGACGAGCATGTGACGCATATGGCGGATCCGAAATATCCCGTACGAACCGTCGGGCGAACGTTCGAAATCCTCGAGATCATTCAAGAACTCGACGGAGCTGGCGTCTCCGAGATCGCAGCCCGCGTCGACATCGGCAAGAGCGCCGTTCACAACCACCTGACGACGCTCGAGAACTACGAGTACGTCGACAAGGACGGCGACGAATACCACATCGGTCTCTCGTTTCTCGGCCTCGGCGCGTACGCCCGCAATCGGACGCCGATCTACGACACTGCCCAGTCGCAAGTCGACGAACTCGCCGACGAAACGGGGGAACTCGTCAACCTTCTCGTCGAAAAGAACGGCAAGGGTATCTACCTTTATCAGTCGAAAGGCGAAAACGCAGTCGAACTCGACACCCACGAGGGAAAACGCGTTCGCCTCCACTGTACCGGCCTCGGCAAAGCGATTCTCGCGTTTCGTCCCGACGAAACGGTCGACGAAATCATCGCCGACCAAGGACTTCCCGAACTCACCCCACAAACGATCACCGACCGCGACGCGTTCGACGCTGAACTCGAGGAAATCCGCGACCAGCGATACGCGGTCGACCGAGAAGAGCGCCTCAACGGACTCCGCTGTATCGCCGCGCCGATCACCGACGATTCGGACCGCAGTATCGCCGCTATCAGCGTGGCCTGTCCGGTCCACCGGGTCGATGACGACCGCTTTTACGAGGCCCTCCCCGAGGCAGTACTCGGCGCTGCAAACGTGATCGAACTCGAGTACAATTACTCCTGACATCGCCTTTCTCCATCGCTCTCTCCACCCCACTCTCCCTGACACCCCTCGGCTCTGCGATCGTGCCGATGAAAACGTTCATGATTCCCGACGAGAGTCCCCTTCGTATGGAGGATTATTCGCACACTCCGGTTACCGTTTCGGGAAAGCGTGCCATCGTCGTCGGTGGTACCAGCGGCATTGGACAAGCACTCGCCCTCGGACTTGCCGCCGACGGTGCCGATGTCATTGCAACCAGCCGAAGCGAGGACAAAGTCGACGAGACCGCGACCCTACTCGAAGACCGTGGCGCCGAAACCGCCCGCATCACCTGCGACGTCACTGACCGAGACTCACTCGAACTCGTCCGTGAACGCGCCGAAGAACTGTTCGGCGGTGTCGACATCGTCGTCGCATCGCAAGGCGCGATCTCCCGCGAGACCGTCCTCGGCGTCGACGACGATGACTGGGAGTTCGTCACCGACGTCGCACTCGACGGCGTCCGGCGCGTGACGCAGACCTTCGCACCTGCGATGGCCGAGGACGGCGGCGGAAGCATCATCAACATCTCCTCGCTTTCGGCGCGACTCTCGATGGCGAATCTGCCGGCCTACTCGGCCGCGAAAGGTGGCGTCGAGGCGTTCACCCGCGCCTCCGCAAAAGAACTCGCTCCCGACGTTCGGGTCAATGCGATTGCCCCCGGATTCTTCATCACACCGCAGAACGCGGACACCTACGCCGAAGGAACCGAGAAACGAGCGCGGATCGACAAGCGAACCCCGCTCGGTCGCGTCGGCGAGCGTGAGGAGTTGATCGGCGCGGCGATCTATCTCTCCAGCGACGCCGCCTCGTTCGTGACCGGCGAAGTGCTGACGGTGGACGGCGGCTTTGCGACGAGCGCCCTCTGAACCTGCGTCGAGATCACGCTCTAGTCATACCGGTATCCCGTCTATTCCCGGTTCCGGCCTCGAATTGCCGATTTCTGATCACTCGCTTGCGATCCGCGAGCGGAACTCGGGAACGCCACCGGTATCGATATCAGGAACGCGAAAGAGCGCTCCGGCCCCATCTCCCTCGGTAGCGCGGTCACCGTCGGTGAGCGCAGTCGTGAGATACAGTTCGTCGTACGACGGGCCACCGATGGTGACTGAGGAAACCTTTCGCGCGGGAAGATCGAGTTCATCGACCGCGGTTCCGTCCGGCGCGTATTTGATGACGCGGCCGCCGTTCCACCGGGCGGACCAGATGTATCCGTCTCCGTCGACGGTCATACCGTCCGGAACCCCATCGTCTGGCGGTGTCTCGAGGAGGACGCGGCGGTTCCAGAGTTCGCCGGTGGCCCTGTCGTAGTCGAACGCGTAGATTCGCTGTGCTTCGGATTCGGTGAAGTAGAAGGTCTCGCCGTCGGGAGAAAACCCCATCCCGTTGGCGATGTCGACGGTTTCGACGACGACGGTCGCTGTGCCGTCCGGGTCGAGCCGGTAGAGCTCTCCGAGTTCGTTCTCGCCGGGCATCGTCCCGCAGAAGACGCGCCCTTCGGGGTCGGCGATGACATCGTTGAATCGCGTCTCCGTTTCGAGTTCGGCGACCGTGGTTACGGCGGCCGTCGTCGGGTCGAATCGGAGAACGGTTCCGTGGGTGAACAGGAGCAATGCGCCATCGGCTTCGACCGTGGTCCCGCCGAGCGGCCGCTCGGTCGTTTCGTAGACGAGTTCGCAGTCGTCGGCCGCTGGGTCGTATTCGTACAGCCGTCCCGCCGGGATGTCGACCCAGTACAGCCGGCGCTCGTCCGGGTGCCATATCGGACCCTCGCCGGTGTGGGCGCGGATATCGACAATACGTTCTGGTCGTGCCATATGCTATGTTCGAACAATAGTACATTAAATCTATGGTGAATACGATCCACTCGTGTGTGGTCGTCCTACGGGTCGCTTCTATTCAGAGGTACTCCATTCTATATTTCCAAAATAAAATATTATACTAGCTATCTATACGTATTCCGCCCAGCAGGAGAGATGAAACTACGATAACACTCTCTCACAAAAATATACACTATAATATTCCCTCTGATAGGAACTCGCGAATGGCGTCAGTTACCTCGTCTGGCTGTTCCACCGGGGCGCTGTGTCCTGCTGCAGATACCACCGTTTGACGCGCGTCAGGAAGGGTATTCAGCATTGATTCCGTACGTTTCGGAGCAAGAACGGTATTTTCTTTTCCGTGGATAGATAACACTGGAATTTCGATATTTGGAAGCTTATGTGTGTAATCGGACCGATCAATCCACGAGTGCATAGCGTGGTAAACTGACTCGTGAGGATAGGTCATCCACCGCTTTTCCCAATGATCAACAATAGTAGGGTTATCTTCCAGTGTCGTTTCTCCGAACATTTTGGTCCGAGCGATGTGGCGGACGCGTTCGGATTGCACGCCTTCGTCGAGAACTCGTTTTGCAAGGGCGCTGTATTCTTCTCGTTCGGCCTCCGTATGCGGTTCGGCCATACTGTTGATGAGAACGAGGCCGTTTACTCGTTGCGGATAGTGTTCCGCAAAGCGTAGCGCCATAAATCCGCCCATGGAAATCCCGGCTAATACAACCGACTCGATGTGTAGCGCGTCGAGTAATGCGTTGAGATCGGCGGCGAGATCCTTGAGGTCGTAGGATTCGTTATAGCGGTCGGTTCGCGCTCGCAAGTCGTAAGAGATCGTTCGATAGCTATCCGATAACGCTGCGAGCTGGTGGTTGAATAACGTCCGATCCGTTAGCATGCCGTGGGCAAATACGATCGGCGGGCCATCGCCAGCGTCCGTTATCACGGTAGATGCCCGCTCTCGGTATCTCGCTACTGTTGGGCTCTCTTTTTTCATACGTATCGTATCCAGAGTCAACATTCTACTATATATCAGTTCACTCAAAATTGTTAAATAGAAATATGAATATAAAGGAGACACATCACTGAACTTTTCCCCAATAGCTGATTTTACACCCCGGTCCTGAGTGTATTGCACCGTATTCTACGTTCCTATTGGTTTTCGATAGGAAAGCGCTCTCTTACTCTCGTTCTTCCCTTCTTTCGTATCTAATCAGTCCGATCAGCGATGCGGCTATCTCACCCTCTTGGTTGCGTATCTCGATACTAACGCTGACAATTCCGTAGTCGTCGTTCCAGATCTCTTTTTCAACTATCTCCGTCTTCATCGAAAGCGTATCTCCGGGTCTAACGGGATGTCGCCAACGCAAGTTATCGATACCGAGCGACCCTCTCGCACGAGATCCGTGAATGAAATTCTCGACGAGCATTCGCTGCCCGATCCCCGCGGTGAGGAGTCCGCTCGCGATGAGTCCGCCAAAGGCTGACTCTTCGGCGGCATCCTCGTTTGTATGAAACGGTTGGGGATCGTATTTCTTCCCGTATGCAATGATCTCCTCTTTTTCGACGGTATAGTTGCCGAACTCCTGTGTATCTCCGACGGAAAAATCTTCGTAGAATTTTCCTACCATATCTAATGGTTATCTCCATATGGTATAAACCTAAGGGCGGGTTTTGACCCTCTCGTAATTGTGCGTATTCGATTCTATGAGAACGGTATCGTACCGTTTTCTACCCGCTTACACCCGCTAATTTGCGCTCTGCGGATGGACTCGCGGTCGACTGTGACACATTGGGATCTCTACATTAGAATGGGAGTTCGTCTTCCGCTCGCGGCGGTCTCTCACTCGTCCGTTTGGCTGGCACTCTCGAGATGAGCCTCCAACGTGTCGATCGTGGCTGGTGTCCCGAAGTACGCCGGAACGTGCTGATGCAATCCGTCGGGTTGGATATCGAGCGGCGACCCGCGACCGGTTGACGACCGTCCGCCGGCGGTTTCGACGAGGTGGGCGATCGGATTCACCTCGTACTGGAGTCGAAGATCCCCGTTCGGACTGGCTGTTCGCTCGGGATACCCGAGCAGTCCGCCGTCGACGAGGAGGTGCGCGATATCGCCGACCATCGCACCGGTGTACCGAAGTTTGCATTCGTCGGTTAGCTCCCGCCAGAACGACCGGACCGGCTCGGACCACTCGCTCGTCGTTCCGGCGAATCCGCAGATCCGTTCCCTATCGGGAACGGTCACCGGACGGGAATCGACCATCTCGCCGCAGTCGATCGTATACTGCGTTACAGTTCCGTCGACGGCGGTCGTCATCGTCGTTATCGGTCCGTACAGGAGAACGGCGCTGGCAATCAGATTCCGTCCGCTGGCCGGAAGCGGTGCGTCGTATACGCCAATGACCGTCCCGACGGTATTGTTCGACTGTAGATTCGACGATCCGTCGAGCGGATCGATGGCGACGCTGTATCCCTCGCCGGTTTCTTCGACGCTCTCGCACTCTTCGCTGGCGAACGCACCGACGGCGTCGAGCGGGCTCAATCGCTCTCGAAACCGGCGATTGATCGCCAGATCCGCGACTGATTGGTCGTCACCGCTCGAGTTCTCCGTCGCTGTTTTCCCCCGGTTGGCGGCCGATCGTAACTCCGTCCTGACGGCGGGTGCGATCGCCGCGAGTTCATCGAGGAGTGTGCGTACGTCGGTCAGTGTCATCGATTTCGTCGGGTGTTTTCGGGAGGTGTGGTTGCAGTGTGGTTGCGGTCTCCGTGCCCCTCGTCGGATCGAGTCGAGCCGTTCCATTAGGAGAATAACCGCTTGAGGCGGGCGAAGAGGCCTTTGGAGGGGTCGCCGCCGAGCTGTTCCGTGGATTCGGCGGTTGCCGAACCCGCCTGTTCGGTTTCGGATTCGGCGGTCGCTCCGCTCTCGGACCCGACAGCGCTAACGCCTGTTTCGCCGGCTTCGGCTTGGTGCACCGCTTGATCGATGAGTCCGCCGGCGTCGTTGACGGCTTCTTTGACGGCGCTTTTGATCAGCACGATGTCCGTAAAGCGATCCTGACTGACCGCCGTATCTGCGGCGATGATCGCTGCGTCAGCGGTCTGAACGTCGGTCTCGGTCAGTTCGTTTTCGGCACCCATTGCGCCCTGGACCTCGACTTTGATGTCGTGGCCGCGGTCTTCGGCGGTCGTCTCGAGGTTTTCCGCTGCCATCTGGCTGTGTGCGATACCGGTTGGACATGACGTGACTGCGATGAGTTTCATGGCTGTGTGGTGTCGTGAGGTTGCAGTAGGCGAGTTACTCGTTGAGCTGCGTACGTACTTGCTCTCCGGTGGCTGCGTCGAGTGCGCGCGTTGCGTGCGCGGCCGCATCGTCGGTGTGAATCGATCGGACGGCTGCTTTTACGTCCGGAACGGTGACGGCGCTCATGCTCAGTTCGTCGAATCCCAGTCCGACGAGGAGTTCGGTTAGGTCGGGGTCGCCGGCCATTTCGCCGCACATGCCGACCCACGCATCGTTTTCGTGGGCCGCGTCGACGGTTCGTTCGATGGCGCGAAGAACGGCCGGCTGCGTCGGGTCTCTGAGCGCTTCGACGTTTTCGTTGCCGCGTGCGGCGGCCATCGTGTACTGGGTGAGATCGTTCGTACCGACGCTGAGGAAGTCGACTCGCTCGGCGAGTTCCGGTGCGGCGAACACGGCGCTCGGGGTTTCGATCATCACGCCGAGTTCGGGGACGGCGTGGGCGACGTTTTCCGCGTCCAGTTGCTTTGCAACTGCGCCCACGGTTTCGAGTGCGGCGTCGAGTTCATCGACCGTCGTGACGAGCGGGAACATGACGGCGAGTTCTCCGTCGCCGTCGGCGGCTGCGCGGAGCAGCGCGCGCAGTTGGGTTTCGAAGAGTTCGGTGTCGGAGTCGAGCGAGCGACGGATCCCGCGTTCGCCGAGGAACGGATTCTCCTCGTCGGGAAGGTCGAGGTAGGGAATCGGCTTGTCGCCGCCGATGTCGAGCGTGCGGACGATCACGCGCCCGTCCGGGAACGTCTCGAGGGCGGTCGTGTACGCGTCGTACTGTTCGTCCTCGTCGGGTGGTGACTGGCGGTCGAGGAACAGAAACTCCGTGCGGTAGAGGCCGATTCCGTCCGCGCCCTGTGCTCGGACGCCGTCGAGTTCGGCGGGTTGGCCGACGTTTGCGGCGACTTCGATGGCACGACCGTCGGCCGTGCTTACGGGGTCGGTTCGAACGTCGACCTCGCCGGTGGCCATCGCCTCCTCGCGGTGCTCGTCGCTCGGATCGAGACAGAGTTCGCCGGTTTCCCCGTCGACGACGACGGTCGCCCCTTCCTCGACCTCGTGTAGTTCGTCGCCGATGCCGACGACGGCCGGGAGTGCCAGCGATCGAGCGAAGATCGCCGCGTGGGAGGTTCGGCCGCCGGTAACGGTCGCGAACCCGGCAACTCGGCCCGGATCGAGTTGTGCCGTATCGCTTGGAGTCAGTCGCTCGGCGAGGACGACTGCCCCGTCCGGGAGGTCGCCGAGATCGACCCGTTCGCTGCCGGTGAGCAGCCGAATCAGGCGGTCGCGAACGTCGCGGAGGTCGTCGGCCCGCTCGGCCATCCGTCCGTCCATATCCTGGAACTGCTCGATCGGGTCGGCAAAGGCTCGTTTGACGGCGTGTTCGGCTGGCAAGTCGTTCTCGACGCCGCTCGAGACGCCGGATTCGATCTGCGGGTCGTTGAGGAACTGTAGATGGGCGTCGAACACGTCGGCCTCTTGCTCGCCGACCCGCTCGGCGGTGCGCTCGCGCTCGGCTTCGAGTTCCGCGCGGGCGGCTTCGCGCGCGTCCTCGAACCGTTCGAGTTCGGTTGGCGGATCGACGCTCGTCTCGTCGGGGTCTCCGAGGTCGCTGTCTCGACTGTACCAGACGACCGTGCCGACGGCAGCGCGTGGCGTCGCACCGGTGCCGGTGAGTGTTCGGCGGGACATCTGCTCAGGCATTCGTGTCTGTGGTCGCGTCTGCGTCTGTGGCCGTTGCGTTCTCTCCGCCGAGTTCGTCTTCCGGTGTCGTAAGCACGCGTTCGAGCGCATCGAGCGTCGCCGCTGCATCCGGGCCGTCGGCAACGATCCGGATCTCTTCGCCGTGTTCGACGCCGAGGCTCGTGACGGCGATCATGCTGGCTGCGGGCGTGAGGTCGTCATCATCGTCGGTCGCGTGCGCGATCTGAACGTCGGAGTCTGCGTCGGTGACCGTTTCGACGAACGTGGCGGCAGGACGAGCGTGCAGGCCCGCTTCGGGAACGACTGTAACGACCCGTTCGAGTTCGGAACTCATGCTACCGCCTCCTTGAGAACCGCCTGAACGTCGTCGGGCGTTTCCGCATCGTACAGGTTCTGGCGGACCTCGTCGTGCATGAGCGCACGCGACAGCGTACTCAGGATCGCGAGGTGGTCGTCGGCTCCCGATTCGGGGACGAGAATCATAAAGAGGAGCCGCGCAGGTTCGTCGTCCATCGCCCCGAAGTCGACGCCGTCGTCCGAGCGGGTGACCGCCACCGACGGTTCGGTTACCGCGTCGGTCTGGGCGTGGGGAATCCCGATACCCATACCGACACCGGTCGTCGTCTCTTCCTCTCGTGCGAGCAAGGCCTGCAGCGCGGTTTCACGGTCTTCGACACGCCCTGCGCCGACAAGGAGATCCAGGAGGAACTCGATGTAGCCCCGCTTGTCGGCGGTCGGCGGTTCGAGCGAGATGTGGTCGGTCGGCGCGAGCGTCTCGATTCGGTTCCGGGTGAGTGTGTCGGTCATTGGTTGTAATCCGTGAGTATAGAGCGATGGTAACAAACTTGTCTTAGTCGTTAATTTGTGCCGCTGGCTGTGAACTCGTTCCAGTTTCGGTATCCGTTTCGACGTCGGCAACCGTCCGTTCGAAGTCGGGTTTGATCGCCGTCGCAACGGCCGCGGTCACCGCGGTTCCGAGCGCGATACAGCCGAGGAACGCGAGCCCACTATTCGAGAGGAGGATCACGAAGACGCCGCCGTGCGGGGCCCGCATCGTCACGCCGAGCCACATCGCCGTCGCCGCGGCCGTCGAACTCCCGACCACGGCGCTCGGAATAACCCGAAGCGGATCGGCCGCCGCGTAGGGAATTGCTCCCTCGGTGACGAACGCCAGTCCGAGCGGAATCGCGGCCTTGGCGTTCTCGTACATTTCGGCGGAGTACTTCTGGGGAGCGATGAAGTTCGAGAGCGCCAATCCAAGCGGCGGCGTCATGCCCGCGATCATTACAGCGGCCATCGGTCCGTGGATCTGGTCGCCGACGAGCGCGACCGCGAAGACGTACGCAACCTTGTTGACGGGACCGCCCACGTCGAGGGCCATCATCGCGCCGAGGATCGCGCCCAGGAGCAGGGCGTTTGCGCCCTCCATGTTCTGGAGGAACGTCGTCAGCGCGTCGTCGACGATGGCGATCGGAACGCCGAGCCCGACGATCACGAGCGGGGTCAGCAGCGCCGTCGTGAAGACGGGAATAATCAATACCGGCATCATCGGTTTGATGAAGGACGGAACCGCCCACCCCTTCATCCACCGAGCGACGTAGCCGGCGAGCAGACCGGTCACGAGCGCACCGAGGAACCCGGCGACGGCACCGTCGGCCTGGAACCCGACGATCGTCCCCGCAGCTTCGATGATCCGCTCTTGCTGGATCGTCCACGAGAGGATGAATCCCGGAGCCAATCCGGGTTTGTCCGCGATACCGTAGCTGATGTACGCCCCCAGAACGGGAATCATAATCGTCAGCCCCAGATTACCGATCTCGGCCAGGTACCAAGCGGGCGTCCCGGTCGCTTCGAACACGTTCTCGGTGTTACCGGGGATCATGTACGCCACTGCAAGGAAGATTCCCCCGATCGTGACGAACGGAATCATGAACGACACGCCGGTCATCACGTCCTCCTTTACGGACGTAACGTGCGACCGGAGCGCGTTCTCCGCACTGTCTGTCAATGCCATGCTTCGCTCTGAAGTTCCTACCTATTATTCAAAAGAATTTTCGAGTATGATCGTTACTGTCTCTAACCGACGGAATAAAAGCCCGATCACGCAGAATGAACTCGAAAATCGACTCAAATTCGCTAGTTGTTGCTGATTTGAGACACAATTGATCCCCGTTTGCTGTATCGGACAGTGATCGTTCAGGAATGAACACACGGCGATGAATGGGTCCAAAGCGTTCAGACGTAGTCATTCTTACCGGGAGAAGGGCTCCGGCGATGAGACCGGTACCGATTCGAGTCGCGTTGGCACGTCGTCGAGCGGTGGGACGGTCGTCCCCGGTACCGAGACAACCTGTGCGGCAACGGCGACGCCCGCCCGAAGCGCCTCTTCGTCCGTTGCACCGCGTTCCAGCGCGGCCAGTACCCCTGCGAGTAACGAGTCGCCAGCTCCGACCGTGTCGACGACAGTCGTCTCCAGCGCCGCTGCGTGCAGCAGATCGTCCGGTGTTGCCAGGATTGCGCCGTCGGCTCCAAGCGATGCAACAACGCGGTCGTAGCCCATCGCTTGCAACTGTTCGACTGCGTCGTAACAGTCTTTGAGCGAGTCGATCGAGCGGTCTGTCGCTACTGCGAGTTCTTCTCGGTTGGGTTTGCAGAGCGTGTAGGAAGCGTTGAGATCGCGGAGAACGGTTCCGCCGACGTCGACCGCTGTTCGCCAGTTGCCCGCCCGAGCGATTCGGTCGATGGAACCAGGGCCGAGGCCGGGCGGAAGGCTGCCCCCGATCACGACAGTGCCGGGGTCGTGGTGCTCGATAGTCTCGAGGAGTGTCTCGATCGCGCGTCCGTCGACGGTGGGGCCATCGTGATTGAGCTTGTATTCCGCATCGTCGGTCAGGATCGTGGTGTTGAGCCGCGTTCGGCCCTCGATGTCGACGAAATCGCTGTCGATTCCCTGTTCGGTCAAACTGTCTCGAACGAACCGGCCGAGGAAGTCACCGGTGATTCCGGTTGCGGTCGTTTCGGTGTCGAGTTCGACGAGATACTTCGAGACGTTGATTCCCTTTCCGCCGGGGTCGACGCGTGCGTCGTCGGTGCGTGCGATTTCGCCGTCCTCGGGAAGGTCGGGAATCGCAAGCGTGTGGTCGACTGCCGGGTTGAGCGTGACGGTGACGATCACTGGCCGACCCCCTCGATAAGTTCGACGCCGGCGGCGTCGAACGGCTCGCGCTGACACTCAGAGAGCGTTACGTCGGTGATGAACATGTCCACGTCTTCAACGGATGCGAATTTGACGAAGCTCCGCTTGTCTAGCTTGGTACCATCGGAAACGAGGACGACGCGCGCTGCGTTTTCGATCATGAGTGATTTCAGGCGGGCTTCGTCTTCGTTCGGTGTCATGAGTCCTTCGGACGGATCAACTGCGTTCGTCCCGAGAAACAACAAGTCGAAGTTCGTTCGCTCCATGAACCGCTCTGCGCTCGGCCCGGTCAGCGCCCGCGTCTCGTGGCGAAGCGTGCCGCCGGTCAGTTTCACATCGTTATCTTTCTCTCCGAGTTCTATCGCTAAGACCGGCGAGTTCGTCACCGACAGGAACGATCGGTCGGTCGGGACGTTCTTGGCGACTTGCATCGTCGTCGATCCCGAGTCGAAGAAGACGACTTGATTCTCGGCGATTTCCTCGACTGCTCGCTCGGCGATGACCAGCTTGCTGTCGAGATTTTGCACCTCCTTTTGGCCGTAGGTCTGTTCGCTTCCGACGGTCGTCGCTGGGACGGCACCGCCGTGTGATCGCTCGATCAACTGCCGTTCCTCGAGATCGCTGAGATCGCGACGGATCGTCGCCTTCGAGCAGTCCATCTCCTCGGCGAGTTCGGCGACGGAACACTCGCCGCGCTCGGAGACCACCTCGACGATCTCGCGCTTTCGCATTGCCGGTAACATAGCTGTGCGTTCGTCGGATACTTGCACGGTGACGTTCATATTTGTATCTGGTTTTGATTGTTTCCGCCCGCTATCTGCGTACCAATCAGCGGAACCGGCAGGTCGACCGCACTACGTCGCTATCGCGTGCCAACCGCGTCGAGATTCGGATCCCGAGGATCGTTACTCGGGGAGCGCTTCGTCTGCGGTTGCGCCGTCGAAAACGACCGCTTCGAGCGCGTCGAGGATCCGGTCGGGATTGTCGCGTTGCCAGACGTTTCGACCGACGGCCAGCCCACTCGCGCCGGCGTTCATCGCCGTCTCGACCAGCGAGAGGAACTCGTCGTCCGAGGTTTTCGCGCCGCCGCTGAGCACGACGTTTACGTCACCCGCCGCGTCCACCGCCGTGGCCATTGCGTCGCCGCTGCGGGGATACTTCACCTTCGCAACGTCCGCACCGAGTTCGAGCGCGATACGGGTCGCGTACGAGATCACGTCGGGCTTGCGGTGTTCTTTCAACGCCTGCCCGCGCGGATACGACCACATTGCGACCGGAACGTCGTGCTCGCGGGCCGATTCCTGGACGCTTCTGAACTCCTCGAACATCTCGGGTTCGCGGTTGGTGCCGGGATACACCGTGTAGCCGACGGCGTCGGCGCCGAGTTCGAGCGCGTACTCGACCGAGCAGGTCTGTGGTGAGTACGGTTCGCCCATCCAGAGGCTGCTGGTGCCGTTGAGTTTCGCCAGCAGGTTCACGTCGTCTTCGTAGGAGGGATAGTACGTTTCTGCGAGCCCTTTCTGCACCGCGAACCCGGTGACGGCGTCGTGGGTTGCCATCTCGAAGACGGTCTCCGGATCGAGTCGTTCCGGAACCTCGGAGAAGGCGGTCGGCCCGTGTTCCAACCCGTGATCGTGCGCAAGAATGATCGATTTACCGTCTCGAACGAGGGGTGTCTCGGATAGTGATCGCATTCCATCAGAAGTGCTCGCGTATTGGAACTAAGTAGTACTGAACGTGTTTGTTTTGGGCCATGATAGTCCGATATTATTCCCTATACGACACGTTCTCGGGACCGGTATTGCGATCACTATGAACCAGAAGCTCTTATCCGAGGTATACCGACTTCCCGCCCTATCTGCTGCGAACTCGCCAATACTTGCCTCGACCGAGCGTTCGCGCCGGCATTGACTTCCAGCAATCGGTCTCAGCGTGGCGGTCGGTCGACCAGGATCAGTGGGCGTCTTCCCAGCCAGTGGTCGAACGGACGTATCCGTGGCCGTCGAATAGAGCGGCGTCGAACAGCGGTCGGATCGGTCGGTCCGATCGGGTCGACAGCGCAGCGAGGAGTTTGATTCGGGCCTTTTGCGCGGAGAGGTTCGACGCGAACATCGCACCGGCCTCCTCGAGCACCGCAGCGCCGCCGTCGGCTCCGTACACCGGCGAGACGACCCCATCTCGACAGCGTGTCGTGATAACCACGTCAATCCCGTCGCCGACCGCAGTACGAATTGCGTCGGCGACAGCGCCGGGAACGTTTCCGAGTCCGAGTCCGTCGACGACGAGTCCGTCGACGCCGCGATCGACGGCATCAATGATCTGCGATCCGGTCGTGTCCGTCGACGTCGCGACGATTTCGACGGTCGCCGTCACGTCTCGGACGGGAATCATCGTCGACAGGCTGTCGGGATGACGATAGAACCAGAGTCCCTCCGGCGTCCGTTCGGCCACCGGGCCGTAGTTACCCGAGCCGTACGCCGCGAGATTGCTGCTGTGGCGCTTGGTCACCGCCCGCGCCGCGTGCAGTCGATCGTTAAAGAACACGTAACTTCCCGATCGGACGTGCTCGTGGCTCGCCGCGTCGAGCGCGCCGCGAACGTTCGCCGGCCCGTCGGGACTGATCGCGTCGTGTGGCCGCTGTGCACCGGTACAGACGACCGGCGAGTTCACATCGAGGACGAGATCCAGATAATAGGCGGTCTCTTCGATCGTATCGGTTCCGTGGAGGACCACCACGCCGTCGACGTCGGCGGCGACGGCGCGAACGCGTGCGGCCAGGTCGACGAGGTCGTCGAGTGCCAGTTCCGAACTCGGCGTCTGCGTGAGTTGCTCGAGTTCGATGTCGACGTGCTCGACGCTCTCGGGATACGCCTCTAGCAGGTCGCGTCCGGATTCGGTCGGTACCGTACCAGTGTCGCTCGTCGTGCCCGCAATCGTCCCACCGGTCGCTATGACGTGGACCGTTGCCATGCGTCGTACTGGACGAACGGACCGTATAGTAGTTGTGATCGGTCGCTCGTCCCAGTCCTCGCGTTCGATACCGATGGATCGTCTACCGTCGGCTACTGAACTCGTAGCAGATTGGATACGGCCGGGAGAGAGTCGCGTTCAGAGGCCGATCATGACGAACGCGAAGACGAGGCCGAGATAGACGGCGACGACACCGACCGCGGTCAGCGGAATCGATGCGATGTAGTCGTAGGTTCCGTTAAACTGGGTTGCACCGGATCGATTTCCGTTCTCGATCGCGTCGGTATCGATCGTGCCGTTCTCGATAGCCTTCGCGGTCGGCATGATTTCGGGGAGGTTCTTCCGGCGAGCGTCCAGTTTGTTCAGCGCGACGACGACGACGGCGGTGAGGACGACCGATAGCGGAAGCAAGACGAGCGCCGACGTGAGTCCGGCGGCGTACAGCAACAGCGCAACCACCGTGACGCCGGCCGCGGTCATCGCGAACGGAATCTGCGTGGACACGTGATCGATGTGGTCCGAGCCGGCGAAGATCGACGACATGACGGTGGTATCGCTGATCGGCGAGACGTGGTCGCCCCAGATCGCACCGCCGAACAGCACGCCCATCAGCACCGGCAGGATCGACACGCCGACGAGTTCGTAGCCGAGCGGGATCGCGAGCGGCGTCAGGATCGCCATCGTCCCCCAGGAGGTCCCCGTCGTAAACGCGATGAACATCGCGGCGACGAAGATGAGCAGCGGCAGGAACGAACCGGGCACGCCGCTGTCGACCATGACGTCGACGATGAACTCGGCGGTACCGACCTGTTCGGCGGCGTGGCCGATGCTCCAGGCGAGCACGATGATCGCGGCGGCGATCATCATCGTCTTGAAGCCGCTGATGATGGTGTCGCCCGCCTCGTCGAGGTCCATCGTCCGGAAGCCGACGGCACCGAGCATGCCGACGGCCATGAACGCGAACGACCCGTAGAGCAGGCCGAGTGCGACGTCGGTCTCCTGGAATGCGGTCGCGATGTCGACGCCGGGTTGGTGGCCGCCGCCGAGCCACCACATCGAGACGAGTCCGACGACCAGCAGCGTCAGAATCGGCGCGAAGAAGTTAACCAGCGTCGGGTTCTTCTCGCTCGGCTCGCCGACGTCGGTTTCGATATCCGAGAGCGGGGTCGCGTCGTCTCGCTTGGTCTTTTTCTCCTTGCGCGACCGCCATTCGGCGTCCAACATCGGGCCGTAGAACCGCTGGGTGATCGAGATAAAGCCGACCATGAAGAACGCGAGAAAGCAGTAGATGTTCCACGGAATGCTCTGCAGGAAGAGCCCGAAGGCGGTGAGACCGACTTCTTCGGCCGTGAACTCGGCGGCCTCGAAGCCGACGATGATCATCGACACCTGGTAGCCGATCCAGTTCGAAACGGGGCCGAAGGTCGTCACCGGCGAGGTCGTCGAGTCGAGTACGTATGCGTGCATCTCGCGGGACGTGTGGTTATCCTCGGAGAGTTCTCGCGTCGCGTTTCCGGTGACGATCGTGCTCGTGTACGAATCGAAGAAGATGAAGATGCCGATGAGCCACGTCAGGATTTGCGAATCGCGGGCGGTGTTTACCCGGTGGCCGATCCAGTTCTGGAGCGCGATGATCCCGCCCGATTTGTGGATGAACGCGGCACCCGCCCCCATGAACATGATCAGGATGAGAAATTTCGTATCGAACGGCGATCTGACCACTTCGACGATCCAGTCCATCGATAACGCTGTTGCGGCGATCGGGTTCCAGTCGGCGATCAGCAACGCACCGGCCCAGACCCCGGCGAACAGCGAAACCAGTACCTGCCGCGTGTACATCGCGAGTGCAATCGCGAGCAGCGGCGGCACTAGTGACAGTGCTCCGTACGGCAACGCCTCATATGACATACAGTCACAACCGAGATCGGCAATACTACTTTAACCTTTTGAAAACCGGCTAGAAAGCGGTCATCCGTATTGGTCAGTGGGGTATCGCTTCGAATATCTTCGTCGATCGAGCCGAAATCGATGACGCGCCCGGTTCCACCGCTCAGACGAGTCCCTGCGAATCGAGTTCGGTTTCGAACTCGGGGACGACTCGCCGGAGGATGTCGGGAAATTCTCGGTAGAGATCGGCGTCTTCGATCCGATAGGCCGGTCCGGAGACGGTAAAGCCGCCGATGATGTTTCCGGACGGGTCTTCGGCAACGACGCCGGCGACGCGCTTTCCGGGGATCGACTCCTGGTCGTTGATCGCGTAGCCTCGCTCTCGAATCCGTGCGAGTTCGTCGTCCAGCGCTTCTCGGGACGTGATCGTCTGGTCGGTGAGCCGGGGGAGTCCCCAGCGGCCGATGATCTGGTCGATGCGGGACGGCGGAAGGCGAGCGAGGATCGCCTTTCCGATCGCCGTCGTGTGCATGTATTCGTAGTTGTTGAGTCGCGAACTCGGAGTCGCTGAGCTGCCGACCGAGTCGAACAGCGTGACGATGCGGCCGTTTTCTTCGATGCCGAAGTCGGATTCCTCGTTCGATTGCTCTGCGAGTTCGATCACGTACTTTCCCGCGAGTTCGTAGATCTTGCTGCGGTTTCGAACGTACATCCCGAAATGATAGAACCGGCCGCCGAGTCGGTACGTATCGCCGGTCGCGACGACGTAGCCGTGTTTACCGAGGGTATAGAGGTGTTTGTACACTGTACTCTCGGAGAGATCGAGTGCTGCCGCCAACTCCGCCGGCGTCGCCCCGTCTCGCTCTTGAATCGTTTCGATTACCGCCAGCGATGTTTCGGTCGTCGTCAGCAGTTGACTGTCGGCCATTGATCGTTGTTCTCCCCTCCACCAGATAAATCCACGTATCATAGAATATTCCCAAGGTCGACGTCTAATCGAGGGGGCGTGGTCGCCGAGGGAGATTTCACCGGAACCAGTCTATCTATGGGCGATCCAATAGGAAACGCCAGTGACGGAGGCGTTCGCAGTCGGGACGGCCGTATATCGCGGACCGATCGTTCGTAGTGCCAGTAATACCGCGCTCACAGGAGCACTCGCGGAACTATTTCCAAATCGGAACGGATTCAGTAGTGGCCGTAACTCATCTCGTTCGGCTGCCAACGGATGGATCCATGATATATGGAGCGAACGCCGATCACGATCGAAGGGAAACCGACACTATATTTACAACCGTACATTCGTAATCCATCGTGGTACTCGCGATGCGCTCCCGTCTCCGCGCTCGACCCCGTTCGACAGTGTCGAACTGCTGCGATAATTATATTACCGCGGGTGTGATTGACACCCTCATGGGATCGACAGAACGGAAACAGATCAAGTCGACGCGCACCGCGTTCACGATCATCGAACGGATTTCGTCGACCGACGGTGCGACCGTCTCCGAACTCGCGAAGACGCTTGGTCACTCCAAGAGTACGGTGCACGCTCACCTCCAGACGCTCACCGAAATGGGATACCTATTTCGGATCGGTGATGAGTATCACGTCGGCCTGCCGTTCCTGACTCTCGGTGGCGCAGCCCGAAGCACCGATCGGTACCAGAATCTGTACCGGGCGGCGAAGGCGGAAATCGACGATATCGTCGATCAAACCGGTGAACGCGCCCAGGTCGTCGTCGAGTACCAGGGCGAAGGCATCTACTTCTACCAATCGCGCGGTCACCGATACGTCCAGACGGACTCACAACTCGGGACGAGCGTGTCGCTTCACTCTACGGCGGTCGGAAAAACCATCCTCTCGGTCCTCCCTGACGACCGCGTCGAGGAGATCCTGTCGAACAGCGAGCTACGACCGCGAACGGAACACACCGTCGTCGACCGAGGTGAACTCCGGGAGCGCATCGAGACGATTCGCGAGCGCGGGTACGCCTACGACAGGGAGGAACGGATCGAAGGCATCTGCTGTGTCGCCGCCCCGATCGAATGCGGCCCCGAGACGATTGCCGGTCTGAGCGTGACGGTCCCGACGAAGCGCGCCAGCGGCGAGTACTTCGAAAAGGAACTCCCGACGCTCGTCACGAACGTCGCGAGGGTCATCGAACTCAACACGCAGTACTCGTAGCTACGATCGCGTTCGACAGTATCGATTTCCTGTTCGATGGCAACTCCGGTGAATCGATGCGACAGATCCTCTGCGACGGACCCGTGGTTGCCTGAGCCACAAGCCATATTACGCTGGTTGTGACACGTCGTATGTGGATGAGTTACAAAGACCTGAAAGCGGGGCTTCGGAGCGTCGCATTTACCACAGCCGTTCCGTTCAGCGACGATAGACGAGACGTGCAGTACGAGGCGTACGAAACCAATCTCGAGGCGATCGAAGCCGCGAACGGCTCGCTGTTTATCCCGTGTGGCAACACCGGCGAGTACTACTCGCTAACCCGCGACGAACGCATCGGCGTCGTCGAATCGACGGTCGACGCCGTCGCCGGCGATAGCACCGTGGTCGCCGGTGCAGCCGGCAGCACGAAAAACGTCGTCGATCTGGCACGCACCTACGACGAGATCGGCGTCGACGGGATCATGATCATGCACCCGGATCACACGTACCTCCACGAGGAAGGGGTCAGGCGGTACTACCGCGATATCGCGGCGCGAACCGACCTCGGGGTGGTCATGTACAAACGCGGCCCCGAACTCAGCGACGACGCAATCGCATCCCTCTCGACGGTCGAGAACATCGTCGGCGTCAAGTACGCCGTTAACGACATCCAGGCGTTTTCCCACCTCGTCGATCGCGTCGACGACGAGTTCGTCTGCATCAACGGCATCGCGGAGCGATTCGCTCCGTCGTTCGCACTCGAGGGGGCCGAGGGATTCACGACCGGCATCGGAAACTTCGCGCCGGCCGCTTCGATGGCGCTGCACGAGGCGATCGAGGCTGAGGACTTCGAGCGGGCGCGACGCATCCGAAACCGCATCCGGCCCTACGAGAACCTGCGGGCGGAATCCGGCCCGAATAATCCGTTCGCGGCCGCCAACAACGTGCCCGCGGTCAAGTACGGCATGGATCTCGCCGGCCTCGTCGGCGGACCGGTTCGGGAACCGCTCGTCGATCTCTCCGACTCGGACAAGGAGCGGGCCGAAACGTACTACGCGCGAATCGTCGACAGCGGGTACGCGTAAGATGACGGTGAACTCGTCCGTCGCCGTCCGGGCCGATCCGGACGCCCTCGAAACGTTCGCCGCGCGGACGCTGGCAGCGGCCGGTCTCTCCGCGTCTCACGCTGCCACGGTCGCCGAGACGCTCGTCGACGCGAATCTTCGCGGCATCGACACGCACGGCGTCGTTCGGCTGGACCCCTACGTCGAACGCATCGAATCAGGGGGGATCGAGACGGAGCCCGACATGACGATCGAGGAGACGGCGGCGGGAACGGCAATTCTGAACGCCGATGGGGGTCCCGGACAGGTCGGTACCGCTCGAGCGATGGAAGCGGCGATGGAACGTGCGACAGGAACGGGCTGTGCTTTCGTCGGCGTCCGCAATAGCAACCACTTCGGCACCGCCTCGTACTACACGAACGTCGCCGCCGACCACGATTACATCGGGATCGGGATGACCCACGCAGGCCCGAACGTCGCACCGTTCGGCGGCGCTGATCCGTACTTCGGGACGAATCCGATCTCCGTCGGACTGCCTTCGAACCTCGGCTACCCGGTCACGCTCGATATGGCCACGAGCGTGACCGCGAAGGGAAACGTCATCCTCGCGGCGGAAGAAGACGAGGAGATCCCGCCGGAGTGGGCGGTCGACGGATCGGGCGACCCCGTTACCGACCCCGAGGAGTTCCACGCACTCCGACCGATGGCCGGGCCGAAGGGCTACGGCCTCGGCCTGGTGGTCGACGCGTTCTGCGGCCTCCTCCTGGATACGGCGTTCGGCGACGACGTGCCGACGATGTACGACGATATGACGACGCCGGCCGGCCTGGGACACATGATCGGGGTGATCGACGTCTCCGCGTTTACCGACCCCGAGGCGTTCAAAGAGCGCTTGTCCGTCATGGCGACGGAACTCAAATCGACGCCGCCCCGCACCGAGTTCGACGAGGTGTTGCTTCCCGGCGAACCGGAGGCACGGACGAAAGAACGGCGTGAACGGGACGGCGTTCCGATCGGCACCGGCGTCCGAGCGACGCTCTCCGAACTCGCCGAAACGCACGGCGTCGACGAGCCGCCGTGGCAACCCGTCGAGGACGGTGGCTAGTGCGGGCGGCGACCGGACGTAATCGTCAGCGCCGGGCACCTGGAGCCGTGCCATCGACGCGAGTACCGCTGTCGAGGTCGATTGCGACTCGTCGGAAGCTATTTGGTCCGATACGAGGACGAGTTCACCGTAGATGACACGACCCACTCCTGCGACGACGGCCGACCTGCCGATGCGCGTCGGCGTGCGGACGCGGACGCTCGCGGACGACCGGCTCGCGTACTGCAAACAGATCGGCGTCGACGACGTCTTCGTCGACCACCGGCTGCCCCGCGGCGACATCTTCACCGACGAGGGCTCGGACGACGAGACGACGATCACGATCGACGAGGGCGTCGTCCCGTCTGTCTCGGAACTCGTCGAGGCGCGCGAGCGAGCCGCCGAACACGGCCTTCGGTTCATGGGCATCCAATCGCTGAACTACAACGTCTACGGGAAGATTATGCTCGGCAAAGCGGGGAGGGACGACCAACTCGAGACGATTACGGAACTCGTTCGGAATCTCGGCGAGGCCGACGTGCCGATCCTCGGCTACCAGTGGAACCCTCGCGGCGTCGTTCCGATGCGCACGTCCGAGTCGACGCCCGTTCGCGGCGGTGCGGCCTCGAGCGAGTTCGATATCGAGTCGCTCGACGATCCGTACGAACCCGTCGAGAACCTCGAGCGGGAGTTCACCGAAGCCGAACTCTGGGAGCATTACGAACGGTTCCTCGCGGAAGTCCTCCCGGTAGCCGAGGAGGCCGGCGTCACGATGGCGTTACACCCGGCCGACCCGCCGACGGTCGAACAGCTGGGCGGGATTCCGCGGCTCTTTCGCGACGTGTCGGCGTTCGAGCGCGCGATGGACGCCGTTCCGAGCGACAACCACGGCCTGAAGCTGTGTTTGGGGTGTTTTTCGGAGATGCCCGATGTCGCTGTCGACGAGGTCGTCCGAACCTTCGGCGAGCGTGACGACATCGTCTTTGTCCACTTCCGCGATGTCGTCGGAACCTGGCCGTCGTTCAAAGAGACGTTCCTGGACGACGAGAACAGCAATTTCGACGAACGAGCGGTCATGCAGACGCTCCACGACGTCGGCTTCAGCGGCGTCGTCGTTCCGGACCACGTTCCCGATGTGGTCGGCGACACCGACTGGGGCCACCGAGGCCGCGCCCAAGCGGTCGGGTACCTCAACGGCCTCAACCGGTGTCTTCGATCCGACTAAGCGACTTGCGGATCGACGACCGACCGATGAGCGCCGGTCCTCAGACGATTTGGTTTTCGAACTCGTCGGTCTCGCCACGCACGTACCGGTCGTAGTTCGACACAAAGATATCCGCACAGCGGTCGAGATAGTTCGGCGTCGACCCCGCCATGTGCGGCGTGATGATGACGTTCGAGAGATCCCACAGCGGCGAGTCTGCCGGTAACGGCTCCCGGCGCTGCACGTCGAGTGCCGCACCGCCGATCGTCCCCTTCTGGAGCGCGGCGATGAGCGCCGGTTCGTCGATGATCTCGCCTCGGGCCACGTTTAGCACCACGCCGTGCTGGGGCATCGACTCGAACTCGCGAGCGCTCAGTAAGCCGTGGGTCCCGTCGGTGAGCGGGCAGGCCAGCGCCACGTAATCGGAGCGTGCGAGGAGCGCGTGCAACTCGTCCGGCCCGAACATCTCGTCGATAGCGTCGTGACCGCGATCCGGTGACTGCCGGAGGCCGAGCGTCGTCATCTCGAACGCCGACCCGAGTTCAGCGATGCGCCCGCCGATTTCGCCGACGCCGATGACGCCGAGCGTTCCATCGGCGAGTTCGCCGCCGCCGAAGTGGCGCCACTCCCGTCGTGTCTGTTGACGGAAGCCCCGCCGGAGATTTCGCTCGAACTGCAGCATGTACCCGAGAACTTGCTCCGCGGCGGGGTTTGCGTGGACGCCGGAGGCGTTCGTCAGGCGAATGCCCCGGTCGCGGAGCCGTTCGATGTCGTAGTGATCGACGCCGGCGCTAAGCGCCTGGATCCAGCGCACTGCGGGTGCCTCCGCGAGGAGTTCGTCGGGAAGCGCCCGCGTGATGACGATTTCCGTGCCTTCGTCCTGCAGCGCTCGTTTCGAGTCCTCGTAACTGTAGGCCTTCGTGAGCGGAATCTCCGAATTTCGATCGCGGACCGCGGCCGCGAGTTCGTCGACGGATCCCTGGTGTGGGGCTTCGTGCATCACGAGGGCGGTCGCTGTCTCAGCCATACGGTGTGCTGTGATCCCGGTCAGCAAAAACCTGCCGGCGGGGAGTAGCCGATGAGCGCCGTCACCGGGCCGTCGAAGTGCAGGAGGACGGACTGTGCCTCGTCACCGAAGAGTGCCTTGCCGGTCGGCGATCGCTTGTCACCCGCGATGAAGACGTGCTTGCAGTCGTACTCGGCCGCGACGACGACCAGTGCGTGATCCGTAGGAACTGGTACGACGAGACCGGTACAAACGGTTTTCGACGCCCTT
Source organism: Natrialba asiatica DSM 12278 (assembly GCF_000337555.1). Lineage (GTDB taxonomy): Archaea > Halobacteriota > Halobacteria > Halobacteriales > Natrialbaceae > Natrialba > Natrialba asiatica. Next base: position 184,696 of record NZ_AOIO01000003.1, on the reverse strand, counting down.
GGTCGCCGCTCGTGAGAAGCAACCAAAGTATTAACACGACCGATCGTGACCACCTACGTATGGCTCATGGGAGTGATTACCATAGTAGGCGGACCGTCCTCAAACAGGCTGCTGTGAGCGCGAGCGGCGTCGGTCTGACGGCGGTCGCGGGCTGTCTGGGCGGCGGCAGCGGGGGCAACGAGATCACGATCGCGAGCACCTACGAACCCGGTCACGTCGTCGTCGACGCGGCCGAGGAGTTCAAGTCGATCGTCGAGGAGGAAAGCGACGACGAACTCGAAGTTACCGTCTCCGAGGGCGGAGCCTACGGCGGCGAGGAGGAAATTTCCGACCTCTGTCGGGAGGGGACGGTCGAGGCCCACGCCGACTCGCGGTGGCCGTACATGATGTACGCCGAGGACTACTCGTTCGTTAACATCCCCGTCGTCTTCGAGGATTACGAGCATCTGACGCGGGTGACCGAACACGAAGACTTCCAACCCGCTCACGAGGAGATGCGCTCGGACGGCAACCAGTTTATGATGGGCGAGTGGATCTACCGCGGTCTCAGACACTTCACGTCGAACGAGCCGGTTCGCGAGCCGAGCGATGTCGACGGCATCGAGTTGCGACTCCCCGAAATCGACGAGTGGGTCGACATCTGGAGCGAAATCGGTGCCAACCCGACGCCGGTCTCGCTGGACGAACTGTACAGCGGCCTCCAGACCGGCGTCGTCGAGGCCTCCGAGGGCGACGTTCCGCAGATCCACTCGTTCAACCTCCAGGAGGTCCAGGACTACCTCAGCCTCACCGGCCACCACGTCCAGGTCGGTGCCCTGTACATGAACGACGAGTTCTACCAGGGGCTCGACGACGCGCATCGAGAACTCGTCGACGAGGCGTCGGTGGAGGCGACACAGCAGATTTCCGCCGACGCGCGGGAAAACGAGGAGACCCTGTTTCAGGAACTCGAGGACGCCGGCATGGAAATCGTCGAGGACGTCGATCAGGATGCGTTCCGGAACGCCGCCGAGCCCGTCGTCGAGGAGATGTTCGGCGATTGGGCCGGCGAGTGGGATGATTGGCGGCAGATCTGACGGTTCGGTTCCCGTGAGAGATCCGGTGGCGGCTCTCCTCCCACCGCCGCAACCGCGCCTCGGCCACTGGTTCGACCGGCAATACAGTGCGTGACGTGACCCCGTACTTTCATAATCTATGGTATGGTAACACGTAGTGTATGGAGATCGATCAGCGACTCGGGTTGAAACAGGATACGCTGTACGATACACTCGTTCTCTACGCGGGTGGACTCATCTTCGCGACGACCATCCTCATGGCGACGTTGCAGGTCGCGATTCGCCTCCTTGACCTGCCACTGGATTGGTACTGGACGGAACCGGTCGGCCGGTTCGCGTTGATCGTCGGGACGTACTTCGGCGCGGCGATCGCCTCTCGCAACAACGAAAACATCAAACTGGAGTTCCTGCTCGATCGCGTCGGGAAGCGGTATCCGCGGGTCAAGTACGCCGTCGACGTGTTCGTCCTCCTCGTCGTCGTGTCGACGCTCGCGGTCGTCGTCTACCACCTCGTCCTCGGCGGGATCAGCAACCTGGATACCCAAATCGTCGGCCTCTCGTGGGCAACGCTCGGTATGATGTTCCTGCTGATCGCCGGCGGCCTCGGACTGATGCTCGTCAACGAGTCGATCAAACTGTGGCACCTCGTCAGCGACGAGGTCCGCGGGACGACCCTCTGGAAGCGCCTTCGGGAGGTCCGATCGGAATGAACGAACTTCTGCTCCTCGCAATCTTGTTTCTGGGACCGCTGTTTCTCCTGTACGGCCTCGGCGTTCCGGTTGCCATCGCGATGCTCTCGACGAGCATCGTCGTCATGCTCGTCCCCGGCGTCGGAACCGGATTCGACCCGGGATTGATCAACAGCCGCCTCTTCAACGGCGTCAACAGTTTCGTCCTGCTTGCGATCCCGTTTTACGTGTTGCTCGGGCGGCTGATGAACGCAACCGGCATGACCAGAGATATCTTCGACGTCGCAAACGCTGCGGTTCGACAGTTCCGCGGCGGAATCGCGTACGTAAACGTCGTCGCGAGCATCCTCTTTTCGGGGATGTCCGGGCTCGCACTGGCGGACGCAGCCGGTCTCGGCCGCGTCGAGTACAGCGCGATGCGCGACTACGGCTACGAACGGGACATCTCGCTCGGCGTCACGGGCTCCTCGGCGCTTATCGGACCGATCATCCCGCCGAGCGTTCCGGTCATCCTCTATGCCGTCCTCGCGGAGGAATCGATCGGCCAGTTATTCCTCGGCGGCATCCTCCCCGGCATCCTCCTCGGACTCATGCTGCTCGCGTTCGTCTTCCTCATCGTCCGCAAACGCGGCTACGACAGCGGTGAGCCGTTCAGCCTCCGCTATCTCGTTCGAACGCTCAAATCTTCCGTCATCGCGCTCTTCATCCCCGTTATCATTATCGGCGGCCTCCTCGGCGGCTGGTTTACCGCGACGGAGGCCGGCGCGGTCGCCGTCGTGTACGTTATCGCCTACGGCTTCCTCTCCGGACAGCTGAACGTCGGCAACCTCGTCGACGAAATCTCGGACGCAACCGTCGAAACCTTCTCGCTGACGTTCATCATCGCCTCCGCAACCGTCTACGGACTCGTCGCCTTGCAACTCGGCCTCCCGACGCTGATGGCCGAAGAGATCACCGCACTGACCGAGAATCCGACGCTGATCCTCGTCCTGTTCGTCCTCATGTTTCTCATCATCGGCACGTTCATGAGCGTCACCGCGTCGATTACGATCCTGACACCGATTCTGATCCCCATCGTCGACCTCGTCGGAATCGATCCCGTCCACTTCGGCATCGTCATGATCCTCGCGCTGATGGTCGGCACGCTCACCCCGCCGTTCGGTGCACTCCTGTTCGTCCTCGAGAAAGTGACCGACGCTTCCCTCGAACAGGTCATCCGCTCCGTGATCCCGTTCTACATCCCGATCCTGCTGGCGCTCGTCATCCTGATCTTCGTTCCTGAACTCGTCACGTACGTCCCCTATACCGTGATGGGGTAGCGGTCTCCGGTATTTTTCGCGCGTCTTCCCACCCTTCTCGGGTGTACTTTCCGGCACCGAACCGTTGACGTCACCCGTGCGAGACGCCGATCTCGCTCCCGGACCGAGCTGCCGATCGGAAACCGGTCGTTCCGAACGAAACGACTTTCATCACCGTTGTCGTATTAGACGATCCATGGTCAAAACTGCAATTCAGCTGTACACGCTCCGTGAACTCGACGAACCGCTTCCGTCGATGTTGCGCCGCGTCGGTGAAACGAGCTTCGACGGCGTCGAGTTCGCCGGCTTGGACGAAACCTCACCGGAAACGACGGCGGCGGTCCTCGAGGAAGTCGGACTGACCGCCGCCGGGGCTCACGCCAGCATCGAGTCGCTCGAGAGCGACCTCGACGCCGTCGTCTCGGACTACGCGGCGCTCGGGAGCGAGCGACTCACCGTGCCGTATCTGGACGCGGAAAACTTCTCGACGGCGGACGCGGTTCGAGAGACCGGGATCCGACTCGAAACGCTCGCCGACCGGCTCGAACAATGCGACTTCGAACTCGGCTACCACAATCACGATCACGAGTTCGTCACGGTCGAGGGGCAGGGTCGCGCGGACGACGGTCGAAGCGCCTTCGAACGCTTGATCGAGGACACCGACGAGTCGCTCTCGATCGAACTCGACGTGGGGTGGGCGGTCGCCGCGGGGCACGACCCGGTCGTGTTGCTCGAGCAACTCGAGGGGCGCGTTCCGCTCGTTCATATCAAGGACGTTGCCGACGGACGGCCGGTCGAACTCGGCGAGGGGGAGGTCGACCTCGAAGCGTGCGTGACGGCCGCCCGCGACGCTGGGGCCGAATGGATAATCTACGAACACGACGCTCCCGCGGATCCCACCGCCTCGCTCGAACGCGGTGCGGAGGTGCTCGAATCGCTGCGTCCCTGATACGGTCTGCCGTGCCGATTTCCCGGCACAATCCAGGGCGGGGTGCGGGTGTGCCGGAACTGACTGCCAGTTGCCGTATGAGTCATCGCCGGGCCGAGGAAACTACCGGGACCTCCTCCCGTGAATCGGGTGGAAACGCAGGAGCCGTTGTGGCCCGGCTCAGAGGGAGAGCGAAAGCGTCTTCGAACCGGTTGTGGAGTTCCCGTCGTCCAGGTAGTAGTCGATCGTCAACGCGACGGTTTCACCGACCATGTCTACGGCGGAACCGTCGTCTTCGAACTGGTAGAGAAACAGTTCGCCCGTCGATCCCGGCGAGAACACGGCCCACCGGCGGTCGCTGTCGTCGTGACCGTCGTTTCGCAGGTCGATCGATCCAGGCAGCGAGAGGCCGTTGTTGATATCGGCGGCGCTGTCCTGGATGTCGGCGTCGACGTACAGTTCGCTTTGCCACGTTCCCTCTTCCATCGAGTGATCCGAGAGTTCATCGATGGCTGCGTTCGCCGGCTCGATCGTCACGTCGGTGATGTTCAGTTTCGAGTCGAAGTTGTTCGTGACGCTGAGTTGCAGCCCGGACTGTTTGTTGTGCGAGTCAACTGACGCGTTGATCGCGGTCACGTCGCCGTTGTACTCGAAGTTCGGAGTCCCACCTCCACCGCCGTCCCCGGTACGCGGCGCGCCGATGTCCGCGGCCGGTTCCTCGGGACCGAACGCGTTGTTCGATTCGTACGTGTTCGTCCACGAGGAGACGCCCGTCTGGGTGTACGCGTACTGATCGCCGCCGGTGGTTCCGGCCGGCGGTTTCTCCTTGCGTTGGAACCAGTTGTTGTCGATATCGCACCGATCGTCGGGCGCTTCTCGTATCTTGATGTACTCCTGCGGGCCGCCATCGCGATACTCGTCCGGCTCGCCCTCCACTTCGTTCGCGTACCGGAACGTGTTGTGGTGAATGTGAATCGTGCTCCCCGCCACATCGCGGTCGCCGCGATTCTTCGCCCAGTTGTGCATGTCGAAGGCGTGACTCACCGTCCGATCATCGACGATGTTGTATCGCGCCTCGTAGCCGTTTTCCGGGTTCCCAAAGCCGTCGATACAGTGGCGATTGAGGTCGAAGTAACAGTACTCGATCAGGTGTTCGTCGCCGTTCAGCAGATCCACACCGTACCCGAGGTGTTCCATCGCGTTCGTGTGAATCGAACAGTGGTGGACGTGCGTCCCGGTCGGGCAACTCGTGCCGCCGTTTGCGTTTGCCCCGAGACGAACCGCACCGCTCGTCCACCCCCAGAGGTGGCAGTTGTCGATCTCGACGGTCCTGCTCGATTCGGTGTTGTACACGAAGATTCCGGCCGACTCTTTCTCGGTGTACCCCGGTTCGTCCGAATCTTCCGGCGGATCGAAGTACCCCCCGGGGAACGGGCCGCGAAGTTGTATCCCCGTGACGCGAACGCCGGTCTCGTAGGAACTCCGGAACAGCGATTCGCCGTTCATGCCGCTATCGACGTGCAAGAGCGCACCCTGTGAGCCGTCGATTCCGCGCCCGCTCGCCAGGGTCACGCCCGAGGGAATCTCGATGTTCGATTCTCCGGTCATATCGATGGTCGCACCGCTGTCGACCCAGACCACATCGCCTGAACTCGCGTTCTGCAACGCGGTTTTCAGTCCGGAGTCGGTGTTGACCGTCGTCGTCGCATCGTTTTCGGTAACATCGGTGGAGTACTCCGCCCCACCGCCGATTTCCGAGTCGGCTGGTGATGGATCGGCCGTCGAAACCGCGCCAGCGGACCGGGTATACTCGTCTACCGCTGTGAGCGTCCCGACACCAACGGTCGCAACGGCACCCAGGCGGAGGTATCCACGCCGCGAGACGGTACTTCGGGCTGACTTCTCGGGATGGCGGTCTTCCGATGCCATGGATTATCGCAATACAATCTCGAACTTCATAGTTTCCGTTCCATTGAAAGTGATATATTTACGTTATTTATATATTTTGTATAGAAGACACACCGGTGAGAATATGGCCATTCGTTTCGCCTCTCGTATACTGTGAACACCGAAGTCACTCGTCATCCCGAACCGAGACCGTTTTCGACAACCGGTATCTACGCCGAGATAGAGACGAGTTCACGCCGCTGCTCTCGAAGCGATCGCCTGTGACGGGACGGATCGTCGCAGCGAAGCGACGACCGACACACGGCGCAAGCGGTCCCCGACAACTGAACTCGTACTGGAGAAGGAGGGGAATGCCACGAGTGATCCGTCGGTTGAACGCGTTTCCCAATAATAATACTACCAATGATATGAATACAGAGCTGACAATATGGTCGTTACCTTGACGGATGCGAGCGAATCCATCGCACTTATCCTCGTCAATCATCGAGGGACAGTATCGACATGACTTCGACGCAGGCAGTGGGTCGGACGCCCAAAACGCAGGTGATGGGTATTCTGAACGTAACGCCGGATTCGTTCTCCGATGGAGGCAGCTACACTGCGGTTTCGGACGCGATCGCACGCGCCCGAGAAATCGACGAAGCGGGAGCGGCTATCATCGACATCGGTGGCGAAAGCACTCGTCCTGGTGCCGATCCCGTTTCGATTGACGAGGAACTCTCGCGCGTCGCTCCCGTCGTCGAGCGGATTGTCGACGATCCCGATATCGAGGCGACGATCTCCGTCGATACGTACAAACCGGCGGTCGCCGAGGCGGCCCTCGACGCCGGTGCCGACATCATCAACGACCAGAACGGACTCGACGATCCCGAGATGCGATCGCTCGTCGCGTCCCGAGATTGTACGGTCGTTCTCATGGATGCGGTCAATATCCCCGTCGAGCCCGAGTTCACCCCAGCCGCCGACGATATCGTTGCTGCGGTTTGCGAGCGTCTGGAGGAACGCGTCGAACGAGCTCGAAGCGCGGGTGTTGCCGACGATCAGCTGGTTCTCGATCCCGGGGTCGGATTCGCGACGGGCCCGGGCGACGATCTCGAACTCATCGCTCGAACCGACGAGTTCAGCGCGCTCGGCTATCCGGTTCTCGTTGGCGCGTCACGCAAGTCGTTCACGAACGAAATCGTCGAGCAGCCGCCACAGGAACGGATTGCGCCGAGTCTCGCTGCTCACCTCGTCGCCGCGGAACGCGGCGCGGATATCGTTCGCGTTCACGATGTCGCGGAAACGGTGTCCGCCCTCCGTACGGCGGAAGCGCTGTGGGACCGTCGACCCGGCGCTCGCTGATCCCGCTGTGATGTGTTTGAATCGTGGTAAACGATCGAATCACTAACGAGTCTTTCACTTTTCACTCCGGACGAACGCGTCGGAACTCGGTTTCGCGCTATCCGCCCCTGTCGCCGTGTACTGGGAGGATGCCCTTTCCACCATTATTCACGGGAAAATAAGGCGAATGCCACGGAGTTTACCCTCGAGGCACTTGGCTTGCACCCCTGTAGCGTCTCTCATCTCTCTTTGCACACCACGTCGCCAACTTTCCTATAAACTCTCCAATGACTACTTATGTATTGAACAGCTAATTAGGAGTACCAACATACTATCATGGTTGCGATACAGGTTGAGCGCTTGTCCAAGACGTTCGGGGAGACGACTGCAGTCGACGACCTCTCCTTTCGCGTCGATGACGGTGAACTGTTCGGGTTGCTCGGTCCAAACGGCGCAGGGAAGTCGACGCTCATCAACATGCTCGTCACCCTCCTTCGTCCGTCATCGGGGACCGCAACCGTCAACGGCCACGATATCATCGAAGAAACCGCGGCCGTTCGCAACAGCCTCGGGATCGTCTTTCAGGAACCGGCGCTGGACGAGGAGTTGACCGGTGAGGAGAACCTGACGTTCCACGCGCAACTGTACGGACAGCATAAAGCCGACCGCGAAGAGCGCATCGACGAGGTGTTCGAACTCGTCGGCCTGGAGGCGGAACGCGACGATCCCGTCGGGTCTTACTCCGGTGGGATGAAACGCCGCCTCGAAATCGGCCGTGGACTGTTGCACGAACCGTCGGTACTCTTCCTCGACGAGCCGACGGTCGGGCTTGACGCACGGACGCGGAGAGACACGTGGGAGTACATCCAGCGAATGAACGACGAGGCCGGGGTTTCCATCGTTCTGACGACCCACTATATCGAGGAAGCGGAACAGCTCTGTGACCGCGTCGCCGTCGTCGATGACGGTGAAATCGCGGCCATCGATACGCCCTCCGCCCTCAAGGACTCGCTCGGTGGTGATGTCGTGATCTTGGAGGTCGACGGGCCACTGTCATCGTTCTGCAGTCGATTGGATGCCTGTCCGTGGGTCATGGAGTACGCCACCAGTCCAGCCCAGGTACGGATCACGGTAGAGCACGGAGAGACTCGTATCGCCGATCTCGTTCGACTAGCCGATGAGACTGGCGTTGCAATCGCGTCCGTCGATATTCACAAACCGAATCTCGAAACCGTCTTTCTTTCGCTGACCGGCGCAACGATTGCGGAACGCGAGTCGAACACGCCCAGCGATGCGAACGATAGCGCTCTTGAGGGTACTCGATCGTCGAAGACGGCCGATCAACGCGCATCGACGACATCCGTGGAGGATGACGAATGAACTTCATCGACCCGCGAAGCATTTATGCGCTCTGGCGGCGCGATGTCACGCGGTTCGTACGGACGCCCTCTCGAATCATCGGGTCCATCTCGATGCCGCTTTTGTTCCTCGTATTCTTGGGATTTGGCTTTAGCGATGCCGCTATTCCCGGGTTGCCGGCGGATGTCGACTATCTCCAGTATCTCGTCCCCGGAATGGTGGGGTTTACGATGCTGTTTGGCTCGTCGTTTGCCGGGCTTTCGATCCTCTCCGATCAGGACGTCGGCTTCCTGAAGGAGATTCTGGTCGCCCCTGTGAGTCGCACGTCCATCGTTCTCGGACGGATCGCCGGTGGATCCACGACGGCTCTCGTGCAGGCGTTGCTTATTCTCGTCCTGTCAGTTCCGCTCGGATTTCGATTCGACAGTCTACTCTTGTTACCGCTCGCGGCGGTTTTTCTCGTGCTCATCGCGGTTACGTTCGTCGGATTTGGGGTAGCACTCGCCTCGCAGTTTAGCGATAGTGAGGGATTCGGACTGATCATCCAGTTCGTCATCTTTCCACTCTTCTTCCTTTCGGGCGCGCTCTACCCGGTCGAGAGCCTTCCGGACCCGGTTCAGATACTCGCGTTCATGAATCCGCTGACGTACGGTGTTGACGGATTGCGAGCGGTGTTAGTCGGCTCCGCAGCGTATCCGCTTTTCCTCGATTTCGGTGCACTCGTCGTTTCGTCGGTGCTGATGGTCGCCATCGGAACGTATCTCTTCGAACGCGTTGAAGCAGTCTGAGTCATATTTTATCTACTGTTCCACAACATGAAAATAACGCGCATGGCTTACTTCCGACTCGATCCTCCGCCGGTATTCAGACCATAGTATCCACACCTGTCGTTGTACGAGATTGTTTCGTCGTCCCACTGATAATCACTATCGAAAACGAAAACAATAGCTTTTAGGTATCAGCGTAGTGGGCACGGGCGTGAGTCGTCTCGATACACGCACTCTCCTCTGTGGCTTTCTCGTGATCGCGTTCACAATCGGTTCTACCGGCCTTGCTGGAGCAACGATCGCCGCTCACGCAGACACACAGACGGGCTTGATGGGATCCACCCCGCAGGCACAGTTTGCACAGAACGAAGCCGACAGTGCGGATAACGACACGGTCCGCCATGAAAATCCCAACGAGTACAGGGAGTCCGGAAATCCGGCGCAACTCGAAACGTGGCTGATGGACCGAATGGTCGAAAACATCGACGAGAGCGCCGTCCAACTCGAGGACGGAAACTACGACCGTGCCGGTCGGTACGTCGGGGACGAATACGATGCGTACCTCGATCAGTACCTCGACGTTGCCGGCCAAACGGAAGGCGAGGATCACGCCGAACTGTTCGAGGCCATACGCGAAGACCAGAGTCAGATAACCGATGCGGCACAACGGTATCAGGAACTCAGAGACGAGTACGAGCGAGCACGAGACGCCGGTGACGAGGCTCGCGCTCGCGAACTCGCACGTGAACTCGACAGCGTCGCGACTACTGCGACCGAGACGGGGACGCAGTTGCGTGATCAGTACGACGAACTCGAGGAGTCGACCGACGCGAACCTCTCGGAGTCAGAGCGCTCGATAGAGACGGTTACCGAGGACATTCGATCGTCCCAGGAGACGATTCGGGGAGAGCAGTTCGTCGCAACCGGACTCTCGGTCGACGCCGACCGCGAGGAAATCTCGTTCCTCGAACCGCTCACCGGTACGGGGCGGTTGCGAACGGCCGAGGGAGAGCCCGTCGGAAACCGACCGATCGAACTCGAGATCGGAAACGGCTCCGTGCGGACCGAAACGGACGCCGATGGCGCGTTCGAGTTCGAATACCGACCGGTCGAGGAACCGCTGACGACCGAGGAACTCGAAATCGAATACGCGCCCGCCAACGAATCGATCTACCTCGGCAGCACGACGAGCGTTCCGGTTTCGATCAGTCAGACGGACCCGAGCGTTACGGATCTCGAAACGCCGGCTGCGGTCACCTATAACGACACCGCGGCCGTCTCCGGAACGCTCGTCGTCGACGACGTTCCCGTAGACAACGCGTCGCTCGCGGTAACGTTCGGTGGCGAGCGGATCGAAACCACCGAAACGACGAACGGATCGTTCGATGTCGATGTTACCGTTCCGGCGGGAGTTCCCGCCGGCGAGCGCGAGTTCGGCGTTCGCCTCGAACACGAGGATCGCGCCCTCGCCGCCACACCGGTAACGAATCAAGTAACCGTTCGCGAAACCGACAGTGAGCTTTCGGTGACGGCGACGCGAACGGCTGCCGACGGACGGATGGTCGACGTCAACGGAACGCTGGAGACGGGAGGTGGCGAGGGCGTTGCCGGTGAGGCGGTGCGAGTCGACGTGGACGGGACGACGGTCGAGACCGTATCGACGGACGAGAACGGAGCGTTCGGGCTCACGGCGACGCTCCCGACGGGAAGCGAGGACGTCGAGGTCGTTGCGACATACGACGGCTCGGAATCGAACGTCGCGTCCGCGACCGCGAGAACGACGACGGGCTCGACGGCCGTCGCGAGACTGTGGGGACGACTGCCGATGTGGGCGCGGATCGGCATCGGTATCGGGGTGCTCGCTACGCTCTGTGCCGTCGTCTGGTGGCGGCGATTCCGTCCTGCGGGCCCGGCGGATACCGCGGCACGAGAGCGCTCGACGTCGGACGACGGAGCCGCACCCTCGGTCGCCGATCGCTCGCGGGTGGAGATTGCCCGTTCGCTGCTCGAACACGGTCGCGAGTGTCTCGCGGACGGACGGCCCGAACAGGCCGTTGAGATGGGTTATGCAGCCGTTCGGCACGCCCTTTCCGGCCGCGAGACCGCGAGTTCAGCGCTGACCCACTGGGAGTTTTACCGGAACTGGCAACGCGGGCGAGACGCGGCGTCCGTCGATGGCGAGGACGATTCGGCGCTCCTTCGCACCGTGATCGAACGCTACGAACAGACGACGTTCGGCGTGGCGGACGTGTCTCGCGAGGAGGCGGAGGTCGTCCTCGAGTCGGCGACACGATTGTGCGAGATGGGATCGTCGCCGTCTACCGAATCCACACGGACGGGCGGGGACGCGTAGTCGGTATCCGGTTCTTACGATCGTTCGTACCGGGGCTCGGTAGTGGTTCGCACCGGCTAACTTTCTCCATTGCTGGTTGTTGCTCGATACGAATGAGCGGAGTCGGTACGTTGTGGCGAATCCTTCCGCGCCCGATCCGCGAACTACCGGCGGATCTGGTCGGAACCTGTATGATCGTCGTTGCGACCACCCTTGCGGTGTTTCTCCCGATACTCGAGGAGACGCCGGTCAGAGTTCCGCTGGGGCTTGCGTTCGTGCTGTTCGTACCCGGGTACGCGCTGGTGTCGGCGTTGTTTCCTCGCGGATGCGACGCTCGGCGATCCGGATCCAGGTTCGGATTCGGGTCCAGGGATAACGGTGAGGAACCGCATCCGGACGACTCGCTCTTCTCGCGGCCACTGGAAACCTCGCTTACCGGCGGTGAACGTTGCGTCCTCTCGCTCGCGCTGAGCGTGTCGGTCGTGCCGCTGGTCGGCCTGGTCTTGTACTTCGGTTTGGGAACGGTAGCCGCCCGACCGCTCGTCGGTGCGCTCAGTGCGATTACGCTCGTCGCAACGCTTATCGGGGCGAAGCGACGGCATGCACTCCCCCCTGCCGAGCGTTTTCAGCCCCCCGTCGACCGGTGGATCAACGCCGTTCGCGACCCGGCGTCCGCCGTGGAATCGCGGCCCGCCGCGGCGATCCACATCTCCGTCGCGATCGTCCTCCTCTTGGCCGTAAGCAGCATCGGATACGCCGTCGTGGGTCCTCAAACTGGCGAGCAGTTCTCGGAAGTCTCCATCCTCACGGAGACGAACGACGGCGAACTCGTCGCCGGTAACTACCCGACGTCGTTCGATGGTGGAGAGAATCGCGAACTCGTATTTACCGTCGAGAACCGGGAACGACGGACCGTCGGCTACACCGTGGTCGTCGTCGAACAGGCCGTCGAGAACGACTCGGTCGTCGAACAGCGTGAACTGAATCGGTTCGAAACGGAACTCGAACACGGTCGGACGTGGAACCACACTCACGACGTACAGCCGACCGTGTCCGGGGAGACCGTTCGTCTCGCCTGGCTCGTCTATCTCGATGGAGACGTGCCAGAGTCGCCATCGCTCGAGAACGCCGAGTATTCGACTCATCGGTGGATCGAGGTGTCGACTCCGGAGGAACCCGAGGAAGGTGGCGGAGGGGGAACGGAAGCGGATGAGGACGGGTAGCGTAGCGGTTCACGTCGGCGATCGGCGCGGTATTCGGTGGCTGTATCCGATAGCTGTATCTGGTATCCGTCTTCGACAGTTGTACCGGTATCCGTCTCCAGTACCCCCTCCAGTATCTAGAACCCAGTGTCAGTCCGACACCGACCCCGTTCCCGACGAGTTCGGCTCGACGAGCCAGACGGTGAACCGTCCGTTGTCGTATAGTCGACTGACCGCCGGGTCGTCCGTCAACTGCTCGAGATCCGACGCCGAGTAGGACCGAATCTCGTCTCGTCTGTCGGGAGGCTGGGAGGCTGCCCACTCGAGATCCGCCGTTTTGGTGACGAGGTACGTTTCGTTCTCGTAGACGGCCGCCATCGAGTCGGCGTCGTCGTAGCCCAACCGGTTCGGAAGTTGGTAGGCGTCTACCGATCGGTGGAACTGTCGGTCTTCGGGCGTCGATCGAGAAACACCGTCGAAGTACCGCTGGATGTTTTCGGACATTCGGAACGCTCGCGTCTCCGGTGCCGTCTGGTGGTGATCGTGTTGCCACTCCGCGCCCGCCATCGTCGCGTGCGTGACGTGACTGTTGTCCTCGTAGGTGACTGCGCCGGCTAACAGAGCGGTTCCGAGAACGGTCAGGCAGAGCCCTCCGAGTGCTAGAGTCACGCCGATACGTTTCCATCCTTCCGTATTCGGTCGCTGCGAGGCGAGTCCGGCGATCGCGAGTCCGAGCAGGAAGATCGCTCCGACGAGGGTGTAATTGTTGAGCCGGACGATGTTGCGCGAGAGGACCTGCGAGACGATCAGGAGCAGTGCAACGCCGACGCCGGCACTGAACTGGGCGGCAAAGAGCAGTTCGAGAGGGCTTCCGCGATGACGGAGACGGCGGATTGCGATCACGGCGGCGATAATCGCACTGACGCCGGCGTACAGGACGACGGTCCCCCACTCGAGAACGAGAAATTCCCAGACCAGTTCTTGAATCGAATAGCTGGTCTGCTGTGCGTCACCCGCGTATCCTACAGCCCCCCCGTCGACATCACGAGTGACCGCTCGAGCGAGGAAGCGGGTTATGTGACCGATCGAAAGGTACCAAAACACGCCGGGGATCAAGATGACGAACGGAAGACGGTACGTGACGGCGTAGGTGCCGTGATCGCGGTCTCGTCTCCCGGTCCGATTCCGACGCCGCTGCAGCACTCGCCGAAGCGAGGGGGCGACGATCAGCGCGTAGAGAGCGAGCGAAAGCGCGGTCACGAGGGCCGTCACCGGATGGTAGAACACGAGCACGGTTCCACAGATCAGTATCGAGCCGAAAATACCCTCGTGACCGGAGCGCCGCCGCCGCGCCCACCGATGCGTAAGCGCCAGGAGGAGCGGAAGAAACGGCAGGGCGAACAACCACGGCAGGGTCATGAGGTGGTTCAAGACGAACACGAGCGGAAGCGCCGCCCCCAGTGTTGCGAGGCCACCGCGAGGGCCGAAAAACGCGCGCCCGGCGAGGTAGCACGCGCCGGCGAACAACGCGAAGAACCCCAATGCAATGATCGGCTGGAGTTCGCGCATCGGCAGACCGGTCACGGTTACGAGGGCCGTATACAGGAGGTGTGTCGCCGGGTATCCCGTTTCGGGAAGCAACCCGTTCTCGAGAACGTCCCGAACGATTCCGAAGTGATACAGCGCGTCGGACATCGGCGTTCCGTAGATGTAGTACCCGCGAAACAGCGGGAGCGCGAAGAAGACGCCGTACGCGCTCGCGACGATCGCGAGTCCGTGCTGCCAGCCGCGTTCACCGGTGATGACCGACCGGAACAGCGATCCGAGCCCGGCGACCAGCGCCAGCGCAAATCCGGCCCACGCCCACAGGGGATAGGCGTCGTAGACCGACACCTCGTACCCCGCCGCAGGCGGTGTCGCCACTACCCCGACGATGAACGCGAGCGCGCCGAGAACGCCGAGACCGGGACCGAGCCACCATCGATCGCCCATCGATACTATGTCCGGTGACTATCGTCTCCGGTAAAAACGTATCCCCACAATCACAGCCTACTGCGACCCGTGCAGCAAATATCACGCGATGAAACGGCTCACTCCAGATAGCCGAGTTCGGCGAGATTCTCCGTGACGGTTTCCGACAGTTCAGCATCGCGCTCGAGCGCCGCCGATCCGCCGCCGCGCTCTTCGGCCAGTCGCCGGTCGAATTCGTCCAGCCGGTCGTGGAGGTCGTCGGGAACGGCGGGTCTCGCCTACGGTTCGCGTTCGTCGCAGCACATCTCGTATCCGTGGTTCGTGGATTTGCGGTCCACAGAAGCTACGGACACACGGGAGGCTTTCACAGGCACTATAGACACACAGTCGAGCTGTAGTTTCGACGTACGGCTATCGCGAGTCGCCCGGCGTAGCGACTGTCGGTATCGGGACCCGGGATCACAACCCGACCGGTTCAGCCGTCCCGGTCGGTCGATCGAAGCGACTCCGCCACACGCTCGGGGAGGACGGCGATGATCGATTCCGCCGGAAGCGGACTTAGTGAGGCGAGTTGCTGCACTTCGCCGCGGCGAACGGCACCGGTCGCAAGCGCGGCCGACACGAACGCCAGCGCGCCGATCGGCGGAACGACGGCGAGCGACAGAAGCTCCGATTGGAGCACGTACGGCAGGCCGATGATCGGGACGGCCGCGAGCAGCGTCGTCGCGACGGTGCGGCCGATCCGGATGTCGATCAGGGGATCGAACCCGAGCCGTCGAGCTGTCCAGACGTGAAGACCGAACATCGAGCCGTAGGAGACGCTGGTCGCGACCGCAGCGCCGCTCGTTCCGAATCGGGGGATGAGCGCGACGTTCAACGCGACGTTCATCGCGGCCGCCGCGGCCGTGACGGCGACCAGCAGCCGGAGGTTATCCTGCCCCTGATTGATCGCGAGTACCGGGCGAGCGACCGCGAATCCGAGCGCTCCCGGCAACAACAACAACAGCGGCATCACGGCCGCGTCGAACTCGGGACCGAAGTACAGCGTAAGGAACGGTTCGGCGAGACCGGCGACGCCAAGTACGAGCAACACGGTACAAAGCAGCGTATATCTAACCGCGCGGCTTCCGATCTCGCTGAGCCGATCGTATCGCTCCTCGATCCACAGATTCGAGGTCGAGTGCAAAAGCGTAAGCTGAACCGCGATCGGCACGAACCACAGGAACTCGGCGACGACGAGGGCGGCGCGGTAGAATCCGGTTGCGGAATCCCCCGCCAGAAAGCGAAGCAGGATGATATCGAGGTGATAGAGCGAAAGCAAGAGGAACGTTAGCGTCATGGTGGAGACGCTGTATGTTGCGAGGCGTTTGCGCGGAACTGTTTCGGGAGTTCGGCGTCCGATCTTCGACAGGTCGATCCGCCGCGAGACGAGTGCGAGCGCGACTCCGGCGGCGATGGCAGTCCCGAGCAGTCGACCGAGCAGGACGGTTGCAACGCTTCCCCCGACGACCGAGAGGAACGCGATAACGATTACAAAAAATAGCCGGTCGACGATCTTTAACGGCTCCGAGTAGGACTCGAGTTCGAGTCCCATGAGTCCGCTTCGTGCGATCCGGAGCGCGGCCCGTAGCGGGATAATACAGGCGAGCAGCAGAAAATAGATGGTGAACTCCGATCCGAGCGGCGAGACGAACGGAGAGCGAGAGAGGAGCAGGACGAGGACGACCATCCCCGCGGCGAGGACGGCGACCATTCGGAAATAGAACGCGAAAACGTGGTCCGTCCATCCGTCCTCGTCCCGGTCTTCGGCGATGTACTTGCGGATTCCGTTGAACGCGCCGGCGTACACGAAGACGAGGAGCCACTGGAGCGCCGAGAGCATGAACGAGTAATCGCCGTAGCCGCCGCTGCCCAGAAGTCGTGTGAGAAGCGGCGTGATGGTAACGGTGAGCATCAACACGCCGAGTTGCGAGCCGAAAACGGCGCTAAAGCTGCGGACGATTCGCCGACTCATCGAATTCGACCTCTAACTTGATTTCGACCTCGGCGGTCACTCGGCGACTTCCTCGGGTCAGTCGTCCTATCGATCATATATCCTTACCTCTGTCGTGTGCTGTCGTGCAGGATACGATGGTAACGGTCCCTGACGACCGGATAAGCGTGCTCTCGACGGATCGTTTCGCGTGCGGTGTCGCTGAGATCACCCAGATCGTCGCGCTCGAGAACGCGCGAAATCGTGCGATCGATGGCGGCCGAGTTCGTCTCGCGAAGGAGGACGCCGTCTTTGCCATCGGTGACGATATCGGGGACGCCACCGACGGGCGTGGCGACCGGAACGGTCCCGCAGGCCATCGCTTCGAGGAGGGCTTTAGGAACGCCTTCGGACTCGGACGGCAGTAGCAGAACTTTCGCGTCGTCGAGATAGGCCGGTAGCTCCTCGTGGTCGACCCAGCCGGTGAGCGTGACGTTGTCCGAGAGGTCGTGGCGCTCGACGACCGCTTCGACCTCCGGGAACAGCGATCCCGCTCCGATCAGCGTAACCCGAATGTCTGGGTTCGACTCGACGAGTTCCGGAAGCGTGCGCACGATACGGTCGACGCCTTTGACGGCCGCGAACCGGCCGACGAACACGACGTCGGTCGATCGCTCCTCGACTGGAGTTCGCTTCGCGAAGGCCGTACAGTCGATGTAGTTGAGATTTGCGGCCTGCGTCGTCGGCGAGAACGGCCAGGGCAGACCGGGTGTGTTCATCCGCTTCGAGAGTAAGAGAACATCGTCCGCCAGCGTGCACGTAACGCCCTCGACGAGCGCGATTGCTCGCCCAAACTGTCTCGTGAGGAATGTCTCTCCGTGTTGTGCGTAGAATCCGTCTTCGATGGAGCCAAGAACGAATACGAGCGTCTGGAGCCGGGCGAGTTTATTCGCGAGAAGCGGCAGCAGGAGCATGCTGCCACCGATGTGAAAGAAAACCGTCTCCGTTGTGTGTCGTCTTCGCCACAGAGCTGCTGCGATCCGGAGCTGGTAGCGAACGTAGGAGAGAACGCGTGATGGGACCGCACTTGAGGTCGGGCGCTCGACCGGAACCGGCTCGACGGCCGATCGATCGATATCGATGGTTTCGGGCCCGACGATCACAATGCGATCGGCCTCGCGTTCGTAGATATCCACGAAGTTGTGAACGGCCTCGTGGGCGGCGTGTGTTCGGTCCAGTTCGGAGGCAAGAAGAACGAGCGCTATTGAGCGCGAGGGCATCTGAATGCGCGTACCATCGCATACGTCTTAGTGTTTGATGACAAGTCGGTGACTGTCAGTCCGGTAGAACGGTTTCGGAACACGGAATTGCTAGAGACGGATACGTGCTCGGCCGCGAACGTTCTTCCCGGTACGGTATGAGTCCGGCCGCAGACGAGTTACTCATAGCGTAGACGGCCACCTCGTGGATAGCCACTCCTTAGCATCGTCTTTACGCGCCCGCTCTGCGTGTAAGCGACGAGTTCAGTCGCGCAACGACACCACACTTTATGCGCTCGGTGACGAACACGGATTCCGAATGCGTGTTCTCACCAGCCTCGCCGATCCGCGCGTCGGCGGCCCGCAGTTGCGGTCGTTGGCCGTGGCCGAAGGGCTTCGCGACCGCGGGATCGAAACGGTCTTTCACCTTCCGGACGGCGATGATGCGTTCGAAGCGATGGCGACTGACGCGGGATTCGACGTTATCAGACCCGGCCCGCCTCGATTACAGCCCCCGCGACGCGTCGCCGCGAACGCTCGGTTCGTCGCCGGATTGGGACCGGCCGTTCGCCGCGTGGCGTCGGCGATCGACCGGTACAGTATCGACGTCGTTCACGCAGGGATGACGCTCGCCGTTCCGGCCGCGCTCGCCGCTCGACGGTCGGGGACGCCCCTCGCCTGGTTCTTCAACGATACGGGGACCCCGTGGCCACTTAACCGCGGGGTCGCCCGCCTCGCCCGGGCGACGGCGGACGAACTCGCGCTCGCCGCGGACGCGGTACAGGATCACTTCTTCGACGGCTCGGTTTCGACGCGGACGGTCTACCCGCCCGTCGATACGGCCGAGTTCGATCCCGAAACGGAACCGAACGCTGGCCGGTCAGTTCGCAACGAACTCGGCGTCGCGGATGACGTGCCGATCGTCGGCACCGTCGCCAACATCAATCCGGTGAAGGGCTACGAGTACCTGCTGCGCGCCATCGCTCGCGTTCGCAACCGAGTCGGCTCCGTCGTCGTTCCGGTCGTCGGCAAACGACTCGAGTCGCGCGAGGCGTATTTCGATCGGCTGCGCTCGCTCCGGGCGCAACTCGGACTCGAAAACACCGTTCGGTTCCTCGGCCATCGGTCGGACGTTCCGCGACTGCTCGGTGCGTTCGACGTGTTCGTCCTGCCGTCGGTGCGGGAGGCCTGTCCGATCTCGGTACTCGAGGCGATGGCGATGCGGACCGGAATCGTCGCGACCCGGGTCGGCGGCGTGCCGGAACAGCTCGACGACGGCACCCACGGGTGGCTCGTCCCGCCGAAGGACCCCGACGCGCTCGCGACAGCGATCCTCGAGGCGCTCGCGTCGCCGGCGAAACGCCGCCGACGCGGGGCCGCCGCCCGCTCCCGCGCCGAGGCGCAGTTCTCCGTCGAGCGGTCCGTCGACCGCCACCGCGAGTTCTACGAGGCGGCGCGGTCGGAACTCGAACCGCATTCGGCCGAGCCGGTACGCGCTCGATAACATCCGCGAGCGACGCGAAAGTGCGGCGAAAGCCGCCCCTACGTGCGTGGATTCTTTATCTCGTACGTAGACGGGATTGTCAAGAATGCCCGCTCCACGCGTCGCGTTCGTCCTCGGAACTCGGCCGGAGATCATCAAGCTCTCGCCGCTCATTCGAGCGTGTCACAGACGGGAGATTCAACACACCGTCGTCCACACCGGCCAACACTACTCGGAGTCGCTCGATACGGTCTTCTTCGACCAACTCGAACTGCCCGCTCCGGACCACAACCTCGCCGTCGGCTCCGGAACCCACAGCGAACAGACCGCCGAGATGATTCTCGGCATCGCGGAGGTTCTTTCGGACGAGCAACCGACCGACGTGATCGTCCAGGGAGACACGAACTCAGCGCTCGCTGGCGCGATCGCGGCGAGCAAACGAAACACTGCGCTCGGACACGTCGAAGCGGGACTGCGGAGCTTCGACCGGGAGATGCCCGAAGAGATCAATCGAATCCTGGCCGATCACGCCGCCGATTCCCTGTTCGCACCGACCGGCGAAGCCGCGCGCCTGCTCGAAGCGGAAGGGATCGACGCGGACCGCATCACCGTCACCGGAAACACGATCGTCGACGCCGTCTCGCAGAACCTCGAACTCGCGACCCGAAAGAGCACGATTCTCGAGGAGTACGACCTCGAACCCGCCGAGTTCTATCTGCTTACCGCCCACCGCGAGGAGAACGTCGACGATCCGGATCGCTTCGCCGGTATCCTCGGCGGCGTCGGCGAGTTCGCGCGCCGTACCGACCGCACGGTTCTCTATCCGATCCACCCGCGCGCACGAGAGAACCTCGCAGCGTTCGACCTTTCGATTCCGCCGTCCGTTCGACTCGTTGATCCCCTGGGGTTTCTCGATTTTCTCGTCCTCGAATCCAGCGCGCGGCTCGTCATCACGGATTCGGGCGGCGTCCAGGAGGAGACGTGCATCTTGCAGACGCCGTGTCTCACCGTCCGCGACACCACCGAACGGCCCGAAACGATCGATGTTGGTGCGAACCGCCTCGTCGGAACCGAGTCGTCGACGATCCTCGCCGGCGCCGACGAGATGGTCTCCCGCGACGGTTCGTGGTCGAATCCGTTCGGCGACGGCACCGCCGCGGAACAGATTGTTGACAGTTTATTGTAGCGTTTCGTGATGGTTTGCTCCAGATACCGGCACAAACTAATTATCGGTGTTCGTCGTGGCCCGGTGTATGGCATCAGTGCTCGTTACTGGTGGACTCGGAGCCGTCGGCGCACCGCTCACAGCTGAACTCGAACGACGCGGCCACGACGTTTGGGTCGCCGACCTCCCGTGGAGCGAACGGGAACGGTACTATCGGTGTGACGTGAGCGAATACCGCCAGCTCGAACGGATCTTCGAGGACCGCGAGTTCGATTACGTCTATCACCTGGCCGCCGAGTTCGGTCGCAAGAACGGAGAGGACTTCTACGAGACGATGTGGACCTCGAACGCGATCGGAACGAAGAACGTCCTTCGGCTGCAAGCCGAGCACGATTTCCGGCTGGTGTTCTCCTCGAGTAGCGAAGTCTACGGCGATTACCCGGACGTGATGGAGGAGTCGGTCCCGCTCGAGGAGGGGCCCCGACAGCTCAACGACTACGCGATTTCGAAGTGGGTGAACGAACAGCAGATACTGAACGCCGCGGATCGACACGGTACCGAGTCGGTTCGGGTCCGATTTTTCAACACGTACGGCCCGGGCGAGCGCTACAGCGAGTACCGAAGCGTCGTCTGCAAGTTCTGCTACCGTGCGTTACACGACCTTCCGTACCACGTCTACGAGAATCACCACCGGTCGTTTACCTACATCGACGACACCGTGCGAACGCTTGCGAACGTCGTCGATTCGTTCCATCCCGGCGAAGTGTACAACATCGCCGGCACTGAGTACTACGACATCAAAGAACTCTCGGACGCGGTGCTCGGCTACCTCGGCAAGGACGACGAGGCGGTCGAATACCGCGGCACGGAAACCCACAACACCCTGGACAAGAAGGCGAGCATCGAGAAGTCGGTGCGCGATCTGGACCACGAACAGCGCGTCTCGCTCGAGGAGGGCGTCCCCCGAACGATCGACTGGATGCGTGAGTACTATGACATCGAGTGAGAACGAGAGCGACCTGAGCGGTCCGGAAGGCCCGGACGATCCAGCGCCCGACCCGGTCGAAGACATCGTCGTCATCGGCACCGGATTCATCGGCTTACCGCTCGCGTTGTTACTCGCCGACCACGGCAAGCGAGTCGTCGGCGTCGATATCGATCAGCATCTCGTCCGGGAGATCAACGACGGCACGCTCAACTTAGACGAGGACGAACTCCAGGACCTCCTGACGACGGGTCCCGTCGAACGGAACCTCGAAGCGCGAACCGAACCGACCGACGGCGACGCGTTCGTCATCTCGGTCCCGACCCCGCTAACCGAACCGAACAAGAGTCCCGACCTCTCCGCACTCGAAGCCGCTCTCGAGTCGATCCGGCCGTACCTCGAACCGGGCGATCTAATCAACGTCGAATCGACGATCCCGCCGCTGACCTGCGAGGAAACGATCGTCCCTTTCCTCAAAGAGGCGGGGTTCGAACCGGGTGCGGACATCCAACTCACCCACTCGCCCGAACGGATACTCCCCGGAAACGTGTTCGATGAACTCGTCGGAAACGATCGCGTCATCGGCGGCATCGATGAGACCAGTCGCCGACGGGCGGCGTCGATTTACGAACCCTTCCTGGAGGGGGAGATCTACTACACGGATCTGCTCTCCGCCGAACTCTGTAAGCTCATGGAGAACACGTTTCGCGACGTCAACGTGGCGCTCGCAAACGAGTTCGCGCTGATCGGCGAAGAACTCGACATCGACATGAGCGACGTGATCGAACTCGCGAACCGACACCCGCGGGTCGACATTCTCCAGCCCGGTATCGGCGTCGGTGGTCACTGCCTGCCGATCGATCCATGGTTCCTGAACGAGGTCGATCCGGAACACACGAATCTCATCACGAGCGCGCGACGAATCAACGACAAGATGCCGGCCGTTGCGACCCGAAAGATTCGGCGTGCGCTCGCGTCCCACGCAGACCCGACGGTCCTCGCGTTCGGTGCGGCGTACAAGCCGAGCGTCGACGACCGTCGGAACAGCCCCGCGATGCAGATCGTCGCCGACTTGCGCGGCGACGGCTACCGCGTACGCCACTACGACCGCTACGTCGACGAACTCGCCTACGACGATCTCCCGTCGGTTCTCGAACGCGAATCGCCCGACGTCGTCGTCCAACTGGTTCCGCACGAGAAAACGGTCGCTGCTCTCGAAGCGGAGCGAGCGCGCCTGATCGATACCGGCGTCGACGTCCTCCAGTTCGGCGTCGAAAACCCGATCGAACCCTGATCCGACAACGCATGTCAACAGCCACTGCACAGTCGAGACGAGTTCAAACGAACGACGAACTGAGCGACGCGAAAACGGAAACGGAGACGGGGGCTGAAACGGGGACCGAGACGGAATCGACGTCCGCCCTCGTCATCTCGCAACTGTTCCCCCCGGAGTCGATGGCCGGCGCGCACCGATGGGAGATGCTTCTCCGGAACGTCCCCGACAGCGTCGAGTCTCGCGTCATCTGCCCCCAGCCCTCGGTTCCCGTCGGCGAATTCGACCGGCGGTACAGCCTCTGGTCGAACGAGCGCGTCGGCGATGTTCCCGTCACGCGGCTGTTCACCTACCAGCCCGTCGAGGATCGGACGAACGTCGAGCGGATCCTCAACCACGTCATCTTCGCGGTGCTCGCGACCGTATACGTGCTCGTTCACGGCCGGAAGTACGACTGCGTCGTCGTCCAGATCGGGCCGCACACGACGCTCGTGCCCGGTCTCGCGGCGCTGGCGACCGGGCGCGGGCTCGTCGTCGACGTCTACGACCGCTGGCTCGAGAACGCGGTCGATTTCGGGTTCACCGACGAGCGGTCGCTCGCCTACCGACTGCTGCGGTGGATGGAGCGGATCGCGATCGAGCGCTGCGACCGGCTCATCGCCCTCACGCCGACGATGGCGTCACAGTACGTGGCGGAGTACGATATCGACGAAGACAGAATCGAGACGGTCCCGTTCGGCGTCGATGATGACCTCTTCGATCCGTCCGTCGCGACCGACGAGGAGCCGCGGATCATCTACACGGGCAAGCTCGGAGAGGGACAGGCCTTCGAGCCGTTCCTGCGCGGGTTCCGGCGCGCCGAGATCGATCACGAGCTCGTCGTCTACGGCTTCGGTGAACGCCGGGACGAACTCGAGGCGCTCGCGTCGCGGCTCGGTATCGACGACCGGGTCCGGATCAACGGGCCGATCCCTCGCGAGGAGATTCCGGCGCTGGTCGCGTCGTCGGCGATCAGTCTGGTGCCGCTGCAGACGGAGCACGCGCTCGATTACGCGCGGCCGACGAAGTTCCTCGAGACGATGGCCCTCGGTACGCCCTACGTCGCCAGCGCCGTCGCGGAGATCGAGTCCGTCACCGAGGCGACCGACGCCGGACTCGCCGTCGAGAACGATCCGGACGCCGTCGCGGCGGCGCTTCGCGACCTCGCGTCCGATCCGGACCGGCGGCGGGCGATGGGCGAGCGGGGAATCGCGTTCGTCGACCGACACCACCGCTGGGACGAGCTCGGCGACCGGGTCGGCGACCTCTTCTCGGCCATCGCGCGAGACCGCGAGCGCGCCGCCGAATCCGGGCTTCGCGCTCGGATCGCCCGAATCACGGCGGCAGTCGGCTCCCGCCCGTAGCTCGACCTCGATTTTCTCCGTCTCGTCCGACGAGGATAGCCGATCGTCGAGCGCGTCTTACGAATCGTCGCTGCGGGCGGCGACGACGGCGAGCGTGCTCTTACCGATGCGGTCCGGCAGGATGCGTTCGCACAGCCACCCGCCGATCTGGAGCGGATCCTCGAGCGTGGGGCTGCAGTCCCCGACGTACGTGACCTCGAGCGGTTCGAACCCGTATCGCTCGAGCAGCTGGGTCAGCGTCGTGACGTCAAACCAGCAGGTGTGATCGGTGTTGACGAACTCCTGGTCCAGCAGCCGAAGGCCGGTCCAATGGACCGCCATCGCGTTCGGCGTCGTGACGACGAGCTTGCCGCCGTCGGCGAGGTGATCGTCGATCGAGCGGAGCAGTCCGTCGAAGTCGACGAGGTGCTCGATCAGTTCGCCGATGACGATCACGTCGAACGTCTCCTCGAGCGCGAGGTCCTGTGCGTCGCCGTAGGTGACGTCGTAACCGTCCTCCGCGAGCGCCGCGAGTTCCTTGTCGAGGATGTCGATACCGAGTGCGTCGTCGGCCGACCGGACGACGAGTTCGTGCAACCACGCCTCGTCGTGTCGCTTGTCGGAATCGTGTGCGACGCAGCCGATGTCGAGGACGGACTCGTTCCTGACGTGGTCTTCGATGCAGCGTTCGAACGTCTTCGATACGTTTCGTTTGCGTGTTTCGTTTGCTCTCATGGATGGGAAGCGGTGATAGGGAGTCGTTCGTGAGCGTTATTCGGGGATGTCGGTATCGAATCTCGGGCCGTCGCGGCCCTCCGATCGACGGCCGCCGCGTCCGGTCGACGCGACGGCATTGCGGCGGGCGTCATCGCAGCCATGCGATCACGATGATGCGCGTCAGGCCGACCGCGAAGCCCAGCTTTGGTTTCTTCGTGTCGCCTTTCTTTCGGTCCTCGATCCTGATCGGAATCTCCTCGAGCCGGAGGCCGTTCTTTCGGGCTTCGATGATCAGTTCGGGCGCGCTGAATCGTCGTTCCGTGAGCGAGAGGTGCTCGAGCATCGAGCCGCGAATCGCGCGGTAGCCGTTCGTACAGTCGGTGATCTTCGCGTTCGTCAGCACGTTGATTACCGTCGTGAAAAATCGAATCCCCGAGCGTCGAACGAGTCCGTTCCCGGACCGGTTGACGCCGAGGTACCGCGATCCCATCACGTAATCCGCCTCGTTCGTGACGATCGGATCGACGAGCCGGTCGAGTTCGTCGGCCGGGTGCTGTCCGTCACCGTCCATCGTGATGACGATCGTAGCGTCGTTCTCGAGCGCGATATCGAAGCCGGTTTTGAGGGCTCCTCCTTGGCCCTGATTGATGGGGTGTTCGACGACCATCGCGCCGCACGCACGGGCATTTCGAGCGGTGTCGTCGGTCGAGCCGTCGGAGACGACGAGCGGTTGGACCTCGTATCCGCGGATCGTTTCGGGAAGCGACGAGACGACGTCGGTGATCGTCTCGCCCTCGTTGTAGGCGGGGATAACGACGAAGATGCATTCCGCGTCCGTGCCGCCGTCCGTCGCCGGTGCCCGCTCGACGGTGAGGGCCTGCGTCAGCTCGGACACCTCGTCGTGTACACCGTGGACGAGCGTCAACACGTAACACAGGAATCCGATGAAGACGATGTTTGCGAGCAGCGAGATCACGACGTAGCGGTGCTCGATGTCGAGTGCGACGCCGACGAAATCGAACGCGCCCGGCATGAACACGAACGAGAGCAGGCCGCTCGCGAGAATCCCTGCGATCAGAAGGTCGCTTCGCTCGAACCGGCGTCGGTATCGTTCGAATCCCCAGATGAGGATTCCGATCGCAAGAGCGACGAGCAGCGTGCTCAACGGGTCGATCGTAACTGGAAGCATTAGCGGGCGTTCGTTTCGATCAGCGAGCGGATCGTTTCGTCGACCGTCTCGATCGGATCCCAGCCGAGGACCTCGTGAGCTCGAGTCGTCTCGACCGGAAAGTCGTCGACGAGCGTTTCGTTCCCGCGCGGGTTTTCGGTGAGTTCGATTGACGCGTCGAACCCCGCTTGCGCCGCCGCATTCTCGCGGACGGTTTCTGCGATATCGAGCACGCTCGGATCCTCGTCACTGGCGATCGTGAACGTCTCTATCCCGGTCGAACCCTCGGCGAGATCCTCGAGAAGTACATCGGCGCTGTGAATGTACGCGCGAGCGACATCTTTCACGTGGACGAAATTGCGCGATTGAGTCCCCGGTTCGTAGACGGGCAGCGATTCGTTTTCGAGTGCCCGTTCCGCGAAGAAGTTGAGCACGGTCGCCTTCGTGACGACCCGTCCGTCGACGGTGTGCGTACCGTACAGGTTCGACTTGAGGAGGTGGTGCGCCGGGAACGAATCGGTCGCGAGTTCATCGATCAGCCGCTCGCCGATGACTTTCGTTCGGCCGTACCAGTTCAGGGGATCGCGCGGGTGATCGGCCGTGATCGGGAACTCCTGGGGGTCGCCGACGACGGCCATACTCGTCGGGAAGATCAACCCGGTGTTCGTCCGCCTGCAAAATCGAACGACGTGCCCGGTCCCGGTTACGTTTACGTCGTAGGTGAGTTCCGGATGCTCCGTGCAGTCCTCGATGCCGCTGATCGCGGCGAGGTGCATCACGATGTCGGCACCCTCCAGCGCGTCCCACAATCGGTCGCGGTTTCGAACGTCGACGTGCTCGACCGTCACGGAGCCGATCTCCCGAAGCGAGCCGCGATAGAAGTTGTCGAGCGCCGTCAGCTCCCAGTCGGGACGTTCGGACTGCAGTTGGGCGACGATGCGGCTCCCGATGTATCCAGCCGCGCCGGTGATCGCGACTCGCACCGGTTGCGCTGAACTCGTATTCCTCGCCGCTTCGCTTCCAGTTTTTCTCTCTGATTCCAGTCCCGACTCTAGCTCTGTCCCCGCCCCTGATCCCGTCCCAGCGGCCGTCTCTGTCTCCGTTTTCGTTTCCGTCATCGGTTCCGTCTTTGTCGGCGTGCGATCACTAGTATCAGGGGTCATTGTGACTCACCACCTGAGACGGTGCGGTCGTCGAAACGACGGTTGATGCGATGGGGTTGGGATCGCTCCGAAACCGTTCCGAAAGCTCTTGGATGCCGTCACGGAGCGTCCACTCCGGTTCGTACCCGGTTTCATCGAGTCGGTCGAACGAGACGTGATAGGACGGACCCGGCTGCTCGTCGCCGAGGAAGGTAATTTCGAGGTCGACCTCCAGTTCCTGGTCGATGATACGGGCGATATCCTTGATGCGGTAGTTCTGCTGCGTACTACCGACGTTGTAGCGGCTTTCGGACCATCGTTCGGGATGCATGGCCGCATGTTCGTACGAGCGGGCGGCATCGCGGACGTGAATGAACGGCCGCCAGTTCTTGCCGTCGCCGTATACCGTCAACGGTTGCGCGGTAAGTCCCTGGAACACGAAGCGGTTGACGACGAGGTTGAATCGGACGCCCGGCGCGTACCCGTAGTTCGTGCTCATCCGAAGCGAGGTCGCGGAAAAGCCGTGTTCGGCTGCCGCTTCATCCACGAGGCGCTCGGCTTCGAGTTTGGATTCGGCGTACGGATTGAGCGGATTCGGCGTCACCGTCTCGTCGATGTTCGTCCGCTCCGTCCGTCCGTAACTGTTACACGAGGAGGCAAAGACGACCGTTTCGACGCCGGCGACACCGGCCGCCTTTACGACGTTCTCGGTCCCGCCGACGTTAACCGCTCGCGTCTCCCGTCGCCGGTCGTGCGTGCTGTCCGCGCCAGTAATCGCCGCGAGGTGGATGACGCGGTCCACGTTTTCCATCGCGCTTTCAACAGCGGCTTCATCGCAAACGCTTCCGCGTTTGAACTCGACGTCGTCGGCGACACCGAGTAGTGCGCGCGGAGATCCGCCACTCAACGAATCGAGGACGACGACTTCTGAGACCCGCTCGTTTTCAACCAAGCGGCGGACGAGTACACTGCCGATGTAACCGCATCCGCCGGTGACGAGTACCCGCACGAGTCAGCCCTCGCTCAGGACGCTCGGGAGGAACCGATCTTCGTTCGCCGTGATGACCTCGTCGTGCTCCACCAGCCGCTCGAGTATCGATCGAACTCCCGTTTCGAACGTCGTCGACTGCCCGTCGATCAGTGCCCCGTATCGGTCGTTTTCGATCTCCATCTTGTGCGTTTCGTCCTCCGAACGAGGGTTCTCAACGTGTTCGACGGCGATGTCTAGTCCCAGTTCAGCGCCGACGCCGGCGATCGTTTCGGCCATCTCGACGATGCTAATGGCGCGCGTCACCTGATTGTAGACCGTGTGATCGGCGGGCCGTTCGGCCGGATCGGCGAGTGCGAGCCGAGCGAGCCCCTCGACGGCGTCTTCGAGCGCGATGAACGGTTTGCGCTGTTCGCCGCGTCCGTAGACGGTTAGCGGATAGCCCGCGACGGCCTGCGCACAGAAGCGATGGGCGACGACGCCGAAGTAGTAGTCGAAGTCGAACCGCGTCGCCAAGCGCGGATCGGCGGCCGTTTCCGTCGTTTCGACGCCGTACGTGATCGCGGTTCGAACGTCCGAGACGGGAATGTCGAACTGCTCGTGTGCCAACCGCATGTTCGCCGCGTCGTGAGCCTTCGTCAGATGGTACCACGACCCTGCCATCGCGGGGAAGGGAACCTCGTCGCGCTCGCCGCCGTGTTCCATCGTTGCCCCACCCTCGGGGATGGGGAACTCGGGCGCTCCGTACACCCCGGTCGTCGTCGTCTCGATGAAGTGCGTATCCTGGAGCCCGTGTTCCTCGAGCGACCATAATAGGTTCCGCGTCGCTTGCAGATTGTTGTGTTGGGTATCATTCGCCTGTTCGCGACTCACCTGCGAGTACGGCGCTGACGGCTGGGCCGCAGTGTGGACGATCGTCTCCGGTTCGTGGATCCGGATGAGTCGATCGACGAACGAACTCTCCGTGAGGTCCCCTTCGACGAACGAGACGTTTCGAGCGGCCGAGTTCGTCGCGAAGCGCCGCGAGTCGGTCGCTCATCGGTTCGACCGGCGTCGCGCTCGTTGCCCCAACGCTCTTGACCCAGTCTCGGCGAGCGAAGTTGTCAACGAGGATGAGTCGTTCATTCGTTCGGGACGCCAGCCGGACGGCGGTCGGCCATCCGATATAACCGTCCGCTCCAGTCAATAGGATTCCCATGCTGTGGTCCAACACTGATTCGGACACCAAGAAAAATGTACCCCTGGTAGGCCCGATTAACAGGTTTGCACGCGTGAGTTACTTCGAATTTATTCGCCGTTTCTAGAGCATAACGAGGTGATCACCCCCGCTAAAACGTGAACTTTATCACCAATGGTGTCCCCATGTGGTTTCGAATGGACGATCGTTGCGTCTCCGACGACGACCAAGAGACAGACGAACAGCGCGAAGAACAAGAGGGATGGTTACCCGATACGATTCCGGACGGTGCCGGCTGCGTCGAAATCTGGGACCGGCTTCATGATGTGCGCGACGAGGAGTGATGAACGCCCCGACAGGCGCGAGACGACCGACCAACTGGACGAGAGTAAGTCTGCACGGCGCTCGATGCCGTCCGGCCCTCGTCGATCCGTCGGTCGGCGTGACCTCGCTAGTCCCGTCCAACATTGTGCTCCGCTGCACCAGCCGTAAATGACCGGAATCTTCAACATCATCAGCGGTGGATCGTAACCGTACGATATGCGCGTAACACGCCGGTTCTGGGCAGCACTCGCCCTGTCGGGGTTCCTCGCCGCACTAGCGGCGATCCTCGAACGGCCGGTACTGCTTTCGGGTTCGGTTCTGATCGGGACGTGGATTCTCGCGGCCCAGTATTCGTTCCTCGCCGCTCTTGAGCGGACGACACGGACAATGTCTGTGACCCAATCGCCGGCACGCTCGTCCGTTCGAACGGATTCTTCGATGGCGGTGACACTCGCTGTAACGCTCGCGGAACCGGTACCGCTCCACCTCGGAATAGAGGCGGGGCTTCCGGTGGCGACAACGGGCGATTCCCTCCACGTGGCGGTCACGCCCGGGACGACGAGTAGCGAGCAAACGGCCTCGGTTACCTGGCCCGTTGCAGGCCGCCAGCAGTTTTCCGCGCCACAACTAACCGCGACCGACGGGCTCTTCGTCGCAACGTTTCCCGCAGGTGATCGACCGACGGTCACCGTCGAACCGGGCGGACCGCGACGGGTTCACGTCGGCGAGGGCGGCACCCACCTTGCGAGCGCGTACGGAGAGCACAACTCGGAACAGCACGGGAGCGGTATCGAACTCGCCGAAATACGGGAGTACACGCCCGGCGATGCGACCAGACGGATCGACTGGAAGGCGACCGCGCGGCTCGGAACACCTCACGTTCGCGAACACGAGACGGACACCGACCAGCGAACGTTGTTGGTGGTCGACCACCGAGCGTCGCTGGCGACCGGTCCGCCGAACGAAACGAAACTCGACTACCTCCGCAACGTTATGCTCGCGACAGCACGGAACGCACACGATCTCACCGATCCGATCGGACTGCTCGGCATCGGCGATCACGGCACGACAACGTATCTCGAGCCGGCGACTGCGCTCGACTCGTACACGGCGATTCGCCGCGAACTGCTCGAACTAGAGCCCTCTTCGATTGATACCGAACACCCCGAGACCATTCGTGTGTCCCGGCCGGACGCCGCTGTAATGCAGTCGCCACACGAATCCCCGACGTTACGGACGGTTCGACGGTCAGCCAGCGATCTCGACGAGTTCGAGACTCCATCCGACCCGTTCGCCCGAACGCTCCGCCCCTTCTACGCCGATCAGCAGCCCTACCGGTGGCGAATCCGCGAGCAACCGCTCTTCAATTCCGTCCGAACGGCCCTCGCATCGAATTCCGGAGCCGTCTGGATGGCCATCTTCACCGATGATTCGAATCCGGCTGAACTTCGGGAAACGGTTTCGCTCGCCAGGCAAAACGGTGCCGCTGTGACGATTTTTCTCGCACCGACAGTACTCTATGACCCGCGAGCCGGCGACGACCGAGCGCGGATGCGCAACCGGTATCTCGAGTTCGAAACGCTCCGTCGCGAACTCGCCGGCATGGATCGCGTGCGTGCGCTCGAAGTCGGCCCGCGTGACCGGCTCTCGACCGTCCTCGAAGCCGGCCGCCACGGTGATCGCCAATGACCGGACGCCTCGAACCGACTGGTGCGGACGAGACCGACGAGACGGCCGCCCACGGAGACGCTACACTCGAGCCGACGGCAGTCGAAACGATCGAACCCGATGCGCGCGCTGCCGTCGTGCTCTCGCTCGGCGTACTCGTCGTCGCGTTTACCGCTCTCGCCGGGTTCCGAGGGACGATCGGCGCGCTCGCAACGGCAGCCGTCTGGTACGCCGCCGGAACGCCGTACGCCATCGCACTCGGACACGTCGCGCTCCTCGCCCTCGCTCCCGCCGGCATCGACTCCCACTCCCGATCGCTCGTCGTTATCGAAGCAGCGTTCGTCTTCCTCCTGCTGGTGGCCGTTCCGCGAACCGCGTCCGGAAATCGAGTTCGACACGCCGCCGCCGTGATCGGCGGTATCGCCGTACTCGGCGCCACGGCGTGGACCGTGTGGCTCCCGCTGGAACAACCTCTCTGGATCGCGACGGGCGCAGTGATCGCCGTGCTCGCCTGCTGCGGGTACATTCTTCACCGATACGAACTCGTCGTCGTTCGAGAGGCGGGTGGACAAAATGCGACCGAGTTCGGGACGGATCCCAGCGAAGCGCCAACTCGTCCCGACTCTCCCCCGGAAAGCCAGTCTGAACCATGAGTACAGAGACGACTCCCCGAATCGATCGCAGCGACTCGCAACCAACAGAGCGAACCCCCAGTGAGGATCAATCCGATTCGAATCGCGCGGAAGCGAACGACACCGTCGAACTGTTGGCCGAAGAGAATCGTCGTCTCCGCGCCGAGTACGCCCGCACGAGGCGAACAACGTATCGACGGACGGCGTTTTGGATCGCCGCTATCGGAGTCGTCGCCGTCGGCGGCGGTCTGTGGCTCCCCGATGCGCGGCAGGTCCTGTTCGCCCTCGGCGCGACTGGCCTGTTCGGCGGCGTCCTCACGTATTATCTCACCCCCAGTCGATTCATCCCCGCCGACATCGGCGAGCGCGTCTACGCGACGGGTGCAACGAACCTACTGGCACTCGCCGATGAACTCGGGCTCCGAGAGGAGTACCACTACCTCCCGAGTAGCGACTCGAGACCGCCGCGCCTGTTCGTTCCCCAGCAAACGGACTCCGACCTTCCGGACGACCGATCGGGCCCGATCGTAACGCACGCCGCAGAACGGGGCCTCATCCTCGAACCGACCGGATCGGGCCTCTTTACGGAGTTCGAGCGCGCGCTCAACGGGTCGCTGCCGACAGCGGCGACACAAATTGCGACCGAACTCGGCGACGGCGTCGCCGAACAACTAGCACTTGCAGACCGCGTGGAAACGTCTGTTACTCCCGATGACGGGCGTGCTACTGTTACGATCGAATCGAACGCTTTCGGCGATGTCGACCGATTCGACCACCCGATCGCCTCATTTTTCGCGATCGGCTTCGCCGAGGGCCTCGATCGTCCAGTTGAACTCGAGATCGATCCTGGTGAAAAGAGCGCGGAATGGCTTCTCACGTATCGGTGGGAGACGCACTGACCGGTTTCGATCGGCCTCCGACGTATTCCTACCACAGTGTCCCATCATTGTTCGTCCGGCGTGAGGATGTCAGTGCTCGGCACAGCCACTGATTCGACAACGTCCGTGACAACATCGTCCGGCGACACGTCGCTCAGTTCGGCGTCGGTGGCGAGCACGAGCCGGTGGACGAGGGTTGGTTCGGCGAGCGCTTTCACGTCGTCCGGAATGGCGTAATTGCGGCCGTGGATCGCCGCGCTCGCTTTGATGCCGTTGAGATAGACGAGCGTCGCTCGTGGCGATGCGCCGTGGACCGTATCTGGATGCTCTCGTGTAGCGGTGACGATATCAATCAGGTACTCCTTGAGCGGCGGGGCGACGTAAACCGACGACGCATACTCGCGTGCACGATGCAACTGCTCGTCCGTCATGACCCGATCGATCGTTTCCGGACCGAGTGCCGGATTGTCGTCGAAGCGATCGACGAGTTCACGTTCAGCGTCCTCGTCGGGGAGGTCGATTCGGTGTTTGAACTGGAAGCGATCGAGTTGCGCCTCCGGTAGTTCGAAGACGCCCTCCATCTCGAGCGGGTTCTGCGTCGCGATCACCATAAACGGTATCGGCAGCTCCAGGGTGTCTCCGCTGATCGTAACGCGACGTTCTTGCATCGCCTCGAGAAGGGCACTTTGGGTCTTCGGCGTTGCACGATTGATCTCATCCGCAACGACGAGGTTTGCGAACACCGGTCCGCGCTGCAGGTCGAACGTACCGTCGTGCTCGCGGTACATTTGCGTCCCGGTGATGTCAGCAGGAAGGATGTCGGGGGTCATCTGGATGCGGTTGTACTCGAGTCCGCTCGCTTTCGCAAAGCTATTCGCGAGCGTCGTCTTCCCGACCCCGGGAACGCCCTCGAGAAGCAAGTGACCACGCGTTAGCAGTGCGATCGTGAGTAGTTCTATCGCGTCGTCATTGCCGACGAGCACGTCGTCGATCTCGGTTTGCAATGCGTCGTAGATCGTTGCGGAGGCGTTCGTACTGGCGTCGTCGACTATCGGTTCGTTCTCGCTCATTGATCTGGATGCGTATCGATCGGGTGTCGGCTCAGTCGTCGTCGGTCCGCTCGTCTCGTCGGTCCCACGCCGGAGTATCACGCTGGGGATGGATATCGGTATCGTTACCTCTCACGCGCTGAATCCGGTCCGAACGGTGCTGTCGATTTTCCCGTCGGGAATCGTCTGGCTGCGCTTTAGAGAATCGTCCGGCGTCCGTCAGCGTTTCCTCGAGTTCGCGACGGCGGGACCGGTGGGACTGCCGCCTCGTGAGCCGCCGCCAGAGCGGCGTTATGCGGTGACCAGCCAGTGCGGCGATGAGTACGATACCGATGGTCCCGGACAGCGTCTGCGCGAGCGGCGTCGCACGTACCCTCTCTATCGTCGTCGCCAGCACGGGCGGATCATCAACGTGAGAGATATCGAGTAGAACGCGCTCATCGTCCTCGTATAACCCGCGGATGAACGCGGAATTATCCGGTCGTTCGCGCATCGCGTTGATCGTAATGCTCGGATCGCCGACGACGATAACGCGGCCGTCTCCGACGGATTCGGTTGTTGCAACCGAATGCGTTCCGATGTGGGTTCCGTTTCCGGTATCGCCACCATCACCCTCGAGAGACGCGATATTGCTCGTCGTGACGAGTTCGGTCGTCTCGTTTGATCCGGGATTCACTGCCGTTCCGTGGTTCAGCGTCAACTGCTCGACGTCGGCGGTTATCGAATGGTTTGTGACGCCGGTCGCGATCGGCATCTTCGGGCCGCGATAATAGTGTTGTTCGTCGCGAAGCAGTCGCCCGTCGACCCGAGCGTCGGCGTCGACGGCTTCGAGCAGGGTGTTCCCCTCGTCCCCGACGTTTTCGAAGACGACGAGCGTTCCGCCTTCGTCGACGAACGATCGAACTCGCTTTGCGTCCGCACCGGTGTACGGCTCGTCAGGAGCGATGACGATCGCAACCGTTTCGTTCGGATCGGCCGTCTCGTAGGAGGTCGTGTCACGAACCAATTCGCTTTCCACGTCGGGATCGGATTCGAGGTGGTTTCGGAGGTCTGTCGTCCCGTTCCACGAGGGGTTGAACGGATCGAACGCCGCCGTCGATGTCACAGCGGCTAGCAGCAGCGTGCCAACTACCGCGACTCCGAGGGCCCATGCAAGGAGCGTCGGCCACTCGAACCGCCGATCGAATACCGATGGCTCGGACTTCGATCGCTCAGCATCGCTCACCACGGTATCACCTCCGGCGGAAGAACTTCGACGAACCGGTGACCTACGGCGAGGATGAAGGCAACGAAACCGCCGAGAACGACCAACGTCAGTCGTCGCCTCCATCGGGGCCGGACGGTGACCGGCGCAGTCAGTTCGACGATGAGCAAAAGCCCGAGTAGCGATCCGACAAAGAACAATTCGTACGAGAACAGGCTAACGGCCGTCAGAACGATGATGATTGCCAGCATCCACGCGAGCTGTCCGCGAACGAACTGTAGTCGACGGCGTGCCACTGTTACTTCGCACTGATAGCGCATCCTATCTAAACTTATGGGTCGTCACTCCGGTAATAGCGTCCTATCACCGTCGGACCGCCGGGACTTCCCCTGATGCAGGCGTTGCCTACGAGTTCCGACGAACCAACACCGAAACTACCGGCTGTCGTCCCGTCTCTATCGCTCTTACTACTGGTCCTTTCTCGACATTCGCTCTGCTGACCCGAATTCGACGGGCGATCTTATCGCCCCCGTGTCGGTTGTTTTACGCCCAGATTTATAATGTACGTTAATTATATTCTTGATTCTCCAATGGTATACGAGTACGGCTACACGGGAGCTAGTCTCCGAAGTAGTCACGGCAACCATCGCATACTACGGGATCGCGCCGAGTTCTTCTAGGAAATTTTGACGGACTCTTTCCAATCGACTTTCCCTCAGGAGACCAGTTCGTGACGAAAGCCATCACTCTCGAACGACAGCGGCCACGAACTGACTCGCTCCACCACCCGACAATTACACGCACTGAACTCGTCGAACGACTAGTATCGGCATTTACAGTGGTACATGTGTAATCGAGTGCGTTGCAGAACTCACTTAGACCGGCTATAACAGGGAGTCCCACTAACGATCGCGATTACACTCGACCGTTTTCACGGACCGGTCATGGATCACCGGTGATGATGGCCGCAACCTGCTGTCGATCAAATAGCTGTTCGTCCGCAGGAATCTCGGGATACGCTCCCGCTTCATAGGTCGGCCAGGATCCGAATCGGTCGGGATACAGCTGTTTTGCGGTCATCTCTATCTGAAAGAGATTCAGAATCGGCCCCTGGTAGCGTGCGCCCTGTGCATACACGCGGTCGTTCTCGACTGCAGCGAGTTCTTGACCGACTGCGTGCTCGCGCAGCTCGGTTCGTAACGTCGCCATATCCGTCTCCGGGACCATCCCGCCGAGCGCGAAGATCACGTCGGGGTCAGCGTCCAACATCGCCTCCATATCCACCCGGTCGCCCGAGGCGATGGACGCATCGAACGCATCGAGCGGGTCGAACGGCCGCAGATGTGCGGTTAGAAACCCCGGCGCATCGGTAGTGTAGACGTAAGGACTCTCGATTTCGCTCAGTCCGATCAGCGCGACGGTCGGACGGGCTTGATCCGACGGGAGATCCGCCTCGATCGCGTCGAACAATCCCCTCCGTATCGTTGCCAGTTCCCGATACCGCTCTCGCTCCTGGAAAGCTTCGGCGACGATTTCGAACTGCTCCCACAATCCGTAATACCGGTACCCGTCCGCCCACTCTCCGGTCGGTTCCCGATGACGATCGCTAAGCGAATTTCCGAACCACGGCGCGACGCTCGTTGCAATCTCGTCGACGTCGTCACGAGTCCAGCTATTGAGTTGTGTGATCCCCGCAACATCAGCGAGATGAATATCACTGTTCAGTTCGTATAACATCTCCTTGTCGGGCTCCCACGAGGAGTACAGTCCCGTCCAATCGAGCGACACACCAGGAAGGCGCTCGACGAATTGATTCCACAGTGCATCGTAGTACTCTGGCGCGTGCATCGCGTTAACGGTATCACCGCGCCCGAGTGCGAACGCCATTCCGGCGTGGTGTGTCAATCGCGTGAAGACGGTTTCCGGCGGCGAGTCGAAAGTAACCGCTCCCGCCGGCGATATTTCGACGGTATAGCCGCCCTCGCCCGTCTCTTCCGATTCGGACGGCCCGCTATTGAGGCACCCGGCGAGGACGCCGGCCCCAACGACTGCACCGCCGTATCTCACGACGTCTCGTCGCGTCGACTGTCTCGTCGTCTCCGGATCACTACCGGTCGTCACGTTAGAACTCCCCGTTACTGCTCGCCGATGCGCGTCGTCGGTCGAAGAGTTCTGTCCCGTCAGTTACGGCACCGAAATCGCTCGACCCGACCTTCTCGCTTCCCGTTCCGCCGATACAGTCGGCGGGGTTCCCGCCGGTTGCAACTGTTTCATCGTCTATCCCGTACGCCCGCCGCGTCAGTCCCTCACGTGCCGCGCCGATGCTTGACATACTATTTAGGCTGACCTAAAATATAATAACTGCTTCGTTTTTGGCCCACCTAAATATTCGGCTCAGTACGGCGTCCCGCAGCGCGGGCACATCGGCGGTCCACGCTCTGGAAGCGACCCGCCACACTGAGTACATTCGCCGTCAGGTGACGCGATTGCGTCGGCAATTTCGTCCACCCGATCGCGGATCGATTCGGGCGAGGCGATCTCGTCATCGGAGTCGACCCAACTCTCGCTCTCGAGACGAGCAAGCGCAAACCGTACGCGTTCGGTTACAAACGGTTCGTCACTCGCCGAGCCGACGGCGACAAGCCGTTTTTCGGGAACTATCGACGTGTCCGGAGTAGCACCCGCAAGCAACCCGAGTGCCTCGGCCGCACGTCCGCAGACGTACGGACACTCGTCGTCGAGACGGGAACCGAGTTCGCCGACACTGTCAGACAGTGCGGCCGGTTGCTCACAGCCGACTGCCACAATCGCCGTGCTAAGGTAATAGCGGACGAGTTCGTTCTCGGCGTCGAGATGGGCCGCGAGATCCGAGATCCAGTGGCGCAATCGACGAGGGTTGCCGAATGCGACGTAGGCGAGTGCTTTCGCCAGTTTTTCTTTCACTTCCGGTTCGTCGAACGAGAGGCCGGTCCGGAGATCCGCGAGCAGGTCGGGTGTCGTGGCTTTCTCGGGATACTCGACTGCGACGTACCCAAGCGTCTCGGCCAAGCGCGCCCGGACGTAGTAGAACTCCGACTTGTCGGCGAGTCGGGCAGCTATCGCGTCGACGGTATCGACCATCGCGTCGGGTCTCGTCTTCGATAGGGAAACGAACAGCTTCGCGGTCGTCAGTCGAACCGATCGTTCTTCGGCGGTGAGAAACGGGAGCAGTTCGGGAACGAACGGCGCGAGTACGGCCGGCTGCTCGACTGCGATCGATTGCAACGCTCGAACGAGTTCTTTCTGTACGTCGGCGTTTGCCTCGCGATACCCCTCGAGTCGTTCACAGGTCTGCTCTCGGCTACTACTTCGAAGTTGATCGATCAGTTCGTCACTTAGTGGCAGGTCAAGAGAGTCGTCCATTGTCGATCGATACGTATTACGGACACGTACAGCGTAACACAGGAAAAGCGTTCTGACAGTTCGCCCGAAGCGGCGACCGTGACCGCTTCAAGAACGCACCATAGTTGCCCACGGCCGGCCCTGGTTTCCCCCAGATATCGTCGATCTCGAGATCGTCGTTCGATGTCGTCATCGATTTTCGATCGGTTCGTCTGTCCGACGGTATCGATCACGATTATCTTTCCGTCTAGTATCTTTGTGATCTGGCATTTCAGATCCTACTTTCGTTTGCGAGGGAAAATACGATAAGTACGAGTAACTCGTTCTACCGTCCCCGACGTCCAACTGAACTCGCATCGCGGGTGGGTAATCTGTAGCCGAAACTCCCACTATGGACGCCTTCCACTGATTCAGTGACTATCGACGAAGTGAACGGCCAAGAACGGTATCCCTCAAGGAATGCGAGTAAAGCCGAACACATCTCATTTCATGTAGTATTATATACAATTTGAACTATCACGAATATCATATGTTATCTGATATAGATACTCATCAGTAAATACGTTCGGTTGCGATCTCCGCACCTTCGACGAGGGCCTCGAGTTTCGCCCACGCGATTTCGGGGTGGACCATGCCGAGGCCGGCCTGCGTTCCAAAGCCGCAATCGGGCGCGGCGACAAGCGGCGTCCCGTCGTCGACCGCATCGGCGACGCGTTCGAGGCGGTCTGCGATCGTCTCCGGGTGGTCGATGATGTTCGTCTTCACATCGACAACACCAGGTAGTAACGTCCAGCCGTCCGGAAGCGGGTGTTCCGAAAACGCGCGGTACTCGTGCTGGTGGCGGGGGTTTGCCTGTTCGATACTTAATCCCGTGATATCGGCATCGTAGATTTCTGGAAGGAGGTCAGCGAGGTCCGTATCGAGATGGTGTGGGCCCTCGTAGCTTCCCCAGCAGGTGTGAAGGCGAACCTGCTCGGCAGGGACGTTCTTCAACGCCTCGTTGAGCGCTTCGACGTGAAGGCGAGTAGCGTCCCTGATTTCTCCACGAGATTCGTCCGCATAGGCCGCCGTTTGGCCGATGGTGAGCAGTTCGGGTGCGTCGAGCTGAAGGGTCATTCCGGTCTCGGCAATCAGTTCGTACTCCTCTTGCATCGCGTCCGCGACGGCAAAGAGGAACTCCTCGTACGAGTCGTAATACTCGTCGACGTGCGTGGTTGCGACGACGCTCGGCGATGCCGAGGTTACGAACGTTCCCTCGAAGTCGGTGTCAACGGCTTCGATCGCGTCGCGGAATCCGCCGAGTTCAGCTTCGGCCTCCTCGTGGCCGGTATACTCGACGGGACCGGTGACAACAGGCTGCATCGCGAGGTCGATGATATCCGTCTCGAACGTCTCCTCGGCGTACTCCGGAAACGCTTGAAGGTCGGCCCAGAGATCCTGCTCGCGCGTGCCGCCAATGCCACTGAGTCGGTCCGCGACGTACCAGTTGAACGAGACTCGCGACTGTTCGCCGTTATTGACGACATCGAGGCCGACCTCGGCCTGTCGTTCGAGGACAGCATTCGTGGCGTCTGCGACGGTTGTGGTCCACTCGCCTTCGTCGACGTCTTCCCCGTTCTGGTGGGCTTTAAGCAGTTCTAGCAGTTCTGGCGGTCGCGGGAGACTACCGATATGAGTCGTGTGGATTCGATCTGTGGTATTCGTCATTGTACTCACTAGAGTAATAATACCATCTAATAATATAACTGTTGGTATTACTCTATCGACGAAGCTCGCGGCTGCTGCGCCGAACCGATGGTGCTCAAGACACTGCAGACTGTCGCTCCGTCATCGCTGGCGGGAACACCGCACAGTTCGTCCCGAAACGATCGCCAGTAGGACAGCCGTTCCCGGATTCGGGCAAATTTTTATCAGCGGTAGCACGCTCGTACTGATCCACCGGCTGTGGGTGTGTAAAAATCCGACGCAAGTACCCTGTTCGTGCGAGCATTCGCCTTCACTTGGTCGAACTGCCGGTGGTACTTGTTTTCGGCTCGGTTCGATCCTTGTCACTCCTCTGTTGCTGCGTTCTCGCCTCCCACTGACACCGGCACGCGATCTCCGTTACCGGGAAGAGATAATTCGGGGATCGTGCACGTACGTACCTCCCCCGACGGATGGAGTGCGACGGCGATCGATCCGGCCTCGTGCATTTGAGCGAACGTCCGGACGAGTTCAGTCCCATCGAATCCGTCGGGGGCGTCAACGTTGACTCGATCAGTCAGCTGATCGCTCTGGAGTTGTACCCAGCCCGCAAGCGCGAGTTCGACCTTCGTTCCGGTCGGCCCGTCGAACTGCGCTCCGATAGCCGAGTTCCCAACGACGATTTGATGCAAGCGCTCGTGGGCTCCCGACGGGACGACGTAAACACCGCCGTTAGGTGCGACGGTAAGATGGCGGACGCGCTCGCCATCCCATTCGGGAAACGGGATCGAGACCGGCTCACTCATCGCCTACTCCAACGCGACGTTGATGGTTTTCGTCTGTGTATAGTGGTCGGCGAGCGCTTCGTATCCGATCTCACGACCGATACCGGACTCCTTGTAGCCGCCGAAGGGTTGCCCGGCTGGGAAAGAGTTGTACTGGTTCACCCATACCGTCCCGGCTTCGATGTCTTTTGCCGTCTGATAGGCTTTCGTCAGGTCGTTAGTGAGGATGCCCGCTGCGAGTCCGTAGTCGACGTCGTTCGCCAGTTCGATCATCTTCTCGTAGTCGGTCCACTCGAAGACTTCTTGGACTGGACCGAAGATTTCCTCCTGGACGGCACGGTTGTCGTGGTCGATGTTGTCGATCAGCGTCGGCGAAACGAAGCTTCCCTCTTCGAGTGCTTCGTCGTCCGGCACGTCTCCACCGGTGATGAAATCGGCACCAGCGTCACGCGCTTCTTGGATATACTCGAGCGTGTTTTGGGCTTGTTCTTCGGTCACTTTCGGTCCCAGGGTCGTCTCTTCGAGGAGCGGATCGTCGATGACGAGATCCTCCGCGGTGGACGCCAAGGCGTCGAGGAACTCGTCTTTGATATCGCTGTGGATGAACAGCCGCGAACCCGCGGAACAGCACTCACCCGTATTGTAGAAGATGGCCGTTATCGTCGTGCTGACCGCCTTGTCGAGGTCCGCATCGGGATAGATGATCAACGGGCTCTTCCCGCCGAGTTCGAGTGTGACGTCGTGGACGTTCTCGGCAGCCTGTGCCATCACTTGCTTGCCGATTTCGGTCGATCCGGTGAACGCGAGCTTCCGAATATCCGGATGCGTAGCCAGCGGTTCGCCAGCCTCGGGACCGAATCCGGTAACGACGTTTACGACCCCGTCGGGGAGCACGTCATCGACTTCACCCATGAGCTTGAGAATTGTCAACGGTGTCTCTTCGGCCGGCTTGAGCACGGAACAGTTTCCTGCGGCGAGTGCTGGACCGAGCTTCCAAGCGGCCATCAACAGCGGGAAGTTCCACGGTATAATTTGGCCGACGACGCCGTACGGTTCAGCGATCGTTTGGACGTGCTGGCTATCACCGCCACTTGGGATCGTCTCACCGCCGTTGACACGGACCGCGCCGGCGAAATAGCGGAAGTGATCGGCGACTAACTCCATATCGACTCTGGACTCGCTGATCGGCTTCCCGTTGTCGAGCGTTTCGAGCAGGGCAAACTCCTCGTTCTGTTGCTCGACTCGGTCCGCGATTTCCTCGAGAACACGCTGCCGGTCCGCTGCTGAGTAGTCCGACCACGTTTCGTCGTAGGCGGTCCACGCCGCCTCCACCGCCCGATCGATATCCTCGTGATTCCCCGCTTGGATAGTCGCGAGCGAGTCGCCGGTCGTTGGATCTCGCGTTTCGAACGTTTCTCCCGACGAACTCGTTGTCCATTCGCCACCGATGTAGAGCTTCAAATTCGGTGGAACGACATTTGCTGCGGTCTCCTGGTGGCGTTGTTCGATGTTGCCTCTTCGATCGCTGGTTGGCTGAGATTCGGTCGACATTCCATGCGAACGATCAACGCCCAGCACATAAAGATATATGACTACTACTGTATATGATAACCTGGAGTGGTTACAAATACCTCTGGGGACTTTAACTAGGGTTCAAAGTTAACTGAATATGGATAACAGACCGGGAACGGTATGTGTTATAATCTTCGGCGCTGTCTAGTT
Source organism: Natrialba asiatica DSM 12278 (assembly GCF_000337555.1). GTDB lineage: Archaea > Halobacteriota > Halobacteria > Halobacteriales > Natrialbaceae > Natrialba > Natrialba asiatica. Next base: position 141,827 of record NZ_AOIO01000003.1, on the reverse strand, counting down.
GAGCTAGTTTGAGGAACGAACAGATCGTTGAGTTGAGTTGGACTACTGCTCGCAGACCTACTCGGCGAGAACTCCGACGCGAATGGAGAGAATCGTGAGAGGACGGGCGGACGGCGACGTTCAGGAGAGTTCCGTTCTCCTGCAGCACATCAGAATCCACAGGGTTCTGAGGACGCCCCTCAGGGCATTTACCGTCCGTCTCCACGCGACTGGCTGTTTGAGTGACAACAACGATTTTCGCTGAACGAGGCGTAGAACGCTCTCACGGAACGGTCTGTAACTGGACACATCGGTAGCTGATAGCGTCCCAGACCCGCCGTCGTCCACGAGAGCAACGCTCTCGTGTGGCCTCTTGGAGCGCAAAGCGCTCCAACGGTCGGCGAACCGAAGATTCGACCCGCAGCAGAACGCGGAGCGCTCTGCGGACGGCGAAGCCGACGCGGGTCGCAGTTGACGTAACCGCCACCAAAATCAACGGCGAGTAGTGTTGTTTGTTACACACAATAGAGGCCGGGATAGCGATGATTCTCGATGTCGCGTTGGTTGGTCGATCCGGAACTGATACGGTGGCTACGTTTCTACGTAGGTCCGCGAGAAACACGATCTCTCGGGCGCTTCGTTTCTCGTTGATCAATCTGCCTATCGGACTGCCCTTTCTCGCTTCGGGCTGCACGGTCGGGTCAACTACTCCAACCGAAAAACGCATCGGAAGCTGGTTCACACCCTCAAAATGCGCGTTGACCGCTTTCATAACTCGTAGGCGGGCAGTCGGGTGAGCGTCCGCAACTAACTTGAACAGATCGCACATTACTACGTCCATCACAGACCGTATCAAGCCCTCACTGGAAACACGCCAGTCGAGGCGATTCAGAACCAGACGGTGCCCGGTAGATGAGCGATGAACGAGATCCGTAACGCAACGTTCCAGTGGCCCGTTTCACGGACGGGCCTATCACCTCTCGAACGGAACTGCTTGCGTATCCGTGATTACGGTCAATCGGCGCGGTTACCGTGCATCGTGCTTGTCCGATCGACGACGCTGAACTCGAACGGTGAGTTTGGTAAAAAGAATCGTTGAGACGGTATATAGCTAGGCGTTTCAGTCGGATTACGAATACGTGATATTGAGTTCAATCACGTTGGTCGCTCGTTCGAGTAGCGAGGGGATCTCCTCCTCGAGCCGATCGTCTTGGATTCGCGTCGTTGGCCCCGAAATGGAGAGTGCACCGAGAACGCGACCCGTATTGCTGCAGATCGGTGCCGCTGCACAGCGAAGCCCCTCGACGCGTTCTTCTCGGTCGAACGCGATCCCTCGTTCTCGAATGGTAGTCAATGCTTCGTGTAGCTTCTCCCGGTCTGTGATCGTATTGGTGGTTACTTCCGGGAGGCCATGCCGAGCGATGATTTCGTCGACGCGCTCCCGCGGGAGATGCGCTAGAATCGCCTTTCCGAGGGCCGTACAGTGGAGGTGCACGCGAGTACCAACCTGAGCGTCTACTTGGACCGCCTCGTCACCGGCGACCCGGTAGATGTAGGTTCCGCGTCCGTGTTCTTCGACGAGGAGGTTAACGAGTTCACCGTCTTCCTCGGCGACTTTGTCCATCTCGGGGCGCGCGATTTCGTACAAATCGCGCCGGTTTCGGGAGTACGCGCCGAGTTCGAGGAACCGAATGCCGACGTGGAACGTCGTTCCCTGTTTTACCACGTATTCTTCCTCTTCGAGCGTGCTGAGATAGTTGTGTACGTTGCTCTTCGGGAGCCCGACGTGGTCGGCGACCGCTGTCACACCCGCGCCGTCGAGTTCCATCAGTGCTTCGAGTATTCTGAACGATGTCTTCGTCGATTTAATGGGGTTCTTCGCTTTGGGTGACATTATCTCACTAAACCTTGTTCTCGTATAAAAATCTTGGTTCGAATGCGGAAACGTGGACGACCACTTGATAGCGATCCAGCCTGCTTCGAGACGCGAAATCGGTTCGACAGGACTCGATATCGTTCTCCACGACTGTTTCGCGCGTAAGTATATACGGCTCATTGTCGTACCAACGGGTGTATGGTTGGACACACAGTGTACGAGTTCGGCGGTGAAACCGTCATCGTCACCGGATCGACGACCGGTATCGGGTACGGAATCGCGAAGGCATTCGCCGATACGGGAGCCGATGTGGTTGTCAATTCGAGAACGGAGTCGGCCGTCGAAGAGACGGCAGCGGAACTGAGCAACGTCGGCGAGGGGTCGGTTCTCGGCGTGACGGCGGACCTCTCTCGGAGTGACGAGATCGAGCAGTTGGTCGACCGTGCGGTCGACGAGTTCGGGAGGGTCGATGCGCTGGTCAATAACGCCGCCGTCTGGCCGGCCGAAGACTCGATGGTGGATGCGTCGCTCGAAGAGTGGGAGACGACGATGAACGTCAACGTCCGTGCCCAGTATTACGCGTCGAAGCTGGTCGCCGAGCACATGACCGATCGGGGGATGCGGGGATCGATAGTCAATCTCTCGAGTCAAACCGGCGACCGGAGGACCGGCAACCGTGGCCTGTACGGCGTCTCGAAGACTGCGGTCAACGGGCTCACGTGGCGGATGGCACACGACCTCGCTCGAGAGGGGATCCGGATGAACGCAGTTTCGACCGATGTGACCGACTCGAGACAGCTTCGACACGAGGCCAGCCAGGTTGCAGCCGAGCAACCCGAACGGACAACCGGTGACGTACTCGAAGAGTGGGGCCGCGAACGCCCGCTCGGGCGTCTCGGTCAGCCGGACGACATCGCCGATGCGGTTTTGTTCCTCTGCAGCAATGCCGCCTCTTATGTTACGGGAACGATCCTTCGAGTGAGTGGAGGCGGGAACCTGCAATGATCGCCCCGACGCTACGCTCCGCCGACCGGAACGGTGCGGGGTCTGAGCTTGAAACTGGCTACGGTCGCTCTCCGGAGACCATCAGCGAACTGAGCTCCGCTTTCGAGACGTCGTCCGCGTCCATGATCGCCGCCATCCGTCCCTGGTAGAGCACTCCGACCCGATCGGCGAGACCGAATATTTCGTCGAGGCTGTGGCTGACGATGACGATCGTCTTGCCGTTCCGTTGCAGGGTACGGACCGTGTCCTGGACGAGTTCAGTCGCGTCGACCGAGAGCGCGCTCGTCGGTTCGTCGAGGATCACGACATCTGGATCGAACGCGAGCGCTCGAGCGATGGCGACGAGTTGGCGTTCGCCGCCGGAGTGGAAGGCGACTTCGGCGCGCGGATCGATGGTCCGCTCGAGGTGCGTCTCGATGATCCGTTCCGCTCGGCGGTAGGTCTCTTCCCAGTCGATGAGAGAGACCGGGCCGATTCGGCGTTCCGGGAAGTTGCCCATGAAGATATTCGTCGCCACGTCGAGATCGTCCATCAGCGCCAGGTCCTGATAGACGGTTTCGATGCCGCGTGCTCTGGCTTCGTCTGGGCTCTCGAATGCGACCGGTCGGCCGTCGAGACGCAACGACCCCGTCGTCGGTCCGTGAATGCCACAGAGGACGTTCATCAGCGTCGATTTCCCGGCCCCGTTGTCGCCGACGACCGCGAAGATCTCGTTCTCTCGAACGGTCAGATTGACGTCCTCAAGCGCGACGATTCGTCCGAACACCTTTCGGACGTCGTCGACGGCGATCTTCGGTTCGGTCTTGCCGGACGCGGGAGCGTCGTCGGCGATATCCGTCGTTTCGCTGTTCATCGCCGCACCCCCGCCGAAAGCACTCGCTCACGAACGCTTTCTTTGGTGTTGTACAGCAAAATGGCGATCAGAAGGACGATTCCGTTGACGACTTCGATGAGCGTCGGGTCGACGCCGCTTACGTTGAGTGCGGTTTCGATGAGACTCAGTAATAACACGCCGCCGAGCGCCCCGAGCAGTTTTCCGCGGCCGCCGAGCAAGCTGATGCCACCAACGATGGCGGCGGCGAACGCGGGAAACACCATGTCGTCGGCGATGTCCGGAGAAACGAGGCCCGTGTAGCCGGTTAACATCCAGCCCGCGATTGCACAGAAGAAGCCACTTAGCGTGTAGACCGCGATGATCGTTCGATCGGTGCGGATCCCGACGGCGCGGGCGGCGTCCTCATCGCTGCCGACCGCGTACACCGCCTGCCCGAACGCCGTGTACCGGAAGAGCGCTACCATACACGCGAACGAGGCGAGCAGAATGCCGATAGCGACGAGTGCGCTGTCTCCGGGCGCGACGTACCCGTCCGGCAGGCCCGAGATCGGTTGGGTCGTCAAGGCGAGTTTCCCGCCGCCGAAGATGATGAAGAACGCGAGCGTCTGCAAAAACGGATTCATGCCCAACTTTGCGATCATGATTCCGTTCGTCGCGCCGATCGTACACCCGACCGCGAGGACGATCAGGACGCCGAGGACGGGGTTCGAGACGAGGTTCCACTCGGCGAGTACCATCGCGGTGAATACGGCGGAGAAGCCGGCGATGGCGCCGACCGAGAGATCGAAGTGTCCCGACAGCAGACAGATGCTCTCCGCCAATACGATCAGTCCGAGGGGAACCGCCGCAAAGAGCATCAGTTCGAGGGTCGCCGCGTTCGTAAACACTCGCGGGACGGTCACGAGTATCAGCAGCGAGATCACGGCCAGAATCGGCCAAATCATGTTCTCGAGAAGTACCAGTACTGCCCGTTCGGAAATCCGTTCGAGTTGCCGCGTGACGATGTTTGTGGTGCTCATAGAACGCGTTATCCCCAGATGTTCCCCCAGAGCCCCGGGTGATCGACGTTTTCTTCGGTGACGACCGTGCCGGCGGTTAGCACGTGCGTGTGCCCGTCCCGTTCGATCACGTCGGCGGGTTCCCATATCGGATCCGCCCAGAGTTCGACGCCGTTGTGCTCGACGGGTTCGAACGGGTAGTCGTCCGCTTCGAGGGTCGATCCCGATTGCGGAAGCGCCTCCTCCCCCTCATCGAGGTACTCGAGTAGTTGCTTGATCGCAAGCGGAATGTAAAAGTGAACCGGCTGATCGACGGTCGCGTCGATATACCCGTCCGCGATCATCGGATTCACGTCCGGACCGGCGTCGGGTTGGGTGTGGACGATATGCTCGTCGTGACCGGCGGGGTGGGCGAGATCCAGCCGCTCGAGCGCGTTCTGAACCCCGATCCCACAGGTCATGTTCGTCGCGTAAATTCCGTCCGGCGGATCGTTCGCGCTCAGATAGCTCTCCGTGGTCGATTGAGAGTCGTCGACGCTCCAGTCGGTCTGGATGGTATCGACCACGTCGACGCCGTCCCGACCGTCGATGAACTCGTTAAAGCCGTCCGTCCGCGCGTTCGATTGCTGGTTGAAATCGCCGCGAACGTGCAACACGGAGTACGTGTCCCGCTCGGGGTACTGCTCCTCGAGATTTTCGATTAGCAGTTCCGCACACCGTTCGCCGGCCTCGGCGTTCCCGAACGCGGTGAACGTCTTGATCGAGTCGGTCGTCCCCGGGTCGTTGACCGTAAAGACGGGTATCCCCTCCGCATCGGCTTCGTCGATCGCATCGTCGACCGCCTCGTCGAACGGCGCGGCGATGATCGCGTCGTAGCCCTCGGCGACGAACTGGTGGATATCGGTCACCTGTTCTGCCGAATTCTGGTCGTGGCTGACGACATCGTACTCGACGCCCTCCTGTTCGGCGTACAGTTCGCCCGCTTCGTAGAACGCGGTCACCCAGTCCCCGCCGACGAGGTGTTGTGAAACGCCGATTCGGAGCGAACCATCTCCCTGGTTGCTCGTACACCCGCTAACGCCGAGTGCACCGATGGTGCTTGCGGTTACCAGATACTGTCGCCTGCTAGTTATGGGCATGCTACTCGAAACAGTCATGCCAACCTAAATAAAGATTATCGTTATAATGAATATTCATGTAGTTAACTCAGTCCGAAGGGAGACCTCCGGCCGCCAACGGTCGAGCGATTCGTACCGGAAGCGTGACAAAGACGGGTCACTGGACGAGATGTCCACACTCGACCACCTCTCACGAGTTTAGAAGTGCGCCCGGTCGACGCGTTCGAGGCGCTGGGCGATGACGTCGCGGCGGTTCGTTCGACAGTCTCGATCTCGGAGCAAGATTTATGCGGTGGTGTATTGACCTGGATGTATCGGATAGACTATGTCATACAACGACCGGGCTGTGGACTCAGCCGACGGGACGGAGGGACCCGCTGCGGACGATGGGATGCCAGCACTCCGACGGCAGTTTCTCGCGTCCAGCGGGACGATTGCGGTGTTGGCGACGCTCGGAGTGAATCCGACGGCCGCCCGACCGGCACCGGAAACGCTAGCCGCGTTCGAGACGAGGGTCGACGAGACGGTCACCGATGCGCAATCGGTTATCGATGCCGGTCCGTTCGAGCCGTCGTGGGACTCCCTCGCCGACGTGACGCAGGTCCCCGAGTGGTTCAGGGACGACAAATTCGGCATTTTCTGTCACTGGGGAGCCTACTCGGTCCCGGCGTTCGGGCACGAGTGGTATCCGCGCCAGCTATACAACACCGATCACGAGATCAATGCCCACCACCGCGAGACGTACGGCGAACCGGACGAGTTCCCCTACCAGGAGTTCATCTCCGAGTTCACCGCCGCGTCGTTCGACGCCGACGAGTGGGCGGCCCTCTTCGACCGAGCGGGCGCCCGGTACGCCGGACTGGTCGTCGAACACCACGACGGCTGGTCGCTCTGGGATTCGACCGTTAGCCCCTGGAACGCCGGCGACACCGGCCCCGAGCGGGATCTCGTCGGCGAACTCGAAACCGCGATTCGAGGCCGAGAGATGCGGTTCGTGACAACGTTTCACCACTCGTACAACGTGATCGGCGCGGACGGATACTTCTCGTTCGCCTACGAGAACTACCCCTCGGTTCCCGAAGAATACCCCGAGCAAGTGCTGTACGGCAATCTCCCCGAGGCGCTTCGATTCGACGCTTGGCTGGCGAAACTCGTCGAGGTGGTTCGGGACTACGACCCGGATTTCGTCTGGTTCGACTGGGGACTACCCGACGTTCCCGAGGCGTACCAGCAACGGTTTCTGGCCTACTATCACAACGCGGCCGCTGCGCGGGATGCGGAGGTCGTCACGACGAACAAGGACGAGGTAGTACCGATGGATGCGAGCGTCGCCGATTTCGAACTCGGGCGGCCGCGCCACGTCCAGGATCAGGCCTGGAACGCCGAGTTCAAGGTGGCCGACGAGGGCGGATGGGGATACGTCGAGAATCGAACGTTCCACTCCGCGGAGCACCTGATTCACGTCTTGATCGACATCGTCAGCAAGAACGGCCAGTTGCTGTTGAGCATCGGTCCGAGGGTCGACGGCACCATCGAACAGGCCGAGCGCGAGCGACTGCTCGCGATCGGCGCGTGGCTCGACGCTCACGGAGAGGCGATCTACGAGACCCGGCCGTGGGCGGCGTTCGGAGAGGGGCCGACGCGTATCGAGGAGGGCGGCGAGTTCGTCGAGGACGTCGAGTACGGCCCCGCGGACGTGCGGTACACGCGGTCGAAAGACGGGACCGCGGTGTACGCGATCGTCATGGGCTGGCCCGGTTGCGGTGAACTCGTCTTGGAGGGGCTCACCGTCGACGATCCGTCCGCGGCTCCCGGGACGCCGCCGGGTCACGGCGGGACGCCACCCGGACGCGAGGAGGATCCACCGGGTCACGACGACGGGCCGCCCGGAAACCGGACGGGAGCGGCGGCCGGCTCGATTCGATTGCTCGGGCACGGTTCGGTCCCGTACTGCGTTTCGTCGAACGACCACCCGGTAATCGACGTTCCGGCACTGTCCGGTTCGGAGCGCCCGAGCGACGTCGCCGTCGCCTTCGCGCTGGAAGGGTTCTCCCTCGAGCCGTCGTCTGCTGCCCACCGGTAACGTCGCTGACAATCCGGAACGCGATCGGCGACCCAGCGTTTATGAGCTACCCTATCGTATCCGATGTATGACTGTCATCGATACGCACACGCATGCGTGGGGTGAACCGACGGCTGAACTCCCGTGGCAGGCGGAGGCGTTACCGCCAGGCTGGTCGGGATCGTACACCCACCGCGATCTCGTCTCGGACATGGACGCGGCGGGCGTCTCCCAGGCCGTCGTCGTGACGACGCCGCTTTACGGCCGCGGCCCGCGAGCGAACGAGTACACGATGCGGAGCATCGAGGCCCACCCCGACCGCCTCTACGGCGTCGGATTGCTCGAGTTCTTCCCGTCGGACGCGGGCGACGCCGTCCCGGCTCTCGAGCGGGTTACCGGCCATCCGCGGATGCTCGGCATCCGCGTGCACGCAGCCTTCGAGTACGAAACGGTTCCGACGACGGTCGACCGCGACGGCGACTGGATCCTTGACGATCGTCTCGCCCCCGTCTGGCGAGCGGCGGGTGATCGCGGCGCGAGTATCTTCGTCTTTCCGAAGGCGCAACAACTCGACCGGCTCGAGACGCTCGCCGGTCGCCATCCGGAGACGACGTTCGTCGTCGATCACATGGCGTGGCCGGATGAAACCACGGGCTCCGATGTCGCCCCCTGGGCTGCGTTCGAGACGCTCGCGGCGCACGACAACGTCTACGTCAAGGTAAGTTCCCTCCCGCGGTCTGCGGCTAGCCCGTGGCCCTACGAGGATCTACACGGCTACGTGACGAACCTTCTCGAATGGTTCGGCCCGGAGCGACTGTTGCTANGGTCTGCGGCTAGCCCGTGGCCCTACGAGGATCTACACGGCTACGTGACGAACCTTCTCGAATGGTTCGGCCCGGAGCGACTGTTGCTCGGCTCGGATTATCCCTGGATGGACGAGTGGGCCGCCTACGACGAGTGTCTCTCGTGGCTCGAGACGGTCGAGACCCTCTCTCGGCGCGACAGGGCGTTCATCACCCATCGGACGTTCGAGCGCCTTTACGGGTGAGTCTCTCCGACATGAATTGTGAGGATTGAACCGCTACGCCCGGTTCGTTTCGAACGACCAGATTTCCTCCATGTACGGCACCTGCTCGTCGCCCTCGGCGTTCACATCGACGCCATCGCGCTTGAACTGCGCGACGCGGCGTTCCCACGCCTCGACCGCCGGATCGTCGGCGACGGCCGCCGTGTAGGCGTCGATATCCTCACACTCGAGAACGCAGACCGCAATCTCGTCGCGAACGAACACTTGAAACGTCTCGACGCCGGCCCGTTCCATCGCATCGGTGACGCCCGCCGGCACGTCCTCGTGCGCCTCGACGTACTCGGTGCGAGCGTCGGGATCGATTCGCTGTACGTACGCAGCGCGTTCGGTTTCCGTGACCATATCACAGGCCCGAAGCCTATCGACAAGACTCTTTCCCAGTCTCGCACGATGTGCACGTCTCTTACCACGAGGTTACGCGAACGTCACGTAGCGGCCGGGCCAGCGGAATCTCGACCCGCCCGCCCGTGTGGTGTGAGAGGTACAGTCCGATGATGATTTCGAGGCTCCGCGTCGCCTCCTCGCCCGTCGAACCGTTCTCGGCGCGTCCCTCGAGAACGTCGACGATGTGTGCGGCCGCGTTGCTAAACGCCCGCTCGTAGTCGTCCTCCCAGGTCCACGCCCCGTCGATACCGGGAAGCGGCTCCTCGACGTGCTCTCCGTCCTCGAGCCGCCAGTAGCGCCACTCCCCGTCGTCGTTGTTCAGGTACAGTTTCCCCTCGCTGCCGAGAAACTGCAGCGTCATCGACGAACTCTCGCGGGGAATCGTACAGTCAACGGTGACGAACGTACCGTCGTCCATGACGACGAAGCCGCCGCCCCCGGCGTCGTCGACCCGAGAACCGGCCTGGAGACTCTCGACGGCCTCGTTTTCGCCGGTGACGTAGCCCGAGACGGTTTCCGCGCGAGCGTCGAGGAGGTAGACGAGGGTATCGAGCAGGTGCGTCGAGTTCCGGAGTAGTTCCATGCGAAACTGCGTCGCCACCGATCGGGGATCGCCGAGTATCTCGTCTTCCTGAACGAGCGTCCGGAGTCGTCGGAGTTTGTCCGTAAAACGGAACGAGTGGTTGACGAGCAGTTCCGTGTCCGTCTGCGCACAAACTGAGACCATCTCGCTGGCTGCGGTTACCTCGGACGCGATCGGTTTCTCGCACCATATCAGGTCGGGGTCCGCGTCCGACTGCGCGGCGTCGATAACGTGTCGCCGGTGGAGATACGACGGCGTGCACACCGAGACGATGTCGAGCGATTCGGCCGCGAGCATCGCCTCGTGACCGACGTAGCGCCGGTCCGGATCGATACCCCACGCCTCGCCGAACCGGTCGAGTTTCGCCTGGTCGACGTCGGCGCCGGCGACGAGTTCGATCTCCGACTGCGCGTCGAAGCCGCCAGCGTGGCTGGCGGTGATCTTCTCGCGTCCGATCCGGTCTTCGTCGTGCATGCCGAGGATTCCCATCCCGGCGATCCCGCCGGTCCCGATAATGCCTGCAGTGTAGGTCATCGTGGATCACTCGTATACGTGAATCGAGCCCGTCCCGTTCTCCTCGATGTAGTCCCAGTCGTAATCGACGCCGAGGCCCGGCCCGTCGGGCACGGTGACGCGGCCCCGGTCGTCGATCGTGTCGATCATGTCCGAGTAGCCGCCCTCGTAAACTGGCGGCTGCGTGTTTTGACAGCGGGGATGGAGCAACGCGAGTTCGTAGTAGTTCGTGTTGCGCGTCGCGGCGATACAGTGTCGCTGGGCCGGCCCCGGCGCGTGGAACTCGACGTCGAGACCGAAGGACTCGGCCATGTGGACGATTTTCATCGCTCCGGTGATCCCGCCGTCGTACTCGGGATCCGCGCGGACGAAATCGGTTCCGTCGCCGACGACGAAGTCGGCGTGGGATTCGAGGCCGCGGATGTGCTCGGTCTGCAGGATCGGGGTATCAAGCCGGTCTCGGAGCCGACGGTGTCCCTGCTGGGAGATGCCGCCGTCGCGGTAGGGGTCTTCGTACCAGAAGAACTCGCGTTCGTCGAGCGCGCGCCCGACTTTGAGCGCGTCGCCGAACGTTTCGTATTCGCAGGCCGGATCGAACATGAGGTCCATCTCGTCGCCGACGCGTTCGCCGACGGCCGCGATCGCGTCGATCTCGCGGTCGATCTCCCGACTGGTGTCGCTGCCGCCCCATCCGTGGATTTTGTAGCCCGGGAAGCCGCGTTCGAGACACGCTTCGGCGAAGTCGGCGAAGGCCTCGGGCGAGTCAAGCCCGCCGTTTTCGTCGCCGTGGTACGTCGAGGCGTAGGCCGGAATCGACTCGCGGTACGTGCCGAGCAGTTCGTGAATCGGCGCGTCGTAGTACTTTCCCGCGAAGTCCCACAGGGCGATGTCGATCGGACCGATTCCCATCCGGTCGTACTTCCGGAGGGCCCGCTTGATCTCGCTCCAGTGTTTCTCCCGTTTGAGGGGGTTTCGTCCGACGAGATAGTCGGCGAACATGTTTATCTGGGCCGCGCCGGGCGAGTTCCCCCCTACGTACTCGCCGGTGATGCCGACGTCCGTGTGGATCGTGATTCCGAACAGTTTTCGCCACGTCGTCTCACCGGGGTCGTAGACGAGATTAAACCCGTTTTGGTCGGTTCCGACGTCCTCGAGCGGATACTCGAACTCCCGGCTCTCGATCTTCGTTATCGTCGGTGCCATACGACGGAGTCCGATGACCAGCATTATAAATTCCCCTGAACGTCTCTCGGCCGTGAGAACGGGGGTGTTATACAGTATTGAACGCGGTAGGTGTTCGCCATTCGTGTATATCTCCCGGTAGAGTTGGCGAACCGGCCGGTGTCATCAAACGAGGTGATCAACGGTTCTCAGCGGATAAGGAGCCAGGATAGCCGCTACGGGCGCTCGTCCCGTCCATCGACCACGCGATCGGCGATCGCCGTCGGTTCTCTAATGATGAACACTGTTTCGAGCACGCGTGATGGACAACCGAACGCCGCTCCGGTAGTTACGTCAGCATCGCCGGATCTCCAAATTATTTACAGTCGTACTTGTGTAATGCATTGTGGCTGGATCAGATCGCCGATCATCGTTCGGGCGTTCAAGTGCGGACTCGGCGGAACGAGTTCACCGGGAGTTCACTAATCCTGAACAGCAGGTGGGAAGAATTGCTCGGCTCGTTGGGCGGTGCGATGGCGGGTGACGGTGGCCGCCGGCTGCCTGGGTGTCGTTACTCCGCCCAAAAGGCCTCGTCGGGAGCCGATTCGAAAATAGCGCGATCGAGAACGTCGATACCCTTTTCGAGGCCCTCCCGGGCCGACGTAAGCGAGTCCTCGTGTTCGATAGAGAGGGTGCCGTCGTATCCGACGATGCGCAACGTCGAGACCACGTCCTTCCAGAAGGCCTCCCCGTGTCCATACCCGACCGAGCGGAACAGCCACGAGCGCTCCGCTTCGTCGGTGTACGGCGTCGTGTCGAGCACGCCCTTCTCGCGCGCCCGCTCCTCGTAGATGCGGGTATCCTTCGCGTGAACGTGGTGGATCGCGTCCGCCTCGCCGAGGAGACGGATCGCGTCGGTGATGGAAATTCCCTGCCAGAACAGGTGTGACGGATCGAAATTCGCCCCGATTCGGCGATTGGTCAACTCGCGCAGTCGGAGCAGCCCGTCCGGTTCGTAGACGAGCATGTTCGGGTGCATCTCGATAGCGACGTTCACGTCGTGCTCGTCGGCGAAGTCGGCGAGTTCGCCCCAGTACTCCTCGGCAACGTCCCACTGGTAGGACTGCGCGTCGAGGTGTTCGGCCGGCCACGGCGCCGTGATCCAGTTCGGTACCTCGTCGTTCGGGCCGCCGGCGGGGAGGCCGGAGAACGTGGTGACGGTGTCGATGTCGAGCTGGGCGGCGAGACGGATCGCGCCGCGGAGCGCTCGATCGGCGTCGGCCGACCGCGTTCCGTCGGGGTGTAACGGATTGTTGTGGGTGGCGAGCGCGGAGACGTAGAGGTCGTGCTCGTCGAGCAACGCCCGGAGTTCGGATTGGGCCGCGTCGTCGTCGAGATAGCGATCCTGCGGGAGGTGATCGTCGCCGACGAACCCGCCGCAGGCCAGTTCGACCGCGTCGACGCCGCGGTCCGAGAGGTACGCAAATGCGTTTGCTAGCGATTCGTCCGCAATCGAGGTGGTGAGGACTCCGATGTCCATATCCGAGTATCAGCCGACACCACCAAAGCTCTTGGCCCAACGACACTCCTCGCAGGAGCAACGTGATGGGAGATGTTACTCCTTGAGCGCACCCTGTGTTAGTCCGCTGACGATCCGCTCCTGGGCGATCATGACGAGCACGGCCATCGGAATGACGCCGATGATGCTCGCCGCGGCCATCAGATTGTACGCGACCTGTTGGGTCCCTTGGAAGGCGAAGATGCCGTGTAAGACCGGCGACCAGTTATCCGCCGTCCCGTTCACCATGAGATACGAGAAGAAGAACTCGTTGTAGACGATAATGAACGTGAGGATGCCCGCCGTCGCGACGCCGGGTGCAGAGAGCGGGACGATGATCCGCCGCAAGGCGCCGATTCGCGTCGACCCCTCGACGCGCGCCGCGTCTTCGAGTCCGTCGGGGATCTGCCGGTAGAACGTCGTCAAGAGGAAGATGATAAGCGGCATGGTGATGGCGCTCAGCGGCATGACGATGCTCCAGGGCGTGTTGTACAGTTGGGGCGAGGAGATGCCAAAGAGCGCTACCTCTCCCGTAAAGAGCCGAAAGAGTGGGATGAGGAACGCGACCGGCGGGAAGTACGAAATCACGAGGATGAGGAACAACAGCGGGAGCCGCCCGCGGAACTCGTATCGACCGAAGACGTAGCCCGCAATACTCCCGACGGTCAGGACGATGACAGTCGAGAACGCGGCGATAGCGATGCTGTTCAGCATGTACCTGTGGAAGGGGACGACCTCGAACACCTCGAGGAACGCACCGGGATTGAATCCCTTCGGAACCACGCCCATCCCGGCGATACTTTCATTCGGCGTCAGCGCGAGAACGAACAGCCAGTAGAAGGGGAACAACGAGGCGGTGACGAAAAATCCGATTCCGACGTACGTCAACCACCGGTACACCGTGTCTGGATCCTGTATCGCTCTCTGTGCGGTTCGTTCGAGTACGTTGTTCGTCTCCGTTTCCGTTTCCGCTTCCGGTTCGACGGCGGTTTCGTCCGGTGAAGCTCCCATATTACTGTCCTCCGGTTTCCTGTTTCCTGAGCTGTACCAGATAGCCGATGAGCAACACGCCGATGACGGTTGCGATGATGAACGCGACCGCCGCCGCGGAGCCGTACCGATGCCCGTTCCAGAGGTCGATAACGAGACAACTGAGCGTCGGAACCGTGTTACAGCCGGCCGTCGCCTCGATCAACCCGTAGACCTTGAGCGCATCGATCGTTCGGAACAGCAACGCGACGAGCAGCGCAGGGAGGACGAGGGGGAACGTAATCGTCCGGAACTGCTGGAGCTTCGACGCCCCCGCGACTTCGGCGACGTCGTACAGATTCCGGTCGATACTCTGGAGACCCGCGAGGATGAGTAGCGCCATGAACGCCGATTGCTTCCATACGTCAGCGATGATGGCGATCAACAGCCCGTCTCGACTATTCGCTAGCGGTGTCGAAGAAATGATGCCGAGTTCGGACAGCGGATCGACGGCGAATCCGATCGACGGCTGGAACATCAGGTAGAAAATCATCCCCTGAATCACGATCGGAACGGCCCAGGGAAGGATCATCGCGACGCGGACCCACCGCCGACCGCGAAACTCCTTGTTCAAGATGAGCGCCATCGAGAGACCCAGCACCGTTTCGATCGCGATCACGCTCCCCGTGTAAAGCAGCGTCACCGGCGCGGCGCTTGTAAACGGATTCGAGAGGCTGAAGAACGGTCGTTGCAGGTGCGCCTCCCCGGCGAGAATATCGACGTAATTCTGGAGGACGATGAACTCGCCGAGTGGGTCAGCCGTGGCGATACTATCGGCGTGCAGGGAGATGTTCGCCGTATACAGCAGCGGCCAGATTGCCATCGTTCCCAACAGTGCAAACACCGGCACCAACATCATGTATACGAACTGCGTGTCACTTCGCCGCTCGAGCCAATCGAGCATCGCGAGATCAACCCGGTACCGCGGCGTCTGTTGAGTCTGTGCTACCGTCGACGAACGATCTTCGGTGCTCATGATCAGCTGAACGCCTCCTCGAGTTCGGTCAGTCGCGAGGCGAGTTCGGTCATCGCTTCCTCGACGCCGACATCGCCCATCAACGCGGCGTTGACTTCCTGGGCGACGGGATCGGACTGTTGGCCCCAAATCGCCGTCGCCGGCCGGGCCAGGGTGTGCTCGCCGACGAACGACAGCGTGTCGAGGTATCGACCCATGACCGGCACGTCATCGGCGTTCTCTAAGACGTCCGGATTCGGCGGAATGTGGCCGACGAGTTCGAAGTTCGCCCGTTGAAACTCAGGCGACGTCAGGGTCTCTAAGAACTCGAGACACGCCGCGAGTTGATTCGTCTCGGGATTCACACAGTAGTTCCAGCCGCCCAGCGCGCCGATCGAGCCCCCGGTTCCGGGGTACTCGCTATCGCCCTCGGGAACGCCGTACGGCAGCGGCATCACGCCCATATCCTCGCCGAGGGCGTCGTCGTCGCCGTTGATGTTGATCGAGTACGGCCAGTTTCGAAGCGCCACGGCGTCACCGTTTGTAAACGGCTGCATCGAGGGGGCCAGGCCCCACTGGAACGCTTCATCGGCGGTGATCCCGCCGGCGAACGCGTCCATCGTGTCCGGCGCGTCAGTACCGTGGACGAACGTTCGCGCCATCCGCACGGCGTCGATGACCGGCTCTTCGTCGATCGTCACGGGCCGGTCGCCGATCGGCCCGTACAGATTCTCCTCCGGGTTTCCGAAGTACGCGCCCCCCCACGAACTGACGAACTCGTTGAATACGCAACAGGCGAGTTGGATTTCGGAGGCCGCCTGCCAGTTGTAGCCGTAGGCCGCGTCCGACTGCTCGTAGACGTCCGCGAGTTCGTGGGAGAATTGCTCCCAGGACATGGGATCGGTTCGGTACCGGTCCCAGTCGTAGCCCGCGGCTTGGACCAGATCCGCTCGGTACTGGATCGTTGGGAAGTCGGGATACAGCGGGACGCCGTAGAGGTTCGACTCGCGGTCGGTCGTCGAATTGACGCTCTGTTCGAAGTAGTCGTTGCGGACCGTCTCGAGGGTGTCGTCGGCGAGTTCGCCTTCGAGGTTCATGATCTGTTCCCGAGCGATAAAGGGCAACGTCCACCCGCTATCGAACACGAGAAGGTCCGGTTTCGCCTGGTTGGCGGTGAGCCACTGGGAGTACTGGTTTTGCATCTCGTCGGTATCCGACCCGCCGCTGATGAACTCCAGTTCGATCGCGTCGGACAGCCCAGCATCGTACAGCGCCTGCTGAATCGCAGCGCTGTTATTCTGCCACTCGTTCGTGGCGGTCAACTGCAGCGGTTCGTCCCCGCGAGTACCGCCGCCGAAACACCCGGCGAGGCTCGCTGTGAGCCCCACCGTCCCCGTGATTTCTACGAAGCGCCGCCGAAACACCCGACGGGTAGTTCCGGTGGTATCGCTGCTACTGCCTAGCATGCACGTCATGATAGCTCAGTGGACACACTCATATATGTTTGCATCACCCATAGTCAATACTCACATCCGATCTCTGGCTCGGCTCGTCGTCGAAGACGCTTTCTCCGCCGGGTCAGGACCTCGGCGTCGGCTCCCGTTTCAACCCGTGAATGAGTGCGTTTCCGGTCGCCGTTTCGAAGAGGTGAATGCTCGACTGATCGAAGGTGACGTCCAGCTCTTCGTTTTCGGCGATATCGGTATCCGGGTCGACGCTCATCAGGAGATGGTCTCCGTCGAGAGCAACGGCTCCATCGGTTGACTGACCACCGGGAGCGTCAGGGAGCAGGTAGACGAACATTCGCTCTCCGACCGGTTCGATAACGTCGACGGAAGCGCGTACGGACCCGACCGTTCGGTCCGCCCGCGGATCGTCGGCCGGGTAGATGTCCTCGGGGCGGATGCCGAGGGTGACGGCACTCGGTTCGTCGAGTTCGACTGCATCGATCGTCGTGATCGGGGACTCGAAGCGGTAATCGTCGATCGACCCCTCGATAAAGTTCATCGACGGCGAGCCGATGAATCCCGCGACGAAGACGTTCGCCGGCTCCTCATAGCAGGTCAGCGGCGGATCGATCTGCTGGAGTTCGCCATCGTTGAGGATCGCGATGCGGTCGGACATCGTCATCGCCTCCTCCTGATCGTGGGTCACGTAGATCGCCGTCACGTCGAGTTTACGCTGAATGCGCTGGAGTTCGGTTCGCATGTGTACTCGAAGCTTCGCATCGAGGTTCGCGAGCGGCTCGTCCATCAGGAAGACTTCGGGGTCACGAACGATAGCGCGCCCGATCGCGACGCGTTGGCGCTGCCCGCCCGAGAGTTCGCTCGGCATCCGATCGAGCATGCCGTCTAACCGCAGGATCTCCACGGCTTCGTCGACCCGTCGATCGATGATATCGTCGTCCGCGCCGCGGATCCGGAGCCCGTAGCTCATGTTGTCGAAGACGTCCATATGGGGGAACAACGCGATATTTTGAAACACCATCGCGATGTTCCGGTCCTTCGGGGGTAACGCCGTCACGTCCTCGTCGTCGATGTAGATCTGCCCGTCCGATTGCGTCGTCAACCCGCTTATCATCTCGAGCGTCGTCGACTTCCCGCAGCCGGAGGGTCCGACCAACGAGAGGAACTCGCCGTCCGCAACGTCGATTTTGATGTCGTCGACGGCCGTGATGTCGCCGTAACGTTTGTTCACACTTTCCAGGTTAACAGAACCCATACCACGATTTCATAGTTCTGCTACATAAAGATACGTGCGGCAAGGTGCCGCGATTGGAACGTGCGAAACAAATATACTACACTCGTATCCAGGAGGAAATAAACAAGTATATTTTTAATAGTAATTGCGGATTGGATACGTGGAGTACTCAGCTATGGTCAGTCAAATCCGCAGAGACTTACTCGCGGCTATCGGCGCAGGAACGAGCCTGGCGCTCTCCGACGGCGGCGAGCGTGACGAGATCGACGAAGACGATGACGACCTCACGGACAACGACGGCGACGAACGTCCGTTCGACGAGCGCATCGACGACGTGCTCGATCGGCTCACCGTCGAAGAGAAGGCCTCGCTGCTTCACCAGTACCAACCGCCGATCGACCGGGTCGGCCTCGATGCCTTTCGGACCGGAACCGAGGCACTACACGGCGTCGCCTGGCTAGGCGAGGCGACGGTCTTTCCGCAGGCGATCGGCCTCGGCAGCACGTGGAATCCCGCCCTCCTCGAGCGCGTCGGCGACGCCGTCGGCGACGAAGTGCGCGCCAAACACGAGGCGAGCGCCGGCGGTGTCGGCCGTAACGTCTGGGCCCCGACGGTCGATCCCCTTCGCGATCCGCGGTGGGGCCGCAACGAGGAGGGCTACGCCGAGGATCCGCTGTTGAGCGGTGAACTCGCAACGGCCTATACGGATGGCTTGACCGGCGATCATCCGACGTATCACAAGACGGCGCCGATCCTCAAGCACTTCCTCGGGTACAACAACGAGACCGACCGGACGACAACCAACGCCGAAATCCCGCCGCGGCTCCTGCACGACTACTACCTGCCGTTCTTCCGGCCGCCGATCGAGGCCGGCAGCGCGGTCGGCGTGATGGCCTCGTACAATCTCGTCAACGGGCGGCCGATGACCGTCTCGCCGCTCTTAGACGAAGCCGTCCGCGAGTGGGCACCCGACGGCACAGCCATCATGAACGTCAGCGACGCCTGGGCACCGGCGAACCTGACCGGCGAGCAGGAATACTTCGACTCGGACGAGCGGGCGCGAGCCGCGGCGGTGCTCGCCGGACTGGACAGCTTCACCGAGTTCGGCGCCGACAGTTCGACGACGGTCGACGTGATCCTCGGCGCGTTCGAGGCGGGCTACCTCGGCGAGAATGACCTCGATACGGCGGTCGGGCACGTGCTGACGGTTCGGGCGCTACTCGGCGAGTTCCTCGAACCGGCGGCGGATCCCTACGCGGCCCTCTCCGCCGACGACATCGGCCGGCCAGAACACCGGACCCTTGCCCGCGAAGCGGCGCGCGATGGGACTGTCCTCCTCAAAAACGACGGCTCCACGCCGGTCCTCCCCCTCTCGACCGACGACACCGTCGCCGTCGTCGGACCGCTCTCGGACCGCGTGTTCGACGACTGGTACAGCGGGACGCCGCCGTATCGCATCACCCTTCGCGAGGGCGTGCGCGACCGGTTCGGAGCCGAGCAGATCCACTCCGCCGTCGGCGTCGATCGAATCGCGCTCCGGGAGCGCTCCTCGGGCGCGCTCGTCTCGGCCGGCGTCGGAAAGGGCGGCGGCGGCCTTGGACTGCAAGAGACCGACGCGCCGAGCGTCCAGTCGTTCGAACTCGTCCAGTGGACGGCCGACTCCTGGACGCTGCGGGCGACGGCGAACGGCCGCTACGTGACCGTCGAGGACGAGCAACTGATCAACGCCGCGGACCAGCCGGCCGGCTGGGACGTCGTCGGCGAGGCGTTCGAGTTCGTCTCCGTCGACGGCGGAACGGCGCTTCGCCATCGGCGGAGCGATCGGTTCGTCGCGGTCGATGACGGAACGCTTCGCGCCAGCGCCGAGAACCCGGCCGCGGCCGCCGTGTTCGATCTCGAGGTTCGAACCGCCGGCATCGAAGCCGCTGCCGACGCCGCTCGTGCCGCCGACGCCGCAGTCGTGATGGTCGGGACGCACCCGCTGATGGGCGGCCGCGAAACCCGTGACCGAGAGGACCTCGCCCTGCCCCCGGCCCAACGTGAACTCGTCGAACGCGTCAGCGACGTCCAGTCACGGACTGCGGTCGTCCTCCAGAGCAGTTATCCGGTGCACCTGAACGAGGTCGAGGCCCGCGTATCCTCGATTCTGTGGACTAGCCACGCCGGCCAGGAGACCGGTCGCGCCCTGACCGACGTTCTGGTCGGCGACGTTTCCCCCGGCGGGCGGCTGACGCAGACCTGGCCTCGGTCTGCGGATCGGCTTCCGGACGTCACCGAGTACAACATCGCCGAAACGGGGATGACCTATCGTTACGGGCAGGACGATCCGCTGTACGCGTTCGGTCACGGTCTCTCCTACAGCACCTTCGCGTACGACGACCTTCGAATTACGCCGAAACGCCCGCTCTCGCCCGGCGGGACGGCAACCGTCAGCGTTCGCGTCACGAACACGGGTTCGGTGGACGCCGACGAGGTCGTGCAGGTGTACACGAGACAGCACCGATCGAGAACGCTGCAACCGGAGCGGGTATTGCGCGGGTTCGAACGAGTTCACCTCGCGCCCGGCGAACGCACGACCGTCGCGGTGGAGATCGACTTCGAGGCGTTTTCCTTCTGGGACGTGACTCGCCGAAAACGGGTCGTCGAACGCGCGACGCACGCGGTCTTTGTCGGTTCCTCATCCGATGACATTCGGGCGGAGGGATCGATCCGAGTCGACGGCGAGACGATTCCGCCGCGGGACCTCTCCGACGCGACGCGGGCCGTCGACGCCGACGACTGGTCGTGGGCCGACATCGAGTTGCTGGACCGAACGCGGGCGGCGGGCACGGTCGTCGGAATGACCGACGGCTCGTGGCTCTCGTTCGCGAACGTGGATCTGCGGGACGAGCCGACCGAGGCGACCGTCGAGGTCGCCAGGGAGGATCCGGGGACGACAACCGTCGAACTCCGCCGCGGCTCGCCGTCGGGGCCGGTGTTGGGTCGGACGACGGTTCCCTCGACGGGCGACCGCTACGAGTACGAGGACCACGCGATGTCGCTGCATAACGCGCCCGGCACCGATCGGGAACTCTACGTCGTGAGTCGCGGTGAGTGCCGTCTGTCCACGATCGAACTCGCGTGAGCGGCCATCTCGCCGACTCTCGCCGGTTCGTCGTGCCGTCGATCCGTCAACTCGGCGGTACATTCAAGATGCCCGTCGTCGGAGTACGCGACGTGACTTGTCGACTGATACAGATCGGAACGGGCAACCAGGGTGAAGCCTGGTGCCGGGAGTTCCTCCCCCCGAACGTCGAAGACGATACCGTTGACGTCGTCGCGGCCGTCGACGTGAACGACGACGAGCTGACGAACGCCGTCGACGCGCTCTCGCTCTCGGCGGACCGCTGTTACACCGATGCCGAGACGGCGATGCGAGAACGGGAGGCCGACGCCGTCGCGCTCGTCGTCCCGCCGCAGGCTCGCCCCGAACTCGTCTCCCTCGCGGTCGAGTACGACCTCGACGTGCTCGCGGAGAAACCGCTCGCGGATTCCCTGGAGGCCGCCCTCGAAATCGTCGAACTGGTAACCGAGACCGAGACGAAACTGGGCGTGACGATGAGCCATCGGTTCCGGCGGGATGTCACGACCCTCCGGCGACTGATCCGATCGGACGAGTACGGCCCCGTCGATTACCTGTACGGGCGATACGCCGTCAACGCTCGCTCTCGCGGGAGCTGGGCCGGGGAACGACTGTACGACTTCGAGCCGCACCCGCTCCTCATCGACGGCGCGATCCACCACCTCGATCTGTTGGCGGACATCGCCGGCGAGCGCGTCGAGACGGTGTTCTGTCGCTCCTGGAATCCGTCCTACTCCGACTTCGCCGGCGATCCGAACGCGGTCGTCCAGCTCGGGATGGAAAACGGCGCGACGATCGCCTACGAGGGGCTGAACACGGCCGCGACGAGCTTCAACGGCTGGTGGTCGGAACGCGTTCGAGCGAACTGTCAGGACGCCTCGCTCGTCCTCGACGACGGCGACCTTCGGCGATTCCCCTACGACCGAGCCGCGGAGAACTGCCTCGGCCACACGTCCCTCGACCAGGGCGAGCCGGTCGCCCTCGAATCGAGGGACAAATGGGGCAACGCCTGGCTCGTCGAACAGTTCGCCGAGTGGTGCGACGGCGGCGAGCCGATGGAGACGAACGCCCGCGCGAACCTGCGGACGATGGCGCTCGTCTTCGCCGCGATCGAGAGTGCCGAAACCGGCGATGCGATCCGCGTCGAGGAGTTTCTCGCGGAGCACCTCGACGATAGGTCGCCGATCACACCCCGACGATAGCTTCGCTTCCGGCTAAAGTGCAGGTGCGAGTTCGCGTTCAAAATCGGATGCGGGGACCGCCGAACTGATTGTCCCGGTGACCGTGGTCAATCGAAAAAAGCGACACCTGCTAAAGCGTCACCTGTTCCGTCTTCAGTCGTCGACCGAAACCGCCGTGATCGGCCCCAGCGGGCCGTCGTACAGGCCGCCGTCCCCGCCGCCGTCGTAGACCCGAACCGCGACGACGTTCTCCCCGCCGAACTCGATGGCCGACGGTGGGACGGTGTAGCGTCGCGACCGCTCCCAGGCGGACTCGTAGCCGTCGCCGCCCTCGTCCGCGGGGAAGGAGCCGGTCTGACCGATCCGGTCGCCGTTGAGGAACGTCTCGTCGACGTCGTCTACTCGCCCGACCGGGACCGACAGGGCGTATCCAGCCCAGGTCTCGGGAACGTCGAACGACCGTCGGTACCAGCCGAACGCATCGTTTTCGGTGTAATCCGAGTGCTCCTCCCAGGTCGCCGGGAGTTCGACGGACTCCCAATCGCCGTCGTCGTACCCCGGTGTCGCCCACGCGGGATCGTCACCCGCTCGGAATCGCCACGTCCCCGCGAGCGAAAGCCGCGGCGCGGTAAACAGCACCGGCGACGCGTCGCCGATCGCGACCTCGAAGACGCCGGTCTCGGGCGCGTCGTACTCGAAGGCCACGTCGGTTTTCGCGCCGGGTTGGAGTTCGACCGTCCGACTCGAAACGACCTCGCCGTCGATCGTCAGGGGCGCGTCGATCTCCGCCGCATCCCCGCCCGCGTTTCTGACGACCGCCGACGCGGTGATCGTCCCCGTTTCCGGGATGTAGTCGGCCTCGAACTCGCCGATGGCGTTCGTCGACGCGAAGGCGTACGGCAGCCGTCGGCGAGAGAGCTCCATCGGTGACGGGTCCTCGCCCACCCGCGGGCGGAACCCGACGACGAACTCGAAGGGGCCGTCCGGAACGACGCGGTGTTCCGATCGCGCCTGGACGGGCGTGCCGCCGACGCCGGTCACCGCGTGATCGACGTTACACACCACCCCGTCGCGCGACTCGAGTTGGTACTCGAACCGCGCCCGGTCGAGGTTCGCCACGTCGTGCGCGCTGACGTTGACCTGCGGGTACCCGAACGCGTCGAGGCCGACGCCGCGGCCGGTCGCGAGCGTCGCCCACCTGACGTTCGTTTTGTTTCCGTACTCCTGCGGGCTCACGTAGGGAACGTACTGCTCCGCGACGCTCCCCGCGTAGGTGTCGATCTTCGTTCCGTCGTTTCGATCCGGGTACGTCTCCACCGGGCCGTTTCCGTGCCACGAGAGTTCGTCGAACGCCTCGGGCAACTCGAGTTGCACGCCGACTCGCGGCAGCCAGTTCGTGATCCCCTCCCGGATCGCGGCGTTCGGAACCGCGCGCACGCCGAGCAACACGTCGCCCGTCCCGAAGACGTGATAGAGGTACGTCGTCTCGAACCGGGCGTCGGTGTCGGGCGCGAAAAGCAGCGCCTCGATTCGGACGCGGGTTACCCCGTCGTCGACCTCGGTCACCTCGATCGACTCGACCTCGTGTTCGAGCCGGTCGAGGCCGAGTTCGTACCACTCCTCCGCCTCCGCGGCCCCCCAGTCGACCTCCTCGTTCGAGATGGGCGTCCGCCAGACGTTCAGCCGCGGTCCCTGCTCGATGAACTCCTGTCCGCCCCTCTCGAGCGAACGGAGCGTTCCGCGACTGGCGTCGAACGTGTATTCGAAATTCGGTCCATCGATCGTCGGATGTTCGGGTGTCGTCATGTGGATCTCGGTAGTCGGTTGGTGTGTTCGAACCCGCCGTTCGTCGTCCGTCGCTCGCTCTCGCCGATCCGAACTCGTTCGGGATCGGTCTCCGAGTCAGCGGGTTGCGGGTCGTCGATACGCTCGGTTCGAGTTCCGATCATCGGCGTACCGAGGCTGTCTCTTATACACATCTCTGAGCGGGCTGGCAAGNGCCATCAGAGATGTGTATAAGAGACAGAATGCGACCTCGTGGCCGGCGTCGGCCCACTCGGTGTCCGCGGCGAGCGCGACCCGAACGGTCAGCCAGTACTCGGCTCCCGGTTCGAGTTCGGGCTCCTCGAACGGGACGGACACCGTCTGCGTTTCTCCGGGCTCGGTCTCGAGCGACAGCGTTCCCTCCTGGACCACCGTCTCACCGTCGGTCAGTTCCCAGGTCGTCTCGAGTTCATCCAGCGGCGTGAAGTGGAATCGATTGGCGATCGCGACCTCTCCCGAAACCGCGTCGACGGGGTCGATTTCGACGGGCTGGTGAGCCTTCTTCAATTCCCACAGCTCCGGTTGCGGGGTTCGGTCGGCGAAGACCGTCCCGTTGATGCAGAAGGGGCTCGAGCCGTACGAGCGGAACGTTCCCTCGTCGCGGAACTCCTCGAAGGTGAGATGGACGACCGCGTCGTCGGTGCGATCGGACTCGAATTCGGCGGGCGAGAGCGCGCGGTCGTAGATGCGGACCGAATCGAAGACGGCGTTCGACAGCCAGCCCTCGTAGCCGTCGCCGTGAAGTCCGGCGTTGCGGCCGACGTTGACGGGCTGGCGGGCGCGGTTGATCCTCCCCGAGTGGGCGGTCGTCCCGAGTAGCTCACCGTCGACGTACAGCTGCAGTTCGGACCCGGTGTGGACACCCGCGACGTGGTGCCAGGTGTCCGTCCAGTCGTCGGGAACCGGCGCGCTGACGGTGACCCACTCCTCGTCGGGATCGTAGACGAACCACTCGAGGGTCTCCGCGTCGGCCATCTGGAGCGCGTACTGGGTGTTCCCTTTCGTGACGTACGGATCCGCACCGGTCCACGGCTCACGGGGTTTGATGACGGCCTCCACGGTGAGTCCCGGCTCTCCGATATCGAGACTCGGATCCCGGTAGAGCTCCACCCAGTCGTCCAGTCCGGACAGCGCGAGCGCGCTGCCGTCGTCGGTTTCGGTTTCGGTTTCGACGACCGACGGGTTGCCGTGAAGCGCCCCGTCGTTGTCGTGGCCCGTTTCATCCGGCGTAATACGCAGCTCCTCAAACAGCGTCTGGTCGACCCAGTCCCAGACGAACCCGCCCTGGAGCTGGTCGTGTTCGCGGATCGTCTCCCAGAACGGCTTCATGAGCCCGAGGCTGTTGCCCATCGCGTGACTGTACTCGCCCATGATGACCGGCCGTTGCTCGTCCCCGTCGTCGACGATATCGACGAGTTCGTCCGGGCTCACGTACCGGGGACCGATGATCGGCGCGAACGGCGCGACGCCGCCGTTGTTCGCCTGGTGGTAGAGAAAGCGCGTTCCGTCGACTTCGGTCGCGTAGTCGGCCATCTGGTAGTGTACGGGACCGAGACCGGCCTCGTTGCCGGTACTCCACGTAAATATCGACGGGTGGTTTTTATCGCGCTGGATCATCCGACGGAACCGATCCATGAACGACGGATCGAACTCGGGGTACTCGTTGACCAGTTCCACGTTCTGGTGCGTCTCGGCGTTCACCTCGTCTTGCACGTAGAGCCCGTACTCGTCGGCCAGCGCGGCGAACTGCGGATCGTTCGGGTAGTGGGAGGTCCGCACCGCGTTAACGTTAAACCGCTTCATCACCTCGAAATCCTCGCGTATCCGGTCGGCCGTCATCGTTCGCCCCCGCACGGGATCGTGCTCGTGGCGATTGACGCCCCTGAACTCGAGGGGGACGCCGTTGACGTGAACTCGGTCGTCGATGATCTCGAACTCGCGAAAGCCGACCCGTTCGAGTTGCGCCTCGATCGGCTCGTCCGAGTTGGCCGGGACGAGTTCGAATCCAAGTTGGTACAGATGCGGGTGCTCCGCGGACCACTTGCGCGGATTCGACACCGTCGTCTGGAGCGTGACGTCGACGCGCTCGCCGTTCGGGACGTCGACGTTTTCTTCGACCGTCGTTACGTGCACGCCGTCGGGGTCGAACAGGTGGGCGCGGAGGGTGTACGTGGACGGTCGGATCCCGCCCGATCCGGCTTCTGATTCTGATTCCGCCTCCAACTTAGTCCCCGTCTCTGCCTCCGGCTCCGGCGACAGATCCGCAATTTCGGCGTCGACCGTGAGCGTCGCGTCCGCGTAGTGCTCGTCGAGTTCGGTGCGAACGAAGTAGTCGCGAAGGTGGACGTCCGGCGTTGAGTAGAGGTACGCGTCCCTGTAGATGCCGGCGAAGTGCCACATGTCCTGGTTCTCGAGGTAGGTGCCGTCGGACCACCGGATCACCTGGACGGTGACCGCGTTCTTGCCGGGTTCGAGCGACTCCGTGACGTCGAATTCGGCCGGCGTCATCGCCCCCTGATTGTAGCCGACGTACCGTCCGTTCACCCAGACGAAGGCGGCGGATTTGATCCCCTCGAAGCGAAGGAAGGTCCGCTGATCCGCCGTCCAGTCCCCCGGCACGGTGACCGTCCGGCGGTAGGTTCCGACCGGGTTGATCGCGTCGGGGACGGCAGGCGGGTCGTAGGGGTACATTGGTACCGGAACGTTTCGATACATGGCGTGGCCGTAGCCCTCCGTCTGCCAGACCGACGGCACCTCGATCGTCTCCCAGTCGTCGACCGCCTGGAAGTCCGTCGGCGCGGTGTCGGGAGCGATCGACCAGACGAAGTCCCACTCGCCGTTGAGCGACCGGACGAACGGCGACCGCTCTCGTCGTTCGGTGAGCGACCGGGCGCTTGCCCCCTGCGTGCGGGCCGCGTCGACGGACGGGAACGGAATCGTCGGAACGTGCGGTTCGGTCCGATTTTCGCCGGTCACGCCCGGATTTTCGATGTACTCCGCGAGATCGAGTTCGCGCGGCGACCGGTCGGCGACCGANCCGACTCGATCGTTCGGTCGCCGGCCCCGAGCCCCGGAAAGAGCGTAACGCCACCCATCGCCAGCAGTACGTTTCGGCGCGACATCGTCGCTGTGCTCCGCTGTGTATCGGATCGTTGGCGTCCCATACTGGTAATGGGTAACAGCAATCACCACCATAAACATTCGTATTCGAACGACTGTTTCCATTCCGTGGTGGTTCGCCGATCGGGAACCGCGATCTCGAACCTCGTCTATCGTGTCGCTCATCGCTTCCCCGAACGACGCTGTCGGACTCGCTGCGATCCGAGGCAGCCGTCACGCTCGCAACCGACACTCCGGGTCAACCTCGTGAAAGAACCAGCCTAGAGGTCGTTTACCAAGAACGGGACGTGGTTGCACCGATACGCTATCACAGCAACGAAAGTGCCCCGTGTTCCGGTAATATCGAAAATAGAATCGTTCGTCGGTCGGACGACCACCGGCGTGTAACTCGTCGCACATCCCGTCACAATGGAAACTCAAGCGCGTATGCTATCGGTTTCGGGCCGCGGAGATCGCGCCGCCCGACAGTACTCGTTCAGCGTAATCGGAACGGCGTCCGATATTAGCGAACTCGGAGCGTCGAACTCGAACGGGGGATTCCGGGTGGCGTCACCGGTCGCCTGTGCTCGCTATCGAGCCGTGATCGAAACCGGCCACCCGGCCGCTGAACCCCGTTCTCGGTTTCGATGACAGCAGGGATCGACGAGAGAGCGCACGCTACTCGCGTTCGGCGACAACGTGATTCGTTAGCGTTCCGATTCCGTCGACCTCGACTTCGACGGTATCACCGGGCTTGAGCAGTTCAGGTGGGTCCCGGAAAATGCCGACACCGCCGGGCGTCCCGGTCGAGATAACGTCTCCCGGGCGAAGCGTCGTGATACCGCTAATGTACTCGACGAGTTCAGCAATGTTGAAGATGAACTCCTGCGTGTTCGAAGACTGCATCGTCTCCCCGTTGACGCGACAGGCGACGTCTAACTGCGACGGATCGAGTCGAGTATCGGGGACGAGCGTCGGACCCATCGGGGCGAACGTATCGTAGCTCTTTCCGCGGAAGAACTGCTCGTCCGCGAACTGGGCATCGCGACCGCTAACGTCGTTTATCGCCGTGTAGCCGGCGATGTAGTCCGAGGCGTCGTCCGCGGAAACGTCCTTGGCGGTCCGCCCGATGACGACGCCGAGTTCGACCTCGTAGTCGACCTCGTCGAGTGCCGACGGATGGACGATCGGATCTCCCGGATTCGTCACGGCCGTTCCGGCTTTCCCGAACAGGAGCGGGCGGTCGGGGACCGGCTCGTTCTGTTCTTCAGCGTGATCGTGATAGTTCAATCCGACGCACACGATTTTTCCCGGCCGTGGGACGGGAGCGAGCAGGTTCGCCTCGGTCGCCGGAAGCGCCAACTCGTCGGCGGCGTCGACGGCATCGTCGACGACTCGGAGAAAGCCGGCGTCGGTTAGCTGTTGGTACGATACCGTTTCTCGAAGGCCCGCTAACGGAACGATCTCGTCGTTGCGACGGACGCCCCACTGCGGGGCTCCGCCGGTTGTGTATCGGACAAACTGCATCACTACTCCATGTCAGTTCCACCTACCTAACTATTGCGTTCACGGGCTACGAGTAGGTGAGGTTCACCTCGACGACGTTTGCACACCGGCGGATGCGTTCGGGAATTTCGTCGGTAAAACGGTCCGACTGCATCCGACTCTTCGGTCCGGAAACGCTCACGGCCGCGATGGCCCGATCGGTCTCGTCCGTGATCGGGGCAGCAACGCATCGCATCCCCTTGACGCGCTCTTCGTCGTCGTACGCGTAGCCGCGCTCTGCCACCCGATCGAGAACGTCGAAGAGTTCGTCCCGATCCGCGATCGTGCTCTCAGTTACCTTCGGAAGCCCGTGGCGATCGAGGATGGCCTCGACCTCGTCGCGCGGCCGAAACGCCATGATCGTTTTCCCGAGGGCCGTCGTCTGGAGGGGGACGCGCATGCCGGCGTGCGTATCGAGCTGGACGGCATCAATCCCGCGGGCCTTGTACAGGAAGACGCCGAGCCCGTGTTCTTCAATCATGAGGTTCGCGTGTTCGCCCGTTTCTTCGGCCAACTCGACGATTTCCGGGCGAGCAATCTCGAACACCTTCTTTCGAGAACGGGCCTGGTCGCCGAGTTGCAGAAAGCGAGTGCTGATGTAGTACTCGCCGTCCTCTTTCACCAGATAGCCCTCCTGAGTGAGCGTCCGGAGATGGTCGTGAACGGTACTCGTGGGCTTATCGACGTGAGCAGCCACTTCGGAAACCCCCGCTCCGTTGCGTTCTCGGAGCACCTCCACGATCTCTAACGAGATCTTCGTCGCCTTGACCGGAACCGTGCTCGACATATGTGGGATGTTCACATAGGCCGACAAAAAGGTTCCGGTATTATCGGACGGCCTCTCACCGGCAACGGCCGTCCGGCGGGGGTCAATCCTCACCCGCCCGCTCGCCGTTGACGAACAGTTCGTAACAGCCGACACCGCTAACGTGAATCCGCGCCGCCTCAACGTCCTTTTCGAGTTCGAACTCCGTCCTGAGAAGCGGTTCCGGACGATCGCCGTAGTCGCCTTCGGCCAGGTAGTCGTCGTCTATCGCGTCGTCCGCGCTCCACTCGCCTTCCCAGTGGTCGTCGGTATCGGGGATCGCCGTGGTGAACTGGGCCGATTCGCTCCAGTTTCATTCGTCTCCCTCACCATCCCACAGTCGGACTTTCCAGTGATAGGTCGTGTCCGGCTCGAGCGGGCTCCCGTCGTAGGGAACGTATACCGATCGGGACGACTGGACGACACCGCTGTCCCAAACGCCACCCTCCGTATCGTCGAGTGCGTCCCAGCGTTCGGCTACTCGAACGCGATAGGCCGACTGTTCGGTTCCGCGCGGGCCGGCTATCGTCCAACTGAACCGTGGTACCTCGAAACCCCGATCCGCGGAGTCGCCCGTCGTGGGCGAGACGGTGTTGGAAGTCTCCGCGTATTCGACGCGGAGATCTATCGGAACGATCGGTTCGGAATCCGGTTCTCGACCATGGTCGTTGCGCTCGTCGGGACGCGCCCGATGCCGCTTGGAAAGGAACGGAAGGGTTCCGATCACACCGCCGTACTTCAGGTACTCGCGCCTGTCCACAAGTGATGTTGGTGTCGGTATGGTCGTATCCCGTTCGTCGGTCAGTTCGTGCGAATCCTTTTCAGTCATAGGTCCGTGTTTCGCCGCTAATCGGTCTGCTGACGGTACTGGATGCCGGTTTCGATCGGTTGCGTTCTCGTCACCGCAAACCCATTCCGAGCCGGGGTAAATAACGAGCGCCCACTCACAATATGTGTGAGCATCACTATCGTAGACAACCGCTCGTCTCGAAGACGCAGAACCAGCCTCCACCCTATCGCCGATCGGTCACTTCCGATCATCTCGATCGGACCGGCCGAGTGAAAAGAGACGAGACGACGAGCAGCCCTCAGATTAGCGATGGGAGGGGTCTCACCGGAACTCGGACATCACTTCGTCCGCGAACAGTTCCATCCCGTCTGTCTCCGGGAAGTCGATGAACCAGCACTGGAACTTCGTGACGCCGGCCTCGATCCGCCGTTCGATCGCACCGGCACACTCCTCGGGCGAGCCCATAATGAAGTACTCGCGGGCGTCCGCCTCGGTCTCTATCGGGGTCTGGTCCGTGTACTCCGCCTCGAACTGAATCGGCGTCATCAGGTCGAGCAGCCGATCGAACTTCTCCTCGTCGCGCGTACAGATTACGTGACCGTCCCAGGAGTACTCGATCTCGTCGGGATCGCGTCCGACCGTCTCGCAGTGGTCTTCGATGACCTCGATCTTGTGGTTCAACGTCTCGATATCGCCGTTGAAGACGTCCGTGTTCCACACGTCCGCGTGTTTCGCGACGAGTTTGAGCGTCACGTCTTCGCCCTGGCCGCCGACGAGAATCGGTGGATGCGGGTCCTGCACGGGACCGGGATCGCAGTAGGCGTCCTCGATCTCGTAACGGTCGCCGTCGAAGGTCGCGCCTTCGCCGACATCGGTCGCCCACATCTCCTTCAGCAGCCGGATCGATTCGTCGAGACGCATCAGCCGCTCGAATCCGTCGCGGTACTCCCACCCGTAGGCATCGTACTCGGACTCGTGCCAGCCGGCCCCGAGCCCGAGTTCGAGTCGACCGTCGGAGATCACGTCCAGGGTAGCGGCCATCTTCGCGACGAGCGCGGGATTTCGGTAGTCGTTACAGAGGACGAGCGACCCGAGATTGATATCGTCGGTAAAACCGGCCATCGCCGACAGGAGCGTCCAACACTCGTACTCGGCGTGGTCGCGGCCGAGGAGCAGGTGGTCCGGTGCCCACGCTGCGTCGAACCCGAGTTCTTCGGCTTTCTCGACGCCCGCCTTGGTCGTCTCCCAATTCAGCGATTCGTACCGCGGCGTGTCTCGGTGAACGGGTTCGTCGTCTCCCTCGTCCGGTGCGCCGGCGAAGACGGGAACGTTGTACTCGAAGGTGACGTCCGTCATGGTCACTCCACGGCGAAGTGATCGAGCGCTTCGCGGTTGAGTTCGGCGCTCAGGCCGACGCCGTCGGGCAGCGAGAGGGTCCCGTCCTCGGCCTGCGGTGGATTCGCGTAGATGGCGTCCGCGTAGGTCGAATCCTTGTCCTGCTCGGCCTGGCGTTCCGTGTACCACTCGGGGATCGGGAAGTACTCGGCCATCGGCGCGTTGGTCGAGGCGGCGATGAAGTGCAGGTGCGGATTCGTCCCCGTGTGGGGAATCACCGGCACGTCGTGAGCGCTGGCCATCGCATCGATTTTCTGCAGCTCCGTCAGGCCCCCACAGCGGTGGATATCCGGCTGCAAGATATCGACCGCCTCGCGTTCGAGCAGTTGCTTGTGCCCCCAGCGGGTGAACTCGTGTTCGCCGCCGGAGATCGGCATCGGCGCGGCTTCGCGCACCTCGGCGTAGCCGTCGATGTCGTCCGGGATGACCGGTTCCTCGACCCACGCCATGTCGTAGGGTTCGAGACGTTGGACCATCTTTGTGGCGTACTTGACGCTCCAGCCCATGTAGGCGTCGCCGGCGATCTCGAGTTCGTCGCCGACGGCGTCGCGGACGGTCTCGACGATCCTCTCGTTTTCCTCCATTCCCTTCCGACCCGCTTCGGGCCCGTACCGGAAGCGCAGTTTCATCGCGTCGAAGCCCTGCTCGGCGTAGTCGATCGCCTCCTCGGCGAGCGTCTCGTGATCGACCGGGTGGAGGTTGCTGGCGTAGCAGGGGATCTCGTCGTTTACGGGACCGCCGAGCAGTTCGTAGACCGGTTTGTCGGCCTCTTTGCCGGCGATGTCCCACAGTGCGAGGTCGACCGCGCTGATGGCCTCGATTGCCGCGCCCTTGCGGCCGAAGGGGATCGTTGCGCGGTACATCATGTCCCAGAGCTTCTCACGCTCGCGGGGGTCTTCGCCGACGACGAGTTTCGAGAGTGTCTCGTCGACGATCGTCGCGATGGCACCCGTCGCCCAGTTGCCGTGGCCGACGCCGGTGATTCCAGCGTCGGTCTCGATTTCGACGACGACGTCGCCGACCGGCCCCATCCACTTCCGACGGGCCTGGGGATTGTCACCCTCGGCGTTGTTGTACTCGTCGTACTTGCTCATCACGGTGACCAGCGGGAATTCGACGAACTCACCCCAGGATTCGGTGCTGACGTTGGTCGCGGATATCGCTGTGATTTCCATAGTATCTAGCTCGTGTACACGCTGACTCCATTCGGCAACGATAAAATCTTTTGCACTGTTCGAACCTTCGATACCGAGTTCGGTGAAACCGTTCGGGAACGAGTACGCAAAAGCGTGTTCTAGAGCGGACGAATGACAGCCAAAGAATTATCACACCGCTCGCTGAGAGTTCAGTTCGGGGATTGGTGTGTGAAGTTACCAAAGAACACGGCGGCGACCGCAGGCTCGCCGTCGAGTCGACCGCGTCGATGTGGACGGACCACCGACGGTCGGCCGATCCCCGAGACAGCGACGGACACCAGCAATGACACCGGACACAAACCAGCAAACGCGGAAGGCGGAGACGGGTGTATCGAGTTCAATTCAGCGGCGCACGTTCCTGGCCGCGAGCGGACTGGTCGGCGCGTCAACCCTGGCCGCCGGTCGCGTCGCGGCGGGGCGACGGCCGGGCGGTCGGGAACGCGCCGAGGCGCTCGAACGGCACGTTCTCACGCAGAACGGGCTGGGAAACGCTCAGACCGATACGCCGCCGTTCCAGCCGCGATTGACGACGTACAATGATCGCCAGTACTACGCCTACTGGACCCACGACGGTGAACTCGTCGTTGCCGCGCGCGAACTCCCGGCCGGCGAGTGGGAGCGGAACCGGCTCGATATCCAGATCGACGAGCGGGATGGTCACTGGACGCCGGGCGTCGGCATCGGACCAGACGGACACGTCTTTCTGAACTACAACACGCGCGACTCCGAGATACGGTGGCGACGGAGCGCGAACTCGGAGGACATCGGATCGTTCGGGGACGAGCGCGTCGGAATGACCGGCCGGGACGAGTCGAGCGTCACGTATCTCGAGTTTGCGCGGTTGCTCGACGGGACGCTCCTGGCCGGCTACCGCGAGGGGATGTCCGGTGCCGGCAACTGGATGCTGAACAGATGGCACCCCGACCGAGCGACCTGGGAGGTGCTCCAGCACCCGCTCATCGACGGCGAGGGCGAACAGAACTCGTACATGTGGAACCTCGTACAGTCGGAAGACGGGGTGCTTCACTACTTCTTCAACTGGCGGGGCTCCTGGAACGTACAGACCAACGTCGACCTCTCGTACGCGCGAAGCACCGACGGCGGCGAGACCTGGGAGCGAAGCGACGGGACGCCCTACTCCCTGCCGATCACGGCCGAAGACGCGGAGGTCGTCGATCCGATAGAACCGGGCAGTAACTTCATCAACCAGGGTTGGGCGGGCTACGATCCGCGGACCGGCGCTCCGCACGTCGCGTACTACCGCGACGACGAGAACGGCCACACGCAGGTGTTCCACGCCTTCCTCGACGAGGGAGACGGCGGTGACGACGGCGACGGCAGCGACGGCGGCAAGTGGGTGACCGAACCCGCGACGAACCGCACCACCGATATCGACCTCGGCGGCCCCGGCGTGGTCGCGTCTCCGATCGGTCGAATGGGGATCGTCGTCGACGATGACGGAGACGTTCACATTCTCACGCGAGACTTCGTGCACGGAAGCTGGCCGCTTCTCGTCGAGAAGCAAGACGGGGCGTGGCAGACGTCGGTTCTCTACAAGCGGAACGTAACCTGGAGCGACGTCCACATCGACCCCGCCCGGTGGCGGGAGGATCGCGTCCTCAGTTACATCGACCACCAGCAGACCGTCGGTGACGTTCCCTGGAGCGCCCACTCGCTGCTGGGCGTCACCGATATCGACCTCGACCGGTTGAACCGATCGAATCGGGAGATCGACCTCTCCGGCAAGCCGGACGAGCCGGACGACCTAGACGTGTATGCGTCTACGACCGCCGTCGACCCGCCGCTCTCGGTTGCGAGTTCGACGTTCGAGGATACGAGCGCGGCGCTTGCTATCACGGAGACGACCGTGCCGGCGACGCCGGCGTACGCGCGGGGGACCGTCGCACTGAAATCGAATCCCGATATGACCGTCGAAGCTAGAGTGAAGGCCCAGGGCGAGCACGGAACGACCTACGGCGATCCCGTCGAGATCGAGGACGACGGGACCACGGCCTGGGCGAAGATTCCACAGGCGTTCCGAGCCGGATTCGTCACCGTCCAGTTGCGGGCCGGGTCGGACGGGAGAGACGCCGTCGTCTCCGATGCGGTCCTCGAGATCGGCTATCACGACCCGACTGGTGGCAACACGGACGCTCCCCATGGAGGTGCATCCCAATGACGAAAAAGCCACGCAGCCATCTGACTACGATCTCTACGACAGGGCTGCAGGACGAGGCACCGGTCGTCCGCGAGGGAGACGAGTTCGGCGACACGCCGACGACCCTCGATATCCGACGGGCGACGCCGGCGACGCCTCTCTATGCGAGAGTGACCGCGCGCCTCAGTCCGGTCGATGACGACGCCGGCGGTGCCGTCCGAATCGCGCTGTTGGACTCGCCGGGTCGACGAACCGCGGTCACGGACCCTGCGGCGATCGAATCGGGGACCGGGGTTCGAACGACCGGCTGGCAGCGCGTCCGCCCGGCGTTCAACGGTGGGACGGCGACGGTGCAAGCGTCCAATGCCCGCGTCACCGCGGTAACGTTCGAATTGGGCGTCCGGAACGATATTTGAGCACGCCCCGGTCGGTCGTGGGGTCCCCGAGGCGTCGATTCACGCGCCTCGAACGGGACCCAACGGTGATTCTGCGAATAACAACGCTTTCTATTGCGTCTCACGGTGACTCTCCGCTCACTCGTCGAACTGGAACACCGGCTTGCAGGTTTCGGAATCGAGGAACGCCTCGAACGCACCTGCGGGATCGTCCGCGCTATAGGATGGATCGAGGATCTGATCGATGGCTATCTCTCCGCGTTCCATGAGTCGAAGCGCCTGTTCGAAGTTCGTCCACGTCGACCCGTAGGAGGTATTGACCTCGATCTCACCGCGAACGACCGAGGTGAGCGTGACCTCGCTGCTCTCGTTCGGAATGCCGACGACGACGACCTGACCGCCCTTGCGAGCGGAATCGACGGCGGTTCCAATACCAGTGTGATGGCCGGTCGAGTCGAAGACGACATCGAACCCGCTTCCGTCGGTGAACTCGTCGGCGCGTTCGTCGAGGTCTTCGGACTGAACGTTGACCGTCTCGATACCGAGTTCTTCGAGTAGCGGCAGTCGATACTGGGCGTCCTGATCGAGTCCGGAGACGATAACGTTCGCTCCCAGGGAGTCTGCGACGGCCGCGACGAGAACGCCGATCGGACCCGGCCCTTCGATGAGAACGTCATCGCCGGGTGTCGTTACGGATCGTGAAAGGACGGCGCGTGTAGCGATGCTGGTCGGTTCCGTGATCGCCGCGTGGCGGAGCGGAACGTCTTCGGGAACGACGTGGAGGTGTCCCGGATCGACGGTGACGTACTCCGCGTAGGCACCGTCGCGGTGCATGCCGGTGATCGAGAAGTTTTGGCAGACGTTCGGTTGGCCGTTCTTACACTGGAGACAGTGGCCGCAGTCGTGGATCGGTTCCTCGACGATTTTATCGCCTTCGGCGAACGTTTCGACGGCAGCACCGACGGCGACGACCTCGCCGGCGTACTCGTGGCCCATGATCCGCGGAATCGGGACCCACTCGTAGCCGCCGTCGTATTTGTATGCGTGTGCATCACTTCCACACAACCCTGCTGTATGGACCTTTACGAGCACTTCATCGGCATTCGGTTCGGGCCGTTCTCGATCCTGTGTCTCGACGGACCGAGGTCCCGTCTGAACGATTGCTTTCATAATTACTGGTGCAGCTGAGCTTGCGTAACTCATTCAGAACATGTCGGTACTCGACTTAATAATTTTGGGTATTATATACCACTATTGATTGAAATGTATACTTGATAATATTCATATCCTACTACTTGAACCGAACGCGCGGCTTGGAGGAGCGTGGGCGTCGGTTCGGAACTCGCCGGTTCAATTGTTCAAACCTCGACGCCGTCAGCCGGCGGCTGGGTGTCGGCACGCTCGGCGATAAGGCGTCCTTTGAGCAACGCCTCGGTCCGGGCATCGAACAGGTAGACGTGTTCGGGCGCGATGGCGAGCGAGAGTTCATCGCCGGCGGTGAGACCGTGGAACCCGCCGATCTTCGCGGTAATGTCGCCGAAGTTCGAATCGCCGTGGACGACGGCCTCGGTACCGACCGGTTCGATAACCCGCACTTCGGCGTCGAACGACGGGCCGGACGCGCCCCGCTTCTTGCCGCGACCCTGAAAGATGTCTTGCGGGCGGAATCCAACGAGCACGTCCGTCGTCGCGAATTCAGTATCGACGAGTCGTTTGGGGATATCGAACGACGCGGCGTCCATCTCGACGCGGTATGCGTCGCCTCGCTCGCCGACCGTTCCGTCGAAGAGGTTCATGTTCGGGCTGCCGACGAACTGCGCGACGAAGAGGTTCGCCGGTTCGTTGAACACCGCATCGGGCGTCCCGAGCTGCTGAAGCTGCCCGTGGTTGAGGATGGCGATCTTGTCGGCGATGGTCATCGCCTCCTCCTGATTGTGCGTGACGTAGGCTGACGTGATTCCCACGTCCGACTGGAGTTCGTCGATCTCGGTTCGCATCGTCTTTCGCAGTTGAGCGTCGAGGTTCGCCAGCGGCTCGTCGAACAGGAACAGCCGCGGTTCCCGAATGATCGCTCGGCCGAGTGCGACGCGCTGTTGCTGGCCGCCCGAGAGCTGGCCCGGCTTGTTGTTCAGTAGCTCCTCGATCTCCAGCATCTCGGCGACCTCGGTCACGCGGTCTTCGATCTCGCCGTCGGTCATGTCGTTATTTTCCCGCTTGAGCCCGAATCCGAGGTTCTCTCGGACGGTCATGTGGGGGTACAGCGCGAAGTCCTGAAACACCATCGCGACGTCCCGGTTGCGCGCTTTGACGTCGTTAACGACGGTTCCGTCAAACTGAACCTCGCCCGCGGTCGGCTCCTCGAGCCCACCGATCATGCGAAGCGTGGTCGTCTTCCCGCAGCCACTTGGGCCGAGCAAGACGAGAAAATCGCCGTCGGGAACGTCGATGTGTAAATCGTCGACGGCGACGACACCGTCCTTCTCGGGATCGCCGAATACTTTCGTAACACCGTCTAACTCGAGGTGCGTCATTGCAAATTGGTACCGTCTACCGCATATTAAAAGTAGCGTCTGTTCGAGAGACTGAGCGGGATTAGCCCTTGATCGCGCCGCCGGTCAGTCCCTGCACGAAGTACCGCTGGATGTAGGCCAGGCCGAGCAACACCGGAAGGGAGACGATAATCGACGCCGCGGCGACGACGTTCCACTGGGTGTTGAATCCTTGGACGAAGGTAAGCAGGCCCGGCGGAACGGTATAGTTCTGATTGTCTAGCAGCGTCAGCGCGAACACGAGTTCGTTCCACGCCAGCAGGAAGGCGAAGATGAACGACGCGATGAGGGAATTGCGCGCCATCGGGACGATGACGTACCAGAACGTCTCGACGGACGAACACTGGTCGATGCGAGAGGCCTCGATGATCGAATCCGGGAACTCGTCGAAGAACCCCTTCATGAGCCAGACGACGAACGGCGACGTCATCGCCCCGTAGATGAGTATCAGCGAGAGATGCGTATCGTAGAGGTCCAGGGTATTGATGAGTTCCCATTCGGGGACCATGATCGCGGTCCCGGGGAACATCAGCGACGCGAGCAAGACGCTCATTAGCGCGTTCTTCCCGCGGAACTCCCGACGTGAGAGGACGTACGACGCAATCGTCCCCAACACGACGGCGATAACACCAGCGCCGATAGAGACCTTCAGGCTGTTGAGGATGATCCCGATGACGTCGACGTTGATCGCCGAGGAGATGGTCACACCGAAGACGTTCTCGACGACGCCGGCATAGCCACCCGTCTCGAGCGACGATTCGATGACCAGGCGAAACCCCTCTAGTGATGGATTCTCGGGGAACACCGTCGGCGGGATTTGTTGGATCTCCTGGGTCGATTTCAGCGCCGTGACAACCATCCAGTACAGCGGAAAGAGGAGGTACAGGAGGGAGACGGTCGAAACGAAGCCGACGACGATTTTGCGGAGGTACGTCCCCGCGGTGGTGTCGAAGAGCCACGACTGGTTCTTCCGGAACTCCGCCGTCGGATCGCCCGCATTCGCGTCGGCGTCGGTACTCGGTCCGGTATCGGGGTCGGTAGTCGTTGCCATCAGAACTCACCCTGAAGTTTGTCGTAGACCTTGATGTAGTAGTACGAGAACACCAGCAGGACGACGAACAGCAGCACCGACAGCGCCGAGGCGAGCCCGACGTTAAAGTCGACGAACGCCGTCCTATAGATCATCACCGGGAGCGTACTGCTCGAAACGCCCGGTCCACCCTCCGTCATCACCCACACCATCGAGAAGTTCCGGATGTTGTAGATCAACATCAGCAGGAATCCGATGGCGAGGTTGTACCGCATCATCGGGAGGGTGATGTAGCGAAACCGTTCCCAGGGCGTCGCCCCGTCCATCCGCGCGGCCTCGTACAGGTGTTCATCGATCCCCTGCAGCGACGTCAGCGTCAGCAGCGCAAACAGCGGTGCGAGCCGCCAGATCATCCCGATGATCGGTGGCCACAGCGATAACTCTCCCGAACCGAGCATCACGATATAGTCGTCCACGATGCCCAGTTGTACGAGGAGTTCGTTGATGATCCCCTGGTCGCCGCCGAACATGAACTGCCAGATCGACGCCCCGACGACGCGGGGCAGTACCCACGGAATTAGGACGATCGCACTGGCGACGCTGGTATACGGAAACTTCTCGTACAGGAGCCAGCCGAGGACGAACCCGAAACCGATCGCCGCAATGCTGCCGACCGAAACCCAGACGAACGTGTTCCAGAGCACCTGGTGTAAGTCCGGATTCGTCCAGATCTCCTGGTAATTGGCGAGACCGACGAACTCCCCCTCGTCCGGCGAGAGAAGGCTCTTGCTGAAGAAACTGGAGTAAACCGCTTGCGCGATCGGATACAGGATGAACACTCCGACGAGTACCATCACCGGGACGATCGGGAGGTACACCCTGATCGACTCCGGAATGCGATCGATTACGTTCCCGTACGCCGATCGGGTCTGGTCTGCGTAACTCATGTGACTTCTCACACTCCTTTCTCAGTGCTCTCCGTACTCTCAGCACTCTTCGCACTCTCGGCACTCTCAGGCGAGTTCATCGTCGATAACACCCTGGACCTGCTCGTTCGCGTCGCTACAAGCCTCCTGTGCGGTCGCTTCGCCGAGCATCACCGGCTGCAACACGTTGCGGTTGACGATGCTCTGGACCGAGGCGAGCCCGGAGAACGACGGGAATCGCGCGGTGTTGTTGAATAGGTCATCCTCCTCGTAGAGGGTGATCAGGTCCCCGAACTCCGTCTGCATGAGTTCCGGCGGATCGTCGAACGCGCTCTGGAGCGTGGGAACCCGCCCGCGGATCCCGACGTCGGTCTCGGTATCGCCGGTCCACGGCGCGAGCTGGTCCTCGTTGTTCCACCACTCGATGAACTCGAAGGCGGATTCGCGCTCGTCCGAATCCTCGGTCCCGTTGGCCAGCATGAACGCTTGGGCGTTCTGCAAGAGGAGGTCTCGCGGTTCGAAGTTTCCGGAGGGGCTCTCCGGCAGCGGCGCGCGCGTCACGGTGTGGCCTTCACCGTCGTACCACTCGTCCGGGGCGTCGATCGTCTCCATCACCGCGTTCGCGTGCGAGTACGTGATGAAGATCCCGGAATTGCCCTCGATGAGCCGTCGACCGGCCTCGATGTGATCGTTCTCGGCAATCGCGCTGGGGAAGAGTCCGTTGCTCGCGAGTTCTTCGTAGAGTTCGACGGCTTCGACGAAGCCCGGCTGATCGATGGTCGCCTCGAGCGAGTCGGGGTCGTAGTACCGGCCGCCGTTGGCGTAGACGAAGCCGATGAAGTAGCCGGCCGTCAATCCCTGATCGTTTCCGGAGGTGGTTACGGCCGAATCGACCTCGTCTATGTCTTGCATCTCCTCGGCCAACTGGACGAGTTCGGACCACGTTCGAGGTGGTTCGTCAAAGCTGGTCTGTTCCAGGTAGTCAGTTCGGATATCGACGAACGGTCCCATGTCGGCGTAGCCGCCGGGAAGCGCGTATTGGTGTTCACCGTCGTAGTCGCCCAGGTCGGCGTAGCGGAGCGTCTCGAGGTTCGCCTCCACGAAGATGTCGTTGATTCCGTCCAGTTGATCGGCGAACGCGTCGCCGTCGAGCGGTTCGATGGCACCGGCACCGACGTAGTCCGGGACCTGCTGGGCCTGGCCGGCCATCACGTCGGGAAGGTTGTTGTTCGCCGCCGACGAGGCGATGATCTGGTACTTCTGTCCCCACTCCTGGTGCTGGTAGGTGACATCGCCGTCGTAGTTGTTGTAGTGGCTGCTGATGTACTCCCGTTCGGCCGGCGTCCCGCCGAACAGCCAGAAATCCAATCCGCTCGAACCGCCCCCTCCCATGCAGCCGGCGAGGCCGGCTGCCGCTGCGGCACCGAGGCCGGTTAGATACTGGCGCCTCCCGAGCCCTTGTGTAATACTGTCATCCATCATGGTCCGCTGTTACAAGGATGTATCGTCCCGTGTGATAAATGTACCGGTGCCTGAAACGGGCTCCGATGGTCGAACGGCTCGGTTCGCCGGAAACGGGCCACCACTGTTCGACGGCGTCGGTGACCAAAACTAAGTACGAGGTCACCCCAGCCTATGCATACTGATGGCAACTGCGCGTTCATCGTTCGAATCATCGCTGGAGGACGTCGGCGTCTCGGTAACGTCCGTAGAGACCGCGTCGTTTCGGGAGCAACTCGACGAGACGGTGACGCCTCCCGCAGTCGGCGTTCCGCTCGAAGAGGCGTTCGACGAGCCGTCGCTCTCGCTCGCCGACACGAGCGTGACCGGCGACCCGACGCCCGCAACGTTGCGCGAAGCGACGACCGGCGTGACGGGTGCGCAACTGGGTATCGGCGATTACGGATCGCTGGCGCTGACACCGACGGATCGTGCGAGCGAGCTGGTGAGCCTGTTCGTCGATCGCCACGTCGCCGTGCTCCGCGAATCCGATATCGTCCCGGATATGGACACCGCTATCGAGACGGTTCACGACGAAATCGACCGTACCGGACACAGCGTGATCCTCGCGACCGGTCCGAGCGCGACGGCGGACATGGGTGCGCTCGTGACGGGCGCGCACGGACCGCGGGACGTCCACGTACTCATCGTGGACGGTGAGTAACGATGGCGACGGCAAACGAACTCCGCGAACTGATGCGGACCGAAGGAGCGGCCGTCGAGACAAATACGCAGGCGTTCAACGAGGGACGATACGAATCGGTGTCCGATCTCGAGGAGTACGAGGAACTGAAGCGCGAGGCGCGAGCTACCAAGGAAGATGCCATCGAGCGCCTTCCCGAGTTACTCGATCAGTTAACTGAAACCGTCGAAGAAAACGGCGGCACTGTGTACCTCGCTGACGACGCGGCCGACGCAAACGCCTACATCCGATCCGTTGCCGACGAGCGAGACGCCGAGCGGGTCGTCAAGAGCAAGTCGATGACCAGCGAAGAACTCGACGTCAACGAGGCCCTGGCGGCGGACGGCGTCGACGTCGTCGAAACGGACCTCGGCGAGTGGGTGCTCCAGATCGCCGACGAAGCGCCCTCCCACATCGTCGCACCGGCCATCCACAAATCTCGCGATGCGATCGCCGACCTGTTCAACGAGCGCTTCGATCCCGAAACGCCGTTGGAAACGGCACAGGAGCTGACCCACTTCGCCCGCGAGACGCTCGGCGAGCGGATTCTCGACGCAGAGGTCGGGCTGACCGGCGCGAACTTCATCGCGGCCGAGACGGGAACGATGGCGTTGGTCACGAGCGAGGGCAACGCGCGAAAGACCGTCGCGGCGACGGACACACACATCGCGGTTGCGGGCGTCGAGAAAATCGTCCCGACCGTCGCCGACTTCCACCCGTTTATCGAACTCATCGGCCGCTCCGGCACCGGCCAGGACATCACGTCCTACGTCTCGCTTCTGACACCGCCCCTGGAGACGCCGGTCGTCGATTTCTCGGACGATACGACGCCGATCTCAGCGTTCGACGCCGATCGCGAGTTCCACCTGGTGCTCGTCGACAACGGTCGCCTGGCGATGCGCGAGGACGATCAGCTCCGGGAGACGCTTTACTGCATCCGGTGTTCGGCCTGTTCGAACTCGTGTGCGAACTTCCAGTCCGTCGGCGGTCACGCCTTCGGCGGCGAGACGTACTCGGGCGGCATCGCCACCGGCTGGGAGGCCGGCATCGAGGGGTTGGACGTAGCCGGCGAGTTCAACGATCTCTGTACCGGCTGTACGCGCTGCGTGAACGCCTGTCCGGTCGGAATCGACATCCCGTGGATCAATACCGTCGTCAGGGATCGGCGCAACCGCGAGCGCGAAGAACCCGCCGAGTGGCTCGTCGACGGGCTGACGCCCGACGAGGAGGACGAGGGGGCACCGCTGCAAAAGCGGTTCTTCGGAAACTTCGAGACGGTGGCGAAACTCGGTAGCGCGACGGCCCCGCTCTCGAATTGGTTCGCCGACGCGGATCTGTCTCGACGGCTCATGGCCCGACTGCTGGACATCGATCCCCGCCGCGAGCTGCCGACGTTCGAACGGGAGACGCTCGTGGAGTGGTTCGCCGACCGCGAGTCGACGGTCTCCGACCCCGAGCGCCGAGCCGTCCTGTATCCGGACCTCTACACGAATCACGTCCAAGTCGACCGCGGAAAGGCCGCCGTCGAGGTTCTCGAGGCGCTCGGCGTCGACGTCGTCGTCCCACCGGTTCCCTCTAGCGGCCGCGCGCCGCTCTCCCAGGGAATGGTGTCGACGGCGACGGACCACGCAACCCGCGTTGCGGAGACGCTCAATCCCCACATCGAAGCGGGGCGGGATATCGTCGTCATCGAACCGAGCGATTACGCGATGTTCCAGCGGGAGTACGAGAAGTTCCTCGACGAGGCGACGTTCACCGAACTCGCCGACGGAAGCTACGAAGTGCTCGAGTACGTCTACGGACTCCTCGAGAACGGTGCCGATACGTCGGCGCTTCCGGACGTCGACGCCGAAGTCGCCTACCACAGCCACTGTCAGCAGCGCACCCTCGGGCTGGAACCCTACACTGTCGCCGTCCTCGAAGACCG
Organism: Natrialba asiatica DSM 12278; assembly: GCF_000337555.1. Taxonomy (GTDB): domain Archaea; phylum Halobacteriota; class Halobacteria; order Halobacteriales; family Natrialbaceae; genus Natrialba; species Natrialba asiatica. The sequence goes on along the minus strand of NZ_AOIO01000003.1, from coordinate 97,861 downwards.
CGGCTACGATGTCAGCACGTCCGACGTAGAGTGTTGTGGAATGGCCGGCAGCTTCGGTTACAAATCCGACTACTACGAACTGAGCATGGACGTCGGCGAGCGGTTACGGGAACAACTGCAGGACGACGGCGTCCGCGGTCGGCCGGTCGTCGCCAGCGGGACCTCCTGTCTCGAACAGATCGACGCGTTGCTGGAGCGCCAGCCCCGCCATCCGGTCGAACTACTGGTCGAGTGAGCACGCCGCCGCTCGGTCCACTTGTCCGAGTCCGATTCCGCGGCTACACGAGAACGGCTATCCCGATCGCCCCGACGAGACCGAAGACGGAGAGGATCGCCTCGCCGAGGGTGTAGGTTTTCAGTCCACCGGTCACTTCGAACCCCGCGAGTTCGGTCACGACCCAGAACCCGCTGTCGTTGATGTGCCCGATGCTCATGCCGCCCGAGAGCGCCGCGAGCGCGATCGCCGATCCCGCGACGCTCGTCTCGACGCCGGCCATGATCGTCATCGCGGTGATGCCCGCCACGGTTCCGGAACCCTGCGAGACGCGCATAACGAGCCCGATCAGGAAGGCCAGCAACACGATGACGATGCCGTCTCCGCTGACGCCGATCAGGTCCACGAGCGCGTCGGCCGCTTCGGTCTCTTGAATGACGAATCCGAACGCCCCGCCGGCACCGGTGATCGTCAGCACGAGTCCGGCCGGCCGGGTCGCCTCGGAGAACGCGTCGGACAGTTCGTCGCGCCCGACGGATCGAACGTACACGACGATCGCGACGAGTAGTCCGACGAGCAAGGCGATGATACGGCTTCCCAGGAAGTCGAGGTAGACGTTCGGCTCGCCGGTCACGGCCTCCGTCGTCGTTTGCAGGAGGATGAGGAAGATGGGCGCTGCTATCGGCAGCACCGACGCGATGAACGAGGGCCGGTCGGTCCACTCCTCGTCCGCCTCGTCGAACGGGATATCCGCGATATCTTCCTCGCTGTCCCAGAGACGGGAGACGACGCGACCGTAGACGGCTATCGAGAGCGCGACCGCAGGGAACCCGACCACCAGTCCGGCGACCATCATCTCGCCGATTCCGAACTCGAGCAGTTCCGGCGCGGCGAGCGGGTTCGGCGTCGGCGGAACGAACGTGTGCGCTCCGGCCGCACCGATGACGAGCGAGCCGACGACGACCGGATAGGAGTGTTCGGTCTCCTGCCAGAGCGCGATGACCATCGGTATCAATACCAGAAACGCGACGTCAAAGAACACCGGGACCGCGACGATCGCACCGGACAGTCCGAGCGCGTACGGAACGTATCGCGACGGCACCGCGTCGGTAAGCGTGGTCGCTATTTGCGTGGCACCACCGCACCGCGCGAGTAACATGCCGATCATGATGCCGAAGATAATCGGAATGCCGATCCCTTGCATGAGTTCCCCGAATCCTTCGCCGATGCTCGCAACCGTTTCGTTGAGCCCCAGTCCGGATGCGATACCCATGTACAACGCACCCACGATCAGCGAGACGGCGGGATTGATATCGAGGGCGATGATTAGCGAGAGGACGATTGCGACTGCGATACCGATATTCGCGGCTAGTACGGTTGCGCCGACCATGGTAGCGCGGAGATTCAAGTACATCATTAATAAAGGTTTGGAAGAGAGTGTCACCCAGAACAGTCGATCGGGGAGTCCGAGCGAGTATCACCGGTCGGACCGGGTGTTCGTTTTGGCGACCGGTAGATAATCGGCTCAAACAGTCCACGGACGTCAGTCAAGCCCGACGTGACGCCGAAATGCCCTCCCGGTTAGCCAGGCGCGATCCCCCTCCGAGAGCGAGTCAACCTGTCGGAGCCAGTGACGGGCCTCGGGATAGCTCGCAACGTCGCTCACGTTCGGATAATCCGATCCCCAGATGACGCGCTCGCGGCCGAACGTCTCGAGGAACCACCGGACGTGATCGTGCATATCCGCGTACGGGAACGTCGTCTCCGACATGTGGGGAATCTCCGAGACTTTCACGGCGACGGTGTCGTACGCCGCGAGTTCAGCGAACTGTGCGAACGTTCCCTCGTCGGTCGGCGTCTCCGGCCCCGCGTGCGCGAAGTGATCGAACAGATACGCGAGTCCGGGATACCGATCGACGAGTTCGAGCGCCTGATCTAACTGCCCGTGATCGCAGAGGAGTTGAACGGTGGCATCCGTCTCGACGGCAGCCTGCCAGAACTCGGTCTCCGCGATGGCGTCCCGGAGCCAGGTGACGCCGGGGTCGAACGTCTCCCACATCTGATCGGCGGGGCAGGCCGCCCCGAGGCGGAAGCCGAGGATGCCGTCCGTCTCCATGCACCGTCGAAGCTGATCGGCAGCACCCTCGGCGAACGGATCGAGCATGACGATCCCGTACAACCTGTCGTACGCCTCGGCGACTTGCAGGGTGTACCAGTTGTCGGTCCACTCGCAGATCGGATAGCCGACGAGAACGGCTTCGTCGATCCCGTTCCGATCCATGTCTGCCAACAGCCGGTCAGCCGTGTAGACCGTGTGGACGGTGAACTCGTCGACGAGGTCCAGTACCGCTGCGTTCACCCAGGGATGTTCCTCGCTCGCTTTCCCCCATGCATGAGTGTGTGTATCAATCATACGCCCCCATTGTGCGGTCATCGTAGTAAACGTTCCCGACAGAAGAACTAAATTAGCCCCTGTCGAAACGGGACTCGATGGAGCGAATTGCGTTTCACCTCCGAATCGAGGACGGAAAACGAGGGGCGTATCGAGACGAACACGCGGCCGTTCCTGATGCGCTCGAATCGGCGTACCTCGAATCTGATGCCGGAGTGGAGACCTACAGTGTCTTCGAAAAGGATGGCCACGTCTTCGGATACATGGAAGTCGAAAATACCGAGGCGATCCGCGATATTATGGCCGAAAGCGACGCCCAAGCCGACTGGGATGCGGTTATGGAACCGATTCTTGCCGACGATGACGAATCGTGGCTGGACGAAGTGTACCGAATGATCTAACCCCTGCGAAGCAATCCGTTTCCGGCAATGGCGGAAACGTAGCCAGAAGACCACTCGGAGTTCAACGCAACGGTTCTGCCATGCACCTTTTAATTCAATGAGCTGATAATTACGACGATAGAGAACTACCGTGAGCCACATTTGGACACGCAACCGGCAAAAATTCCTGCCGGAGAAGCGACTTGCACCAATTCATCCGATAATACCGGAAAGATCAGCGAAAGAGCAGCTCGGTATCCACTGAGGGCCCTCGTCCCGAATTAATCGAATCGACTGTACTGAAAGAGAGAGGCCACGCCACCCGTGATCGAATGGCCGGCCCGCGACGGCCGTGATTTCGCGATCCGAATCTGCTCTAAAGGCAGTTCAGAATCGATCACGACCCGTTCCGATCCGGGGAACTCTCGGGACAACCACTATCGCCACTATCGAACGGTAGCCGGGGACCTGACCGCGCACTCTACCACGACAAACGTTTCTCTTCAGTATGGCACGGCTGTATTTACAGAGGTACATTTGTAATCCACTGGGCGGACAGTTTGCTCTCCCTAAAGAGGTGGTACAACGCACTCAGCAGTGCTATTTCGGAAGACAGCCCAGAACCAGCGTTCAAGAGCGGAAAAATCGTTCCGGCAATACCGGAATCAGGGTGAGAGGAATGTGAACTCCAGTACCTGCGTCCCACGTGACTCGGTAGGCAGTTGAGGTGCAGTCTTCGGTGATGGAGAAGTGGTGGAGGTTTGGCGTGGATATTCCCATGTCGACGGGAGCAAACCACGCGAGACGGCCCCGCGTATCGAATTCACCGGGATCGATATCTCTCGGCACGAATCGCGGGTTGTACGCGTAGTGATTGGGTACCGACAGCTTATCTAGCGACCACTCTTGCTCGATATACACAATACAATCGCCCCGAGATGAATTCCTACTAGTGGGTACGGCACCGTCTATGTCGGCCAGTTTGAGAAGCGAGCAGGTGGGGGCGGTAGTTTGGCTATGCTGCTCGCAGACCTTCTCAGTGAGTTCGACGCGGCGGAATCCGTTGATCTGGGGGTACGTGAGCGAAGAGTAATCTCCGCCGTCCGGTTACACGCGACCGGTTGTCCGCTCCGACGATACACGCTCTTCTCCGCTTGGTCGGCATAAACCGCTCTCACTCACTAATATGGACTCTGTACATCGGTTCACTGCTAGTGTTCCAGATCCGCCGACGCCCACGGGAGCAGTGCTCTCGTGTGGCCGCTCGAGGGATTTCGCTCTCCAATGGTCGGCGAACTCGGATTCGCCTCGATAGCGGAACGCGGAGCGTTCTGCGGGTAGCGACGCTACCGCGGATCGGTATTGATGAAATCTCTGCCAAGAGAAGCGGCAACTAGAATTGAGTGCCTGGTGCAATATTCGCCGAGTCAACGCGCATTCTTGACATCTACTCTTCGAACGGCGAAGCACTGATTCAGTTGTCGCGTTCCCGCATCGATTCGACGGATCGCTCTGAAACCGCATCGAGACGTAATTTCGCAACCTCAACGGACGGACCGCCGTTTTCATACGAGTTCAGTGGGCAGTCGACCGGCTGTGAGACGGTGGTTCCAGCAGTTCAGCAACTATTCCAACCAACGACGCCCGAATCACGCACTTACCGAACGAATACCTGCGGAGATTGTTCAGTCAGTGCCAGCGGAATCGATGAAGAGAGATAGATCCGCCACTGCCACTAACAGCGAATCCGCCACCGTAGATCAGAGTACTCGAAGGGAGTGAGGCGTAGTGAGTATCTTCGGTCAGTCCATCGGATGGCGAATAAGCCGGCCATGTTCGACCTTCATACAGTGATCTTGAACCACCGCTAACCCGGCCGCTTCTGCCGTTTGTGCAGCCTCATCGTGCCGTATTCCAAGCTGCATCCAGATCGCCTTCACGTCGCTCCGAGCGAGCGCCTGTTCTACTAGTTCCGGAACTTCCTCACTTGGCCGAAAGATCTCGACAATATCGATAGGCTCCGTAACGTCGGCCAGCGAATCGTACGCCCGTTCGCCGAAGACCTCGTCCGCATTTGGATTGATGGGAGTGATATCGTAGCCGTGGCGCTGAAGATACGCTGGTACGATGTGTGCTGCCTTCTCGTACGACGTCGACGCTCCGACGACTGCAACGCGGTCGTACTCAAGGATTCGTCGGAGTTCGTCCGTTTCTTCGGTCGGCATACGTACACTACCGGAGTCGGAACGATCAGTGTATCGCCAAAACTCACCCCATACTATCCGTTTGACCGAATATAGGAAACACAACAACTAGTTGGTGCTGTCTTTTGATCAGTTCCGGCCTCGTTCGAGCCACGGAGAGCACGACGAGTGCTCGACCGGCTCCCGTCGGTACTTCTCGGCCGCCGTGTCAGGGTCGATTTCGACGGCCGACGGACGTTCGATATCGTCGATTTCGGTCACATCGGGGCCGATTTCCTGGTCGAAGGTGTCAGAGGGGTTTGGCGCAGGATCGGTCGTTACCAGCGAGTCAGCCGTCACACGATGATCGCGTCCAATTTATTTGAGCCAAAATTCAATCGAATTCCTACTCAGGCATATCCATAACCCCTTTGGTCGGGTTCCAAGACGAGTACGGTGTTGTCTGCCCCTAAGCTGGTTTTATATCCATTCGGGGGACAGACCGAGTCTTCTCGACGCATTCTCCCGCGGGTTCTCCGGAAGGTTTAATTGAGAATATGGTCAATTCGATCTCGATGGCACAACCAACGGAACGGCTTCGACGCTACCTCGATGACGAACTCGAGGAGTGTCGAAGCGAGGATATCGAGCGTCGGCTCGACGAGCTAGGGACACTCGAGGCGGGGCTCGGAACGGCACAGGCCGACGCTGAACTCGATGTCCTCTCGGCACTCGGGAACGAGACACGCTACACACTCGTGCGCGTACTGGTTGCGGCACAGGAGGAACTCTGCGTTTGCGAGTTGAACGCAGTCGTTGACGTGACCGAGAGCGGTCTCAGCCACGCCCTCTCGAAACTCGTCGATGCGGGTCTCGTCGACGGCCGGAAGGACGGGCGCTGGAAGAAGTACCGGGCAACCAACCGTGCGATAGCACTCGTCACGGTCCTCGAAGGGAGCGTGAACGGTGATGAGTAACGTCGAACACGAACACGGCCCGCACTGTGACTGTCCAGATTGTGGGGACCCGCGGTCGATGGATTTCCTCGACAAGTACCTCACCGTCTGGATCTTCGCCGCGATGGCAATCGGTGTGGGAGTGGGCTATGTCGCCCCGTCGGTAACCGATCCCATTCAGGACCTTCACTTTGTGGAACTCGGGCTCGTGCTGATGATGTATCCGCCGCTGGCGAAAGCCGATTACTCGCAGCTCCGGGCGGTGTTCAGTAACTGGCGAGTACTCGGGCTCAGTCTCGTCCAGAACTGGCTCATCGGCCCGACCCTCATGTTCGGGCTTGCGGTAATCTTCTTCAGTGGGCTTGTTCCAGGTCTCCCGCCCCGTCCCGAGTTCTTCCTCGGACTCGTGTTCATCGGGATGGCCCGGTGTATCGCGATGGTGCTCGTCTGGAACGAACTCGCCGAGGGTTCGACCGAATACGTGACCGGCCTGGTCGCATTTAACAGCCTCTTCCAGATCATCACGTACGGGGTATACGTCTGGTTCTTCGCGCTGTTCTTGCCGCCGCTGCTCGGCATGGAGTCGCTGGTTGCTGGGATCACGACATTCGAGATCACGCCGATACAGGTGTTCGAGGCGATCGTCATCTTCCTCGGGATTCCGTTTGCCGGCGGCTTCCTTACCCGCTACGTCAGCACTCGACAAAAGGGTGAGGAGTGGTACGATGAGGAGTTCATCCCAAAAATCGATCCCCTCACCCTCGTCGCATTGCTGTTTACCGTGATCGTCATGTTCGCTACACAGGGCGAGAACATCGTCGCCTCGCCGGGCGACGTCTTGTTGATCGCCGTTCCGCTGACGATCTACTTCGTCGTGATGTTCCTCGTGAGCTTCGGTATGGGCCGTGGCATCGGCGCGGACTACTCGACAACGACCGCGATTGGATTCACGGCTGCTTCGAACAACTTCGAGTTAGCAATCGCGGTCGCAGTCGCCGTGTTCGGTGTCGGTTCTGGCGTCGCGTTCGCGACCGTCATCGGGCCACTCATCGAGGTCCCGGTCCTGCTGGGGTTGGTCAACGTCGCCCTCTACTTCCAGCGGAAATTCGACTGGAGCGCCTCCAATACTGGAAGTCTCGATGCATCGACGTCCGACCCAGCAGCTAACGATTAACCACTACAACAATCATGTCCACTAACAGTACTTTAGACGATCCGATCCGTATCGCCTTCATGTGCGTCCAGAACGCTGGCCGCTCCCAGATGTCCACGGCGTTCGCGGAACGCGAACGCGACCGCCGTGATCTTGCCGACCGCGTCGAAATCTTGACTGGCGGGACGCATCCAGCCGACCACGTCCATGAGGAAGTAATCGAGGTAATGGACGAAGCGGGGTTCGACCTCTCCGATCGAACGCCCCGTGAAATCACGATCGAGGAACTGCAGTCCTGCGACTACGTCGCCACGATGGGTTGTTCCACGCTGGACGTCGGTGAGGTTGGCGAAGACGTCGACATCCGTGATTGGGCGCTTGAGGATCCCGATGGATCGGATTTCGACCGAGTACGTGAGATCCGTGATGAAATCGAACAGCGAGTCATTGCACTGTTCGACGAGTTCAGTACGCCGTCCTGAGCAACAGCACTACCACACCTAGTACCTCGGCTCGCCATCGGGGCCGCCACCTCCCTCGCCGTCGAATACGTCGTTTGCGAGGTCTTCGGCTCCCGTTTTCCGTAGTCCGTGATCGAGGTGTCTCGCGTAGTCGCTGCGGTTCCGGACATCGGCCGTCAAGGACTCCAAGGCGGACCCGGACCGATCCAGGATCAGTTATGGCGCGTCGGTCGAGGAAGCGAAACCGGACGAGCAAAGGCGGCTCGATCGGGCGGCTGAACTCGTCGAACAGGATCTTCGAACGTATGACGAGGACGATCAGCGGCGGCTGTGAACGATCCCACGAGGATTTTCGACTGATCGATCGTGAGCGAAAGACCGCCCATCGGATCTTACCCCTGTTTCCCGCGCTGTTGGCTCCAGTCAGTGACTTCTCTCTCCGACGCTGACTCTGCTCTGTAGGCCGTTTCAATAGTTCGACTTACTGATGGGTCCTTGAGGGAACTGCTTTGAGTTCCTCGGCGACGGCCATTGTCGTGTCTTGAATTTGGAGGTCGCCCATCTCTAGCCCTCTCTTCCATCGCTCCCTCGATGTGAGAAGGCACCCCGGTTCCAATTGTTTTTCCAATGACGAACGATCAAATTAGCACTAGTTCGATGGTGCTGATTTATATTAATAATGTGTCCTGAGATCACAGTAGTTATTATATTAGAGATATTGTTTAGCAACATCGATGGTCCAAACCACGCGACGAAAACTGCTCCAGGGGGCAGGCGCAAGCGCGGCTGCAGCAACGGGAATGGCTGGCTGTCTCGGTCGAAGCGGCGAGTCGCTCGACTCGGTGACTGTCGCGTACGTCCCGATCTATCCGAACATACAACACTACGTGATGGAACAGGAGGGGTACTATGAGAGCATCCCAGTGGATGTTTCTATCGAGCGATTTAGCTCTGGACCGAACGTGGTCAAGGCGTTCGCCAGCGGGGATGTCGACGCTGCGCTCTTCGGAATCACCCCTGCGATGGTTCTCGCCGACAAGGGAACCGACGCCGGTATCCTTGCGGCAAACTCGAAAAACGGCTTCAAAATCGTGGCGACAACCGAACTCGTCGATCTGTACGAACAGGAAGGGGCGGCCACATTCGAGCGATTCGAGCGGGAGCACGGCAGGAAGATACGATTCGGTGCCCCTCCGGACGGGAGCGTTCCTGATATCGTGCTTCGGTACTGGATTCAGGAGGACCTCGACGTCGGTGAGATGGACTCCGTCATCGACCAGTCGAAAGTCCCACCGGCAAAGGCGGTCCAAACGATCCAATCGGGCGACATTGACGCGACGATTATTCAGGAACCGTTCGCGACGGTCATCGGACAGGATGACGGCTTCGGCGAACTCGCCTGGTCCGGGAATATCCTAGAAGATCACCCGGTAACGGTGCTGTTCGCGAACCAGCAGGTGATCGACGACAGCGACGTCTCGCAGTCGCTGGTCGAACAGCATATGGCAGCAACCGAGTTCGCGGCAGACTCACCGGATGCAGCCGCTGGCGACGCTGCGTCGGTGATCGGGTCCGGAGTGAGCGAGGATCTCGCTACGGCTGCCATGGACTCGCAGGCGTCGGATTTCATCTCGGATCCCCACGCGATTACCGACCAGGCCACAACGATGGGTGAGTTCGTCGCGAACGTCGGCAACGTCGAGGAACCGATCGCGACCGAGAACCTGTTCGCGTTCGATCCCTACGACGCTATCCAAGAATGAGCCACCAAACCGACACCGATTCCAACACGATGGTCACGGCCGGGTTCGAGGGAGACGTGAAGAGGTATCTTCGCGGTTTAGGCGGTCTCCTCGCGTTCCTCCTCGTTTGGTGGGCCGGAGCAATGGTGACCCAGCCGTCGTATTTGGTGCCGGGACCGGTTGATTCGGCGCACGCGTTTTTCGATCTTTTTGCAACTTCAACTGCGATTGTGGTCCCCATCTTCGGGTCGGAGCTGGTGCTTCCAACGGGGGTTGCGCGCCTCGCAGAGACGTTGTTCCACTACGTTCCTGGCCTCCTCCTCGGTGCTAGCTGTGGTATCGGTCTCGGACTGGCGATGGGGTGGAACGGTGTACTCGACGACTGGTTACGGCCGCTCGTCCGAGCGCTTCGTCCGATCCCGCCGCTGGCGTGGGTCGTCTTCGCGATCGTCTGGTTCGGCATCCATCACACCGGCGCGGCGTTTATCGTCTTCGTCGGCGCGTTCTGGATTAACTTCTACGGGGCCTACGGTGGCGTCGAAGGCGTTTCGAGCGAACTGACCGATGCCGCGTCGACGCTCGGCGTAGAACGTGATCTCTCGATGCTGAAGCTCGTCGCGCTCCCGAGCGCGGCTCCCCACGTATTGACGGGATTCCGAACGAGCATCGGTCGCTGCTGGATGATCGTCGTCGGCGCTGAATTGTTCGGCGCACCCGGCGTCGGCTACGAGATCATCAACGCCTCGAATAACCTCGCGATGGCGACCAGCGTCGCCTACATGTTCCTAATCAGCCTGGCGTTCCTCTGTATGGACGTCGGGTTTCGACTCGTCGAACGGAGTGTACTTGCATGGCGATGAGTGAGATATCAGCCACCGATCAGGAGTCCAGCGAGAAGATTACCATCCGGAACGTTAGCAAGGCCTACGAGTCGACGCAAGCGCTCGAAGATGTCTCGTTCTCGGTTTCGGAGGGCGAGTTCTGCTGTGTCGTCGGACCGTCCGGGTGTGGAAAGACCACGCTGTTGCGGACGATCGCCGGCCTCGACGACCCGGACAGTGGCTCGGTTCTGGTTGGCGGTGACCCGGTAACTGACCCGGGTCTGGACCGGGGAATGGTCTTTCAGGAGTACGCGCTGTTCCCCTGGCGGACCGTCCGCGGGAACGTCCGATTCGGCCTCGACCGGCCCGCGTGTGAGTGCGCGGACTGCGAGGCACGGGTCCGGGAGTTGATCGATCTCGTCGGACTCGACGGCTTCGAGGACGCCTACCCGAAGGAGCTGTCCGGCGGGATGAAACAGCGCGTCGGGATCGCTCGCGCCCTCGCCGTCGATCCGGAGATCCTGTTGATGGACGAACCGTTCGGCAGTGTCGACGCGCGAACGCGCGACCGCCTGCACGCCGAATTGCTCGATATCTGGGCCCAGACCGGACAGACCATCGTGTTCGTCACGCACGACATCGACGAAGCGGTGACGCTGGCTGACCGCGTCGTCGTCATGGACGCTGACCCAGGAACCGTGCAGTCGACCATCTCCATCGGCTTAGAGCGCCCCCGCGAACGGACGGCACATGACTTCGTCGACCACGCCGCGAAGATCAGAGCTGAACTCGGAAGCCCAGCAGACGCTAGTCGCTACCACGATTTCAGTTGATGATTTTGATGCGTTGCCTGATCACAGCGTAGATGGGGGGTGAAATAGCCGTTCAGGAGGCGTGCTTACTGATCAGAGTAGTCGACCGGGATTCCCTGGAATAATACCAGCACAACTACCTACCACAACTATTGCTTCCAACAGCGAGTAATGTATTATGTTCCCGGAACACATCGAGACGGACCGACTCAGTCTCGAACGAATTTCGCACGACTCTGTTGATGTATTCGCTCTCCACGAACTCTACTCCGATGGAGATGACACGGAGGAAACGTTCGAGTATTGGGATTCGGAGCCCCACGAGACGGTAAAAGAGACGTATGACTACGTAGACGAGGCTGAAGAATTGTGGAACGATGTTCAGGGAGCGAAATACGTGATCCGACCAAACGAAAGAGAAAACGGGGCAGGCGTCATCGCCGGAACGACAGGACTGTATCCCCACTGGGAAAAACGGTCCGTCAACCTAGGTATCCTTCTTGACAAGCAATTTTGGGGGCGTGGATATTCCGGTGAGCGAGCCGATGCTCTCCTCTCCGTGGCGTTCGATCGACTGAATCTCGAACTCGTCGTCGCCGCTCATATTGACGGGAACGCGAAGTCTCGACGCGCGATCAACAAGTACGTCGAACGGTATGGCGGTCAATACGAAGGCCTTCTCCGTAATTGGCTCCCACTGTCGGATACCGTTGCTGATGTTCACAGATATACGGTTTCACGTGAAGAGTATCTCGAGGCGACCAAACGATAAGTGATTCTCCCGTACTGAACGAACTCCGTTGTTCCTCCTCGCCCCACTGAGCGAAGACTGGCTTCCTCCGAGACTGCCTTCTTTCAGCGTTGCTCATGCGGTCATAAGGTTGAGAAAGCGGTTATCGGAACCGTCACTCCCACTTACTGCTCCCTTTCGAATGCCTCACCAGAGAGTTCCATATTAACGGTCGCACCTATTTCGTACCCGTTGGCAACGGCGGACGGAATCGACGGAGCCGAGCCGCTTGAGACGTCGCCAGCGACGAATAGCCCGTCGATTGGACGAGTTCGGTAGTGTCGGCTATTGTGAATCGTCCCTTCTACGGGCTTCGTCTCACTAACAACCGAGTCAGGTAGTTTGGGTTCTAGACGCAGTACCAAGCGCATAGACGACTCCGAGAACCACACTTACGGCAACACCGCCGAGTGGATTGATGCGTGCTTCGAAGCCGGTTGATCCACCCGTAAAGGAGAACACGTTCCAGGGCGAGTCCGGCACCCCGAGTGTGAACGACTGCACGCCGAGTAGCCCGAGCAAGACGGGCGTGACTGCTCCGACGAGTAACAGCAGACCGAAGCAGAGAGTAGTTCCGAGTACGGTCCGTTTCAACAGGGTTCGTTCCCTGGTCAGCCGTACTGGCTCATCGCGGGTTCTGCCATAGATTCGCATTCCAGTACCGAAATCCTCGACGACGACGTGAGACGGGAAACGAAGAAGCACTCCGGCCATCCAGAGGTCTCCGATTGCGCCCCCGGCGTTCAGCGCGAGCGGCACGATTAGGACTGGGGCGTCCAGCGCGAGCATGAGCGGCACTCCGAGCGCCGTAATGACGACGATCGGGGCGAGCGAAACGACGATGAACTGATTTCGGTTGAGCCGCTGCGTCGTGGTCACATAGGCGTACGGAAGCGCGAACTGAGCGATACCGAGGCCGAACGACGCGTCCCCGCCGTACCGCCTGATCACGGCAGCGTGAATGGCCTCGTGTAGTCCGATCACCGCGACGGTAAGGAGGGCCGCCCAGACGAATCCGTTAAGCGCCGATTCGTAGTCGCTGATCTGGAATCCGATGTCTGTCTGCCCCGTTCCAGCGGCGTACACCGTCCCACCCACGAGGCCGGCGACGAGCGTCAGTCCCAGTCCGAGGACGGTCCACTCGACGACAACACGCCGAGTCGGTGTAAACTCCGCCAGTAAGTGAGAGGTGTCGCGTTCGTGCATCACGACTCTCCGTCGACGTCCAACGAGATAACCTTATAGGAAACCGAAGTGTGACCGGTAGCTCAATTCGAAGTGTCGGTCGAAAATCGCAAGACGGTGTTTCTTCAACGACATCATACATCAGGGCGGAGAAGGTCTTGATTTGTATTCGATCGCCCACAATATCAGATTGAGTACGGTGTTACCCTAGATGGGGGATACCCTCTACCAACTGCCCCCATTTATCGAAGACAGATCGTTTCGTCGGTTGGCAGCAGTCGCTCAACGACAGTGCCTAACTACTCGACTGGTTCGTAGCGGCGGTAACGAGAAGAGTCGGCTGTTGCTTCGCCTCTAAGCACGACCCAGCTATAGCAACTGAGGTGGAATGAGACGGTGAAACGCTATCTAGAGGGTTCAACGGAGCCAGCCACCCATCCCGAATCCAGTCCGACACAGAGCGCCACGAACGATATCCCAATCCGAGACGCCAGCGAATGCCGAACCGAGGAGTCGCAAACAGCGGCATCGATGCTACTCCGTCTCCTGATTCCCTTCCGCTTCGACTGCCGACTTGCTGATAGCTTCCTTGATGATCGTTTCTTCCGCTCGATGGAGGACACCGCTTGCGGCGGATGGATTCACACCAAAGCCCTCCGCTAGCTCTGTGAGGGTACACTCACGTGGACTATCGTAGTAGCCGCGTTCGACCGCTTCGGTGATGAACTCGTGTTGTCGAGGCGTAAGCAGTTCAGTCGGGTCGTACGCTTGTGTTATCGACTGGAGCTGATACGGGATCCCAGCAGCGTCCATCTCCTCCGGCAACTGTGATACCCGCTCGTGCGAAGCAGTATGCTCTGCCGTCAACCACCCATCCTGCAAGCGAGCCGGAAATCGCGGTAGGATCCCCGACGAACGAAGAGCCCGGTTCGATTCCGTTTCCGGAATCAAGTACTGGATCACCACCGTCTGTTCGTCGTTGTGCAGCACCTCGTACGACATTTCCGAAGCGTCGGCAAAATGCTGGATAACAGTTTCAGGTTTCGTTGTATCGAGTTCTACAAGTCCGAGTATTCCATCGTCAGTGGGATGGCTCGAGAGGATACTGAACTCTTCGTCGGAGAGTTCGGTCGATATTGCCGCCAGCGGATCTTCGCGTGCTGCAGCATCGAAGGTGAGTTGTACGCGAGGCATCGTGCCCACTAGTACTGAGACGCGGTTCAAAAACCCGGGAGATGATTCACGTTCGGAGCCACGACGCTGCTCGCTGGACAGTCGTGAGAACACGCAAAGCGTGATCCTAGAGTGCAGGCCAGGGACTGGATGTGAATATGTTCACACGAATTTCAACGGTGCGTTCTCTCCTTCTGTTACTCATGGTGCCATCAAGCCACCATCGAACTAGCAGTCCCAAGGAACAGACCGAGAGCCGCTGGTGTAGAGTGTTGATCCAAAGGAGGGATCGACGATAATGTCGGTTTCTTCGCTCAACATTCTCGTCGTGCAGGGGACGATCCGGGAGGGCCGGTATTCGATCCATCCCGCCCGGTATGTCACCGACCGATTCCGCGAGAGAGGACACGCCGCCGATCTGTTCGATATGAAGCACTACGACATTCCGCTGTTCACGAACCGACGAGACGCGGTCAGCGACCCCCATCCCGACGTGGATGCATTCGGTCAGCGAGTCGAGGCTGCGGATGCACTCGTCATCGTCGCGCCGGAGTACAATCACTCGATTCCCGGTACGCTGAAGAACCTTCTCGACCACCTGTATCCGGAGTACGAGGAGACGGCCTTTTCGTACGTCACCGTCTCAGCAGGTGGATTCGGCGGCGTCCGAGCTCTCAGCCATCTCCACGATATCACGCTGGAGTTCAACGCCTATCCCGGACCTGACCTGCCCGTTTCGAATGTGAGGGATGCGTTTGATGAAGACGGCACCCTTATCGACGAGACGTACGAGGACAGGTTCGAGGAGTTCATCGAAGCGGTCGTTGAACACGCCGAGCAGTTCGCTCCATTGCCCGTCGGTACTTCCCCGGAGGCCGGCGTATGAATCAAATTGAATCTACCGTCAGTGAATGGCCCGGCGTGGAGGTCGGTTCGCACGACCGTGGCGGCGGGCGCGAATTCACCCTCGATGGGCGGGAAATCGGCCACGTCCACCGCGGCCAACTCGTCGATATCCCGTTCGCTAAACGGGTCCGTGACATTCTCATCGAGGAAGAGCGGGCCGAGAAGCATCACGTCATGCCCGACTCCGGGTGGGTGTCCTATCGGGTCCGGTCGGACGAAGATATCGAGGGAGCACTCTGGCTCCTCCGCGTCGCGTATCTCTACCGCGTAGTCACGCTGCGAAAACGCGAGGAGACACAGGTTGGCGGAGACGCGGTCGATATCGATGCGGCCCTCGATGAGTTGAACGTGAGCGACGCGTTGGAAGACGCGTTCAACGAGGTGAGAGTCGTATGAACGGTGAGACGGCACTCCCACGCCCGCGGCTCGCACAGGGAACGCTGCTACTCGCCAGTATGCTCACTATCATGGCGGGGGCGACGATTTCACCGGCGTTGCCCGCTATCCAGCGGGAATTCTCAACTGCGCCGAACGCGCCGGTGCTCGTCGGGCTCGTGCTCACCATGCACGGGCTGTTCATTGCGGTTGGCTCGCCCGCCATCGGCGCGCTCGCTGACCGGCACGGCCGCCGATGGTTGCTACTGGTCTCGACGGTGATTTACGCGCTCGCGGGCGGCTCGGGATTCGTGCTGGATTCGCTGGTGGCGATTCTCGTCGGTCGAGCGGTGCTGGGACTGGCCGTCGGCGGCATAATGGTGACAGTAACCGCGCTGATCACCGACTATTACGAGACGAACCGCCGAGAAACGATTCTCGGACGCCAAGGTGCCTGCATGTCTCTCGGTGGTGTCGTACTGTTGCCACTCGCGGGCGTACTCGCGGATATCAGCTGGCGAGCTCCGTTTCTCGTTTATACGGTGGCACTGGTGCTCCTGCCGGCAATGGCGTTCGCATTGCCGGAGCCCACTCGGCGCGACCCAACCGGCGATCGTCCGACGAGCATCAACGAACTCCGTCATACACTCGCTCGATTTCCGCTGCGGACGCTTGCACTCATCATCACGCTCGGACTGATCGGACAGATCATCTTCTACATGATCCCGGTTCAGATGCCGTTCTATCTCGAAGCACAGACGGGAGTACGCGGATCGCTGATCGGCACTGCGTTAGCAGTGTCGACGGGTGCTGGTGGGGTTGCGTCGCTGCTTTACGGGCGCATCCGCCGCTCTGTAAGCGTGATCGGAATCGTCGCACTCACGTTTGCGTTCATGAGCATGGGATACCTCATCATCGGGGTTAGCGGGACGTTCTTTGGCATCGTCGCCGGACTGGTGTTTGCGGGCGCTGGCAGTGGGTTCCTCCTGACGAATCTCAATGCGTGGATTGCGGCAGTCACTCCGGAATCCGTCCGCGGCCGCGCGCTCAGCGGACTGACGAGTGCATTCTTCCTCGGGCAGTTCCTCTCACCGCTCGTGGTCCGTCCGGTAAGCGATATCGTTGGTTTGGGTGGGACGTTTCTCAGTGTCGGTGTTGTACTGGCGGGCGGAGCGGTTGTGTTTGCTCTCACAGCCGTGTCCGTCACGCCACCGACCGAGTCGGAACACGAATCTGCCGAGCAATCACGTTTGGCAAAAGAAAATACAGTTGACTAACTCGGCGACTCAGAAAGACGAGATCACTAACAGGGGCACTGGTAATCGACTGTGGATGCTGCTTTGCGTTGGGTCCATAGTCATCATCACTGAGACGGAACTCAGGGGTGGGACTCATGAGAATAACCTATCTACGTTATTGCGGTATTCGTTCTGGTTGTAGGTGTACTTGGCGCTGTCGAAACTATTAGTTATTGACACAAATCTCGGGATGAATATAGAAAATGTTTGCATTATGATGGGAGATTTTATTTTATGCCGCCGAGTCTAATCCATTGGAAAAGAACCTGCAGACGGATCACCGATTGTTCTATCAGCTATAGAAAATATCTGTAGGCCGATTCAATAAGCCGATACCGTCGATCTTCGAAGGCGATCAACGGTCCCCGGAATCGGACTGGAACGTACGGGCCGCGACTAGCCCAAGTGCGATTCCGAACCCGAAGACGACGAACCGAGGCGGGCCTTGCTGATCGGGACGGCCGTGATTCTCGTCCGGTTCCGTTCCAGCGCAATCTTTACCACCGAATTTCGATCTGATGGGGCATGACTTCGGAGTCATCAACGAACCAGATGGGCGCTCTCCCCCTCAAAATTCGGTCGAACATGTTTCCGAACCTCACCTAGTGGAAGTAGCGACGTGTGCTTGCCGTTCACTCGATCGACTCGGCGAAGAACTCTTTGACGATGGTCTCTTCCGCATTGTGAAGTACGACGCTCGCCGTCGACTTGCTGACGCCGAGTTCATCTGCGAGCTCCGTGAGTGAACACTGCCGCGGGGTGTCGTAGTATCCACGCTCGATGGCCTCAGTCGCGAATCGTCGCTGTCGGTCGGTTAGGAGATCGGCCGGATCGATCGACTGATTGATCCTGACGACCTCCAGCGAAAAGCCCGTCTCCTCTAACTCGTCCCTGAAACGAGACAGGCGTTCGTGCGAGGTGGAGAGGTCACAGACGATCCAGCCGTCTTCGATCGTATAGGGAAACTGCGGCAGGTTGCCCGAGGCGAAGAGCGCGCGATACGGCGGCGGAACGAACGGCAACTGGAACTGAACCAGGACCGTCCCCTCGTCGGCGTGGAGGACTTCGGAGGAGGGGACCCTCGATTTCGGTGCGCCCTCGAAGAGATCGAGAACGGCCGACGGATCAGCCATCCGCGCCTCCAGCAGGACGAGCAACCCCTCTTCGGTGGGAGAGGCGCTCAGGATTCGAAACTCGTCGTTCGGATACTCGGTCGACAACCGGAAGGGGCCCCCGAGTTCTCCTCCAGGCGGTTTGAACTTCACTCGAGCACTAGGCATATAGTGGTGTTATCGGGGCGCCACCTTATTCACGTGGCTTCGAACATGTTCGAGCGAACAGTCACGTGGTCTCACCTCGAACGACTCGCCATGGAAACGTCTGATGCTGGAGCGTCGGAGACCTCCAAAAAGCGAGATGGGGATCGACCGGACCGCCGAACCCAGGCGGTCGACAGAATCACCGCGAGAGAAGCGATACGCGTACTGCTCGGGATCGAAGCCGCATCGTTTCTTCTTGCGGCCACGATTCACGCCGGCGTACTCGTCGGAGGGTACGAGCACTCTGAAGCGATGATCGCTGAGAGCGTAATCGGGACCGTCTTAGTCGCCGGGCTGGCGGCGACCTGGCTCCGCCCGCGCTCAACGTTCACTGTCGCTGCTGGTGTCCAGACGTTCGCGCTTCTGGGTACGCTCGTCGGACTCTGGACGATCATCGTCGGGGTCGGCCCTCGTACCGTCCCGGACGTGGTCTATCACGTCGTCATCGTAATTGTGCTGGCTGTGGGGATTCGCACAGCGTGGCGGAACCGTGGTACCAACGCTTTCTAGGGCACCGTCGGTCGACCTGGGGATAAACATGTTCGAGTGAACGGCTACGGCCGGTCGCTCCATCGTTGACTCTATGGCGACTGTAACGCTCTACGATGCGATGCGTATCGTGCACCTGATGACCGCCGGTGTGTGGGCTGGCTGGACCGTGTTCATGGCCGCGGTCGTCGTCCCGACGGCACGCGACGGCTGCTTTGATCCGGACGGTCTCACCCGGCTAACGGGGAGATTCTCGCTGTTCTCGAAGGTAGCACCCCTCATCATGTTCTTTACTGGAATGTACATGATCGGAGAGGGGTACGCGAGCGACACCTTACTGACCAGCGCGCGAGGCCAGCTCGTCCTGACGATGATCGGCCTCTGGATCGCCCTGTCGATCTTGACCAACGTACCGAGCCGACGACTGATAGATAGGATTGAGGCGATCGGCGTTGAAGAGGCTGCGCGGAACGGGTGGCTGTCTTTCGCACTGGCCGGGTTCGTCTCTCTTGGTCTTCTAGTAGTCGGCGGTTTGCTGTAGAAACCGCTGACCCCGTTGAAACGCATTATTCACATATAATGTATTAAATACAAAAGGGGACGAGACATGCGAGTCTACATAGAACAGACCAAGAGCTAGAATACTCAAAAGAGATGGAAGTAACGCGTCTGGGAAACCAGATTTCTGAACTCGATATGAACTCCCCAGTGGACTTGAACCGGCTGATCAACAGTTAGATCCGTTCGTTTGGTATGAGACGATGCGTGAGACGGAGCCGGTTAGTGCGACGATCACTCGGAAACGGCGTGGTAGTGGGCTAGAGCACGAGAAGCCGTCGAGGGAGTTATTCTGCAGGCGGAGCGGTTCTATTTACTTCACACGGGAGCGATTTGAGACCGTATAGACTGTATAGCGGATCGAGATTCGAGAGATTCGCATCCAGCCGGTCGAAGCGTTCGAGCAGGTGCTGCATGGCGACGTCTGCTTCCATCCGTGCGAGATGTGCGCCCAAACAGAAGTGAACTCCCATTCCGAACGCCATGTGCCGGTTCGGCCGCCGCTCAGGCCGAAATTCTTCGGGTGCATCGAAGACTTCCGGATCGCGGTTTGCGGCTCCCAGCCAGAGTGTGACGACATCTCCGGCCTGAATCTGTTTACCGTTTAGCTCGATGTCCGCTATGGCAATACGGGTTAGTGATTGAACCGGAGACCGGTATCGAAGGACCTCTTCGATGGCCTGTTTACGGCCGATCTCTCCCGTACGAACCGTATCCGTCAGTCCCTGTTCTTCGAGGGACCAGATCGCGTTGGTGAGGAGATTCGTCGTGGTGATGTTGCCCGCGAGAAGCAAGAGTATACAGAACCCGACTTTCTCTTCCCTGGATAGTTCCTCTGCGTTCGCTGCGAGCGTAATAAAGTCGTCACCGTCGCCTCCACGCCGCTCTGCCACTAATTTCCCGAAGTAGTCTCTCATCTCCTGTTGGGCCTGCTGGCGCTCCTGCTGAATCTGCTGTATCTCCATCCGAGTGCCGTTTTTAGGCCGCGCAATGAGCGCGTCCGACCACGCTTTGAACTGATCACGGCGTTCGGCAGGGATGTCTAATAATTCGGCGATGACTGTAACGGGAAACGGAATCGCAAACTCGTCGACGAAGTCGAACTGTTCCTCGCCCACAAGCGTGTCCAGTACGTCTTCGGTCACCGCCTCCACTCGCGGTTGATACTCCCGGATCGACCCCGGTTGGAATCGCTCGTCGACAAATCCTCGAAGCCGGTTGTGTTCCGGCGGATCAGCCGTGATCATTGTCTGAAACATTCCCGTATCGTTTTCGGCGTCACTCGAGAACTCGTTGTCTTCTCGAGTTCGGCGAGCCGTAAACGCGTCATGATCTTTGAGCACGCGATCGACATCCTCGTACCGGAATATGTCCCACATTTCCCGTTGTTCATCGAACCGAACCGGGGTCTCAGAACGCATCTCAGCGTACCAGTCAAACGGAGAGAGTTGCCCTTCTTGACTTCGGATGGCTTCGGGAGGCTGTTCCACTCCGACGGGTAAATCGGAGGACTGCATGTGCTAACTGACTGTTCAGTCAATCATAGTCCTTTTGGTTCTATTACTGATTAAAATAACTAGAACAAATCACTAGTGAGAACATACGTGATATAATACGTCATCCGCGACTCGAGCCCGTAACTGGATGTGTGTTGAACTAGCCAACACGCCCGCCGTATCGACACTGTCTCTCTGGAACTATCCGCTGAGGCAACGGCTTCCGATTTCACACCGAGAACCCTGCTTAGACAAAAACGAGACGACTCACGCTACAGGTCTGTGAAGTATGGCGAGTCGCTGCGTCTGTCTCGATTTACCCTAGTCTGTAGGACTGGCTGCGTTCTCAACCGGTCCGATTATATACCCACTGAACAGTTAATCAACCCCGGATAGGATCGAAAGACATCGATCCAACGACACGAATCGCTCTCTAGATAGGGAACCCGAATGAACTCCTCTGTAACAGCCCATTCTGACTGAGCGTAGACACAGGCTGCACCCTCGAGACGACAAAGGCGAGTGAGGAGAGATGACGATCGATCAACCGTCGGGACGAAAGAACCGCGAGAAGTAATGCGGGATGCCGTCGAGCACTCAAGAAGCGACGCTCCTGCAGCCCGGCTCAGTCGTCCATGTCGGTTCTCGTCAGACGAGGTCTTCCAACGGATTATCGCTGCTGCCGACGAAAGGATTACCGCCGGCAATTGAGAACTGTTCTTCAGCGGACTTGCCGGTCGTCCGTTCCACTGACTGCATCGTCCGTGGGAACAGCCGACGACGGTTCTCGATCGCACGTGAACTCGTCAGCAACCCGTGACTACGAATCTGGATTGAGGCGCTAGGAACCCTTCCTCAGCGAGCGCCAGAGGCGCGAGCTGGGAGGGGATACAGCGTCCCCAGAAATCGAAGATTTTCGAACGCCTGTAGAGACTGTGCTCCCTGCGGGAACCACGTCAGTTCCTGCAAAGCACTTCGCCAGACGACGCCTGGCGCGCTATCAGACTGCGTCTGACGCTGTCGTGAAATCAGAACCCCCATCTCTCACGGGCGCGAAGCACCCGTTCGCACGGTCCGTGAGACCGAAGGTCTCGCGCTCCACTCACGGAGCGAGCGTAAGCGCGCGAGTAGGGTGGGGTAGTTCACAGAACTGCAAGGCAAATACCGCCGTCTTGCTGTTTCTATAAACAAATTGCCTGGATCAGCGATGGATGGTCGTGAGATGACTCTACAATACAAATCGAAGCACTACTGACCGGTACTGTGGCAGTCTTTAGACGGCGAGACAACGGTCCCACAGCCGTAGTTCTCCAGAGATGATTGAGAACTACGATCCCATCGAAACTGTATTTCTCAGCGATGGCTACGGCTAGGTGGCTTCGATTGCCCGAACAGGGCTATGCGATCAGTTCAACTCTGTCGATAGATCCTAATCGATGGTGGGTTCACACCCTCAAATACGGGTGACCGCTTCTACACTCCGGGGGTGAGCAGTCAGGTGGGCGGCAGTGAATTACTTGAATTACTCGCACACTACTGTGACATACAGCGGGAGAATAGCCATCACACAGACATATTATATCAGGCCCTAAACTAGACGAAATCCCATTCTCCGTTTTGCCACTGGTGCCAACTCAGAATTATATTTAACCAGGATCGATGGTTCACACATTCGATCGTTGATCGAGTTGATAACCCTCATTTTTATTAATACCATTATGATATGAGAGTGTGGGGTGCTTCCAATGTCCAAGCCACCTGTGGTATCACTAGACGTAAATCCGGGTATCGGGCGGACAACAACGGCTTCGACCCGTTCTGCGGAGGCGGGCGGGCGATGGTAGTCGAGATCGTTGCCGCGGCGTTGCCGCTGCTTATCGTCGCCGTGTTGATCGTCGGGTTGTTATGGCCGGCGACGCGTGCGATGCCGATCGCCTGGCTGGTCGCGCTCGGCGTCGGCTACGTCGTGTGGAACAACCCGCCAGACTATCTCGCGGCCGCGTCGATCGTCGGGGTGATGACGGCCCTCGAGATCCTCTGGATCGTCTTCGGCGCGCTCGCCCTGCTCTATACGCTGATGCAGGCCGGCGCGTTCGAGCGGATCAATCAGGGTTTCGCAACGATCTCGGATGATCGCCGCGTGCAGGTCGTCCTCCTCGGGTTCCTGCTTGCGACGTTCATCGAAGGGGCCGCCGGGTTCGGGACGCCCGCGGCGGTCGTCGCCCCGTTGTTGCTCGCGCTCGGTTTCCCGGCGCTCGCGGCCGTGATCGCGGCCATTATCGGACACATCATCGCCGTGACCTACGGCGCGGTCGGCACGCCGATCATCGTCGGTATTCAGGAACCGCTGTCGAGCGTCTCGTTCACGCAGGAAGCCATCTCGTCCCAGGGGATGACGGTCGCGGAGTACTCGGTCCAGGTGGCCGCGTGGGCGGCGACCTACCACGCGCTGGTCGGCTTCGTCATGCCGCTGTTCGCGGTCGGAATGGTCGTGTACTTCTTCGGTGAGGAACGCTCGATCCAGCCGGCCGTTGACGTCTGGCCGCTGTGTCTGTTCGCGGGGATCTCGTTCGCGATCCCTTATTGGCTGTCGGCCTGGTTTCTCACCGCCGAGTTCCCGTCGCTGATCGGATCCATGGTCGGCGCCGCGATCGTCGTCCCGACGCTCAGGGCCGGTTACTTCCTCCCAGAGGAGGAGTGGGACTTCCCGCCCCGCGAGGAGTGGCCCAGTTCCTGGGTCGGCACGATCGAACCGGGCGAGAACGGCGCCGGCACCGGGGCCGCTTCCGGAACCGCGGCCGCGGCTGACGGCGGGCAATCGATGACGCTGTTGAAGGCCTGGTCGCCGTACCTCTTCCTCGTCGTGTTGCTGGTCGTCACGCGTGTGTTCGATCCCATCACGGAGTTCTTCAATAGTTCGCTGTTCGTCATCGAGTGGTCGAGCATCTTGGGAACCCCTCACAGTGCGGCGATCGCGTGGGGACACGCACCCGGGATGTGGCTGGTCGTCAGCGCGCTCGTCGCCATCCCGTTGTTCGGCATGAGCGGCGGACAGATCAGCAACGCCTGGCGCGAGGCCGGCGAGAAGATCGTGGCGCCGTTTATCGCGCTCGTATTCGTCATCGCGATGGTGCAAGTGATGCTCCTGTCCGGTGAAGCTCCAGGCGCGCCCGCGGTCGGGAGCATGATCGAGGTGCTCGCGGTCGCGACGGCGAACGCGTTCGGACCGGTCTATCCCGCCATTGCGGCGTTGATCGGTGCCCTCGCTGCGGCCATGACGGGATCGAACACCACTTCCAACATCACCTTCGGCGCGTTCCAGTTCGAAGCGGCGTCGGAACTCGGCCTCCCGACGCAGCTGATCGTCGGCGGGCAAGCCGTCGGCGGCGCGATCGGAAACCTCATCGCGATCCACAACATCGTCGCCGCGCTCGCGACCGTCGGCCTGGTCGGCCAGGAGGGACGGGTCATGCGACTGAACCTGATTCCGCTGGTCTACTACGCGGCCTTCGTCGGCTTCTGGACGATGGTCTTCGTGTACGTCATGCCCGACGTGCTACCGTCGATCTTCGAGGTCTTCTAGCCATCGAGGACCGCCGTTCTGTTTCCCCGTTTTCGCTGGCCCGTACCCCTCTCGTCCATGTCGCCGGAGACTAGCGACCCGAGCGCCGCATGATCCGGACATCGGTCGCCTGGATGCGAAAGCAACCGCCGCCGGTTACTATTGCGCCCGTCTCGCAGAAACGTTCACACGGAATCGATGCGGACGAGCTACGAGCCTCGCGCCGTGAGCAGTTCGTTCACCTTCTCGATCGGGTGAGGCGGCCGCTCGTCTCGAGTCTCTCGGTCGCCGATCTGGCTCCGGCAAGACGCCCCCGGCGCGACCGGCGTGCCGTCGCTGTCGTCTAACTTCTCGTGGAGCCGCTCGCCGATCGCCTTCGAGAGGTCGTAGTGTTCGGCCTCGTACCCGAACGAGCCGGCCATGCCACAGCAGCTGGACTCGATCGGATCGACCGCGTATCCCGCCCGCCGAAGCACGCCGACGGCGTGGTGGTCCTTGCCGGTCGCCTTCTGATGGCAGTGGCCGTGGTACGCGAGGGTTTCGTCCGTCTCGTCGAGCGGGAGCTGCTCGACGAGGCGGTATGTATCTATGAACTCGCTGATTCCATATGCATGCGCACCGACCCGCTCCGCGTCTGCCGTCGGCATCAGATCGAGGTACTCGTCTTGAAACGCCACCGCGTCGGACGGTTCGACGGCGATGATCTCGTAGCCGTCTTCGATGTACCCGGTGAATAGGTCGACGTTCCTCCGGGCGCGCTCTTCGGCGGCGTCGAGCATGCCGACCGAGTACGCCGCTCGGCCGCTAGGGGCGACGACCTCGGGGATTTCGACGTGGACGCCGGCCGACTCGAGCACGCGCACGGCGGCCTTCCCGGGTCGGGGGTAGCTGTAGTTCGTGTACGTATCGGGAAACAGTACGACCTTTCGGTCGGCTTCCTCCGGGCTCACCCGCGGTCCGCGTTTCGCAAACCAGTCCTGCAGGGACTCCCGCCGGAACGTCGGGAGCTCCCGTTCGGGCGCGATGCCGGCGACGTGCTCCATTATGAGACCGCTCCCGGGGAGCTTCTGCCCGACGTTCGAGAGCGGCGCGAGCGCGCTTCCGAGTCGCGAAAGCGTGTCGATGTTTCCAAACAGGCGCTCTCGCAGTCCAACGCCCTCGCGCTCGTAGTAGTGGTACTTGGTCTCGGCCTTGAGCTTCGCCATGTCGACACCGGTCGGGCAGTCGCTCTTGCAGCCCTTACAGCCGACACAGAGGTCGAGCACTTCCTTCTGGAACCGCTCGGTGTACATCTCTTCCTCGGGGAGTTCACCGGAAATGGCCGCCCGGAGCATATTCGCCCGGCCGCGGGTCGTCGCGATTTCGTCTTTCATCCCGCGGTAGGTCGGACACATCACGTCGTCGGTCTGCCGGCAAGTCCCGCAGCCGTTACACAGCTCCACCAGGTGCGCGAACCCGCCCTCGTCGGAGAAGTCCAGCTTCGTCCGGGGCTCGATCGAGGTGTAGGTATTCCCGTACCGCAGGTTCTCGCGCATGTCGGTCGGCGCCTTGTCGGTATAGACGACCTTTCCCGGGTTCATTCGCCAGTCGGGATCAAAGGCGGACTTGACCTCCTGAAAGGCCGCCCAGAGGTCCTTGCCGTACATCTTCGGGTTGAACGCCGTCCGCGCGAGCCCGTCGCCGTGCTCCCCGGAGAACGACCCGTCGTGGTCGAGGACGAGATCGGTCACGTCCTCGGTGATCGACTGCATCGTCTCGATCCCCACTTCGTCCTTCAGAGTAAGGATTGGGCGAATGTGCAGCGTTCCGCTCCCAGCGTGCGCGAAATAGGCTGCGGAGGTGTCGTGGTCTTCGAGGACGTCCATGAACTTCTCGACGTAGTCGGCGAGTTCAGCGGGCGGCACCGTCGCGTCCTCGATGAACGGGTACGGCTTCGGGTCGCCCTCGAGACTCATTAACAGCGGAATAGCTGCCTTGCGGAGCTTCCAGAGCTTCGCCTGGTCCTCATCGCTGTACGCTTCCATCGCCTCGAAGGCGTCCCCCTCGTCGACGAAGTGGGCGTTCGTCCGCCCGATCGCCGCCTCGAAGTCGTCGTGGAGCTCGGAGTCGTACTCCAGCATCAGCGCCGCCGCCGTCTCGTCGGGGATCGGTTCCTCGTAGCGGGAGAACTGTTCGGACTCGCGGGCGAGCCGGAACAGTTCGTCGTCCATCAGTTCCACGGCACCGGGCTCGAACTCGAGGGCCTCGGGGACCGCTTCGAGCGCGTCGATCAGGTCCTCGAAGCAGTAGAGGACGAGCGCCGTCTCCTCGGGCAGGGTCACGAGGCTGAGTTCGGCTTCGACGACCACGCCGAGGGTCGATTCGGCGCCGACGAGCAGCTTCGTGAGGTTGAGGACGTCCTCGCCGGCCTCGTTCTCGTAGGTCACCTTGTTGAGGTTGTAACCGGAGACGTTGCGCTTGAGCTCCGGATAGCGCCGTTCGATCTCGTCGGCGTTCTCCTCGACGAGAGCGCGCACGGTTCGGTAGATCGCCGCCTCGCGGTCGTCTTTCGACGTGATCTCGTCCCACTCCTCGGAATCGAGGACGACATCGCGGGTGCGGATGAGCGAGCCGTCGGCGAGGACGACCGTCAGTGCCTCGGTGTAGGCGTCGGTGATGCCGTACCGGACCGAGTGCGCACCGGTCGAGTTGTTCCCGATGCCGCCACCGATCGTCGCCCGGTTCGACGAGGCGGGGTCGGGTGCGAACTTGAGTCCGTACTGCTCGAGGTGTTCGTCGAAGTGATCCTGAACGACGCCCGGTTGGACGCGCGCCCGCTGCCGGTCGACGTCGACCTCGAGGATGTCGTCCATGTAG
The DNA here is from genome assembly GCF_000337555.1 of Natrialba asiatica DSM 12278. Classification (GTDB taxonomy): domain Archaea; phylum Halobacteriota; class Halobacteria; order Halobacteriales; family Natrialbaceae; genus Natrialba; species Natrialba asiatica. The sequence continues at coordinate 70,740 of NZ_AOIO01000003.1, read as the reverse complement.
GTCGTCATGTCGAGCACGACGCACCCCGGCCCCACCGTCTGCCCGCCCAGCGACGACCCCGCCCCGCGCGCGATAACCGGAACGTCGTGGTCGGCCGCAACGCGCACGGCGTTGCGCACGTCTTCGACATCGCGGGGGAGAACGGCACCCGCGGGTCGTGCCTGATAGATACTGCCGTCGGTCGCATACAATACCTGCGCGTATTCGTCGAAGCGGACCTCGCCCTCGACAACCGAGCGGAGATCGTCCGCGAGAGACGCGTACTCGCGGACGTCGTCGTGATCGTGCTCGAGTTCATCGCGGAACTCCTCGTAGTTTCGGAGGCCACCGGTGGGCTTCTCAACAGCCATTACGAGTAACTGCGACATCAATAATGATAAACTCTGTGTCTGTCAAACACACCCACGAGAAGGGTGGGTGGGACGGTGGCGGGTGCGATCACGCGTTCGAGTCGTCACTGACGACGAGAACGCGGAGATCGTTGACGTTCGTGCCGGTCGGTCCGGTGCGGACGATCGACTCGGCGTCCTCCAAGAGTGGACGCGCGTCGTTGCGCGCCAGCGCAGTACGTCCCTCCTCGCTCGGAATCTCCGGCGGGGCCGCGATCGCGCCGGCGACCTCGGTCGCACCGTCGATCCCGTCGGTGTCCACGCTCGCGACCACGATATCGTCCACGTCGAGTTCCACCGCCCCGCCTAGAACGAACTCTTGGTTCGGGCCACCGCTTCCGTGATCGTCCGCGAGTGTAACCGTCGTTTCGCCGCCGGAGATAAGCACTGCGGGCGGGGACACCGGTTCCCCACTGACGTGACACTCCTCGGCGATCGCGACGTGCGTGATCGCCGCGTCGCTCGCCTCTCCGCGCACGCGAGCGGAGAGCACGAGGGGTGTGTACCCGCGCTCCGAGGCGACCGCGCGAGCCGCGTCGATCGCGGTCCGTCCACTCCCGAGGATGTGGAAGCTGACCGTCTCCAACAGCGGATCGGTCGGTTTGACGGTTTCTGGATGCACTCCGCGGTCGCCCTCCTCTAGGTACGACGTCACCGACTCGGAGGCGGACAGTTCGTACCGAGCCAGCACGTCGAGTGCGTCCGCGTACGTCGTCGGATCGGGTGCGGTCGGGCCGCTCGCGATCACGCCGAGATCGTCGCCGATGACGTCGCTCATGACGAGGGTCACGACCGTCGCCGGTGACGCGGCGCGGGCGAGCTTGCCGCCCTTGATCGCCGAGCAGTGTTTCCGAACGGCGTTGATCTCGTCGATCGAGGCACCACAGCGGAGCAGCGACTCCGTCACCGCCTGCAGGTCCGCGAGCGAAAGCGGCTCGACCGGAGCCGGAAGCAGCGCGCTCCCGCCGCCGGTAACGCAGGCGAGGACGAGATCGTCGTCACCGGCGCGTTCGGCGACGTCGAGGACGCGCTTGGCGCCGCGGACGCCGCGCTTGCTCGGAATCGGGTGATCGCCGTCCAACTCTTCGACGACCGACGCGCCGGCCGGGTCGTCGGTGACGACCACCCCTTCGGTTATCCACGATCCACTGACCTCCTCCAACGTCCGCGCGAAGTGACCGGCCGCGTTACCACCGCCGACGACGAAAACCCGCTCGTACCGCCTCAGATCGTACTCGGCCGACTCGTCGTCGAACTCGCAGTCGATGCGGAGCAGCCCATCGCGTACCGACACCGTCTCCTCGACGATCGCTTCCGGATGTGCGGCCTCCATTCCGACGACGAGGCAGTCGAGGGCGAGTGCGTGCGCCGGCGTCCGTTCGAGTGCGGTCCGATTCGCAATCGTGACCATACGTTGGTATGAATCGGCTCCCTTATAGGTTATCGGGACGAGTTCGATCGCGAGCACACTTCGGATCCGCCGCCGATACCTGTCGATACACGGTCCGTACCGGCACACTCGGTAGTATCTTTATTCCTGAAGTTGGTAAATAGGAACGCATGTCACTAGAGGGTGACTCCCATATTATTACGATCCGTGTTGGTGTGGGAAAATATCTGAATTGACGATAAAATCGACGAACGCGAAACGGGACCGCTCGCTGACGTACTCCCCCGGCGTCCCGCGTTCGTGTCGAGCCATCGATGGACTGGAGACGCCTACTCCTGCACGAGGAAGGAAACCTCGTCGTCACCATCTCGAGCAGGTCGGTCGTACTCGGTCTCGTCGCCGTCAGGCGACGCGGTTCTTCAGGATATCACCCGATTGGTACCGCCGTACGTTCTCCACGACTAGATCGGCGATATCGAGGTGGTACCGATTCGTCGCGGATCCCTTGTGGGGAGAGATGATGACTTCATCGAGGTCCCAGAGGGGCGAGTCGTCCGGGAGCGGTTCCGTCTCGAACACGTCGAGTCCCGCACCCGCGATCCGGTCGTTCCTGATCGCCGCGACGAGCGCCTCCTCGTCGACGACGGGACCGCGAGCGACGTTGATGACCGAGGCGTCGTCTCGCATCGCCGCGAACTCCTCGTCACTCAGCAGTCCCTCGGTCTCCGGCGTGTGCGGGACCGTGAGAACGACGAAGCGAGCGTTCTCGATCGCATCGTGGAGGCGATCGGGGTCGAAGAGTTCGGAGACGCCCGGTACCGGTTCGTCGGAGCGTCGAACTCCGACGACGTCCATGCCGAGGGCGTCACAGCGAGTCGCGATCGCTTCGCCGATGGTCCCGAGGCCGACGACGCAGACGCGTTCGTTCTCGATCGTGAACGGGCGATCGTACGGCGGCTCCCACCAGTTTCGCTCGTTCTGGTGATCGCGGTAGCGGTGACCTAAACGGGCAAGCGAGAGCATGAAGGTGAGCGCGAGTTCGCCGACCGTCGAGCCGTGAATGCCGGAACTGTTCGTGAGTGCCACGCCGGCCGCGTCGTACGCGTCGGTATCGAACTCGTCGTAGCCGGCGCGAATGCAGTGGACCCACCCCGCGTCCAGGAACTCCGGTCGCGGTGCGTACGTCGCTACCGCGTCGGACGCGTCGTACTCGCGACCGTCGCCGACGAGTTCGGCGGGGATCGATACCTCGTCGAACGCATCGACGAACGCGTCTCGGGGAATGACGTTTTCGACCGATTCGTGGACGTATAGTTGGTCGAGCTCCGTGCGCTCGGTCATACCTATTGCTCTTCAGGGATCGAATTGAATGTTACGGATGTATGAGAAGTGAGTCGCCGTTCGTCAGTATCCGTTTCGGAATCAACGTTAGAGTCGGGTGCGAAGATCCGCGACCACCTGCGCCGTCGCTGCGGACCCGCCCAGATCCGGTGTCCGGGGCGCGTCCGAATCCGCTAGCTGATCGGTGACGGCGCTCCAGACCGCATCTCCGGCCTCGGTTTCGCCGAGGTGGTCAAATAACATCGCGGCGGAGAGAATCGTTGCGAGCGGGTTCGCGACGCCGTCGCCGACGATATCGGGCGCGCTTCCGTGAACCGGCTCGAACATGGACGGATACTCTCCTGAGACGTTGATGTTGGCCGACGGGGCGAGCCCCATGCTCCCGGTGATAATCGCCCCGATATCGGTCAGGATGTCGCCGAAGAGATTCGACGCGACGACGATGTCGAACTCCTCCGGTCGACGGATAAAGTCCATGCTCGCGGCGTCGACGAGCAGCCGCTCGACCGTCACGTCCGGGTACTCGGCCGAGACGTCCTCGACGATCTGATCCCAGAATACCATGCTGTGGGCCTGCGCGTTTGATTTCGTGATACTGGTCACCCGTCCCTCGCGCTCGGTCGCGGCCTCGAACGCGGCTCGTACGATCCGCTCGGTCCCGGTTCGCGTGAACACCGCGCTCTGGACCGCGACCTCGTGGCCGTGGCCGGGGTGTTCCTGACCGCCCATATCGGCGTACTCCCCTTCGGTGTTCTCGCGGTACACGACGAAATCGATGTCGCCGCCGTTATACCCCTCGAGCGGGCTCTCGACGCCGTCGAAGAGGATCGCCGGCCGCTTACAGATAGCCTGGTCGAAACCCTTTCGAATCGGGAGGAGAAGATTGTTCAGCGTCACGTGGTCGGGGACGTCGGGGTGGCCGACCGCGCCGAGCAGAATTGCGTCGTAGCCCGCAAGTTCGTCGAGTCCGTCGTCGGGCATCATCGAACCGCTCTCGAGATATCGTTCAGAACCCCAATCGTACCGGACCAGTTCGAGGTGGAACCCGAACCGTTCCGAGACGTCGTCGAAGACCGGTTGTACCGCATCGATGACTTCCGGTCCGATACCGTCTCCCGGGATACTCGCCACTTCGTGTACCATGAACCGTGGTATCGTCCGACAAATAATAAGTTTATGGGACGGAATATCGTACCGGGCAGAGGCGTCGATTCGCAGACAGGCCGTCCGAGTTCGTCGAACGGACCAGGACCCGGCCAATCTTGATCGTGGATCGTCGTGCGAAGGCGCGCACGGGATGCATCCGTACCAACAGCACCATCGCCGACGCCGACGGAACGATCGCGTGCTACGAGAAGTTCGACTTCGAGGAGAGTTGGGCGTTCGAGACGGGGGACGGCGAGACGACGAACCGACACGTCGCGGACGAGAACGGGATCGAACCGTTGCTCTCGGGCGCGGACAGGGCCGAATCGTTCGATCGGGGAAGCGCGGGACCGTCCCGTCATCGGCGTCAACGACACCGATGCGGTGTTGGCATGTTCGTTCTCATGAACGGATTCGATCGGTCGAAACGATGGAGACGATTGAAACAGCGTGGGAGGGGGCTGGTAACCGACGATGATAGAACTCCGCCGCTCACCTGTTCTCCATAGCAGAATCCCTTAGGAACACGCCGCACGAGACCGCTGAATCACGAGGATGCACGTGTAGCGTCCGTTTACGGCCATACAGATGTAAATCCCGTTCGACCGGTCGGACGAATGATCGTTCTATTCCGCGAACCATATAAACTGCCCACGAATCGGACGTTCTCTGCCTCAGAATGTTCGGAGACCGAACTCCCGTTCACGCAGCGAGGGACCGGCTGTGATTCACGGGGAAATTGCGAGGCGTTCGGGCATCGTCGACTCAGTTCGCAGCGGACAGCGGGGTCGCCGGAAATCGGTCGATCGAGCGGTCGTTCGACGGTACAGTTGCGAATCGATCCGATCCCGGATATTCGGATGTTCTCGTATGCAGAAATCGGCTCCTCGAGCGACGAGCGGACGCAATCACCGGGTGCGATACGGATGATGAAACGTCTCGGGTCGGCCGTCCAGATCTCGACACCGGCGGGCGATGAAACCGGGACACAGAACGGAACAGAACGGGTATCCCTGGAGCCGCTGAACTCGAATCGACGTGTTCTCCGGAACTCAGAAGAGTTGGTCCGTTCGGCCGTCGAGGAGCGCATCGGCTACTCAGTCCTGACCGGAGTGATACCACCGACGATCGTGTTCCGGAGAACGAGTTTGTCGCCGGGTTCGAGTGCACGCGGGTCGGGACACGGGGTCGACGACGGATAGACCGACGAGAGGACCGAAATCACCAGAACCGGATCAGGCGAGCGCGTCGGCGAGTTTCGTCACCGGGTGCGGGGGGTTGTCGTCGTACTCGTCGCCGATCTGTGTTCGACAGGAGGCACCCGGCGCGACGATGCTGTCGCCGTCGCCTGCCTCGATCTGATCGAAGAGCAGCCGGCCGATGGCGCGACTCATCGAGTAGTGTTCGGCTTCGTAGCCGAACGAGCCGGCCATCCCGCAACAGCTACTGTCGAGCGGATCGACGCCGTATCCCGCCCGCCGTAACACGCCGACAGCGTGGTGGTCCTTGCCGGTCGCCTTCTGATGGCAGTGGCCGTGATAGGTGAGTTGCTCGCCGACAGCCCGGAACTCGAGGGCTTCGTCGAGCCGATGAACGTCGACGTACTCACAGACACCGTAGGTGCTCTCGGCGACCTCGTCGACGTCGTTCCCGGTCAAGAGGTCCCGATACTCCGACTGGAACATGACGGCGTCGCTCGGCTCGCACACGACGACGTCCCAGCCGTCCCGCACCCTGGGAACAAGCGCGTTCACGTTTCGGTCGGCCCGCTCGCGCGCGTCGACCAAAAATCCCTTCGAGAAGGCCGGCCGGCCGCTCGAGGTCACGCCGTCTGGAAGTTCGACGTGGACGCCGGCGGCTTCGAGCACGCGAACGGCTGCTTTCCCGATTTCGGGGGCGTTGTAGGTCGTGTACACATCCGGGAACAGCAGGACGTTGCGCTCGGCGGCGTCGGGGTCGACCCGCGACTCGCGGGATTCGAACCAGTCGACGAACGTCTCGCGGTGGAACGTTGGCAGCGACCGCTCGCGGGCGATCCCGATCGTTTTCTCCAGTACCGTCCGCGCGCCGGGCACCTTGCTCGCGTAGTTCGACAGCGGCGCGGTGGCGCTGCCGAGCTTCGAGAGGGTGCCGATGTTTGCGAACAGCCCGTCCCGCACCGACGCGCCGTGGCGCTCGTGATACTCGTGTTCGACCTCCGCTTTCAACTTCGCCATATCGACCTCGCTCGGACAGTCCTTCGAACAGCCCTTACAGCCGACACAAAGGTCCATCACCTCGGTGACGAACTCGTCGCTGAACGCCTCTTCCGGCGGGAGGTCCCCGGTCATCGCCTGCCGGAGCATGTTCGCTCGACCCCGCGTGCTCGTAATCTCTTCCTGGGTCGCCCGGTAGGTGGGACACATGACGCCGCCAGTGCCCGCCTGGCTACCCCGACAGCCGCCGCAGCCGTGACAGAGTTCGACCATGCCCTGGAACCCGTTCTCGTTGTCCCAGTTAAGCACCGGATCGAACCCGGCCTCGAACCGGCTGTCCGGGCCGAACCGGAGGTGCTCGGTCATGTCGTGGTCGCCGCAGACCGTGCCCGGATTGAGCAGCCAGTTCGGGTCGAACGCGGTCTTTAAATCTCGAAAGAGCTGCCAGACGTGCTCGCCGTAGAGTTTCCGGTTCCACTGGGTGCGCGCGCGGCCGTCGCCGTGCTCGCCGGAGACGCTCCCGCCGTATTTCACCGCGAGATCGGTCGCGTCGTCCGAGATCGACTCCATCGTCTCGACGCCCTCCGTGGTCTTCGTGTTGACCAGGGGACGGATGTGAATACAGCCCGGACCGGCGTGGGCATAGAAGCTACCGAACGTGTCGTGATCCTCCATAGCCGCCTGGAAGTCGGCGATGTAATCGGAGAGGTGCTCGGGCGGAATCGCGATGTCCTCGATGAACGCGATGTGTTTCTCGTCGCCGGTCCGGGAGAGCAAAATTGGCGTCGACGCCTTCCGCATCTTCCAGAGGCGCTGCTGTCGCTGCTCGTCGTAGGCCGTCAGCGCGTCGAACGCGAGTTCTCCCTCTCGGTCGTCGATAAGCCGCTCGACCGTCTCCCTGCGGTCGGCGTCGTCCGCGGCGTAGAACTCGACGAGCAAGAACGAACTCGTCCCCTCCGGGAGGATGCCGACGACATCGGCGAACTCCTCCGTGTCGCGAGCCAGGTCGAGCAACACGTCGTCCATCACCTCGACGGCCGCCGGATCGTGGTCCAGGATCGCGTCCACGTCGTCCATCGCGTCGAGCAGACTGCGGTAACAGAGCACCGCGACGGACTTCGTGTTGGGGATCGGCTCGAGCGATACCTCGGCCTCGGTGACGATGCCGAGCGTGCCCTCGCTCCCGACCAGTAGCCTCGCGAGGTTGACGGTCCCGGTCGCCGCTTCGTCGACCAAAACGTCGAGGTTGTAGCCCGAAACGTTTCGCTTCAGCGTCGGGTAGGCGGCCTCGATCGCCTCGCTTTCGTCGTCGATGATCCGGACGACCGCGCCGTAGATCCGCTCGAGCAACTCGCCGTCCGGGTCCGCGCTCGCGCGGAGATCGTCGACGGCAATCTCGCCGAAAGTCGTCACCGTTCCGTCGGATAGCACGACTTCCGCCTCCTCGACGTAGGCGTCCGTCTTGCCGTACTTCAGAGAGTGTGCACCGGTCGTGTTGTTCCCGATCGCCCCGCCGAGCGCGCTGCGGTCGGCGGTCGACGGATCGGGCGCGAACTTCAGCCCGTGGGGCTCGAGCGTCCGGTTGAGTTCCCCGATCGTGACTCCCGGCTGCGCGCGGGCCCGCCCTGAACCGGGGTCCACCCGCGTCACGTCGTCCATGTAGCGCGTGAAATCGAGGACGACCGCCTCGTTGACCGTCTGCCCGGCCAGGCTCGTCCCGCCGCCTCGCGGGAGGACCGGAATCCCGCGCTCGCTGCAGTAGCTCATCACCGTCGTCACGTCGTCGGTCCCGGTCGGATAGACGACGCCGATCGGCAGGACCTCGTACGCGCTGGCGTCGGTCGCGTACATCTCCCGCGAGTACTCATCGAAGCGGACTTCGCCGTCGACGCGCGCTTCGAGGGCCGCCGTGAGGGCCGGGCGGTCCGCTGTCTCGGTTCGATAGTTGTACTCCGCACGACTGTCGATCGCTGGGTCTCCGTCGGTCGGTCGGTCGTTCGTAGCCATGTGTGTTCAGTGTATGCTGGTGTCGTCTCGGATGCCCGCATCTCGGTGGTGCAAGCGAGAACGGCATTCGTCTCCCGCATGGGGCTGACACAAGACGCGAATCCACGCCGTCGGTCGGCAACCGATAGCCACCGGTCGCTCTTCCACCCGATGTCGAACTGAATACCGGGGGATGCGACCTCGCGGCCGTTTGTGGATCCTGCCGTAGCTACCGGTCGTTTGCTACTTGCTTGCACGTTCTGTGTGTGGTACACGTTAGTACAGGGAATACACATAACTGTTGTGCCGCTTCGCGTCGCGATTCGACGGAAGATCGGACTGAACCGGACCGAACTGGGCCGACCTCGGGACCGACCCAACGAATAAATAACCCGGCACCGTGTCCCGAACTACGAAATAACCCGGCACCGTGTCCCGAACTACGCGATGCTCGGACGCCGACGGCGTTCCGAGGGTCGAGACGTGGCTACACAGATGGTACTCCCCGATTTCGGCCGCCTGGCTGACCAAAAGAACATCCTAGTCGTCCTCTCCTCGGCGACCGCCGGACTGCTGGTTCCCGGTCCCCAGCGGTACACGAGCGTGCTCCTGACGCCGCTGGTGATCTTCCTCGTGTACGGTTCCATTCGCGGACTCTCCCTCGGCGAGGTGAACTCGAGCGCGATCGGGGTGCCGGCCGCCCTCTCGCTCGGTCTCGGATACGTCTTACTTCCGTTCGCCGGTGTTCCGCTCGCGAGCTTCGCGCTCTCGAACGCGGCGCTCACGGGGATCGCGATCACGCTCGCGGTCCCTACGACGGCGGGGAGCGCGATCGTCTGGACGCGGTTCTCCCGCGGCGACGCACAACTCGCTGCGATCGTTTCAATCGCGTCGATCCTCCTCGCACCGATCGCGACGCCGCTGTTACTTCTGGTCCTCGCCGATCAGAACGGGACCGTCCCGGTTCGGTCGATTCTCACCGATGTCCTGCTCATCGTCGGCGTCGCCGTGGTGCTCACAAGGCTGGTTCCGGACACTGCGCTCTCGGATCGAACGGCGGAGTACGGGTCCGGCGTTGCGATCGCGCTCATCATCTACACGGGCGTCGCCGGCACCGATTCTGCGGCCGTTCCCGCTCGCACCCTCCTCAACCTAGTCGCCGTCTCTATCGCGATTCTTGGGCTCGGATCGGCGGTGGCGTACGCCGCGGGGCGCTACTGCGACCTCGGCCGGCGGCGAATCCTCCCGATATTCTTCGCCGGCAGTTTCAAGAACCTCGGCATCGCCCTGCTCATCGCCGCCGAGTACGCGCCGGGGACTGCCGTCCTCGCGATCATCACCTACTACGTCATCGAGCAGTTGACCGGGGCGGTGATCGCGGATTTCGCCGGGAGCCGTCGCCCGGTGCCGCAGCTGCGATCCTCCTGACCTCCCGACGCCGGTCCGCCACGCGGCGGAGAGGTGGATCGGTCACGATAGACAGCTCGTTGGGAAACGATACCGATCGGGTCACGAACGCTTGCGAGACGACGGACGATGGGGGACGGGAAGGCGACGGAAAGAGTTCAGGTCCGGCTGACGGCTCGTTCGACGCGTCCCTTAACGAACGGACCGAACAGCACGACGAGAATTGCCACGGTGAGTAGAAACGAGAGCGGCTGGTTCACCGGATCGACGAAGATCGTGTACTCGCCGCCGGAGATCTGCAGCGACCGGAAGAAGTTTTGCTCGGCGATGGGACCGAGAACGATACCGAGGACGAACGCGATGACCGAGTAGTTGTACCGGACCATGTAGAACCCGAGGATGCCGAGCACGACGACGGCGCCGACGTCCCACCAGTTCTGATTGAGCGTGTACGCCCCCGCGAACGAGAGTACGATGACCATCGGAATGATGAGGTTCGTATCGATTTCCGTGATCTTGCTCGCGTACGGAATCACCGTCAGGCCGACGACGACGATAAGGATGTTGCTGAGGAACAGCGAGATGAACAGCGCGTACGTAATGTGGAGCTGTTCGCCGAAGAGGACGGGCCCCGGTTGGAGTCCGTGCATCAAGATACCACCGAGCAGGACGGCCGTCGAGCCGCTGCCCGGAATGCCGAACGACAGGGTTGGAATGAGCGAGCCGCTGACGGTCGGATTGTTCGCTCCCTCGGGCGCGATGACGCCGCGGGGGTCCCCGTCGCCGAACGATCCGTCTTTGGCCGACGAGCGGGCCTCCTCCGCGTACGCGACGAACGTCGACGTCGTCGCGCCCGAGCCGGGGATCATCCCGATTCCCATCCCGATCAGTCCGGACTTGATCGTCGTCACCGGGTACTTGAACACCGTCTTCGCTCCCTCGCGAACGCTGCCCGCGATATCGAGATCGTCCTGAGAAATCTGCTTCTGTGCTGCGAGCTTCATCATCTCGGCGAACGCGAACATCCCGATCAGCGCCGCGACGAAGTCGATCCCGTTGTAGAGTCCGAACTGCCCGAACGTGTAGCGTGGACGCGGACTGAGGATCGCGGTGCCGATCGTCGAGATCATAAAGCCGAGCGCACCGGCGACGAGCCCCTTGACGATCGATCCCTGCGTGACGATCGTGATTAGGGAGATGCCGAGGACGGCGAGGAGGAAGTACTCCGGCGACCCGAACGCGAGGACGATCNGATCTCGATGAGCAGCGGTGACAGGACGATCAGCGCTATCGCCGCGAGGAAGCCGTTCAGCGCCGACGCCGCCGTTGCGATTGCCAGCGCGTTCTTCGCCAGGCCGTTCTGTGCCATCGGATACCCGTCGAGCGTCGTCGCCGCGGCCGACTCCGTGCCCGGAGCGTTGAGCAGGATGGCGGCGATCGAGCCGCCGAACATCGCGCCGCTGTAGATCGCCACTAGAAGGATGATCGCGGCCGTCGTCTCGAGCGGCAGCGTGAGCGGGAGCACGATCGCCATCCCGACGGGCGAACCGATACCCGGTAACGCTCCCAAGACGATTCCGAGCATCATTCCGACTGCGAGCCATCCGATCGTCGGCCAGCTCAGCGCGATCGACAGTCCTTCGAAGAAGGCGCTGACCGCCGCCATTTACACCCCACCTCCGGTGATCGGCTCGACTAGGAGCGGCAGGAGCGGACTGAAGTCGAAGATATGTCCTTGGTCGAACGGGAGGACGAGGTATGTCATGAAGAGGTAGATGACGAACGTCCCCAGGATGGCGAGCAAGACGCTGGTAACGGGGCTGGTACGGAACCAAAGCGTATAGCCGAGGATGTAAATCGGCGTCGCGAAGAGGAAGCCGGCGGCCCACCCGCCCGCAAAGTACAGGATCGTCGTGACCACCATAAACGTCGTCTCGTCCACCTTGTAGCCGTACTCGGCTCCGAGCGTCTCCGCTTCGTACTCTTCGTCGGCCGTCTCCGACTCTTCGAGATCTGCTTCGCTGCCGGGGATATCAGACTCGTCGGTACTCGTAATTGAAATGCTCTCGGCGACAAACGTCCGGAGCGGCCCTGGGAGATAGTTCCGGAACAGTAACAACAACGAGCCGACGAAAACGATCGACGCGGTCAACTGGGGGAACACTCGAGCATCGTCGGGGTAGTTACTCAAAACCGGCTCGACGATAAATAGCGCACTCACCCCGACCAGAACAACGAGCATTATCTGCTCTGCCGTTACGTTATGTTCGGTGTATTTTGAACTCATAACTATAATATGGCGGTTAAAGTATCACTCCGGACTAGGAGTGTTCATCAACGAGACTGACGATATCCAGGTTTTCGAACTCCTCGAAGGCGTCGTCGATTGCCGTGTTAGCGGCGTCAGGGCCCTCAAAGAAGATCGGATTCCCGGTCTCCTCGGACCACTCCGCGTATCGTTCGTCTTGAGTGGCTTCTTCGATTCGATTTGCGAGTTCGTCGATGATGTTCTCGGACGTGTCCGGCGGCGCGTACAGACCGCGGTTTACGCCCGCGACGAAGTCCATGTTCGGATACCCCTCGTCGGTGACCGACGGGATATCGGGATACACGTCTGTCCCCTCGCTGAAGAACGTACAGACCGGGTACACTCCGCCGGAATCGACGTTGGGTCGCGTCCCGGCGTCGGTTCCGATCCCGCACGGCACCTCGCCGGAAGTCACCGCCTCCGCGATCGGCCCAGTGCCGGTATACTGAACGCGATTCTCCCACTGCCAGTCGTACTCGTCGGCGTACTCCGGTTCGTGTTTCGCCAGCAGCGTCATGATGTCCTGCGGGCTTCCCGGTTCCTGAATTCCGATGGAGTCCCACTCACCGGAGTTGTGCTTCTCTCTGACGTCGTCGAACGTCTCGACTTCTCCTTCGTACTCTTCGTTGACGACGAGACACCAGGTCGAGCGACCGATGATACCAAGCCCGTTCAGGTCGCGCTGGTCGAACCCGGGATCCTCGAGCAGTTGCGGTGTAACCTCGAGCGGGACGGCGCTTCCTGAGACGGTGTGCCCGTCGGGCTGGGATCCGTAGAGGTCGCCGAAGCCATTGAGACCGCCGCCGCCGGGCACGTTATCGATCTGAATGTCTTGCCCCATGGCGTCGGTGAGCGGTTCGACGATACCGCGGGCGTACACGTCGGTCCCGCCGCCCTCGTCGTACGGAACGATGTACCGGATCGTCTCGGACGGCTCCCAATTTTCGCCGGCTTCGACACCCGGCCCGTCTTCTGTGAGACACCCTGCTAACGATACGGCCGTCCCGGCGCCGGCCACTCGAAGGAACCGCCGCCTGGTTGATGTGCTTGTTGCTACCACCTGCCGCCGTTGCTTTCTCTCGAACATGCTTATCGAGCCACGAACCCTGGTATGTGTTATGTAACGTCGTGTGCCAGGTTCACAATACCATGATCAAAGAGTACAGACATAAAGATACCCCTTGATTACTCATGATGTTATATTGCAATTTTATTCGGCGAGGCGTTCGGCCGGATCGTTCGTCAACCACTGAACGCCAGCATTCAACGATGGTACGTCCTGCAACCAGCGTCGAACCGGAGACCAGCGATCCGACGGCTGCTCGGTCCAAGCGGCGCGGTTTCCGCGGGTACTGGGATCAAAACCCGAGTAAATCCTTTATGGATGGAGAACGAGAGAGTAGCTATGACTGTCATCGGAGCAGTCGATCGATCCGATAGAGCGTCGGGTATCGTCAGGCAAGCACACAAACTGGGCGAAGCGTTCGACGAGCCGGTCGAAATCGTTCACGTTCTCACTCGCGACGAGTTCGTCTCGCTCGAGCGGACGACCGTGAACGAAACGGGTGGGACGATCCCGACCGAAGACGTGGTGCAGATCGCGGCGGACATCGCTGCAGAAGCCATCGACCGGGCGAACGTCGACGCGACGCCCGTCGGTCTCATGGGCGATCCCGCGGACGAGATCGACAGCTACGCTGACGACAACGGGGCGAATTATATCGTCGTCGCGGGACGGAAGCGCTCGCCGGTCGGAAAGGCTCTGTTCGGAAGCGTCGCCCAGTCGGTGCTGCTCAACGCGTCCGTCCCCGTCGTTTCGATCCGTGTCGAGTGACGCCCGATGAGTCCGACGAGCCGAATCCCCGATTGCGGGCGCTGTCCCTATCGGATCGTCCGTTCAATAGCGCGGCCGGTTTTCGCGCTCGCGCCGCGACCGAACGAGCGCCTAGCAGCTCGGTCCGACTGTGTGGTTGGTATTGTAACACAAACCTTTTTGTTGTATTTCACACTATACGACGTGAGGTATGGTCAGCTATAGCGCCTACGAGAGTATCACTCTCACTATCGAAGACGGCATCGCGACGATCGAGTTTCACCGGCCCGAGGTCTACAACGCCCTCAACAACGAGGTCATGCTCGATCTCAAACGCGCATTCGACGAGATTCAGTTAACCCGCGCCATCGACGCTGTCGTGATCACGGGAGAGGGCGACGATGCGTTTTCCGCCGGCGCGGACATCTCACAGTACGCCGGCCCGGCGGCGGAGCACGATCCGCTACAGCGGGACCGGCAGGAACTGTTCTACGAGATGTATCAAAAGCCCTACGAGTGTCACGCCCCGGTCATCGCGAAGATAAACGGGTACTGCGTCGGCGGCGGCCTGATCTTTGCGATGTACTGCGACATCCGCATCGCGGTCGAGGGCGCGCAGTTCGGCGTCCCGACCGCCAACATCGGACAGATCCCGACCGGCGGCTCGACGTGGCGAGCCGTCGAACTCGTCGGCGAGGCGAAGGCGAAGGAACTCGTGTACACGGCGGGGATGATCGACGCAGCCGAAGCGGAACGGATCGGGCTGATCAACCGCGCCGTTCCGAGAACGGAACTCGACGACACCGTCGCCGAGATCGTCGCTGGAATCCAAGACACCGGCCGAAAGGCGGTGAAGAACTCGAAGCGAGCGTTCAATTACGCCTCGCGCGCCGAAACCCTCGAGGAAGCGCGCGATCGGGAGGCGGAACTCTGGTGGGAACAGTTTGCAACCGACGAACGTCGCACGCTGGTCGACGAGTTCAACGAGGCGGAGTAACGATGGGCGACGGACCACTCGCCGACGTTTCGGTCGTGGAGATGACCGGCCACCGTGCGGGCCCCTTCTGCGGCGCGCTTCTCGCCGACATGGGTGCGGACGTCGTAAAAATCGAACGTCCCGGCGTCGGCGATCCCGCACGATCACAGGGTATCGGCCCCGAGGGCAAGTCGGGCTACTTCATGGCGAACAACCGCAACAAGCGCTCGGTGACGCTCGATCTCAAATCGAGCGCCGGACGGGAGGCGGCGCTCGAACTCCTCGCCGACGCGGACGTGTTCGTCGAAAACTTCGGGTACGGCGTCACCGACAAGCTCGGCATCGGATACGACGACGTTCGCGAGCGGAATCCGGACATCGTCTACGCGAGCATCAAGGGCTACGGCGAGACCGGCCCCATGAAGGAGAAACCGGGGCTCGATCTCATCCTCCAGGCCGAAGGCGGAATCATGAGCGTGACCGGTCCCGAGGACGGGGCTCCCGTCAAGGTCGGTCAGGCGATCGGCGATCTCACGACCGGGATGTTCGCGGCGCTCGGCGTCCTCGCGCGACTGTACGAGCGCGATCGCGCCGACGACTTCACCGGGAAGTTCGACATCGGGTTGTTCGATTCCATCGTGGCGCTGCTGAACGAGTACCTCACCGAGTACTCGATGGACGGTTCCGTGCCGGGGCCACAGGGCGTGACCCACCAGACGCTCGTGCCCTACCAGCGGTTCGAGACCGCCGACAGCGCGATCGTCACCGGGGTTCCGAGCGACGACCGGTGGGACGACTTCGTCGACCTGCTCGGACGCGATGAGCTCCACGAGTACCCGACGAACGAGGCGCGCCGCGAGAACGCTGCTCGGGTGATCGATATCATCCAGGCCGAACTCGAATCGGAATCGGCCGAGTTCTGGCTCGATCGGTTGACCGAGTACGGCTTCCCCTGCGGGCCGATCAACGACGTGGCCGACGTCGTCGAGAACGACCAGACGGCGGCCCGCGACCTCGTCGTTCCCCACGAGGATCCCGATTGGGGCGAGTGCGTGCTGCCGGGCCACCCGATCAACTTTCCCGACTACGATACCGACGTCCGATCGCCGGCACCGCGGCTCGGCGAACACACCGAAGCGGTGTTCGCAGACGTCGTAGACGATCAGACGACGCTGGAAGAGTGGACCGAGGACGGCGCGTTCGGAGAGAACTGAACCGGCTGCGCTTTTCGTTCGATCGTCCAGTATCCGTCGCGTTTCGATTTCCGGTTCGCAGGTCGCGATTCAATTCCGAGGTTGAGAATCGATCGAGTGGTTCGTGACGCGAGTTCGCCGTCGAACCGATAGAATTTCCCCCTACTCCGCTCGCTGTCTCCGCTACTCCTCGAGATCCGGCCGCGAGAGTTCGGTCTCTTTGGCCGTGATGAACTCGAGGAGCGCCGGCGTTCCGGCTTCGGTCTTCTCGATCGCCCGCTCGAGGGCCGGCGCCACCTCGTCCGGGTCCTCGACCCGCTCTGCGTAGCCGCCCAGGGCCGTCCCGACGTCGGCGAAGTCGCCGGAGAAGGGCGTCTCGTACGACGCCATCTCGTAGTTGTTCAAATGAATTGTCAGAATTGGGATGTCCTCCCGAACGGCCGTTTCGAAGTCCAGGCCGGTCATCCCGATCGCGCCGTCTCCCATAATATTGATGCAAAGCTTCTCCGGGCGGAAGATCTTCGCGCCGATCGCCAGGCCGAGCCCGTAGCCGAGCTGGGTGGTCTTTCCCCAGCCGATGTACGAGAGCGGTTCGGTCGACTCCCAGAACGGAGCGAGGAAGTCCCGCGGGTTCCCCGCGTCGTGCGTGATGATCGCATCCTCGGCGTCGACGACGGTCGTCAGCTCGTTGATCACCCGGTACGGGTTGATCGGCACCTCGTCCGCGGTCAGTTTCGGACGCCACTCGTCGAGCCACTCCTCGCGGACCGACTCGATCTCCGCGGCAACGTCGTCGAACCGACCGCGGGATTCCCCGTCGAGGCGCCGATCGATCGAGTTAACCAGCGCTTCAAGGGTGAGCCCGGCGTCGCCGACGAGCGAGTACTCGGACTCGACATCTTTGTCGATGTCCGTCGGATCGAGCGTCGAGTGGACGACTGTCGTCCCGTCCGGGACGGTAATCCCGTACGCAGTGTCCGTGAAGCTACACCCGATCCCGAAGATGACGTCCGCTTCCCGGAGGAAGTGCGCGAGTTGGCCCGGTTCGCTCTTGCTCCCGGCACCGAGAGACAGCGGGTGGGTCTCCGGAAATGAACTCTTCCCGTTGAGACTGGTCGCAACCGGCGCCTCAAGAGTCTCTGCCAGCCCCCAAAGGGCATCCCACCCTTTCGCGTAGTGGACTCCCTGTCCGGCGTAGATAACCGGCCGCTCCGCCTCAAGGAGCACCTCGGCGATTTCCTCGACGCTGTCCGGATCGGGACCGCTTCGATTCGACGACGAGGGGTGGTACTCGAGTTCATCGGGGATCTCCTCGTAGAAGACGTCCTTCGGGACCTCGACGACGGCCGGCCGCGGACGGCCGTTTCGCGCCGCGCTGAACGCGCGCCGCATCGTCTCGCCGACGGCCTCCGGGCTGGTCAGCTGTTCGCAGGATTTGCTCACGTGCTGGTAGTTGACGCGAGAGTTGAACTTGGGATCGACGTCCGTCTTCGCTTCGTCGTATCCGGCCGGGATCGCGACGAGCGGTGCCGACTCGCCGTACGCCTGCGCGACGCCTCCGAACGAGTTCTCCGTTCCCGGGCCGTGCTGACACGCGAAGGCGACGATTTCGTCACCGGAGGACAGTCGACCGATCGCGTCCGCCATGTGGACTGCGGTCCGTTCCTGCCTGGTGACGATGGTTCGGATACCGGCGTCCTCGGCCGCTCCGGTGTCCAAAAGCGGGTTACTCGGGAAACCGAACAGGTACTCTACTCCTTCCTCTTTCAGGATGGTTGCGATTGCGTGAGTGACGTCCATGATCTTCTCTCCGGGTCGCGAATTACCTACTCTGTCTTCTGACCAGGGTGATAAAGGTGCCGGTGAAATAGAACGTTTCGTGCCAGATCATGAGGGAGCGCGGTGCGGGCACGTGTCGTCCGGGCGAAGTCCGCCCGCAATGATCGACAGCAGTTCGCACCGCTGTGCCGTGACGAGCGGCGATCGGCCGTGTCCGGGTCGACGGATCGGACGAGGCTGAACGCGACGCTATCCGCCCGAGACCGCGATACTACCGGCGGGCGCTGATCGAGCGGAATCGGCTCATCCGGAGAAGATCCCCTTGTCCCGGAACTCTCTGATCTCGGACCGGGTGTATCCCAACTCTTCGATGACCGCCTCGGTATCTTCGCCGAGCATCGGCGGCGCGTCGTCGAATCCGCTCTCGGCCGCGGTGAAGTTCAGCGGATGTTCGAGGATCGGAATGTCGCCGGCCGCGGGGTGGGAAACCGAGTCGACGGCGTCCCGCGCGTCCACTTGTTCGTTTTCTAATGCCTCGGTGACGTCGTAGACGGGGCCGACCGGGAGTCCGGCCTCCTCGGCCAGTCGTTCGACCCACTCCTCGGTGGGGCGCTCGGTGAACGTCTCGGACAGTTCTTCCTCGAGGGCCGCCATGTTCTCGACGCGGTCGGCGTTCGTTTCGAACCGCGGGTCCGCGGCGAGTTCCGGACATCCGATTTCTTCACAGAGCTGTTTCCAGAGCTTCTGGTTCGCACAGGCCACGTTCAGGTACCCGTCTGCGGTCGGAAAGCTCTGGTAAGGGGCGATCACGGGGTCTTTCGTGCCCATCCGATCTGGCTCCTCGCCGACGAACGCCTTCGCGGCCTGTTTCGTGAGCCACGGCAACGTCGAATCCAACATCCCGAGCTCGACGCGTTCGCCATCGCCGGTTCGGTTGCGTCGATAGAGCGCATTGACGATGCCGAACGCCGCCCACATCGCCGTGATCAGGTCCGTCTGTGGCAACCCGACCTTCACCGGATCACCGCCGTCGGGACCGGTCACGTTCATGATGCCGCTTATCCCCTGGATCAGCAGGTCGTACCCGGGCCGGTCGCTCCACGGGCCCGACTCGCCGAACGCGGAGATCGAGCAGTAGACGAGTTCGGGGTGCTCGTCGCGGAGGTCGTCGTATCCGAGCCCGAGCCGTTCGGCCGTCCCCGGTCGGAAGTTCTCGACTACGACATCGGCTTCGGCGATCAACTCCCGGCAAATCTCCACCCCCTCGTCGGACTTCAAGTCGAGTTCGACGCTCCGCTTATCGTAGTTCACCGTCCAGAAGTACGGGGACTCACCGTGTCGGGACGCCGACTTTCCCGGCCCGTCGTAGTCGTCGACCTCGACGAACGGCGGCCCGGAGTGGCGGCTGTCGTCGCCCACCTCGGGGCGTTCGATCTTGATCACGTCCGCGCCCTGGTTCGCTAACATCAACGTCGCGAAGCCGCCGGTGACGAACGTTGTCATGTCAACGACAGTAATGTCTTCGAGGATCGCGCTGCTATCACGAGCTGCCATACGAAGACCATACGAGAATCCGATATTAAAGCTTGGTGTTAGTTACCCACTGTCAGAGACGACGGTCAGGAGCGACAGGACGATCCCCGCGCCGACGAACGCGAGCACACCGAGCGTCGCGAGCAGCGCGGTCTCGCTTGCGTACGTGAGAAGGGAGCCAGCCAGAGCGGCACCGCCCGCTCCGAATCCGAACATTCCAAGGTAGGCGTAGCCGTACGAGAGCCCGTGGACGTCGGCCGCCGCGTATTCTGCGATCGCGACCTGATAGATCGGTGCGGTCGCGTACAGGAAGAATCCGAGCCCGACGCACACGAGCAAGAACGGCGCGAGTCCCCAACCACTGGACGGGATGAAGACGAACGCCAGGATGCCGAGTGCGAGCAGGGTCCCGAAGAATGCGTACTCCGTCCGAACGTGGTCGGTGACCCGCCCGCCCGCGTACTGGCCGACGATACCGATCGTCAGTATCCCGGTGTAGATGTACTGTGCGGGTTCGACTGCCTGGCCGAGGGCGGCGTACGCGCCGAACTGCGGGAGATCGCCGATCATGTCCGGGAGGAAGGTCAGCAGTCCGCGGTAGTATATCCCGTAGATCATGATGGTGAGAAAGGTGAGCAAAAAGCCGGTACTGAACAGCAGTTTGGAGTCCGAGACGACCGATTCGAGAGTCGTCGGCGCGGTGCCGCCGTCCGTCGTCGATACGGCCGCGTCCTCGTCGAACTCGATCAGCGACCCCAGCGCGACGACGCCGATCGCGGGGACGGTAAGAAGGGCGACGACCGCCCGCCAGTCGAGAACGAGCAAGAGGAGCGCCGTGAGGAGCGGACCGAACGCCGTTCCGACGTTTCCGCCGACGCCGTGGTACGCGAACACCGTTCCGCGTTGGTTCGCCCCGCGACTGATGAGCGAGAGGCCGGCGGGGTGATAGACGCTCGCCGCGGCGCCCCAGACGATAACCGCCGCAGCGAGGACGACCACGTTCGGCGCGAGTGCGAGGAGGAAGAACCCGCCGGCCATTCCGATCACGGACGCGACGATCAGTCGGCGCGAACCGTACGCGTCGGAGAGCACGCCGCTCGGAATCGCTCCGACGCCGATCAGTCCGTATCCGATACTGACGACGATACCCAACACGAAGGCGGAGACGTCGAACGCGTCCAACCAGACCACGATGAAGATGGGGATACTCAATTCGTACGTGTGGAAAATCCCGTGGGCGAGCATCGTAAAGCCCGTGATCGATCGATCGTTCTCATTCATGCCCGGCCACCCTATGAGGCGTGCGGCGGCACACAATTATCATTACGACTACGGAATCGGACGAACCACTTAATGGATTTCCCGCAGTCGACATCGACTCGAGACGTCTCGAGCCCAGTCCATCCCGTATATGCGTATTCCCGGTATGAACGGCCAAAACGCCATTCTTCTCCTGCATTTTAGGGGAAATTATGCTGGGTTCGGTATCCCTTGGTTCTCTCGGGGGCGGTACGTGGATGAAGGGCGTTCAACGGCTCCCATCCGAGTAATCGAAACCGAAAGTACGGGGTAACGCGCGAGTTCACGTTCGAAGCGGGGACGGCGCATTCCGCGAGGGAGTGTCGGCGGGCCGAACGCGAACCACCCTCCGAAATCGTACGTTCCGATCGGTGTGGCGCATATCGGCCGCTGTCTTCGCTGTGCTCGCGGCTCGCCGCCAGTCGCTACCGTCGGCCAACTCGTTACAATCGTATCACTGTAAACTCGATCGATCATCACCGGGTGTATTCTTCCTCCGCCGAATGCGCAGCGTTGAGGGCGTGTGCGACTCGCCCACACAACTCAGTACCGACGACTCGCCTTGACCGGGCCGAATCCCGTTTGCTCGTATTCGGCCGCTGACGGGTTCTACGGCCCGGAATGTTCCCGAATGTCGTATGATTTATTACCCTTCGTGAGAGAATGGCACGCGTGTCAAACAAACCCAAATCCAGTGCGCGCACGACTGAAACATCACTGTCGATCGTCGACGCCATTCGCGACCTGGACGGCGCCACGATGAACGAATTATCCGAGTATATCGGACTCGCCCCGAGTACCATTCACCGTCACTTGGTCACCCTTCGGGAACACAAGTACGTAACGCAGGAAGACGGAATCTATCGGATTGGGTTCCAGTTTCTGACGGTCGGCGGGTACGCCCAGCGAAAGACCACCGCGTATCCCATGATCAAGGAGAAAGTGGATTCGCTGGCCGCCGAAACCGGTGAACGCGCCCAGTTCATCGTCGAGGAGCACGGCGAGCGCGTGTACCTGTACACGGAGGTCGGCCAGAGCGCGGTACAGACCGGTGCACACATCGGCAAGCGGGGCGTGCTCCACACGAGCGCCGCGGGAAAAGCGATTCTCGCGAATATGTCGCGAGAGCGCTTCGATGAGACTATCGCGACCCGCGGACTCGAGCAAGTGAGCGAAAACACAATCACGACTCGAGAGGAGTTAGCGGAAGAGTGCGAACGCATCCGCGAGCGAGGGTACGCCTTCAACCGGCAGGAGACGACCGACGGCGTCCACGCAGTCGGCGCGGCCGTGACGGACTCGGACGGAGAGGTGATCGGCGCGCTGAGCGTCTCCGGACCCGCCCACCGCGTGAAGGGGGCCCGATTAACGGAGGAACTGCCAGAGCGCGTCCTCAGTGCCGTCAACGAACTGGAGCTCTACATCGAGCACTCGGTCCACACGTAATCCCGCTCCCGAGCGCGCATTGGGAGACGGGTCGTCATCGGCGGTCATTCACCGCAGCCGGGACGAGCGTCACTGTCGAATCCGCACCGTCTCGAGACGCTCCCTCCGCGATCGCGACGGCGTCACCCGCCTCGAGCGCACCGTCGAACTGCGCGATAATGCTCGCGTCACCGTCGAACGATGCGAGGCCGAGTCGATTCGGCTCGCTGACGTCGTCGGGCGTAACGTGGACGGCGGTGACCGCTTGCAGCGTCCCAACGCCCGGGTCACGGTCGCGGAACGTCTCGGCTCCGCAGTCAGCACACCGGCGCTTTTCGTAGAACGTCCGCCTCCCGCAATTGACACATTCCAGTACTCGACTCATGCGTTCGCCCCCACGACCGTACAGACGCTGTTGTTCCCGAAGCCGGCAACGTTGATCGCGAGCCCGTACTCTGGTGACCCGGTCGATCGCTCGTCCGGAACGTCGCCCCGGAGCTGCCAGACGAGTTCGACGAGCTGGGCGATGCCGGTCGCCCCGAGCGGGTGCCCGCGAGCCTTCAGCCCGCCGCCGGGATTGACCGCCAGATCGCCGTCGATCGCCGTTCGTCCGTCGCGGGTGAGCGTCCACGCCGTGCCGCGCTCGGCGAACCCGAGTTCCTCGAGTTCCAGCCACTCGAGGATCGTGAACGCGTCGTGGATACACGCGACGTCGACGTCTTCCGGCTCGATCCGCGCCGTCTCGTAGGCCGCTCGGCCGGCCGCCCGCGCGCTTTCGATGTGAAGCGGATCGCGGCGATCCGCGATCGCGTGGACGCCGACCGCGCTTTCGCAGGCCTCCACGGTGACGGATGCCGCGTCCGCGGTAACCACGATCGCCGCGGCACCGTCCGAGGTCGGACAGCAATCGTACAGGCGAAGCGGCGTCGCGACCGCGGACGACTCGAGCACGTCGTCGACCGTGATCGGCGTTCGGAACTGCGCGTACGAATTGTTCGTTGCGTTCGCGTGATTCTTGACGGCGATGCGCGCGAGATCCCGTCGGTCGGCGCCGTACTCGGCGAGGTATCGATCGGCCGCGAGACCGGCGAACGACGGGAGCGTGACCCCTTGCTGGTACTCCCGCTCGTGAGTAATGCGACTGATGATCTCGGTCGCGGTCGCCGTATCGGCCGCCGACATCTTCTCGCCGCCGACCGCGATCGCGACCGTCGATCCGCCGGAGCGAACGGCGTCAACCGCGTCGCGGAACGCGCTCGCACCGCTGGCGCTCGTGTTTTCGATACGCCGCGCCGACGCCCGGTCCGCGCCGAGGCTGGCGGTCAGCGCGTTCGCGAGCCCGGACCGATCGTTGAACGCTTCCGCGGCCATGTTCCCGACGTGGACCGAATCGATCTCGGTCGCATCGACGGCCGCGTCTTGGAGGGCGCGCTCCGCGGCCGTTTCCAACAGTGCGAGGAGCGATCGGTCGTCCGCGGCTTCGAACGCGGTCATTCCGACGCCGGGGAGGCCGAAGCCGATCGGTGATGCGTCTGTGTCGCCGGCTGCGAACTCTTGCGGTATCATCACACAGTTATTGATGACAAACCACACGAGTATATAGGTATCGCCGGGATTCGAACCGGCGTCAGCGATTTCGGACAGAGGGGACACGAATTGAGTCTCGTCCATCTTCAGCGGAGACTGGCTGTGAGTAGCGATCGAAGGACAACTTCAGCGCGAGTCGTTCTCCATATCGGAATCGATTCCGTCTTCGCCACCGCAATTGAGATCGTCTCGTCCAAAAAGCCGCATCAAACGGGGTATTGATTCCATCCCGCCACGTCGCCCATTCCGAGAACCGTTCCGAGACGGGATCTGTTTTCTATGATAGAACAATATTTATGGATTCAGATATACTGGTAGGTCGTATGGGAGACAGGGCCAAACACCCGGTTCGAACGACCGAGAAATCGCTGGAGGTCATCGCGACGCTCAATCGACTCGAGAAAGCGCGGGTGACGACGCTGGCAGACGAACTCGCGATGGGAAAAAGTGCCGTCCACAACCATCTCAGTACGCTCGAAGAGCACGGCTACGTGATCAAAGACGAGGACACCAAAACCTACCGTCTCAGTCTCAAATTCCTCGATATCGGCGGCCAGATCCGCAGCGAGATCGACGTCTACAAAGTCGCCGAACCGAAGGTCGAGGAGTTGGCAACGGAGTCCGGAGAACTGGTCCATCTCGTCGTCGAGGAAGACGGAATGGGCGTCTATCTCTCCCGGTCGAAAGGCGAGCGAGCGGTCGATCTGGACACGTACGTCGGCTGCAAACACCACATGCACAGCACCGCGTTCGGCAAAGCGATCCTCGCGCACCTCCCGCGGGAGCGCGTCGACGAAATCATCGATCAGCACGGCCTTCCGGAAGTGACGCCCCGGACGATCACGTCCCGCGACGAACTCGAAGAGGAATTAGAACGAACCCGGGACCGCGGCTTCGCGGTCGACGACGAAGAGCGCCTCGAAGGCCTGCGCTGTATCGCCGCACCGATTCGGTTCGACTCGGACATCATCGGAGCGATTAGCATCTCGGGACCGACCGCGCGAATCGACGATACCTGGGAGAACAACGAGTTCGTCGATCAACTCTGTCGAGCGGCGAACGTGATCGAACTCAACAAGTACAAGGTCTGAGGGCGTCGCCACGGTGATCGTTCACGGCTCGCCGTCGCGTTTTCGTATGCAGAATTACAGTGCGTCGGCACCGTCCGCTCACGGTGACGTGCCGGGGCCGACCAGCTGAACCACGCCGGTTCGGTCCACTTCGCCCGCTGTCGCCGAATCCACCACACAACTTTAATATTAGAACACACTATTGGGAACCGTACCCATGAGTCTCGAACGACGGCACGACCGGGAGTTCGTGAGAACCTTCTTTACCTCCCCGACGGCGGTTGAAGGGGAAGACGATTCCGCGAAGATGATTCGACGAGCGGTCCAGCTGCGCGGCATGCAGGCACCCGACGTCTGGGTGCCGGACAACGAGGACGCGACCGCACCCTCGATGCGCGACGAAGGGGCCGAGAACATCATCAGCGTGATTTCCGAACACGGTGCCGAGTTCCCCGGCGAGATCCACCCGCGTATCGTCTGGCACCGGGACAGCCCCGCAACCCGGTATCAGTGCTTCGAGCACCTCCTCGAGATCGCCGACCCGGAAAAGGACGCGATCGAGCACATCGACGGCTTCGTCATCCCCGAAGTCGGCGACATCGACGACTGGAAGAAGGCCGACGAGTTCATCACCATCGTCGAAACCGAGCACGGCCTCGCGGAAGGTAGCCTGGCCATGTCGGTTATCGTCGAGAGCGCCGAGGCCGAACTCGCGCTCGCCGACCTTCGCGAGGAGATGGGCAAGCCCTCGAACAACCTCGAACGGCTGTTCCTCCTCGTCGACGGTGAAGTCGACTACACCAAGGATATGCGCGCGATCACCCCCACCGGCGGGCTGCCGCCGTGGGAGGAACTACGCCACAACACGTCCCGCGGCGCGAGCGCCGCCGGCCTCATCGCGATCGACGGCCCCTACGACGACATCCGCGACATCGAGGGCTACCACGAACGCATGACCGACAACCAGGCGAAGGGGATGCTCGGCATCTGGTCGCTGACGCCCGGTCAGGTCAAAGAAGCGAACAAATCGCCGCTACCGCCGAAGACCGGCAGCTGGCTCCTCGACGTGAACGGCCGCGAGGTCGAACTCGACGCGGATGACGGTCGATACGTCTACGACGGCGACGACGTAACCCTCGAAACGACCGGTGACGATAGGTACCGACTCCTGATCGGCGGCGACGAGCGCGAACTCGACGGCGACGAACTGACCGAGGAACTGCTCGATCTCGCGTCCTACATCCCGAGTCTGAACGATATCGTCGACTCGATGGAGGAGTTCGAAGCGGCCAAGGAGGCCGGAAAGGGTGCCATCGCCATGAAGCGATCGGCGACCCTGCTCGTCGACAGCGTCGAGGTCGAGATCAGCAACGATCGGATGTGGGACGAGGCGACGTATCAGGCGGCCCAGACACCTATCACCCTGTTCCAAGACGTCTACGAGAACCGTCCCGATCAGCACGAAGAACTCGAGGAACTCTACGGTAAGGATGTCGTCGACCGGGCGATGGTCGTCGGGTAAGGGGGACGCAAAACGTTCGTTACCAACGGGGGCCATGTTCCTGACCGGACAAACAGCGAACGAGTACAATGCTGCCGAAGACAGCACAGACAGGCGTCTTGACCACGCAGCAGTATTCAGTTCGCGGTCTTGCTGAGTGGATCGATGAAGCGAGAAGGAACGGTTCTAGTGAATTCACGACAGCGTCGGGGTAAGCCGTTAGAACGGTTGAATTGAAGCGGAAAAGTACCTTTCATACAAATTGTTCTCGTCCGTTCCGTCAAACAAACTGTCATGATAGCGCGGAAATCACTGATACAACGCTGACACAGATCAGTTTTCCAGCCGGCAACTTTGCTGCTGGTGGAAGCACGCTGCTCTTCACGTTCTCCGTCTTCCCGTAGAGGCAACGCTCCAAGAAATCCTCGACTGGCGAAGTGACGTTCCAGCCCGCCGTCGTCCACGAGAGCAAAGTTCTCGCGCGGCCCATCAGAACGCTCCGCGCTCTGCGGACGGCGAAGCCGTCAAGGGTCGCGGTTGACGAGACCGCTGTCAAAATCAACGACGAATGATATTGGTTATACGATACAATATACATCGAGACAAAGTTGATTCTCGACGCCACGCTGTTTGGTCGGCACGGCATCGATCTAGCGGCTGCGGTTCTGCATAGAACCACCGAGAAACACGATTTCTCGGAGGATTAGCTTCTCGGCGATCAGTTCGGCTATCGGACTTCCCACTCTCGATTAGGACTGAACGGCCAGGTCAACTATACCGTACAAAACCTGGTCAAAAAGTGGTTTCACACCCTCGAAATGCGGATCGACCGTTCCATAACTCGCGGGTGGGCAGTCGGGCGACCGTCCGCGAGTATCTTGGACAGTTTATGCACTACTATAACCATCAGAGACCGCAGCAAGCGCTTGACGGAAAGTCGCTAGCTGAGGCGGTGCAGAACTAGATAGTACCTCCAACTAGTATGTGTTTACATCTGAACAATTCCCATGAACCATCGATATTCAGAGAGTAGTACCCTGTCATCGAACCGCGGATCGACTCTGGGAAACTACCCGATCGTAATCGCGATGTATTCTCGTTCGATCACGAGGACGACTCGGGGAGACGGGCACCGACGGCAGCCATCGCATCGTCGGGATCTCCGGTCGGCGTGAACTCGCAGCCGATGTACCCGTCGTAACCGGCTGTTGCAAGCGCTTCGAGTACGGTTGCGTAATCGAGTTCACCGGTTCCCGGTTCGTGGCGACCTGGAACGTCGGCGATGTGGACGTGGCCGATGCGATCGATGCCGTCCGTGAGCGTGTGAATGACGTTTCCCTCGGTAATCTGCTGGTGGTACGCGTCGTACAGCAACGCCACCGCCGGGGAGTCGACCGCGTTGACAATCTCGAATCCCTCTTGGGAGGACGAGAGGAAGTACTCCGGATGATCGATCGCCGTGTTCAGCGGTTCGAGCGCGATCGTCACGCCCGCTCGTTCGGCGGCCGGGGCGACCCNTGACCCGCGAGAGCACATCGACGACGGTCTCGTGTTGGATCTCTCGTCCGTACGCTGCCTGCTCGGGACCGGTCGTCGCGATGAGCGCCTCGATGCCGTAGTCGGCTGCCGTCCCGATCGACTCGCGGATGGTCTCGACCGCGGCGCTCGACCGGTCGGGATCGGTGAGCGTTCCACCTGCGGTACAGGCGGCGAGCGTCAGTCCGTGCTCGTCGGCAGCGGCTGCGATCGCGTCGAGGTCTTTCTCCCGCCAGTCCCAGAACTCGACGGCGTCGGCACCCGCGTCGGCGGCGCGGGCGACCCGTTCGTGAAACGGTTCATCGTCGTAGACCATCTCGAGACAGACCGAGACGGGAAGGGCCGACACGTTACTCTCCCTCCGTTTGCGCCCCCGTTCCATCTCCGTCCACGGAATCGTCTCCATCGGATTGGGGCGTCAGCGCGCCACTCTCGACCATTGCCTCGAGAGGATTGTCGTCGATTTCGAGCGGCAGATCGACGCGACCCCGCCGGCGCGAAGATTCCCAGGCGGCGAAGATGAGCTCGGTCGCGTTCAACGCGTTTTGCGCGCCGAGTTCGGGTTCGGTTCGCGTTTCGAGACAGTCGACGACGTCGGCGATCGCGCGGTGGACGAGGACCCAGTCGTGGAGGTCGTCGTCGACGTCGACGGTCCGCCACGAGGCGTCTCCCGCGCGGCGGATTCGTAACGGTTCGTCTTCCTCGTCAGACGGCCCGATCTCGATCGTCCCCTCGGTGCCGCACAGCCGGTTGTGACAGCCGGTCACACCCATCGGACCTCGTTCTCCGCGGTTGCTGTCGCTCGTTCCGAGTCCGGAGACGCCGTTCTCGTACTCCCAGCAGACGACGGCTTGGTTCTCGTTGTGCGAGCCGAACTGGACGTTCTCCTCCCGGTAATCGATCTGTGCCATGACCCACTCGCCGGCGGTCTCGCCGACGAAGTAGTTACAGAGGTCGAAGGAGTGCGAACCGTAGTCGAAGATGCCGACCGGTGCCGCGAACTCGACGCGCTCGAGACGGCCGATTTCTCCGTCCGCAAGCAGTTCCTTCGCCGTTCGGACCGCGTCGCTGAAACGGCGCTGGTGGTTGAACGTGAGCTGGACATCGTGACGGGCGGCCTCCTGAACCATCAGACGAGCGTCGCCGTACGTTTCGGCCATCGGCTTTTCGCAGTGAACGGCGTCGACGACCCCCGATCGCACGCAATCGAGTACGATCGGCGCGTGGACGGCGGGCGGGACGCAGACGGAGACGATGTCGGGTTCGACGGCCGCAAGCATTGCGTCGTAGGCCTCGAAAACACGGTCGTCCCGGAGTCCGAACTCGTCGGCGAACGCTTCGGCGTTCGCGCGAACGATGTCCGCACAGGCGACGAGTTCGCAGCTCTCGGTCGTGTCGTACCCCCTCGCATGGTGGTACGCCATCGCGTAACCGTCCTGGTCCGGGTTCTCCGGCTCGGTACCGGTGCCGATAACGGCGGCTGTCACAGTCATAGACAACTCATCTACGAGGCCGAATTTACGCGTTTCGGTCATATCACACCGACCGCTCGGCCGCGGAGTTGTGCGTGTACTCGGTAGGCGCCGTTAGCGTCGAGGAGTTCGTCGCCTCGACCGGCGTGAGGGAGTCGCGTTCGTCGATCAGCGCTCGCGGAGCCAGACGCGCAACTCGCCGGGAGCGCGGTTGTCCCACGCGTAGTACGGGATGGCGGTAACCGATTCCAGGCTCCGACTCGGCTCCGCAGCCGGCCGGTACAGTTTTCCGTCCCATTCCTCGAGATCGGGAACCGTCGCGGCGGCGGTGACGACGACGACGCCGCCGAGGAGGGCGTCCCGGTAGTCGGCGTCGAAGCTCGATTCGGTCTCAGCGTCGCTCTTGATCCCAGTCTCGATCCGGTACTGGTGGGGCGGACGGTCGTGATCGACGCCCTCGAGACAGTAGACCAGCGGCCCGCGCGTGAGCGCGACCCGTCCGGCGTCGGCCGCGACGGCAGGGTGGGCTCGGACCGGGACGACGGGTACTTCGAAGGTGATCTCGACTCGATCGCCGTCCCACTCGCGCTCGATGACGAGGTACCCGTCGTCCGTACGCTCGCCGTTCCTGCCTGAATCGTCATCACCGAGTGCCGTTGGAACTGCCTCGCCGTTAACGCGAATCGATACGTCCTCACACCACGACGGAACCCGGAGCCGAAGGGCGAACTCGGTCGGCGTCGCCGGCTCGACGTCGAGCGTCACCTCGCCGTTCCAGGGGAACCCGCTGGTCTGGTCGAGTTCAACGACAGTGTCGCCGATCGTCGCCGTCGCCGAACTTCCGATGTACTGATTCACGTAGAGACACCGTTCGTCCGACTCGCCACCGGTCGCGTACAGGTAACGCCCGAGGGCGGCGAGCACTCGCGCAATGTTGGGCGGACAGCACGCACACTCGAACCACTCCTGACGGTGATGATTGCCGTCGCTCGCGAGGCGGTTGTCGTAGAAGAACTCGGTCCCGTCACGGGAGCGGCCGACGAGGACGGCGTTGTACAGCGTCCGCTCGATGAGATCGGCGTACCGCGCTCGGCCGGTGAACTCGAACAGCCGCCGGTTCCAGAAGACGCTCCCGATCGCCGCGCAGGTCTCGGCGTAGGCGGTGTCGTTAGGCAGGTCGTAGTCTTCCGTGAACCGCTCGCCGTGGGCGCTCGAACCGATCGCGCCGGTGACGTACATGCGCCGGTGAGCCACGGACTCCCAGAGGCGTTCGAGGTGATCGAGGAGGGCGTTATCGCCTGTTTCGGCGGCGACATCGGTCGCGCCGGCGAAGAGGTACGCCGCGCGCACCGCGTGGCCCTCGACGGACTCCTGTTCGCGGATCGGCGCGTGGTCCTGTGCATAGCGTCCGTCGTACACGCCGTCTTCGTAGAAGACCTCGCGGGCGTCCGAGGCGACGCCTCCGTCCTCGGGATCGTAGCCGCCGAGCTCCTCGAGCCGCTCTAGTTCCCGCGCCAGACGGTCGTCGCGACCCCGGCGTTCGACGAAGTACCGGGCGCGGTCGAGGTACCGCCCCTCGCCGGTCGTCCGCGCGAGTTTCACCAGGGCGAGTTCGATCCCCTGGTGGCCCGGAACGCCGTCGATGTCGTCGCCGAAGCGCTCATCGATATGGTCGGCGAACGCCGTCGCGACGGAAAGCAGCGACTGTTCGCCCGTCGCGCGATGGTGGGCGACGGCGGCCTCGATGAGGTGGCCCGCGCAGTACAACTCGTGCATCATGTTGAGATTCGTCCACCGCTTCTCGGGTTCCTCGAGCGCGAAGTAGGTGTTCAAGTAGCCGTCCTCGGCCTGTGCGGCCGCGATCAGGTCGATCACGTCGTCGATCCGCCGGCGGAGGTCAGAATCGGGAGCGAGATCGGGACTGGAACCGGAACCGTCGCGCGACGCGAGGACGTAACTCGCCGCCTCGAGCCACTTGTATGCGTCCGAATCGGCGAACCACATCCCCCGAAATCCGCCGGCGGCACCGTCGGCCGCTCGGCGGAAGTTCTCGAGGCAACCGCTCTCCTCGAGTTGCTCGTAGTGGTGCCCGAGCAGTCCTCTGCGGGTCGTCTCGAGCCAGTGATTCCAGAACTCGTCGTCGATGGTCACATCGGTCGGGGCGACCGACGCAGCGCGTCGAATTGATGCCATCGAATGACACAGTTCAGTGCAACGACCGTAACTCTTCCCGGTGACCGGTCACGCGGATCCGCTCGATGTTACTCGTCGCGCGCAGTCGCTTCCTCCGACCTCGCGCGGTTCTTCGGCCCGCTGCCCGGGTTGTCACCTCCGCGGCTTGGCGGTTTTCGCCCGGGAACGCCCTCCTCGCACTCCGGCGGCCCCCGGGCGGCACCGCTCTCGATCTCGATACGCGCGACGGCCGACGGCGGCAATTGAAGGTCGAGCGTTCCGTTTCCACGAACCGGCATCGCTTCCGTTGTGACCTCGTAGACGTCCGCCTCCCAGTCGTACCATGAGTCGGGCACGTCGCCGAGTTCATCCTGCGGATCGTGCGGATCTCCGGTCGGTCGCTGGACGGTCACGGTCGCCTCGCCCGGGGCGAACGAATCGGGAACCTCGATCGTGACGGCCGCGTCCGTCCGGAGATTTCGGTTCGTGAGGAACGTACACAGTGCAGCCTCGTCCGGCGTCGCCATCGACACTGCGTCGACGTACGGGACATCATCCATGGCTCGGATCCGGACCCCGGTTTCGGGGATGTCACGCGTCTCGCCGTCGACGGACGCGTCGATCACCTCCCACGTCCGATCGTCGTCGAAGACGGACGCGTACAGTGCCAGCGTGTACCCCACCGGGAGCAACGGATTCGGATCCGCCGGGTGATCGACGTGCTCCGGCGGAAACATCCGCACGGGGAGATGCGTGTGACTCGCCCGCCGCACGTGGTCGCTCTGGCGGATGAAGGCGTTGAACATCCCAGCGACGTAGGCGGCACCCGCCATCGTCGGCATTCCCGGCCACGGATCGCCGTCGGCGACCGTCGGATACAGCCCCCATTCCCCGATGACGAACTCGGGGTCTTCGAGGCCGTGCGACGCCGCCATATCGGCGGTTTCGGCCATGAGTCCCCCGAACTGGGTCGGAAACATGATCAGGACCTCGTTGTAATCGATCCCGTCGGCGTCGTGGTCGGCTTTCCACTCCTCGACGCTGCCGGGGTCTTCCTCGCGGATCCCCCAGTTGTACCGGTGCATGTCTATCCCGTCGAGGTCCGCTCCGACCACGTCGAACACGGTCTCGTTCCAGCGTTCGGGGTCGGGGAGGTTCTCGTCGCCGTACATAGGATCCATCCCGTCGACGATCACCGTGATCGACTCGTCGACGCCCGTCATCGCCGCGACGAACTCGGTCGCCCGCTCGGCGAACTGCGCCGGGTCGTGGGTGCCGCCGGCCTGCCAGCCGCCCCAGACCTCGTTGCCGATCTCCCACACCTCCACGTCGAACGGCTCCTCGTAGCCGTGCTCGGCTCGAAGCGCGCCGTACTCGGTGTCCGTCGACCCGTTGCAGTACTCGACCCAGTTCGCGGCGTCCGCGGGCGTGATCGCTTCCGGCGGCTGGAACTCGCGGTCGGTATCCTCGACGGTCACGCCGACCGTGATCGTCGGTTCGACGCCGGTGAGCTCGCAGAACTCGACGTACTCCGCGGTGCCCATGAGGTTCGGATCGAGACCGTTCCACACAACGTTCGGCCTGATCGGCCGCTCCTCGACTGGGCCGATCCCGTTTTCCCACTTGTAGGTGCTGGTAACGTTCCCGCCCGGCCACTTTAGCAAGGAGACGTTCCGGTCGTCCATCAGGTCGATCGTCGTCGGGTTGAACTTCCCGTTGACCGCGTCCGCGGGGAGCAGCGAGATCCAGTCCAGATCGACGTGACCCGTCCCCTCGGCGACGATTTCGAGGACGTACTCGCCGTAGGGGGAAGCGATATCGTCGAGAGCGCCGCCGGCGAGTTGGCTCCCGCTACGGTCTGTGAGCGCTAATTCGAGTTCATCGTAGCGCGTCCATTCGCTGGTGAGCGTCTCGACCGTCGTACTCGCGAGCACGTCGCCGTCGGGTGCTGTCAGTCGAACCGTGAGCGCGTCGATACCCTCGGTGCGGGCCGAGAACGCGAACTCGTACGTGAGCGTCCGCCAGTCGGGGAGCGCGAGCCGCTGTTTGACTCCGCCGGCCGCGTCGTCGAGAGCGACTCGCTGGTGTTCGTTCCGGGGCTCTTGGTCGACGGTCGGCCACCCGCCGTCGGATTCCCACGTCCCGAGACCGCGCACGCCGCCCTCGGACGGTCGCTCGAACGCGGCGTCGCCGACCGGTTCCCAGGGAAATGGAAGTCCGTCGTACCGTCCGACTTCGTCGAACCCGTAGACGTGGGAGACGTGATCCGGTTGAACCTGTCCCCAGGCGACGAACGACGTGTTTGTGACGTGTTCCGCGTAGATCCCGGGATAGATCTCGTGTGCGCCGTAGTGCTCGGCGAACCGTCCAAACAGCGTCTCCGGGACCGCTCGCTCACCGCGCTCGTCGGCGTCCATCGTGACCGTCGTCGTGAACGAATCGGTCGGGCCGCCATCGTCGACCCGGTCCTCGTTGCCGGCTTTTCGGTCGGCATTCGCGGTATCGCTACCGGCTACTAGTCCACCGCCGGTCGCTAGACCGGCCGCAACTACGGCCTGGATGCCGAGGTACCGCCGCCGTCTCATCGAACGATTCGCTGACGATCGGTTGTCATTCTCAACCATGTGCCCTCAATCGTTGTCCTATCTAATAATAGCTAATGGTTGTAAATTTCGGAAAGAACGGATGCCGTAGCTAGATGACAAACCGCTGTGGAACTCCCCGATGGGTCCGCTATCCTCGTCCCGGACACCCGAGCGGGTTCGCCACTCCAGCAGCCTTCTCACGCTCTCGAGAGACAAGCGAGATTCCTCACGCGACTTCTTCGGTCTCCTGCTCCGCCGCTGCGGCGTCGGCGCCGGTATCGGCTTCGGCGGTGCCTGGCTCGGTCGTCCGCAGGTCGGCCAACAGGTTCTCGCCGCTTCGCTCGTCGAAGAGATGGATATCGGCGGGATCGAACGCGAGCGTAACCTGCTCGCCGACGGCCGGCTTTACGTCGCCGGGCACTCGAACGCGGCACTCGGTCCCCTCGATGTCGAGGTAGACGAAGTTGTCGCTGCCCGCGACTTCGACCACCTCAACGGTCGCCTGGACCGTATTGGTGCCGGTCGCATCGTAATCGATATCCTCGGGACGGATTCCCAGTTCCAGGTCGTCACCGGCGGACCCGTCGAGTTCGTCGGCGATCCGCGCGGGAATATCGTACTCGAATCCGTCGCCGACGAGCGTCGATCCGTTCGAGGCGACCTCGAAGAAGTTCATCGCGGGGCTCCCGATGAAGTCCGCAACGAACCGGTTCGCCGGATTGTTGTACACCTCATCGGGAGGCGCGAACTGCTGGAGTTCACCCTCGTCCAAGACGATAATCCGGTCGCTCATCGTCAGCGCCTCGTGTTGATCGTGGGTGACGTAGATCGTCGTCGTCCCGAGTTCTTCCTGCAACCGCTGGAGTTCGGTCCGCATGTGAACCTTGAGTTTCGCGTCGAGGTTCGACAGCGGCTCGTCCATCAGGAAGATCTTCGGATCGCGGACGATCGCCCGACCCGTCGCGACGCGCTGTTGCTGGCCGCCCGAGAGTTCGCTCGGCTTGCTGTCGAGTTCGTCCTCGATCCCCATCATGTCGGCCGTCTCGCGGACCCGCCGTTCGATCTCGTCGTCGGCCAGGTCCGTCGTCAGTCGGAGCCCGTAGGCCATGTTCTTCTCGACGGACATGTGCGGATACAGCGCGTAATTCTGGAACACCATCGCGATACCCCGGTCTTGGGGCTCGACTCCCGCGATACTCTCGTCGCCGATCCGAATGTCGCCGGCGGTAATCGTCTCGAGACCGGCGATCATCCGAAGCAGCGTCGACTTCCCCGACCCGGACGGCCCGACGACGGTGATGAACTCCCCGTCCTCGATGTGGGCGTTGAACTCGTCGACGGCGACGAAGTAGTCGTTGTACACCTTTCGAACGTCGTCGAACGATACCGCTGCGGTCGTCTCGTCCGTGTTAACCATAGTGAATCCTCCGTTGAACCGGGAAAACGACCCGGTGCGTCGATTCGCCCGTCGTCGGGGTGGCGGTGCGCGGATGTCGGGTGGCTGTATTGCGACTCATGATGTGGCTATCGTACGTTCGCCGTGGTGATCGCGGTTCGATTCGGCGGGCTCGGAAACGTCGGCGATGAACTCGGTGTGAAGCCCGAATGCGACGCCGGCGAACAGCAGGGCAACGGCGACGGTCAATACCACCGTGACGAGAAACAGGGCGCCCGTCACGACGCCGAGGGAAACCGCGCCGACGGGGTGGGAGGCCGTCCAGCGATACCCAGCTGCCAACGCGGCGGTCGCGGACGTACCCGCGGCCAACTCGAGCAGCGTCGGAATCAGTACGAGTCCGGCGTACAGACCTACGTACGTACAGCAGAGCGCGAGAAGTCCCGCCGCGACCGTTCCGGTGGCGAGGAACGCGAGCGCGTAATTCGTCGCGATTGCGAGCAGCGCCAGCGGAACGAGCGCGAGCAGCGTTGCGTGGACGAACTGGCGACGGACGGTCGTGGCGACCGCCTCGCAGTCGACGCGATCCGCGCCGTCCTCGCGCAGCGACAGCACCGCGCGGTACGCGCCGACCGTCGCCGGTCCGATCGTCACGATCGGCAGCGACGCGAGGAACCAGGCGAGGCTGATTC
The DNA here is from genome assembly GCF_000337555.1 of Natrialba asiatica DSM 12278. GTDB lineage: Archaea > Halobacteriota > Halobacteria > Halobacteriales > Natrialbaceae > Natrialba > Natrialba asiatica. The sequence goes on along the minus strand of NZ_AOIO01000003.1, from coordinate 34,549 downwards.
CGATCACCGAGACGAGGTGGTCCCAGACGAACCGAGTGGTCCCCCGACACGCGGCGTACAACGGATCCACGCCTGAACTCTGTGATTTCGCACGCACCGTCGTTTCCGACTGCGGGGGCGTTTGTGTTCCTGACATGGTCACTTCGTCGTCCCCTGCATTTCGACGGCTCGAACGAGGTGTTTTTGCATCACCAGGAAGACCAATAGAAGCGGTACCGAGGCGACCACGGCCGAGGTCATGATCACGCCCGGCTCTGTGACACCCAGGTTATCCTGTAGCGTCACCAGCCCGATCGGAAGCGTGTACATCGAATCGTCCTGGAAGATGAGCAGCGGCCAGACGAAGGCGTTCCACGTCCAGATGAAGATGAACAGTCCGAGCGCCGCAAGCGCCGACCGCATCAGCGGCAACACGATGTGCGTGAACACGCGGAGCCGCGAGAACCCGTCGAGCCGGGCCGCCTCCTCTAGCTCCTCCGGGATATCCTTGAAGAACTGGACGAGCATGAACACGCCGAGCGGGTTGGCGGCGCTCGGAAGGACGACACCCCAGATGGAGTTGACCAACCCGAGTTCGCTCACGATGATGTACACCGGGACGAGATTGACGATTCCGGGTACCATGAAACTGGCTACGATGATCGCGAAGATCGCACGGCGTCCCGGCCAGTCGAGCCGGGTCAGCGAGTACGCGATCATCGCGTCGATCAGAATCACGACGAGCGTCGTGATCGCGGCCAGAATGACCGTGTTGGCCGTCCACTGGACGATCAACGAATTGTTGAGCAGGTACTCGTACCAGTAAAACGTGAGGTCCCACGGGATTAGGTGTGGCACTTCGGCGTAGACCAGGTCTCGCGTCATGAACGACGTGGCGAACATGTACCAGTAGGGGAGCATGAACAGGAACGCCGTCCCGTAGAGGGCGGCGTAGAGTCCGATCGTGCGGAGTCGGTCGCCGGTAAGCGACACGTCGTCGAACAGAGCTCGAGTTCGGGATTTCGTACTCATTAGTCGTCACCTCCGAGGAAGTAGTAACTGGTCGCGGAGACGGCGATCAGGATCATGAACAACACGTACCCGACCGCGGCGGCGTAGCCGAACTGGCGGCCGGTAAAGGCGGTGTCGTACAGGTACAACACGATGGTCGTCGTCGAGAACGACGGTCCGCCGTCGGTCATGATGAACGGCTGGCCGAACACCTGGAACGAATTGACGAACGTCACGATGACGACGAAGACGAGCGGGTTCTGCATCTGCGGGATCGTGATATCGCGCATCATCCGCCAACTGCTCGCGCCGTCTAGCTTTGCCGCCTCGTAGAGCCGATCCGAAACGTTCTGGCGCGCGGCCAGCAGGATGATGAAATTAAACGCGAGCTGCCACCAGATGGTCGCGACGGCGATCGCCGGCATCGCGAGATCGTGGGAGGTCAGCCAGTTACCGCCCCCGAGGTAGTACGAGACGAGTCCCGAGGCGTTGAACAGTTCGGTCCACAATAACCCGACCACGGCGACGGTCAGCACGTACGGACTGAAGAAAACCGTCCGCAACAGCCACTGTCCCCTGACCTCGCGGTTGACGCCGAGCGCCAGCAATAACGACCCGACGACGATTGGCGGCACCGTGAGGACGACGAAGTAGACGGTATTCCACAGCGCGTTCCAGAAGTCAGGATCCGAGAGCAGAATCCGATAGTTCTCCAGCCCAAGGAACTGCGACTGAGCCGGATCGAGCGCGTTCCAGTCGTACAGACTCATGTACAACGCGAGGAGTAACGGCCCGAACAGGAACGTTCCGGCAATCAGCAGGTACGGGAGCGCGAACGCGGACCCGGCAATCCACTCGCGAGTCGACGACTTCGAGAGGTCGACGAGCGTCGATCCATTTGCGTTTGCGTCTCGTTGTCGGTTTGCTTGTCCCATATTACCTCCTCTCGAATGTCTGTGTGACGCCCGCCGCGGCGGTTTCGATGACCGCCTCCGGCGTCAGATTGCCCGCGCGCATGTCATCGAGCGGCTGATAGATCTGTTCGGTGTACTCTTCGACGTTCGGGGTCGCGGGCGGTCGAACGATCTGCTCCTCCTCGACCATCCCGTAAAACGTCTCGAGTGTCTGCTCCCAGGTATCCGATTCCCGGAGCGTATCACTGTTGAGTGCGACCTCGCTGGCCGGGAGGTGACCGGCGTCGTATCCCCACTGGTCGTTGAATCGCTGCGAGAGTAAGCGGACGGTCTCGATCGTCTCCTCGAGTCGCTCCCGGTTTCGATCGTTGCTCTGTGGGATAATCAGCATGTGGCTATCCCCGACCGTGACCGGATCGTCCGCGTCCGGCATGACGAACGGCTCGGTTAATCCGAACTCGAATCCCGCCTCGCGGACGACGGTGATGTGCCACGTCCCCTCGATTTTCATGCCGACTTCGCCGCGATTCCACGCGTCCCAGCCGTTTGTCGGGTCCACCGGTGCCCACTCGCGCTCGTGCACCCAGTCGTGCATCTCCCGGACGACCGCCAGGCCGTCGTCAGTCTCGAAGGCGGGTTCGTAGTCGTCCGTCAGGAGCTGCCCGCCGCGGCTGTGTAACAGCATCCGCATCGTTTCGGCGGCGTACTGTCCTTCGGGGAAATCTAACGCCCAGTAGTCCGTGTTCTCGACGATCGTCTCGGCGACCTCGGCGAACCGTTCGGGCGTGTTCGGCGGATCCTCCGGATCCAGTCCGGCCTCCTCGAAGATTTCCTTGTTGTAGTAAAGCCCGAAGGGGTGCGTATCGATCGGCACGGCGAGTTGTTCGCCGTCGACGACCCCACCCTGGGCCATTTCGTCGAGGTACGGTTCGGTGCCGATTTCGTCGGTGACGGACACGAGACTGTCCTGATAGTCCCGCATCATTCGGGAGTGCATTACGCCGATATCCGGGGGATTTCCCCCGACCATCGACGTGTACAGGCGGCCGTAGTATTCCTCCCACGGTACCCGTTGCTTGTTTATCTGCAGCCCGTCGTACGTATCGCCCGCGTTTATCTCGTCGACGATCGCTTCCATCACGGTGCCGTCACCGCCGCCGAAAAGCGTCCAGTATTCGACGCCATCACGCGATGCCCCGATATAGCCCGTACAGCCAGCCAGGCTGGCCAGGCCCGTGATACTCGTCATCTGTAGGAACCGCCGCCGCCCAGGCGAACTCGAGTTCAGTTGATCGCCCGAGTCGCCGCTCGGCATCGGCGGTCCATCGTCATGTGTTGGCACACGTCATCAAAACTGAACGATGGTATATACAATTTTCGGAAATATTCCGAAGTTATATATTTTAATACATCCATTTTCGGCCGTTCGCTACCCAAACGGGAATACACCGCTTATTTCGTCGGTCTATCGGCTTATACGGAGCGATAGAGCGAAATGAACTATCCGCGATACGTGTCGGTAACCGTATCACTTATGGTCCCGTCGGGAACACACAGCACTCGTGCATGACAGACGCACACATAACGGTGCATACTGAGGCGACGATCGATCGAATCGCTCCCGAAGTGCACGGTCACTTCGCCGAACACCTCGGCCGTTGCATCTACGACGGCATCTGGCACGGCGACCGCGCCGACGAGAGCGGGTTCCGCGAGGACACCGTCTCCCTGCTCGCTGAACTCGACTTGCCAGTGCTGCGGTGGCCCGGCGGCTGTTTCGCCGACGATTATCACTGGGAAGACGGTATCGGCCCGCAGGAGGACCGTCCCCGCCGTCGCAACCTCTTTTGGGCGCAGGGACCCGAGGAGACGCCCGAAGAGTCGAACGCGTTCGGGACCGACGAGTTCCTCGAACTCTGCGAGCGCATCGGTACCGAACCGTACCTCGCGGCGAACGTCGGTTCAGGCGATCCCCAGGAGGCTACCGACTGGGTCGAGTACTGCAACTACGATGGTGACACGGAACTGGCCGACCGCCGGCGCAAGAACGGCCACGAAGAACCCTACGGCGTCCGCTACTGGGGCATCGGTAACGAGAATTGGGGCTGTGGCGGCCAGATGACTCCCGAGCAGTACGCCCGCGAGTACCGGCGGTTTGCGACCTACGTCGGAACCACGGACAACTTGCTGCTCGATCACGATCTCGAACTGATCGCCTGCGGGTTCGAGGGCCACGAGTGGAATCGCCGCTTCTTAGAGGAGGTAAACGGCTCGCCGTGGGGAGCGGAGTTCCCGCTCGATCACCTCACGCTGCACCACTACTACGGGCGGACGATGACCGTCGCCGAGGCCGACGAGGACAAGTACGATCGCTTCCTCGCGGACGCGCTCGAGATGGAGCGCCACATCGAGCGGATGGCCGGTGCGATCAACGCCGTCGCCACGACTCGCGACATCGGCGTCATCATCGATGAGTGGGGCGCTTGGCACCCCGAAGCGACCGCGGATAACGGCCTCGAACAGCCGGGAACCGTTCTCGACGCGCTCTCGGCGGCGGCCGTGCTCGACATCTTTAACGACAACAGCGACGTCGTCACGATGACGAACATCGCCCAGACCGTCAACGTTCTTCAGTGTCTCGTCGAGACCGACGCGGACGACGCCTGGGCTCGCCCAACCTACCGCGTCTTTGATCTCTATGCCCCTCACAAGGGTAACGACGCCGTCCGGACTACCGTGTCGACGCCGGCGCGTGCGGTCGACGACGACCGCGAACTGCCGCTGATCGGCGCCTCCTCTTCGACCGGTGACGACGGCACATACGTCACCCTCACGAACCTCGACTGTCGCAGCGCACACGACATCGATATCTCCCTCGAAGGCACGACCCTGGACGAAGGGGCTGTCACAGCCGAAATCCTGTTCGCCGATCAGGAGCCCGAACTCGAAGTGGGTCCCGATAACGCCGACGAGTTCACCGCCGATGATCTCGCGATCTCGGTCGACGGCGACGGAGCGCTCACCGCAGCGTTGCCGCCGGCGACGGTTGCCGCCGTCTCCATCCGGTGAACGACCTCCGCAGTACATCGGCTTGAGACATCGTTACCCGGCCTTTCGACCGGGTTCGCTGAATTGAACGCCTTGTCGGCATCCGGGGGTTTCGGAATGCTTCCCGGAAACGACTCCGTCCGAACCGCGCTTGGGAAGCGGTCAACGAACACGGGTTCGGCGTGCCGAGTGAGCGTTTATCGGCGTCGGTATCGGTGAGAGAACACAAGCGCTGCTCCACGGATCGCCGAACACGGTTGCTCCGATGAACTCGGTTCGTCGTTCCGACGGGGTCCGGCCACCGCCTGTAATCCGAGATCGCCTGCACTTTCGTTACCTTTCGTCAACTGGTTCCGAACTCGACTCCTTTCGTCCCCAGCCACTATCCTCGCTTCTGAACTCGAAGAGAGGCTACTTCGACTGATACTGTAGAACGACCACCTCCAGTAGTAACTACTATACAGAATTGTGTTCTGTAATAGAAAGTCATTCACTGAAGAGTGAATGTCTGGATGAGGCTACAACGATGGGCTCTCGGATGCCCGGCTATGAGACGTGTTCCAATGTGATACGGTACCAATTGCCGCGTATATCGTCCAAAAGCGGTTCGAACCGACCGAACGCCGACGACGCTTTCGCCGTGTATACGGTAATATTGAGCGCTGACTCGGCGGCTACTCACGCGCTTAATTACAGACATACTATTGTAAAGGGGCGCACAGAGGATGGGCTCCAGATGGTTGCGAGAAAGCACACGACTGTTCTCTATTGGGAAACTCGACCTCACCACCAAACAGCTGTTATCCATCAACCAATCCCACCTTCTCACTGTCACTCGCGTTATCGAAGACGGTGCTGGAGGAACTCTATTTAGATTTGAGATATTGTCGGGTACAATCACTCGATCATACGGACGAGTGACGTGATCTCACTACCAATTGATCTGACGGCGATTCACCGGTGCGGAACTTGACGAAAACTGTTCATAGTGGATCGAGAGTGAAATTCTGTATCTCCTCCTCAATGGTGTCAGCGGCCTGCAGCCAGATTTACAAACATACGTTCGTAATTAATTGCGGGGAGCCATCTGTCCCCGTTGAGGCGTCGCCGAAGCGCAGTCGTGCCGGGAGAACACTTCGGGCCGCACCTACTGGAGCGGATAGAGCGATGTGGACGGAGACAGGATCCAACCATGGTGGACATCAGTGGGTGCGACGATACCCTGCCGACGGTGCCGCTGGCCGCGTCCACGTTCCCCCAGAGGGAGATCGGACGCGTCGCAAGCCGCGGGGCCGCTCGCGCACTCGTGGTCGCGTCGGGGCTCGAACCAGGCTTTCAAGGTCAGACCCGTCCCCGTCATCTAGCCGCCGCACGTTCCCGGTGACGATGTCGGCCAGCCGCAACCTGTATCCGAGCTGTTCGGCGCATGAATGCCTTTCTCCGACGGCCACTGTCGAACCGATTTGACCGTGGAACCAGCCGTGTACAACGACGTTGGATCCGCGGCTCAGTTCCGGTCCAACCCCAGGAATTATTCCGCAGGCGGACGGATGTGGGGGCGATGTCGGGAGACCTGCACGGCAAGAGCGCGTTCGTTGTCGGAGCGAGCCGCGGGATCGGGAAGGCGATCGCCGAGGAATACGCTGACCGGGGAGCCGACGTGGCCGCGGTCGCCCGGTCCTCGGACGACCTGGAGACCCTCGCCGCGTCGCTGCCGACTGAGTGCGTGCCGATCGAGTGCGATGTCCGGGACGACGCGACCGTCGAGCGGGCTGTCACGACCGCGGCCGACTGCCTCGGAGCGATCGACGTGGCTGTCAACAGCGCGGGAACGATCGCGCGAGGACGCCTTCACGAGGCGGACGAGGCGGACGTGACCGCGGTGATCGACGTGAACCTCCTCGGCGCGCTCCGGGTCAGCAAGCATGTCCTGCCAGCGCTGATGGAGACGGAGGGGACGCTTCTCCACGTCACTTCCGAAGCGGGGTCGGTCGGCGTCCCGGAGCTCCCCTCGTACTGCGCAAGTAAGGGCGGCCTCGATGCAGCGGTCCGGCAGCTCGCGGTCGACTACGGCTCCGACGGTGTCTCAGTGGTGGCGATAGCCCCAGGAACAACGAAGACATCGATGAATGAGGTGGTCAGGGTGGAGGACCCGTCGTGGGTCGAGGAGCGGGCCGAAAACGTCCCGTACGGCCGCCTCGGGACGCCGGAGGACATCAGCGACCTCGCGGCGTTTCTCGCGCGGGACCAGTCGGACTACCTTACCGGCGAGGTGATCCACGTCGACGGCGGATCGACCGCGTGAGGGCGGCGGGGCTCAGTAGTGTTTGGTCTTGAGTTCGACTACGTTCGCGGTGTTCTGGAGCGCCGGGAGCAGCTCCTCCTGGATGCGATCGGGGGTGAACTCGTGTTTCGGCCCGGCGACAGAGATGGCGGCATCGGGCGTCTCACCGTCGCTTTCGACTTGGACGGCGACGGACTTGACGCCCTTGACGCGCTCTTCGTCCTCTATGGCGTACCCCTGCAACCTGATGGTCTCGATCTCGTCGAGCAGGGCGTCGCGGTCGACGATCGTGTGCTCAGTCGCCCGCGGGAGCCCGTGGCGGTCGGCGATCTCAGTGATCTCCCCGTCGGACTTCTGTGACAGTATCGCCTTGCCGAGCGCCGTCCAGTGCATCCGAGTGTACTCGCCGGTCGACGCGTTGTTGAAGATGGCACCGGTCGGCTCGGTCCGGTACAGCATCACCCGGTAGCCGTTCTCCTCACAGCCGATGGTGGCAACCTCGCTTATCGTCCGGGCCAAGTCGTCGACCTTGTTGCGGCCCACCTGGTAGAGACTGTTGTTGTGCCTGACTTGTCCCCCTACGTTCAGGAATCGGAGGCTGAGCTGGTACTTCTCGTTCCGCCTGACCACGTACCCGGTGTCCTCCAGCGTTTTGAGGTAGATATGGGCCGTGCTCTTCGGGAGGTCCATGTGATCCGCCAGCTCCCGGACCCGGCAGCCGTCGAGCTTCCCCACGTTCTCGACGATCTCGAATACGTTCTCGACCGCCTTGATCCGGTTCGGACCGTTCGTCATTGTATGTGTCTGTGTCACGTGATAACCATCAATATTCCTTTCGAAATTTGTCCAACGATACTGGAACCGTATCTCCAGCATCCAGGACCGATATCCGTTATCGGGTGGGGAGTCAGCGGCCGCCGTGAGGTGCCAGCGAAGCGGCGGATAAGCACGAGCGACTGGCCGAGGGACACGAGGAGAGGCGACTATGGCGGACCGACGAATAGCCGTCACACTGGACGGGAGAAAGAAACTGTGCGCTTGCGCGCCGACGCGGCAGGCCGACGACGCGTCAGTCGTACTACCGCTGAGCCTGTTCTAGCAGGCCCCGCATGTAGCCGACCGCGAACAGCCGCCCCTTCGTGTGGTAGCCGGGGTTAGAGTTATCCTCGCCCACCATCGTCGGGACATGGTCGGGGCGCATCACCACGTCGTCGTCGACGGCATCCTGGTAAGCCTCCATCGCCGCGAGCATGTCGCGAGGGCCCTCGTCGTGCCACGTCTCGACGAAGTCGTCGGCGTCGCCCTCGACGTCCCGGAAGTGAACGAAGTTGATGCGGTTGCCGAACCGCCGGATCGTCTCTGGGAGATCGACGCCCATCGCGGCGAAGTTGCCTTGGCAGAACGTGATGCCGTTGTGCTCGCTGTCGTAGCTGTCGAGGACGCGCTGGTACGCTTCGGGGCTGTTGATGATTCGGGGGACGCCTCCCACCGACTCCCGAGGCGGGTCGTCCGGGTGGAGGCCGAGCTTCACCCCGGCCGCCTCCGCGACCGGCGTCACCTCCTGCAGGAAGTACTCCAGTGCGTCCCAGATCTGCTCGCGCGAGGCGTCGATCGCCGGTCCCGCCCTGCCCCTGTGCATCCGGTCGTTCGAGTACGCGGTCACCAGCGAGCCGCCCCGAGCCTCGACGTGGGCCTCCGTGCGCGCCCAGCGGATGCCGACCATCCAGTCGTAGCAGACGACCGGGATATCGAGCTGTCCGCAGTGCCGGATGAACTCCTTGAACTCCTCGATGTCCTCGTCGCGCCCTTCCATCCCGAGCCTGACGCGGTCGGTCAGGGGGACGCTCCCCTCGATGACGTTGACGTCAAGCCCAGCGTCCTCGTACCAGTTCTTGAGATGTAGCAGATCGTGATACGACCAGGTGGTCTTGCCGTCGCCGATCTCCAGGGTGTGTACGACGGCGTTTTCTACGCCCATCTGCTTGGCGATCTGCCATCTCTCGTCCGGCTGTGGCGGTAGGACTACCGCTAAGTCGACCATAGCGTGACGAATTGGAACCACGGTTAAATAGCTTTCTTTTAGCCGGGTTGGTGTCGAAGGCGCTGCCGAACGGGCGGCGGGGAGCTGAGGCGTGGCGAGCGAGCGGGTTCGCGGTATGCGAGCGGAACGGTCAGGACAGGGGAACATAGGGGAAAAATAGAAACTCCCCGCCGTGCGAGTCTTCGATGGACCACACATGAGCGACACATTCGCAGGAGACGCGGCCATCGTCACGGGCGCATCGAGAGGCATCGGTAGCGGGATCGCAACCAAGCTCGCGGAGCAGGGGGCGTCGGTGGTGGTCAACTACCGCTCCTCCGAGAAACAAGCGGAGTCGGTCGTCGACGAAATCGCCGACCGGGGCGGCGAGGCCGTCGCGGTGCAGGCCGACGTGAGCGACGAGGACGACGTGGCGGCGATGGTCGAGGCGACCGTCGACCGCTTCGGCTCGCTGGACGTGATGGTGAACAATGCGGGCATGACGACGCTTGGTCCGGCGGAGGAGATCACCGTTGCGGACTGGCGGCGGGTGATCGACGTCGACTTGACGGGCGTGTTCATCAGTAGCCGTGCCGCGGGGCGACAGATGCTCTCCCAGGACGACGGCGGGGCGATCGTCAACGTCGCGTCGATGATGGGAGAGATGGGCTTTCACATGCGAGCGCCGTACTGCGCGGCGAAGGCGGGCGTCATCAACCTCACCCGAACCCTCGCCGTGGAGTGGGCGGAGGACGGCATCAGCGTGAACGCGCTCGCGCCGGGATTCATCAAGACGGCCATCACGGACCAGACGCAGGACTCGGCGAAGTACACCGACACCGATATCCGACGGCGGACGCCGATGGCGCGATACGGCACCGTGGAGGAGATGGCCGACTGCGTGAGCTTCCTAGCGCGGGCCGACAACTACGTCACCGGCGAGGTGCTCCGGGCCGACGGCGGGTGGACCTCGGACGCGTGGCGGTACAGCGAGAACCGCGCGTAGCGGCATCGAACGCGCTACCCTCGAGATCGTGGTGGCGAAATTCACCATGAGGGAAAGTTTTTTACTATTAAGGCTGAACCTGTGTGATGAACCATGTTAGATGGAGCTTCCGGTGTCAGTAGACGCTCGGTAATCAACGGCATCGGCGCAGGCGCAATCGCGGCAACAGCCGGCTGTGCCGGCGGCGGCAGCAGCGGCGTCGAGATGACGATCGCCAGCACATTCGAGCCGGGTCACATCCTGGTCCAGGCCGCCGAGAATTTCAAAGAGCAGATCGAGGAGGAGTCCGACGGCGATATCTCCGTTGAGATCAGTCCTGGCGGCTCCTACGGGTCGGAAGACGAGATCGGCGAGGTCGTCAGCCAAGGCGGTGTCGAGGCGCACTCCGCAGGTAGTTTCCCCTACTACCAGTTTGCGTCAGAGTACTGGTTCTTTGGCTGCCCGTTCGTCCTCTCGGGCTACGATCAGTTGCTCTCGGTGCTCGACAGTGATCAGATGCAGGAGGGCCACGACACGCTCATCGAGAACGGAAACCAGCGGCCGATCGGCCAGCAGATCTACCGCGGCGCTCGGCACTTCACGTCGAACACGCCGATCCGGGAACCGGGCGACGTCAACGGGCTCAATCTGCGTCTCCCGGAACTCGACCCGTGGGTCCAGACCTGGGAGCAGGTCGGCGCCTCGCCGACTCCGGTCGCGCTGGACGAACTGTACAGCGCGCTCGAACAGGGAACGGCCGACGCCTCGGAGGGCGGCGCGGAACAGATCAGTTCGTTCAACCTCCACGAGGTCCAGAGCCACCTGAGCCTGACGAGCCACCTGATCGCGAACGGGAATATCTACATCAACGAGTCCTTCTACCAAGGACTCGACGAGACTCACCAGAACCTGATCATGGAGATCGGCCAAGAAACGACGCAGTCCGCCGCCGAGAAGTCCCAGGATCGCGAGCAAGAACTGATCGACGAGCTCGGTCAGGATATGGAGCTCATCGAAGACGTCGACACTGAAGCGTTTCAGGAGGAGGCGGCGCCCGCCGTGGAACAGCTGTTCGACGAGACGTGGGCTTTCGACTGGGAAACCGTCCGGAACATGTAACTGTGAACCGGCGACGCACGTTACGTACCTACAATTACCATCCTTTCACTCATCATGGAAATCGACCAATCACTCGATCTGAAGCGCGATCACGTTTTCGACAGGATCGTGCTCTACAGCGCGACGGGACTGTTTACGTTCACGATCGTCTTGACCACGCTTCAAGTGTTCATTCGATTGTTGAGCCTCCCCACGTTCGGGTTCCTTCACTGGACCGAACCGGCGGCACGGTTCGTACTCATCGTCGCGACGTACCTGGGTGCTGCCGTTGCCGTCCGGAACAACGAACACATCTCGATACGATTCCTCCTCGAACGCCTTACGAGGTGGAACTCCAGTGTCGGTCTGATGGTCCAAATTCTGGGCGAACTGATCGTCATCGGCTTCCTGTCGGTCGCCCTCTGGGGAGCCGTCCTTACAACCATCGGCGACTGGACGACGTCGATCGGCGGGATCGAGGCCGTTACGTCGGGGCACCTCTATCTCGGGATCACGATCGGCATCGCGCTGATGCTGATCTACGCTCTGGTCGACATCGTAACGTTGGTCCGCGAGATAGCGGCGTCCAGGACCGACAACGCCGCCGGCCAGTTCGAGGAGGGGATAGCCGATGAGTGAACTGCTCGTAATCGGCGCCCTGTTCCTCGGAATACTCCTCGTCCTGTACGCGCTCGGCGTCCCGGTCGGGATCGCGATGGGCGCGACGTGCGTCGCAGTGATGCTCTCCCCTTTCGGGAGGGGCCTCAATTACGGCCTCATCTCCCAGCAGTTGCTCTACGGGCTCAACAGTTTCACGCTACTCGCGATCCCGTTCTACCTCCTTCTCGGGCGGTTGATGAACCGGATCGGGATGACTCAGCGGATCTTCGACTTGGCGAACTCGATGGTGGGACAGTTCCGCGGCGGGATCGCCCACGTCAACATCGTCGCGAGCATGATCTTCTCCGGGATGTCGGGCCTCGCTGTCGCCGACGCTGCGGGGCTTGGTCGCGTCGAGTACGCCGCGATGCGCGACCAGGGGTACGAAAAAGACATCTCGCTCGGCGTCACCGGGTCGTCGGCCATCATCGGTCCGATCATCCCGCCGAGCGTTCCTATCATCATCTATGCCGTGCTGGCCGAGGAGTCGATCGGCAAGCTGTTCCTGGGCGGGATCATCCCCGGTATCCTGATCGGCGTCTTCCTGATGGCGCTCGTCTTCCTGTTCGTGTACCTGCGGGAGTACGAGACCGAGGACTCCTTCGACCTCGCTGACTTCTGGAAGAGTTTGAAGGAGGCGGTGTTCCCGCTGTTCGCGCCGCTCCTCATCATCGGCGGGATCCTCTCCGGCACATTCACCGCCACCGAAGCGGGCGCAATAGCCGTCGTATACACCATCCTCCTCGGAATGTTCGTCTACAGAGATCTCACCCTCGAGGGACTCTTCGAGGAACTCCAGTACGGGATGGTCGAGACGTTCTCGCTGACGTTCATCGTCGGCGTCGCGTCGCTGTACGGCCTCGTCGCCCTCCAGCTCCGCCTGCCGATCCTGATGGCCGATTCGATCACGAACTTCTCCAGCGATCCGACGGTCGTAATGTTGCTGCTGGTCGGGCTTCTCCTCGTCGTCGGGACGTTCATGGAGACGATCGCCGCGATCACGATTCTCGTCCCTATCTTCATGCCGATCCTGGGCATCACTGGCATCGATCCGCTCCACTTCGGCATCGTGATGATCCTCACGCTGATGCTCGGGCTGTTGACCCCGCCGTTCGGCGTCATTCTCTTCGTCCTGGAGAAGGTGACCGACGCGACACTGGAGGAGGCGATGAAAGCGGTGTTGCCCTACTACGTGCCGATCCTCCTGGTGTTGCTGCTCACCATCTTCATCCCGGAGATCGTCACGTACCCGGTAACCAAGCTGATGGGCGCCTGATGCGGCGATCACCCTCGGTCGTTCGCCCCGTCACCCGGCGACGGCTGCGCTGACGGAAACGTTTTTCCTGGTTGACGGCGAGACCCAACCATGGCAACGTTCGATGGATACCCACGGGAGAGCGGTCCCGCCGGGGTACGAAACTACGTCGCAGTGATACCGATATCGGTCACGGCGTCGCCGGTCGCCGAGGCTGTCGCCGACCGGACGGCCGAAAACGTCAGCGCCACGCCCCACCAGATGGGGACGGATCCGCCCGAGGCGGCTCGCGAACAGGTCGAGCGGACGCTGTCGGGCGTCGCCCGAAATCCGAACGTCGGGGCAGCGCTCGTCGTGTCGCTGGGCACGGAGACAGTGGACGCCGACGCCGTCGCCGATGCGGCGGCGGCCGCCGGGCGTGCCGTCGAGACCCTCTCGATCCGTGAGACGGGCGGAACGGCCGCAGCGGTCGACGAGGGAACCGAGTTGGCCCGCGACCTCCACGCCGAGATTGCCGACCTACGCCGGGAGGAGCGCGACGCGAGCGAACTCGTCTTCGGCGTCGAATGCGGCGGCTCCGACGCGACGAGCGGGATCGCGGCGAACCCCGCGGTCGGTGCGGCCTGTGACCGCCTCATCCGAGACGGCGGCACGGCGACGTTCTCGGAGACTCCGGAGTTCATCGGCGCGGAGCACGTCCTTGCGGAGCGGTGTGTGGACGAGGCGGTCCGCGAGCGGCTTCTGGAGCGTGTCAAGCGCCGGGAGGCGACGGCCGAACTGATGGACGTGGACCTGCGGGGCGCACAGCCTAGCCCCGGCAACCAGGAGGGCGGCCTGACGACCATCGAGGAGAAGAGCCTCGGGGCCATCTCGAAGGGTGGGACGACCCCGGTCCGCGGCATCGTGGACTACGCCGAGCGGCTCCCGGTCGGCGGCGGCCTGGTGCTGATGGACACGCCGGGGTACGATATCGAGAGCGTCGTCGGCAAGGTCGCGGGCGGGGCGCAGGTCGTCGCCTTCACCACCGGGCGAGGGTCGACGACCGGGAACCCGCTAGCCCCGGTGATCAAGGTGACCGGGAACCCGAAGACAGCGGACCGGCTCGCGGCGAACATGGACGTGGACGCGAGCGGCGTCATCGACGGCGAGCCGATCGACTCGGTCGGCGAGCGGATCTACCGGACGCTGCTTGACGTCGCCAGCGGCGAGCGGACCGCCGCGGAACGCCGCCAACTGGAGGAGTTCGCGGTCAACGAGCTCCAGCCGAACGAGCTCGCCGAGCTGCGGGGGGACGCATGAAGGGGGCGGTCCTCGGCGACGCGGGGCTGCACATGGCCGCGCAGGACAACGTCGTCACGGCCATCGACGACCTAGATGCAGGAACGGAGATACCGTACGACGACCGGACGGTTGAACTCGCGGAGGCCATCCCGTTCGGTCACAAGGTCGCGCTGGTCCCACTGGAGCCGGGGGATGCCGTCATGAAGTACGGCGAGACGATCGGCGAGGCCGTCGAGCCGATCGCCCCCGGCGAGTGGGTGCACACGCACAACTGCGAGAGCAGGCGCGGTCGGGGCGACCGCACCGCGGACAGGGAGGCGGCCTGATGTCGTCGCCGAGTGGAACCTCACGGCGGCGCGTCCCGCGGACGTCGTTCGACGCGTACCGGCGATCGGACGGGCGCGTCGGCGTGCGGAACCGCGTGCTGGTCGTCCCGTCGGTGATCTGCTCGCACCTCGTCGCCGAGCGGATCGCCGCGGAGCACGACGACGCTGTCGCGGCCCCGCACGACCACGGCTGCGGTCAGGTCGGCGATGACCACGAGCGCACGGAGCGGACGCTCCTGAACCTCGCCCGCAACCCGAACATCGCGGGCGCGACCGTCGTGGGGTTGGGCTGCGAACACCTCCAGAGCGGCCCGTTCGCCGACAGGATCGGGGAGCGGGGTGTAGCGGTCCGCGAGACGGCGATCCAGGACGCGGGCGGTACGGAGCCCTGCGTCGAGGAGGGCGTCGCCGCGACCGCCGACCTCGCGGACGCCGCGGCGGACGCGGACCGCGCTGGCGCTGGGCTCGCGGACCTCACCGTCGGCGTCGTGAGTTCGGACCTCGATGGCTCGACGCGCGCGGTCGCGGATCCGCTCGTGGGCGAGGCCGTCGACGCGCTGGTCGACGCCGGGGCGCGCGTCATCGTCGCCGGGACGGAGCGGCTCGCCCCCCACGCGGACGCCGCCGCCGACCGCGCCACGACGGCGGACGTCGCCGACGCGATCCGCGAGGTCGGAAAGCGCCACGCGGGCCGCCCCGGGAACGTACGACGGATCGCCCGCCACGCTGCGGACGCACCGTTCGACGAGGTCGTCGGCGTGTGGGGGAGCGCGAGCGTCGACGAGTTCGTTCCGTACGGCGGCCGGGCGTCGGCCGACGCCGGGGTGACGCTGGTCGACTCTCCCGCCCGCTTCGAGGAGGCGGCGACCACGCTCGCGGCGGCCGGGGCGTCGGTCGTCATCCACGTCACGGCCGACGGGGTGCCGACGGGCCACCCGGTCGTCCCGGTCCTCAAGGTGACCGGCGACGGGACCACGGCGGACGCGCTCGCCGACGACGTGGACCTCGACGCCCGCGGGGCCGACGCGGATGCGCTGCTGTCCGAGATCGCTCGCGTCGCCGCCGGCGGCCGGACGGCCAGCGAGGAGCACGGGCTCACGTCGTTCGCCATCAGCCGCATCGGGCCGTCGCTGTAGAGGCCATGTACCGCTGGGCGGCGGCCGGACACAAAGCTTAGGACGCCCGCTCGCGGAGTACTGGATGAGATGGTACTGCTCGAACGGCAGGCAACGGCGGAGCGGGAGCGCCGGGAGCCGACGCCCGGCGACGACGCGACGGAACGGATCCACGGAGATGTCTCTGCGGTGCAGGGGTGGCGAGCGTGAGAGCGGTGTCGCTCGTCGAGTCGAGGACGTTCGAACTGGACGCCAGGGAGCGCCCTGAGCCCGGCCCGTCGGAGGTGCTCGTCGAGGTGAGCGATGTCGGCATCTGCGGCTCCGACGTCCACTGGTACGAGCACGGCCGGATGGGTGACCGGGCTGTCGAGGAGCCGCTGGTGCTCGGCCACGAAAGCGCGGGCACGGTTGTCGAAGCCGGTGCGGACGTCGACGGTCACGCTGTCGGCGACCGGATCGCGATCGAACCCGGCGTCCCGTGCGGCGAGTGCGAGTACTGTTGGCGGGGAACGTACAATCTCTGCCGGGACGTCGAGTTCATGGCCACGCCCGGCACTGACGGCGCGTTCAGGGAGTACCTCGCCTGGCCCGCAGAGTACGCTTACGGCCTCCCGGACGCCGTCTCCGCCTGAGAGGGGGCGCTGTGCGAGCCGACCAGCGTCGGCGTCCACGCCGTGCGGCGCGCCGACGTGGGAATGGGAGACTCGGTGCTCGTCATGGGCGCGGGTCCGATCGGGCTGCTCGCCGCAGACGTGGCGCGGGCGGCGGGCGCGGCGGACGTGGCCGTCGTCGACGTCGTCGACTCGAAACTCGACAGGGCCGTCGACCGCGGGGCCGACCTGGCTATCGACGGCCGCGAGGCGGATGTCGCGGCGGCGGTCCGCGAGGCGTTTGGCACGGGCGTCGATGCCGCGATAGAGGCGACCGGGGCCCCGCCGGCGATCGAGTCGGTACTCGACGTTACGCGGCCGGACGGCACCGTCGTTCTGGTCGGCCTCGCGCCCGACGCCGAGGTGCCGGTGGACACGTTTGAACTGGTTCGGCGGCAGGTCGACGTGCGGGGGAGCTACCGGTTCGCCAACGCGTACCCGACGGCGATATCCCTGATAGCGGGCGGTGACGTGGACGCGGCGGACATCATCGACTTCGACCTGCCGCTCGACCGCGTGAGCGACGCGTTCGAGCGGGCCGCGGAGCCGGTCGTGGTCAAGGGCATGATCTCGATGGATTGAGGCCGACCCCCAGGCTAACATTTATATTCGAATGGATACCTCCATTCAGCATGGTCATCGTTGCAGCGATCAGCGGTTCCGATCAGTCGACGGCGATCGCCGCGCAGGCCGACGAACTCGCGCGGGCGTTCGACGCCGAACTCCACCTCGTCCACGTCATCGAGGAGACCGAGTACACGCGGCTGGTGGAGAAACGGTCCAGCGTGCGGGAGACCGGGTCCGAGGGCTCCATCGAGGACGACGCTGCGGCCGCCGCGGCCGGGGGGATAGACGAGGCACTCGGCGCGGACTACGAGGTCGTCGGCCGGGTTGGAACTCCGAGAAAGAAGGTCGTCGAGTACGCCGACGAGGCCGACGCGCGGTACGTCGTCGTCGGCGGGCGGGCGCGGTCCCCGACCGGGAAGGCGTTGTTCGGCAGCGTCACGCAGTCGATCCTGCTGAACACAGAGCGCCCGGTCGTCACTGTCATGGAGGCGGAGTAGGCGGCCGTGGGGTCGACTGTGAAGTCGCCACGAACCGTTGGTCCAGTGGGCCGACCCTTGGACGGGACGGACGGGAACAATGCAAGACTTATTTCGATACAATCCATGGAGAAGGTATGAGCACGGGTTCGGTGGAGCAGTTTCAGCAGTCGCTGTCACGCCTAGATACGGCGTCGACCGCCGTTGTGCCCGACGAGCTGGCGTCGACGGTGGCCGACTTGATCGAGCCCCCCGCAGTCGGGGCCGAACTACCGTTCGACGGTCTCTCGCTCGCGGATGCGCCGGTGACGCTCGATCCGTCGCCCTCCCGGCTCAGGGAGGCGGTGACAGGCGTGAGCGGGTCGCGCATGGGCATCGCCTCGCTGGGGACCGTCGCGGTCGAGTCCCGGGCCGAGGGCGACGAGTTCGTCGCGCTGTACCCGGAGCGGCACGTAGTCGTCGTCAGGGCGAGCGACCTGCGGACGGATCTGTCGGACGCCTTCGGCTGGCTCCGGGCGGAGTTCGAGGCGGATCGGCAGTCGTTCATCCTCGCGACGGGGCCGAGTTCGACGGGCGACATGGGCGCGCTCGTCCAGGGCGTCCACGGACCGGAGGAGGTCCACGTCATCATCGTCAGGGATAATGAGTGACTCACAACAACTGGATGCCGACCGCATCCGCACGCTGCTCGAATCGGAAGGCGACGAGATAAAGGAGAACACGCGCCTATTCAACACGGAACGGTACGACGCGGTGAAAGCCGTCGGGGAAGGCGCACACGAGGACAACCGCTCCCAGGCGCGAGCGATAAAAGAGGACGCGATCGAGCGCCTCCCCGAACTCATCAACCGAACACGGGAGGCCGTCGAGGCGAACGGCGGGACGGTGTACGTCGCCGACGACGCCGAGGACGCGAACCGGTACATCGCCGAGGTGGCCGACAACGTCGACGCCGACAGCGTCGTGAAGTCGAAGTCAATGACTACCGAGGAGATGGATCTGAACGAGGCCCTGGAGGCCGACGGGCTCGACGTCTGGGAGACGGACCTCGGCGAGTTCGTCATTCAGGTCGCCGAGGAGGTGCCGTCGCACATCGTCGGCCCGTCACTCCACAAGTCCCGCGAGGAGATCACGAAGCTGTTTGAGGAGGAGTTCGACCCGGACGAGCCGCTCGACTCCGCGGAGAAGCTGACGGCGTTTGCACGGGAGTACCTCGGCGAGTGCATCGACGACGCCGAGGTCGGGGTCACGGGCGCGAACTTCGTCATAGCCGAGAGCGGATCGATAGCGCTGGTGACCAACGAGGGCAACGCCCGCAAGTGCGCGTCGATCCCCGACACGCACGTCGCCGTCGCCGGGATCGAGAAGATCATCCCATCGATCGCGGAATTGGAGCCGTTCGCGGAGCTCATCTCGCGGTCGGCGACGGGTCAAGACATCCCGCAGTACCTGTCGCTGCTGACACCGCCGGTCGACACGCCTGCGATCGGCTTCGACGGCAGGGACGAGCCGCACTTCGGGAACGGCGATGCGGACCGCGACTTCCACCTCGTGCTGCTCGACAACGGGCGGCGAGAGATGCGCGAGGACGACGACCTCCGCGAGACGCTGTACTGCATCCGATGTGGGGCCTGTGCGAACTCGTGTTCGAACTTCCAGTCCGTCGGCGGCCACGCCTTCGGCGGCGAGACGTACACGGGCGGCATCGCCACCGGCTGGGAGGCCGGGATCGAGAGCAACGACGTCGCGGCGGAGTTCAACGACCTCTGTACCGGCTGCTCCCGCTGCGTGAACGCCTGTCCGGTGAAGATCGACATCCCGGGGATTAACACGGTCGTTCGGGACCGCATCAACCGCGGGAAGGACCCCGGCTTCGACGACGTGCTAGTCGACGGCCTCGTGCCGGACGAGGAGGAGCCCGGTACGCCGCTCCGCAAGCGCTTCTTCGGGAACTTCGAGACGGTGGCGAGGATAGGTAGCGCGACCGCGCCGCTGTCGAACGCCGTCGCCTCGACGGGGCTCGCGCGAAAGGCGATGGAGTCGGTTCTGGGGATCGACGCCCGGCGCGACCTGCCGGAGTTCCGGCGCACGACGCTCCGCGAGTGGGCGGCGTCGCGCGAGCCCCGCGTCGCCGATCCGGAACGCCGCGTCGCGCTGTATCCGGACGTGTACACGAACTACGTCCGGGCGGAGCGCGGGAAGGCCGCAGTTCGCGTGCTGGAGGCGCTCGACTGCGAGGTCGTCGTCCCGGACGTGGGCGGCTCCGGCCGCGCACCGCTGTCCCAGGGCATGATCGCCACGGCCGAGAAGAAGGCCGAGACCGTCGCGGCGTCGCTCTTGACGTACGTCGAGGACGGGTACGACGTGGTCGCCGTCGAGCCCAGCGACCTGGCGATGTTCCGCCGGGAGTACGAGAAGCTGCTCCCCGAAGCTGCGTACGAGCGGCTCGACGGGAACAGCTACGAGGTGTTGGAGTACGCCTACGGCCTGCTGGAGAACGGTGCGGATTCCGACGTCCTGCCCGCGGGAGACGGCGACGGCGTCGCGTACCACAGCCACTGCCAGCAGCGAACGCTCGGCTTGGAGGGGTACACTGAGGCGGTGCTTGAGCGGCTCGGGTACGACGTGCTCACCTCCGACGTCGAGTGCTGTGGGATGGCTGGGAGCTTCGGTTACAAGAGCGAGTACTACGACCTGAGCATAGACGTCGGAGAGACGCTGGCCGACCAGTTCGAGGAGGCCGCCGCCGAGCGGACGGTTATCGCTAGCGGCACCTCCTGTATGGAGCAACTCGACTCGCTGCTGTCCCCTGGGACGCGCCACCCGGTCGAGCTGCTCGACCCCGAACGCCGGTAGTCGCAGCCACGGGTCGCCTCCGGCCGCGGGAAACTGATTTGTACCGGGAAGGAGACGTCTGAACGAGCCATGAGCTGGACAGCGACGGATACGATACGCACAGCCGACACCGACTTCTACCGCGTCCCGAACGAGCAGGCACTGGAGGACGCCACGCAGTCGTTCGACACGCTGGAGGTCATCGCGGTCACCCTGGAATCGGAGGACGGTCACCGCGGCCTCGGATTCACCTACACCATCGGCCGCGGCGGCGCGGCGACGAAGCAGTTCCTCGACGACGTACTCGTCCCGCTACTGGAGGGACAGCCAGTCGCCCCGCGGACCGTGCGCTCGAACCTGCGCGGGGAGACGACGTTCATCGGACGGGAGGGCATCAGCGAGTTCGCCGCCGCGGCCGTCGACGTCGCCGTCTGGGACCTACTCGGGAAGGTCACGGGGCTCCCGCTGTGTGAACTGCTCGGCGGGAGCCGGGAACCGGTACGGATGTACGAGACGGACGGTGGCTGGCTCCAGTACGATGCCGACACCCTCGTTGAGAACGCGCGGAAGATTGCCGAGAATGGGTTCGCGGGGATGAAGATGAAGGTTGGGTCGTCGGTCGACCGCGATGTCGAGCGCGTGCGGGCCGTCCGGGACGCGCTCCCGGCCGACCTGGACCTGATGCTCGACGCCAACTGCTCGTACACGGTGCCCGAGGCGCGGGACCTGACCGGGCGCCTGGACGACGTCGCGATAACCTGGTTGGAGGAACCGCTCCCCAAGGGCGACTACGCGTCGTATGCCGACCTCCGGGACCGAATCGATGTCCCGATCGCCACCGGCGAGAACTTCTACAACGAGACGCAGTTCCGGCAGGCGATCGCGCAGGACGCGGTGGACTACGTCCAGCCCGACGTCTGCCGCGTGGGTGGGATCACGCCGTGGATGAACGTCGCCGAGCAGGCGGCCGCGACCGGCCTCGCCGTGTCGCCCCACTACATCGAACCGCTCCACGCCCACCTCGCACGTGCCGTCGACAACGTCCCCTACATCGAGCACCATTCGACCGTATTGGACGAGCTGCTCGCCGCCCCCGTTTCGGTCGAGGACGGCGAGATCCAGCCGCCGGACCAGCCGGGCCACGGGATGGCCTTTGCGGGCGCGGACGAGTACAGGGTGGACTAATCCACGACGGCAACCGGTCGAACGCCGTGGTAGCGTTCATCAAGGCGTACGAGAATACCCCTCACATCCAGGTCTAACGATATTGGACAAGGAGTGGGACGGATCCACACGGATCGGTCCTCTGGAATTACAACCATATGCTTGTAATCCTGCGGCCGCGTTCAGAGATAGACAGAAAAGAACATCTCGCGTTCCGCGATCGGCGGTGTCGGACGCCGTTCGGACGTGTTCCGTTTTCCAACTTTATTGGACACTGTCGAACCGCGTCCCAGAGTCGGGGGTGTGACAGTCAGCTGAACGAGAACACCGGCTTGTAGGTCTCGAGGTTTAGGAACGGCTTGAGCGACGCCGTCGGGCCGTCGACTGTGCATACCTCATTCCGCAACTCGCGCAGTTCGTCGATACACTCAATTCGTACCGCGTCAACGCTTCAAAGATCGGCTCAAGCGTCCAGTCACGCCCAGCGGGGCCGCGTAGGAATAGCACCCCGACGGCATCGAGAAAGTCATCCCGAATGGGCACTCGGTCGCCGGTACATCGTTTTGTGTGACCTCGATTTCGCACTGTAGTTGTCGGAGACTCGCGTTAAACCGGAGGAACGCGTAGATCGAGAACAACCACCGGCGGTGGGCAATCTTCGAGTGAGCGAAAATTGTGCCGGTTTTGTCATTGAACGTGCGGTTGCAATTCTCACAGAGCTACCGCTGGAAGTGTCCATTGCTGCCGTTTCTGCCGTCAGGTCAGAACGGCAGCGAGGACGGGTCACACCGTCGCGCCAGCGAACCTGCGCCAACAGGTCCGCTGTGACCGATTCCGACTCAAACACATCTAGCGGAATCATTTGTGTCGAGCACCGCTGAGGGGGTGCTCTTGTCCCTTCGACTCGACAGTCGCCACTCAACAGTGTCAGCAATCTCCTACGGAAGAGCGTCCATCTGTTGACTACGTTCGAGATGGAGCATTGTGGTTCCACTCAACGGTCGTTTGTCTGCTCGGGTTGAACTGCTCCGCCGTGTCTCGAGCGACGACCTCATACGTCCGATTGAGCACATCGGGGGTGGAGAGTGCAGTTACCATGAGCGAAGCAACATCCGCTCGCGGAACCGATCCAGTCATGCGTCCTCCACCTTCGGTGATCAGGAGATCGTTCGTCGCAGGGTCATCAGTTAACCAGCCGGGACGGATAACGACGTATTCCAGTCCCGAGTCTTGAAGGGCTCGTTCAGCACGCTCTTTCTCGCGCACGGTCCACCGAAGAACGATCAGTCGGGCCCACAGCGGCATTCCCAACCGTGAGTCACCGACGCCGATCGAACTCTGAAATACGAAGGTACCAACGTCCTCGCGAACCGCGGCTTCGACGAGATTGAGTACCCCGTCCCCGTCGACGACCCGACTTGGTCGCAACAGCCCAGTCGAAAGGCTCGAACCTGCGGCGAACAGGATGGCATCACAGTTCTCAACAGCTCTCCGTGCATCCGATTGCTCGAGTAGGTCGCCAATGACGACCTCGTCGACACCGGCCTCCCTCAATGACTCGCGGTTCGTCGCCGACCGAGTGAGTGCACGCACGTGAAACGATGTATCGTTCAACTCGCGGAGGATTTCACGCCCTGTACGGCCGCTCGCGCCAGTGACGAGGACGCTCGAAGTGTTGCTCTCGTTCATGCTACCTACGATGACCTATGCTGGCGGTGAATATATATTGTCAAGTATCCTGGTAGAATGCAACTTACTCCGAAGAAAGCGACCCCCTGGTGAGTGGAGTACTAGTGTCGTTACGGCGACCACAGAACAGCTAAATTCGCGCTCTGCGAAAACGACGACATGAACCGCTCAGACGAGACCGAGTCACCGCAAACACCAGAGCAGTCGACGGCGGCTCCACCGGACCTCGATTCTCACGCTGTGGTCGAAGCGCACCTCGACTTGCTCGACGATGTGCCGCACATCGATGAAACACCGGAGGAACTGCATACGACAGTCTGTGAGCTTCTCGATTTGGTAACCAACGCTCACGCCATGGCGATCCTGTACTTTCTCTTCTGCGAACGGCGACCGGTGCGGTTCAACGAATTAGAAGACGCGACCGGTGCGACCCCGAAGGTCCTCTCAGAGCGTCTGACCGAACTCACCGATGCCGAACTCGTCTCCCGACACTCCTACGACGAAATACCACCGCACGTCGAATACGAACCGACACAGAAAGCGAAAGAGCTAGACCCCGCATTCCAATTCCTCTACGCGTGGGCGGCCCGCTACGACCTCGATTGAATGCCAGAATAGTAACATACTGGTTCATTCTCATTTCTTCAGAGCGAGCAAAAATCGAACAGGGTAGTCGAATAGAGAGAGATACTGGTCCGGGATTCCGACGTCCCGAGCGGATGGTCGTAAATTGCGACGCTCGACCTGCACGTTCCCGAATCCTGCTTCAATAGCCAACCGTTCGAGAGCATCACTTTCGTAAAAGTGCATTCGGGACGCCGCTGGTTCGGGTGCTGCGTCCGTTCCGCGCAGTTCTGTGTCGCTACCACGATCACGATTCGGCCACCGATTTCGAGAACCCGATACATCTCGATCAGTACCACGACCGGATTTGAGAGGTGTCCGAGAACCTCCGTCATCGTAGCGCACGTGAACGTAGTATCAGGAAACGGCAAGTTTTCAGCACTCGCGTCGCGAACAGCCAGTCTATCGGCTTCAACCGCATCGCTGTTGTTGCATCGCGTCAGCTCGATCATATCGGGGCTGGGTCGACCGCCGTCGCACGACAGCCGCTTATTACGGTTCGCATCTGAGCGACGGCCTCGGGAGAAACGCCGACTGCGTCCGTCGTGAAGAACTCGACCGCGTTGCCGCGGCGATCGGACGAAATCGATTCGTCAAGTCGTGTCAAGTGTTCTTCGGGAATTGGTGGCCGACTACTCTCGACGATGAACGGTGGTTCGTACAATGCGAGTTTCATGATGTTGAGCCCGCGGTTCGCCGCCTCAAGGGCGAGGACCGCACCAGATGACATTCCGTACACGAACGCTGACTCGCTCGCTCCGTCCACGAGTGCGGTCAGGCCCTCCACTTCCCGCTCGACCATATTGGTTCCGTGTCCCCGCTATCGCCTCGCCCCGTCGGTCGCAGGTGACGACCGTGAAGTCGACAGCGAGACTCGAAGCCATTGTCTCACCACCGGCGCCGAGCGGACTCCTAATGCACCGGATACTAAGCCGACTGGCGATTCGTCTTCCGAACGGTCGAATGCGATCGAAGTTCCATCTTTCGAGTCTACTGTTCTCATAGGAATCACGGAAGATATCCTTCTTCTCCCCACGTTTCGACGACGTCGTTCAGTCCGTCTTGATACGTTGGATACGCTGGTTCCCAACCGGCCTCGGTTCGTAATTTACTGTTCGACGTCAGCATCGGATTCGTGAGCAATTTTACTTGAATATCGCCGACCGATCGACGAGCAGTCTCCGCCGACACTCGCTTCGGAACGGGCGCGTCGAGGTGCTCTGCGAGCGACGTAGAGAACGCGGCGGCACTGACCGGCTCGTCATCGACGGCGTGCCAGACCCCACTCTCGCCCGCCTCTGCCACAGCAACAAATGCGCTGGCAGCGTCACTCGCGTGAATACGCGAGATTTTCGCATCTTCCGACCCTTCGATGATCGGTTGCTTCCCCCGAACGAGGGCTTCGCCGTGTGCTCGAGTGTGATAGGCATCTGGCGCGTAAAAATACCCACACCGAACCACCCCGACGTCGAAGCCGTAGTTTTCGCCAGCCTCCAGCGCGATCTCCTCGGCATCGACTGCAGACTGCGTTATCGAGTCGGGATCGAGTGGCGACTCCTCGTCGAACGCCGCTCCACCTGGCTGGCGAGCCACCCAGACGATGCTCTGCTGGAGGTACTGATCGGCACCGACTTCCGCACCTGCTGTGGTAAGTACGTGCGCCCCTTCGCGCCGGACTCGGTCGTTGAGAGCCCACTCTTCAGGCGTTGGGTCGTCGGTTGGAATCGCCGTGGCCGCGTGAACAACGACATCCGCATCCTTCGCGCCGCGGATCATCGACTCCTCGTCGAACAAGTCACCGCGGTAGGGGTCACCGCCGCGTGCTTCGACGATGTCATCACCGCGGTCGTCGCGTGTCAATCCAACGACGGTGTGTCCGTGGTCGACGAATTGGGCGACGAGCCGTCGCCCGATGACGCCCGTCGAACCTGCGATGAAGATTCGCACGTTATCGCACCGCCGTCGCCTTGATTTCGACCAGTAGTTCTGGGAAGGCTAAACGCTCTACGCCCAGTAGCGTGCATCCCGGCTGCTCGAAGCGATCCGTGATTAGGTCCCAGTTTTCGAAGAGGCGATCGACGTCCGTGGTATAACAGTCGATTCGGACGACGTCGTCGAGACCGAAGTCAGCGTCAGCGAGGACCGTTTCGATGTTCTCTATTACTTTGCTGGTCTGAGCACGCATATCGTCGGGATGGACAGGGTTCCCGTCGGCGTCCATCGACGTCTGGCCAGCGCAGTACAGAACGCGCTCACCGTCTTTGGTTTCGATCGCTTGGGAATAGCCGAACTCGTCTTGCCACTCCCATGGGTTAATCTGTTGGTGGTCCATTTAGTAACCTCCTCAGACGGCACGCTTCGTCCGTTCGTGACGTGCCGCTGCATGTTGAGCGATGGGAAATGCGATATTAGCTGTTTCCTGTGATCTATTTCAGTAAATTTTCAGATAGCGTCTTTGTACTGTTATTTATGGAGTGGATGGGTGTCACGAGCCGATGAAAATTCGGTTAGTACTGAGGAGGGAGTCTCATCGACAGTGAGTCCGCTCGGAGTATATGTTGACAGCCATTCTCAATTTTTGATGATTATTGTGTCGTGTCACATTCAATGGATTCGTTTCTAAAACAGTCCGAATACGTGCTGGTCACCATGAAGGTAGGTGTGTTCGATTGTCGCTCCGTCGTCTGAGAGATTGAGATTGTATGTCACCTCGGCTTCTCTTGTAAGTTCATTCGGAGAATCGGTCTCATCTTCTGATTCGTACTCGACCGGAGGGACGACGAACGTGATGTATTTCATACGACGCTCTGTTGAATGCAATTTATAGTCCCCAATCGGATCGCTCGATCGTGTCTACCGCGCTGAACTTATCGCGACCGCGTTCGCCGAAGCGCACGGACTTACGCTCGAGGATGCATCGCAACAGCGGGCACAAATAGAATAGCTACGGTGGGTACTCGAGTTCAGTAACCCGTTCGCAGAGATCGGTGGCGAGGTGGGAGACGAAGACGGCCGTCGCGCCGTTCCCTCCTGCGGAAGGCGAGAGCTTAGCATCGAGACGGGACTTGCCGTCTGGCACAATGTTACTAAACGCGATTTCATTATCGTGTCTTGCCGGGTGACATCCCTTGAATAGCTAATTCGAACAGTTTTTTAACACGAATTTCGTCGAACATGATAAGTATGGGAGGCGGACAATTGGATTTCACTCGACGAAGGGTATTGCAGTGCTGTGGTAGTGCTGGTCTGATCAGTATCGTAGGATGTCTGGGACTGGTCAGCGACGAGTCACTCCCTGAGAATGGCCCTGACTGGCCCCAGTACAAGGCAAATCCAGAACAGACGGGCTATGCGGGAACGACTGGTCCACGTAAGGACGTTAGAGAACAGTGGCAGTTTGAAACTGATAGCGCTGTTCGGTCTTCGCCAGTGGTTGTCGGCGGAACCAACGGAGTCGTCTTTTTTGGTAATGACGACGGGGTGATCTACGCGGTGACTGCGGATACCGGCGAGGAACGGTGGCGGTTCGAAACGAATGACGCAGTTCGATCGACCCCGGCAGTCGTCGACGGGACACTTTACGTTGGTCTGCACGACCAGATGCTCGCTCTCGATGCCGCCAGCGGCTCGGAGCAGTGGCGAGTCGATGTCGCTCCTGGTGGATCAAATCCGACCGTCGTCCAGGGGGAGTCTGTCTACGTCTGCCGACAAGGTGCGGCCTTCGGGATCGGTGGGATTGCAAAACTGGATTCCAGCAACGGAGACGTGCAATCGAAGTTCGCGACCGACACGACTGGAGGGCTCACTGCTGCAGCCGTCGGCGACCAGACGGTGTACGTCGGCAGTGAGGAGGGGTCTCTCTCTGCTTATGATATTGAGACCGGAGACGTGAAGTGGTCGTCCGACGTCGAACTGGGGCTCGTCGGACCGCCTGCCCTGGCCGACGAGACGGTCTATGTGGTCGATATCGACGCGACCCTTCGCGCATTCGACCCGTCCGATGGCACGATCCACTGGGCCGAACAGCTACCGGGTGTCTCAGAGGGGTCACCGGCTGTGATCGGTGGTGCGGTCTATCTTGGTGATACCCAGGGGACGGTTCACTGCCTGGCGACGGACGATGGAGAGCGACTGTGGCAGGCCGACACTGGAAACTGGATCACCCCGTCTCCAGCGGTCACTGATACTGCCGTGTACGTTTGCAACAACGATGGTGCTGTATACGCCATCGATCAAACTGAAGGTGAAATACTGTGGCAGTTTGCAACCGGTGGACAACTCCGTACGTCACCTGCTGTCGTCGATGGAACGGCATTCGTCGGAAGTGACGACGGATCTCTTTACGCGCTTGCTGAAGATAGCTGATTTTCGTCCGTCGAATGCGTTCCTCTTTCCTCGAGCAAATGCGGTCTTAGTAGGTCTCGTCGATGAGCGGCCCGTCAGTCCTTACGGTCGTCTCGTGTGCCGAGACGAAGATCAACCTCGAGTCCGGCGAGAGCGTCCCGGCTCGCGAGTCGTACCGAGGACTTTGACGCCGAGACGGACCTGTTCGTAGCACTGTTCCTTCGTTCGCTCGGCGCGGACTCCGCCGGTCACGACGGCGTCGGCAAATCTCATCGCAGACTCTCGTACCGGCCTGGATCGAGCATCGCGACGTACGTCGTTCCCTCGTAGGCGACGATCCAGTGACCTTCGCTATCGGTACTCGCGACCGGTTCGTGCTCGAAGAGCGTGTGGGCCACGCCTTCGAACGCCCCGTCGTCAGTCGAGGATGCGTAGTACCCGCCCTCGGCAACCGCCTCGTCGACGACGTCCCGTTCGTCATCGGAGAGTTCAGTGACGGAAAACCGATACCGTGATTCGAGGGTCTCGGCGTACTCTTCGCCACTCCCAAGCCGTTCGGCCAAGGTATACTCGTAAGTCGTCACCGTCGTCTCGATCGGTTCGACCTCGACGCCCATCCGTTCGCCGTCGACCAGGAGGACGTCGAATGCCGGTTCGGGGACGAGGACCGAGGTCGCCTGTTCGTCCTCAGTGTAGGTTCGCTCGCCGCTGACGGCGTCGACGCCGGACCGCCGATCCGACAGGGCTGACTCGATCCACTCGATATCGACGGACGGAAGGGTGTCGGCCGACCGTTCGGTCCCCTCGGTCGCGACATCGAAATCGAGCAGGAGGTGATAATTGTTGCGCGTTTCGGTGGTCAGTACGGTCCGGTCGAGTGCGACCACCTCGTCTTCGAAGCGAACCGGGTACGAGACGTGGAGCGGCGGGTGCTCGCCCGATGCGGTCGCCGATCCGGTTTCGAGGACCTCGGCGGCGAGTTCGCGCATTTCGTCGATCCCGTCATCGTTCCCTCCATCGTTCGAGCGGACGTCGAACGTCGCTGGTTCGAGGATCTCATCCGTCGTGGCGTCAGACATCCGCAGGACGCCGGCCGGATCGATACTACACCCGGCGAACGCGGCGCAGAGGCCGGTTGTGAGAGACACGAGGACGCGACGTCTAGAGGGCATCGCTCGGGTAACGACGTGTCACGGACAAATACTTTCTGCTCACGTCGTCGTTTCGCATGTCTAGTAGCAGAGTGGTCGGCGGTCTCATCGCGACCGTATCGGCGTGGCGGTTATTCCTTCGCAGGTCGAAAGTTAGCTCCGTCACATCGTTTACTGAATATTTTCTTAAAATCGTTCATGCGGATCTCAACGGCCTGTATTCCAGATTGGAGGCTGAAGTCGCCGGGTGGATTTTAACAATGATTCAACCGGACAGAGACACTATGGGAGCGCTCGAGGAGAAGTCGGCCCTAGTCACTGGCGCATCGCGAAGCATCGGACGTGGAATAGCGGAAGCGTTCGGTCATGAGGGCGCTGCAGTGGCAGTGAATTATCACTCAAACGAAGAGGGTGCCAAAGAGACGGTTGAGACTATCGAGAACGAAGGTGGTACTGCCATCCCCGTGCAGGCCGACGTAAGCAACGAGGACGAAGCCCGACAACTTGTCAAGGCGGTTGATGAGGAATTTGACCGTATCGATATACTCGTGAATAACGCAGGCGTCCTCGAACCGTCGACACTTGACGAGATGGACGTCGAGACGTGGGACCAGACTATTTCCGTCGATCTCCGTGGCACGTTCCTGGTGACACGATTCACCATTGAAGGGATGCTCGATCAGGGCAGTGGCCGGATCATCAATATTGCGTCGCAGTTGGGGATCAAGGGTGCGTCGGAACTCACGCACTACTCGGCTGCAAAAGGAGGTGTTATTTCGTTCACACGTGCACTTGCTCGAGAGGTTGCACCCGACGTGCAGGTGAATGCCATTGCACCAGGGCCCATTGAAACGGACATGCTCGGCGATACGACCGAAGAGTGGCGTGAAAACAAGGAAGCAGAGGTCCCTCTCGGTCGGATTGGAGCTGTCGATGAGGTTGTGCCGACAGCGGTACTACTCGCCGGAGACGGTGGTGACTATTATACAGGCCAAACGCTCAGTCCAGACGGCGGCGACGCAATGCATTGACCCTGCGTTACTCGCTTAGTCGTTCAGGCCAATAAACGTCCACACTGACCGCTGTGAACGTGTTGCTTTCCGTTCGAATCACCACCCGCTTGAGGGCCTGTGCAGCGATCGCGGCGCTGGCGTCCCGCCGGCGTCGATGCGCGAGGCGAGCAGCACGCGATCGGCCTCGCACAGCCGCTTTGCACACGCTACCGCTCGATCTTCGAGTTCGGGAACCGGCCCTGCGATCGGGGAGCAGTGGGGCGGCTTCACTCATAATCCCGCGGATCGTCCCGTTCGCTCGTCCGACCGGGAACGAAACGACTCACAGCGAGACCACGAGACCGTCGCCGTCTCGCTCGTACGTCGTCCCGAAGGTCTCGGAGCGGTCGCGCATCGTCTTCCGGAGCCAAGCTGCCTCGTCCTCACTGGCGCGAGAGACGCCGTCGTTGATCGCGATGGGAACGAGCCGTATCTCCTCGAGACGCCCGTCCTCGAGCGTGACTTCGAAGAGGTAGCTTTGGTCGTTGCCGAGGTCGTCTTTCGTTCCGAAATCATCGACGAAGTCGCCGGTGTCGTGGAGGACGACCCCGTTGCCGTACCGCTCGATCGCCTGAACGACGTGGGCGCTGTGGCCGTGAACGAGGTCCACACCCTGATCGACGAGCCAGTGGCCGAACGCGATGAGCAGTTCGCTGGGACGCTCGGCCCAGTTCGGCCCCCAGTGGACCGACGCGACGAGTAGATCCGGGTCGTGCGCTTGCGCGCGCTCGAGCGCCTCCTCGACGACCTGTTGGGTTTCGGGATTCGCCGGATCGGGCTTAATATGGGTGATTCCGGGGCGGTCGTCGGTCGCGGCGTAGCCGACGTAGCGATCCGCGAACGAGACGACGGCGACGGTAACAGCGCCGACGGAAAACGTGGCCGGCTCGCGGGCCGCCGCTGGCGACTCACCGGCGCCCGCGACGTCGATCCCCGCCGCCTCGAGCGCGTCGATCGTGTCGGTCAGCGCAACCGTTCCGTAATCCATCGCGTGATTGTTCGCCAGCGACGCGAACCGGACGTTCCCAGCGCTGAGTGCGGGCACGGCCCACTCGGGATCGCCCCGAAAGTGGTACGTCCGGTCGGGAAACGGTTCACCACGCGTCGACAGACAGCACTCGAGGTTACAGCAGACGGCGTCGAGGGACTTGAGCCGGGGCTGGAGGTCGCCCCAGACGGACGCGGGATCGACATCGTCCTGCCCGTAGTGTCTATTGAGGTCCCGTCCGAGCATCGTGTCGCCGGCGAATCCGATTGTCGTGTCGTGGCGCTCGTGGTCCTCGAACGCGGCCGGCTCGGCTACGGGCGCGGTACAGCCGCCGAGCACTGCCGTCCCCGCCGCCGCCAGAAACCGTCGCCGGCACCCGCTCATCGGTCCGATGGCTCTGTCCGTCTCTCTCTGTGAGTCTCTCGGTGGAGACCCCGGTTCGTGATTGCTCGAGTCCGTTCGGGTCGGCTCATTGTTCCTTCGTTTGAATTCCAGGTTAAAATAGCCCGCTGGACCACCGTTCTCCAGTCCGTCGTAACAGATACCGAACCTGTATAATGATATACAATTACAATTCCACGATAGTGGCTGAGTGTGCAAACAACCACCTCACGAACAGCAGGTTCCGTTGGAAGCCGGACAAATCATCCATCGTCTGTGGCGTTCTATCGGTTCTGGATATATTTCAAAAATAGTTAATTTTGAATCTGAACGTTCTCCAGACTACCGAGATATGGCTCTTCGAAAGCCGATGAATTAGTTAGCTACTCGAGAAAGGGAGATATTATCGCTTGCTGCCGTTTCAATTCTCGTCAATATGAGCCTCGATATCGCCCTCGGGAATATCGTAATGGTCGGCGAACAATGCCCCAGTTCGAATGCGAGCATACGGCGAGGACCGGAGAGAGTTCCAGAGAGAAATTAGTGGAGTCCCTATCGAATAGAGTTCCGTACTCTGCCAGCACCTCTATGACCCCGAGTTTGTTAATAGCGGCATGCCAAATACAGAGAAGAATCCCTCCTGATCCGGACGACGCTACTTTTTGTGATCAACCCGTTATCCCCACCATGGTTCATAATCTCGACGATGTCGATCGAGGTATTCTCCACGTTCTCCAAGGGAACGCACGAGAGGCGACTGCCGCAGAGATGGGCGATATGGTCGGTACCTCGGCCAGCACAGTCCGAAACCGCATCGACTATCTCGAGGAAGGCGTGATTCGTGGCTACCATCCGGAGCTCGATTACGAGGAAGCCGGGTTCGAGCTCCACCTATTCATGGTGTGTCGAGCGCCGACTGCAAGACGAACCGAGCTGGCGAAGGAAGCGTTAGAACTCTCCGGCGTGATCAACGTCCGCGAAATGACAACCGGATCTCACAATCTCCATATCGAGTCGGTGGCCGTCGATTCCGACACGGCCGATGAAACCCGTGCGGGACTTGAGGGTCTTGATGATCTCGAAATCGTGTCCACGCAGATCATCAATGATTTTCACACTCAACCGTTCAACCACTTTGGGGCGGACCTAGTTAAAGATTGATGCATTTTAAATGTCGTCCAAGTCACTACGGAATAAATAAAACCATCAGAAGCAAAAACGGACGAGTCGTCGGATGAAGAGTCAGGAGACAATTGATCAAAAATACCGGCGGACTGCTACATTCGTTCTATTCTCGACTATAGCTGTTTAATCCCGAGCACGTGAAGATACGACTTCCACAGTTACCTTCCGTGTCTGGGCCCTCCTAGTAGATATGATTGGGCATTCCCCAGAAGGAGATGTGGTGAGGTACAGTGACTCAGACAATCAATCGCTTGAGGTAGTTTTCGGCCTCCTCGCCAACCAGCGCCGTCGGTACGTTCTTATGTGTCTAATAGATCACTCGGAGGCGATCGCACTGGCTGATTTGGCCGAGGATGTTGCTGTCCGCGGGAACAAAGGGGCAATTACAGAGATCTCGAAAGAAAAAGTTCGAACTATCCATACGTCGCTCTACCATACACATATTCCAAAACTGGTCGAGGCAGGGGCCGTCGAATACGATCAGGATCGAGATCTGGTACGGACCTCGGAAACGAGTGAACGAGTTCAACATCTTCTCTCCATCGCTGCCGATGGCGAAGAAGACCGATAGTCACGTCCTAACGCCCTAAGGGCGTGGTATTGCTCCTGTCCAGCGTATAAGAATTACTAGCGCGTTTAGGTGCAAAGCTAAGAGGTTGTCACCTGTTCCGGTGATGACCAAAGTTAAGGATCCTCGTCGGCTACTCCCTTTTAGTGAGTAACGAACTCGAGCGCAGCAACCAGCGGGCCGCGCTGGGCCACGAGAGCGGGCTTGAGGCACTGCGTCAGAGCACGGAGTTTCGTGGACCCGCTGAACACCCCGACGACCACGACCACTCGAACGATCATTTCGCACTCATCTACGAGGACCGCGATGACCAGTTCGCAGCGGCGATTCCGTTCATCGAACAGGGGCTCGAACGAGGCGAGCGGTGTCTGTACGTCGCCGACGACAACGCCAGGGACGATGTCCTGAGGGCGATGCGAGCATACGGCATCGACGTGGATGCCGCCCTCGAATCGGGTGCACTCTCCGTCCTCGCACCGACGGACACGTACCGCCGAACCGGCGAGTTCGATCGGACCACGATGCTGGAGTTCTGGGAGGAGTCGCTCGAACAGGCGAGAGACGAGGACGGCTACACGGGACTCAGAGCGGCCGCCGAGATGACGTGGGCGCTGGAGGGTGACACCGACGCCGATGAACTGGTCGAGTACGAGGCCGTGCTTAATCCGCTCTACCAGAACGAGGACTACGCCGTCATGTGTCAGTACAACCGAGAGCGGTTCCCGACATCGGTCATCCACGACGTTATCAAGACCCACCCGCACGTCGTATCCGATAACACCGTCTCGCAGAATGTCTACTACACGCCGCCCGAGAAGTTCTTCGGCTCCGAGACGATGGAGGCGAAGGTCGATCGCATGATGCGGACGTTGCAGGAGCTGTCTCTTATACACATCTCT
>NZ_AOIO01000002.1 GCF_000337555.1 Natrialba asiatica DSM 12278 | reverse complement strand
GCAGACGAAATCGTCGACGCGAACCAGGCCGCAACCGAGATGCTCGGCTACACGCACGACGAATTGCTAACCCTTGGTCCCTCAGACATACACCCCGACGAACTCGATAAGTTCCAAGAATTCGTTGAGGGGGTGTTCGATGACGGCACTGGTTGGATGGATGAACTCACGTGCTACACCAAAGAGCGGGGTCGGGTTCCGGCGGAGATTTCTGCGTCTCCGATGGAACATAACGGCCGTCCAGTCGTACTCGCGGTGGTCCGCGACATGAGCGAGCGCAGGAAACGGGAACGAGCCCAGCGGAGACTGTACGAAATCACCGCCGATCCCGACCGGCCGTTCGAGGAAAAAATCCAGGCGGTTATCGAGTTGGGATGCGATCGATTCGACCTTGAATACGGTGGGATCGCCCGAATCGATCCGGAGACCGACTTGTTCGAGGTAGAGACGATCAGCGGCGAGCACGACCACCTCGTGCCGGGCAAGCAGTACCCGCTCTCCGAAACCTACTGCCAACTTGTCACAGACGACGGCAAAACCGCTGCTGTCTCTGATCCTGCGAGTAATGGGTTCGAAGGCAAACTGTGCTACGAACAGTTCGGCGTGCAGGCTTACCTCGGAAGTCACCTCGAATTCGACAGTGATGTCGATCGAACGTTCTTCTTCGTCTCGAACGAGCCTCGAGAAGATGGATTCTCTGCAGCCGAACGTACGTTTCATCACCTGATGGGACAGTGGGTGCAGTACGAACTTGAGCGCCGCCAGCGCGAGCAAGAACTGCGCGAGCGTACGGACCATCTGAGTGCGCTCATCGAGACCGCTCCTGAATGCATCAAGACCGTCGGGGCCGACGGCACCCTGCTCCAGATAAACCCCGCCGGGCTGGAGATGCTGGAAGCCGACTCGGACGCGGACGTCGTCGGCGGCTGCGTCTACGATCTGATCGCCCCCGAGGACCGCGAGCGGTTCCGCGAGTTCAACGAGCAGATTTGCCGGGGCGAACGCGGCACCTTGGAATTCGACATCATCGGGCTGGAGGGCACGCGCCACCACATGGAAACGCACGCGGCCCCTCTCCGTCGCCCAGATGGGACGACCGCCCAGATGGCGCTGACGCGCGACGTCACCGAACAGGTCGAACGCAAACGCGAACTCGAACGGGCGCTCGATCTGCTCGAGAAGACCGAGTGCATCGCTGACGTCGGCGGCTGGGAAATCGACCCGGACACGAAGGAGGTGTTCTGGAGCGACCACATCTTCGAACTCTTGGAGGTGTCCGACGACGAGGAACCGCCGCTCGACGAAACCCTCGACATGTACCACGAAGAGGATCAGCCGATCGTCACGGATGCCGTCGAGACAGCGCTCGACTCCGGCTATTCCTTCGACGTTGAGGCACGGATTCAGATGGACAGCGGTGAGGTTCGCTGGCTCCGACTGCAGGGGGATCCAGAGATCGGTGACGATGAACTCGTTTCGTTCCGCGGAGCGGCCCAGGACGTGACCGAGCGCAAGCAGCGCGAGCAACGATTAGAGGAGGTGATCGAGAGGCTCGAAGCGTCGAACGAACGTCTGGAGCAGTTCGCCCACGCTGCTTCCCACGACCTCCAGGAACCGCTCCGGATGGTCTCGAGCTACCTGCAACTCCTCGAGCGCCGGTACGAGGACGCGCTCGACGAGGAGGGTGAAGAGTACCTCGAGTTCGCGGTGGACGGGGCCGACCGAATGCGCGGAATGATCAAGGGGTTGCTCGACTATTCGCGGGTCGAAACGCAGGGCGACCCGCTGGAATCGATCGAACTCGATGCTGTTTTCGACGACGTGCTGCGTGATCTCCAGTTCCAGATCGAGGAGCACGATGCCGAGATCACCGCCGAGGCGCTCCCGCGCGTCGAGGGCGACGCAAGTCCTGTCTCTTATACACATCTCT
>NZ_AOIO01000001.1 GCF_000337555.1 Natrialba asiatica DSM 12278 | reverse complement strand
AAGAACTGTCAACGGGCGTGACTGCAGAGTCTGACGAGTTCTCCGTCGAAGAGACGCCTGAGGGCGACATCACGTTCCCGGACACGTTCAACGAGAACCTGGGTAACACCGGCGAAATCGTTGTCAACATCGACAACTACGACGGAGCGGTCTACGTCCAGTTCGGTGACGAAGACACGACCAACTACCAGACGCTGCTCGAAGTTGAAGACACGAGTGACAGCGGCAACGTCACGATCGAGTACGACACGACGGAGGTCGGCGCAAGCGCCTTCAGTCTCGCAGACAGTGACGACTCGCTCGAGCACCTCTCCAGTACCGACGGCATTGACGCCCCGCTCGAACCAGACGAGAGTTACAGCCTGACTGCTGGTATCGCTGCAAACGACACGACCGTCACTGACAAGACCGACGGCTCGTCGTTCTACCTCGGCGACCGCAACGGCATGAGTGACCTTGCAAGCGCGACGGCTCCTGCTGGTGACGACCTCGACGATACGGTCGTCACCGCAACGGACGAGATCGCGAACGGTGACCAGCTGCTCGGTCTTATCGAAGCGGAAGACGTCTTCGCGCTCCTCAGCGAGGATGACGACGCAGACAGTCTCGATAGCAACGATGTCAATATCTCCGTGACCGAGGTTGACCCTGGCGCAAACGCTGAGCCAGAAACCTGGTCCATCGGTGAGGGCGACTTCACTGGTGACGACATCGAGATCGTCGAAACCGACGAAGAGAACGGCACTGTTCTCTTCTCCCTGAACAGCTACGACTTCCTCGAGAACGACGAGGCATACGAACTCAACGTCTCGCTCGAAGAGGGCAACGTCCTCCTCAGCGGCGATGAGGACGAAAGCGTCAGTACCGAGTTCTCGCTGGCTCAGCCAGAACTCGAACTCG